>NZ_BEGX01000045.1:85231-109754 GCF_002583555.1 Pseudonocardia sp. N23
GGGACGGGGATCATGGCCGCCGCGACCGGGGGACGACGACGGTGGCGAGGGGGGCCGCGGCGACCGGGACCGCGGCCGGCGCGGCCGCGACCGCCGCGGCCGTGGGCTCCGACCCGCCCAGGTCCCACACGAACCGGTCGCTCTCGAAGGCCTCCGCGTTGCGCAGCCGTCCGCGGAACCCGTGGTAGCGGGCCTGCGCCTCGACGGCCTCCAGGTCGACGAGCCCGTTCTTGAGGACCTGCGACATGTGCGCGCGCAGCAGGTCGAGCTTGGCCTCGACGAGCGTCGCGACGTCGATGTAGACCACGGGGGAGAAGTCGGTGGTGGTCGGGGACTCGTAGAGCAGCACCCGGCGGGCGCGGCGCGCGGCCGCCCGCACGGCGGCGGCGGTCGCGCGGTGGTCCTGGTGGGTGTCGAGGGGGGCGTGGGTGTAGACGAGATCGGCACCGCTCGCATCGATGGCGTCCTGTACGACGGTCACGGCCGAGCGGTCGGTGGGGACGGCGCAGTCACCGAACCCTCCCCAGCGCAGCGTCGCGCCCAGCAGCTCGGCGGCGTCCTCCTGCTCGCCGATGCGGGAGCGCGCGTCCTGCGGGCCCTGCTCGCCGGTCGTCATGACCAGGAGGGTGACCTCGTCGCCACGAGCACGGTGCGCGAGCAGGGCGCCGCCGCAGCCCAGCTCGATGTCGTCAGGGTGGGCACCCACCGCCAGCACTCGCATCCGTGAACCTCCTGCAGCACATGCACGTCGGGCTCCCCGACGGCGCACATCGTGGCGCCCGTACGGGGCCGTACGGACCCCGTGAACGGCACAACCCGGTTGTGCCTTCCGGACGATCCCGTACAGGTGGCGGTGCGCCGACACTGCTCGCCGGGCGGACGGCGCGTGCAGGTCGTCGCCCTTCCCGGCTCCGGACCGGGACAGCGGGCGTCGTCGGCGCTCCGCCCCTATCGAGAGGCTCACCATGAACAGGACAAGACCTCCGGCGTCCCGCGGACGCCGCATCGCCCGGTGCGTCGCGCTCGTCGCGCTCGTGCCGGCGATGGCCATCGCGAGTGCGGGCGCCGCGTTCGCGGACGTGTCGGCGGTGTCGGGCAGCGCGTTCGGCGAGAGCGTGAACGTCACCGTGCTCGGCACCGGCCTCGTGACCAGCGGCCCGCTCCCGACGGTCACGCTGCCCGCCCTGGGCAGCGCCGGCCCGGTCACCGACAACGCGGCGAACGTCTCGGTGCTCGGGCTGCTGAGCACCGGTGTGCTGAACGTCAGCACCCAGGGGGTGCCGGGGGCCACGGGTTCGGTGACCAGCTCGGCGACGGTTGCCAACCCGAAGGTCGGCCTGGCGATCGCCCCGGCCATCACGGCCGATGCGGTGGGCAGCACCTGCACGTCGAACTCGTCGGGCTCGACGGGTAGCACGACCATCGCGAACCTGCGGGTCCTCGGTGCGCCCGTCGACGTGTCGGCGGTCCCGAACACCGGCCTCAACGTGGCCAACGTCGGGATCCTCTACGTCAACGAGCAGGTCACGACGGGTTCGGGGGCGTCGACCGGGATCACCGTCAACGCGGTCCGGGTGACTCTCAACGCCGGGCTGGGCAATGGCACGATCATCATCGGCCAGTCCAAGTGCGCGGTCACCGGTGACGGCGTCGTCGTGCCGACGGGTGCCGTCGGCGGGGTGCTGCTCGCCGGCGTCGTCGCCGCCGGCTTCGGTGTCACGCAGGTGCGCCGTCGTCGCCGGGGTGAGCAGGCCTGATCCACGCCTGAACGGTTCGGCACCACGCCATCGGGTGCCGGCCCCGCTCTCGCGGGGCCGGCACTCGTTCTGCGGTGCAGATCGACGATCACGGATCCCGACCGGAAGCCGAACGCCATCATGTCCACGATCCACCGCGTCGTGATCGTCGACGATCACCGTATGCTCGGCGAGCTGCTCACCGAGTCCTTGTCGGCCGAGCCCGACCTGCGCGTGGCCGGGTACGCACCGAGCGCCGACGCAGACATCGAGGGGTTGCTCGGCCGGACCCGCCCCGACGTCGTCACCGTCGAGATCGCCGACTCCGGTGACGGCGCCGACCTGGTGGAGCGGATCGCCGCGGTGAGTCCACGGCCGCGGATCGTCGTGCTCACCGCGAGCACCGACCTCGCCCGGATGATCGCCGCGGCCCGCGCGGGGGCGGACGCGTGGCTGTCGAAGTCCGCCGGTTCGGCCGAGCTGGCTGCGACCGTCCGCGCCGTCTGCGCCGGTCACACCGTGTACCCGAGCGCGCAGCTGGGCGCGGTGCTGCGCGCCCTCGCGGGCGGGGGCGCCGACACGGGCGGCGAACCGCTGGGGGACCTGACACGCCAGGAACGCAGGGTGCTGCAGGGAATGGTCGACGGTGTCCGTGGGCCGGATCTGGCCGCTGCGCTGCACGTCTCCACGGGGACCGTGCGGTCCCACACGCGCAGGCTGTTCCTGAAGCTCGGCGTGCACAGTCGGCTCGAGGCCGTCCGGGTGGCGAGGGCAGCAGGTTTCCGGCCCGAACAGGCCCGGTCGGCAGAGTGACGGACCGTGACAGGGCGACGTGACTCCGGCGTGTGGCGGAAGATCGAAACCCTGTGTGGTGTAACGGTTACGCACAGTCGGACGATCCCCACTGCATGCGGAACGTCCCGGATGCCCACGCGGTGGTACCCGCCCAGCGGGACCGACGGTCCCGGCCCGAGGCCGGGGACGAGGTCCGTGAGCTGCGCGGGCTCGTCCACGACGTCGGTCACGGGCTCGCGACGCTGTCGCTGCTGATGGAGTCCGCGCGCACCGCCGACGGGCACGACGACCCGGCCCAGCGCGAGCACCTCCTCGCGCTGGTCGAGCAGGAGACCGCCCGGATGTCCGCGCTGCTGCACCGCTCCGGTTCCGGCACGGGCCGCGCCGAGCCGGTCATGCCACTGCTCGAGCGCGTCGTCACCCTCGCCGACCGCTCCCGCGCCGCCACCGTCGTGTTGTCCGGCGATCCCGGCCTGCCCAGGCTCGTCGACCCGGACGTCTTGTGGCGCATCGTCTCCAACCTCGTCGACAACGCTGCGCGGGCCACCGGCGCCGGCGGCACCGTCGAGGTCGACGCCTCCGCGCTGCCCGGCTCCCGGATCGGGACGCGTGGCCGTGGCGCCGCGCTCGTGATCGACGTCGTCGACGACGGACCCGGGTTCGGCGAGGGCCCCGCGGGGGTCGCGAGCCTCGGCCTGGGTGTGGTGCGCCGGCTCGTCGCGTCGTGCGGCGGGCACCTCGACATCACCGCGGGCCCGTCCGGCCGGGGCACCCGTGTGCGCGTCACGCTGCCCGACGCCACCCGCGCCCGCCGGGCACCCCGGCCCGCGCCCCGGCTCGTGCACGGCACCGGGACGAGATGACCCGGGAGCCCGCCCCCGCCCAGGGCGGCGTCGACGACGTCGTCCTGTGCGACGACCACCCGATCTTCGCCGACGCCCTGGCCATGGTCCTCACCGCGCGGGGTGTGACGGTCCGCGAGGTCGTCCTCGCCGCCTCCGACGTCCTTCCCGCGGTCCGCCGCCACCGTCCCAGGGTGTGCGTGATCGACCGACACCTCGGACCCGACGACGGCCTCGACCTCATCGCCGGGATCGTCGCCGCCGGCACCGGGACCCAGGTCCTGGTGCTCAGCGGCGACCGCGACCCCACGACGGCCCACTGTGCCGTCGAGGCGGGGGCGGCCGGGTTCGTCAGCAAGACCGCCGGGGTCGCCGCGCTGGTCGACGCGGTCCGCGCCGTGCTCGGCGGGTCCGACGTCGTCGACGTGCTCCCGGTGCCCCGCACCCCGGGCGACGCCGAGGCGCACCGGCTCGCGGCGCACCTCACCCCTCGCGAGCGGGAGTGCCTCGAGCTCATCGTCGACGGGCTGGGGACGCGGGCGATCACCGAGCGGCTCGGCGTCTCCGCAGCGACCGTGCGCACCTACGTGCAGAGCGTGCTCACCAAGCTCGGGGTGCACTCGCGGCTGGAGGCCGCGTCGTTCGCGGTCCGCCACGACCTGCTCCGGCATGCCCGCTGACCGTCGGCCCCCCGTGGTGCGCCACCGGGCCCGGACGGGCCGCCTCGTCGTCGTGCTGGTGGCCCTCGCGTGCGCCGCGGTGGCGGTCGCCGGGCTGACCCGTACCGACGAGATCGCGATGCGCGTCGTCGCGCCCCTCACCGACGGCGGGCGCGACCGGCCGACGACGGACCGCCCCGAACCCGGCCGCCCCGAACCCGGCCGCCCCGAACCCGGCCGGCCGTCATCCGGGGGCCCGCGACCCACGCACAGCGGACAACCGGGACCCGACCCTGCCGCGGTCGTCGCCGACGAGGCCTACTGGGTGTCGACCGCTCAGCTGACGTGCACCGGCGACGGTGCCGGGGCGATCGCCGAGGCGCGCATCGTCGGCACCGGGCTCGTGTCGGTGCACCCGTACGAGGCCAACATCGGAGCCCGCGCCATGGTCGCCGCGGGCGGGCGCTACCTGCCGATGGTGCGCCGCTACGTCGACTGGTATCTCTCGCGGCTCAACTCGCCCGACACCGCGGGCGTCGACGGGACGGTCTACGACTACGACTACGACCCCGTGACCTGCGCGGGCCGCTTCCAGCAGCGCCCCGGGTCCCCGACGGTGCCCACCTACGACTCCACCGACGCCTACGCCGGGACGTTCCTCAGCCTCGTCGCCGCCTACGCCCGCGCCGATCCCGCCGGCGCCCCGGCGTCGCTGGGCACGCCCGCGATGCGCGACGGCCTGCGCCGGGTGGCCGACGCGATCGGCGCGACCCGGCGACCGTCCGGGCTGACCGCCGCCACCCCGACCTACGCCGCCGAGTACCTGCTCGACAACGTCGAGGCCCAGCAGGGGCTGACCGACTACGCGTGGTTGCTCGGCGCGGTGCTCGACGACCCCGCCGGCGCCGCCGCCCGCGGCGCGGAGGCCGCGGCGATGCGCGACGCGATCGAGGCCGTCCTGTGGACCGGCTCGCACACGCCGGGGCTCTACGCCGTCGCCGCCGACCACCTCGACCCGTCCTGGGCCGTCTGGTACCCCGACTCCCTCGCCCAGCTGTGGCCGATCATGGCCGGGCTCGGCGACGTGGACCGCAGGTCGGCGCTGTGGGCCGCGTTCTCGGCGCACTGGCCGGGCTGGGAGGACTCGATCCCGCAGTACGGGGCGGTCTCGCCGGACCACGACCCGAACGCCTCCGTCGCCCTCGCCGCGGCCCGCGCCGGCGACCGCGCGGCCGTCGACGCCTATCTGCGCTCGTCACAGACCCGGTGGGTGGAGGCCGGCAGGCCGCCGCCGTGGACGGTCGACGACTCCGGATTCCGGGCACTCGCGGCGCAGGTCGGCATCGGGGGCTGACCGGGGCGCGCCTAGGATCGGCGCACCATGAGTGAGAGCACGCAGGAGACGGTCCCCGCCGGCGGCCCGCTGGACGCCGCCACCCTCGACTCCGCCGCCGCCGCGGCCGAGCAGGCATTCGCCGCCGCGTCCGATCTCGCGGCGCTCACGGCCGTGCGGCCCGCCCACCTGGGCGACCGGGCGCCGCTGCTGCTCGCCCGTCGTGAGCTGGGGTCGTTGCCCGGGAAGGACCGCGCCGACGCGGGCAAGCGCGTCAACGCGGCGCGGGTGCGCGTGCAGGACGCCTACGACGCCCGCCGCGAGGTCCTCGTCGCCGAGCGCGACGCGCGCGTGCTCGTCGAGGAGTCGGTCGACGTCAGCCTGCCGTGGGACCGCGCCCCCCGCGGCGCCCGGCACCCCATCACCCAGCTCGGCGAGCAGATCGCCGACGTGTTCGTCGCGATGGGCTGGGAGGTCGCCGAGGGCCCCGAGGTCGAGGCGTCCTGGCTCAACTTCGACGCGCTGAACTTCGGCAAGGACCACCCGGCGCGCACCATGCAGGACACGTTCTACCTGCGGGAACGGCCCGACTCCACCGATACGTCGACGATGGTGCTGCGCACCCACACCTCGCCGGTGCAGATCCGTGCGCTGCTGGAACGCGAGCTGCCCGTCTACGTCGTGTGCCCGGGCCGCACCTTCCGCACCGACGAGCTCGACGCCACCCACACACCCGTGTTCAACCAGGTCGAGGGCCTCGCCGTCGACAAGGGGATCACGATGGCCCACCTCAAGGGCACACTCGACGCGTTCGCCCGCGCCATGTTCGGGCCTGCGTCGCGGACGCGGCTGCGCCCGTCGTACTTCCCCTTCACCGAGCCGTCGGCCGAGGTCGACGTCTGGTTCCCGGAGAAGAAGGGCGGCGCCGGCTGGGTCGAGTGGGGCGGCTGCGGCATGGTGAACCCGAACGTCCTGCTCTCGGCGGGGGTCGATCCGCAGGTCTACTCGGGCTTCGCGTTCGGCATGGGGCTGGAGCGCACGCTGCAGTTCCGCAACGGCCTGCCCGACATGCGCGACATGGTCGAGGGCGACGTCCGGTTCAGCCGGGCGTTCGGCGTCTGATCCCGACTTTTTGTAGAAACCACACAGGAGAAGTCGTGCGCGTCCCCGTGTCCTGGCTGACCGACCACGTCGACGGCGAGCTGCCGGCCGACGCCGACGAGATCGGCGAGGCGTTCGTGCGGGTCGGCCTCGAGATCGAGGAGATCCACCGGGCCCCCGAGATCACCGGGCCGCTCGTCGTCGGCCGGGTCCTCCAGATCACCGAGCTGACCGGGTTCAAGAAGCCGATCCGGTACTGCCGCGTCGACGTCGGGCCCGAGCAGAACGCCGCCGGCGACGACGGGGACACCGGGTCGCGCGGCATCGTCTGCGGCGCCCGGAACTTCGCCGCGGGTGACCTCGTGGTCGTGGCGCTGCCCGGCAGCGTCCTGCCGGGCGGGTTCGCGATCGCCGCGCGCAGCACCTACGGCCACGTCTCCGACGGCATGATCTCCTCGGCGAGCGAGCTCGGCATCGGCTCCGACCACTCCGGCATCCTCGTGCTGCCCGAGGGCACCGCCGATCCCGGCGACGACGCACGTCCCGTCCTGGGTCTCGACGACCCGGTGATCGAGCTGAACGTGACGCCCGACCGCGGGTACTGCTTCTCGGTGCGGGGCCTGGCCCGCGAGCTGGCCGCGTCGCTGGAGCGCGACTTCATCGACCCTGCCCGGGGCTCTGTGCCCGCCGACGCCGCGCCGTCGTGGCCGGTGCGTCTCGACGACGCCGAGGGCTGCCCGCGGTTCGTCGCGCGCCGCGTCTCCGGCGTCGCCCCGAACGCCCCGAGCCCGTGGTGGATGCGCCGCCGGCTGCTCGCCGCCGGCATGCGTCCGATCTCGCTGACGGTCGACGTCACGAACTACGTGATGATCGAGCTGGGCCAGCCGCTGCACGCATACGACGCCACCAAGCTGCAGGGCGACATCGTCGTGCGCCGGGCGCGGGCGGGGGAGAAGCTGCGCACGCTCGACGACGCGTTGCGCGTCCTCGACCCCGACGACCTGCTGATCACCGATGACTCCGGGCCCATCGGGCTCGCCGGGGTCATGGGTGGGGCGAGCACCGAGATCCCCGCCGAGCACGCCGAGGGCGCGACGATCGACGTGCTCATCGAGGCCGCGCACTTCGACCCGGCGACGATCGCCCGGGGCGCACGCCGGCACAAGCTGCCCAGCGAGGCGTCGCGGCGTTTCGAGCGGGCCGTCGACGCCCAGCTCCCGCCTGTCGCGGCCGAGCGCGCCGCGCAGCTGCTCGTCGAGCACGGTGGCGGCACGATCGTCGCCGGCCGTACCGACGTCGGCGCCGCTCCGGTGCCCGCGCCCGTGCAGATGCCGCTCGACCTGCCCGACCGCACCGCCGGGGTCGTGTACCCGCGTGGCGCGACGGTGCGCAGGCTCACCCAGATCGGGGCGAGCGTCGAGCTCGCGACCGGCGACGACGGCAAGGGTGCCGTCGTGGCGACGCCGCCGTCGTGGCGTCCCGACCTGACGATGCCGGCCGACCTGGTCGAGGAGGTGCTGCGCCTCGAGGGGCTCGACGTGATCCCGTCGGTCCTGCCCGCGGCCCCCGCCGGGCGCGGGCTCACCGCCGGCCAGCGCCGCAGGCGCGCCGTGTCGCGGGCGCTCGCCGAGGGCGGGTACGTCGAGGTGCTGCCGTTCCCGTTCGTCGGCGCCGGGGTGTGGGACGCGTTCGGACTCGCCGCCGACGACGTGCGCCGCCGCACCGTGACGGTGGTCAACCCGCTCGACGCCGAACGCAACACGCTGTCGACGACCCTGCTGCCCGGCCTGCTGGACACGTTGGTGCGCAACAGGTCCCGTGGACTCGACGATGTCGCGCTGTTCCACCTCGGCCAGGTCGTGCTCCCGCACGCGCAGCCCGTCGTGATGCCCGAGCCGGCGGTGCGGACGCGGCCGACCGACAACGAGTTCCGCCAGATCGACGCCGCGCTCCCGGCTCAGCCGATGCACGTCGCCGTCGTTCTCGCGGGCGAGCGCGAGCCGCGGGGCTGGTGGGGCGGCGGGCGCGAGGCGGGCTGGGCCGACGCCGTCGAGGCGGCGCGGCTGGTCGGCCGGGTGGCGGGCGTCGAGCTGCGGGTCACCAAGGGCGAGCTGGCGCCGTTCCACCCGGGGCGGACCGCGGTGCTGCGCGTCGGCGACTTCCCGGTCGGACACGCGGGCGAGCTGCACCCCCAGGTCGTGGAGGCGCTGGGTCTGCCGCCGCGGACGTGCGCGATGGAGCTCGACCTCGACCTGGTCCCGCTGGCCGACGTCCGGCCGGTGCCGCGGGTGTCGCCGTACCCGGCGGTGGCGGTCGACGTCGCGCTGGTCACGGCCGAGGACGTCCCGGTCGCCGACGTCGCCGACGCCCTGGAGGAGGGTGGCGGCGAGCTGCTGGAGGAGGTCCGGCTGTTCGACGTCTACAGCGGCGCCCAGGTGGGCGAGGGCCGGCGTTCGCTGGCGTTCTCGATGCGGTTCCGCGCCGACGACCGGACGCTCACCAGCGAGGAGGCCAACGCGGCCCGCGACGCGGCGGTGGCGCTGGCCGGCCGGCGCGTCGGGGCCGAGCTGCGCGCCTGACGGTGAGTGGCAGTGGTCGCCGTGGCGATCATCGCCATTCACGACCTCGGTGCCGCCGGACGTGACGCCCGAGCGCCGTTCCCGGGCCGCAGCCGGGTCAGACCGCGGCGGGGGTGGCGCGCCGGCGTGCCACCTCGTCGCGGACCAGCGGCGCGACCCGGGTGCCGAGCAGCTCGATGGCGTGCATGACGTCGGCGTGCGCGATGTCGCCGACGGCGAGCTGCAGCGCGATGCGGTCGTGGCCGAACATCTCGTGGTGGTGCAGCATCTTCTCCGCCACCCGCCCCGGCCCGCCGACGACGTAGGGGCCGTCGGTCGCCGTCGCGGCGTCGAACGCGGCCCGGTTGGTCGGGCTCCAGCCGCGTTCGCGGCCGATCCGGTTCATCGTCCGCGAGTGCGGCGGGTAGTACACATCGGCGGCCTGGGCGTCGGTGTCGGCGACGAACCCGTGCATGTTGAGCGACATCGGTGTCGCCGTGTCCTGCCCCGACTCGGCCAGGGCGCGGCGGAACAGATCGGCGAACGGCACGAAGCGGTCGGGGCTGCCGCCGATGATGGCGAGCGCCATCGGCAGCCCGAGCGTCCCGGCGCGGACCACCGACTGCGGGTTGCCGCCGACGGCCACCCACACCGGCAGCGGGTCCTGCACCGGCCGGGGGAACACGGGCTGGTCGGTGAGCGCGGGGCGGTGCCGCCCCGACCAGGTCACCCGCGGCTTGTCGCGGACCGCGAGCAGCAGGCCGAGCTTCTCGGCGAACAGGTCGTCGTAGTCGGCGAGGTCGTGGCCGAACAGCGGGAACGACTCCACGAACGAGCCGCGGCCCGCCATGACCTCCGCGCGGCCCCCGGAGAGCAGGTCGAGCGTCGCGAAGCTCTGGAAGACCCGGACCGGGTCGTCGCTGCTCAGCACGGTGACGGCGCTGGAGAGCCGGATGCGAGAGGAGCGTTCGGCGCCGGCGGCGAGGACCATCGCGGGGGCGGAGGCGAGGTAGTCGGCGCGGTGGTGCTCGCCGACGCCGAACATGTCGAGCCCGACCTGGTCGGCCAGCGCGATCTGCTCGACGGTCTCCCGCAGCCGCTGCGCCGGCGGCACGTCGTGCGACGCGTCCGCGAAGGTGGTGACGCCGATCTCCATGCCCGCAGCAAGTCGCCGCGGCACGTGGCTTGTTCCGGTGAGGCTCTGCGAAGCTGGCCACATGACGACCGGACACGACGACCCGATGGTGATCGACGTCTGGGCCGACGTCGTCTGCCCGTTCTGCTACCTCGGGCACGCTGCCCTCGACCGGGCGGTCGGGGGGTTCGCACACGGCGACGCCGTCGACGTCCGGTACCGCAGCTTCCAGCTCGCCCCCGACCTGCCCGAGGACACGGCCGTACCCGTCGCCGAGTACCTCGCGGCCAAGGGGATGGTGGGCCGCGGGGCCGACGAGATGCACGACCGGATCGTCGCGCAGGGCGCCGCGCTCGGGCTCGAGTACCGGTTCGACCGGGCGCTCATGGCCAACACCCGGGCGGCCCACCGGATGGTGCACCTCGCCGGGGAGTCGCAGCGGTCGGCGGCGATGGTCGAACGGCTCTACCGCGCGCAGTTCGCCGAGGGCGCCCGCGTCGGCGACCACGACGTCCTGGTCGGGCTGGCCGCCGAGGCCGGGGTGGAGGCCGGCGCGGCGCGCGACGTGCTCGACGGGCGCAGGTTCGACACCGAGATCGACGACGACATCGTCCGCGCCGCGAAGCTCGGCGTCACCGGAGTGCCGTTCGTCGTCCTCGGCGGGACGCACGCGGTGTCCGGTGCGCAGCCGGTCGAGCTGTTCGGCAAGGCCCTCGACGCGGCGTGGGAGGCCCGCGACCAGGCGTGACGCGCCCCCGGGGACCGGGCCTCAGCCGTCCTCCCCGCGGCGGTGGGGTGGCACCAGGCCGACGGCGACGGCGATGCGGTTGAAGACGATCGGCAGGACGATCCACACCGCGAAGCTCCAGGCGTGCAGGAGCGGGAAGAACGGGATCGACAGCAGGAACCCTGCGCCGGTCAGCGCCATGCTGATCCAGCCACGCCGCGACAGCGACCCCGGCGTCCCCTCGACGAACAGGTCGCGCGTCGACATCCGGGAGACCATGACGGCGAGCACGAAGAGCAGGAGCGCCTGGGCGAGGGAGTACAGGCCGAAGCGGATCCAGGTGATGTCATCGCCCTCGCGGATGACCTCGGTGAGGAACGGCGTCAGCACGATCAGCAGCAGCCACACGAGATTGAGCAGCACCAGCGGCCGGTCCGCCCGCCCGACGTAGCGGAAGACGCGGTGGTGGGCCGCCCAGTGGTTCGCGATGGCGACGAAGCTGATCAGGAACGTGATGTAGGCGAAGGACTCCTCGCCGAGGCTGTGCAGGAACTGGGTGTCGGTGTCGCCCTCGGGGACGGGCAGCTCGATGGCGAGCAGCGTGATCGCGATCGCGACGACGGCGTCGGAGAAGAACGCGAGCCGCTCGGCCGCGCTGCGCGCGATCTCGGCGGCGATGGTGGTCCGCCGTCCGGTCTCCGCCGCGGCGTGCGCAGCGGCCCCGATACCGGCCTCGGCACGGGCCTCGGCTGTAGGCTCTGCCGCCCCCTCTGACGTCATGGACCCGGAGAGTAGTGATCGCCCGGGCGGTGCCGGAAGACGTTCACAGGTGCTTGAGCGCTTCCTTGCGCGACAGCGGTGACAGCCCCGGGTGGGCGTCGACGAAGGCCCGCACCCAGCCGGGGTCGGTGCGGGCGTGCTGGCGCAGCGCCCAGCCGATGCCCTTGCGCAGGAAGAAGTCCCGGTCGTCGATGCTCGCCTCGATCGCGTCGGTGAGCAGGTCGAGGTCGGTGTCGGCCTTGGACTGCAGCTGGCAGATGATCGACGTGCGGCGCAGCCACGGATCGGGATCCGTGGACCACGAGACGACGACGGGGCGCAGCGGGCCGGGGTGCGCACGCAGCAGCGGCCCGACGCGGCGGGACGCGATCTCGTCGACGTGGTCCCACCACGCTCCGGTGACGATCCAGTGCCGCAGCCGCGGTACCCACGACGGGTCAACGAGCCGGGCGTAGCGGCGGTGCCCGACGAGCCCGGTGGCGAGGTAGCGCTCCTCGCGCCGCGTGGCGCCGTCCCACAGCGCGTCGGCCGTGGGACCGACATCGTCGTCGGCGAGCGGGTGCGCGTCGACGAGTGAGCGCAGCAGCGTCTCCCGCGCGGGGGCGGGGACGCCGTGGAAGGGCATCTCCGACTTCATGTACCGCTGCATGGCGGCCGCGGCCGCGGGCTCGCCGAGGGCGGCGAGCCCCGCGCGGGCGGCGGCGACCAGGTCGGTGCAGGCGTCCGTCACGTGGCGCACACTACGGCCGGGCACCGACGGAACCTCGTTGCATCGCCATTCGGGAGCGTGCATAATCATCCATGTGATTCGGGCAGCAGTGGCAGGAGCGAGCGGGTACGCGGGAGGCGAGCTGCTCCGGCTGCTCCTCACCCACCCCGACGTCGAGATCGGCACCCTCACCGCGGGCGGCAACGCCGGCGCACGACTGGGGGAGCTGCAGCCGCACCTGCTCCCGCTCGCCGACCGCGTCCTCGCCGAGACCACACGTGAGAACCTCGCCGGGCACGACGTCGTCTTCCTCGCTCTCCCACACGGGCACTCCGCGGCGATCGCCGCCGAGCTGGGTGACGAGACGCTCGTCGTCGACTGCGGCGCCGACCACCGGCTCGCCGACTCCGACGCTTGGGACCGCTGGTACGGCGGCGAGCACGCAGGCCACTGGCCCTACGGCCTGCCGGAGCTGCCCGGCGCCCGCGACGCGCTGCAGGGCGCCACGCGGGTCGCCGTCCCCGGCTGCTACCCGACGGTCTCCAGTCTCGCGCTCGTCCCGGCGCTGGTCGCAGGCCTGATCGAGCCCGACGTCGTCATCACCGCGGTCACCGGCACCTCCGGCGCGGGCAAGTCCCTCAAGCCGCACCTGCTCGGCGCCGAGGTCATGGGATCGCTGTCGGCCTACGGCGTCGGCGGTGTGCACCGGCACACCCCGGAGATCACGCAGAACCTCTCCGCGGCGTGCGGCGGCCCGGTCTCGGTGAGCTTCACCCCGATCCTCGCGCCCCTGCCGCGCGGCATCCTCGCCTCCTGCTCCGCCCCGCTCGCGGGTGACGTCGCGGGCGCCGCCGACGCGGTGCGCGAGGCCTACGAGAAGGCCTACGCCGACGAGCCGTTCGTGCACCTGCTGCCCGCGGGCCAGTGGCCGACGACGGGCGCGACGCTGGGGTCCAACATGGTCACCCTCCAGGTCGCGGTCGACGCCGACGCCCGTCGTGTCGTCGTCGTCGGCGCCATCGACAACCTGGCCAAGGGCACCGCGGGCGCGGCCGTGCAGTGCATGAACATCGCTCTCGGACTGCCGGAGACGGCCGGCCTGCCGCTCGCCGGCGTCGCTCCCTGATCCGCTCGCTCCCCGAAGGACTCCCGACATGACCGTCACCACCCCGGGCGGGTTCCGGGCCGCAGGCGTCGCCTCCGGCATCAAGACCGCCGAGAAGCTCGACCTGGCACTCGTCGTCAACGACGGGCCGCACCACCACGCCGCCGGCGTCTTCACCCGCAACAAGGTCAAGGCCGCGCCCGTCCTGTGGTCCGAGCAGGTCCTCGGCACCGGCTCGCTGCGCGCGGTCGTCCTCAACTCCGGCGGCGCCAACGCCTGCACCGGACACGAGGGCTTCCAGGTCGCGCACGCCACGGCCGAGAAGGCGGCCGAGGTACTGGGCTGCGGCGCGATCGAGGTCGCCGTCTGCTCCACCGGCCTCATCGGCAAGCAGCTGCCCCGCGACACCGTGCTCGCGGGCGTCGAGAAGGCCGCGGGCGTGCTCGACGCGACCGAGGCGGCGTCGCTGGCCGCCGCCACCGCGATCATGACGACCGACACCGTCGCCAAGCAGGCGGCCCACGCCGACCCGGCGGGCTGGAGCGTCGGCGGGTTCACCAAGGGCGCCGGGATGATCGCGCCGTCGATGGCCACCATGCTGTCGGTGCTCACCACCGACGCCGTCGTCGATCCGGCCGACCTCGACCCCGCCCTGCGCGCCGCCGTCCGGGTCAGCTTCGACCGCCTCGACGTCGACGGCTCGATGTCCACCAACGACACCGTCCTGCTGCTCGCGTCCGGCGCGTCCGGCGTGACCGTCGGCGCCGCCGCGCTCACCGACGCGCTCACCGCCGTGTGCCGCGACCTCGCCCGGCAGATGCAGGCCGACGCCGAGGGCGTCACCAAGCGGATCGTGGTCCGGGTCGGCGGCGCCCGCACCGAGGACGAGGCCGTCGTCGTCGCCCGCACCGTCGCCCGTGACTCGCTGGTGAAGACCGCGCTGTTCGGCTCCGACGGCAACTGGGGCCGCATCGCGGCCGCCGTCGGCTACTCCGACGCACACGTCGACCCCGACCGCATCGACATCACGATCAACGGCACGCTGCTCTGCTCCGGCGGGGTCGCCGCGGGCGGGCGCACCGACGCCGACCTCTCCGGCGAGGACATCGTCGTCGACATCGCACTCGGCCTGGCCGACGGCGAGGCGGAGATCCTCACGACCGACCTGTCGCACGCCTACGTCGAGGAGAACAGTGCCTACCCCTCCTGAGGCCGGCCGCAGCACCGCCGCCGCGCGCCTCGAGCACGCCGGGGAGAAGGCCGCGGTGCTGGCCGAGGCACTGCCGTGGCTGCAGCGGTTCCACGGCAGGGTCGTCGTCGTCAAGTACGGCGGGAACGCCATGATCGACGAGGAGCTGAAGCAGGCCTTCGCCCAGGACATGGTGTTCCTGCGTCTCGCCGGCATCCACCCCGTCGTCGTGCACGGCGGCGGCCCGCAGATCAGCGCGATGCTCGCCCGGCTGGGCCTGCCGGGGGAGTTCCGCGGCGGGCTGCGGGTCACCACACCCGAGACGGTCGACGTCGTGCGCATGGTGCTCGTCGGCCAGGTCGGGCGTGAGCTCGTCGGGCTGATCAACCAGCACGGCCCCTACGCCGTCGGCCTCTCCGGCGAGGACGCCGGGATGTTCACCGCGGAGAAGCGCACCGCGCTCGTCGGCGGCGAAGAGGTCGACATCGGCCTGGTCGGCGACGTCGTGTCGGTCAACCCCGACGCGGTCCTCGACATCGTCGCCGCCGGGCGCATCCCCGTCGTCGCGGGCGTGGCGCCCGACGTCGACGGGCAGGTCTACAACATCAACGCCGACAGTGCCGCCGCGGCGCTGGCCGGTGCCCTCGACGCCGCGAAGCTCGTGGTGCTCACCGACGTCGAGGGCCTGTACGCGAACTACCCCGATCCCGAGTCGATCATCAGCGAACTGACCGCCGACCAGCTGGAGCCCATGCTCCCGGCGCTGGAGAGCGGGATGGCGCCGAAGATGGAGGCCTGCCTGCGGGCGGTGCGCGACGGGGTCGGCCAGGCACACGTGATCGACGGGCGGGTACCGCACTCGGTGCTGCTCGAGGTGTTCACGTCCGATGGAGTCGGAACGATGGTGATCCCATGACCGAGGCAGGATCGACGCGGGCCTACACCGACAGGTGGCAGGCCACGATGATGAACAACTACGGCACCCCGCCGCTCGCGCTGGTGCGCGGCGAGGGCGCCGAGGTCTGGGACGCCGACGGCCGTCGCTACCTGGACCTGTTGGGCGGCATCGCCGTCAACGCGCTGGGCCACGCCCACCCGGCCGTCGTCGAGGCCGTCACCCGCCAGGTGTCGACGCTCGGCCACACCTCGAACCTCTACGTCAACGAGCCGGCCCTGGCCCTGGCGGAGAAGCTCGTCGAGCTGCTGGGTGTCCCCGGCGCGCGGGTGCTGTTCGGCAACTCCGGGGCCGAGGCGAACGAGGCCGCGTTCAAGATCGCGCGGCGCACGGGTCGGCCGCACGTCGTCGCCGCGGAGAACGCGTTCCACGGCCGCACGATGGGGGCCCTCGCGCTCACCGGCCAGCCCGCCAAGCGGGCCCCGTTCGAGCCGCTCGTGCCGGGCGTCTCGCACGTCCCCTACGGCGACGTCGACGCCCTCGACAAGGCCGTGGACTCCGACACCGCCGCCGTCGTCCTCGAGCCGGTCATGGGCGAGGCCGGCGTGGTCATCCCGCCCGACGGTTACCTGAGGGCCGCGCGCGACATCACCGCCGAGCGGGGTGCACTCCTGGTCCTCGACGAGGTGCAGACCGGCATCGGCCGCACCGGCGCCTGGTTCGCCCACCAGCCCCTCGGCATCGTCCCCGATGTCGTGACGCTGGCGAAGGGCCTCGGCGGCGGGCTGCCGATCGGCGCCTGCATCGGCGTCGGGGCGGCCGCGGACCTGCTCGAACCCGGCCACCACGGCACGACGTTCGGCGGCAACCCGGTCAGCTGCGCCGCCGCGCTCGCCGTGATCTCGACGATCGTCTCCGAGGGCCTGCTCGAGCACGTGACCCGCATCGGCAAGGAGATCGCCGCCGGCGTCGAGGGGCTCGGGCACCCGCTGGTCGACCACGTCGACGCCGCGGGGCTGCTCGTCGGCATCGCGCTGACGAAGCCGGTGTCGGCCGACGTCGCCACCGCGGCGCGCGACGCCGGGTTCCTCGTCAACAACGCCGTGCCCGACCGGGTGCGTCTCGCCCCGCCGCTGGTGCTCACCGAGGCCCAGGCGGGCGAGTTCGTCGCGGCGTTCCCGGCGATCCTGGACGGGGTGCAGGCATGAGCGGCCTGCGCCACCTGCTGCGCGACGACGACCTGACCCACGACGAGCAGCGTGAGGTCCTCGACCTCGCCGACGCGATGAAGGGCGACCGCTACGGGTACCACCCGCTCGCGGGCCCCCGCTCGGTCGCGGTGATCTTCGACAAGGCCTCGACCCGGACCCGGGTGTCGTTCGAGGTCGGCATCGCCGAGCTCGGCGGCAACCCCCTGATCATGGACGCGGGCACCAGCCAGCTCGGCCGTGGCGAGACGATCGCCGACACCGCCCGCGTGCTGTCGCGCTATGTCGACGCCATCGTCTGGCGCACCGGCGCGCAGGACCGGATCGAGGAGATGGCGGCGGCGGCGACGGTCCCGGTCGTCAACGCGCTGACCGACGAGTTCCACCCCTGCCAGGTGCTGGCCGACCTGCAGACGGTCCGGGAACGCCACGGCCGCCTCGCCGGGCTGACGCTGACCTACTTCGGCGACGGCGCCAACAACATGGCGCACTCGCTGCTGCTCGGCGGCGCGACCGCGGGTCTGCACGTGCGGATCGCCGCCCCCGACGGGTTCGCGCCGAACCCGCAGTTCCTCGCCGACGCCAAGGCCCGGGCCGCCGACACGGGCGGCAGCGTCGACGTCATCGCCGACCCGTACGTCGCCGCCGACGGTGCCGACGTCATGGTCACCGACACCTGGGTCTCGATGGGCCAGGAGAACGACGGCCTCGACCGGGCGGGTCCCTTCCGCGGGATGCAGCTCAACGCCGCGCTGATGGCCCGCGCCGCGGACACGGCGATCGCGATGCACTGCCTGCCCGCGCACCGCGGCCACGAGATCACCGACGAGATCCTCGACGGCACCGCGTCGGCCGTGTGGGACGAGGCCGAGAACCGGTTGCACGCCCAGAAGGCGCTGCTGACCTGGCTGATCGACCGATCCCAGCCGGATCGATGACGGCGGCGCGCAGCGGCGCCGCGTCACGACCGGCCCGGCAGGCCCGGATCGCCGAGCTGATCCGGGACCGCGCCGTGCACAGCCAGACCGAGCTGCTCGGCCTGCTGGAGGCCGACGGCATCGCCACCACGCAGGCGACGCTGTCGCGCGACCTCGACGAGCTGGGCGCGGTGAAGCTGCGCGGTGCCGACGGCGGAACGGCGAAGTACGTCATCCCCGACGACGGGAGCCCGGTGCGCGGCGTCGAGGGCGGCACCGCCCGGCTGGCGCGGCTGCTGGGGGAGGTGCTCGTGTCCGCCGACGCGAGTGGCAACCTGGCGGTGCTGCGCACCCCGCCGGGCGCGGCCCAGTACCTTGCGAGCGCGCTCGACCGCGCGGCGCTCGGTGATGTCGTCGGCACGATCGCGGGCGACGACACCCTCCTGGTGGTGGCCCGCGAGCCGCTCACCGGGGCCCAGCTCGTCGAACGCCTGCGCGAACTCTGAACACTGCGCGAACCTGATTTCCGAGAAGGAGCACCAACCCGTGAGCAAGGTCCTGACGTCCCTCCCCATGGGCGAGCGCATCGGCATCGCCTTCTCCGGAGGCCTCGACACGTCGGTGGCGGTCGCCTGGATGCGCGACAAGGGCGGGATCCCGTGCACCTACACCGCCGACCTCGGCCAGTACGACGAGCTCGACATCTCCGGCGTGCCGACCCGTGCGCGGCAGTACGGCGCCGAGATCGCCCGCGCCGTCGACATCAAGCCGCAGCTGGTCGCCGAGGGACTGGCGGCGCTCGCGTGCGGCGCCTTCCACATCCGGTCCGGTGGCCGCACGTACTTCAACACGACGCCGCTGGGCCGCGCCGTCACCGGCACGCTTCTGGTGCGCGCGATGCAGGCCGACGACGTCAACATCTGGGGTGACGGCTCGACCTTCAAGGGCAACGACATCGAGCGGTTCTACCGCTACGGCCTGCTGGCCAACCCCGAGCTGCGGATCTACAAGCCGTGGCTCGACGCCGACTTCGTCGAGGAGCTCGGCGGGCGCGACGAGATGAGCCGCTGGCTCACCGCGCACGACCTGCCCTACCGCGACTCGGCCGAGAAGGCCTACTCCACCGACGCCAACATCTGGGGCGCCACGCACGAGGCCAAGACCCTCGAGCACCTCGACGTGTCGCTGGAGACCGTCGAGCCGATCATGGGCGTCAAGTTCTGGGACCCGGCCGTCGAGATCGGCACCGAGGACGTCGCGATCACCTTCGAGGCCGGCTACCCCGTCGCGATCAACGGCAAGCGCTTCGCCGACGACGTCGCCCTCGTCCTGGAGGCCAACGCGATCGGTGGCCGCCACGGCCTGGGCATGTCCGACCAGATCGAGAACCGGATCATCGAGGCCAAGTCGCGCGGCATCTACGAGGCGCCCGGCATGGCCCTGCTGTTCATCGCCTACGAGCGGCTGATCAACGCGATCCACAATGAGGACACGGTCGCGAACTATCACAACGAGGGCCGCAAGCTGGGCCGGCTGCTCTACGAGGGCCGCTGGCTCGACCCGCAGGCGCTGATGGTCCGCGAGTCGGTGCAGCGCTGGATCGCGTCGCTGGTCACGGGCACCGTCACGCTGCGGCTGCGCCGTGGCGACGACTACTCCGTCATCGACACCCAGGGCGAGGGCTTCTCCTACCACCCGGAGCGGCTGTCGATGGAGCGCGTCGAGAACGCCGCGTTCGGGCCGACCGACCGCATCGGCCAGCTCACGATGCGCAACCTCGACATCGCAGACTCCCGCGCAAAGCTGGAGGCCTACGCGGGCCAGCCGCAGGACCAGGGCACGGTGCTGGTCGAGCACGGCACGCTGTTCGGAGAGCTGCCCGCGGGCGGCTTCGACTCGATCGCGACGGACAGCGACGCGGCCGACGCCGTGGAGCCCGAGGCGGAGCGCTCCCTCGACGAGGCCGCGCTCGAAGCGGGGACCGACTGATGGCCCTGTGGGGTGGCCGCTTCGAGGGCGGCCCGGCCGACGCGCTGGCCGCCCTGAGCAAGTCCACGCAGTTCGACTGGCGCCTCGCGCCGTACGACCTGCGGGCGTCGATGGCCCACACGCGCGTGCTGCACGCCGCGCGCCTGCTGTCCGACGACGAGCTCGCCGGCATGCTCGACGCGCTCACCGAGCTGGCCTCCGACGTCGACACCGGGGCGTTCGGCCCCGCCCCCGACGACGAGGACGTCCACTCGGCCCTGGAGCGCGGCCTCATCGAGCGCGCGGGTCCCGACCTCGGCGGCAAGTTGCGCGCCGGCCGGTCCCGCAACGACCAGGTGGCGACGCTGTTCCGGATGTGGCTGCGCGACGCCGCCCGCCGGGTCGCCGCGGGTGTCGTCGACGTCGTCGACGCGCTGGTCGCGCAGGCCGCCGCGCACCCCGACGCCCCGATGCCCGGCCGCACCCACCTGCAGCACGCCCAGCCGGTGCTGTTGGGCCACCATCTCGCCGCGCATGCGCACGCGCTGCTGCGCGACGTCGACCGGCTGCGTGACTGGGACCGGCGCACCGCGGTGTCGCCGTACGGCTCGGGCGCGCTGGCGGGGTCGTCACTCGGTCTCGACCCGGAGGCCGTGGCCGCCGAGCTCGGCTTCACCGGCAGCGCCGCGAACTCGATCGACGGGACCGCGTCACGCGACTTCGCCGCCGAGGCCGCGTTCGTGCTGGCGATGGTCGCGGTCGACCTGTCGCGGATCGCCGAGGAGGTCATCCTCTGGGCGACCGCGGAGTTCTCCTACGTCACCCTCGACGACGCGTTCTCCACCGGCAGCTCGATCATGCCGCAGAAGAAGAACCCCGACGTCGCGGAGCTGGCGCGCGGCAAGGCGGGCAGGCTCATCGGCAACCTGGCCGGGCTGCTGGCCACGCTGAAGGGCCTGCCGCTCGCGTACAACCGGGACCTGCAGGAGGACAAGGAGCCGCTGTTCGACTCCGTCGAGCAGCTCGACCTGCTCCTGCCCGCGGTCGCCGGCATGATCGCGACGCTCGTCTTCCACACCGAGCGCCTCGCGGAGCTGGCCCCGGCCGGGTTCACGCTGGCGACCGACGTCGCCGAGTGGCTCGTCCGCCAGGGCGTGCCGTTCCGTGTCGCGCACGAGGCCGCGGGGGGCTGCGTCCGCGCGGCCGAGGCCCGCGGCGCCGGACTGGAGGACCTGACCGACGACGAGCTCGCCGCCGTGCACCCCGCACTGTCGCCGCAGGTCCGCGAGGTACTGACGGTGGCCGGGTCGATCGCCTCCCGCGATGCGCGTGGCGGGACGGCGGGGGAGCGGGTGGCCGAGCAGCTGGACGAGCTGCGTACCGCCGTCGCCGCGGCCCGTGACTGGGTGGCGTCCTGACCGGTCGGAGAGGGCGGTGAGCGGTGCGGGCGATCACACGTCGTCAGCACCGGTCACCCGTGCCGAGCTCACGGCCGACGTGCTCGACGTGGCGCCCCGGCTGCTCGGCACCGTGCTGGCGGCCGACACCCCCGACGGCCCCGTCGCGGTGCGGATCGTCGAGGTGGAGGCCTACCGCGCCGCCGACGACCCCGCCTCCCACAGCTACCGCGGCCGCACGCCGCGCACCGCCGTGATGTGGGGTCCGGCCGGCCATCTGTACGTGTACTTCGTCTACGGCATGCACTTCTGCGCGAACGTGAGCTGCCTCCCCGACGGTCAGGCGGGCGCGGTGCTGCTGCGGGCGGGGGAGGTCGTGTCGGACCTGGGGGTCGCGCGGTCGCGGCGCCCGACGGCGCGCCGCGACGACGACCTCGCCCGCGGACCGGCCCGGCTCGCGTCGCTGATGGGCTTGCGCAAGGAGCACAACGGGATCGACGTGACCGACGCGGCGTCGTCCGTGCGGTTGCTCACGGGTGAGCGGATCCCGGCCGAGCGGGTGGCGACGGGCCCCCGGGTGGGGGTGGCCGCGGCCGCCGACCTGCCGTGGCGGTTCTGGGACCGTGACTCGCGTGCCGTGAGCCCCTACCGGCCGGGACGCGTGCGCGACCCTCACTCGATCGCGCCTGGACGGTTACAATAGGTTAGCCTAACCTGACCAGGTGATCGTCCGATTCCTGCGCACACGCGCACTATGTCTGCCCGTCATCGCCACCTCGCTGGTCGCGCTGCTCGTCCTGGCCGCGTGCGGCTCCGGGTCCTCCGGGGGTTCGTCGACTCCGACGACAGGTGGATCGGGCGGCACGTTCCCCGCGACGGTCACCCACAAGTTCGGGACGACGACCGTCCCGGCCGCCCCACAGCGCGTCGTCTCCCTCGGGTACACCGACCAGGACGCGATCCTCGCGCTCGGTGTCGTGCCCGTCGGCGTCCGTGAGTTCACCGGCGACCAGCCGTCGGCCACCTGGCCGTGGGCGCAGCCGAAGCTGGACGGGCAGACCCCCACGGTCCTGCCCGTCGGCGACGTGTCGACGGAGGCCATCGCGGCGCTGCGCCCCGACCTCATCGTCGGCATCTCGGCGGGTCTGACCCAGGAGACCTACGCGACCTACTCGAAGATCGCGCCGACGATCGCGCAGCCGGCCGGCTTCGTCGACTACGGCACCCCGTGGCAGGACGCCACCACGCTCACCGGCAAGGCGCTGGGCAAGACCGCGGAGGCGGACAAGCTCATCGCCGACACCGACGCCGGGTTCGTCACCGCGAAGTCGACGTACCCCGCGCTGGTGGGCAAGTCGGTCGCCGCGGTCCGCCCGAGCAGCGCCGACAACGCGAGCTTCTTCGTCTGGGGCTCGCAGGACCTGCGCGGTCGGTTCCTCGAGTCGCTCGGCATGACGATCCCCGCCGAGTTCGACACCCTCGCCGGCTCGAACTTCTACGCGACGATCAGCACCGAGCAGCTGAGCAAGCTCGACCAGGCCGACGTCGTCGTGCTGGTCACGGCGTCCGCGCAGGAGCGCCAGGCATTCGAGTCCCTGCCGGGGTACGGCAACCTGAAGGCCGTCCAGCAGAACAAGATCATCGTCCTCGACGACGACGAGTCCGCCGCACTCTCGTTCAGCAGCGTGCTGAGCCTGCCGTCGGTGCTCGAGACCCTTCCGGCCAAGCTGGCCACCGCGGCGGGCTGATCCCGCCACCACAGTCCTCGACGGCCCACCGGTGCCCGGCTGCCGACCCCGGCGGCCGGGCACCGTCCTGTTCGGGAAGGATCGACGACGTGAGCACGCACATCCTCGACGAGCTGGAGTGGCGCGGTCTGATCGCGCAGACGACGGACCGCGACGCGCTGGGCAAGGACCTCTCCGGGCCGGAGCCGCTGACGCTGTACTGCGGGTTCGACCCGACGGCACCGAGCCTGCACGCCGGGAACCTCGTCCCCCTGCTCACGCTGCGCCGGTTCCAGCAGGCGGGCGCCCGGCCCATCGTGCTGGCCGGAGGCGCGACCGGGATGATCGGCGACCCCCGCGACCAGGGTGAACGCGCGCTCAACACGGCCGAGGTCGTCGCCGACTGGGCGGGCCGCATCCGCGGCCAGCTGGAGCGGTTCGTCGAGTTCGACGGGTCACCGACCGGGGCGACGATCGTCGACAACCTGGACTGGACCGGGCCGCAGTCCGTGCTCGAGTTCCTCCGCGATGTCGGCAAGCACTTCTCGGTCAACGTGATGCTTGCCCGCGAGACGGTCAAGCGCCGGCTCGAGGGGGAGGGGATGTCGTACACGGAGTTCTCCTACCTGCTCCTGCAGTCGCAGGACTATCTACGGCTCTACCGCGAGCAGGGCTGCCGGCTGCAGATCGGCGGGTCCGACCAGTGGGGCAACATCGTCGGCGGGGTGGAGCTGATCCGCCGCGTCGAGGGCGGCTCCGCCCACGCGTTGACCACCCCGCTGGTCACCGACTCCGCCGGGCGCAAGTTCGGCAAGTCCACCGGGGGCGGCAACATCTGGCTCGACCCGGCGATGACCTCGCCGTACGCCTGGTACCAGTACTTCGTGAACGTCGCGGACGCCGACGTGGGCAAGTACCTGCGGCTGTTCACGTTCCTGTCGCAGGAGGAGATCGCCGAGCTCGACCGCGACGTCGCCGAGCGGCCGCATCTGCGCGCTGGTCAACGCCGGCTGGCCGAGGAGCTGACGACGCTCGTCCACGGGGAGCACCACACCCACCAGGTGGTCGCGGCGAGCCAGGCGCTGTTCGGCCGGGGTGAGCTGACGGGACTCGACGCGTCGACACTCGACGCGGCCATGGCGGAGGTACCGACGACCGCCTTCGGCCTCGACGCCCCTCCCACGATCCTGGACCTGTTGTGCGACAGCGGGTTGGCGGAGAGCCGCAGCGCCGCGCGGCGCGCGGTCAAGGAGGGGGGCGCCTACGTCAACAACGCGAAGGTGACCGACGAGGAGTGGATTCCGGCCGCTGCTGATCTTCTCGACGGCGGCTGGCTCGTCCTTCGCCGCGGGAAGCGGAACTTGGCCGGTGCCCGCGAATCTGGCCGCTGACCTGGGCGGATGCCAAAAAGGGACCCCCCCTGAAAAGGGGGTTTCGGGCTCGTGTAACTTTCTCCAAGTCGCCACGGCGGGCAGCACGACAGACCGGGACGGTTCTCCGGACCAGAGTCAGCCCCCAGAACGGCGACAATCTCCGTCAAGGACGAACACTTCGGTGTCGGCCGAACGGGCGTGGGACGAGCGGGGTTGACCTCGCGACTCGGACCATGTAGCATAAGAAAGTTGCTCCGGACACGGTCCGCATGGCAACTGACAGAAAATGCCCCGGACGTTACCTTGTCGGTGATCATGGTGTGCGGGTGTCTTTTGAGAACTCAACAGTGTGTCGAGCTTGTTTTTGAA
>NZ_BEGX01000046.1 GCF_002583555.1 Pseudonocardia sp. N23
GCAGCCGCCAACACGTCGAGTCCGACGCCACCGCCCCGAACTCGAGTCGCCCTGATCGCGCAGCACGTCGATCTCGGAGATCGTCGTCGCGCCGTCGGCGACCGCGACCGCGAGGTCCACCAGAATCCGGCCCGGATCATGCCGGGTTCCCGGCCGCCGCAACACGTCCAGGGCCTGCGACAGCTCGCCGATCACGGTAGTACGGTCGGCGACGTCGGCCAGCAGCCGCGACCCGGCATGCGACACGACCCCGGCCCCG
>NZ_BEGX01000047.1 GCF_002583555.1 Pseudonocardia sp. N23
CGGGCCTGGTGACCGTTCCCCGTGGGGCCCGTTCTGTCCGGCGTCTCGCTGACAAAGAGAAAGTTACACGGGCCCCTACAGCGGGTGCAAATCGCCCCCCTAAACATCCTCTGACCTGCGAGGACGAGCCCATTTCGGCCCCGTTTCGCGGCACTTCATGACCCAGGTCACGTCCAAGATCATCGATCTCCGCCACCTTCGGGCCGGCCATGATCATGTCACCGCAGGTCAGAGGCCCGGAGGACGCGAAAAATTCGTTCAGCCGCGTCCGATGAAGGGCATCGTGCGGGCCGCGATCGTCAGGAACTGGACGTTGGCCTCGAGCGGTAGGCCTGCCATGTAGAGGACGGCGTCGGCGACGTGCCGGACGTCGAAGGTCGCCTCCGGTGCGGTGGTGCCGTCGGCCTGCCTGGCCCCGGCGGAGAAGCCGGCGGTCATGTCGGTGGCCGCGTTCCCGATGTCGATCTGCCCGCAGGCGATGCCGTAGGGCCGTCCGTCCAGGGACAGCGACTTCGTCAGCCCGGTGACACCGTGCTTCGTCGCCGTGTACGCCGCACTCCACGG
Source organism: Pseudonocardia sp. N23 (assembly GCF_002583555.1). GTDB lineage: Bacteria > Actinomycetota > Actinomycetes > Mycobacteriales > Pseudonocardiaceae > Pseudonocardia. Next base: position 565 of record NZ_BEGX01000047.1, read on the forward strand.
CCGGGGCACGTGCGCAGAGATCGACCCGTTGTTGATGATCCGCCCACCCTGCGGATCCTGGGCGCGCATCGTCGCGAACGCAGCACGTGCACAGAGGAAGGTCCCCGTGAGGTTGGTGCGCACGGCGTCGAGCCAGGCGTCGACCGGGACCTCGTCGGGGGAGGCGGCCGGACCGAACGTGCCCGCGTTGTTGAACAGGACGTCCACCCGTCCCCAACGCTCCCGGACCGCGGCGAAGAGCTCGTCGACGGAGTCCGGGTCACCGACGTCGGCCGGGACGACCAGGGCGTCGGCACCGTCGACCGCCTCCTCGAGGCGGTCGCGCCTGCGCCCCGTCACCGCGACGCGGTAGCCCGCTCCGAGGAACGCCCGGGCGACGACGCGCCCGATGCCCGATCCCGCACCCGTCACCACTGCAACAGGGCTCGTGGGCCCCTGGTCCTCGGTCATCGAGCTCCCGTCCGCGCCGCCGGTCACGATCGGTCGTCGTGATCCCTGCGTTCACCCTCTCTCCCGTCGGGTCCGCGCGCCAGCCCCTGCGGTGGACCGGATCCACCCGTCCGGACCGGCGGAAACTGTTTCAATGGGGACATGACCGTTCCACCACCGGCCGACTCCTGGGACCCGCGCAGCCGACCCGTTCCCGTCACGGCCGAGGACCGGAACTGGGCGATGGCGGCGCATGTGGGCAGCATCGTGACGGCCTGGTTCGCGCTGGGCCTCGTCGCACCGCTGGTCGTCCTGCTCGCGCGCGGCAACGTGTCGCCGTTCGTGCGCAGGCACGCCGTGGAGTCGTTGAACTTCCAGCTCAACGCCTTCGTCCTGACGATCGTCTTCGCGCTGCTGCTGTTCGTCCTGATCGGGTTCGTGCTGCTCCCGCTCTACGGCATCTTCTATCTGGTGTTCGTCGTCCTGGGGACGATCAAGGCCGCCAACGGCGAGGAGTTCCGGTACCCGTTGACGGTCCGGGTCGTGAGCTGAACGTGCCGACGAACCCCACGCGGATCGGGTGGTTCGACTGCGCGGCGGGCGCCGCCGGCGACATGCTGCTGGCCGCCCTGGTCGACGCGGGGGCCGATCTCGCCGTCGTCGCCGAGCACGTCGCGAGGCTGGGCGTCGAGCCGATCACGTTGCGTCGCAACGATGTCGAGCGGCACGGGATCGGCGCGGTGAAGGTCGACGTCGAGACCGCACCGGACCCGGAGCACCGGACGTGGAAGGCGGTGCGGCTCGTCCTCGACGCGGCGGGGCTTCCGGAGCCCGTCGCCTCGCTCGCCCACGACGCCTTCGCCCGGCTCGCCGAGGCCGAGGCCCGGGTGCACCGCACCACCCCTGAAGACGTGCACTTCCACGAGGTCGGCGCCCTGGACGCGATCGCCGACGTCGTCGGGGTGGCGACGGCCCTGCACCTGCTCGGGCTCGACACCGTGCACGCGAGCGCCGTCGCGCTGGGCAGCGGGACGAGCCGCGGCAGCCATGGCCTGGTACCGATCCCGGCGCCGGCGACGCTGGAGGTCCTGCGTGCGGCGGGTGCACCGTGCTTCGCGGGTCCGTCGCCGCGGGAGATGTGCACGCCGACCGGCGCGGCGCTGCTCGCCGCCGCCGTGACCTCGTGGGGGCCGATGCCGCGCATGGTGCCGCACGCGATCGGGGTGGGGGCGGGGACGCGCGACCTCGCGGAGGTCGCCAACGTCGTGCGGGTCGTCGTCGGCGACTCCGCCTGAGGTCCGGCTTCACCGCGCGTTCGGACGAGGCTCACGTGTTCGCGCCCGCCGCGGTGACCGGCCAACGGGTGACCCGACCCGCCACGGTCACGACGTACTCGCGGGCCAGATTCGCCGCCGCGCACACGTGGTTGGGTGCGACCGCGACGCGTTCACCCAGCTCGGGCAACACCGCCCCGGCGGGGACCTCGACGACGGCGTGGTGCTCCGACAGCAGGACGACCCGGGCGTCGGGCATCGACGGGACCCTCCCGGCGCCCGTCGCCCACCCGGGACGGTCGGCGCCCAGCACCTTGGCCCCGGCATCCAGGACGAACCGGCCGCCACCGCGCGACACCACCGTCCCCACCGCCGTCAGCGCCACGTCCTCCCAGCCGCACGTGCCGAGCTCGACCTGCTGGGCGTCGTTGAACACCGACACCCCGGGGCGGACCTCGGTGAGCACGGTGGCGTCGGAATGAGCGAGCGTCGGCGTGGACCCACCACTGACCTCGATGTCAGCGAATCCGTTGGTGCGCAGCAGTTCCGCCGCCTCGGCCAATGCCGCTGCCTCCTCCACGGCGGCCCGGGCCGCCGCGCCCGGGGCGTAGCCGTGCCCGGGGAACGTGAACACCCCGGCGACGCGCACACCGGCCCGGTCCGCCGCGCGTGCCACCTCGAAGGCCTCCCCGGCCGGGACGCCGGTGCGTCGCATCCCGCAGTCGACCTCCACCATCACCGTCGCCGACGTCCCCGCCAACGCGATCCCGAGATGTTGCGCCCCTTCGACCGAGTCCACCCCGACGCGGAGCGCGACCCGTTGGGCCAGGGCTCGCAGCCTGGCTCCGCGCTCGCCGGCGGCCCACACCGGATAGGCGACGAACAGGTCGGTGGCGCCCGCGCGGCAGAAGATCTCGCCCTCGGCGACCGTCGCCACGGTGAGGCCGACCGCCCCGGACTCGATCTGGCGACGCGCGATCTCCGGGCTCTTGTGCGTCTTCGCATGCGGGCGCAGCCGCAGCCCGTGCTCCCGGGCCCATCCCGCGGTGCGTTCGATGTTGCGGGACAGCACGTCGAGGTCGACGGCGAGGTACGGCGTCGCCAGGGCGTCGGTCATACGGCCATCGTGCGCGTCGACGGACGGGTTCCGATCATCGGATGCAGCCGGTATCATCGGCGTGTGTCGATGAAACCTCCGACCGCCTGCTGCCCGACGGACCTGACCCCCGCCGTGGCGCTCTTCCGGTCCCTCGGCGACCCCACCCGGCTGGCGGTCCTGACGCGTCTCGCGGAGGGCGAGGCGCGGGTCGTCGACCTCACCCGCCTGCTCGGCCTCCCCCAGTCCACGGTCTCCTCGCACCTGGCCTGCCTGCGCGACTGCCGACTCGTCGACTACCGCACCCAGGGCAGGCAGTCGTTCTACTCCCTGACCCGGCCCGAGCTCGTCGACCTGCTGCGCACCGCCGAGAGGCTGCTCGCCGGAACCGGCGAGGCCGTCGCCCTCTGTCCCGTCTACGGCGGACAGACCCCGGTGGTCGGGACGTGACCGTCCTGCCCGACGCGCGCCGCGCCGTCCTCGTCCGCCGCATCCGGCTGCTGGTCGCCGCGACGATCTCCTACAACGTCGTCGAGGCCGTCGTCGCGATCACCGCGGGCACCGTGGCCGGCTCCATCGCGCTCATCGGGTTCGGGCTCGACTCGGTCATCGAGGTCAGCTCCGCCGCCGCCGTCGCCTGGCAGTTCTCCGCTCCGGACCCGGCACGGCGCGAACGCGTCGCCCTCCGCGTCGTCGCCGGCTCGTTCGTGGCGCTCGCCTGCTACGTGACCGCCGAGTCGATTCGCGGGCTCCTCGGGGCCTCGGCCGCCGAACATTCGTCGGTCGGGATCGCGCTCGTCGCGCTGAGCGTTGTGATCATGCCGTTCCTGTCGTGGGCGCAACGCCGCGCGGGCCGCGAGCTCGGCTCGTCCAGCGCCGTCGCCGACTCCCGCCAGACCCTGCTGTGCACCTATCTGTCCGCAGCGGTACTCGTCGGACTGCTGCTCAACTCGACGCTCGGCTGGTGGTGGGCCGATCCTGCCGCAGGCCTCGTCCTCGCCGCGCTCGCGCTGCGCGAGGCGCGCAACGCCTGGCGCGGCGACCTCTGCTGCGCACCCGCGTCGACCCCGCACAGCGGATGTGGCGACGGCTGCGCCTGCTGCGGACCCGCGACGTAGACGAGCCGCCCGCCGGTCGTCGTCCGGCGGGCGCCTCGTCGTGACGCCGCCACCGTGAATGCCCCCATGACCCACGGTGACGGCGAGTTCGTGGTGTTCCCGGTTGCTCTGCCGTGCATGAACAGGATGCCTCCGGCGGCCCGCCGGCTCGACCGAGCAGGCCCTACGAAGCCGCGGGCCCGACCCCACTGCGCGGCGGGGGCCAACCCCCTTGTCACGACGCCGTTGCGGTGTTCCGCGCCATTCACCAACAGCAACGTGATCACGTGCCGCAGCTGGGCGGGCGCGTTCGCCTCGTCGTTCATGACACCGATCCTGCGGCGCAGCCGCGTCGGAACCCGATGCCGCCCGTCACCAGGCTCCCGTGACGGATGTCAGGCCCGCGCCCGACCGATGAGTTCCGGCGCGCCGTGCCGTCTGACCTCTGACTACGAGCGAAGGGGAACATCATGGGCAAGGTCGTCGCCACGATCAGCACGTCCGTCGACGGGTACGTCACCGGACCCGACGACGGGCCCGGCAACGGTCTCGGCACCGGCGGGGAACGCCTGCACCACTGGGTCTTCGGCGGGCCCTGGACCTACGACGCCGAACCCACGGGCGAACCCGACCCCGTCGACCGCGCCTTCCTCGACGACGCCATGGCAGGCCTCGGCGCCGTCGTCTGCGGGCGCAACACCTACGACGCCGCCGGAACGTGGGGCGGCCGCAACCCGTGGGACCGGCCACTTTTCGTCGTGACCCGCCGACCGCACGAGCAGCCCGCCGCCGAGCAAGGCTTCACCTTCGTCGACGGCTTCCGGGCCGCCTTCGAGCGCGCGCAGGACACGGCCGGCGACCGCGACGTGTGCGTCATGGGTGGCGCCGAGACCATCCGGCAGGCGCTGGCGGTCGGGTACGCCGACGAGCTGGTCGTGTCCCTCGCGCCGCTCGTGCTCGGCGGGGGCACCCGGCTCTTCGAGGGCTTCGTCCGGGACATCGACCTCGAGCGCACCGATGTCATCGTCTCTCCCTGGGCAACGCACCTCCGCTACCGCATCGTGCGCTGACCGGGGACACGACACGGCCCCCGCCTCGAAAGGAGGCGGGGGCCCGTTGTCGGTCGGATGGTGCGAGGGTCAGCGGCGCAGACCAGCGAGGTTCAGGCTGGTGTTCAGGACGTTGTTGACGAAACCGTCGACGTCGAACGAGGGCCGGGTGGGATTGTTGTTGCCACTCGGCCGGTTGTCGCCCCGGCTGCCGCGGTCGTTGCCGTTGTTGTCGCGGTCTCCGCGGTCTCCACGGTCTCCACGGTCACCGATCCAACCGCCGCGGTCGCCGCGGTCACGGTCGTTGCGGTCACTGCCGCGGACCGGAGCCACGTCGTCGTCGCAGTCACCGCCGCGATTCCAGCCGGCGTACTGCCAGTCATCGCGGTCGCGGTCGCGGTCATGGCCGCCACGCGGGTCACCGCCGCGGTCCCAGCGCGCGTCATGGACGCGGCTGTCGTTGCCGTGGTGGTGGCCGCGGTGCTGCACGCGGTCGCGATCGCCGTGGCGGTGGTCGCCGCGATCACGGTCGCCGTGGCGGTGCTCGCCCCGGTCACGATCCCGCTCGTTCCCGCGGCCGTCGCGGTGGTCGTTGCCGCGGTGGTCGTTGCCGCGGTGGTCGTTGTCGCGGTGGTCGTTGTCGCGGTGGTCGTTGTCGCGGTGGTCGTTGCCGCGGTGGTCGTTGCCGCGGTGGTCGTTGCCGCGGTGGTCGTTGCCGCGGTGGTTGCCGCCGCAGCCGCACTGCTGGCCGTGGCCCCGCTGCGGGCCGTGGCCGTTGTTCACGCCGCCCTGGTTGCCACCACGGGGATCGCCGTGCTGGTGGCCTCCGCGCGGGCCCTGCTGGCCGTTGCTGCCGTGCTGGCCGCTACCGGCGCGAGGGCCGTCATTGTGGTTGCCACCAGTACGCGGACCATCGCTGTGGTTGCCACCAGTACGCGGACCATCGCTGTGGTTGCCACCAGTACGCGGACCATCGCTGTGGTTGTTGTGACCGCTGGTGCCCGACGGGGTGCCCTGGTGCTGGTTGTTCGGGAGGCCCGGAAGGGTCAGCAGCGTCGGGACGTTCGGCAACGTCGGGATCGTCGGAGCGCTCGGGGTGCTCGGGGTGCTGGGAATGCTCGGCACTCCGGGGAAGCCGGGGAGCCCGGTTCCGGGGGTGGTTGTGCCGCCCTTGGGAGCTCGGTCGTCCTTCTTGCCGCGCTGGCTGTCCTTCTTGCTGTCGTCGGTGGACGTTTGCCCGGCTTCAGCGGCGTTTCCACCGTCGTGGTTCTCAGCGGCGTTGGCGGCGGTGTTCGCCAGCAGCAGCAAACCGCCCGACATGGCGGCGACGTAGGCGCCCCGGAGCAGGTTCTTGTTCAAGTCCAGTCCTTCCAGCACGAAGACGACCGGTCGGGGTGCCGGACGTCGCAACATCTGCATAAGCTGGAGATACACAGCGGGGAGCCGTATCTCCTTGATCTCCCCAGCGTTGAACACAGATGGGCCGTTACGGCCTTTTCGGAAGTTGGGCTGTGCGGCGCAGCAGGTTGGTCTGAAGTCGACGCAACCTCGGCCGTTCCCGCGCGTCCCTGGGACGCGGGCGGCTCACCGACGCTCCTCGACCGCTCCCCCACCGTGCGTCGCCGCCGTCGTCACCGCAAGACGTGCGGACCCTTCCACATCGGCTGCACATCCACGGGCGGGTGGACGAACCGGACAGTCGGTGACGGAACGCCGGTACCGTGGCGTGGTCCCCCGATCCGAGGAGTGCCGTGCCCCGCGTCGCCGCGCGTGTCCCGCAGCGGTGGCCCGTGCTGCTGGCGCTGCTGGTGGCGTTGCTGGTGCCGGTGGGTCCGGTGTCGGCACGCGCACATCAGGTGGGCGACGGTGCGCCGCGGGCAGCCGGGAGCGCGGTGCCGGCGCGGGCGGACTCGGGAACGCGCCGGACGGGAGCCGCCGAGGCGTCCTTCCTGCGCTCGACTGCTGCTGCGACGACGACGGGGTGGTCGGCGGTCCCGGCCGTCGCGACGCGGTCGGCGCCGGTCCCACGTCCCTCGGTGATGTGGGGCTGCGGTTCCGAGGTCGCGACGGCGGAGCCGGTCGCGACGTGGTCGCCGCGATGTGAGCGTGGGCCTCCGGTGTCGACGGTCTGAGCCGTCCCCGTCCCGTCACCCCGCCGTCGTGCGGGCTCCCCTGAAGGTCCCTGGTGAAACGTCCCTTGGTCGCGCGCGCTCTCGCAGCGCTCGCCGTCGTCGGTGGCTCGGCCGCCATCGCCTCGACAGGCTCCCCCACACTCGGCCTCGACCTGCGCGGCGGCACGCAGATCGTCCTGGAGACCCGGGACGCGCCGGGCATCACGGCCGGCTCCGAGGCCACCGACCGGGTGCTGGAGGTGTTGCGTGGCCGGGTCGACGGTCTCGGGGTCGCGGAGCCGTCGCTGAACCGGTCGGGCGAGAAGCGGATCGTCGTGGAGCTGCCGGGTCTGCAGGACCCGGCGGAGGCCGCGGAGGTGCTGGGCCGCACCGCGCAGCTGACGATCCGCCCGGTGCTGAACGCGCCGACGGCGGACAGCCAGGAGATCCTCGACGACTCGGGTTCGCCGATCCTCGTCGGGCCGCCTGCCCTGGTGGGCGAGGACGTCGAGTCGGCGCGGTCGGCGGCGGGGACGCAGGGGGTGATCGGCTCGGTCGTCGACGTCTCGTTCTCGGGGGCCGGCGGCGACCGCTGGCGGCAGCTGACCGCGCAGACGGCGTGCGCACCGGCCGGGGACCCGGCGCGGCGGATCGCGATCGTGCTGGACTCGCAGGTGATCTCGTCGCCGCAGCTGGATCCGTCGATCGGCTGTGGCGTCGGCATGCTGGGCGGGAGCACGCAGATCAGCGGGTCGTTCAGTCAGGAGCAGGCCTCCGAGCTGGCGATCCTGATCCAGGGCGGCGCCCTGCCGGTGCCGGTGGAGATCATCGAGCAGCGGACCGTCGGCCCCACGCTGGGTGCGTCGGCGATCGAGGCGAGCGTGCTGGCCGCGTTGGTCGGGACGGCACTGACCGGCGTCTTCCTGCTGGTGGCGTACCGGCTCGCGGGGCTGGTGGCGGTCGCGGCGCTGGCGGGTTACGCGTTGGTGGCCTACGCCGGGTTGATCGCGCTGGGGGCGACGTTGACGTTGCCGGGCCTGGCGGGGTTCGTGCTGGCGATCGGGATGGCCGTCGACGCGAACGTGCTCGTCGCGGAGCGTGCGCGCGAGGAGTACGCGAAACGGCCACGGCTGGAGCGGGCGTCGGAACGTGGGTACAAGGGCGCGTTCACGGCGGTGGTCGACTCGGCGGTGACGACGCTGCTCGCGGGCGCGCTGCTGTTCTGGCTGGCGTCGGGTCCGGTGCGCGGGTTCGGGGTGACGCTGACGCTCGGTGTGGTGGTGTCGCTGTTCTCGGCGCTCGTGCTGTCGCGGCTGCTGACGGTCTGGCTGTTGCGTCGCAAGGTGGTCCGCGCGCACCCGGGTTGGACGGGGCTGGCGTCGATCGGGCCGGTCCGCGCCCGGCTGGAGAAGGTGAACCCCGACCTGCTGCAGAAGGCGGGACGATTGCTGGCCGCGTCGGCGGTGGTCGTGCTGGCGGCGCTGGCGGGTCTCGCGGTGCGTGGGCTCGACCTGGGTGTGGAGTTCACGGGCGGCCGGTCGGTCGAGTTCCTGACGACGAACCCGGTCGATGCCGACGCTGCCCGCGCCGCCGTGGCCGACGCGGGGCTCGCCGGGCTCCCCGTCCAGACGACGGGCGACGGGGGGATCGCGGTGCGCGGCAACGACATCTTGGATGCTGACGTGTCCGCGCTGCGGGAGGCTCTGGCCGTGGCGGGCGGCGGCGCCGAGGTGGAGCAGGACGAGCTGATCGGGCCGAGCCTGGGGGCGGAGCTGGCGCGGGGTGCGTTGATCGCGCTGGGTGTGGCGTTGGCGGCGCAGCTGATCTACCTGGCGGTGCGCTTCCGCTGGACGTACGGCGCGGGCGCGGTGGCGGCGTTGATGGCGAACGTGGCGGTCGTCGTCGGCTGGTTCTCGTGGACGGGCCGCACGATCGACGGGGTGTTCGTCGCTGCGCTGCTGACCGTCATCGGATACACGGTGAACGACTCGGTGGTGGTGTTCGACCGGGTGCGGGCGGAGCGGACCACACGACGCACGGAGCCGTTCCATCGCGTGGCGGGGTCGGCGGTGCTGTCGACGTTGCCACGCACCGTGAACACGGGCCTGTCGACGCTCGTGATCCTGGCCGCGTTGTTGCTACTGGGTGGGGAGACCCTCGCGGACTTCGCGCTGGCGCTGATCCTGGGCATCCTCGCGGGCACGGTGTCGACGGTGACGGTCGCGGTGCCGTTGACGATCGTCCTGCAGCGTCGCTTCGGCGAGCGCGGACGTGGAGCTCGCAGACCGCGACCGAAGAGCAGGCCGACTCCGCCGGCGCGGCGCGCGGACGGCGCCGTCGTCTGAGTCGGGCACCGGTGGCCGGCGTGATCATCGCGTCGGCTACCGTTGTGCCTCCGGCAGTGACGGCCGGTACGCGGACGTAGCGCAGCTGGTAGCGCATCACCTTGCCAAGGTGAGGGTCGCGGGTTCGAATCCCGTCGTCCGCTCTCTTTCTGCCTTCAGCAAGCCCCCCGCTTGGTGACGCCTGTCGCGGCGAGCAGCCGTTCCCGGTGCGCGGCCTCGTCGCCGAACAGCACGGCATCGGTGGCGGCGCGCCTGAGGTGCAGGTGCGCCGGGTGCTCCCAGGTGAATCCGATCCCCCCGTGCACCTGGACGTTCTCCCCCGCGACCCAGCGGTAGGCCGCGCCGCAGGTCATGCCCGCGACCGCGACGGCCGCGGGCAGGTCCTCGGGCGCCTCGTCAGCGCACGCGGTCGCCCAGGCGACGGCGGATCGCGCGGCCTCGACCTGGAGGGCCATGTCGGCGCAGCGGTGCTTGATCGCCTGGAACGTGCCGATGGGCCGGCCGAACTGCAGACGCTCCGCGGCATAGGCGACGGACGCGTCGAGCGCGGCGGCGGCGCCTCCGAGCTGTTCGGCCGCGAGCGCGACAACGGCACGGTCGAGCACCCCGGCGACCAGCGCGGCGAGGTCGCGGCCGACGGCGATGCGACGGGCCGCGACCCGGGCCATGTCGATGCGGGCGAGCTGGCGGTTGAGGTCGAGCGCGTCGAGCGGCGTGCGGGTCAGGCCGCCGGCGATGCTGTGCACGGCGAACAGGCCGAGCTCGTCCCCGGCACGGGCGACGACGAGCAGCAGGTCCGCCGTCGCCCCCTCGACGACGAGGGTCTTCGTGCCGGTGAGCCGCCAGCTGTCGGCACCGGGCTCGGCGACGGTCGCGACGGCGGCGGGGTCCCAGCCCGCGGGGTCCTCGAGGTACGCGAGGGTGGCGGTGGTGTCGCCGGTGAGCAGGCCGGGCAGCAGGTCGCCGGCGTCGTCGCAGGCCGTCAGCACGCCGACGCCGAGGACGGCGGTGGAGAACCACGGCAGCCGCGACGGGACCCGCCCGAGCTCCTCGGCGACGACGGCGAGCTCGCGGATGCCGGCGCCCGCACCGCCGAGCTCCTCCGGTACATCGAGGGCGACGACGCCGAGCTCGCCGGCGAACCGCCGCCACACGGCGGGGTCCCAGCCGCGGTCGCCGCGCAGCTCGGCGAACACGACGTCGACGGGCAGGTGCTTGTCGAGGAAGGCGCGGACGGTGGCGCGGAGGTCCTCGGCGTCGGAGTCGGGCGTGAATCGCATGCGATCTCTCCCGTCAGTCGTCGTCCGCGGCGGCCAGGACGTCGGCGAACCGGTCGTGGGCCGCGGCGCGCAAGGTGGGGCGGATGTAGGGCGGGAACAGGCCGTCGTCGGGTTCGGTGCCGCGCAGCAGGGCTTGGGCGAGGTTGACCTTGTGGACCTCGGTGGCGCCGTCGGCGAGCCCCATGTGGAAGGACTCCATGACCCACTTGCCGAAGGGCAGCTCGGTGGAGATGCCCAGTGAGCCGTGGATCTGGATGGCGCGCGAGGAGGCGTCGAGCAGCACCTGAGGCATGGCGGCCTTGACGGCGGAGATGTCGGCGCGGACCTTGCGGTAGTCGTTGTAGCGGTCGATGCGCCACGCCGTGCGCAGGACGAGCAGCCGGAACTGCTCGATCTGGATCCAGGTGTCGGCGATCATCTGCTGGACGAGCTGCTTGTCGGCGAGCCGTTCGCCCTTGGTGGCGCGGGACACGGCGCGGCGCTTCATCAGCTCGAAGGCGGAGGTGACGAGCCCGACCGTGCGCATGGCGTGGTGGATGCGGCCGCCGCCGAGGCGGGTCTGGGCGACGGCGAACCCGGCGCCGCGTTCGCCGAGGAGGTTCTCGGCGGGGACGCGGACGTCGGTGTAGCGCAGGTACTGGTGGGTGCCGACCGACTCCTCGTGCCCCCACACGGAGACGTCGCGGACGCGTTCGACGCCGGGGGTGTCGGCGGGCACGACGAACATCGACATCGACCTGTGCCGCGCCGCGTCGGGCTCGGTGACGGCCATGACGATCAGGAAGTCGGCGAACAGGGCGTGGCTGGAGAACCACTTCTCGCCGTTGATGACCCAGTCGTCGCCGTCGAGGACCGCGGTGGTGCGGAACCCGGTGGGGTCGGATCCGCCGTGCGGCTCGGTCATCGAGAAGCACGACACGATCTCGTTCGCGACCAGCGGTTCGAGATAGGTCTTCTTCAGGTGGTCCGTGCCGTAATGGGCGAGGATCTCCGCATTGCCCGAGTCGGGCGCCTGGCAGCCGAACACGACCGGCGCGGAGTGCGACCGGCCGAGCTGCTCGTTGAGCAGCGCCAGCCGGAGCTGGCCGTATCCCTTGCCACCCAGCTCCGGGCCGAGGTGGCAGGCCCACAGACCCCGCTCGCGGACGACCTTCTGCAGCGGCTCGACCAACGCGTTGCGCGCCGGGTCCTTGACGTTCCAGGCGTGCTCGATCACCTGGTCGACGGGTTCGACCTCGGTGCGGACGAACTCGTCGACCCAGTCCAGCTCCCGCTGGACGTCCGGGTCGGTCTCGAAGTCCCAGCCCATGTGCGTGCCTCTCAGCGGGTCAGCACGGTGCACGCGGAGATGCCGGGTGCACCGTAGACGTGGGTGAAACCGACGCGGGGATCGCCGGGAACCTGGTGGTCGCCCGCCTCGCCGCGCAGCTGCAGGGCCGTCTCGTAGACCTGCCGCAGCCCGGAGGCGCCGATGGGTTCGCCATTGGCGATGCAGCCGCCGTCGGTGTTGATCGGCAGGCTCCCCGTGATGCCGGTGGCGCCCGAGGAGATCAGCTCCTCCTGGGCACCGTGCTCGCACAGCCCCGTCTCGGCCATGTGCATCAGCTCGGCGCCGGACTCGGTGTCCTGGAGCTGGGCGACGTCGACGTCGGCGGGGGTGAGCCCGGCCTGCGCGAACGCGGCGGCCGCGGCGTCGACGGTGGGGCTCTGCGCGGCGTCGACGGCCAGCCAGGGGCTGAACACCTCGAACGAGCCGTAGCGCCGCGACCGCAGGGCGGCACCACTCAGATAGACGGGGTTCTCGCAGTGGTCACGAGCCCGGTCGGCCCGGCACACGACGAACGCGACGGCGCCCTCCCCCGGCGAGCAGTACATGTACTGCGTCAGCGGGTGGCTGATCATCGGGGCGGCGGCGATCTCTGACGCGCTGATCTCCTTGCGCCGCCACGCATTGGGGTTGAGTGCGCCGTTGCGGAACGCCTTCTCCGCGATCGCGGCGAGCACGTCGGTGCCCATGCCGTGGGTGTGCAGGTAGCGCTGGATCTTGAGGCCGAAGAACTGGGTCGTCAGCATCAGGCCGGTCTCCCCGTACCAGGCGCCGATGCCGTGTGAGGCGGGATCGGTGTTGAAGGCGCCGCGGGGGTGCTTGTCGAAGCCGACGACGAGCCCGATGTCGTGCAGGCCCGCCCGAATCATGGCGTCAGCGCTGATCAAGGAGCTGCCGCCGGTGGCGCAGCCGTTGGCGACGTTGATGAACGGCAGGCTGGTCAGGCCCAGCTCGGAGACGAGCGTGTCCGGGTCGCCGGCCGACCAGCTGCCGCCGAAGCCGAACTGCATGTCGCCGAAGCCGAGGCCGGAGTCGGCGAGGGCTAAGCGCACGGCGTGCACGGCCTGCGCCCGGCCGGAGACCCCGTCGGTCCGGCCGAAGGGGTGGATGCCGATCCCGATGATCGCGACGGCGGGGGCGCTCACGACCGGCCCACCGGCGTGAACGCGAACGTGAGGACGGGCTCACCCGCGTCGTCGGTCCGGAACGGCACCATCTCCATGCGGACGGGCATGCCGATCTCCAGCCGGTCGGGGTCGTTCTCGGTGAGCCTGGCCTCGACGATCAGCTGTCCGGGCAGCTCGACGTAGCCGACGCCGTAGGGCTCGAACTCGTCGGGGCCCTGGTACGGCGTCTTGGGCCGGAAACCCTGGACGGTGAACGACCAGAGGGTGCCCTCCCGGGCGAGCGCGACGTCGGTCATCGACGCCCCGGTGCAGCGCGGACACCCGCCCTGCCGCGGGAAGGTGTGGGCGCCACAGTCGTCGCAGCGGCTGCCGAGCAGGGCCGTCCCATCGGAGGTGAACAGCGAGTCGTCGACCGTGCGGGACAAGGGACCTCCGGAAAGGGTCATGGGGCGGCCGTCCCGCCGCCGTCGACGGCGAGCAGCGTGCCGGTGGTGAAGCCGGCAGTCGGGCCGCAGAGGTACAGCGCGGCGCCGACGATCTCGGCGGGGGCACCGCCGCGGCTCTGTGGCCAGTCGGCGGTGAGGCGTTCGAAGAAGTCCATGTCCCAGCCCGCGGCGATGTCGGTGAAGAACGGCCCCGCGAGGATCGTGTTGACGCGCACGGTGGGGCCGTACTCCTGGGCGAACCCCTTGGTGAGGACGTTGAGCCCGGCCTTCGCGGCGGCGTACGGCAGGTCGCTCCGGGTGGGCCGGATCGAGGCGATCGAGCTGATGTTGAGCATCGCGCCCCCACCCGCTGCGAGCATGCGCTTGCCGGCGGCGGCCATGAACCGGAAGGGTCCCTTCAGGTTCACCCCGATGACCTTGTCCCACAGCAGCTCGGTGACGTCGTCGAGGCTGGGGTAGACGGGCGCCACCCCGGCGTTGTTGACGAGCACGTCGACGACGCCGAGCTCGGCCTCGACCTCGTCGAGCAGGGTGTCGACACGGTCCCAGTCGGCGACGTGCGCGCCGTGGGCGGTGACCTTCTGCCCGGTGGCGTCGGCGAGCTCCTCCGCGAGGGCCTCGCACGCGTCCTTCTTGCGGCTGACGACGGCGACGTCGGCACCCGCGGCGGCGAAGGCGATGGCGATCTCCCGGCCGAGACCGCGGGAGCCACCGGTGACCAGGGCGATCCGCCCGGCCATCGGCCTGTCCACGGCCCGCGCGGCGGCGACGGCCTCGGCGACGGATCGGGGCTGCGGTCGATCGCGAGGACGGGTCATCGCGGGATCTCCTTCCACGGGACGCCGCGATCGCCGCGCGGCTCGGGCGGCAGGCCGAGCAGGCGCTCGCCGATGATCGTGCGCTGGACCTCGTCGGAGCCGCCGGCGATGCGATAGCCGGGGGCACCGAGGACGTGCTCGGTCCAGCCGAAGAGACCGGAGCCGCTGTCGGCGACGAGCTCGTTGCCGAGGATCGTCGACGCCGCCTCGGAGACCAGCGTCAGCCCCTGGGCCCACGAGAGCTTGCGCAGTGACCCGATCGGGCCGGGAGCGGCGCCGGCGAGCCGGGCCTCCCGGTCGCGCTGTGCGGCGACCGAGGCGAGCTTCTCGTGGACCCAGACGTCGGCGAGCAGCCGTCGGACGTCCGGGTCGCCGGTACGGTCCAGCCGTTCCGCGGCGGCCAGGAGCTGCGTGAACCCGCCGCCGACGCGGGCCTCGGACCCGGAGTGGCCGCGCTCGAAGCCGAGCGTCGCGAGCGCGACCGTCCAGCCCTCACCGACCTCACCGAGCCGCAGTGAGTCGGGGATCCGGACCTCGTCGAGGAACACCTCGCAGAACGACGACCCGCCCGACATCTGCCGCAGCGGCCGCACGTCGACACCCGGGGTGTCCATCGGCAGCAGGAACGCGGTGAGCCCCTTGTGTTTCGCGACATCAGGGTCGGTGCGGGCGATCAGCTCACCCCAGCCCGCGAACTGGGCGCCGGAGCTCCACACCTTCTGCCCCGTCACGACCCAGTCGTCACCGTCACGGACCGCGCGGGTGGCGAGGCCGGCGAGGTCCGATCCGGCCGAGGGCTCGGAGAACAGCTGGCAGGCCAGCTCGTCGAGACGCAGCAGCCCGCGGACGAGCCGCTCCTTCTGCTCGAGGGTGCCGAACATCTGCACGGTCGGCGCGATCAGCGACACGCTCACCGAGGTCAGCTCGTGCTGGCCGGGGACGTCGAACCCCGCCTCCAGCTCGCCGAACGCCTCGGCGTGCCGGTCGCTCAACCCTGCGCCCCCGGCCTCGACAGGCCAGGTCAGGGCGCCGTAGCCGGCGTCGAACTTGGTGCGCTGCCAGTCACGGATGCCGTCGATCAACGCACGTTCACGGTCGGGGGCCAGGTCGTGGAAGACCGCGACGTCGGCCCCGCGGTCGTCGCCGGGGCGCCGCGGTGCGGCGTGCCCGGCGAGCCACGCGCGGGCAGCATCGGTGAACTCCACGAGAGTCGCCTCCGGCGACGGCGTCATCGTGGCCTCCGTTCCGGTCGAGGGGCGGGCACGCGCAAGGCGTTGGCCCACAACAGGCTGAGCTGGGTGACGGCGGTGTCGAGGTCGAAGCCTGCGGCCGTGGCGACCCAGCTGTAGGCGAAACGGTTGACCATGCCGCCGAGGGCGTGCGCGGCATAGCGGGCGTCGACGCCCGTGTCGGCGCGGCCGTCGTCCTGCAGGCGCAGGATGGCGCGCCGGGTGCGGTCGATGACGGTGGCGCGGGCGTCGTCGATCAGGTCGGAGAGGCCGGGGCTGACACCGGGCATCTCCTCCCACAGCACCATGAGCCGGCCGTGGCGCAGGTAGGCCTCGAGGTACTGCCGGTTGGCGTTCTCGATCGCGGTCCAGGCGTCGCGTGCCTGCGGCGGCCGGGTGTGCCCGGCGGGGAAGAACTCCTCGAGGAGCTCCTGGCTCACGGCCAGGAAGATCTCCTCCTTGGAGTCGAAGTAGGTGTAGAAGGTGCCGTGCGCGACGCCCGCGTGCTCGGCGATGTCGGTGATCCGGGCGCCGAAGCCGTCGCGTTCGAAGATGTCCTTGGCCGCGTCGACGAGGGTGTCGCGGGTGCGCCTGCCGCGGGGGGTCAGACCGTCGTCGGTGGAGGCGGTCGGGAGGCCCGGCGCGGTCACAGCGGGATGTTCCCGGGTCGGCCACGGACCTCGGGGTCGGTGGCGGCGAGGGTCGCGGCGATCGCGTCGCGTGTGGCGGTCGGCGACACGATCTCGTCGACGTACCCGGCGGCGACCGCCTCGGCGAGCCCACCGGTCTGCCGGGTGTGCGCGTCGGCCAGCGTCGCCTCGGCATCCTCGCGGTCGGTGCCGGTGAGCCCGGCGAGGTCGCGGCGGTTCAGGATACGAACAGCCGCGACCGGGTTCATGACGTCGACGATCGCGTCGGGCCACGCGAACACCCGGGTGGCGCCGAGCGACGTGCTGTTCATCGCGATGTAGGCGCCACCGTAGGCCTTGCGGGTGACGACCGTGACCCGCGGAACCCGAGCGGCGGCGAAGGCGTGCAACAGCTTCGCGCCGCGGCGGACCACCCCGTCGAGCTCCTGGGCGGCGCCGGGCAGGTATCCGGGGACGTCGACGAGCACGACCAGCGGAACGCCGAGGCTGTCGCAGGTGCGGACGAACCGCGCCGCCTTGTCCGACGACGGTGCGGTGAGGCATCCGCCGAGGCGCAGCGGGTTGTTGGCCAGCACGCCGACCGACCGGCCGGCGATGCGGCCGAGCGCTGTGACGATGTTGGGTGCCCAGCGCGGGGCGAGCTCGCGGGCGGGTCCGTCGAGCAAGGCGTCGACGACGGGCCGCACGTCGTACGCCCTCCGTGACGAGGACGGCATGAGCGACGCCGGGTCGACCGCTCGGCGGAGGGTCGGCGCGAGCCGGTGCCGGTCGGCGAGGAGCCCGACGACCTCGCGCGCGATGGCGCAGGCGGCGTCGTCGTCGGGGGCGGCGACGTGGGCGACCCCGGAGTGGCGGGCGTGCACCTGTGGCCCGCCGAGGGAGAGCGAGTCGACGTCTTCGCCGGTGACGCTGCGGACGACGTCGGGTCCGGTGACGAACACCCGAGCGTCTGGCCCGGTGACGACGACGTCGGTGAGCGCGGGCCCGTAGGCCGCACCGCCCGCCGACGGCCCGAGGACGACGCTGACCTGCGCGATCCTCCCGCTGGCGAGCGTCATGACTCGGAAGATGCGGCCGATGGCGTCGAGGCTGCCTGCGCCTTCGCGGAGCCGGGCGCCACCGGACTGCCAGATGCCGACGACGGGGTCGCCGGCGGCGAGCGCGGCGTCGTAGGTAGCGACGACGAGCGCGCAGCCGTCGCGGCCGAGCGCGCCGCCCTGCACGCGCGGGTCGGTGGCGAAGACCCGGGCCGGGACGCCGTCGAGGCGCCCGCGGCCGGCGACCAGCCCGTCGACGGACGCGACGTCGTGCAGGGTCCCGGGGTCGCAGAGGTCGGCGAGCCGGGCGAGCGGGTCGGGCCGGGCGGTGGTGGATGTGTGGTCGACGGCGGCGCTCACGTCGTACCACCGGCCCGGTCGATCGCCGCCTGGACGGCCCGCACCTGGCGGGCAGCCTCGCCGTCGAGGGCGGTGGCGAAGTCGGCGGTCTCGCCGTCGGTGAAGTTGGCCTTGATGCCGGCGACGGTGCCGGCGGGTGCGGCAGCCAGTGCACGGGCGCGGGTGAGGACGGCGTCGAGGAACCCGTCGCCGTCGTGGATCTCATCCGACACGAGGCCCATGGCGGAGGCACGTGAGGCGTCGATGCGTTCGTCGAGCAGGTACAGCTCCCGCGCGCGGCCCCAGCCGACGATGCGCGGCAGCGACCAGGTGCCGCCGAAGTCGCCGGTGAGCTGCACGCCGAGGAACGACGTCTTGAACACGGCGGTGCGGGTGGCGAAGCGCAGGTCCGCAGCACACGCGAGCGCGAGTCCGGCACCGGCGCAGGGGCCGTTGACGGCGGCGATCGTGGCCTTGGGCATGTCGTGGAGCAGCAGGCTCGCGCGCTGCAGGGCGCTCAGGGCGGCGGTACGTTCGTCGAGGCTCAGGTCGGGGCGGAAGTCGCCGATCGCGCCGAGGTCGCCGCCGGCGCAGAAGGCCTTGCCGGCCCCGGTGACGACGACGGCACCGATCGCGTCGTCGGCCGCGGCGTCCTCGAGTGCGGTGAGCAGGTCTCCGAGCAGCTCGTCGGTCATCGCGTTGTAGCGGTCCGGGCGGTTCAGGGTCACGAGCCGGACCCGGTCGCGTGTCTCGACCAGCACGGTGTCGGTCATCGCCGGCCTCCCCCCTCGGTCTCCACCGTACGATTAACTGATTCTGACGTCAACTTCGAACAAACTTGACGTCGACGTCGAGTCCGGTTTGACTTCCGGACGTGACGGGACCTCTCTCCGGAGTACGCGTCGTCGAGCTCGCGGGGCTCGGACCGGCGCCGTTCGCAGGCATGATGCTCGCCGACATGGGCGCGGACGTGATCCGTGTCGACCGGGTGACCCGCGACCACGAGGTCGCCGCGTCCACCGAGCTCAGCGAGGTCATCGAACGCGGCAGGCGCAGCATCGCGGTGAACCTCAAGGACCCGCGCGGTGTCGGCATCGTGCTCGACCTCGTCGCCGGTGCCGACGCACTCATGGAGGGGTTCCGGCCCGGCGTCGCGGAACGGCTCGGCGTCGGCCCCGCGCCGTGCCTCGCCCGCAACCCCGCTCTCGTCTACGGCCGGATGACGGGCTGGGGCCAGACCGGCCCGCTCGCCCCGACCGTCGGCCACGACGTCACCTACATCGCGCGGACCGGCGTCCTCGACTCGATCGGCCCCGCCGGTGGTGACCCGGTGTTGCCGCTCAACCTCGTCGGTGACTTCGGCGGTGGCGGGATGCTCCTCGCCTTCGGCCTGGTGTGCGGCATCGTCTCGGCGCGCGCGACCGGGCGTGGCCAGGTCGTCGACGCCGCGATGGTCGACGGCGCCGCCCTGCTGATGGCGCCCTACCTCGCGCGGGACGAGTGGGGCCCGCGCGGCACCAACATGGTCGACGGCGGCGCCCACTTCTACGGCGTCTACGCCACCGCCGACGACCGCCACGTCGCCGTCGGCGCACTGGAGCCGCAGTTCTACGCGGTGTTCCTGGACCGGATCGGCCTCGCCGGCGCGGACCTGCCCGACCAGATGGACCAGGCGTCGTGGCCGGCGCTGCGGGACCGGATCGGGGTGATCTTCCGCGCCCGCACCCGCGACGAGTGGTGCGACGTGTTCGCCGGTGCCGAGACCTGCTTCGCCCCGGTCCTGAACCGCGCCGAGGCGGCCGCCGACCCGCACCTCGTCGCGCGGGCCACGATCGTCACCCGTGAGGGCCTGGTCCAGCCCGCGCCCGCGCCCCGGTTCGACGGCACCCCCGCGACGCTGCCGCCACCGCGGCCCCGGCCCGGCGAGCACGGTGACGCGCTGCTGGCCGAGCTGGGGATCGACGCGGACGAGATGGCCGTCCTGCGGGCGGCGGGAGTGGTGGGCTGAGCGGCTCCTCACGAGCCCTCGACCGGGATGGGCGTCGCCAGAGTGGCGGCGTCCACCTCGTCGCGCACGACCCCCAGCTCCAGCACCAGGGCCCGCTGGGCGAGCTTGGCGGCGAACGCCGCGTTCTGCTCCAGCAACAGGATCGTCGTGTCGTACTCGGCCTGGATCTCGCGCAGGAAGTCCGTGACCGTCACGACCGCCGACGGCGACAGCCCCAACGACGGCTCGTCGAGCACGAGCAGCGAGGGGAACGCCATCAGCGCGCGGCCGATCGCGAGCAGCTGCTGCTCGCCGCCGGAGAGCAGCCCACCCCGCACCGATGCGCGCTCCGCGAGCCGGGGCAGCCGCTCGTACAGCGTGGCCCGGCGGGCCTCCCAGTCGCGCTTGCGGCGCACCGCGAACGCGCCCGCCCTCAGGTTGTCGGCCACGGAGAGCTGGGTGAACACCATCCGGCCCTCGGGCACGTAGACCACCCCCGCGCCCACCGCGGCGACGGTCGTCCGCGGCACGGGAGTGCCGTCGAGCAGCACCTCACCCGTCGAGCCGACGAGCCGGGCGACGGCCTTGCCCAACGAGCTCTTGCCGCCGCCGTTCGCCCCGACGACGGCCAGCGTCTCGCCCTGATCGATCGTGAACGAGACCCCACGGACGGCGAGCGCCTGCCCGTAGCGGACGGCGAGGTCGCGGACCTCCAGGTACCTGGTCACGAGCTCAGGTAGTTCCGGGCGAGCACGTCGTCACGTGCGAGCTCCGCCGGTGTCCCCGCGGCGACGAGCCGCCCGGCGTCCAGGACGACCATCCGGTCGGCGAGCCGCAGCGTCCGGCCGATGTCGTGCTCCACCATGCACACGGTCACTCCTGAGTCGTGGACCTGCTCGATCAGCGACGTCACCCGGTCGCGATCGGTGTCGTCGAGACCGGCGAGGGGTTCGTCGAGCAACAGCAGCCGCGGCGTCCGGACCAGTGCCATCGCGATGCCGACGAGCTTGCGCGTCGCCAGGCTGCAGTCCTCGACGGGCCGGGCGCGCATGTCGGCGAGGTGCAGCATCGTCTCGACGCGGTCGATCGCCTCGGGATCGCGCCCGCGCGTCGCCAGCTCGAGGTTCTCCCCGACGGTGAGCCCGGCGAACCCGCCGACGTTCTGGAAGGTGCGGACCAGACCGCTGCGCGCGACGCGGTGCGCCTTGCCGCCGCGCAGCGGGACGCCGTTCCAGCGCACCTCGCCCGTCGTGGCCGGGACGAACCCGGTGACGACGTTGAACAGCGTGGTCTTGCCCGCGCCGTTGGGCCCGATGATGCCGACGAGCTCACCCGGCGCAATGTGCATCGTCACCTCGGACAGGGCCCGGACGCCGCCGAGGACGCAGGAGACGTCGTCGACGTCGAGCAGCGGTTCAGGGTCGACGGGCACCGCGGGACTCGACACCACCGCTCCGTTCTGCGCCTGAGTCATCGCTCGTCCTCGGTGGAGCTCGGGCGGCACTGCCCCGGGGCGCCGTGTCGGCTGCTCACCCGCTGACGTTCCTTCACCGCCCGGCTCCCGCCGGTTCCAGCGCGGCGTCGACGGGTCCGTCGGCGGGCGGGGGCGTCTTCGGCCGGCGCAGCCGCGTCCACAGCTTCGCCAGCCCGCCGACGATCCCCGCGGGCTGCAGCAGCGCGACGATCGCGAGCAGCAAGCCGACGAGCACGGTCCGCAGCACCGGGTCCACGTCGAACATCGCGGGCAACGTCACGAGCAGGACGACTCCGACGAGCGCGCCCGTGATCCGGCCGACGCCACCGATGATCAGCATGCCGAGCAGCAGGATCGACTGGTTGACCCCGAGCGTGTCGGGGCTGATGAACCCGTTCATCGGCGCCCAGAAGACGCCGACGAGCCCGGCGAGCATCGACGCCAGCACGAACGCGATCGCCTTGTAGGTGGTCGGGTTGAAGCCGAGGCCGCGGGTGCCGTTCTCGTCGGCGCGCACGGCCTTCATCCGCAGCCCGAGGTGGGAGTTGCGGACGGCGACGACGACGAGCATCACCACGACCAGCACACCGACCAGCCACAGGCTGAAGTACCGGTACACCGAGAAGTCGAACGGCATGTCCGAGCCGACACCCCAGTCGATCGTGAGGCCCGACGAGCCGCCGAAGAAGCCCGGGACGTTGGCGATGAGCTGGATGAGCAGCTCGCCGAACGCGAAGGTGATGATCGCGAACGAGAACCCCGATGACCGCCCGACCGCGGGCAGCCCGATCAGGGCCGCCAGGGCCGCGACGATGAGCACCGCGAGCGCGCCCGCGACGGGCAGCGGCAGCCCGGCCTTCTGGTAGAGCAGGACAGTCGCGTACCCGCCGGCGCCGAAGAACGCGGCGTGCCCGGCAGGCATCATCCGCAGGTCGCCGACCAGCAGGTCGAGGCCGACGACGAGCGCGCCGTAGGCGAGGAACGCGTTGAGCAGCAGCACCCGGTTCTCGGGCACGAAGGCCGCGAGCACGAACAGCACGACGCCGACGACGAGCACGCCGCCCCACTGCCGCGTCCGCTTCGACCGCATGGAGGTCCCCCGCACGTTCATCCGGCTCTCACCTGCCTGCGGTTGAACAGACCTGCCGGGGCGACCAGCAGGATGACGATCATGAGGATGAAGCCGTAGGCGTTGGTCAGCCCGGCCTCGACGTAGCGGGTGCCCAACGCCTCGAGAAGGCCGAGCATCATCGCGGCGACGAACGTGCCCTCGATCGAGCCGAGACCGCCGATGATCGCGACGACGAAGCCCTTGAGCAGGAAGCTCAGCCCGGTCGCCGGCGTGATGGGCACTACGAGCGCGATGCAGACGCCGGCGACGGCGGCGAGTGCGCCGGCCACGACGAACGCGTAGAGCCCGACCCGCTTGGCGGGCAGCCCGACCGTCGAGGCCGCGAACTGGTCGTCGCCACAGGCCCGCAGAGCGAGCCCGATCCAGGTGCGGCGCATGGCGAGCGCCGTCACGACGACGACCACGATCGTCACGCCGATGACGACGAGCCGTCCGACCGGCATCTGTTCCTGGCCGATCAGGGAGACGGTGCCCTCGATGCGCGGGCCGCTGCGCGGGGTCGCGGTGAACGTCCGCACGAAGAACGCCTCGGCGAACAGCAGCAGACCCAGTGAGAACGCGAGGCCCTGCAGGTGGTTGCCGATCGTCCGGCGGAACCCGACGACGTAGAGGACCGCCGAGACCCCACCGGCGACGACCAGCGCCAGCGGCAGTGCGAGCCCCGCACCGAGAGCGCCCGCGAACAGCACGAACGCGTAGGCGCCGATGGTGATGAACTCGCCATGGGCGAAGTTCAGGATGTGGGTGACGCCGAAGGTGAGCGTGACGCCGAGCCCGACGAGCGTGTAGAGCCCGCCCTGCATGATGCCGAGCAGGAGCGTCGTGACGAGTGCGTCCACGGGTCAGCCCGCCGGTACGGCGTCGTCGCGCACCGACTTCTCGACGACGAAGCGCTGCAGCTTGCCCATCGAGTTGCGGGGCAGCGCGTCGGGCCAGACGACGACGGCGCGTGGGATCTTGTAGTCGGCGAGATGCTCGCGGCAGAAGGAGCGCAGGTCGTCCTGCCCGACGGTCGCCCCGGGCTTCGCGACGACGACCGCGACGATCTGCTCGCCCCACTTCTCGTGCGGCCTGCCCAGCACGACGGTCTCCAGCACGCCGGGGTGCTGCGCGACGACCTGCTCGACCTCGGCGGCGTAGACGTTCTCGCCGCCGGTGATGATCATGCCGTTCTTGCGGTCGACGATCCGCAGCCGCCCGTCGGGCTCCATGACGCCGATGTCGCCGGAGCGGATGAGGTCTCCGGTCCACGACGCGGCTGTCGCCTCGGGCAGGTTGAGGTAGCCCGACGAGCAGGCGAGGGTCCGCAGCAGGATCTCGCCGCGTTCGCCGGGCGCGCACAGCTGGTCCTGGTCGTCGACGACCAGGATCTCGCAACCCACCGTGGGGTGGCCGACGGTGCCGTCGAGCACGGTGTCGCGCGACTTGAGCTCGAACGTCGCGAACCCGCCCTCGGTCCAGCCGTAGGTCTCGGAGATCTCGACGTTGGGAAAGATGTCGTACGCCTGCTCCAGCAGGACGGGCGAGACAGCGGCGCCGGCCGTCATCATCCGCTTCATGGCGGGCAGCGGCGTGCGGCCGCGGCGCTCCCACTCGTCGGAGATCATCGTCGTCATCGACGGGACGAGGAACGCCGCTGTGGAGCGTTCGGCGAACTCGTCGCAGGCGACGGCGGCGTCGAAGGTGGGCATGATCCGCACCCGGCCGCCGATCATCCAGCAGCACAGCGCGAAGCTGCAGTACGACATGTGGAACAGCGGGCCCGGCACGAGCATGTCGTCGTCGGGACCGAGCCGCAGCTGCCAGCCCCACCGGAAGCAGTTGACCAGCCAGGTGTCATTGGTCATCGTGGCGCCCTTGGGCAGCCCCGTGGTGCCGGAGGTGTAGAACACCGCCGCGACCTGCTGCCCGACCGCCGGGTCCCCGGTGGGGTCGGGCAGCGGCGCCTCGTCGGAGACGGTGTCGAGGTCGAGCACCGTGACGTCGTGGTCGACGAGCGCGGCGACCTCGCGGGCGGTGTCCACCAGCGCCCCGGCGGCGACCACGACGGTCGCGCCGGAGTCGGACAGGATGTGCGCGATCTCCGGCAGCGCCAGCCGCGTGTTGACCGGTACCGACGCCACCCCCGCCACCATCGCCGCGGGGTAGATCAGCAGCGCGTCGAGCCCGTTGGGCAGCAGCGTCGCGACCATCCGGCCGTTGCGGCCCGGCGGCGTGTCCGACACCGCCGCGGCGAGCCCCGCCACCCGCTGCCACACCTGCGCGAACGTCCACGACCGCTCAGGGGACGTCGGCGTCGCGAGGACCGTCGCGGCGAGGGCGTCGGGGCGGGACCGGGCGCTCATGCCCAGCATGTCGGCCACCGAGTACTGCATGTGCTGCTCCTCCGGGCTGCGTTGCGGCTGGTGCTTCGGTCAGCTGATGCCGAACGTGACGACCTTGCCGCCGGTCGGCGAGAGGATCCCGGCGCCCATGGGGCTGGTGTTGGCACCCGACGGGTCGAAGGACACCTGGACGACACCGTCGTAGGAGGCTCCGCGCAGAGCGGCCGCGACCTTGTCGACGTCGTCGGTGGTGCCGGCCTTCTCCATCGCCTGGGCGAGCATCGTGATGTAGTCGTAGTGCGTGAACGGGAACCACGTCACCTTGGCCGGGTCCAACTTGTACTCGGCGGCGTAGCGGGCGATGAAGTCCTTCACCTTGTCCGTACCCGGGAACGCCGGGTCGGCGCCCAGGACGAGCCACGCATAGTTGTCGATCTTGTCCGCGCGCTGCTGGCCCGGCAGGGCCGAGATGCCGCGGGTGATGAAGTTCTTGGTCAGGCCCGCGTCGAGCGCGGCGTCCATGATCGCGGCGGCGCGGCCGTCGCCGTTGTAGCCGATGAAGATGCCGTCGACGCTGCCGCGGGGGATCTGGTTGACGACGGCGGCGAAGTCGGTCGACGCCGGGTCGAAGAAGATCTTCTGCGTGACCTCGACGCCGTTCTGCGCGAACGCCGGCACGTAGGAGTCGGCGAGCGCGCGTCCGGTGTCGTCGTTGTTCATCAGCATCGCGATGCGCTTGATACCGGGCAGCGCCTTGGTGACGGCGGGGATGTAGCCGTTGTTGACCATCTTGTCGTCCGATGCCGAGAGCTTGAAGAACGGCTTGTCGGGCTTGACGTAGTTCTGCATCGAGGTGGTGACCGACAGGGCCATCACGTTCCCGGTGCGCTCGGCCGCAGTGACCATCGGCGGGATCGCGGGCGACATGTCGCCGCCGATCAGGTAGTGCGCGCCGAAACCGGTGATGAGGTCCTGGGCGTTGCGGGCCATGTTGTCGGGGTTGCTGGCCATGTCGGCCGACTTCAGCTCGAACGTGCACTGCTTGCCCGCCACCGTGAAGCCCTTGGCGTTGATGTCCTTGACGGCCATGTCGATCGAGTTCTGACCGTCGATCCCGAATGCCGCGGCGGCACCGGTGGTGGAGAAGACCGAACCGATCTTCACGCGGCAGTCGCCACCGGCTGCGGAGCCACTGCTGCCACCGCCACAGGCGGTGAGGACCAGTGCTCCGGCCAGGGTGGCGCCGACCGCGGCGAGGCGGGTGGAACGCATTGCAGACTCCTTCGTCCGAGGGGGCCCCGCATGCGATTCCGGTCGGCGGGCTGTCACGACTCGGGCGTCCATGCGGTCGCGCTGGAGGGATTCGAGCAGATGTTGAAGTCGACGTCAAGTCCGAGTTGTGGACCGGGTCACACCGATCGCGTCCACACCGGACCGCCCCGACCTGCGACGACGTCGCCCGGGGTAGCAGCACTGCTCCGTTCAGTCGCGGCTGATGACCAGCGAGCTGTTCTGACCGCCGAACCCGAAGGCGTTGACCTGCACGACGTCGATGTCGGCCTTCGCCGGCTCCCCGACGACGATCCGGAACCTCGCGCCGTCCTCGACCTCCGACGTGCCGCCCACCGGTGGCAGCGCCCCGATCTGCATCGCCTGCAGCCCGGCGATCACCCCCATCGCCGCTGACGCGGCCCCGGTGTGCCCGACACTGCCCTTGATCGACGTCACCAGCAGCGAGTCGCCGCGGTCGCCGAAGACGTCGTTGACCGCCTTGATCTCCACCGTGTCGCCCTTGGGCGTGCTCGTGGCGTGGGCGACGATCGCGTCGACGTCCGACGCCGCGATACCGGCGTCGGCGTGCGCACGGCGGATGGCCTCGGCCTCCCATTGCGCGCTCGGGTCGGGAGAAGAGGGGTGGTACCCGTCGGAGAGCGACGCGTAGCCGCGGACCACCCCGAGGATCCGGGCCCCCCGGGCGACCGCGCGTTCGTAGCGTTCCAGCACGAGGACGGCGGCGCCCTCGCCCTCGACTATCCCGGTCCGGCGGACGTCGAAGGGCAGCATGGCCATCGCCGGGTCGGCGGTGCCCTGCGACATCCCGTAGGAGGTCTGGGCCCAGTAGAGGATCTCGGTCAGGCCGTGCTCGGTGCCGCCCGCGATCATCACGTCGGCCCGGCCGGCCTCGATCATCTGCGCCGCCGTGCCGATCGCATCGTTCGCCGACGCGCAGGCCGACGACACCGTCAGCAGCGGGCCGTGAAGCTTCCACCGCAGCGCGAGCTGGCCCGCGGCCATGTTCGGCCAGGCCTTGATGTTGAGCTTGCGGTGGATGGCCTGCGGTCCTTCGAGGTCCAGCGCACGCTGGGCCTCGGCGAGCGACTGCACGCCCGACATCGTGGTCCCGACGACGACGCCGGTGCGCTCGGGATCGAGCTCCTCGCCGTGGTCGGCGACGGCCTGCGCCGCCGCCGCGATGGCGTACTGCGCGAAGACGTCCGTGCCGTCGACGACGCGCGCGTCCATCCAGGCGAGCGGGTCGAAGCCCTCGATCGTCGACACCCAGGCGTGACGGCCTGCGGCAGGGTCGGCCCAGGGGGCCTCGACGATCCGGATCCGGCCGTCCTGCAGGGCTGAGGTGAACTCACCCGCGCTCTGCCCCAACGGCGAGACGATCCCGATCCCGGTGATGGCGACGCGCTCCATGCAGACCCTCCGCCGACGCGACTTCGCAGTTTCCGACAATCCGACCTTGCATGAACTCGACGTCGAAGTCAATATTTGTGGAGGTCGCGCATCGGTCCCCGGCGGCGCCGGGGATACGATCACCCGGCCCCGTGCGGGCCCACACGCTCCGCAACGGCCGCAACGCGTGGGAGAGGTGCGACCCGATGACCGAGACCGCGGAGGGCGCGGCGACGGACGCCGCCGCAATCCCGTCCCGCAGAGCCGTGCCCGCCACCGCCCGCGGCCGACGCAGCCGCCAGGCGCTGCTCGACGCGGCCCGCGTCGTGTTCGCCCGCGACGGCTTCACCGCCGCGCGCATCACCGACATCTCCGACGAGGCCGGCGTCGCGCACGGCTCCTTCTACACGTACTTCAAGTCGAAGGACGAGATCTTCCTGGCGCTCATCGAGGAACTCGAGGAGGACCTGCGGGTCAGCGGCGACGGCGAGCGCGCCGCGGCTCGTGCGGGTGGCGGCGATGCCTATTCCCGCATCCTGCGCGCCAACACCGACTACCTGACCGCCTACCACCACAACCGCGGGATCATGGTCGTCTGGGAGCAGGCCGCCACGCTCAACCCCGAGGTCGCGGAGCTGCGCAGCCAGGCCAGCGAGCGGGCCGTCTCGCGGATCATCCGCGCGATCGAGCACATGCAGGCCGACGGCGAGGTCCAGACCGCGATCGACGCCCGCTACGCCGCCACCGCGCTCACCGGCATGGTCAGCAACTTCGCCTACCGCTGGTGCCTGCGCGACGAGGACTTCGAGCTCGACAAGGCTGCCGAGCAGTTGAGCCTGTTGTGGGCCAACGCGTTGGGCATCCCCGCACCCTGACCCCACTCACGAGGCCCGACCTGCGGCTTCCTGGTTCACGCGTGTGCCAGGATCGCCGTCGCCCGCCGCACCAGCTGCGGGATCAGCTCGCCGCGGGTGGCCATCCGTCGGTCCGTGCTCTCCCCGCGCAGCCAGCGGCTGTGCAGCTGCTGCAGCACGACGATCGTCTTCCACGCCGCGAACGCCTCGTACCAGGCGCTGTCGCCGACGTGATGGCCCGAACGGTGTGCGTAACGCTCCACGACCTCAGCACGGCTCGGCAACCCGATCGTCTCCAGCCCGGGTGGGGTGATCGCGCGGGCGTCGGGGGCGTCGCCGGGGTCGGGCCAGTAGTTGAGCAGGATGCCCAGGTCGACCATCGGGTCGCCGAGCGTGGCCATGTCCCAGTCGAACACCGACACGACGACGTCCGGGTCGTCCGGCGCGAACTGGCAGTTGTCGACCTTGTAGTCGTTGTGCAGCACCGCCGCGCGCGGCGACACCGGCATCGTCGACGCCAGGTGCTCACCGATGCCGTCGATGCGCCCGGCGAGTGCGCCGGCGTCGCCGCCCACGCGCTCCCAGCGCCGCCGCCAGCCGCGGACCTGGCGTTCCAGGAAACCGTCCGGCTTCCCCAGGCCATCCAGGCCGCACGCCACCGGATCGACCCGGTGCAGGTCGGCGAGGGCGTCGACGACCGCGAACCCGATTCGGTGCGCCGCGTCGGGCGAGTCCGCCATCGTCGACGGCACCGCACCCCACACGACGACACCCGGCCGGTACTCGACGACGAGGAAGTCCGACCCGACGACCTCGTGGTCGTCGCAGAACGCCAGCGCACGCGGCGCACGCGGGTACTGCTGCCACAGCGATGCGAGCGTCGTGTACTCGCGGCGCATGTCGTGCGCGCCGGGTGCGATCTCGCCGAACGGCGGCCTGCGCACGACGAGCCTGCGGTCGCCGAAGGACACCCGGTAGGTCAGGTTGGCCGAGCCGTTGGGGAACTGCTCGACCACGAACGGCCCGTCCAGCCCCTCGACGTGTTCGCGCAGGTAGCGCTCGAGCGCGACCCAGTCGAGCTCCTCGCCCGGCCGGACGGCGGCGACCTCGTCGGGATCCTCGTTCACCCGGTCATCCCCCCTCGAAATGGAAGCGCGCCAGCAGCCGTGCGGTGCAGGCGAGCGCGGCGCTGTCGGCCCGCTCGACGGCGACGGCCAGCGCGACCTGGACCGCACCGCCGCGGCCGGGCGCGGCATCCTCGATCCGCCCCCGCAGCCGCACTCGCGTCCCGACGGGGACCGGCTCCCCGAAGCGGACGTCGTCGAGGCCGTAGTTGACGCCCATCGATGCGCCCGGGACGGCGAACACCTCGGCCAGCGACGCAGCCGCGAAGGAGAGCACGAGCGTGCTCGGCAGTCCCCCGGCCCAGTCCACGTCACCTGTCGCGCGGGCGAACTCCGCGGACCGGGCGGCATCGACCTCGACCCAGCCGGTCGCGCCCAGGTCCCGACCCGACGCGGCGACGAGCTCGGCGGCGGTCGCGAAGGAGGCGGTCACCGGCCCTCGAACCGCGGCGGTCGCTTCTCGACGAACGCCGCCACCCCTTCGGCGACGTCGGCGCTGTCGTTGACGACGTCGACGGCGAACTCGGCGTCGCCCAGTGCCTGGTCGAACGACGTGCCTGCCGCACGGAGCATCAGCTTCTTCGCGACCCTCACCGCCAGCGGCGCCTTCGCGGCGAGCGTGGCGGCCAGCGACGCGGTGTGCTCGCGGAGCTTGTCGTCGGGCACGACCTCACCGACGAGCCCCAGCTCACGGGCCCGTTCGGCGTCGTAGACCTCGCCGAGCAGCGTCATCCGCAGTGCGGCCTCCATGCCCATCGCGCGCGGGAAGAGCCAGGCGCCGCCCTCGTCCGGCAGCAGGCCGACGCGACCGCTGGTGTCGCCGAGCCGCGCGCTCGCGCCGGCCACCCGCAGGTCGCACAGCAGCGCGAGGGTGAGCCCACCCGCGACGGCGACGCCGTTGACCATCGCGATCGTCGGCTTGTCGAGGCCGTGCAGCAGCCGGCCGACGCGGTGCATGCCCTCGCGCATCACCATGGCGTGGCCGAGCTGGCGGCGGTGCGCCTCGTCGACCTCGTCGGTGTTGCGGACGTCGCCACCGGCACAGAACGCCCGTCCCTCTCCGGTGAGCACGAGGACACGGGTGTGATCGTCGGCCTGGTAGCGGGTGAGGACGTCGACGATCTCGTCGCACATGACCGTCGTGTACGCGTTGAGTGCCGCGGGCCGGTTCAGCGTGAGCCACCCGACGTGGTCGGTCGTCTCGTAGCGAATCGTGCGGTAGCTCATGAAAGCCGCTCCTCGCCCGCGTCGACGATCGCGATCAGGTCGCCGCTCTGGACGACGTCCCCCACCGCGACGGCGACCGACACGACGGTCCCCCCGGTCTCACTCACCACGGGAATCTCCATCTTCATCGACTCGAGGAGCACGATGGCCTGACCGCCCGCAACGCGCACGCCGGCGCCCGCATTGATCTCGAGGACCGACGCGACGAGCTCGGCCCGGATCTCCTCACGGGGCTCCACGGGGGGGCACGCTACGCAGTAATTGATTTCGACGTCAAGTTCGGTTACCGTCCGATTCGTGACCACGACGTCTGCGAGCGCCGCCGACCTCTTCTTCACGGCCGCCACTGCGGGCGACTGGGACGGCATGCGCGCCGCCGTCGCCGACGGCGCCGTGTTCTGGCAGAACGTCGACGGCACCGAACGCACCGTCGACCAGGTCATCCGCTACACCGGCAGACTGCTGCTCACCGGTGGGTTCACCTACCGCGACGTGCGGCGGCTCGTCGCCCCCGACGGCTTCTGCGAGCAGCACACCGTTCGGTTCCACGACGACACCGGCACGACCACCGCCGAGTACGCGGTCTGCGTCGTCGCCCGGGTCGACGAGGCCGGCCTGATCACCCGGCTCGACGAGTACCTCGACGGCTCGCCGGGCTGACAACTTTTCTCGGAGGCACCTGTGGGAGATCTCTGTTCGGGCCGTACCGTCCTGGTCACGGGTGCGGGACGCGGCATCGGGCGGGCGCACGCGCTCGAGTTCGCCCGCCAGGGCGCTCAGGTCGTCGTCAACGATGCCGGGGTCGAGGTGGACGGCACCGGCGGCACGCCCGAGGTCGCCGACGCGGTCGTCGCCGAGGTCCGCGAGGCCGGCGGCGCGGCCGTCGCGTCGTACTCCGACGTCGCGTCCTCCGAGGGCGCCGACGCCGCCGTCGCACTCGCGCTGGACGCGTTCGGCAGCCTCGACGTCCTGGTCAACAACGCCGGAATCCTGCGGGACCGGATGCTCGTGAACACCGTCGACGAGGAGTGGGACGAGGTCCTGCGCGTGCACCTGCGCAGCGTCTTCGCCTGCACCCGGGCGGCGTCGCGGCTGTGGCGGGAGCGATCGAAGGCCGGTGAACCCGTCGACGCGCGGGTCATCAGCACATCGTCGCCGTCGGGGCTCTACGGCAACGTCGGGCAGAGCGGCTACGGCGCAGCCAAGGCCGGGATCGCCGCGCTGACCGTCATCGCGGCGACCGAGCTGCAGCGCTACGGCGTCACCGTCAACGCGATCGCGCCGGGCGCCCGCACCCGGATGACCGAGAACCTCTCGGTGCTCGACGGCGTCGCCGGCCCGGAATCCGGCTTCGACGAGATGGCCCCGGACAACGTCGCGCCGCTCGTCGTCTGGCTGGGGTCGACCCGGTCGGCGGGTATCACCGGCCGGGTCTTCAACGTCTGGGGTGGCCGGATCAGCGTGGCCGAGGGGTGGAGTGCGGGGCCGTCGGCCGACAAGGGCGCGCGCTGGGACGCCGCCGAGCTGGGCGAGGTCGTCCCCGACCTGGTCGCGCGGGCCGCCCCGAACGCCGACATGTGGGGCGAGCGCCCGAAGACCCCGTGAGTGGCGATGGTCGCCACAACGACCATGGAGACGACATGGCCGCCAGTTGCGACGACGTCATCGTGTGCGCGGGGTCCTCCGGGGCTCGGGCATCGGACCGCGCGCCGCGCTCCCTGCATTGGGCGTCGAGGTCGCCGTGGCGACCATCGCCACTCACAGGGTCCGTGGGAGGTCTCCCGATGCCACCTGGTCGCGCAGGACGAACTTCTGGATCTTCCCCGACGGCGTGCGCGGGAAGGTGTCGACGAAGTACCACAGCTTCGGGGTCTTGAACGGAGCCAACCGGCTGCGGCAGAACGCGAACAGCTCGTCGGGCGTCGGCGGGTCACCCGGGTCGGCCGCCTGCACGACGGCGCCGACCTGCTCGCCCCACTTCGGGTCGGGGATGGCGATGACGGCGACCTCGGCGACCTTGTCGTGCGCGAGGAGCAGCTCCTCGACCTCCAGCGGGTGGATGTTCTCCCCGCCACGGATCACGAGGTCCTTGAGCCGGCCGGAGATCCAGAGATAGCCGCGCTCGTCCATGGTCCCGACGTCGCCGCTGTGCAGCCAGCCGTCGGCGTCGATGGTTCGGTCCGTCGCGTCGGGCATGTTGAAGTAGCCCATCATGTTCTGGTAGCCGCGGGCGCAGATCTCGCCCTCTCCGCCGACCGGGACGGGCTCCCCCGTCTCGACGTCGGCGACCTTGACCTCGACGTGCGGCATCGGCTGCCCGAGCGTCTCGGCCTGGTCGTCGTCGGAGTCGGTGGGGAAGGTCTGGGTGAGCACGCCGTGCATCTCGGCCTGTCCGAACAGGATCGAGAAGTCGCAGTTCCAGGTGTCCTTGGTGCGCCGCACCAGGTCGGCCGGAACCTTGGCCCCGCCGCACATCACGGTCCGCAGCGCGGAGACGTCGCGCGTCGGGCGGTCCGGGTGGTCGAGGAGGCCGAGCAGGATCGTCGGCACGGTGAGGATCATCGCGCCTCGCTCGGTCTCCATCAGCTCCAGGACGAGCGCCGGGTCGAACTGCGGGACGACGACGTGCACCCCGCGCCGGGCCAGCGTCCCGACGCTCGCGAGCACCCCGCCACCGGTGTGGAACAAGGGGATCGGATTGATCCAGGCGTCGCCGTCGCGGAAGCCGGCGCGCTCGGCCGAGAGCCTGGAGGCATTGACGACGCCGAGGTTGTGCAGCAATGCGCCCT
This sequence comes from Pseudonocardia sp. N23, assembly GCF_002583555.1. Taxonomy (GTDB): domain Bacteria; phylum Actinomycetota; class Actinomycetes; order Mycobacteriales; family Pseudonocardiaceae; genus Pseudonocardia. Next base: position 33,812 of record NZ_BEGX01000047.1, read on the forward strand.
TGGCGAACCCCGTCGTGCCGGACGTGTAGATGATCAGGTTGGGATCCTCGGGTGCGACCTCGGGCAGCGGTGTCGACCGGTCGCCGCTCGCGACGAACGCGTCCCAGTCGTCGAAGCAGATGGTCTCGCGCAGGTCGGGCAGGTCGTCGCGGACGCTCTCGACGGTCCCGGTCATCGAGATGCCACGGTGCTCGGCGCCGTGGACGACACCGACGCTGCCCGACTGGCCGAGGGCGTAGCGCAGCTCCTCGGCGCGGTACTGCGGGTTGACCGTGACGACGACGATCCCCGCGAGTGCCGCACCCATCTGCAGCAGCACCCACTCAGCACGATTGGACTCCCACACCGCGAGCCGCTCCCCCGGCCGGAACCGGGCCAGCAGCGCGGCCGCGACCGACTCGGCGGCGTCGAGCATCTCGGCGTAGGTCCAGCGGCGGCGCTGCGCCGGGTCGACCAATCCGTCGACGAGGCCTGTCCGGTCGGGGACCTCGGCGGCGACCCGGCGCAACAGCGCGCCGACCGTCGTGACGTCGAGATCGACGTCCGAGGTGGCGGCCCAGTAGGAGGCCGCGGCAGGTTGTGGGATCGACTTGCCCGAGATCGACATCGGCGTCGTCCTCCACTCGGCTGGGCGCGGATCGACGCTATTGATATATGACCTCGACGTCAAGTTCGAGCTCGGCATCGACATTTCGGCCGCCGGCGAAGTATCCGCGGCCTACCGTCGGGGCATGAGCGACGCCGATCTCTCCGTCATCGGCACGGCACTCGCCGACCGCGGCCGGGCCCGCATGCTGATGGCGCTGGACGACGGCCGTGCCCTGCCCGCGAGCATGCTCGCCTCCGAGGCCGGCGTCAGCGCCTCGACGGCGAGCGCGCACCTCAGGCACCTGTGCGCGGCGGGGCTGTTGGAGGTCGTCCCGTCGGGCCGCTACCGCTACTACCGGCTCGCGGGCGACGAGGTCGCCCGGCTGCTGGAGCAGGTCGCGCGGCTCTCGCCGCCGCAACCGGTCCGGTCGTTGCGCGAGGGCACGAAGGCGCACGCGATGCGGCTGGCCCGCTGCTGCTACGACCACGTCGCGGGCCGGCTCGGCGTCGCGCTGACCGACGCCCTGCGCGACCGGGGCCACCTCGTCGAGGAACCGGGCCTCGACGTGCCGCGCCCGCGCGGCCGCTTCCCCGACGACGTGACCTACCGCCTCACCCCGGACGGCCGGATCTCGCTGACCGGGATCGGCGTCGAGGTCCCCGCGGCCGACGGGGTGCGCTGCTGCGTCGACTGGACCGAGCAGCGCCACCACCTCGCCGGGCCGCTGGGCCGGGCAGTGCTGGACACGCTCGTCGACCGCGGCTGGGTGCGTCGCACCGAACGCTCGCGGGCGTTGCGCCCCACCGGCGAGGGCCGCGCAGCGCTGCAGAGGCACTTCGGCGTGCCGTGGCCGCCGCCGAGCGGGGCGCGGGTACCCGCACACCGGTGACCGCGGGCCCCGGTCCCGCTACCGTTCGCCCCTCCGTCGCGCAGCCGCGGTGGTTCGGAGGAACGGTGACTCCCGGCGCCGCGCTCCTGCGCGAGCGCCGACCTCGTCGTCCCTGCCGGCACCATCGCGGGCCCTGCCTGCACCCGGAGGCATCCGTGCTCCGCCATCGCTCACCCCTGCGCACCGCACACGTCCGTGTCGTCGACGTCCATGTCGCCCGCGGCAGGTCCACGCTCCTGCACGTCCTCGCCGGCACGCTCGCACCGACCGTGGCGAGGTCCACCTCGCCGGTGGCCTCGGCGGCGCCGACAAACCACCTCTCACCGCCCTTCGTCGACGCGGTCACCGCGGCTCTGTGCACCACCGCCGCCGCGGTGTCGTCGCCACCCATGACCGCAGCCTGCTCGCCGAGCCGGCCGACTGGCCCGTTCTGCATCTCCCAGGAGGATGAGCTGGTGACGAGCGCGATGCGGCCGCTGGCCTGTCGTGATCGTGCCGGTGATCGTGCCGGTGATCGTGCCGGTGGTCGCGGCGAACCGGAGGTCGCCGGGGTCGGATTCGCCGAGCGGAGTCAGCGCGCCGCGCCGAGCGGAGTCAGCGCGCCGCGCCGAGCGAGTGGGCCGCGCCCCAGCCGTCGACCCGCGCGACGACGCGGCCGCCGGCGAGCCGGACGCCCGCCTCGGTCGTGTCCGACACCGACGCCACGCCGGCCGCCGCCGCGAGCGTGCCGTCGTCGAGGACGAGCCGCAGACCTGGCGGCAGCAGGGTGGGGAAGGTCGGGCGCAGGGCCGTGGCCAGTTCGGTGACGACGAGCCGCGCGAGCATCCCGGCCTCGTGGGGATCGGCGGTGACGAGGGCCGCGGTGATCTCGGTGCCGGCCGGCGCCGCCCGGACGACGTGCTCGAACGCCTCCAGCCGGTGCAGCCCGAGGACGAGGACCAGCCCGTCGCCGGAGAAGGTGACGTCGGTGCCGCGCAGCGCGTCGACGGCCGGCGGTGGCTGCCAGACCTCGTCGACGGGGCGGGGCGTCGGGGCGTAGGCGACGTAGGGGGGTTCGGCCCAGACGTCGCCGAGGTCGGCGTCGGCGAGGTGCTCGCAGGCACGGACGAGGGTGAAGGGCTCACCGAACCCGGGTGCGGCGGTCGCGAGCCGGGCGGCCCCCTGCAGCAGGGTCAGCGCGGTCTCGGCGACGCGGACCATGCGACGGTCCTCGCGGCGACGCAGGGTCTGTTCGAGCGCGAAGCCGACGACGACCGCGCTCAGGGCCTGGAGCTGCGCGAACGGGGTGCGCAGCGTCGCGTCGGCGGCGATCTCCTGTTCGAGGCCGGCGGCGAGGCGGACGGCGCCGCGGTGCTCGTCGACGGTCAGCGGGAGCCGCCCGAGCCATCCGCGGGCGAGGGCACCGAGTGCCTGCGCCGCGGTGGCCGGGGTCGCGGCGGCGGTGTCCGGCTCGGGGACAGCGGCGGCGTCGGCCGCGAGGACGGCGAGGTAGAGCGCGCGTTTGCTCGGGAAGTTCGAGTAGACCGCGCCGCGGGTGAGGTCGGCGGCCGCGGCGATGGCGTCGATCTTCGCGTCGCGGAATCCCTTGTCCCCGAACTCCGCGCGCGCGGCGTCGAGCACCCGGGCGCGGTTGCGTCGCTGCATCTCGGCACGGGACGGCCGTGTCATCGTCCTCCACTCACTTGCTTCCCGATGTTCGCCGACGATACCGTCGTCATTCAGATGATGTGAGCATCTGAAATGAACATTCGGAAGGTGGGGCGCATGGACGTCGTCGAGATCGACCTGGCCGACCCGGAGTCGTCGCGCGATCCGGTGGCGACGTACGGCGCTGCGCGCGAACGGTCGGCGGTCGCCCGCCTCGTCGCGCCCGGGATGCCATCGATGTGGGCGGTGACCAGGTACGACGAGGCGCGTGCCCTGTTCACCGACGGCCGGTTCGCCCTGAGCGACGCGACGTTCGCCTTGTTGCCCGCGAAGATCGCGCCGGAGTACCGGCCCTACCTGCGGACGATGCAGCAGATGGAGGGGCCCGAGCACGCGCGGCTGCGGCGGGTCGTGTCGCCGGCGTTCACCCCGGCTCGCGCGGCCGCCTTCCGGCCGCGGGCCGAGGCGATCGTCGACGCCGCGCTCGACCGCGTCCCGGCGGGCCGGGCCGATCTCGTGGAGGTCGCGCGGCCGTTGCCGATCGAGATGATCTGCGCGCTCGTCGGGGTTCCCGAGGACGAGCGCGGGCCGTGGCACGAGTTCGGCGCGGTGGTCGCCGTCGGGCACGGCGAGGCGTTCGTGGCCGCGGTCCCGGGGATCATCGACGCCGCGCGTGCTGCCGTCGAGGCCGCCCGCACCCGCGGCGGCGACGACCTCCTGTCCACGCTCGTCCACACCCCCGGCGGGCCGTCGGAGGCCGAGCTGGTCACGCTCGTCTGGCAGCTGCTGCTGGCGGGCCAGGTCCCGGCACTGCTCGTCCCCAACGCGGTGCACGCACTGCTGACCCACCCGGTTCAGCACCCCGATCCCGCGGCCGCCGTCGACGAGCTGATCCGCTGGTGCGGGCCGCAGCTGCTGTCGCTGCCCCGGGTCGCGCAGTGCGACGTCGAGATCGGCGGCGTCACGATCACCAAGGGCGACATGGTGTCCGCATCGATCGTCGGGGCCAACCGCGATCCCCGGGTGTTCGACGACCCGGACACCCTGCGCCTGGACCGGCCCGACGCCGGCGCCCACCTGGGGTTCGCCCACGGCGCGCACTTCTGCCTGGGCGCGAGCCTCGCCCGGATGCAGACGGAGGTGACGCTGCGCGCGATCCTGCGTCGCGACCCGCGACTGCCCGACCCCGACGAGGCCACCCGCCGTCCCGATCCGGGGACGTGGCGGCTGACGTCGCTCCCGGTCGAGCTCAGCCCGACCGGCGCTGGCGCCCGATGAGCTGCAGCAGCCCGGCGGCGTCGGCACACTTGGCCCGCACCTCGATGGTGCCGGTGCTGTCGGTGCGGAACCGCGCCACATCCGCCACGACCAGCAGCTTCTCGCCGTCGAGGGAGATGTCGAGCGCGTCGAACCGCCGGTCGTTCCAGGGGACGTCGACCATCGGGACGCCGCGGCCGGTGAGGACCGAGAACCGCCAGCGGGTCACGACGACGGTCCAGCGCTGCGCCTCCTTCGCCCACGACGAGTAGCGCCCGGGCGCGCGGAAGCGGCGGTATGTGATGGTGCCCCCGACGGTCTCCTGATGGAGGATCCCCTCGCGCTCCCATTCATGGAGATCCGGTCCGCGACCCGACCTCCTCCAGAACGCCACGCCCGCAACGGTACCCAGCCGACCGCAGGCGAGCCGGCCCACCCGCCGGGCCGACACCCGACACCGGACTCCGGATCGGACGGCGTCGATCCTGGTCGGAGGCAGCCCGAGGTCGAACACGGCGGAGGAGCTCACCCGGACCCGGATCGGTGCGTCCGGGTCGAAACCCGCCACGAGCGAGGCGCAGCCGGTACGAAGGAGACATGACCACTCCCCCGGCGACGCGGCGCGCCGTCCGCTTCTCCCGCTTCGGCCCGCCGGACGTACTGGAACTGGTCACCGAGCCGCTGCCCGAGCCGGGGCCGGCCGACGTCGTGGTGGCCGTCGCCGCGGCAGGGGTCAACTTCGCCGACACGATGACCCGGCGCGGGGAGTACCGGCGCGACCAGGTGCTCCCCGACGTCCCGGGGGTCGAGGTCGTCGGGACCGTCGTCCGGGCGGGTCCGGGGTCGGGACACGTCGTCGGGACGCCGGTGGCGGCGTTCCTGCCCGACGGCGGCGGCTACACCGACCATGCGGTCGTCGACGGCCGCCGGGCCTACCCGGTGCCGCCGGACGTCGACCCCGTGACGGTCGTCGGCGCGTTCCTGCAGGGCATCACGGCCTGGTACGCGGTCGACCGGTTCGGGCGCACCCGCGCGGGCGAGACGGTGCTCGTCACCGGGGCGACAGGTGGGGTGGGCGGGATGGCGGTGCAGCTGGCCGCGGACCTCGGCGCCCGGGTGGTCGGGACGGCGTCGACACCGGAGAAGCGCGACCAGGCGATCGCCCTCGGGTGCAGCGACGCCGTCGATCCGGCGGACCCGGACCTGCGTGGGGTGCTCCGCGGGCTGGCGGGCCGGCGCGGCGTCGACGTCGTCGCCGACATGGTCGGCGGGCCCGTGTTCGCCGCGGCACTGGACGCGTTGGGGCACAACGGAAGGTTCGTGGTCGTCGGATCGTCGACGCAGCAGCCCGCGACATTCGACGCCCGCCGGCTGATCCCGCGCGGGCAGACGGTGACCGGTTTCGTGCTGCGCCGCGTCTTCGAGGCCGATCCCGCCGAGCCGGGGCGGGCTGTCGCCCACGTGCTGGACCGGGTCGCCGCGGGCGCGGTGACGCTGCGGACGCAGACGTTCCCGCTGGCCGACGCCGCCCACGTGCACACGCTGCTGGAGGAACGGCGGACCGTCGGCAAGATCTGCCTGGTTCCGTAGGGCTCCGAGCCGGGTGGACCGCGCCGACGGCGCGAGCTGGGCCGAGTACGCGCTGTGGCTGGACACGATGTGCCGGGCGCACCCGGCGGGCTGCTGCGCAGCAAGGGGATCGTCCCGCCGCGATCGCGCCGACGGCGCTGCCGGCCTCGGACCCCGGCGGGAACGTCCACGTCGGCCGGACCCTGCACCCCTCGGTGGCCCTGGGGATCATCGTTCCGCGGATCACCGACTCACCTGCTGGCGCGCATCTACGAGAGCGCCGACGGCGCGGCCCACGCCCGCGGCCAACCACGCTCGTCGCCAACTCGAACGACGACCCCACGCTGCGGATGGAGCGGCTGGAGACGATGCCGGCGCGCCGCGTCGAGGGCTTCCTCATCGGCGACGCCCGCCTGGACGGGGACGACCTCGTGCAGGCGCTCGAACGTCGAGAGATCTCGTACGTGTCCGTCAACCGGCGGCTGCGCGGGCATCCGTCGGTGACGACCGACGACGTCCGCGGCGGTCGGCTCGCCGGTGAGCACCTGTTCGGGCTCGGTCACCGCGCGGTCGGGGTCATCGCGGGCCCCGAGTACGCGAGCACGTGTGTGGAGCGCACGCACGGGTTCGTCGAGCGCTTCATGTCGGCCGGGATCCACGTGCCCGACAGCTGCGTCCAGCAGGGAGCACCCGCCGCCGAAGGCGGGCACGCGGCCGCCGACGGGCTGCTGACCCGCCACCCCGAGATCACCGCGATCACCGCGATCACCGCGATCGACGACTTCGCCGCGATCGGGGCCGTCGGCGCCGCGCGGGAGCACGGCCGGATCGTGGGCCGACATCGCGATCATCGGCTACAACGACATCCCGCTGATGAGCTGGCTGCCGGTCCCGATGAGCTCGATCAGCTCGCCGATGGACGAGATGGGCCGCCGCGGCTCGGAGGCCCTGCACGACATCCTGACCGGCATCGACCGCGAGCCGGTGCTGCTGGAACCGACGCTCCGCGCGCGGGCCGACGTAGTGGCCACGGGCCAGGGCGCGACGCGCCGACGGGCAGTCGAGCCGCCCGTAGATGCGCCGGCGCCGGTCGCCGCCCAGGGTCCCGGGCCGGTCGCTCACGAAGGGGCGGCCGTCGGCGCCGAGCAGGGTCCAATGGGCCGTCACGTCAGGCCGCGTCGTGGAAGACGAGCCCGAGGGTGTGCCGGCTGCCCGACCGCACGGTGCTGACGCCGTGCTTCATCGGGCCGTTCGACCAGCCCCGGCTCGACGCGACGGGCCGGTCCCGCGTCGTGAAGACGAGCCCGTGCCCCTGCGGCAGCGTCGTCGACGATCCGCGCGACTGCGCCCGTGGCCGCTGCTCCACCAGAAGGAACTCACCGCCGGTGAAGTCGACGCCGGGCTCGTCGAGCATCACGACGACCTGCAGCGGGAACAGCATGTCGCCGAAGACGTCGCGGTGCAGGGCGTTCCAGTCGCCGGGGCCGTAGCGCAGCAGGATCTGCGCCGACCGGGCCTGGCCCGCCGCGTGGCACCGGGCCACCCACTCGTCGAGGTCGTCGGGCCACGGCGCGGGCCTGCCGAGCCGCTCGGCCCAGTCGCGTGCGATCGGCAGCAGCCGCGGGTAGAACGCCGCGCGCAGCTCCCGGACGACGTCGGGAAGATCGTGGGTGAAGTACCGGTACTCCCCCGACCCGAACCGGTGCCGCGCCATGTCCACGGTGGCGCGGAACCGGTCCGCGTCGTCGTAGAGCGCGGTGATCGCCCGGCAGGCCGCGGGCGTCAGCAGCGGCCCGGTCAGCGCGTGGCCGTGCTCGTCGAGCTCGCCCGCCAGCGCCGCCCAGTCCTGCGCCGCGACCCGCTCGGGTGCGGCGGTCACAGCAGCGTCGGCTGCAGCACGCCCTCGAGCGAGAGCAGCGCGACCTTGCGTTCGACGCCCCCGGCGTACCCGCGCATCGACCCGTCGGCACCGATGACGCGGTGGCACGGACGCACGACCAGCAGCGGGTTCGCGCCGATCGCCACCCCGACGGCCTGGACGCGCTCGCGCGGCAGGTCGAGGGCGGTGGCGACGGCGCCGTAGGTCGTCGACGTGCCGTAGGCGATCGTGTCGAGCTCCTGCCAGACGCGCCGCTGGAACTCGGTCCCGGCCGGGGTGAACGGGATGTCGAACCTGGTGAGGCGGCCGGCGAAGTAGGCGTCGAGCTGCGCGACGACGTCGGCGAACGCCGCGGGCGCGCGCTCCTGGTCGAGGTGGACGGTGGGTGCGGACCGCTGCCCCGGCATCGACAGCGAGGTGAGCGTGAACCCGGCCGTGCCGATCTCGCCGACCAGCAGCAGCTCGCCCAGCGGGCTGCCGGTGGTCGTGAAGACGATCCCGGTGGGGGTGGTCGTCATGGTGCCCTCTCTCGGTCGGAGTGATCTCCTCCGACGCCCACGGTGCTCCCCGGTGAGGACGTTCGCTGGCGGGATTCGGACACGACGCGGAACCCGCCCCCGGCCGGCGTCGATCCTCGCCCGCGAGCTCACCCGCAGCGTCACTACGGGCAAGGGCCTGATCCCGCTGTGTGCAGACCATTCACTGCTGCACTGCACTGGCACCTACGTCGTCGACGCAATCCATTTCCGCGATTACCGTGCGCCCCGACGACAATGGATCGGCCGACAGGACGAGATGCGCGCACTACTGCACCACCGGGTCTACCTGACGCTGTTCTGCGCGCAGCTCGTGGCACTCGTCGGCACCGGGCTGGCCACGGTGGCCCTGGGCCTGCTCGCGTACGACCTTGCCGGGGAGAGCGCCGGCGTCGTACTCGGAACGGCGTTGGCGGTCAAGATGATCGCCTACGTCACCGTGTCGCCGGTCGTGGGCGCGTGGGCGGACCGCGTGCCGCGCCGGGTCGTCATGGTGAGCGCAGACGTCGTCCGCGCGCTCGTCGTCCTCGCGCTCCCGTTCGTCAGCCAGGTCTGGCAGGTCTACGCGCTGATCGCGGTCCTGCAGTCGGCGTCGGCGGCATTCACACCGACATTCCAGTCCGTACTCCCCGACATTCTTCCCGACGAGTCCGACTACACGCGCGCATTGTCGGCGTCGCAGTTCGCGTCGGCGGCGGAGACGATTCTGAGCCCGCTGCTGGCCGCCGCGGCGCTCACGGTGCTCACCTTCCACGACCTGTTCGTCGGCACCGCGATCGGCTTCGCCGCGTCGGCCCTGCTCGTCGTGACCACCGCGGTCCCGGCCGCCCGCCGCAGCAGCCGCGACCGTTTCCGCGACCGGCTCTCGTCGGGCGTGCGGGCGTTCGGCGCCGTCCCCGCGCTGCGCGCCGTGGTCGCGTTCGATCTCGTCATCGCCGCCACCGGCGCGATCACGCTCGTGAGCACCGTCAACGTGGTTCGCGACCTGCTCGCCGGCACCGAGGCCGACGTCGCGCTGCTCCTCGCCGTGTCGGGTGCCGGCACCGCGACCGCCGCCGTCGCCACCCCACGGCTGCTGCGTGTCCTGCACGAACGCACCGTCATGCTCGTCGGCTCCGTGGTCGCGCTCGTCGCCGTCGGCGGCGCGGTCGTGCTCGCCGCCGGGGCGTCCTGGCCGCTGGCCTGCGCGGTGTGGGCCGGCATCGGGCTCGGCAACGGACTGACGTTGATGCCGGTCGGCCGGGTGCTGCGCCGAGCGGGCCGTCTCGACGACCGGCCGGCCGTCTTCGCCGCGCACTTCTCGCTGTCACACGCCTGCTGGCTGGTCACCTACCCGTTGACCGGCCGGCTCGGCACCGCGGCCGGGTTCGTCGTGACCTGGTCGGTGCTGCTCGGGCTCGGGGTCGTCGCCGTCGTCCTCGCGGTGGTCTGGTGGCCGCGGCGGCTCACCCGGCCCGTCCTGCACACCCACGACGACACCGCCGAGGGGCACGTCGGCGCAGCCGACCGCACCGGGCACGGCTGGGTCCACAGCCACGAGGTCATGCCGGACGAGCACCACCATCCGGTCCCGGTCTGAGGGCTTCGACCTCGGCCCGGATCGCGGCGGTGTGCTCGCCCAGCGCCGGGACGCGGCCGTCGCGGCGCGGCCAGCCCTCCCCCATCGCGGGCGGGACCAGTGCGGGCAGCGGCCCGACCGGCGACCCGACCTCGCGCCACCGTCCGCGCTCCGCCAGCTGCGGGTGCGCGGCGAGGTCGCGCACGTCGTTGAGCCGGGCGTTGCCGATCCCGGCCTCGTCCGCGCGACGCTGGATGTCCTCGATGTCGTGGCCCGAGCACCAGTCGCGCAGGATCTCGTCGAGCTCGCCGCGAACGCCGACCCGGTCGGAGTTGTGCGCGAACCGCGGATCGGCAGCCAGGTCGGGACGGCCCAGCAGGTCCTCGGTCAGCCGTCGCCACTCCCGGTCGTTCGTCGTGCCCAGCACCACGGTGGCACCGTCGCGCGTCGGGTAGGCGCCGTAGGGAGCGACGGTCGGCGACCCCAGCCCGACCGGCACCATCTCGCCGCCGTGCAGGACCGTGGTGATCGCGAAGCCCATCATCTCGGCGAGGACGTCGAGCATCGCGACGCGCACGACCGTCCCCCGGCCGGTCCGGTCACGGTCGTAGAGCGCGGCGAGCACCGCCGAGTAGGCGTAGAGCGCGGTGCCGATGTCGGCGACCGGCACGCCGGGCTTCACCGGCTGCCCGGGGAGCCCGGTGATCGCGCACGCGCCGCCCTCCGACTGGATCAGCAGGTCGTAGGCCCTCTTGTGGTCGAGCGGGCCGCCGGTGCCGTAACCGGAGATGTCGACGACGATCAGCCGCGGAAAGCGTTCCACCAGGTCGTCGGGTCCGAGCCCGAGACGGCCCAGCGCGCCCGGCGCCAGGTTGCTGACCAGGACGTCGGCCCGCTCCAGCAGGCCCTCGAACACCTGGCGGTCGGCGTCGTCGCGCACGTCCAGCTCGGCGGACTCCTTGCCGTGGTTGAGCCACACGAAATGCGCCGCCATCCCGTGCACGACGCCGTCGTAGTGCCTGCTCGCGTCGCCGACACCCGGGTTCTCGACCTTGATCACCCTGGCCCCGAGATCGGCGAGATGCCGCGTGCACAGCGGTGCGGCGATGGCCTGCTCCAGCGCCACCACCGTGATGCCCGCCAGCGGCGCGGCCCTGGGCTCGTCCTGTTCCACGATCTCCCCCACCTCCGGGATGCGACGTCGTCGTCGACGGACCAAGCATGATCGAGGGTGCCGCACCGCGCAGGAACGACCTCCGGCACAGATGATGGCGTCGGTCCCCGAGTCACGTTGCCGAAGACAGGAGTCCCGTTGAGCGACAGGCTGATGCATCTCGTGGGTTTCTCGCTGTGGTCGCCGTCGGCGCACATGGTGGGCTCGTGGCGGCACCCGGAGAGCCACGGGCCCGGGATGGACTGGGCGAGCCCCGAGCTGTGGCAGCGCATCGCGCAGGACTGCGAGCGCGGCAAGATGGACGGCTTCTTCTTCGCCGTCGGCCTGGCGCCCTACGGCGTCTACCAGGACAGCATCGCCCCCACCCTGCGTGACGGCATCCAGTTCCCCTCACCCGACGCGATGCTCCTGCTCCCGATGATGGCTGCGGCCACCGAGCGCCTCGGGCTCGTCTCGACCCTGTCGACGACCTACAACCACCCGTACGCCGCCGTCCGCCAGTTCTCGACGCTCGACCACCTGACGAAGGGCCGCGTCGGCTGGAACGTCGTCACCTCGTTCCAGCCCCGCGAGGCCGAGGCACACGGGATGGACCCCATCCCGCACGCCGAGCGGTACGAGCGCGCCGCCGAGTACATGGAGATCTGCCACGAGTTCTGGGACAGCTGGGACGCCGACGCCGTCGTCGAGGACCGGGAGAACGGGGTGTGGGCCGACCCCGACAAGGTCCGCGACATCGACTACTCGGGCACGTACTACCGCGCCAAGGGAACCGGGCCGATGAGCCCGTCACCGCAGGGCAAGCCGGTGATCTTCCAGGCCGGCGGCTCCGAGAACGGCCGTGACTTCTGCGCCCGCTGGTCCGACGCCGCCCTGTCGTTCCAGATGAACGTCGTCCAGATGAAGGCCTTCGTCGACGACATGAACGCCCGCGCGGAGAAGTTCGGACGTACCGCCGACCAGCTGAAAAGCTTCTTCGGGGTGCAGCCGATCATCGGGCTCAGCGAGGCCGAGGCCCGGGAGAAGCAGGACTACCTCAACGGCCTCGTCCCGCCGGACGGCTCGCTCGCCCTGCTGTCGGGGCACACCGCGTTCGACTTCTCCACCCTCGACCTCGACGCGCCCGCCGAGGAGATCCCCGACATGCCGGGCATCCGCGGGATCTGGGGCGCCGTCACCAGCCTCGCCGACCACGGCCTCGACGCCATGACGATCCGCGAGGGAGCCCGCGCGTACGGGCAGAGCGTGCTGATGCCGCAGCTGGTCGGCACCCCGCAGCAGGTCGCAGACGAGCTCATCTCCCTCTGGGAGGAGAGCGACGGCGACGGCTTCCTCGTCACCTGCCCCGTGCGGCCCGGCGGGTACGCGGAGTTCAGCGACCTCGTCGTCCCGATCCTGCAGAAGGCCAAGGTCTACCGGCACGACTACGAGGGCAGCACCTTCCGCGAGCACCTCGCCCAGACCACGCTCAGCTGAACCGCGGCTCAGCCCGACGACGCCGGGGCCCGTGTCCCCGGGGAAAGCCCTAAGTGCGCGCCGCGTAGCTCAACCGGCCGCGCGTCGCCACGATCACGATGACCGCGACCAGCCCGAACCCGATCAGTTCGGGGAGCAGCACGTAGTCGTTCAGCAGCGGCGCCGGGAACAGCGGCGCAACGACCTTGTCCGCGAAGGTGTTGAACGACGCGTGCATCAGCATCGTGAGCAGCAGGCTGCCGCCGACGTTGTTGAACACCCAGGCCATGACGATGGTCAGCAGCGTGATCATCACGAGGAACATGATCATGTTGGCCGCGGTCAGCGGTGTCCACACCCCGGACCAGAACAACGGGAAGTGCCACAGCGCCCACAGCACACCGAGGACCGTGGCCCCGGCCAGCGGCCCGAACCGCGCCTGCAGGCGGGGCAGCGCGAAGCCGCGCCAGCCCGGCTCCTCACCCAGCGGGCCGCCGAGGAGGAAGGTCGTGAGGAACGCCAGCGGGTAGCCGGCCACCAGCGCCGACGTCACCGGCTGGACCGACCCGACGGCCCCGGGGACGACGATCGCCCCGACGACCTCGCTCACCGGGATCACCAGCAGGACGAACAGGTACCACCGGAACGGCACGCGCCACTGCACGTACCGGCGCAGCAGCCGCTTCGGGCCCTCCGGACCCTCGGTCACCCGGACCATGACGAACGCCGCCACGGTCGGCCCCGTGAACGTCGCCCCCGCGATCAGCAGGAGCACCACCAGCGGTGGGAGTGTGTAGGGCAACAGCCCCGTCCCCGTGCGGGAAAGGATCACCGGCAGCTCGACCACCCACGCACCCGCGGCGGCGATCACGAAGAACCACACCAGCGGGTGCCGGGCCAGCACACCCACGCGCGCCTCGCCGGATCGTGCGCCGACGTCCGATGTCGTCATGTCGGGCTCTTTCCGCCGCACCGTCACCTCAGGTCATCGACGTCGAGGGGCGCCGGAAGCAGCAGACTAGACTCGGGCGGTCGACGACGACCGTCATTCACTCGATCGTGTGGCAGGCCGGCGGCGGTCAGGCGGCAGGCGGCAACCACCTCGACACGCCGGCAGCACGCTGCCCGCACAGCCGCGACCGCAACGGCGATCGATGTAGCACAGTGGCCGCCGACCACAATGGCTCTGGCGCCCGCGACCCGTCGCTGAAAGTCTGATCTCCCGTCGAGCGAGGGGGAGCCAGATGGTCGAGGCGGCGATCGCCGAACACGGTCTGATCGGGGACCTGCACACGGCCGCCCTGGTCAGCACCGACGGCTCCGTCGACTGGTTCTGCTGCCCGCGGTTCGACTCCCCCACTGTGTTCGGCGCGTTGCTCGACGACGAGAAGGGCGGGCACTTCCGGATCCGGCCCGCCGTCGACGGTTACGACGCCAAGCAGATGTACCACCCCGACACGGCCGTCCTGATCACACGGTTCATCACCGGGGCCGGCGTCGGCGAGGTCGTCGACTTCATGCCGCCCGCGGGGCCGGAGGTGACCGGCCGGCACCGGATCGTCCGGATGATCCGCTGCGTACGCGGCGCGATGTCGTTCGACGTCGGGATCGCACCGCGGTTCGACTACGGACGGGCCCGGCACGCACTGCACCTCACCGACCACGGCGCCGCCTTCGCCACCGACGACCTCACCCTGACCCTGCACAGCGTCCGCGAACCGGGCGATCCGCCGCTCGCCCACGTCGCGGTCGACGACGGCGACCTGCGTGTGCGCGTCGACCTCACGGCCGGTGACCTGCGCGGGTTCGTCCTCGAGGCCGGCGCGGACGGGCCACCGCGCACCCTCCGCGTCGCCGACCTGGGGGAGCTGTTCGACGACACCGTCGGCTTCTGGCGGATGTGGCTCGGGCGATCCACGTACAAGGGCCGCTGGCGGGAGATGCTGGGCCGCTCCGCGATCACCCTCAAGCTGATGACGTACCGGCCGACGGGTGCGCTCGTCGCCGCCCCGACCGCGGCACTGCCCGAGCAGATCGGCGGCGAACGCAACTGGGACTACCGATACACATGGGTGCGCGACGCGTCGTTCAGCGTGTACGCCCTGCTCAAGATGGGATTCACCGGCGAGGCGGCGCAGTTCGTCGGCTGGTTGCGCGACCGCGTCGCCGAGGCCGGCGACGCGGGCTCACCGCTCAAGATCATGTACCGCGTCGACGGTACGTCCGACCTCGTCGAGGAGGAGCTGCCGCACTGGTCGGGCCATCGCGGCTCCCGTCCGGTCCGGATCGGCAACGGCGCCGCCGACCAGCTCCAGCTCGACATCTACGGCGAGGCGCTCGACAGCATCTCCTTCGCAGACCGGCACGGCATCGCCTACGGGCACCGCGGCTGGACGCAGATCGGCGGGATGCTCGACTGGCTGGCCCGCAACTGGGACCAGCCCGAGGAGGGCATCTGGGAGACCCGCGGCGGGCGCAAGGACTTCACCTACGGCCGGCTCATGAGCTGGGTGGCGTTCGACCGCGGCATCCGGATGGCCGGTGAACGCGGCCGCCCCGCCGACGTCGCCGGTTGGACCGCCGCCCGTGACGCGATCTACGACCAGATCATGACGCGCGGCTTCGACGAGGGCCGGCAGGCGTTCGTCCAGCACTACGACGACACGGTGCTCGACTCGTCGCTCCTGCGGATGGCGACCGTCGGATTCGTCGTTCCCACCGACCCGATGTGGCACTCCACCCTCGCCGCGATGGAGGACGGGCTCGTCACCGACAGCCTCGTCTACCGCTACGACCCGGCCGCCTCCCCCGACGGCCTGCGCGGCTCCGAGGGCACGTTCTCGTTGTGCTCCTTCATGTACGTCGACGCGCTGGCCCGCGCCGGACGGCTGGACGACTCGCGGCTGGCGCTCGAGAAGATGCTGACCTACGCCAACCACGTCGGGCTGTTCTCCGAGGAGATCGCCCTGACCGGCGAGCAGATCGGCAACTTCCCACAGGCCTTCACCCACCTCGCACTCATCGACGCGGCGATCACTCTGGACAGCGCGCTCGACGACGTCTGAGCAGAGGTCTCGACGACGGGAGAACATGACCCGGATCACGGCAATGCGGCCTGACCACTGCAGCGAGCACGACGTCGACCAGGACGCCCGGGGCGGCGACCAGGACCCCTGATCGGAGTCGCTCGCTGAACGTGCCCCGGCAGCCGGTCATCCTGCCGAGGAGCAGGACGGGCGCGTCCCGGACCATCGCCCGCCGGTCAGCCGGACAGCACGTCACCGCGCTGTCTGCGCTCGAAGAAGTCGGACGACTGTTGCCACCGCACGCCCGGTCGGACCAGGCTGACCCTCGAATGTCGGCGCGACCGCGCACACGGGACGACACCGCTCGGGACGGCAACGATGATCCACGGCAACTTCCGCGAGTACCTGGACCACCTGCTCCGCAACGGCTACAGCGTGCGTCACGACGCCCACGGCTCCGACCCCGACCTGATCGACCCGGGCGGCGACCCGGTGGAGACCTGGCTCGAGGACTACCCCTACACCGAGCGGCTCGACCGTGACGTCTACGAGGCCGAGAAGTACCAGCTCCAGGTGGAGCTGCTGAAGTTCCAGTACTGGACCCAGGACACCGGCGCCAAGCACGTCATCCTCTTCGAGGGCCGCGACGCCGCCGGCAAGGGCGGCACGATCAAACGGTTCGTCGAGCACCTCAACCCCCGGGCCGCCCGCGTCGTCGCGCTCACCAAGCCCACCGAGACCGAGCGCGGTCAGTGGTACTTCCACCGCTACGTCACGCAGCTCCCCACGGCCGGCGAGATCGTGCTGTTCGACCGGTCCTGGTACAACCGCGCCGGCGTCGAACGGGTCATGGGCTTCTGCACCGACGACGAGTACGACGTCTTCCTGCGCCAGGCCCCGCAGTTCGAGCAGATGCTGATCGAGAGCGGCTTCTCCGTCACCAAGCTGTGGTTCTCAGTCACCCGCGCCGAGCAGCGGACCCGCTTCGCGATCCGCCAGATCGACCCCGTCCGCCGCTGGAAACTGTCCCCCATGGACATCGAGTCCTTGGACCGCTGGGACGCCTACACCGCGGCCAAGGAGGCGATGATCGAGCACACCGACACCGATCAGGCTCCCTGGACGTCGATCAAGAGCAACGACAAGAAGCGCGGACGGCTCGCCGCGATGCGCTTCTTCCTCAGCCAGTTCGACTACCTCGGCAAGGACCCGGCGCTCGTGTACCCGCCCGACCCGCTGCTCGTGCAGCGCGGCCGCGACGCGATCAAGGACTGACCTCCGCCCCGGGTGGCGGCGTGGGCGCCGATGAGTTCGGTGCCGCGGCGTCGTTGCACGGAGCGACCGACGTGAACGACCCCCGAGGAGGCGATCCCCGTGATCCCCGACCAGACACCCGCCGACGAGTACCGCGAGATCGCCGGACGGTTCGGCGAGCTCGTCGATGCCGTGCCCGCCGCTGCCTGGGACCGCCCGTCCCCCGTGCCGGAGTGGACGGCCCGCGACGTCGTCCGACACCTCGTCGAGTGGTTCCCGAGCTTCCTCGCCGGCGGCGCGGGAGTCACCCTGCCGCAGGGACCGAGCGTCGACGACGACCCGTCCGCGGCGTGGCACACCATGAGCAAGGGCGTCCAGTCCCTGCTCGACGACCCCGCGGCCGCCGACACGATGCTGTCGAACCGGCACATCGGCGACGTCCCGCTCCCGCAGGCGGTGTCACGCTTCTTCACCGCCGACGTCTTCATGCACACCTGGGACCTCGCCCGCGCCACCGGCCAGGACGAGACCCTCGACCCCGAACGCTGCGCGATGATGCTGGAGGGGATGACCCCTCTCGACGAGGCGCTGCGCTCCAGTGGGCAGTACGGGCCGAAGGTGCCGGTTCCCGATGATGCCGACGTCCAGACCCGGATGCTCGCCTTCATCGGCCGCGACCCGCGCTGACCTCTGGTCGCGGATCGGATGGGAGGGCCGTACAAGGTTCCCCGCACCATCGACGTCGTCGATGGGCTCGCACGGTGCGGCGGGCACCGTGATCGTCATCCGTCGAGCCACTCCGACGCCTGAGCGGGAACCGGCCCCGCGGACCGCGGCAGCTCGTCGTCGCGCCGGTCACGGACGACACGCAAAGGGACCGCCGGGACAGCAGACGCCGCGGCGCCGACGCCGAGTACCAGCACCCGGATCACGTCGCGCAACGCCCAGTAGTGGTCCTCGGCCGGGCTCTCCGAGTCGAGCACGAGGACCCAGCCCCTGGCCGAGACGTCCAGTCTGGCGACGACGTAGCGCAACGGCCGGTGGCGCACGTCGATGAGCCCGCGCAGGTCGGTGATCAGGTCCTCGACCGCGGCGGCGGCGTCGGGCTCGCCCTGCGGTCGCGTCGTCCGGTCCCGTCTGCGGCGGCGCACACCGAGCTGCATCCGCAGCTCCTCTCGTGTCTCAGCGCGGCGCTGGCATTCGCGAGGTCCTGGCGCTCGTCAGCACTGAGCAGCGGCTCCGCCGGAGTCCCGGCCGGAGCCCAGGCCGTGACGGCCTGCTGCATGGACATCGTCCGACGCTGTGCACACGTTTCACTACCCTGGGCAACTGCAACTGATCGGCGTAGCGAGGCCTCGCCGCGTCAGCCCGTGCCGGAGCCGCCGTCGTCCGTCGGGGTGACCCGCTGACGATGGCGCGAGGGCGCGTCGGCCTTGGGCCATTCCAGTGTCGTTCCCTCGGCGTCCGTCGTCCGCACCACGTCGGCCCCGATCTCGCCCACCGCCACCCTGACCAGCGAGAGGATGGCGTCACGCATCGGCGAGGACAGCCGCTCGGTCCCCGGCGGGAGCAGGTCGGCCAAGGTGCTGCCCTGCGGTCGTACCGCGAGGCCCACGCTCCGGGCGGCGGACAGCACCACGGTCGTGAGGTCGACGTCGAGGGCCACGGCGATCGACGTCAGCGACGCCGGCTCGGGGAACTTGCGTTGCCGCAGCCCCGATCCCAGCTGTTGCCAGCGTGCGCGCGACAGGTCGTTGCCGGATCGCCGGGCCAGGTCGGTGTAGGACCAGCCGTACTGGTCCATCCGCGACCGGATGAGCTCGTGCAGCGGACGGCCCGCGTCCTCGGTCCCGTTCTCGTCGATCAACGATCCGATTCCTCACGGCCCTCGACAGGCTCATCCTGACGTTGGGACCAGTATCGCGGCTCCGCCGACGACAGCGGCAGGACCGTCCGGCGGGTTGCGCACGCTCCTGACGTCCACGTATGCCGATACGTCTATCGATAGTTTGCAAATTGACCAGCTCGACTTGACAGCGTGTGCGGTCGACGACAGTGTGTGACAGGAACACCACACCCCCGACTCACGATTACTGAACCGTCGACGTGACGGTCACGCAGTGCCACGACGGCCGCGCCGGCCGCCCCGAACGACGCAGGTCATAACCGGCCGCGTCGCCTGCGCACACCGCCGACGTTCGGTCACGCCCGGCGGCGCATCTCGATGCGTGACACGACGCATCAGCAGTCGGCCGAGCACGCGATCAGACGGTTCGAACACCGGACCGGACCGACGCGTACCCGTGTGACGACCCGAATCCGGCGTCACGCAATCACGACCCACACGCCACGACGTCTGGGCCGGCCACGACGCAGACAGGGACGAGCCCGATGAGACGCTCCACCACCGAGCCACATGGCAAGCGCACCGCGCTCGGCATCGGCCTGACCACTGCCGTCGCCGTACTGACCGCAGCGCTGATGGTGGCGCTGGCAGGCACCGCGCAGGCCGCCGCCACCGTGGTGGGCCTCGGCACCGCCGACGCCTTCGCCGTACTGGCCGGGACGACCGTCACCAACACCGGGCCCTCGACCATCTCCGGCGACCTCGGCGTCAGTCCGGGCACGGCGATCACCGGCTTCCCGCCAGGCATCGTCAACGGCGTCCAGCACTCGGCCGATGCCGTTGCCGCGCAGGCACAGTCGGACCTGACCGTGGCGTACAACAACGCCGCGGGCCAGGGCCCACCCGCCGCCGTCTCCGCCGACCTCGGGGGGCAGACGCTCGTCGGGGGTGTCTACAACGCGGCAGGCGCGCTGGGCCTCACCGGGACCGTCACCCTCGACGGCCAGAACAACCCGAACTCGGTGTGGGTGTTCCAGGCCGGGTCGACGCTGATCACCGCGTCGAGCAGCCGGGTCCGACTCATCCGCGGGGCCAACGCGTGCAACGTGTTCTGGCAGGTCGGGAGCTCGTCGACGCTGGGCACCAACTCGACCTTCGTCGGCACCGTCATGGCCCTGACCTCGATCTCGGTGCAGACCGGTACGAGGGTCACCGGGCGTGTCCTGGCCCGCAACGGCCAGGTCAGCCTGGACACCAACGTGATCAACCGGCCGTCGTGCGCGACGCCGCCGGCGACGAGCACCACCACCCCGCCGACGACCACCACCACCAGCGTTCCTCCGACCACCACGACGGGCCCGCCCACGACCACCACCACCGGCCCGCCGACGACGACCACCACGGCTCCACCCACGACCACGACCACGACCACGACCACGACCAGCGCTCCCCCCACCACGACCAGCCGCACGAACGGTGGCGGGGGTAACGGCAGCGGCGGCGGCGGCGGCGACAACGGCGGCGGCAGCGGCAACGGTGGCGGCGGCAACGGCGGCGGCAGCAGCAACGGTGGCGGCGGCAACGGCGGCGGCAACGGCGGCGGCAACGGCGGCGGCGGCGGTGGCGGCGGCGGCGGCGGCAACGGCGGCGGCAACGGCGGCGGCGGCAAC
>NZ_BEGX01000048.1 GCF_002583555.1 Pseudonocardia sp. N23
CGACCACCCCGCGCGCCACCAGACCGCCAACTACACCCTCATCTGGGAAGAGCCAGAAGACCGTAATGAACATATTGGTGAGGAGAGGCGCTGATCATCTACCGTTGAAGGCCTCGTCCGGCAGGACGACTGGGTCGTCCGGCGGAGGCCTCGACGCGGAAAGGACGACCCAGTAGTGCAGCCGTTGGCGTCCGCTTGCACGGCGCAGCGGTCGACGACCTCTGCATTGTGACAATTCGCATCGTCACCCGTTCCCGAGTCAACGACTCGGGCGCACTAGACATCATCGCCCCTCCTCAGCGACTCAGGGTAGTAGATCGGGTCAGCATCCCAGCCATCCCAGGCGCGACCGGCAGGCGTGTCGCCCTGCCTCCGAACCCGACGGAGCTCGTGCCAGCCCTCGTCGGTCAAGCGCAGACCTTGCTCAGCCACCAAGCCCATCAATCTCGTCCTGGTAAGTAGGTGCTCGGCACGATGCACCGGGATCCTCAGCAGACTTGCGAGCTGATCAGCGCTAGCCTGCCTCCTCGCTACCGCTGCCAAGACCAACACGATTCGAGTCCGCTCTGCATGAACCTGATGAGTTAGTGCTCTTGCCAGACGTACTTCTTTCAACGACTCTGCGCTGTGCCTCGGATCAAATGTCGGAAGATACCGATCATTCAAATCAATATCGCGTACGGCGTCGCGGCGACGCTGCACCAAAGGGATCCACGGCCGCCCGTTCGGACCTCGTGATTGAGTCAAGATCGCGGGCAAGTTGTTGGGAGGCGAAGCATGAGAGAACAACATGAGGCCCGCGCTTCCCTTCCATCCAAAGGCGTCACCCGATTTATGCGCGTAGCGCTTGCATATGTCCTCTACGGCGCTGAGTTGATCGGGGAGCCAGCCTACTGTGGCAAAGCTTAGACCTGGCTCGACCGAGACGATCCGACCTTGCATTCTACCCAGAGCGCCCTCGATATTAAGCCTTGCATATGGAGTGATGGCAAAAGCCAGATAGTTGAGAGATACCAGCTTGAGTGAGGCCCAGCTTCGAATTGTTTTGTTCGCACGCCAGGCGTATATGCAAGCAAGTGCCGAGTCGCCGGTCGCCGCATAGTCGTCGACGAGCCAAATATGCCGACACCTGCGATCCCGCAGATACTGAAGTGAAGAATAGTTCGATACCGGTAATCCGCGGTCCACCAAGTCGGTTCGAATGTCCCTGAGTATCTCATTGATAACAAGCTCGCTGCCCTCTCCGCCCCCCAATGGACGATCAACGTCGGGCTCGGGCACCACGTAGCTATTCGAATATTGCTCAGGGTCTGATACCCAGCGAGGCGTCCGGACTGGGTACAGCGCGGCTCGTTCGCCATCCCGCGAGTAAAGTTCATCGACTAGAGCAGCAGCCACCCCATTTCGCAGTTCGGAGTATGAGACAACACGTACGCTGTCCAGCAGCATGGCGGCCGTCATAACATCGCCTGCTGAAAAATTGCTTAACCAGCGCTCTCCTAACGGGGTCGAGCTGAGTCTTGGCCTTCCCTTCAACTGTCCCTCCTCCACAAATGGCAGCCCTAGCGAGGTGAGCGAAAGGCTGCCAACTAACAGTACGCCAGGGGCAGTAGATGATTGTGGTCTCGGTTGGACACCGGATCATGCGCCCACATCCGCATGCCACTCCCGAAGCTTCAGACCCGAAGTCCAACCTTGCTCGACACGAACGATGGGCGGCCCTGCGCAGGGGCGCTCCACGCCGCCGGTGCGCGGTTCAGCCTGCCCGGCGAATCGCCAAGGGCAGCCCCCCACATTGTCATGCCCCGCTGCTGCACCGCCGTGTTCTTCGACGGCGGCTACTGGCACTCCTGCCGACCCACGGTCGCAAGACCCCTTTCACTGGACCGAACGCGGATCTGTGGGAGCAAGGATGGCCCGCAACCGCGAACGCGACATTCTCTCGTCCGCGCTTGCCGCCTAGGCCGATTTGGACCCTGGTGCCGGGCGGGGGAATGCAGCATCCGTGCCGACGCCGTCAGCTCTGCCCTGGCCGGCGAGTCGACCGGCCCCACCGCAACTGCTACCCATGCCCCTGCCCGCTGATCTCGCCCGGCCAGCCGACGGGCAGGTCATCGAGCTGCGCGCCTGCACCTCGTCGTTGCGGTCGTGCCCCGATCACACGATCACCGGAACGCTGGCGGGATCGAGCCGGTACTCCTGGCGCACGCCCTCATGCGCGACCAACACTTCGAGCTCACGGCGTTCCGTTTGGAGCGGCACCGCCCAGGGTTCGGTGTCTACAGCTGTGGTCCGGTCGACGTTCTCGCTGCCGGGTCCTGCCTTCCATCGCATGCTGGCACCGTGACCGGCTCGGCCTCAGGCGGCCTCGGCGGGCCGGGCCGAACCATCACAGCGATCTGGAACGCTCGATCTCATCCACAGCCGGAAGCAACGCGGCCGCCTTCACCTACGCGCGACGAGTGTCATGGTGTACGCGGCGGCGCCGCAGAGGTCCCACCTGACCGGCCCGATCCACAGGCCCAGCATCGCCGGGACCTCCGACCCGGGAGGCCCGCGATCAGCCCATCGGTGACGTCCGCGTCCCGTTCATCCGGACCATCGCAGGGACCGACTACGGCCAGCTGCTCAGCACCAACCCGCAGCGCCGAGCCGGCAGCTGGGGAACGAGCGAGGCGGCCACCGGGGCGGCGGACGCCCAGACCCCGGCGATGATCTGGGCGGCGTGGCTGCTCAGGTAGACCAGTACCGTCCCCAGCGGGAGCCCGAGCTGGTACTCCGGAGTGCCTGCGTGCTCCAGGTCCACCCGGGTCGGCACCCTTCCCGCGATGCGGATGGAGAATTCCACCACCTGCGCGTGCCCGTCCGGCCGCTCCGCCGTAGTCGTACCGTCGGAGCCTGTCTGCCGGGCGTGCTCGGTCTGGTCATGGTGGCTTCCTATTGCGCTTGGGCCTGTTGGCCCGTCCCATTGGGTAGCGGGGTGCTGTCCCCTGCCGCCGTTAAGGCGCCCCAGCACGGCCCTCCGAGGCTCGCGCTCAAGGGCGACGCTATCCGTCGCCGGATTCGATGCGGAGCGCAGCACCTGATCGCCGTAATAAAGCTGAACGCAAGCCCAGCTGCCGCCATCGACCGATCGTGGGCCCTTCCCGAGTCCCGGCGTCGGACCGGCCCGAGCGGGGCAGGCTGTGGTGCGCCTGCCCCTTGGGGCGTGTCCCAGGGCGTGCAGAGGCTCGCAGGTCCAGGGCAGCGCGCAGTGCTGTCGCGTAGCGACGCCGAAGGCGCCCTTGACCTGGGAGGGGCACGCCCGCAGCGTCGGTTCGACGCCTTCCAGCCGACAGCGCGGCGACGCCGCCCCACCATCTGTGGCTGTGGTCCCCAGGCCTTGATGAGGGCGAGCCAACAGCCACGGGATGTCCTGAGTGCTCTGCTACCACGATCAGTCGCCTATAAAGCTCGACCGTAGGCTCCCGAATGGGCCGGGCCCAAAGGGGCCTCAGGCTGGAAGGGGGCAAACGCGAGCATGGGGTCGATCCACGAGGTGATCGAGGCGCTGCGGAAGGAGCCGACAAACTCAGAGCGTGGCACGAAGTTCGAGCAACTGATGGTCCGCTACTTCCAGCTCGACCCGCTACTGTCCCAGCAGTACGACGAGGTGTCGCGCTGGATCGATTGGCCCGGCCGAGACGGCAAGGCCGATACCGGGATCGACCTTGTCGCCCGCGCCGCCGACACAGGCGAGTACACCGCTATCCAGTGCAAGTTCTACGAGCCCACCACGACGCTGGCCAAGAGCGACATCGACTCGTTCTTCACCGCGTCTGGGAAGAAGCCCTTCACCAATCGCATCATCATCTCCACCACCGACAAGTGGGGGAAGAACGCTGAGGACGCCCTCGAGGACCAGAGCCTCCCGGTGCAGCGCATCGGGCTCGCCGAGATCGCCGACTCCCCCATCAGCTGGGACATCGCCTGGCCCGCGGAGGGCCTGCACATCGAGCTCGCCGAGGCCGAGCGCCACGAGCCCCGCGAGCACCAGCGGCAGGCCATCGAGAAGGTGTTCACGGGCTTCGCCGCCGGGCACGACCGCGGCAAGCTGATCATGGCGTGCGGCACGGGGAAGACCTTCACCGCGCTGAAGATCGCCGAGCGCGCTGCGGTGGAGAACGGCGGCTCGGCGCGGGTCCTGTTCGCGGTCCCGTCGATCTCGCTGCTGTCGCAGACCCTGCGGGAGTGGACGGCCCAGACCCACCTGCCGTTGCGCGCGTTCGCGGTCTGCTCCGACGCGAAGGTCTCCCGCGCCGCCGAGGACATCAACGTCCACGACGTGGCCATCCCCGTCACCACCTCACCCGACCGGCTTGCCGAGGAGATGGCGCACCGCAGACGCGCCAAGGGCCTCACAGTGGTGTTCACGACCTACCAGTCCCTGCCTGTCGTCGCCGGCGCCCAGCAGCTGGGCGTGGACCCGTTCGACCTAGTCATCTGCGACGAAGCCCACCGCACCACCGGCGTCACCCTGGAAGGCAAGGACGAGTCGAACTTCGTCCGCGTCCATGACGGCGAATACCTGCGGGCGGCGCGGCGGCTCTACATGACCGCCACCCCGCGGATCTTCGACGAGAACATCAAGGCCAAAGCCGACGAGGTCTCTGCCGAGCTCACCTCCATGGAGGATGAGACGAAGTACGGCCCGGAGTTTCACCGGCTGTCCTTCGGTGAGGCAGTCGACCGCGGGCTACTCACCGACTACAAGGTCCTCGTCCTCACCGTCGACGAAGAACTCGTCGCAGCGCCGCTGCAGGCCCAGTTCGCCGGCCGCGGTGGAGAGCTGCGCCTCGACGACGCCACCAAGATCGTCGGCTGCTGGAACGGCCTGGCCAAACGCGCGGGTCGTGCCCCCGACGGAAGTGGCTTCCCACCCGGGGCACCGCCGATGCGCCGCGCGGTCGCGTTCGCCCAGGACATCGCCTCGTCGAAGAAGGTTGCCGAGCTGTTCCCTCGCGTCGTCGACGCCTACCGCAACCTGCTCGCCGACTCCGAGAACGACGGCAACGAGGTCAACCCGAGCAACGTCGATCTGTCCTGCGCGGTCGAGCACGTCGACGGCACCTTCAACGCCCTGCAGCGCAATGAGAAGCTGCGCTGGCTCAAAGCGTTTGTCCCCGAGGGCGAATGCCGGATCCTGACCAACGCCCGCTGTCTGTCCGAAGGCGTCGACGTCCCCGCCCTCGACGCGGTCCTGTTTTTGCACCCACGCTCCAGCGTCGTGGATGTGGTCCAGTCCGTCGGCCGCGTCATGCGCAAAGCGCCGGGCAAGGACTACGGCTACATCATTCTGCCCGTTGCCGTGCCTGCCGGCGTCTCACCGTCCCAGGCGCTGTCCGACAACCGGCGATTCAAGGTCGTTTGGCAGGTTCTCAACGCTCTGCGCGCCCACGACGACCGCTTCAACGCCATGGTCAACTCCATCGCGCTCAACACCACCCAACCCGGCGCCGAGAAGGGCCAAGGCAGCGACGCCATCCTGGGCGGCCACATCGGCGCCACCAGCGATAGCACCGAGACCTTCGCCGGCGACGACACGCCCGGCACGGACCCGACGCCAGACGGCTCTGGGGCGGGGCTCGCCACACAAATGGCACTGTTCTCACTGTCGGAATGGCAGGAGGCCATCTTCGCTCGAATCGTCGACAAGGTCGGCAGCCGCACCTACTGGGAGGACTGGGCCCGCGACGTCGCCGACATCGCGTCGGCCCTCGTCACCCGCATCACCGCGCTGCTCGACGGCGCCGACCAGAGCGTCGCCAGCGGGTTCGAACAGTTCCTGCAGGGCCTGCGAGACAACCTCAACGACTCCATCACCGCAACAGACGCGATCAGCATGCTCGCACAGCACCTGATCACCAAGCCTGTCTTCGACGCCCTGTTCGCCGGCCACGAGTTCGCCGCCCATAACCCCGTCTCTCAAGTCATGGAGGCGATGCTCTCCAGCCTTGGCGACGCCGGCCTCGGAGCCGAAACCGCACACCTGGAAAGCTTCTACGCCTCCGTCCGAGTCCGTGCGTCCGAAGTGAACACCCCAGAGGGTAAGCAGCAGGTGATCGCCGACCTGTACGAGAAATTCTTCAAGATCGGCTTCGCTAAACAGGCCGACGCACT
Source organism: Pseudonocardia sp. N23 (assembly GCF_002583555.1). Lineage (GTDB taxonomy): Bacteria > Actinomycetota > Actinomycetes > Mycobacteriales > Pseudonocardiaceae > Pseudonocardia. The sequence continues at coordinate 6,160 of NZ_BEGX01000048.1, forward strand.
CGGCATCGTCTACACCCCCACCGAGATCGTCGACTTCATCCTCCGCGCCGCCGACCAGGCATCCCAGGATACGTTCGGCCGCGGCCTCACCGACGAAGGCGTCTACCTGCTCGACCCCTTCACTGGAACCGGCACATTCATCACACGGCTCCTACAGTCTGGTCTCATTCACCCCGATGATCTCGCCCGGAAGTATGCCAACGAGCTGTTCGCCAACGAGATCATGCTACTCGCCTACTACATCGCCGCAGTGAACATCGAAACCACATACCACGCGATCACTAAGGGGCAGTACGCGCCGTTCCAGGGAATCGTGCTCGCTGACACCTTCCAGATCACCGAAGACAAAGACAGTTTAGATTCGATCATGTTCCCCCAGAACAACGATCGCATCGTCCGCGAGCTCGCCACCCCGATCAATGTCATCGTCGGCAATCCGCCCTACTCGAAGGGGCAGACTTCCGCCAACGATCTCAACGCCAATGTTGCCTACCCCACGCTCGATGGGCGAATCGCCGCCACCTACGCGGAGCGGTCCACTGGGACAAACAAGAACAGTCTCTATGATTCATATATACGTGCGTTCCGGTGGGCCACTGATCGCATCGGTGACAAGGGCGTCGTGGGGTTCGTCTCCAATGGGGGCTGGATCGACGGCAACACTGCTGACGGTATCCGCCTGTCCCTTAGCGAGGAATACAGCCGCATCTACGTCTATAACCTGCGCGGCAATCAACGCACGGCAGGCGAGCTCTCCCGTAAGGAGGGCGGAAAGATCTTCGGCTCTGGTAGCCGCAACACTGTTGCGATTTTCATCGGAGTCAAGGACCCGAGGCACGCTGGACCCTGCCAGCTTCACTACCGCGACATCGGCGACTACCTCGACCGCGAGGACAAGCTCCGCATCGTCGCCGAAAGCACGCTCACCACAACTACTTGGCAGACGATCACGCCCAACGAGCACGGGGACTGGATCAGTCAGCGCAACGACGAGTTCCTGACGTGGCCAGCCCTCGGCGCCAAGGCAGGCGGCCTCCGAGTGTTCTCAACCATCTCCGCCGGCCTCCAGACCAACAGGGACAGTTGGGTCTACAACTTCTCGCGGGAACGCGCAGCTTCCAATATCCGGCGACTAATTGAAAACTATAACGGCGAGCTCGCGCCATTCGCAGCCTTCGCAAGGTCACGCCACATTAGTCGCGCAAATGACAAGACAGTCTCCGACTACCTTTCCGAGAACCCTGAATCGGCCAGTGAGGATCACGTCAAGTGGTCCCGTAGCCTACGTACTCACCTTGCACGGGGGATACATCTCGACTACGAGGGCGAAAAGGTCTTCACGGGTACATATCGACCATTCCAGCGCCTCAACGGATACTATGATCGGCACCTAAACCACGAGCGATCGCAGCTCCCCTGGATGTTCCCGACACCGCGCCACAAGAATTTGGGAATTATTGTCATGGCGCCTCGTGAATCAGCCGAGTTCGCCGTCCTCGCTACTACCTCGCTACCAGATCTCTCGTTCTTCACCAACTCCGTGCAGTTCTTTCCTCGCTGGACCTACGAAAAGGCTCGCCCTGACGACGGCGGGTTCGACTTCAGATCGGACGCGGGGGCCGCGGATGAGCATGGCTACTGCCAGGTCGACAACATCACCGACGCCATCGTCGACAGCTATAAGGAGGCAGTGGGCGCCCCGGTCACCAAGGACGATGTCTTCTACTACGTGTACGGCCTGCTGCACGACTCCGACTACCGCCAGGCCTACATCGCCGACCTCCGCAAGATGCTCCCACGGATCCCTACACCGTCCAGCCGAGAACGGCTCGAGCAGCTCGCTGCCGCTGGCCGCGCCCTCGCTGACCTACACATCAACTACGAATCGGTCGAGCCGTATCCACTGGACGTGCAGGTCAGGCCTGGCACTGACCCGGACGACCGGGAAACCTGGCGTGTAGCCAAGATGAAATGGAAGGTTAAAGGTAATCATACGACGATCGTCTATAATCCGAAGGTCACTATCGCAGGCATCCCCGAGGATGCCGAGCGTTACCAACTCGGCTCTCGGAGCGCCCTGGGCTGGATAATCGACCGCTACCAGCGCAAGGTCGACAACGCGTCCGGGATCGTCAACGACCCCAATGAATGGTGCGATGAACACGACGACCCTCAGTACATCGTGAATCTAATTCAGCGGGTCACGACTGTGGCCGTGGAAACGATGAAGATCGTCGATCGCCTCGGCGGACAAGGCCGCTGATAGGACGCCGCCGAGCTCCCCTTACGCAGCTCGGCCGTCCCGGATCGTCGGTGCCGTCTGCGACTCTGGCTTGGTGCGCTTCGACGAGCGCGAGATCGAGAAGATCAGGCCGGGAAACCTGCGGGTGCCGCGGTCGGAGTTCGCTGCGCTCTGGGACACCGCGGAGGTGCAGGCGAGCGAGCTCGCCGCGTCGGGCTACACGGATTGGGTCTCCGGCGGCGTAGCGATGACTTGTCGGTGGCTTGCGGGGGCTGTGGTTGTGTCCCACGACGGGCAGCGGCAGATGCCGATCGCGCCGATCACGCGCCACGAGCGGCCAGCGTTCGAGGAGGTAATCGAGGCCGAGTACCTGGCAGCTGTCGCGATGGAGGTCCGCCCACCGCGGGAACGGCTCTACGGCGACCGCACTGGGTATGTGGAGGCCGTTCTGGCGACGCTTCGGTGGGCCTGGCGGCGGAGCGGACCTGTGCCGGACCTGCGGCCGGTGAACTAAACGCCACCAGTGCCTACGGCTGTCCGGCCTTGGGCACCGGTGAGTCAGCCCTCGTCAACGAGGGTTAGCTCCTCCTCTGCCGCGGAGTCGTCAGCGCTCCAGCGGTTGAGGTCGGCCGCTCGTTCCTCCGCTGTACGGCCTGCGTCGTAGGCGTCTCTTGTGTTGATCTCGGCGAGGGCGCGGTGGGCGCGGTCTAGTGAGGTGATGATCTCTTCGGCTGAGGGAACGCGGACGGCGTCTTCCTCAAGCTGGTGCTCGCGGGTGGACTCCTCGCGGACGTCGTCCCAGCCTGGAGGTGCGGGCTCGTCGAAGCGGTCGTCCTGCCGGTCGAGCAGCTGGTAGTCCTCGGTAATCTCGCGGTGCGAGTCCTCCACGGCGTCGGCCTCTCGGTGCGCAGCGAGCCAATCGTCGGCAGTAACCTGCTGTTCGGGCTCGGCGCCCGCACGGCGTAATGCGAGTTCGGCCCGCGCCCGGTCGGCTGCGGCCCGGGTCGCGGCAGTGTGGGCGAGCCAGCGGGAGCGGGCGTCGTCGAGCTGGGCGAGCTGCTCGGAGCGCTCGTCCAGGACCTCCGCGAGGGCCGCGGCTTCTGCTGCTTGGCCCTGAAGATCGAGTCGCGCCTCGGTGGATGCCGACTCAGCCTCGGCGGCTCGGACGGCCGCGGTCTGGCGGTGGGTGGCCAAGGCGTGGCGGGTGCCGGCCAGCTCGTTGCCGACGTAACGCGGCGCCCAGGCGGCCTCGCGTTCGGCGGCGCGGATGCGGACGCGGAGCTGACCGTCGGAGAGCTCCAGCTCCTCACGGTCGATCTCCGGGCGGCCGAGGGAGCGCCAGGCGGCGCGGTAGGCGGCGAACTGCTCGACCTGGCCGGGCTTGGGGGCGGGGCCGAGGGCGTCGTCGTCGCTGTCGTGGCCGCGGAGCTCGCGGTAGGCGGCGACGCGACCGACGTCGCCGATCCAGCGGTCGCGAGTGGTCGGGTCGTCAGGTGCCTCGCCGAACGCGGCGACTGCCCACGCGGGTGCGGTCTCGGCGGCCTGGGCGCCGAGCTGGGCGGCTCGGCGGTCCGCCGCCGTAGCGAGCTCGTTGAGGTAGTGCTGCCAGCCGGGGTCGGGGATATTCGGGGTCCAGTCGGCCCAGGTGTCGCCGGCGGGGTCGAAGCGGTGGGCCTCGGTGATGCGGTGGTAGATCACGTTGGTGGCGTTCCGTACTCCGCCGAGGGGACGGTCGGCGATGGCGTCGCGCAGGACCTGACGGGCGTCGTGCCCGGCGATCTCCGCGGAGCGCAGAACGCGGGTCAGCGAGGCGGCGCCGTCCTCGGCGGCGACGCGGGCTCGGTCGCGGAAGGCGAGGGTGCCGTCAGCGGTGAGCTCGTCGAGCCAGGTCGCGGTGCGCTGGGTAGCGGCGAGGGTGGCGGCGTCGGCCAGGAGCTCGGCCGGGGTTCGGACCGAGGCGTTCTCGTCAGCAGACTCGGTGGCGGTGGCCAGCGCGGAGCGAGTGGCAGTCTGGTCGGTGTCGTTGAGCACGGCGGCGAGGGCGGCGACGGGGTCACGGCGGACCTGGTGGGCGTCGGTGCCGTCCGCGGCATCGTCGGGGCCGGTGCGGGTGGTGATGTGGGCGGTGTTGTCGTCGCGGCCGCGGGACATGCCGACGTAGAGCGCGGACCGGCTAGTTCGCGGTGTAACGACGGTGTGGCTGGTGTCGACGGTGGTGCCCTGCGCGGAGTGCACGGTCGAGGCGTAGGCCAGCGCGAGGTTCTCCCGCACGTAGCCGGCGGGCAGTACGATCCGCTCAGAGTCGATGGTGGGGGCGGTGTCGAGGTCAGGGGTGACCTCGAGCGAGCCATCGGGGCGGGTGGCGGTGACGCGGTAGGTCTCACGGTTGATCGGGCCGCGGCGATTGCCGTCAACGCCGGCGAGGTCCCAGGCGTTGGCGCGGGCCTCGACGAGGTCCCCGACGCCGGCGTAGGTGCCCTGCAGCCCGAGCGGGACACCGTTGCTCTCGACGCGGCCAAGGCGGACCAGCTCGGCGCGCAGGGTGGCCGACAGGCGGGCGGCCTGGTCGTTGCTGTCGACCAGCAGCAGCGACCGCTTCCCGGCGAGGGTGTCGCCGAGCCAGGCTCGGGTCGCCGACTGCTCGGCCTCGTCGGTCGTGCCGGCGTCGAGGAGGCGGCCGTGCTGGTGGTACTCGCGCAGCACGGACTCGTCCCCGGCCCGCAGCCGCAGAGATGCGGCGCGTTCCCAAGGGTCGCGGAAGCGGCGGGCGTCGGCGAGCTCGTAGCGGGCACCGGAAGTGGCGAGCAGGTCCATCCCGCCGCCGGCACCAACGGCGGCGAGCTGGCGGTGGTCACCGACCAGCAGCAGCTTCGCGCCCGCGGTGTCGACGTGGCGGTGGATCGCGGCCAGCGCGGCGGTGTCGGTCATGGCGGACTCGTCGACCACGACCAGGTCCCCAGCGCGCAGACGCCACACCGAGTCGTCCCCGGACGCGCGGCCTTCGGCCTCCGGCGCGGTGAGGCGGTCCTGGGTGGCAAGCCAGCGGGCGACGTTGCGTGCGGTCAGGCCTTCGCCGCTGAGGACTTCAGTGGCGATTTGCGAGGTCGCCAGCCCGAACACCCGCCGCTCCGCGCCGCTGTCCGGGTCGGGGTGCGTGCTCCACGCGCGGGCAAGGGTTCCGACGACGAACGACTTCCCCGTTCCCGCGGGCCCGACGAGGGACTCGACCCGGGCACCGGAGGTGAGCACGCCGCGCACGGCGGCGGCCTGGTCGACGCCGAGCTCGATCCCAGACTCTCGCAGTGTCGACAGGAACCGGTCGACCGCCGGCGGCGCCACCACCGGTGCGCCGCCCTCGGCGGTGGCGCCGACGAGGATCCGCTCGGTGCGGACGTGCTCGGGTGTGGCGAAGAGCTGCCCGCCGGGCGCCTGGTAGGCCGACGAGCCGTCGGCGAGGCGGAGCTCGGCGGGCAGCGCCTGCTCGGCGGGGCGGGTGGCGTCGAGCGGGACCGCGTAGCGGACGGCCTCGTCGGCGAGCTGGTCGAGCAGCGACCCGACGTCGCGGCCGTCGGCCGTGCCGAGGTAGTCCGGCAGCGCGGCGTTGATCGCCCGGATGAGGTCGGAGCGGGTCCACCCGGACTTACGGGTCTGGACCTCGGCCAGGGCGGTCTCGATCACCGCCTGCGGTGACCACTCCCGCACCTGCGGTCCATCGCCGCGGGCTGCGAGGGCGGTCCGGGCGATGCCGGACAGCCCGTCGGCGACCTCGGCGCGCAGCTGGCGATCGACGCGGTCGAGGACCTGCTCGCGGGTCTCGCCGTCGTGGGACTTCGCCCGCCGCGTCGCGAACGTGGCCTGGCGGGCGAGCCGATCGCGCTCCAAGTTGTTCGGCGCGCGGCCGAACCGGGTCTCGAAGCCCTCGATCAGCTCGGCGGCCTTCGCGGTGACGTCGCGACGGCGGGAGGAGATCAGCGCCATCGCCTCGGGCGAGACGCCGACGACCTCGCGGGCCTTGCCGTCCGGGCGGGTCGCGAACACCATCCCGAGCGCGTGGGTGAGGCGCTCCTCGGTCGTGCGCTCGGCCACCGCGCCCGCGGCGCCGCGCCAACGGTAGAGCGCGCGCCCGTCGAGCGTGCGCCACTGCCCGTCGGGGCCCTGGACGCGGTTGAGGATCGGGTTGTGGATGTGCAACTGCGGGTCGTGGTCGCGAGAATCGTGCTGGAAGAATGACGTGCCGATCCAGTCGTGCGCGTCGACGTAGCGGCCAGCGGCGCCGCCGTGGTGCCCGACGCGGGAGTACCCGGCCTTGTCCGACAGGTAGTCCAGGGCGGCGTTGTTGCCCGCCCAGATCGCGTCCTCCACCGCCGACCGGAACCGGCCCCACGCCTCGGCGGTCTCCGTGTCGCCGGCTGTTCGGGCCTTATGCTCCTGCGCCTCGAACGCGGTGTGCAGCAGGGTCACCGACTTCTGAACGCTGAACGTCACGTCGTGGAAGGCCACATTCTGGCGCACCTTCTTGCCCGCCTCGACGCGGAGCTCGGCGCGTCGTTCAGGGCTGGCGTTCGGCTCGCGTTCAAGGGCGGTGTTGTACAGCTCATCCTCGGTGCTGAACTTCCGGCCGGTGTGCCCGAGAGTGCCGACCTCGTCCCAGCGGTCGGGGTTGCCGAACCCGTCGGCGCGGGGGTCGAGGAACCGCTCGAACACCGCCCGCATGTCCTGGGCCTCGACGAGCCCGGTCAGGCCGAGCTGCTCGGCGCCGCGACCCCACCAACGCCCGGGCGGCTCGCCCTCGGTGACCGCGCCGGTGTAGTAGTTCTCCCGCCCGGTGGCGACCTCCTTGAGCAGGTACTCGGGGCTGTAGCCCGACGACACGGTCAGCACGTCGACCACCCCGAAACGATCTTGAGTCGGGGTGACTGCGGCGCCGGGCGGCCGGAGGCCGGCGCGTCCCCTCGGATCGTGATGCATAGGTGTGATGGCTTTGATCTTGTAGCTCTTGAGTCTGCTTCGGTGGCTTTGCCGGTCTTGCTGGCGTGCTGAGTAGTCGTGTTCGTGTCGTTGATGCGGTGAGTGCTGGGTCGGTGCTGGGGAGCTGTGCTGGTCATGGCTGGGCGTCCTCGTGCTCGCCGGTGCTGAGGTGCTGAGTGCTGTTCGGGGCGGCGGTGCGTCGCGTCGTGGGCGCGGGGTCGTCCTCGCGGAGGGTCTTGAGCACGGCTGCGGCGGTGCCGCGGGAGACCTGGGCTTCGGTCTCAAGCTCGGAGACCGTCGGGAGGGCTCCAGTGCGGGCCGTCAGCCGCGCAGCGGCAGCCAGCGCGCGGTCGCGCGCGGGCGACTCCGCGCCCCGCCCGTTCCCTCGTTCAGTGCGTTCAGTGCGCGCGATGAACGGGGTGACCACCGCGTCCCCGCAGCCCAGATCCGGGCTGAGTTCGGGTGCCGGTTCGAGGACCGGGAGTGGCGCGGTCAACGCGTCCGGCTCGCTGGTTGAACGGCCCTCTGAACTGTTCAACGGCAGCTGTTGAACAGTGACCGCTGAACTCGGTGCGGGGTGTTGAACGCCTGAACGCTCCTCGATCGTTGCGGCGGCGGCGGGGCTGGCGGCGAGAAGGTGGAGCAGATGCGCGGCGAGAGCGGCCGCGATCGCTGGCCACGCCCCGATCCCGAACCGCAATGCCCCCGACACCGCCAGCCCCGCGCTCCCGTTCGAGTCGCTGGGTGTCGGGAAGTCACTGGCGAGGAAGACAGCCTGGGCGAGGCCGGACAGGCCGGCGGAGAGGACGACAACGGCCCAGGCGTAGCCGCGGGCCGACCCGCTTAGACGGGCGGTGGCGGTGTAGGCGACGACGGCAAGACCGTCGGTGATCAGCGGGTAGATCCAGGCGATCGGCGTCGGCACCCGGGCGGCTACCGCAACCTCGAACAGGCCGTGCGCGGTCGCGGCCGCAGCGCCGAGGGCGACGATCAGCCCGGGCAGCCACAACACCCACCGGCCCCCGCCGTCGTGCTCACTGGTGTTGTGCGGGCTGGTCATCGGCGGAGCCGGTCGTGGCGGGCGATCCGGTCGCGCTGAACCAGCCGCGCTGCGACTGCTGACCAGTCGGCACCAGCGGAGATCGCGTGCGAGGCCTGACGGGCGGCGACGAGGCGGATGCTGCGGACAGTGGCGACCTCGGCAGCCAGGCGGGCGGCGATGACGATCGGGTCGCGCTCGACGAGGCAGCCGAGCACGAACACCGCGACCGCGGCCAGCTGCGTCCGCTCGTCGGCGGCAACCCAGTCGGGCGTGCCGAGCAGTGGGATGTCGACGCCATTCACTTCGGCGATCCAACCGTCCAGGAGCCCTTCGATGGCTTCGATGTCGCGCTCGACGAGGTACGACTGCGTCGCCGACGGCGTCGAGGTTGTGAGGTGGGTGGTGTGGGGCGTGGTCATCGGTGGGCTCCGTTCGCGCTGTGGTCGGCGGGTTCGGGCGGTGCGCTGTCGCGGGCGGTCGCCCACCAGGCGGCGATCTCGCCGAGCTGCCCGACCGCGGGGACCGTCGGAGCAGTCGGGGTCAGGGGGGCTCGGCCGGCGCGGGTCTGGTGGCGCTCGACCGAGCACGATGCGACGTTCTGGCGGATGCGCCGCACCACCCCGGGGCGTTGGCGGTCGTGCCAGTCCCCCGCGAGGGCGACCGAGGCGGCGGGGCCCTGGTAGGCGGCGGACCAGGCGTGCATCAGCCACACCAGCTCCTCGATGACGTCGGGATGCCACGCCCAGCAGTCCGGCAACACAGCGGCCGCGTCCGGGTACCTGAGGTAGATCGCGCCCAGCCAGGCGGCGAGGTCGTCGAGGATCGCGGTGGTGTCCTCGGTGCTGTCGGGGGCGAGCAGCCAGGACGGTGCGGGACCGGCGCTGCGGCGCGTCGCCATCGAGGCGACAGTCTCCGAGAGCCGGGCCAGCACCTCGGCCAGCTCCTCCACCCGGGCCGGAAGGCCCGTGAGGGGGTCGACGTCGCGGCGCAGACCGTCGACGAGCCTCGCCAGCCCGGCCACCGGCCCGGACCAGTTGTCCTGGTCGCCCGCGGCCGGGTTCGCCGGTGAATTGTTCGGGCTCATCAGATTTCTCCTGAAGTGGTTCGAGGGCGTGCCGGGCCAGACCCACCTCGAAGCGAGGCAGGTCTGGCCGGTACGGCAGCGGAGGTCAGGTCAGCCGGTGGGCTGTTGGTCGTCCTCGTCGTCGAACGGGAGGGCGTCGACAACGACCAGGTGCGGCCGTCCACTCGGCGGTTCGTGGGAGTGAGCGGTGAGGACTCCCCGGATCGGGCGCGCCACCTCGCGACGCCGCACACGCCGGAGGCGGCGGCCGAACCGCGACGGGAGATCCCGTACCCACAGCGCGATTCGCTCGAGGTGCTCGGTGAGTTCGGGGTGGTCGTCGCAGAAGCCGGCCCAACGGACCTCGCGGCGCTGCCAGATCATCTGCGCCCGACCGATCACCGGCGCAATCCCCCGACGGATCACCAACACCCGCCCGGCGGGCAGGTTCGCGATCTGTGCCGGCGACAACACCGCCGTCTTCCGCGTTGCCCGCGCCGCCGTGTTCCGGGCCGGATCGATCGCGTCGGCGGGCTCGTCGCGGTCGCCGGTGAGGGTGGACCAGAACTGCAGATCGTCGCGGTCGCGGGTGCCGCCGAACACCATGATCGACCCGGAGTTGTTCAGGATCGTCGCCGCGTCATGGGTGCCGTAGCGGGCGAGGAGCTGGGCGCGGGACTGGAACGCACAGATGATGTTCACCCCACGTCCGCCCATGTCCGCAGTCCAGCTCTCCAGCGGGACCGGGCAGATCAACGCGGCCTCGTCGAGCGCGAGGCGCAGCGGCGGGTCGAGGCGCCCACCCGGCCTGGTGGCGGCGGTGCGGCGGGCATGGCGGGCGATGTGCCCGGTCAGCGCACACACCAACGGCGCGACCTGCGCCTCCTCCCCACCGAGCAGATACACGGTGCCGTTAGTGGCGAGGAGTTCGTCGACGTCGAGCGGACGTGCCCGCGCTTGCTCGGCGCCGAGTCCGGCCGCGGCCGACGCCGCGGGGGTGGTGAGCCACCCGAGGGCGGGCATGATTGTCGAGGTGATCGAGGACCGGGTGCGGTCGTTCGTCCCGAGGAACTGGCCCAGGTCGAGCTCGAACGCCGGCTCGCTGCTGCGGCGCAGCAGGACCGTCACCTCCCGCGATGCCGCCTCCGGATCCGAGAGCCACCCGAGGACGTCGCGCATCGACTTCTCGCCTAGGGCGGCGGCGTGCAGGAGTGCGGCGAGGACGCGGCGGCCCTGGGCGTCCCAGAACTCCCGATCCCCACTGGCGCTAGCGCGGGTAGTGGCGGCGAGCATGTCGGTCGCCCGCTCCCCCGCCGTCACCGGATCGCCACAACCGGACACCGGGTCGAACGTCACCGTCGACGGCAGTCCGGCGAGGCCGACAGCGTTGAACACCCATACCGGGCCCCGCTCGAACCGCGCCACCCTCGTCAGGTCGAAGAGATCCCGCCGAGTGGACGCGACGAGGGCGGCGCCGGGGGCGTCGAGGATCTGCCCGGCCAGCCACCCGGACTTGCCGGTGCGGGGGCCGCCGAAAATGAGGGTGACGTCCTCGACCGAAGACCACACCCACAGCAACCCGCTGCGGCACAGGCGGACCGCGACCTCCGGGACCGGCAGCCGCCATCGCTCGCGCCGGTCCATCCCGGCGAGCGAGGGGCGGACGGCGCCGGCGCGCCGGCGCATCGCGGCGGAGCCCGCGTGACGGACAACGTCGATGGTCGACGCCACGCCGGACTTGCGCCGGGAGCGCGAGCCCCACCGGTTCACCGTCGACGACGACCGGGTCCAGCGGTGCCACACCCACACCGCAGCCGCGGCAGCGGCGAGCAGCAGCACCGGCAGGCCAACCGCGGATGCCAACGCCGCCAGGGGCAACAGCGCGACCAGGCCGAGGCAGATTGCGAGCACCGTAGCGCCGCGCTTCGCCGCGATCACCGTTCCGCCAACTGCGGCGATCGGAATGAGGAGCGTCCAGAGGTTCATCGCAGAATACCCAGGGCGTAGGCGACGCTATCGGTGATCGCGCGCGCGTTGACCGGGCCCATCCGCGAAAGCCGGAACCGGTCCTGCCCCAACGCGATCGCCAAGTCCAGCACCGCGATCTCACTCGTCGACGCCTTCGCGAACGCGCCGGCGTCGAACGCGGCCCGGGCAGCGGTCCAGTCAATCCAGCAGGTCCCGTCCCGGTCGCGCTCCACGCACGCGTCGCGGAACTCCGGGCGGGCCGGCCACGTGCCGTGCACGATCAGCAGCCCGACCGCGGCAGTGACGTGCGGGCTGTGACCGCGCGCCCACCGCCGCAGCCCTATCACCGCAGACGTCGTCGACGTCGGCGCGCTCATCGAGTCACCTCCGCGCGGAGCTGCGCGTCGGTCGAGTCGGTGGCCGAGTCGTCGGCAGGGGCGTCGACGCCGATGTGGCTGATACGTGACCAGAACGTGTTCGCGATCCGGTGCGCACTCCGCAGGCTCGCGGCGAGCTCGTGCAGGTCCATCGCCGCGGCATCGAGGCGCTCGCGCGGGTCGACCACACCGGTGTCGTCGTAGACGGGTCGGGTGTCGCCGTAGTGGGCGACCTGCCAGGCCATCACCTCCGCCAACCCCGCCGCCGCGGCCAGGGTGTCGACCACGTCGGCGGTCATCGCGTAGAAGTCGGCATGATCAGGGACGGCGGTGCGCTGGGCACGCACCGAGGCGCGCCAGGCCTTCGCACCGGCCGCGGCCTCGCGGACAGCCTCAGGGGTATCGGGGTCGTGGGTGTTCGTGTGGGTGTTCATCTACCCTCGGAGTCCTTCCAGTGCTGTGTTGCCTGCCAGGGCCTTTGTGCTGTGGAGATTCGGAGGGGAGTTCCGGTTGCCGCCGGGCTCCCCTCCCCCGCGTCCGGCTCGTGCGACGCGTTTCGTGCGTGCCTCGTCATGCCGCCGGTGCGCGGCATCGCGTGACCCGGACCGGCGAGGATTCGGTTTCTCGACCGGCGCCTCTGCCACCCGAGCGCGTCCACCGGGCTCGGTGCTCGAGGCTGCCCAGCGATCGACCGTGCGACGCGACACTCCGAATGCCTCGGCAACGTCGTCTCGAGGTACTCCATCGGCGATGGCCCTCCGCCCGGCCTCGATCAGCTCGCCTCGGCTCGGCCCACGCTTCGCGTACACGACCGGCACGATGATCAGCGGTCGGAACAACCGCGAGGGCTGATCAGCACCGACGCTCCTCAACGAGCTCCGCTCCTGCTCGTTCAGACCGCCTGCGACTCCGTGCGGAAGCTCCGCGAGAGCCCACGCCAGGCAGGGCGCGAGCACCGGGCAACGCGCACACACCTGCTTCGCGCGCTGCTCTGCCGCTGATCGTCGTGATCCGTGCTCGGCGACCGGGAAGAACAACTCTGGATCGACGCTTCGGCACACCGCACCGTCTCGCCACTGCTTGACGCCGTCGGTCCTCACGACGCGCGTCGGCGTTCCACCGGAGTCGACGCGGTTCACTGCTGGACTCCGGCCTGTGGGCTGCTGCCGTTGAGTGCCGGCGTCGACGCGGTGTCGACGGCGTTCATGAACGATCCGATCGCGTCCGGCAAGCCCTGCCCGGCCGGCGTCGCGATGAACAGGACGAGAGCCAAGAGCGAGAAGACAATCGCGCCACCCGCGGCCCGGACCTTCGCGCAGATGAGCGCGCCCAGGATCGCCATGAAGATCAGAACCCCGACGGCGTTCACGCGACACCGCCGCGAAGCGTCGCGGGATCGCCGGCGCCGGACGGACGCCCGTCGACGGCATCGTCGAGGATCTTCTCGACGGCCTTCGCAGGCACGACATAGCGCCCGTGCCTGCCGCCGAGCCGCATCCGAACAGCAGGGAACTCGTCGGCCTGGATCAGCCTGTAGAGGTACTCCTGGGAAATACTCAGGAGTGCCGCGGCCTCCGGAACCGTGTAGGACGGCACGCCTTCCGCCCGCTTCCTGATCGCCCTGTCGAGCGCCGACGTCCGCACCTGTGCCCGAATCGGTGCAGCGGCAGTCGCCGACTCTCCGTTTTCACTGCTCACCATGTCTCCCTCTCCTCGGATTGCTTACTGTGTCTCACAGTGCACTCTGCCTCATAGTGCGTCAAGTGTTCCCCCTCGAATGGCCGACCGGCATGCTGTGACCGACGAGGTCGGAGGCCTGCGTCGAGCGAGAGGATGTGCACCCCGTGCCCGACTGGACTCGAGGGGAACCGGCGTACCTACAGGTCGCCGAGTCCCTTCGCCAGAAGATTCGCAACGGCCAGCTCGGTCCCGGAGATCAGCTGCCCTCGTACTCCGCGCTGATGCGCGAATACGACGTCTCGATCACGGTCGCCCGCTCCGCGGTCGCGGAGCTTCGCTCTGAAGGCCTGGTATCCACTCACCAGGGCAAGGGCGCCTTCGTGCTCGACGGCGCCGCCGACGCTGCCGTTCCTCGCGATGCCGCACTGGCCGCGATGCGCCGAGAGCTCGACGCCCTCAGCGAGCGCGTGGCTCGCCTCGAAGCCGAACGCTCGAATCCTCGATAACCCGTTCTCGCGACTTTCTCCGTTCATGCCACAAGAGTCGTCTGCAGCAGGGAAGATCAACAGACGACAGCGGGGACAGCGACGGACACGTCCGCTGTCACATGGACACGGAGGACATCGGGGATGGACACAGGGACACCTAGCCTTGTGCCGAATCTTGTGCTCCTAGCACTCCGCACCTCAAGAACCTGGGGCCGGCCGCGACTCGCTCGCGAGCTCCATCGCTACTGCGAGACGCGCGGCTGGGCATCACCGGGCGAGCCGAACCTCGGGAAGCAGATCTACCGCCTGGAGACGGGACGGATTCGGCAGCCCGAACCCTTCTACGTGCGCCTTCTCGCAGACTTCTTCGAGGTCTCCCCTGCTGAGCTCTTCGGTCCCTCCGATTCGACGACAGCCAGCGAGCGCAGCAGCACGTACCGCATTCGCAGCCACAAGTTCGTGCCGCTCTACGTCGGCGCCGAGGCCGTCACGAAGCTTCGTCAGCGCTCCCCTGAGCGTGCAGCCGACGACTGGTTGTCCTGCCGGCGCGTGGACGAAGTGGAGATGGCCGGCGCTTCGGCGCATTGCTGGCCTTTCGGCGTCATCATGTTTCACCTGGTCGAGGACCTGCAGCCAGCCTCGATTGCGGAGGTCGCTGTCTGGCGCCGTCTCACCTACGACGACGACATGCGCAAGGCCGCCGCAGCAGCGGAGGCTGTCGGCCTGGGGGTACTGAGTGATCTCTACGTGCTCAGCGCGTATTGGGTCGAGGAGACTCCGCTCGCCGGCGGACCCCAGCTCGACAGCGCGCTCCGCCTCCTGTGCGTGCCCCGAGTCCTGGTAAGCCGACACGAGACCGGCACCCCCGAGGAGAAGCTCGCCCGCGCATCTGTCGTCGAACAGGCGCTCCTTCGCGACGGGTTCGATCACTCGGACATCAATGACTTTGGTGTGCGTGCGATCGCAACCGGTTTCGCGTCATGGTCAGGCGTCGTCTACGCCCCCCGCGCGCTGGAACAGTGCCTTGCCGAGCACGAGCTTGTTGCCTGCGAACTGTCGGTTCAAGCTACCTGGGCGTACACCGACTATGTGCGCCAGGTTGTCGAGGCCGGCAAGGATCCGGACGTCCCGCACGAGTACGGCTGGCGCTACCTTCGCGGAATCCGGTCACGGCTCACGACGGAGCGACCGCAAGAAACCTCGCAGCACCGGGCGATGCGAGAGGCGATCGTCGGTACGAGCGGGCTCCTGAGACGACTCGACCAAGCAATCGACACCCTTCGAGACTGCGACAGGCGGTAAGAGTGAAAGCGGTCAACCCAGTCCTGGTCGTTGTGGATGTCCAGAACGGATTCATCACCGACGAGTCGAAGCACGTCGTGCCCGTGATCGAACAGCTCGTTCACGATTGGCTCGACAAAGGTCGGGACGTCGTCTTCACGCGCTATCTGAACTACCACGACAGTCCATTTGAAAAGATCATGGGCTGGTCAAAATTAAAAGAGTCGCCAGAGATCGATATCGTCGACGAGCTCCTACCGCTGACCAAACAAGCGTTGACCATCGTCGACAAGACGATCTACACGATGTACAACGCAGAGGGCACCAGACTCACACAGAATCGCGGCTGGACGGATGTTTTCGTATGCGGAATTGACACCGAGGTCTGCGTTCTGAAGACTGCCGTAGATGCGTTCGAGCGCGGTATTCGCGCATGGATTCTTAAAGACGCCTGCGCTAGCCACTCCGGCTCAACGCCGCACGAGGCAGGGCTAATCGTGGGAGCCAAGATGATCGGCAGAAAGGCCATCATTGAGACCTACGAAATCTCCCACGCTCTATCGTCAAGATACGAATAGCGGAGTGCCGCCATGATTCGATCGTTCGCGGATCTCCTGCAGGAAGTCATGCGTCGAGAGTCAGCCGTCCTCGCCGACGTTAAAGTTAAGCACGCCCCCACCATCGGTGAAATGTACGAAGGACTGTCAAAGAAGCTCCTCGCCACTACATTTCCCGCAGATCTAGACCTAAGAGTTGTTTCAGGATTCGTCGCCGACGGCGATAATCTCAGCGGACAGATCGACTGCATGCTGGTACGAGGAGCCGGTAATCGAATCCCCTACACGCAAGAATTCGTGTGGAGTGCACCCGACGTCCTAGCTGTTTTTGAGGTGAAAAAGACCCTCACGGGCCGAGCTATGTCTGATGCCTTCGAGCACTTGAAGACAGTGCGACGCATCGAGCAAGTTGCCTTGGACGCGGGGACCTACGACAGCCGTTCATACACCATGAAGCTGACGGACCGTACTTTCGCGCAAATGACTGGGAAAGTAAAGCCCCCACAGCAGGAAATCTCCAGCCTTAGCCCAAGTGATCAAATCCTTCTGAGCATCTTAACCCTGGAACGGATTAGCGCGATTCTCGTCGTAGTCGGCTATGACGGATTCAAGACAGAACGAGGATTTCGCAACTCTCTTATCAAGCATCTCTCGGTGAACTTGATGACGCACGGATTTTCTCCTCTTCATTTTCCCACATTGATGATCTCTGGGAAGTTTGCGCTCGTCAAGGCGAACGGGTTGCCTTACATGACCACCCTGAAGGACGGTCGGTGGCCGTTCTATCTATCCACCTCAGCGAACCCGCTTGTCGTACTACTCGAGCTTCTGTGGACTCGAATTGAGGCCGATTTCCCAGTCGCCATGCCCTGGGGTGAAGATCTTGAAATAGAGAATCTGAACAGATTCATCGACGGAAGAGTGTGCGAACTCAACGATCAGACCGGCTGGGAGTACTCATATGTCGATGCGGCAGAATCGACATTCTTGGATCGCGAGCCCACTGAGATATGGGAGCCGGTCGAACTGAATGCACAGCAGGGAATATTCTTTCTAAGTCTCCACAAATCAGGTCCTGTGGCTCTTCACGATCCCCTCCTGGCCCGATTGGCCGCGGACGCAGGAGTTGAAGCGGATGTGTTTATTTCATCTCTCGTAGAGACAACGATGGTCGCGGTGCGCAACCAAGAACTGGTCCCGATCACCGAGGAATTTACGATTGTACATATGCCTGATGGGCGTACGGTAGCGGCAGATAACAGCACAGGCCGACTCACCCGCTGGGTGTTGGCGAGGTCTAGGACTGAGCCGTCGTAATTGGGCGCCCTCTCGCACGCGCCATCGGGCGGAACGGACCAGTCATTCGGAAGCCGGGTTGCCACTCGCGTCGCACACGTCACCTAAACGGTGGCCAGGTTTCGAAAGTCGACTCCCAAGAATTGCCGCAGCTTCTCGGTCTCGTTCACTTACCCATGCGGCATACACCCGCAGTGTTGTCGCACCACCGCCGCCGTGCCCAAGCCGTCCCGCCACTGTACGAAGATCGACGCCGGCGGTTAGTAGCTCAGTTGCCGAGTAGTGCCGTAGCGCATGGAGGTGGCTGACGACGGCGAGGCGCTCGCACATCCGGCCGTAGCGGTGCGTTACACCGCTCGGGTTGCATGGGCGATCGTTCGTCGGGGAGTAGGAGAACAGGTAGGCCGCACTCGTCGGCTTCACGCCTAGCTGACCGCACCGCTCTTCGAACCGCTCGCGATGCTCGGTCAGGAGCTCGACCGTGGCCCCGTCGACAGTGATACGTCGGGAGCGGTGGGCCTTGGTGTCCTTCTCGATGTTCCTGCCGGACACCCGCACATGGTTGCGGCGGACATGTATGACGCCGGCATCGAAGTCGACGTCCGACCACCTCAGTGCTAGCAACTCGGCTCGCCGGAGCCCGGTGACCATGACGAGCCACACGAGCATGCCCCAGCCCTCGTCCTCTTCCCATGCTGCAGCGACAAGGGCGGCTGCTTCGGGCTGTGGTGGGTGGGTCAGGGTCGGGCGTGGGCTGCCGCGGGATCCGGGCGAGTTCGGCCGGGTTCGTGGTGATCCAGCCCCAGCGTTGCGCAGCGGTCATAGCGCCACGGATGACGAAGTGAACCTTGCGGACCGTGGCCGCGGCGAGGGGCACGCAGACGTGCGGCCGACACTCGATCGCTATGCAGCCCTTCTCCCGGCAGTCGTGGGGTGGATAGCCGGCCGCGGGCGGCCGCCCCGGAGGCCGCTTATGCCGGACCTCACGGCACTCGTGCGGTCCTTCCACCCGATGCTCGACGAACGGGCGCCCAGCGCAGCGTGAGCCGCAGCGTCTGAGCTGGGCGTAGAGGCTCTCCAGGGCGTGCGTACTGACCTTCCCGAGCGGCTGGTCGCCAAGGACGGGATAGATGTGACGATCGGCGTAGCCGACGTAGTTCTCGCGGGTCGACTCTTCGAGCTCGTGCGTCTCGAGCCAGGACTCGATCGCTGTCCGCAGGGAGGCCCGAGTCTTGGCGTGGCGCTGCTCGGTGACCTGCGCTTTGAACTTGCGCAGCATCTTCCTCGCCTCGGCTTCGTCGCTGCTGGAGCCACGGAGGTAGAGCTGCTTCCCGGTCACCGGATCGATGCCGGCATACAGGACCGCCTGGAACGAGTTCCCTCGGCGCCTGATCATGCCCTCGGCGCGGGGCTTCGACGGGTTCTTGGCCACGTCGCGAAGCTAGCCATTGCCACTGTCATTGCCATCACGCCGGTCGGCGCGGGCTCTGCTCAGCGAATGCGCTGGTCAGCGGTGGTGGAGACGAGGGGAATCGAACCCCTAACCCCCGCCTTGCAAAGGCGGTGCTCTGCCAATTGAGCTACGTCCCCGTCGAGCAGGGACGACGGTACCCCGCTCGGGTGCTGGAGGTCAGCGGGTGGTGGCCTCGTGCCAGAGGTCCTCCTCATCGCGCCCACGGAGCTTGGCGACGACGAGCAGTGCGGCTCCGGCAGCGACGATGGCCAGCGCGATGAACTTCTTCAACGAGATCACGTCCTCGACGGGAGATGTGTGACCGGAAACCGGAAGAGTGGGCCTAGCTGGATTTGAACCAGCGACCTCGTCGTTATCAGCGACGCGCTCTAACCAACTGAGCTATAGGCCCCTGCGGCGAGGACGACACTACATCAGCCCCACCGGCCCCTCCGCACCGGCCCGGCCATCATGGGGCGGGCCCGGCGCGGCGGGAATCGTCGCAGGTCAGTCGCGCTCCGACAGCGTCACCTCGACGCCGCCGACGAGGTCGGCGGACACGTTGTAGACGAAGGCGCCGATCGTCATCGCCACGGCGAACAGCAGGCTGTTGATCGCCCCGATGACGGCTGCGATGCCGAAGACGCGGCCGGCGCTGATGAGGGCGCTGCCTGTCTGGGCCTCGCCGGAGACGAGGTCGTTGTAGGTGCCGTTGAGACGGTCCCAGACGCCCATGCCGTCGAGCACGCCGTAGAGCACGCCGACCGCGACCATCCAGATGAAGAAGATGACCACGGCCAGCACCAGCGCGAGCTTGAGCACCGACCACGGGTCGAGGCGTCGCAGCTGCAGCGCCGCCTGGCGGGGCCGGCGCGGTGCGGCGGAGATGGCGGGCCCGCCGGGGCCAGGGTGCTCGGTGGTGCGACCACCGTCGGCGGGGTCCATGTAGGCGGTCGGGCCGTCGAACAGCCCTCCCGCGACCGATGGGTTGTCCGCGACGGGCGGCGGCGCGGAGCCGACGGGCTCCGAGCCGGGCATGCGCTGCCACGGCGGCGGGGTCTCGGCGTTGGGGCCCGGGGCAGGGACGCCGGACGGATCCGCCACCGGCGCGACGCGGACGGTCTCCTCCGCGGGGCGAGGCGTCGGCACCGGCCGTGCGGTCGGGCTGGGCGTCGGGTACGGGGATCCGTTGCCCGACAACGGTTTAGCGCCAGCGGGCTTGGTCGTGTCGACCGCGCCCGCTCCGTTCTGCGCGGCGGGGCCGTCCTGGGCTGCAGTGCCCTTCTGCGCCCCAGGCCCGGTCTGCACCGCCGGCCGGGCCCCGGTCGGGGCCTCGGCGGCCGCGGTCGCCGGAGCCGGGACGCCGCCGGTGTCCGCGGCATCGGTCTCCGCGGCTCCGTCGACGGCCGGCGCTCCTGCGCCCGTCCCGGTGCCGGATCCGTTGGTCGCGCCGTTCCCCGCTCCCGGAGCGGTGTCGGGTTCGGTGGTGGAGCCGGGCGGCGGGGCGGCCGCATCGCCGGTGGCGACGCGACCGCTCTCGTCGGCCTGCTTGCTGTTCTCGCTCACGAGGTGGCGCTCTCCTCGGTGCTCGGCACGGTGACCAGCTCGATCATCGCTGCAGGGTTCAGCTCGTCGAACCGTTCAGCTCGGCGTCGTCGGCATCGTCCTCGGCGTTGCGCGCGACGGCCTGCAGGGTGGCGGTCTCGCCCAGGTTCATCAGACGGACCCCCTTCGTCTGCCGACCGGCCTTGCGAACCTCGCGGGCCGATGTCCGGATCACCCCTCCGGTCGAGGTGATCGCGTACAGCTCGTCGTCGATACCGACGATGAGTGCGCCGACCAGCGTGCCACGACGGCGGTCGTACT
This sequence comes from Pseudonocardia sp. N23, assembly GCF_002583555.1. Lineage (GTDB taxonomy): Bacteria > Actinomycetota > Actinomycetes > Mycobacteriales > Pseudonocardiaceae > Pseudonocardia. The sequence goes on from NZ_BEGX01000048.1 coordinate 26,441, forward strand.
GGAGCGTCAGCACACCCTTCCCACCGCGCCCCTGCACCGGGTAGTCCTCGATGGGGGTCCGCTTGGCGTAGCCGCCGGCGGTGGCGACCAGGACGAACTTGTCGTCCTGGACCACGCCGATCGAGAGCAGCCGGTCGCCCTCGTTGAACCGCATGCCCAGCACACCGGACGTGGCGCGGCCCATCGGGCGCAGGGCGGCGTCGTCGGCGGTGAACCGGATCGACTGACCCTCGGCGGAGACGAGGAGCAGGTCGTCGTCGGCGGCGCAGAGCACCGCTCCGACGAGCTCGTCCTCGTCGCGCAGGTTGATGCCGATCAGGCCGCCCGACCGGTTGGAGTCGAAGTCCTCGAGGCGGGACTTCTTCACCAGGCCGCTCTTCGTCGCGAGGACGAGGTACGGCGCCGCCTGGTAGTCCTTGATCTGCATGACCTGGGCGATCTCCTCGCCGGGCTGCAGTGCGAGGAGGTTGGCCAGATGCTGGCCGCGGGCGTTGCGGTTGGCCTCGGGCAGCTCGTAGGCCTTGAGCCGGTACACGCGGCCCTTGTTGGTGAAGTACAGCAGCCAGTCGTGCGTGGAGCTCACGAAGAAGTGGGCGACGATGTCGTCCTGCTTCAGGGTGGCGCCCTGCACGCCCTTCCCACCACGCTTCTGGGCGCGGTACAGGTCGGTCTTGGTGCGCTTCGCGTAGCCGGTCCGCGTGATGGTGACGACGACGTCCTCGACGGCGATGAGGTCCTCGTTGGTGACGTCGCCGTCGTCGGGGACGAGCCGGCTGCGGCGGTCGTCGCCGTGCTTGTCGATGATCTCCTGCAGCTCGTCGCGGACGATCTGCCGCTGCCGCTCGGGGCGGGCCAGGATGTCCTGGTAGTCGGCGATCTCGAGCTCGATCTCGGCCAGCTCGTCGATGATCTTCTGCCGCTCCAGGGCCGCGAGGCGGCGGAGCTGCATGTCGAGGATGGCCTGGGCCTGGATCTCGTCGACGTCGAGGAGGTCGATGAGGCCCTGGCGGGCGACGTCGACGGTCTGCGACGCCCGGATGAGGGCGATGACCTCGTCGAGGGCGTCGAGCGCCTTGACCAGACCACGCAGGATGTGGGCCCGCTCCTCGGCCTTGCGCAGCCGGTAACGGGTCCGCCGGACGATGACCTCGATCTGGTGGCGGATGTAGTTGCGCACCACCTGGTCGAGCCGCAGCGTGCGGGGCACGCCGTCGACGATCGCCAGCATGTTCACGCCGAAGCTGGTCTGCAGCTGCGTGTGCTTGTAGAGGTTGTTCAGGACGACCTTGGCCACCGCGTCGCGCTTGAGCGTGAACACGATGCGCATACCGATGCGGTCGGACGACTCGTCGTTGATCTCCGAGATGCCCGTGAGCTTCCCGTCGCGGACCATCGTCGCGGTCGACTCGATGAGGTTGTCCGGGTTGACCTGGTAGGGCAACTCGGTGACGACGAGGATGGTGCGCCCCTTGGCGTCCTCCTCGACCTCGACGACCGAGCGCATCCGGATGGAGCCCCGGCCTGTGCGGTAGGCCGACTCGATGCCGTCACGGCCGACGATGAGGCCTGACGTCGGGAAGTCGGGGCCCGGGATGCGGGCCATGAGGGCCTCGAGGAGCTCCTCGTCGGAGGCCTCGTGGTTCTCCAGGCCCCAGATGACGCCTGCGCCGACCTCGCGCAGGTTGTGCGGCGGGATGTTGGTGGCCATTCCGACCGCGATGCCGACGGACCCGTTGATGAGCAGGTTCGGGATCCGCGACGGGAGGACGACGGGTTCCTGGGTCTTGCCGTCGTAGTTGTCGAGGAAGTCGACAGTGTCTTCCTCGATGTCCTGCAGCATCGCCATGGCCAGCGGGGTGAGCCGGCACTCGGTGTAGCGCATCGCCGCGGCGGGGTCGTTGCCGCGGGAGCCGAAGTTGCCCTGCCCGTCGATCAGCGGGTAGCGCATCGACCATGGCTGGGCCAGCCGGACCAGGGCGTCGTAGATCGCGGAGTCGCCGTGGGGGTGGTAGTTGCCCATCACCTCGCCGACGACGCGCGCACACTTGACGTAGGAGCGCTCGGGCCGGAACCCGTTCTCCCCCATCGAGTACAGGACGCGGCGGTGGACCGGCTTGAGGCCGTCCTCGACGAGCGGCAGCGCACGACCGACGATCACGCTCATCGCGTAGTCGATGTAGGAGCGCTGCATCTCCTGCTGGATGTCGACCGGCTCGATCCGGTCGCCACCACCCGCACCGCCGGTGGGCGGGAGCGTGGGGTCCAAGGTGTCTGTCACGAGTTCCTCTTATCCATACGTGCGTCTAGGACATGTGTGTGGATCACACGTCCAAGAAGCGCACGTCCTTCGCGTTGCGGGTGATGAAGGAGCGGCGGGACTCCACGTCCTCGCCCATCAGGACCGAGAACAGTTCGTCGGCGGTCGCGGCGTCGTCGAGCGTGACGCGCAGCAGCACCCGGACCGACGGGTCCATCGTGGTCTCCCACAGCTCCTTGGCGTTCATCTCGCCGAGGCCCTTGTAGCGCTGCACGCCCTCTTCCTTGGGCAGCTTCTTGCCGGCCTCGCGGCCCGCCGCGATCAGCCCGTCGCGCTCGCTGTCGGAATAGGCGAACTCCGGCTCGGCGCCGCGGCCGCCCCACTTGATCTTGTACAGCGGCGGCTGCGCGAGGAACACGTGACCGTGCTCGACGAGCGGGCGCATGAAGCGGAACAGCAGCGTGAGCAGCAGCGTGCGGATGTGCTGGCCGTCGACGTCCGCGTCGGCCATCAGCACGATCTTGTGATAGCGCAGCTTGGCCAGGTCGAACTCGTCGTGGATGCCCGTGCCGAGCGCCGTGATGATCGCCTGGACCTCGGTGTTCTTGAGGACGCGGTCGATCCGGGCCTTCTCGACGTTGATGATCTTGCCGCGGATCGGCAGGATCGCCTGGGTCATCGAGTCCCGGCCCGACTTGGCCGAGCCACCCGCCGAGTCGCCCTCGACGATGTAGACCTCGGACTTGGACGGGTCGGTCGAGCGGCAGTCGGCCAGCTTGCCGGGCAGACCACCGATGTCGCCGGCGCTCTTGCGGCGCACCAGCTCACGCGCCTTGCGCGCCGCCAGCCGGGCCTGCGCCGACTGCACCGCCTTGTTGACGATCGTGCGCGCCTCGGTGGGGTTGCGCTCGAACCAGTCGGCCAGCCACTCGTTGCTGATCCGCTGGACGAACGACTTCACCTCGGTGTTGCCGAGCTTCGTCTTGGTCTGGCCCTCGAACTGGGGCTCCTTGACCTTGACCGACACGATCGCGGCCAGTCCCTCGCGGATGTCGTCGCCCGAGAGCGCCGGGTCCTTCTCCTTGAGGAGCTTCTTGTCGCGCGCGTACTTGTTGACCGTGCTGGTCAGCGCCGCGCGGAAGCCCTCCTCGTGGGTGCCACCCTCGTGCGTGTTGATCGTGTTCGCGAACGTGTAGACCGACTCGGTGTAACCCGAGTTCCACTGCATCGCGACCTCGAGCGCGTGTCCGGGGGCCTCCCCCGTGAAGGCGACGAGCTTCTTGTGGATCGGGTCCTTCGTCTTGTTCAGGTGCGCGACGAAGTCCTCCAGCCCGTTCGGGTAGCAGAAGACGTGCTCCTTGACCTTGGCGACGTAGCCCTCCGCGTCGGGCTCCTCCGCCTCGTCGCTGTCGCCGTTGCGCTCGTCGCGCAGCACGATGGTCAGCCCCTTGTTGAGGAACGCCATCTCCTGCAGCCGGCGGCGGATCGTCTCGATGTTGTAGACCGTGGTCTCGAAGATGTCGGGGTCGGCCCAGAACGTGATCGTGGTACCGGTCCGCCGCGTCGCCGCGCCCTTGTTCAACGTGCCGGGGACCGAGCGCGTGTACTGCTGGTCCCAGTGGAAGCCGTCGGTGTCGATCTCGACGTCGAGGCGCGTGGAGAGCGCGTTCACGACGGAGACGCCGACACCGTGCAAGCCACCGGAGACCGCGTAGGAGTCGCTGTCGAACTTGCCGCCCGCGTGCAGCATCGTCAGCACCATCTCGACGGCGGGCTTCTTCTCCACCGGATGCATGCCGACCGGGATGCCACGACCGTCGTCGATGACGCGGACGCCGCCGCCGTCCAGTACCGACACCTCGACCTTGGTGGCGTACCCGGCCATGGCCTCGTCGACCGCGTTGTCCACGACCTCCCACACCAGGTGGTGCAGGCCGCGCTCACCGGTCGAGCCGATGTACATGCCGGGGCGCTTGCGGACAGCTTCCAGGCCTTCGAGGACGGTGATGGACGACGCGCTGTAGCCGTTCTTCTTCTCCGCTGCCACGGGCTGTAGGTCTCCTCGTACAAGTCCTGCCCCTCGCCCGCACTGCACGCGCGAGGTGGCCGGTTCGGTCGGGCGGATTCGGGGTCCGCCCGAAGCACCATCTCGATTCTACTGGTCCGACCCGACAGAAAGCCGCCTAGGACACCCCTGTGCGCGTCGCAGAGCGCCGAACGCGTCACAGGACGGGGGACCTCCGCTCGAACGGGGCTCCTGAAAGGCTCCCGCCCCGTCACGTCGCGCTGAACGGCGCGAGAACGCGTCAAACGGTACGTCCCCCGCCGTTCACCCTCGTTCAACGACGACACGACGAAGGGGATGCCCGAAAACGCCCTCCAGGTCCTGGCCGATCAGCCGTACGTGTCGCGCGGGCCCCGGCCACGCACGTGCCGTGGGCCGTGCCGCCAGCTCGGCGACGACGGCCCGACCACCCGGATCCGGCGCACCACCCCGTCACCCACCGCGGCGGCCAGCCGGGACAACAGCTGACGCTGCAACGTGCGCAGCTGCGTCGCCCACGCCGTCGACTCCGCCTGCAACGTCAGTTCCCCGTCGCGCAACGACACCGGCGTGCAGTGGTCGGCGATGTCCGGCCCCACCAGCTGCGGCCAGCGGCCGAGGACCGTCGCGTCGGTCAGGCGCGGCGACCAGCCCCGGTCCATCGACACCCGCGACAGCATCTTCCCGAACGGCTGCGGGTCCCGGTCGTCGGGACCCGCGCCCGACCAGCGACGCCGGTTCCCACGCGTCCCACCGGCCCGCCGCCGACGCTGGTCCCCCGACGCCGACCGCTCCGCCGCGCGCTGCGCCGACGCTTCCCGCGCGGCCCGCAACGCCTCCCGGGCGATGTCCGGGCCGCGCGGTCCGTCCGCCCCCGCACCATCGGCCGGCCGGCCACGACGAGCGGCCGGATCCGCGTTGTCCCCAGGGTTGGGGACAGAGTGGTCGTCGTCACTCACGATCGGCGGCACCTTCCCGTCGACGGGCGGTGGTTCTCAGGAACTGTCACCAGATCCACTCGAGTTATCCACAGTATCCACAACGTTGTCCACAGGAGGGCGCCCTGACCGGCGCCCACCGGACGCACCGTTTCACCGCAGGTCATGTCGATGTCACCCGCTGATCGTCCGCCGGATCGGCCGGTGTGCGCACGACCGCGCCGCCACTCACCGCGATTCGGACACCCCCGAGCTCCTCCGGGACATCCTCCGCGACCGCCGCAGTCACGACGACCTGCTCCGCCTGTGCGGCAACCGCGGCCAACGCCCGCCGCCGTCGTGCGTCCAGCTCCGCGAACACGTCGTCGAGGATCAGGACCGGCTCGACGTCGTCGCTCTGCAGCAGCCGGTAGGACCCAAGCCGCAACGCCAACGCCAACGCCCACGACTCGCCGTGGCTCGCGTACCCCTTCGCGGGGCCCGCGCCGAGATGGATCTCCAGGTCGTCGCGGTGCGGACCCACCAGGCACACCCCGCGCTCCACCTCCTGCTTGCGGACCCGGCCCAGCGCCTCCAGCAGGGCCTCCTCCAACGCCGGCCGGTCGGCCGACAACTCGCCGTCGAGACTCGACCGGTACTGCAACGCAGCGGGATCCGACGACGGCGCCACGTCCGCGAACGCCGCCACTGCCGGCGGCGCCAACCCGGCGACCAGCTCGAGCCGGCCCGCAAGCAGCTCCGCGCCGTGCCGGGCCAGATGCCCGTCCCACACGTCGAGTGTGCGCAGGTCACCGCCCGAACGCGCCGTCTTCAGCAGGGCCGACCGCTGCCGCAGCACCCGCTCGTAGTCGGCCCGCACACCCGCGTAGCGCGGGAACCGGGCCACCAGCAGGTCGTCGAGGAACCGGCGGCGCTCGCCCGGATCGCCACGCACCAGAGCCAGATCCTCGGGCGCGAACAGCACCGTCCGCAGGATGCCCAGCACGTCACGTGTGCGGGACACCGGCGACCGGTTCACCCGCGCCCGGTTGGCCTTGCCCGCCGTGATCTCCAGCTCCACCGCCAGCTCGCGGCCCTGGTTCACCACGACGCCGCGCACCACCGCCCGAGACGCCCCTCGGCGGATCAGCGGGGCGTCGGTGGCGACCCGGTGTGAGCCGAGCGTCGCGATGTAGCCGATCGCCTCGGCCAGGTTCGTCTTGCCGACGCCGTTCGACCCCACGAGGACCGTGACCCCCGGGTCGAGCTCCAGATCGGCCTGCTCCCACGAACGGAAGTCGGTGACGGCCAGCCGTCGAAGATGCACGTCGCCGATCAGCCCCGCGCCGGGCCCGCGCCGCAGCGCCGGCCATCGTCGAACCCGTCGGACTGCACCTGGGACTCCCGTCGATCGCGCGCGGAACCGGTCCAGGCTAGCGACCGGGACCGACGGTCCCGGGGTCAGCCGGGCAGGCGGACCGGCATCAGCAGGTGCAGGTAACCGCTGTCGCCCGCGGGCTTCTCGTCGCCCGAGGACGGGACCACCGGGCGCACCAGCGCCGGCCGGTTCGGCGTCGTGAACGTCAGCTGCGTGCGCTCGGTGTGCAAGGCGCCCAACGCATCCAGCAGGTACGACGGGTTGAACGCGATCGTGAGGCCCTCACCCTGCAGCATGCAGGGGATCTCCTCCTCCGCGCTGCCCACGTCGTCGCCGCCCGCGGCCAGCCGCAGCCCGTCCTCGCCGAACTCCAGCCGGATCTGCGCGACCCGGTCCGCGACCAGCGCGACCCGCTTGATCGCCTCGACCAGCACCGACACCTCGACCTCGGCCGCCGTCGTGCTCTCGGCGGGGATCAGCTGGCGGAACCGCGGGAACTCCGCGTCGAGCAGGCGCGTCGTCGCCCGCCGGCCGTTGCCGGTCAGGCCGAGCATCCCGTCGCCCGCCGACAGCGCGAGCTCGACGGTCCCCGCGCCCCCCAACGTCTTCGCGACCTCCGCCAGCGTACGCGCCGGGATCAGCACGGCCGTCGACACCGCCGCGTCCTCGGGCTCCCAGTCGAGCTCGCGGACCGCGAGCCGGAACCGGTCGGTCGCCGCGAGAGTCAGCCGCGTCCCCTCGATCTCCAGCCGCACACCGGTCAGCATCGGCAACGTGTCGTCACGCCCGGACGCCACTGCGACCTGCGCCACCGCCGACGCCAGCACGTCCGCCGCGACCGAACCCGCCCGCTGCGGCATCGCCGGCAGCTGCGGGTAGTCCTCGACCGGCATCGTCGGCAGGCTGAACCGGCTGCTACCGCAGTTGATCGTCGCCCGCGACCCGTCGACCACGAGATCGACCGGCTTCGACGGCAACGCTCGCGTGATGTCGGCGAGCAGCCGGCCCGACACCAGGACCTGACCCGGATCGCCGATCGTCGCGTCCAACTCGACCCGGGCCGAGGTCTCGTAGTCGAAACCCGACACCGTCAACGTCTCGGCACCCGGGTCCCCGCCGCCCTGGATCAGGACGCCGCCCAGGACCGGGACCGGCGGACGAGCGGGCAGGCTGCGCGCGACCCAGGCCGCGGCATCGGCCAGGACGTCGCGTTCGACCCGGAACTTCATGACGTGAGGACCTTTCACCGACGGTCACGAGACTGCGACCGGATGGCCTGGCACCCGGGGACGTGCAGCGTGCCGACCTGTCGAGCGGAGCCGATCGCAACGGACGAAGCCAGGACGCGAACAGCGACCGGGGTCGACCAGGTCGGACCGGACCACCGTAGAGCCTCCGCGGCCCAGGTGTCACGCCGGGCCGTGTGCCCTTCGGAGTGCTCTTGTGTGACGCCCTGGACGGCTCCATCCACCGCCCTTCTCTTCTTGTGTATTTCTCAAGAGAGAGATCCAGGAACAGTAATAGGGCCTGTGGATTGTGTGGATGGACGCCGTCGTCGCAGGTCGGGCGGTGCGGCGCGCTGGGGACGTCGTCATGGGACGGCCGGTGGAGAGCTGCCGCCGACGGTGGACAACCCCCCGTCCGCCCCCCGTTGTCCCGGATCCATCCCCCGCTTCGGCACGGGTTGTCCACGGATCCGGGGGCAACGATCCACGGGCCTTCGGCCGTCAATCCACAGAGTTGTCCCCAGATGTGGGTGAAAATGTGGTCATGCGCCGACGCTGCGCGACCGGTCGTCCCGGTCGCGGCGGGGGCGGGGAGGACGGCGAAACCCACTCTTGTCCCGCGAGGCACACGACAGTCAACGGAGCGTGACGACGAGGGTTGCGTCGGACACGCCTTCGCGATCTCCGCTTGCGCCGAACGTGGCCTAGCGGACGGCGAGCGGTTGAGCCGTGAGCGACACGCGGCTCTCATGGAATCCACCGGAAGGTGATTGCTGCGCCGTCCGGTCGGCCACGACGCCCTCGTCCCGCCTTCACCCACGCGTCGTTGGCGCGGGTTGGACCGGCACCGCCGACGCCGATGCGTCCGCGACCGTCCGCACCCGGTGGCTCGTGGCGCCGGCCGTCCCGCTCCTCGCCACGCGACGGCCCGCGTACGGCTCCCACCCGATCGACTCCACGAGGCGCCGGCGAGCAGGCCCTCGCCGCGGTGTTCGCTCACGTCCTGGGCGTCGAGTGCCACGACGCGAGCATCCCGGACAGCGCGCGGGATGCACCGGAGGCACCTCTCTCCCGGCGTGGGCGGCGACCGCAGATGTCGTGCGGCGACGGCCCGCCCGGGCACGGACGTTGCGGCCACGCCGTCGTCGACCGCGTGCAGCCCCGGTGCGCCCCGGGCCAGGGGCTGTGTCCTCGCCGTCCGGTCGGCTCGCAGTGTGCCGCGGTGAGGCAGGCGAAAGCGTTGTGCGCAGTGGCGTCGTGGAACAGCGGCTCAGCGGCGGGCGCGCTGCTTGATGCGCGCCGTCAGCTCCTGGACCTGCTCGAACGTCTTGCGACGCAACGAGATCTCGTTCCGGATCTTCTTGTCGGCGTGCATGACCGTCGTGTGGTCGCGGCCGCCGAAGGTCTGGCCGATGCGCGGCAGGGAGAGATCGGTCAGCTCGCGGCAGAGGTACATCGCGATCTGCCGGGCCTGCGCGAGGGCTTTCGTCTTCCCGGGCCCGCACAGCTCGTCCATCGTCACGTCGAAGAACTCCGCGGTGACGGCCATGATCGTGGGCGCCGTGATCTCCGAGGCCGCCGAGTCGCCGATGAGGTCGCGCAGCACGATCTCGGCGAGCTGGGTGTCGACGGGCTGGCGGTTCAGCGACGCGAACGCCGTCACCCGGATCAGCGCGCCCTCGAGCTCGCGGATGTTGCGCTCGATGCGGGCGGCGATGAACTCCAGGACGTCGCCGGGGACGGCAAGCCGGTCCTGCGCGGCCTTCTTGCGCAGGATCGCGATGCGCGTCTCGAGCTCGGGGGGCTGGATGTCGGTGATCAGGCCCCACTCGAATCGCGTGCGCATGCGGTCCTCGAGCGTCTCCAGGCGCTTGGGCGGCCGGTCGGAGGAGACGACGATCTGCTTGTTGGAGTTGTGGAGGGTGTTGAAGGTGTGGAAGAACTCCTCCTGCGTGCCCTCCTTGCCCTCGAGGAACTGGATGTCGTCGACCAGCAGCACGTCGACATCGCGGTAGCGGCGCTGGAAGGCGACCTTGCGGTCGTCACGAAGACTGTTGATGAAGTCGTTCGTGAACTCCTCGGTGCTGACGTAGCGCACCCGCATCCCCGGGAAGAGGCGCTGGGCGTAGTGCCCGACGGCGTGCAACAGGTGGGTCTTGCCCAGCCCGGACTCGCCCCAGATGAACAGCGGGTTGTAGGCCCGCGCCGGCGCTTCGGCGACCGCCACGGACGCCGCGTGGCTGAAGCGGTTGGACGCCCCGATGACGAACGTGTCGAACGTGTACTTCTCGTTGAGCATCGACCGTGAGCGTGCGGCGGCATCGGGGGCAGGCGCGGAGTAGGTCGGCCAGCCGTCCTGTCCTGGACGCATCTCGCCCTGTGGCCCGCCTCCGCCGATACGGCCGAGTGAACCGTTGCCGGGCCGCCGTTGGGCGAATCCGCTGTCGGAGAACCCGCCGTCGGTCTCCGCAGCGGGCTGCGACGCGGAGACGTCGATGCTGTCGACGCCGAGCATGGCGTCCTGGCCGTTGACCATGCCGCCGCTGTTGGGGCCGCCGCTGCTGAAGCCGTGGTCGCCGAGGCCGTCGCCGTCGGGGTCGTGGCCGCTGAGGCCGTTCCCGTGGGGGTTGTCGCCGTGGGGCGACGACACGTCGGCCTCGGCAGGACCGCCGACGGTTGCCGACGGGTCGGGCCGGCCGAGGGCACCGGACGCGGCGACCCGGGCGACGGCGCGCGGATCGGGCGGGTCGGGGACCTCGGTGCCACCGGACGCGGCGGACGCGTCGACGACGACGGCCAGGTTCACCTGCACGCCGAGGTGACGGCCGAGCGCATCGCTGATCGGCTTGCGCAGGATGCGCTCGATCGCGTCCTTGGCGAACTCGCTCGGTGCCGCGAGGAGCGCGGTGCCGTCGAGGAGTCCGAGCGGGCGGGTCAGCCGGAGGAACGCCCGCTGCTGTGACGAGAGCGTCGCAGCGCCGGCCTCACCGGACGAGCCGGACAGGTCTGCGATGACCCGGTTCCAGACCTTTCCCAGATCCCCTGGCTGGTCGGTCACCGGGCGTGCTCCCTCCGCAGTTCGCGTCCGTTGTGTCCCGGGGGCCGTCCCTCGCGCACGACGGGCCTCTGTCGATCGGACGCCGGGAGCCCGTCGGGTCCCGCAGTTGATCCCCAGAGTTATCCACACTTGTGCGCAGACCGTACGCAGGACTCAGCGGTGGGCGCCTTGCGGGCCCACATGGGTGTGTCGGAGCGGGTGTTCCCGATCCCCCCGGATCGAACTGTGAGGGGGGAAGGTAACAACCCACGACCCGATGCCACAAGGCGCCCTCCGACCCCTCGTCCTGACCTCGGCGTGTCGGCTTGCGCTCGGGCGTGTGAGGGGACTTCGGGGCCGGTTTGACCCCCTCTTCGGGCGCTGCGTACCCTTGAAAGAGCCGCGTCCGAGGACTGGCACGTTCCGCGTGCCGTCGATCGTTCGCGAGGTCGCGTGCCCCAACCGGCTCGTCGGCCCGTCCGAGCACCACCGCACCACCGCAGACATCGTCCAGAGCGACACGACGTCCCCTGTTCGCAGGGGCGACGTCGACCAGGAGAGCCGACAGTGAGCAAGGGCAAGCGCACCTTCCAGCCGAACAACCGCCGTCGGGCGCGCAAGCACGGTTTCCGGCTGCGTATGCGTACCCGTGCGGGCCGCGCGATCCTCGCTGCGCGTCGCAGCAAGGGACGCGACAAGCTCTCCGCCTGATCAGGCAGCGGAGTGCTGCCGGCAGGGGCCCGGCTCACCCGTCGGGACGAGTTCGCGACGACGATGCGGCGTGGTCGGCGTAGCGGCCGGTCGCATCTCGTCGTCCATCTCGACGTCGCGGGTTCCGACGCGCCCCGTGCCGGATTCGTCGTCAGCAAGGCCGTCGGCAACGCGGTGGTCCGCCACCGGGTGAGCCGACGGCTTCGTCATGTCGTGGGCCCCCGGCTGGCCGCCCTGCCTGCCGGTGCTCGGCTCGTCGTCAGGGCTCTGCCGCCCTCCGCGACGGCATCCTCGGCAGAGCTGGCCGGCGATCTCGACGGCGCTCTGCGTACCGCGCTGCGGCGCCTTTCTCCGGCAGCCGCGCGATGACCGATCCGCACAGCAGCCACGTCCACGGTGACGACGGTCCCGATGCCCCCGCGGCCGTCGGGTCGGCCCCCGGGGGAGCGGCACGACCGTCTCCCGTGGCACGCGTGATGATCGGCGCGCTCCGCTTCTACAAGCGCTGGATCTCCCCCGCGTTCCCGCCCGTGTGCCGCTTCTACCCGTCGTGCAGTGCGTACGGGATCGAGGCGCTCCAGGTCCACGGGGTGCTCCGCGGGAGTTATCTGACGGTTCGTCGGCTTCTCCGCTGCGGACCGTGGCACCCTGGCGGTCTGGACCCGGTGCCACCGCGCCGACCAGCACGCCACGACGACGACCGACGCCCGGCCGAGGACGCAGATGCCCGTCGCGGCGCCGACCACGGTGAGAACCACGAGGAGCAAGCCCGGTGCTGAACTTCATCTACTACCCGGTCTCGGCCATCCTGTGGTTCTGGCACAAGGCGTTCGGCTTCGTCTTCTCGCCCACCAGCGGCGTCGCCTGGGCGCTGTCGGTCATCTTCCTGGTCTTCACGCTCCGCGCGATCCTGTACAAGCCGTTCGTCGGCCAGGTGCGGTCGATGCGCAAGATGCAGGAGTTCCAGCCGGAGATCCAGAAGCTCCGCAAGAAGTACGCGAACGACAAGCAGAAGATGACGCAGGAGATGCAGCGCCTGCAGAGCGAGCAGGGCGTCAACCCGCTCGGCGGCTGTCTGCCGGTGCTGATCCAGGTGCCGGTGTTCATCGGTCTGTTCCACGTGCTGCGCGAGTTCAAGCCCGGCAAGACCGAGAACTACATCTTCAACGCCACCGATGTGCAGTCGTTCGTCGAGTCGGACCTGTTCGGCGCCAAGCTCGGTGCCTCGATCGTCCCCATCCAGGGCGCCCCCAGCCTCGCCGAGCTCGGCACGACCGTCGGGCAGATGCTCGTCGTCATGATCCCGTTGATGATCATGGCGGGTGTCTTCACGCACATCACGGCGCGGCACTCGGTCGCCCGGCAGACGGAGGCCCAGTCGGCCAATCCGCAGTCGGCGATCATGAACAAGCTGATGCTCTACGTCTTCCCCATCGGTGTCGTCGTCGGTGCGCCGTTCCTGCCGCTCGCGATCCTCATGTACTGGGTCGCGAACAACCTGTGGACGCTCGCGCAGCAGCGGATCGTGTACAACAAGATCGACTCCGAAGAGGCCGAGAAGAAGGAGAAGGCGACGACCACGCGGCAGGCGCTCGCGCCCAAGCCCGGTCAGAAGCCCAACCGCAACGGCACCGCGTCCGACGCGGACAGGGCCGACGCAGACCCGGCCGACGAGGCCCAGGTCGACCTGACCAAGGACACGGAGACCAACGGCGACACGCCCGCTCCCCCGGCCAGGAAGCCCGGCGCGAAGCCGGTCAAGCCGTCCTCCGGACAGCAGCGCGGGGGGTCCAACGGATCACCCAACGCGCGCAACGGACGGGCGACCAGCGGGGGTTCACGGCCCTCCGCGGCCCGCAAGGGCAAGAAGCGCCGCTGACCCGAACCTCGCGCCGGGCCCGACGGGGACCCGGCCACGGCGTCACGTGGCAGCTCCCGCTGCCGTCGTGACGTCGCACTCTCAGAAGGGAGACCCACCGTGCCGAAGACCGCCGAGGACGGTCCTGCCGAAGCCACCCCGAAGCCTGTGACGGCTGAGGAGCAGCTGATCCGTGAGGGCGACATCGCGGGTGACTACCTCGAGCGCCTGCTCGACCTGCTCGACTACGACGGTGACATCGACCTCGACGTCGAGGCCGGGCGAGCCATCGTCAGCATCGACGGCGGTGAGGACCTCGAGAAGCTCGTCGGCGACCGCGGATCCGGCCTCGAGTCCCTGCAGGAGCTCACCCGGCTCGCCGTACAGCAGGCCTCGGGCAACCGAAGCCGGCTCATGCTGGACATCGCGGGGTGGCGTCAGGGGCGTCGCGACGAGCTCACCGAGCTCGGCGAGCGCACCGCCAAGGACGTGATCGACTCCGGTCAGCCCGTCAAGCTGCGGCCCATGACGCCGTTCGAACGCAAGGTCGTCCACGACGCCGTCTCCCGGATCAAGGGCGTCAACAGCGAGAGCGAGGGCGAGGAGCCCCGTCGCCAGGTCGTCGTCTTCCCCAGTGGCGGCTGACGTCCCCGCGCCCGGCGACGCCGCGCCCGGCGCCTCCCCGCCGTCGGTGGCCGCCGAGATCTTCGGCGAACGGCTGCCGGCGGCGGTGCGCTATGCGGAGCACCTGGCGACGACGGGCGTCGAACGAGGTCTCATCGGCCCTCGTGAGACCGAGCGGCTGTGGGACCGGCACATCCTGAACTGTGCGGTCGTGAAGGAAGTACTCCCCGAAGGGGCACGTCTCGTCGACCTGGGTTCGGGAGCGGGCCTGCCCGGGATACCGTTGGCACTGGCACGTCCGGATCTGCACATCGTGCTCGTCGAACCGCTGGCCCGTCGGGTCGACTGGCTCGCCGAGGTGATCGAGGATCTGGAACTGCCGATCCACGTGCACCGCGGACGGGCCGAGGAGTCCGAGGTCCGACGGCGATGGGAGGGGGCGGACGTGGTCACCGCTCGTGCCGTCGCCCCACTCGCACGTCTCGCCGGATGGGCGTTACCGCTGCTGCGCAGAGGTGGCACGCTGGTCGCCGTCAAGGGTGCGTCCGCCGACCAGGAGGTCGCTCGTGACGCCGTCGCCGTCCGCAGGGCCGGTGGCGGTGAGCCGACGGTCGTCAGGTGCGGTGAAGGGCTCGTCGAGGTGCCGAGCACCGTCGTGCTCGTCGAACGGACCGCGGCGCCGCGCACGGGGCGTCCGGACCGGAGGAGGGAGCAGCGATCGTGACCGAAGCCGACGTTTCACGTGGAACATCGGGCGGTCCGGTGCCGAGTCCGAACTGGACGCCGATCGCGGAGGAGGCGGAACGCGCCGCCCGGATGCGGCATCCCGACCGCTACGCCATGCCGCGGCCCGCGCATCGTCGCGTGCTGACCGTCGCCAACCAGAAGGGCGGCGTCGGCAAGACCACGAGCACGGTGAACATCGCTGCGGCCCTCGCGATGCACGGTGTCCGGACCCTGGTGATCGATCTCGACCCCCAGGGCAACGCCAGCACCGCGCTCGGCGTCGAGCACCGCGCCGGGACGCCGTCGGTCTACGAGGCGCTCCTCGGCGAGATCAGCCTCACCGAGGCCGCCGCGACCAGTACTGCCTCCCCTGACCTGCTCTGTGTGCCCGCGACGATCGACCTCGCTGGTGCCGAGATCGAGCTCGTCAGCATGGTCGCGCGCGAGCAGCGGCTCAAGCAGGCCCTGAACCCCGAGGTCCTCGACGCGCTCGACGTCGACTACGTCCTGATCGACTGCCCGCCGTCGCTCGGGCTCCTCACCGTCAACGCCCTGGTCGCCGCCGAGGAGGTGCTGATCCCGATCCAGTGCGAGTACTACGCACTCGAAGGGCTCGGCCAGCTGCTCAGCAACATCGACCTCGTCCGGTCGCACCTCAACACCCGCCTGCACGTCTCCACGATCCTGCTGACGATGTACGACGGTCGCACCAAGCTCGCCGACCAGGTGACCTCCGAGGTCCGCCAGCACTTCGGCAGCGTTGCGCTGCGCACGGTGATCCCGCGCAGTGTCAAGGTCTCCGAGGCGCCCGGGTACGGCCAGACCGTCCTCGCCTACGACCCCGGCTCCCGCGGTTCGATGTCCTATGTCGACGCCGCCCGGGAGATTGCGGTCCGCGGCGCGGAGATGGGCTCACCGGGAACGGTCGGCGCAGAGACGAACGGGCGGTAGACCATGGCCGAGCGCAAGGGTGGACTGGGCCGTGGCCTCGCCGCGCTGATCCCGACCGGACCCGTGAGCGCTCCGCCCGACCCGACCGGCGACGTGCCCAGCTCGTGGAGCCGGCCACTGCCCGATGCCGGCCCCGGCGACGCCGCACCCATGATGATCGACGGCGCGACGTACCGCGAGATCGACGTCGACTCGATCGAGCCCAACCCGAAGCAGCCCCGGACCGCCTTCGACGAGGAGCACCTCGCCGAACTCGAACACTCGATCCGCGAGTTCGGGCTCCTCCAGCCGGTCGTCGTTCGCGAGGCGGCCCGAGGGCGGTACCAGCTCATCATGGGTGAGCGTCGATGGCGCGCGTCGCAGCGTGCCGGGCTCGACCGCATCCCTGCCATCGTCCGCAGCACCGGCGACGACGCCATGCTCCGCGACGCGCTCCTCGAGAACATCCATCGCGTCCAGCTCAACCCGCTGGAAGAGGCCGCCGCCTACGAGCAGCTGCTCGCTGAGTTCGGCGTCACCCACGCCGAGCTCGCCGACCGGATCGGGCGCAGTCGACCTGTCGTCACCAACATGATCAGGTTGCTCCGCCTCCCGGTCGCGGTGCAGCGCCGCGTCGCAGCCGGAGTCCTCTCCGCCGGCCACGCCCGCGCCCTCCTCGGACTCGAGGACGCAGGCCGGCAGGAAGAGCTCGCGACGCGCATCGTCGCCGAGGGCATGTCGGTCCGGGCGACCGAGGAGGCAGTCCTCCTCGCGCGTAGCGAGAAGCCGGCCCCGACCCGCCCGGCCCGTCGCAAGACGATCCAGGCGCCCGGCGCCGAACGACTCGCGGAGCGGCTCTCCGATCGTTTCGACACCCGCGTCCGCGTCGAGCTCGGACAACGGAAGGGGCGCATCGTCGTCGAGTTCGGATCCGTCGAAGACCTCGAGCGGATCGCGGAGCTGATGAACAGCCCGAAAAAGGGCAATTGACGCCGATCTTCGGGTCGTTGGAGAGCTATCCAGGGACCCTCGGTGATCGGCACGACGTTGTCTGATTATCACGTACGACGGCACCGAATGTTCGGTACCGAACGAATCGGTCCGCCGGGCACACCTCCTGAAGATCATCTTGCGACGTCACCGCGCGGTTCGGCGAGTCAGTGCCGTCCTCATGGCCGCCGGCGCGGCGGCTCCGCGGCGGAGATGCACGCCGAGTTCGGGGTGGCCCGAGCTCAGGCTGAAAGTGGAGCGCCGTCTGCACGACGGTGAGCGACAGGGGCGCGCACCACGCTGCCGGGGCTCCTGCGACCGCGCCGTTGACAGGTCCGAAGAGCAGCTGTGTCCGAGGCGACGGCGATCCGGGCGCCCCTCGTGCTGCCGGCCCGGTCACCGAATGCCGCACGATTGTGTCCCTGACGCGCAAGGGCGGCCCACCGACGACGACGACGACTCCGCCCGACCGGGAGAGGTCGAGGGTCGGCATCGTTCGCTCGTCGGTTGTGCCTTCCCTCGGCAGGCGGCAGGCACAGCGCGGCTCATCACTGTGCCGCAACGGACTCGACGAGGCCCTGCGGGCGATCGGCGCGTTGCGCGGCGACGACCAGCCGAGCCTCCGTGCCCAGTGCTTGGTGCCCAGTGCTTGGTGCCCAGTGCTTGGTGCCCGGTGCCCGGTGCCCGGTGCCCGGTGCCCGGTGCAGGATCGGGATCGGCCGGTGACCATGGCGACGACGCTGCCGTCGCTCTGCGTCCAGGACACCGCCGGTCCTGCTGATGTGTCGTCGGCCGCGTCCGCTCTCGCCGCGTACTGCAGCAGCGGCGGGGCGGGCGCAATCTCTGAGGGGCGACGCCGCTTGTCCTCCTCGCATCCCCGGGTTCCCCGGCTGTCCCAGCGACTGCCACGCCTGCCCTGTCGGATTCGGCCTCGCCGTGGCCGAGGAACGCCTGTCGCTCGTGCACGTGCCGTCTCCCTCGCCAGGCGGCCGATCGCCACCGAGATTCGATGCTGTCCCAGCGTTGTGGCGGTGTGGCGGGCTCCCGGTGATCGTCGCGAAGCGGCGTGACTCGCCGTACCGGTCCGGGAAGCACAGCGAGGACTGGGTGGAGGTCGGTGTAACGGTGCCGGCTAGCGGACACTTCTACAGGCTGCCGTCCCCGCGGACAGGGTTGCCGCATAGACCTGCTCCGGTGCGGTACCGGCAATCACAGCTCACACCCTGCTCGCCCGTTGTCCTCAGCCGCGGCAACTCGCCGATCCGGGCGGATGTGACAGTGAGTTCAGCCCCTGCGGCACCGATGAAGGTGCCCCGGCTGCGTGGCGACGGTGTCTCGTCCCGGTGATCCTGTGCCGAGAGGTGGACCCTGTCCCTGGGCTCCGGGTGAGAGCGGACCCTCGGCAGTGGGGCGTTGTCGACGATGACCTCAGGGTGGTCTCGTGGCAGCTCGCTGCGGCAGGTGGACACGGTGCGCCGTCGTCGGTGGCGCCCACCTTCGGGCCCATCCCGCGCGGGCACCTCGGCGGCGTCGGTCGGCGCTGCCAACGTCTTCTCGATCTGCCCGCCACAGCGTTGGTTCCCGCGTCCGCGGCGACATCAAGGCTATGCGACGCGAGTAGTCGGGCGTGAATCCGACGCGAGCACGGCAGGGGGCGAGTCCGTCGTGACAGCGCGAATGACCGCCCGCCGGCGCTGCCGGGCCACGAGCGGTGTCGGTGTTTCACGTGAAACCGTGGCTCGGATCGCCTCGGGTGGGATGACCACATCGAGCAAGGGGTGTCCGAGCGCTTGGGCGCCGTCTTCGTGGCGAACTCGGTCGGGCGTCTCCCTGTCGACCGCGCCGCCGGTGGCCTGGGACCGTGCGACTGCGCGAGCACATCTGGCAGAGGAGCGGGCGCCGGATGCAGCCCGGCGTGGGCTGAGATGCGTGACGGAGGACGGCGCCCGTGACTGCGCCTGCGGATGTCTCGTCGACGTCCCGAACGACGGTTCACGGCACGAGGCTGCAGATGTCCATCCCGACGCTCGTACAGTTCCGGTGTCCGGCCTCAGGGCGGCGTTTCACGGCATGCTGCGCAGGCACGACTGTCTGACGGACCGTGAGGCGCTCCCCCGGCGATGTGCTGACGGTTGCGCCGGGCGGTCTCCGGCGAGGGCTGGACCGTAGTGAGGAGGGTGTCGGGCACCCGTGGATGCTCCGTGGCGTGGCCGCCGCGTCGTGCGCGTGCGGGGGTGCTGCCGGAGTCACCTCTGAGACGGATCGTCGTGTCGGGTCCGGTGCTGGTGTTTCACGTGACACCGTCCGCGGCGCTGTCAGGGCTCAACGGGTCGCAGAGCTGCGCAGACGGCTGCTGCATCCGCACGCCTGCCGACCGACCAGTGCAGCAATCTCGCCGTCGATCCCGGTCGAACGAGTGGCCGGTCCACGGGCGACGATCGGGGCCGGGTCTGTCCGGAGATCTTCAGCTGTCCCACGGGTCGGACAGAGCGTCGTTCGATGTCCTCGTCGGCGGAGATCCGCGACGGCGCCTCGGCCGGGTAGCACAGCAGGCGGTGGACCCGACCCTGGGTGCCGCGCAGGCGGACGCGCGATCGTGCGGGACGTTTGCACCACGGCGCGCTCATGGTCGCCGCCCGCACCCGCGCGACGACGGCACGTCTGGTGCGACAGGGGTACCCGGGGTACCTCGTTGGATGCCTGCCGCGTGTTTCACGTGAAACAGGAAGGCACGAGCGCCGCCGCGCGGTCGGCAGTCTCGGGACGGACCGCGTCCGCCACTGGACTGCCCGCAGCCGGACCCCGCGGAGGCGTGGAGTCTCGCAGTGAGTTCCAGTAGTACGGCACCACCCCGGACTGTGCCCGGACCGGTGCTGCTGGACGGCTGCCGCCGGACAATGCGACGTCGACCCCTCGGACCAGGTTCACATGGCCCGGCGTACCGCTTGGGAGACTCGCCCACGGAGTCCACGGAGTCCACGAAGTCCACGGAGTCCACGGAGTCCACGGAGCCCCGGGAGCCCGCGGAGCCCAGGGTCAGCCGGCGGCGGGAAGTGCGCCGAAGCGTTGATGTTGTTGTCGCCGATGCCCCGGGTCCAGGCTTCCGCCCAGCTGAGCGGCACGTCGTCAACGCGAGGCGTCGTCGTGGCGTGGGGGCGACGGTCGCCGGCCCCGTACGCCCTCCCGCTCAATGAGCCCGCACATCGGACGGCACCGGTGCCCCGGGGGCGCACATGCGACGCCCGTCGGAGCTGCGGTCCCCGCACTCCCTCCCGCTCCGCACGATGGACCGAGCCTGCTCACCGGACGGTGCCGGTGGCGCGCGTGCGTCGTCCTCGTCACGCGGGCGGGGCGGTCGCCACGAGTCCTACAGTCGATTCACCAACCAGGGGCCACGAGCGCCACCCCGGCCTTCGCGCGAAACCCGTGGGACGGCGTCTGAGTAGGCGGAGGCCGGCCATCAACGACGCGAGTTCGCCGGACCAGCAGCGCGGCGACACGTCGAGGGGACGCGGCGGCGGTCGTCCTTCGCGACATACCCGCACACGCCGACGAGGCGAGTAGCTACGACACGAGACCGCCGCTGCACTCAGACGCACCGTGCCCGGCCGGCAGTACGGCGTCGCGACGTCCCGCGTGGCGTGACGGCAGCCGTGGCGGACTTGTGGGATTCCCGGGCGAGCGACCCCTGCTCACCGGGTTCTGTTGACGAAGTCAGGGCCCGAGCCGGCGGAGTCGGCGGTCGGCCGCTCGGTACGGGCTGTCCTCGTCCGGGATGCGACCGATCGACCCCACTCCCCCGGCGGCGGCAACCTGGCTGCGCGGGACGGTCCAGGGCACGGATGTCGGGTCGTCTCTCCGGTGCGGTCGTGGTTCCACGTGAAACACCGCGCTGCATCTACTGGATCAGGCGCGGTCGACCGCGCGCTCCACGAGGGAGGCGAAGAGGTCGCCGAGGTCCAGACCGGCGGCCGTGGCGGCGGTGGGGAGCAGGGAGGTGTCGGTGAGCCCGGGCGAGACGTTGAGCTCCAGGATCTGGACCTTCCCGTCCCGATCGACGATGGCGTCCATGCGGGAGAGGTCGCGGAGCCCGAGGAGGCGGTGGGCGGAGAGGGCGACGTCCTGGACGCGGGCGAGGAGGTCGGGGTCGAGCGGCGCCGGGCAGTGGAAGGTGGTGTTGCCGGGGGTGTAGCGGGCGGTGTAGTCGTAGACGCCGCCGAGGGGCTCGACGCCGACGGGCGGCAGGACGCGGGGATCGTCGTCGGTCTCGACGACGGAGACGGCGACCTCGGTGCCGTCGACGAAGCGCTCGGCGAGGACGGTGTCGCAGTAGGCGAGGCAGCTGACCATCGCGGCGGGCAGGTCGTCGATCGTGGTGACGACCTGTGCGCCGAGGGCGGAGCCGCCCTGGTCGGGCTTGAGCATGAGCGGGAGCCCGAGGCGTTCGACCATGGCGTCGAGGACGGCGCGGGCGCCGAGCTCGCGGAAGGTGGCATGCGGGAGGGCGACCCAGTCGGGGGTCTCGAGGCCGGCACGTCGGAGTTCGGACTTCGCGGTGGGCTTGTCCCAGACGCGGCGGCAGGCAGGCGAAGGGGTGCCGACGAAGGGGACGTCGAGAAGCTCGAGCACTGCCTGGACCGCGCCGTTCTCCCCTTCCCCGCCGTGCAGGGCGATGACGACGGCGTCGGGTCGCTCGGTGCGCAGGCGTCCGACGAGCGCGGCGTCGACGTCCCACTCGTAGACGGTCACTCCGGCGGAGCGCAGGGAGCCGGCGACGCGGCGGCCGGACCGCAGCGATACCTCCCGCTCGTGGGAGAGCCCACCGGCGAGAACCGCCACGGTCCGGTCCGTCACGTCAGCTCCTGGTCGGTCTCATGAACAAGGACGGCCCGGCCGCTCACGTTTCACGTGAAACGCTCAGGCGGTGTCCGGGGACGGTGCGTCGGGTCCGGACCGCAGGCGCAGGGTCCGCGCGGGCACGCCGAAGGTTCTCATGACGTCGAGCTCCGCGCCGAGGACACCCGCGAGCCGGCGGACGCCCTCCTCGATCCGCTCGGGCGTCGGGTAGCAGTAGGAGAGCCGGAGCTGGCGGGTGCCGAAGCCGTCGGCGTAGAAGCCGGTCCCGGAGGCGTAGGCGACGCGGGCGGTGACGGCGCGGGGCAGCATCGCCTTGGTGTCGACTCCCTCGGGCACGGTGAGCCACACGTAGAACCCGCCGTCGGGGACGTTCCAGCTGCAGTCTGGGGGAAGGTACGTCGCGAGCGCGGCAAGCATGGCGTCGCGGCGTTCACGGTAGGCCTCGGTGAAGGTCTTGACCTGGCTGCGCCAGTCCTGCGTCTGCAGGTACCGGGAGACGATCATCTGGTTGAACGTCGGCGGGCAGAGCGTGGCGGACTCGGCGGCGAGGACCAGACGGTCGCGGACGGCCGGCGGCACGAGCGCCCAGCCGACGCGCAGACCGGAGGCGAAGGTCTTGGAGAACGAGCCGAGGTACACGACGTCGCGGTCGAAGGAGCGCAGCGCGGGGTAGACGGTGCCGGAGAACCCGAGCAGGCCGTAGGGGTTGTCCTCGACGACGGCGACACGGTAGGTCGCGCAGATCTCCAGGATCTCGGTGCGCCGCTCGACGGCGAGCGTGACACCCGCGGGGTTGTGGAAGTTCGGGATCGTGTACAGGAACTTCGGTGTGACTCCTTGGCGTGCAAGGGATTCGAGCGCGTCGCGGAGGTTCTGGGGCACCAGGCCATGAGCGTCCATCGCGACGTGGACGACCCGCGCCTGGTAGGCGGCGAAGGAGCCGAGCGCCCCGACGTAGGACGGGCCCTCGGCGAGGACGACGTCGCCCGGGTCGCAGTAGATGCGCGTGACGAGGTCGAGCGCCATCTGGGAGCCAACGGTCACGACGATGTCGTTGGGGTCGGCGTCGATCCCTTCCAGCCGCATGACCTCGCAGATCTGCTCGCGCAGCGCAGGGGTGCCCTGGGCGGAGCCGTACTGCAGCGCGGTCTGCCCCTCGGCGGCGACGAGTTGGGCGATCTCGGCGGCGAGGGTGTCGAGCGGAAGGGCCGCGAGGTTGGGCATGCCACCGGCCAGCGACACGACCTCGGGCCGGCTGGCGACCGCGAACAGCGCACGGATCTCCGAGGCGGTCATGCCGGCGGTGCGCCGGGCGAAGCGTCCGGTGGGGGCTGCCGCTGCCGCTGCTGCCGCTCCGCCGAGGTCGTACGGATCGGGCACGGCGGGCGGTGGCACGGGCACCTGGGGCTCCCCTTCGGCGAGGTCAAGCGGCGCAGCGGACCGTTCGAGTGTAACCGGGACGGGGGAACGCGCTGCCCTTCGGCGAGCGGGGAGGCCCGGTCGCAGCACATTTCCTGTCCAACGGGTCTGGATCGATCTAACATCGGCGTGTCCCGGCCCTGCGCGTGGTCTCGCAGCCGGACGCTCACGCGCGATCGTCACCACCAGCCGGAGGTCGATTTGTCCTGGCACGTCGCCAGCATCACTCTGGACAATCTGGACGAACTTCCGAAGCGCTGTCGCACGTGCGTCTACTGGGAGCTGTCCGACCACCTCGGCAAGCAGGCGCGTGACTTCGGGTCGACAGAGTTCGAGAAGGAGGCCTGGGTCTCGGGCGTCCTGCTCGAGTGGGGTTCCTGCGGCAAGATCGTGCACGTCCAGGGCGCGCCCGCCGGGTACGTCATGTACGCGCCGCCGTCAGCGGTGCCCCGCGCGGCGGACATGCCCACCGGGCCGGTGAGTGCCGACGCCGTTCTGCTCACCACGATGCAGGTCCTCCCCGAGTTCTCCGGGGAAGGCTTGGGACGCATGCTCGCGCAGGCCGTCGTGAAGGACCTCACGCGCCGCGGGGTGAAGGCGGTCGAGGTGTTCGGCGACGCGCGTCCCGGAACCGAGCCCAGCTGCGTCATCCCTGCGGAGTTCCTGCGGGGCGTCGGCTTCAAGACCATCCGCCCGCACCCGCGCTGGCCGCGGCTGCGGATGGAGCTCCGTGCGGCGATGACGTGGAAGGAAGACGTCGAGGCTGCCCTTGAGCAGATCCTCGGCACCGTCACGATCCCGCTGCAGTCCGCCCCGCCGATCGAGCGTCAGGTCATCCCCGCGCGCTGACCGTGTGCCGCGGACCGCTGCGCCGCAAGGGGAGGCGTCGATCAGATCGCCGTCGCCTCGTTGCGGGCGATCTCGTGGGCGAGCACGTCGGAGAACGTGAACGTTCCCGTCGGGTGGTCGTCCTGGCCGAGCAGGTAGAGGCGCTTGACCGCGACGAGGATGCCCTCGGCGACGATGTCACGGAACTCGGCGTTGAGCAGCTTGCGCCGGTCGCCGATGTTGGTCAGGTAGCCGACCTCGACGCGGACCGTCGGCATCCTGGTGAGGCGCAACAGTTCCCAGGTGCGACCCTGGCTGCCGCAGTCGAGCATCGATGTCCGGCTCAGCAGCTCGCGCTGGATGAGCCCGGCGAGCGCCTCCCCCACTGTGGAGGTCGGGCCGGAGCCACTGCCGAAGTGGAAGGTCGCGAGGCCCTGCGCATGCATGCTGCGGTTGGCGTCGGTGTGCAGCGACAGCACGAGATCTGCGCCCGCGGTGTTGGCGAAGGCGGCCCGCTCGGCCTCGGGCGGGCACGTGTCCTCCCGGCGGGTGAGGATCGCCTCCATGCCAGTGGCCGCCATCCGGCCGACGAGGCGACGAGCGAGGTCCCACATCAGGTCGGCCTCGGCCACACCGCTGTTGACGACGCCGCGGTCCGCGCCGCCGTGGCCCGGGTCGACGATGATGCGCTTGCCGCGCATCCGGGGCCCGGCGCGGCGCAGGAGCTCCTGCTCGCGCAGCAGGCCCGGACGGCCGCCGGTGACCTTGCGGCCCAGCTGGCGCAGCGCCCGCAGCGTCTGCGGGCCGCACACGCCGTCGGAGGCCAGGCCGTAGTCGCGCTGGAAGGCCTTGAGGCCGCGCTCGGTGAGGTCGTCGAACACACCGCTGGGGCGGCCGACGTCGTAGCCCAGCTCGAGGAGCCGCTCCTGCAGGGTGACGACGTCGTCGCCACTCATGGGCGCCGACACGAGCAGGGCCAGCATCCGGTCGCCGAGCTTCCAGCCTGCCTCGCGCAGCGCGCGGTAGGTGGCGGGGCCGACGATGCCGTCGGTGATGAGCCCGCGGCGCTGCTGGAAGGCGCGCACGGCGTGCTCGACGTCGGCGTCGAAGGTGAACTCCGCGGGTGAGCCGGCAGGAGGCTCCGGCTCCCCGGAGGACAGCCCCAGACGCACGAGCATCCCCCGGATCTCGGCGACCGCCGGACCGCTGTCTCCGCGGCGGAGCAAATGCATGCACCCTCGCTCGATCGTCGTCAGTCCGCCGCCGTCGGCGTGCGGCCGCGGCCCATTCTGCCCTGCGCCACCCCGACCGGGGGACAGCGGGGCGTGCACGGGCGTGTCCTCGTCGTGACCTGCGGTGTTCGCAACGGCCCCGTCCCGGACGTGCAACCGGCCGGTTCCCGCTGGGAACCGGCCGGTCCGTTGCCGAACGATCGTTCTCGGCTCAGCCGAGGTAGTCGGCGAGGTCGGAGAGCAGTGCGGCCTTCGGGCGGGCACCGACGATCGTCTTGACCGGCTTGCCGTCCTTGAACAGGATCATGGTCGGGATCGACATGACCTGGTAGGCGGCGGCGGTCTTCGAGTTGACGTCGATGTCGAGCTTCGCGACGGTCAGCTTGTCGGCGTGCTCGCCCGCGATCTCGTCGAGGACGGGGGCGACCATCTTGCACGGGCCGCACCACGTGGCCCAGAAGTCGACGAGGACGGTCTTGTCGCTGTTGATGACGTCGGCCTCGAACGAGGCGTCCGTGACGTCGACGGTGTTGTTGCCCATCGTGTTCTGCCCTTCGCGGAGATGGTCGGTGGAGTCGGTGGTCAGTGCGCCGCGGCCGCGGCTTCGGGGGCGGCGGTGCCGTACCCGCCGCCGGCCAGCTCGGCCGGGACCGGGGTCTCGGCGAGCCAGCGCTCGGCGTCGATCGCGGCGGAGCAGCCGGAGCCGGCGGCCGTGATGGCCTGCCGGTAGGTGTGGTCGACGAGGTCGCCACAGGCGAACACGCCCTCGATGGTCGTACGCGTCGACGGCGACTCGACCTTGACGTACCCGTCACCGTCGACGTCGAGGACCTCGCGCACGAGCGAGCTGCGCGGGTCGTGCCCGATGGCGACGAACATGCCGGTGACGTCGAGCGTCGACTCCTCGCCGGTGACGGTGTCGCGCAGCCGCAGGTGGGAGACCGATCCGTCGCCGTCGACCCGCAGTACCTCGGAGTTGAGGCGCCACTTGATCTTCGGGTCGTTCTGGGCGCGCTCGAGCATGATGCGCGACGACCGGAACTCCTCGCGGCGGTGGATGATCGTCACCGAGCGTGCGAACCGGGTGAGGAAGGTGGCCTCCTCCATCGCGGAGTCGCCACCGCCGATGACGGCGATGTCCTGCTCGCGGAAGAAGAAGCCGTCACAGGTCGCGCAGGCCGAGACGCCGCGGCCGAGCAGCTCCTGCTCGCCGGGGACGTTCAGGTAGCGGGCGGCAGCGCCCATCGCGAGGATGACAGCGCGCGCCGTGAACGTCTGCCCGTGGGCGGTGACGGTCTTGACGGGCCCCTCGAGGTCGACGGAGTCGACGTCCTCGGAGCGCAGCTCGGCGCCGAAACGCTTGGCCTGGCTTCGCATCTGCTCCATGAGCTCGGGGCCCATGATCCCGTCGGTGAAGCCGGGGTAGTTCTCGACCTCGGTGGTGGTCATGAGCGCGCCACCGAACTGGGAACCCTCGAACACCAGCGGGTTGAGCTGGGCTCGGGCGGCGTAGACCGCGGCCGTGTAGCCGGCCGGGCCCGACCCGATGATGATCAGTTCCCGGACGTCGTCGGTGCTCACCGCGGCGGTCCCTCCTCAGGTAGATCGGACGGAACGAGAAGCTCCGCATCCGGTCGTAAGAACACGAGTCTAGAAGCGGGCATTCCCCGTTCCGCTGCCGGTCAGGGGGGATCCGGCTCACGTGTCACCGGTCGACGGTGCGGTCGGCCAGTACGCGTCCTCCCCCGGCGCCGCATCCGGGGTCGACGACGAGCAGGCGGAACCGGCCCACCGAGCCGGTGGGCAGGACGAGCAGGACGCCCGGGACGCCGTCGACCGCGACCTCCCGGGTCGCGAGTGCGCGGGTCGTAGGGACGCCGACGACGCCGAGGCACGCAGCCTGTCGAGCGGGGTCGCCGAGGGGTCCGTGAACGGTCTCCGGGGTGCCGACGAGGGCGTGCGTGCCGGGCTGGTCCGGCACAGCGAGGGGCACAGTGGGCGACGGTTGTCCGGCGACCCCGATGACGGCGACCCCCGAGAGGACGACGCCCGCGGCGACGGCGGCGAGCAGCAGCCCGCGACCGCGTGACCGGCCGCCCGGACGCTGGCCCCGGCGGCCAGGACCCCGGGTACCGGACGTCCCGCGGTCCGACCCACCACGGGCCGCACCGGACCGGCAGGGCGCGCCGGGAGCCGGGCCGGACGCGACGCCCGGTCCGGACGCGCCGGAGGCGGTGGACGGGCCGGTGACGCCGAGGGTGTCGGCCATGCCGGACGTACCGGAAGCATCGGACGTACCGGAAGCGCCGGAGACGTCGGCCGCGCAGAGAGCGCCGAGAGCGCCGGACCCGCCGGATGCAACTGATGCCCTGGGTGCCCCGAGCAGTCCTCGAGCATCGGGGACGGAGGAGATGCCCTCGACAGCGGGCACGCCGTGGACGACGGGCTCAGCTGCGGCGGGACCCCTGCGGATCGCGTCGGCGGCGGCGAGGACGGCGTCGCGGAGGTCGTCGGGCATCGACGGCTGCCCCGGTTCCCCGGGCGAGCGGGAGGGGAGTCCGGCGAGGTCGCGTCGCGTCGCGTCGAGGGCGGCGAACACGGCCGCGGCGCCGGGATCGTCGACGACCGCCGCGCACCGCGGACAGGGGCGCTCCCCCGCCGCGACGCACACCGGTGCGGCGTCCCAGATCGACGCGAGGTGCAGGCGGTCGCTCATCAGTACTCCTCGCGCAGGTGGCCCAGCAGTTCGGCGAGCCGGAGCCGGCCGCGGGCGCACCGGCTCTTCACGGTCCCGGTAGGGACGTCGAGGATCCGCGCGGCGTCGGCGACGGGGTGGCCCTGCACGTCGACGAGCTCGATGGCGACCCGTTGCTCGACGGGCAGCAGCGCGAGCGCCTGGACGACGTCGAGGCGCGTGGTGGCGGTGTGGGACGGATCCGGGCGGCGGTCGGGGACGTCGTGGTCGGGCCACGGTTCGGCGCGACGGGTGCGGTCGCGGCGGAGCCGGTCGATGCAGACGTTGACGAGGATGCGGTGCAGCCAGGTGCCCAGCGCCGCGTCGCCGCGGAACCCGTCGAGTCGACGAAAAGCCGTGAGCAGGGCTTCCTGTACGGCTTCGCGGGCGTCCTCGGCGTTGCGCAGGATTCCGACGGCCACCGCCCAGAGGCGGTCGCCGTGGCGGCGCACGAGCTCGACGAACGCCTGCGGGTCGCCCTCGCGATGGGCCGCGACGAGGGCGACGTCGTCGAGGGCCGGTGCGGACACGGCCGCACGCTACGAAGGATGCCGGGCGCCCCGCGGCGGAACGGGGGGATCGTTCGCGGCCGCGAACCGGTACCGGATCAGACCCCGGCGCGCTGGAAGGTGACCTCGTTGATCTCGGTCATGTGCTGGTCGTTGTCGTTGCCGAGCTTCGTGATCCAGATCAGCACGTGCTGCACGGGCTGGCTCTGCGTCAGCGAGATCGGGGTGACGCCGGAGGTGAGCGTGGCGTCGGCGATCGGGACGGTGTCGGCGAAGTCGGCGTCGGCGGTGGGTGCCGACCGGATCTGGACGACGGTTCCGTCGCTCGGCGAGTTGATCGACAGGCTGGACAGCTGCACCGCGGAGGCGAACGACACCATCACGCCGATGCCGGGCTTGAGCACCGGGAACTGCTGGCGGTAGGCGTAGGTGCGCCAGCTGGTGGCGGGGTTGCCGTCGATGACGCGGGAGATGCGTCCGGCGTTGTCGGGGTCGGCGGTGGTGTCGTAGACCT
Source organism: Pseudonocardia sp. N23 (assembly GCF_002583555.1). Classification (GTDB taxonomy): domain Bacteria; phylum Actinomycetota; class Actinomycetes; order Mycobacteriales; family Pseudonocardiaceae; genus Pseudonocardia. Next base: position 55,232 of record NZ_BEGX01000048.1, read on the forward strand.
CGACGCCCGCGGCGGCGACGGAGCTGGTGGCGGCCTGCGGCTGCGGGGGTCCGGCGGCGATGGCGCCCCCGGGCGCGGCGGGTGCGTCGACGACGATCTTCGGTGCACCCGAGGAGTCGCCGAAGACGGACCCGAGGACGAGCCCGAGGTAGCCGAGTACGACGACGACGCCGACGGCGAGGACGCCGAGGCCGAGCATCAGCTTGCGGCGGCGGTCGCGGTCGGTGGGCGCCTTGCGGCGTGCCTGCCAGACGTCGCCGGGTTCGGGGGGCAGGCCGTCGTGCACCGGGGGGAACAGGGCGTTCTTGTCGTCCTCGGAGACGATCTCGGCGAGCATCCGGTGGACGGCGGCGGCGGTGCGGACGCGCTGGGTGGAGGTGCCGGCGTGGTCGCCGGCGAGGGCGCCGAGGACGATGGCGTCGAGCGCGACGGGGACGCCGGGCCGGACCTCCGAGGGCGGGACGACGCGGCCGCCCGGGTCACCGCTGACGAGTCGCTCGGCGGCGGGCATGCCGGCGCGCGCGGCGTCGGCGACCGCGAGCGGCCAGCGGCCGGTGAGCAGCGCGTAGAGGACGGCGCCGAGGCCGCGGACGTCGTCGTCGGGGGTGACGTCGGGGCGGGCGAGCACGAAGGTGAGCTGGGTGCGGCCGTCGGCGCTGACCCGGACGCGCTGGGGGTGGTCGCAGCCGAGGACGAGCCCGTGCCGGTGCGCGGCGGCGGCCGCCTCGGCGAGGGGCTCGACCATGCGGGCGGCGGTGAGCGGGCGGATCATGCCGTCGGCGAGGACGTCGGAGAGCCCGCGGCCGCCGCACCATTCGCTGACTGCGGCACCGAGGACGTCGGTGGGAAGTGCGGCGCCGCCGGGGGCGAGCACGTCGAGGAGGCGGGCGGCCCCGGGGTGTTCGAAGCTGCCGGTGCGCAGCGCGCGGACGATCATCTCGCCGGCGCGGGCGGTCCCGTCGGGGTCGTCGGCGTCCGGGTCGGTGGCGAGCCGGCGCAGCAGGGTGACGGCGACGTCGCGCCGCAGGACGGTGTCCTCGGCGGTCCAGAACTCGGCGCCGGCGGCGGGCTCGGAGCCCAGCTTGGCGCGCAGCCGGTAGCGGCCGGCGAGCGTGGTGCCTGCGTCGGTGACGGCCGGGTCACCCGGCGCGGAACCGTCGGTCTCCGTCGTGGGGACCTCGGCCGGGTCGGCGGGCGCGGTCGTCTCGTCGGACGGCCGGCCGGGTTGTGCGGGGACCGTCGCGGTCACGGTGCGCGTGGACGCGGGCCGGCCCCTTGTCTGCCCGCTCACCAGCGACGCCTCCCCCCACCGGACGCTGCTTCACGCCCGGTCACATTCCCCCGGCGGCCAGACTACGACAGGGGCGGCCCCTGCGGGGAGCAGTCGCTCCGGGCGCGTCGGGTGCGTTTCCACACGACGACGCAACCGTTCGTGTTCTCGTCACTCTGTCCTGATCGGGACGGTGGGGCCGGTTCCCGCAGGCTCGGATGCGGACGCGCCCTCCTCCCCCGGGCCGGGCAGGCCGCCCGGCCCGGGGCCGCGACCGCGGTCCGGACCGTCCGGCGGCCCCGACCGGTCCCGGGCGCGGCGCACGATCCGGCGGATCACGAGCAGGACGAGCAGGGCACCGGCGATCACGGTCAGCCACACCGTCACGGTCCCGTACGCGGTGGAGCGGACCTGTAGCCGCGTGGGCGGGCCGAGGTCGCCGCCGGTGGGGGTCTGGACGATGGCGTCGACGGCGAACTGTCCGGCGCGGACGACCTGCGCGCTGACCCGGACCTGGATGCGCCCCAGCGGTGGGATGCGCTGGTCGGGGATGGGCGTGACCTGCAGGCCTGCGGTGCTGGCGATGACGATGCGCACGTCGAGCGCCACGGGCAGGCCGTTGGACACCGTCATCAGCAGCGGGGCGTCGGACGTGCCCAGTGAGTACGGCCCGGGCGGTTCGAGGACGCGGACGGTGCCGCGGAGCTCGTCGAGGCGTGTCGAGGCCAGGTCGGCGAACCGGGAGGCGAGCGCCGGCCGGCCGCGCCAGGTGGCGGAGACGGGACGCAGCATCGCGCGGCGCAGCGGGACGAACACGTCGTCGGGGGTGACGTCGGCACCGGGGTCGGCGACGGCGGCCGTGGCCACGGAGTCGATCTCGCCGACGAGGGTCCGGGTGCGGTCGACGAGCGTCGTCGGCACCTCCTCGGCACCGGCGCCGATCGGGTAGAGCAGCGACGTGGGGCGGCCCGTCGCGCCACTGGTGGTGAGGGGGCGCGGGGTGAGCAGGCCGCGCTCGGTCATCAGCGTGACCGCGGACAGCAGGGCGTCGGCCCCGACGCCCTCGGCGCCCCACAGGTGGGGCGGGGCGAGCAGGATCGGCGGCCGGCTGCCCTGTCCCGACGGCGAGGTCGCCCGGAACGCGAGCGCGCCGATGAGGTCCTGGGTCGAGAGCGGGGTGGCGACGGCGGCGCGTGAGCTGGTCACGGGGGCGCCGGGGGTGGTGGGTGCGTCGGCAGGGGTGGCCGCGGAGGTGAGCAGGTCGTCGGAGAGGGCGGCGCCGGGGCCGCCGTCGAGGGCCACGACGCCGGTGCGGCCGGCCTCGCTGACGGCGCCGGAGGACAGGACGAGGCCGCCGAGGCGTTCGGGTCCGGCGAGGGCGGCGAGGGTCTCGTCGTCGATGACGCCGTCGGCCGGCCAGAGCAGCGTGTTCTGCAGGGGGGTGTCGAGGATGTCGGCGGCGACCTCCCGGCCCGCCTCGACGGCCCGGACGGCGGCGTCCTCGTCACCTCCCCTCGTCAGCGCCACGAGGTCGGCGTCGGCGAACGGGAGTGCGACGACGCAGCCGCCGCGCAACGTGGTCGTCACTCCGGCGAGCCAGGCGCGGGCGACGTCGGTGCCGGTCCCGGGGCCGACGGTGCCGTCGGGTGCGCGGACCTGGTAGCCGTCGGCCATCGCCTGTGCGGTCTGCAGCAGGTCGGGATCGACGGCGACGCAGATCCCGTTGCGCAGCGGCGAGCCGGCCGGCGCACGTTGGGCGAGTGCGCCGACGAGGCCGTTGAGCCGTCCGCCCGCGGCGAAGGAACGGGCCAGGTCGTCATCGGTGAGGGTGGTGGTCTCGCCGGGGACGCCGGGCAGCCGGTGCGGGACGTCGACGATCGGGTAGAGCATCGTGAACGGCCGTGCGGCACCGGTGGCCGGGGCGTCGACCGGTTCGGCGAGCGCGCCGCCGACGACCGCGGCGGGCAGCGACAGCACCGGCAGCAGCAGGCGGGTCGCGGCGAGCCGGGCCCGTGGCCGGCCCTCGGGTTCGCCGTTGACGTTCACCAGCAGCGGGTAGGTGCCGGGCGAGTCGATGCCGAGCCCGGTGCCGGTGGTCTCGCGCAGTGGCGCGTCGACGCGGACGGACGTGCTGGCGCCGGGGGCGAGGGTCCCGGGCAGGTCGACGAAGGCCGGGGACACCGCGTCGGTGCCGGCGCGGCCGTCGAGAGCGGCCTCGACGTCGGAGTCGGCGCGCAGCGGGTCACCGCGCTGCAGCCGGACGGCGAGCCCGGACACGGGCACGTCACCGGTGTTCGTGACGGTTCCCGTCACTGTGACGAGAGACGGGCCGTCGGACGTCCCGACGCGAGGGGTGAGCTGGTCGAGCGCGAGCTGCAGCGACACGGTCGGGTCGCCCGGCGCCGCGGTCGCGGAACCGGCGAACGGCCCGGCGAGGAGGAGCAACGCGATCGCGACCAGGGCCGCGACCGGCCTCACGCCGACTCCTCCAGCAACTGCGTGGCCCGCCGGATCAACCGCCGTTCGTCGGCGTAGGCGAGGCGCGACTCGAGCTCGGCGAGGGGCACCCAGGCCACCTCCGACACCTCGATGTCGAGATCGGACAACTCACCACCGAGCGCGCGCATGAGGTAGTGGTGCACGGTCTTGTGCACGCGTCTGTCCTCGGCGACGAACCAGAAGTCGATGGTGCCCAGGGGTGCGACCACCCGACCGATGATGCCGGTCTCCTCCTCGACCTCGCGCACCGCCGCCTGTTCCGCCGTCTCACCAGCCTCGATGTGACCCTTGGGCAACGACCACAGCAACCGGCCACGACGGTCGAGCCGGCCGATCACCGCGGCGACACCGAGGGCGTGGTCGACGACCAGACCACCCGCGGACGTCTCGTCGACGGTGCGCAACCGGCGCCTGCGCTCCGGGGGACGGCTCGCGCGGCGCCCTCCTGAGCGACCGCGCGAGGTGGACATGGCCTGATGGTAACGATCCGGGGCTGGTCCGGCCCGCTTCCCGACGTCGCCGGGCGGGCCGGACCTCACGGACCACTCGGGAGGTGACTTCCCGGCGGCGCCGACGCGTTCCCTAGACTGGCCCGCCGTGTCTTCCCCGTTGTTGATCCCCGGCTCGTCGGCGTCCACCTCCGCGGTGAGTGCCGACGCGATCTCCGGCACCACCGAGCGGCAGGGTCACGCCTCGGATGACGCCGCACTGCGACGCGCCCAGGAGAATGCCCTCGTGGAAATGCTCGCCATCCCTGCGGTCGCCGACGAGATCGGTGAACGCTTCCGTGCGGCGGGCCACCAGCTCTACCTCGTGGGCGGCAGCGTCCGCGACGCACTGCTCGGGCGTGGCGGGGAGGACCTCGACTTCACGACGGACGCGCGCCCCCCGCAGATCGCCGCCCTGCTCGCCGGCTGGGCCGACACGATCTGGGACACCGGCATCGAGTTCGGCACCCTCGGCGCCCGCCGCGGCGACCACGTCCTGGAGATCACGACGTTCCGCGCCGACGCCTACGACCGCGTCGGCCGCAACCCCGTGGTCCGCTTCGGCGACTCCATCGACGGCGACCTCGTCCGCCGCGACTTCACCGTCAACGCCATGGCGGTCGAGGTGCACGCCCCGAACGGCGATCGGCGTTTCGTCGACCCGCACGGCGGGCTGGCCGCACTCGCCGCGGGCACCCTCGACACCCCGGCGACACCGCAGGAGTCCTTCGCCGACGACCCGCTGCGGATGCTGCGGTGCGCCCGGTTCGTCTCCCAGCTCGGGTTCGCGCCCGCGCCGCGCGTCGTCGAGGCGATGACGGAGATGGCGGCGCAGCTCGCCAGGATCACCAAGGAACGGGTCCAGGCCGAGTTCTCCAAGCTGATCCTGGGCGCCCACCCGCGGCGCGCGATCGAGCTCATGGTCGACACCGAGCTGGCCGAGCAGGTCGTCCCGGAGGTGCCGGCGATGCGCCTCGCGATCGACGAGCACATGCAGCACAAGGACGTCTACACGCACTCGCTGGTCGTGTTGGAGCAGGCGATCGAGCGTGAGGACGACGGCCCGGACCTCGTGCTGCGCCTGGCCGCGCTGCTGCACGACATCGGCAAGCCCGACACCCGCCGCAAGGAGCCCGACGGCCGGGTGAGCTTCCACCACCACGAGGTCGTCGGCGCGAAGATGGTGCGCCGCCGGCTGCGCGAGATGCGGTACCCGAAGGTCGTCGTCGACGAGGTTGCGCAGCTGGTGTTCCTGCACCTGCGCTTCCACGGCTACGGCAACGGCGAGTGGACCGACTCGGCGGTGCGCCGCTACGTCACCGACGCCGGCCCGCTGCTGGAGCGGCTGCACCGCCTCGTCCGTTCCGACAGCACGACGCGCAACCGCCGCCGGGCCGCGGCCCTGCAGCGCAGCTACGACTCGCTCGAGGACCGGATCACCGCGCTGCGAGCCCAGGAGGAGCTCGACGCGATCCGCCCCGACCTCGACGGGAACGCGATCATGGAGCTGCTCGGGCTGCCGCCGGGCCCGCTCGTCGGCAAGGCGTACAAGCACCTGCTGTCGCTGCGGATGGACCGCGGCCCGCTGGCGCACGACGAGGCGGTCGCCGAGCTGCGGACGTGGGCGTCGGAGAACGGCGTCTGACCCTCAGGGCGTGGGTGCCGCGGCGGCGCGGCGGCGCAGCAGGAACTCGTGGGCCCCGAGGCCGATGACGTAGACGGCGGCCGCCGCACCCAGCAGCGCCGGGGCGCGGCCGTCGGGCGGGCTGAGCAGCGCCGCGGCCGTGATCGCCAGGACGTAGCTGATGTTGAACAGCGCGTCGTAGAGCGCGAAGACGCGGCCGCGGACCTCGTCGCCGGTCTCGCTCTGCACGGCGGCGTCGGTGCACAGCTTCACGACCTGACCCGTCGCGGCCAGCACGAACGCCGCGGCGAGGACGGCGGGCATGCTGAGGAACACTGCCAGCGCGAGCTGGGCGACCAGGGACGTGGACAGCGCGATCCGCACTGTCGTCGCCCGGCCCAGCCGGTGCACGAGCCACGGCGTGAGCAGTGCCGCGACGCCCAGACCGACCGCGGCGAGCACGACGGCCTCGCCGACGCCGGTCATCCCTGCGCGCAGCACGCCGGAGTCGGTGAAGGCGTAGCGGAACAGCAACAGCGACACCAGGGTGCCGACGCCGAACGCCAGCCGGTGCGCCATCAGCGCCGCGAACGAGGCGGCGACGGTCGGGGTGGACGCGACGGCGCGCAGCCCGTCGGTCATGCCGTGCAGCACGACCCGGGTCGCCGACGACTCGGCCGCGGGGGTCGCCGGGGCAGTGCCCCCGGCGGGCGCGACCCGGTCAGGGCCGAGGCTGCCGCGGCTGAACCGCGTCGCGACGAGCGCGGCGAACACCGGACCGAACATCGCGATCGTCGTGACGATCGCCGAGCCGGTGTTGCCGGAGCCGATGACGGCGCGCAGCCCGATGACGGTGGCCCCGCCGACCGCAGCGGTGGCCGCGCCGAGGGTGGCCGCGATGGTGTTGGCCTCCACCAGGTGCCGGGGCTCGACGACGTGCGGCAGCCCGGCCGACAGGCCCGACAGCACGAAGCGGCTCGCACCCGCGACGGCCAGCGCCGCCAGGTAGAGCGGCACCCCGGCGACCCCGGTGCCGACTAGCACCGCCACCACCGCCACGAGCACTGCCCGCACGATGTTGGCGACGACCAGCACCCGGCGCCGGTCCCAGCGGTCGAGCAGGGCCCCCGTGAAGGGGCCGATGACCGAGTACGGCAGCAGGATCACGGCGAGCCCGGCGGCCACGAGGAGCGGGTCGGCCTGGCGTTCGGGGTTGAACAGCACGGCCCCGCCGAGCGCGGCCTGGAACATGCCGTCGCCGAACTGTGCGGTGAACCGGACTCCGAGCAGCCGGCGGAACCCGGAGGCGCGCAGCAGCCGGGCGAGGCCCGCCTTCTCGCGCTTCGTGGAGGTGGCGGTGTCCCCCGTCGGGGGGGCGGAGGACGAGGACACGACCGGAAGGCTACTGCCCCCGTGCGGGTGCGACGATGGTGCTGTGAGGGACCACCGCGACGGATCCGACGCCCCGACCGTGCCCGTCGCGCCGGGCACGCTGCTGGTCGCCTCGCCGAGTCTGTCGGACCCGAACTTCCGCCGAACGGTCGTGTTCGTCGTCGAGCACCGCGACTCCGGGAGCCTCGGCGTCGTCCTCAACCGGCCTGGTGACGTCGCCGTCCGCGACGTGCTGCCGGCCTGGGAGACGCTGGCGTCCACTCCCCGGTCGGTGTTCGTCGGCGGGCCGGTCGACGCCCGGACGGCGCTGTGCCTGGCCGCGATGCGCACCGGGGTGTCGACGCTCGGCATGCCCGGCGTCGTGACGGTGCACAGCCCGGTCGCGCTCGTCGACCTCGACACCGACCCGGCCGCGCTGGAGCCGTCGCTGCGCGGCCTGCGGGTGTTCGCCGGCTACTCCGGCTGGGACTCCGGTCAGCTCGACGGGGAGATCGACCGCGGCGACTGGCTCGTCGTGCCCGGGCTGCCCGACGACGTCATCACCGACCGGCACTCGGACCTGTGGGGCCGGGTGCTGCGCCGCCAGGGCACCCCGCTCGCGCTGCTGGCGACGTTCCCGGCCGAGATCGGGCTGAACTAGGCGTTCGTGACGCCTGCGGGACGGCAGCCCTCGATGAGGTCGCAGCCCGCGCAGGTGCCCGCGCAGGGTGCCGGCTCCTCCTCGACGAGCCGCGCCGCGCGGTCGCCCAGCCCGCCGCCGATGACGGCCAGCAGGACGACGCCGACGACGGTGACGACGAGCAGGATCACACCCAGCAGCACGTCCGGACGGGCGAGCAGCACGGCCCCACCGGCGACGGCGACGACGGCGGCGGCGCCGACGAGCGGCGCGGCGACCCGGTTGGCCGCGGCGAACGCCGCCTCCGACGCCAGCGTCGCGGCGGTACGGACACCGGCGAAGCGGTTGCGGCGCAGCGTCCCGCGGGCGCCCGTCACGGCGACGGCGCCGAGCGCCACCCCCACGAGGAGGAGCAGGGCGCCGAGGATCACGCTGAGGACGACTGGCACACCTCCAGCGTAGGACAACCCGTTCGCTGGGCCTCGGCCAGCGGCGTTACGCTGGTCGTCGCAGATGGCCCGCTTCGACGCGGTCGCGTCGGAGGTGATCCGGCGCCGTTCGCGGCCGGGCCCCCGTCCCACCGGGTCGGGGTCGCCGACGTCTCGCCCGCGGGCCGGATCGCGGGGGAACCGACCGTGGCCGTCACCGAGATCGAGTGAACTGAGCGGACGGACATGAGCACGGAGACCACCATCGCGGAGCGTGCCGAGGCCGACGCCGGAGCGCCCCCGTTCCGCTACGGCGCGGCGCTGGCGAACCGCATCGAGCGCAAGTGGCAGGACCGCTGGGAGGCCGAGGGCACGTTCCACGCGCCCAACCCCGGCGAGCCGGGTTCGGAACGCTCGAAGGTCTACCTGCTCGACATGTTCCCGTACCCCTCGGGCGCGGGGCTGCACGTCGGGCACCCGCTGGGCTTCATCGGCACCGACGTGCTGGGCCGGTACCTGCGGATGACCGGGCACAACGTGCTGCACGCCATGGGTTTCGACGCGTTCGGCCTGCCCGCCGAGCAGTACGCGGTGCAGACGGGCACGCACCCGCGCACCACGACCGAGGCCAACATCGCCCGGTACCGCGAGCAGCTGCGCCAGCTGGGCCTGGCCCACGACGACCGGCGTTCCGTCGCGACGACCGACCCGGAGTTCTACCGCTGGACGCAGTGGATCTTCGTGCAGATCTTCAACTCCTGGTACGACAGCGACGCTGGCCGGGCCCGCCCGATCGCGGAGCTGGAGGCGGAGCTCGCCGCGGGCACGCGGGCGACTCCCGACGGCCGGCCGTGGGCCGAGCTGTCGGAGGGCGAGCGGCGCACCGTCGTCGACGGGCACCGGCTGGCCTACATCTCCGAGGCGCCGGTGAACTGGTGCCCGGGGCTGGGCACGGTGCTGGCCAACGAGGAGGTCACGGCCGACGGTCGCAGCGAGCGCGGCAACTATCCCGTCTTCCGGCGCAACCTGCGCCAGTGGAAGATGCGGATCACCGCCTACGCCGACCGTCTCGTCGACGACCTGGACCGGCTCGACTGGCCGGAGTCGGTCAAGTCGATGCAGCGCAACTGGATCGGTCGCTCCGAGGGGGCCCGGGTTCGGTTCGCCGTCGCGGGTTCGGGCGAGCCGATCGAGGTCTTCACGACCCGTCCGGACACGCTGTTCGGCGCCACCTACATGGTGCTGGCGCCCGAGCACCCGCTGGTCGACGCCGTCGTGCCCGCGGCGTGGCCCGCCGGCACCGACGACCGCTGGACCGGCGGCGCCGCCACCCCCGCGGAGGCCGTCGCGGCCTACCGCACGGCGGCCGGCCGCAAGTCGGAGCTGGACCGCCAGGAGAACAAGGAGAAGACCGGCGTCTTCACCGGCGCCCACGCGGTCAACCCGGTCAACGGGGAGCGCGTCCCGGTCTTCGTCGCCGACTACGTCCTGATGGGCTACGGCACCGGCGCGATCATGGCGGTCCCGGCGCAGGACACCCGCGACTGGGACTTCGCGACGACGTTCGGCCTGCCGATCGTGCGCACCGTCGACCCGGGCGAGGGCTGGGAGGACGGACCGTTCACCGGCGACGGCCCCGCGGTCAACTCCGCCAACGACGAGATCAGCCTGAACGGTCTCGGCGTGGCCGACGCGAAGCGCGTCATCATCGACTGGTTGTCCGCCAAGGGGTTCGGCGAGGGTGTCGTGCAGTACAAGCTGCGCGACTGGTTGTTCTCCCGGCAGCGCTACTGGGGCGAGCCGTTCCCGATCGTGTGGGACGAGCACGGCCCGATCGCCCTGCCCGATGCGCAGCTGCCGGTCGTGCTGCCCGACGTCGACGACTACTCCCCCAAGACCTACGACCCCGACGCCGCCGACACCGAGCCGGAGCCGCCGCTGTCGCGGGCCGACGAATGGGTCGAGGTCGAGCTGGACCTGGGCGACGGGCCGCGGGCCTACCGTCGTGAGACGAACACGATGCCGCAGTGGGCCGGCTCGTGCTGGTACTACCTGCGCTACCTGGACCCGGACAACGAGCAGCGGTTCGTGTCCGAGGAGGCCGAGAAGTACTGGGTCGGCAAGGACGTGGCGCGGTCCGCGGCCGACCCGGGCGGGGTCGACCTGTACGTCGGCGGCGTCGAGCATGCCGTGCTGCACCTGCTGTACTCGCGGTTCTGGCACAAGATCCTGTTCGACCTGGGCCATGTGACCAGCGAGGAACCGTTCCGCAAGCTGTTCAACCAGGGCTACATCCAGGCCTTCGCCTATACCGACGCCCGCGGGCTGTACGTCTCCGCGGAGGAGGTCGTCGAGACCGTCGCGGACGACGGGGCGCTTGGTTTCACGTGGAACGGCGAGTCCGTCACCCGTGAGTACGGGAAGATGGGCAAGTCGCTCAAGAACGTCGTGACACCCGACGAGATGTGCGACCGCTACGGCGCGGACACGTTCCGGCTCTACGAGATGTACACCGGTCCGATGGACGCGTCCCGGCCCTGGTCGACCCGCGACGTCGTCGGACCACAGCGGTTCCTGCAGCGGGTGTGGCGCAACATGGTCGACGAGGAGACCGGCCAGTGCCGGGTCACCGACGCCGCACTCGACGAGGAGACGCGGCGCGCCCTGAACAAGGCGATCGCCGGTGTCCACGAGGACTTCCCGGCGCTGCACTACAACACCGCCGCGGCCAAGCTCATCGAGTTCAACAACCACCTGACCAAGGTGTACGCGGGCGCCGGGGTGCCCCGCGCCGCGGCGGAGCCGCTGGTGCTGATGCTGGCGCCGCTGGCCCCGCACGTCGCCGAGGAGCTGTGGTCGATCCTCGGCCACGACGACTCGCTGGCCTACGCGCCGTTCCCGGTGGCCGACGCGCGCTACCTGGTCGCCGACACGGTCGAGTACCCGATCCAGTTCAACGGCAAGGTGCGTTCGCGCATCGAGGTGCCGGCCGCGGCCGACGCCGCGAGCGTGCAGGCCGCCGCACTGGCCGACGAGAAGATCACCGCGCTGCTCGACGGGCGTGAGCCGCGCAAGGTGATCGTGGTGCCGGGCCGCCTGGTCAACATCGTCGGCTGACGTCGCGCGGGAGCCGGTCAGCGGTTCCGGCGGCGCGGCGGCTTCGACGGCAACGGCGTGGCGTCGCCCTGGCGGGCGGCGCTGCGCCCGGGGTCGGCGAGCCACTTCTCCACCTCGGCGACGACGGTCGTCGCCGCCGCGATCGCCGCGCCGGCCTCGGTGGCGGGTACGGGCTCGTAGCCGTGGTCGGCGAGCAGCGACTGGTTGAACAGGGCGCGCAGCAGCCGTCCGGACTCCGGGTCGAGGGAGCGTTCGCGCACGACGCGGCGCACGAACGCGGAGACGACGTCGGAGAAGTCGCCTCGGGTCTCGCCCAGGACGAGCAACGCGGTCTCGGCGGCGTGGTAGGCGCCGTGGAAGGCGCGCGAGAGTGCCTGCGTCGTGAACCCGTTGTCCAGCAACAGGGTCGCGGCATCGATCTCCTCGCGCGCCCGTTGCATCCCGGAGTGGTTCACCCCGCCCGGCCCCTCGCGCTCACGAGATCCGCACCGAGCTCGTCTTGGCCCGGATGAGCATCGGCTCCGTCGGCCGGCCCATGGCGGACTCGGCGACGGGCAGCGCGGTGATGGCCAGGCCCGAGCGCTCGGTGTGCCGCCACAGGACCGAGTCCATGCGGCGCAGCTCGTCCCATGTGGAGTCGACGTGGTCGAGGACGACGAGCAGGTCCAGGTCGGACTCGACGCTGCCCTCGCCGCTGGCCCACGAGCCGTAGAGCAGCACGCGGTGCAGCCGGTGGCCGTAGAGGTCGGCGAGGTCGCTCGCGACGGCGCCCGGGACGTCGGCGTTGCGCGGCGAGGGGTCCGGGTGGCGGGCGATCGCGCGCCGGCCCACCTCGTCGTCGACCAGGCCCTCCTCGAGCAGCCACTCGATGGCGCCGCGGCGGGCGCGGGCGTCGCGGAAACGGAACCACTCGTCGCGGACCTCGGGGAACTCGAACAGCGTGTTCTTGAACCGCCGGAAGGCGCCGCGGCCGTTGATGGCCTGGTCGAGGAGCTCGGCGGCCCGGCGGTGCTGGACGGCCTCGACGAAGTCGCTCATGTCGCCGTAGCCCGCACCGGCCTCGGTGGGCGGGATGTGCCGCCAGCCGGCGGGCTCGTCGTCACGGTCCTGGACGAGGCGGATCTCGCCGTTCGCCGGGTCGATCCACCAGCTCGCGCCCGGGGTGCGGTCGTCGCGGGCAGCGCCGAGCCCGGCAAGGTCCACGTCGTCCGGGTCGAGCACCCCAGGATGCTAACGCCGCGCGATCGTCCTCGGTGTCCCGAAAGGAGACGCTCCGTCGAACGGGTCGGATGCGGGCAGGTCCGGCCGGGCGGATGCCGGCCGGACCGTGCGCGGGGAGCGTGTCCCGGGGCGTCGTGCCAGGTGGCGCGGGTCAGATGCGGCGCGCTCCGGAGAACGGCATCGACGCGAGGTTGCTGATCTTCACGGGCTGACCGGCGGTGCTGGCGTGCACGACCTGGCCGTTGCCGATGTACATGGCGACGTGGCTGACCGGCTTGTAGAAGAAGACGAGGTCGCCGGGCTGCAGGGCGGCCTTCGAGACCGGGGTGCCGAAGGTCGACTGGGCACGGCTGGTGCGGGGGATCGTGACGCCCGCCTGCTTGAACGCCCAGTACATGAGGCCGGAGCAGTCGAAGGCGCTCGGGCCGGCGGAGCCGTAGCGGTACGGCGAACCGAGCTTGCTCTTGACGATCGACAGCACGGACGCGCCGGAGGCGACCGGCTTCACGGCGGTCTCGACGACGGGCGCGGTGGCCGCGAGGGCCGGCTGGGCGGCGACGGAGGCGGCGGGCAGTTCGAGTACGGCGGCCGCTCCGGGGGCCGCGGGGGTGGCGGCCGGGAGGATCGCGAACGCGGAGGCAGCGGCGGCGGTGGCCGCGACGACGGCCGTCCGGATCGTGAGGAAGCGGGGGGTGTGCGTGTGCACGGGGGTGTTCCTTAAGGGGTGAGCACCGCCGGACACGCGCGCACCGCACGCCGGTGTGCGGGGAGCGGGGAGACGGGCCGGTCACCGTCGTCGGGGGAGGACGAACGGTCCGTGCCCGGCTCGTGGTCCGGACGATGACCCCACACTCCTCGGCTCCGGGTGAGCCTGGGTCGTGCAGGGCCGTAACCCAAATTACGAACACATTTCGGCGATTCACCATGACGCAAATCTCAAACAATGGTGCGTATTCAGGTGATGGTTGTCACCGAAAGGAACCCGATCAGCGGAATCCCCACGACGTAATTCGACGGCGTTACGGATGCAAAACCGGGCACCGGTGTGTGACCGGTCACGCGAGAGTGAGTAATCGTTCCGTTATTGGGTCCAACGGGTGACAAAGATTGCGGTACGGAAGGATCGGAAACATTTCCGGTACGGAACCATTTGCCGGCGCTCCCGGGCGACCCCGTCGGGTCGTGACGCCGCAACGACAGAAGGCCCTGTCCGCTGCTGCGGACAGGGCCTCCTGTGTGGAGCGGTCGGGCGTCAGTCCTGACGCTCGCCCCGGATGAACTGCTCGACGGCGTCGCGCGCCACGTCGTCGCCGTACTGCTCGGGCGGCGACTTCATGAAGTAGCTCGACGCGGACAGGATCGGGCCGCCGATGCCGCGGTCGAGCGCGATCTTGGCCGCCCGCACCGCGTCGATGATGATGCCCGCCGAGTTCGGCGAGTCCCACACCTCGAGCTTGTACTCCAGGTTCAGCGGCACGTCGCCGAACGCACGGCCCTCGAGCCGGACGTAGGCCCACTTGCGGTCGTCGAGCCACGCCACGTAGTCCGACGGGCCGATGTGCACGTTGTCCTTGCCCATGTCGCGGTCGACCTGCGACGTCACGGACTGCGTCTTGGAGACCTTCTTCGACTCCAGGCGCTCGAGCTCCTTCATGTTCAGGAAGTCCATGTTGCCGCCGACGTTGAGCTGCATCGTGCGGTCGAGCTGGACGCCCCGGTCCTCGAACAGCTTGGCGAGCACGCGGTGCGTGATCGTCGCTCCGACCTGGGACTTGATGTCGTCGCCGACGATCGGCACACCCGCGGCACGGAACTTCTCCGCCCACACCGGGTCCGACGCGATGAACACCGGCAGGGCGTTGACGAAGCCGACACCGGCGTCGATCGCACACTGCGCGTAGAACCGGTCGGCGGCCTCGCTGCCCACCGGCAGGTACGAGACGAGGACGTCGGCCTCGACATCACGCAGCACCTGCGCGACGTCCACCGGCTCCTCGTCGGACTCGGTGATCGTCTCCCGGTAGAAGCGGCCCAACCCGTCGAGGGTGTGGCCGCGCTGGACGGGGACGTCGAGCGGCGGGACGTCGGCGATCTTGACGGTGTTGTTCTCGCTGGCGAAGATCGCCTCCGAGAGGTCGCGGCCCACCTTCTTCGCATCCACGTCGAAGGCGGCGACGAACGTGACGTCGCGGACGTGGTACCCGCCGAAGTCGACGTGCATCAGACCCGGCACCCGGGTCGTCGGGTCGGCATCCGCGTAGTACTGGACACCTTGTACCAGCGACGCCGCACAGTTGCCGACGCCGACGACGGCGACACGCACCTGGCTCATGGCCGGTTCCTCCTTCTTCATGTCTCGCGTGACTCCGGCTGCGTCGCCGGAGGATTCTGTTGTTGTTCCGCCTGCTCGCGGCTGATCAGCTCGTTCAGCCACCGCACCTCGCGCTCGGTGCTGTCGAGCCCGAGCTGGTGGAGGTCACGGGTGTAGCGGTCGATCTGCTCCCCCGCCCGGCCGAGGGCGGCCCGCAGCCCCTCGCGCCGCTCCTCGACGGCACGCCGGCGTCCCTCGAGGATTCGCATCCTGGTCTCGGCCGGGGTCCGCGAGAAGAACGCGAGGTGCACGCCGAACGTCTCGTCGTCCCATGCCTGGGGGCCGGCGTCGGCGAGCAGGTCGGCGAAGCGTTCCTTGCCCTCCGCGGTGATCCGGTACACCTTGCGGCTGCGCCGCGACCAGGCGCCGGAGGTGGTCTCGGGGGCGGGCTGGTCGGCGTCCTCGACGATCAGCCCCGCACGGGTCAGCCGACGCAGCGCCGGATAGAGCGACCCGTAGGAGAAGGCCCGGAAGCCCCCGAGCCGCAGGCCGATCTGCTTGCGCAGCTCGTACCCGTGCATGGAGGCCTCGTTCAACAGCCCGAGGATCGCCAGCTCGAGCACGCCGACATCCCTCCTCGAAGCTCTCCCGGTCCTCGCGACCGACGAGGACCATTCGAACCACTATATCGGTCCGATACATCTTCGCTCGCCCGCGAGAGGCTCGTCACTCACGGAAGGACAGGCCCGGGGGGCGGTGGATCGGGAGCGTCGTGACCCGCGCGTACCCTGGTCGGGTGCTGACGCAGCGACAGGTCGTCGACTTCGCGCTGCAGCGCCGGGCGCTGCTCGCCGACGTCCACTCCGGCCGGACCGGTGTCGCCGAGGTCTGCGATGCCAGCCCCTACCTGCTGCGGGCCGCGCGGTTCCACGGTCAGTCCACCGAGGTCTCGTGCCCGGTCTGCCGCAAGGAACGCCTCACGCTCGTCTCCTGGATCTTCGGCGAGGAGCTGAGGCACGCCGCCGGATCGGCGCGCAAGCCCGAGGAGCTCGAACGCCTGGAGACGCTGTACGCAGAGTTCTCGGTGTACGTCGTCGAGGTGTGCCGCACCTGCAGTTGGAACCATCTCGTCCAGTCGTACGTCCTGGGTACGGGCGGCCGGAGCGGCCCGCCCGCCCGGCGACGGTCGGCGGGGGAATGACGTCTCCCGCCGATGAGCCGCCGAATGCCGTTGCCCCGAGTCCACTGCCGTCGTGCCGACACGCGCCGGGCCCTGTCGCCCGGCCCCCGCGTCTCCGGCTGTCGGTCGTGGAGTGAGCGGAGTCGAAGAACCGCATGAGACGAACTGATCGGTCCGCACGCCACCAGCTCCCCGGGTGGCGCGCGACGGGGTCGACCCCGAGGACCGCCCGCCGTCTGCGGGACCCGCACGGACGGGGCCGGACGACGACCGACCACGGAGCGATTCGGTGACTGACCCGCGCGATCCCCGCTTCGACCCGGCCCGCCGGCCCGGTCCGCCCCGCCCCGCCGCGGG
>NZ_BEGX01000049.1 GCF_002583555.1 Pseudonocardia sp. N23
GATCGTGAGCCCGTAGCCTTCGAGCCCGGCGCGCTTCTCGGGGTTGTTGGTGAGCAGCCGCATGCTGCGCACACCGAGGTCGGCGAGGATCTGCGCGCCGATCCCGTAGTCACGGGCGTCGGCGGGCAGCCCCATCGCGAGATTGGCGTCGACCGTGTCGGCACCCGCCTCCTGCAGCTGGTAGGCCTGCAGCTTGTGCAGCAGGCCGATGCCACGGCCCTCGTGCCCGCGCATGTAGAGCACGATGCCGCGGCCCTCCGCGGCAACGGCCTCGAGCGCGGCGTCGAGCTGCGGCCCGCAGTCGCAGCGCAGCGAGCCCAACACATCGCCGGTGAGGCACTCGGAGTGGACGCGGACCAGCACGTCCTCGCCGTCGCCCTCCGGGGTGGCAACGTCGCCGACGACCATCGCGATGTGCTCGATGCCGTCGAGCAGCGAGTCGTAGCCGTAAGCGACGAACTCACCGTGCGCGGTGGGGATGCGGGCCTGCGCGACACGGACCACGTGCTTCTCGAAACGCCGCCGGTAGGCGATCAGGTCAGCGATCGTGATGAGCGTGAGCTCGTGGTCCTCGGCGAAGACGCGCAGCTCGTCGCCGCGGGCCATGTCGGTGTCGTCCTTCTGCGAGACGATCTCGCAGAGCGCGCCGGCCGGGGCGAGCCCGGCCATGCGGGCGAGGTCGACGGCGGCCTCGGTGTGCCCGGGACGGCGCAGCACGCCACCCTCACGGGCCCGCAGGGGCAGCACGTGGCCGGGCCGGACGAGGTCGCCGGGGGTGGCGTCGGGATCGGCCAGCAGCCGGATGGTGCGGGCGCGGTCGGCGGCGGAGATGCCCGTCGACACACCCTCCTTGGCGTCGACCGTCACGGTGAAGGCCGTGCGGAAGTTGTCGCTGTTGGTGTGGTGCATCGGGGGCAGGTCGAGCCGGTCGCAGTCCGGGTCGGTCAGCGCCACGCACACGTAGCCCGAGGTGTAGCGCACGGTGAACGACACGAGCTCCGGCGTCGCCTTCTCGGCGGCGAAGATCAGGTCGCCCTCGTTCTCGCGGTCCTCGTCGTCGATCACGACGACGGGCTTGCCCTCGGCCAGGTCGGCCACCGCCCGCTCGATCAGCTCGAACGCACGGCGCCGGTCGGCCG
>NZ_BEGX01000050.1 GCF_002583555.1 Pseudonocardia sp. N23
CGGTCCCGCGGCCAGCGCGGCGGCGACGGCCAGGGCGCCGACGGTGGTGGTGACAGGCATAGGGGTCACTGCTCCTTGGTCACGAAACGATCGGTGTGGTCGGGTCGACGACTGGTTCTCGGTCGACAGGCGAGCCGCGCCCGGTACATGGCGTGGCCGTCAAACGGGAGGGCTCATCGCTGCCCGTTTCCGCAGGTCGCCGCGCTGGGCTCGACCCCGCCCGAGCCCGAGCCCGTGCTGGTGTCGGTTCCGGTGGGGGTGGTCTGGGTGCCGCCGCTCCAGTCGGACAGGACGCGGAGCTTGGCCCAGGGGATGTGGTCGAGGGCGACGAAGTCCCCGGACAGCCCGGCCTGGGAGTAGGCGTTGGAGTCGGGGGCGTACTCGGCGATGAACGCCATCCGGGCGCCGCCGTTGTCCCCGACGTAGGCGCCGTAGGTCTGCAGGGCCTTGGCGATGGCTTTCTCGCCGCTGCTGATCCCGGGGATGGTGTCGACGTCGATGCTCGGGTCG
>NZ_BEGX01000051.1 GCF_002583555.1 Pseudonocardia sp. N23
GGCCGCAAGTAAACCCGCACAACATCAGTTACACCGCTCAGTTGACAGTCCCGGGACTGAGAACTGCGGGTCTTGTGGTCATCCGATCTTCTCCCAGCCGCGGCGCGCAGGTCGCGTGGCCGCGCCGGCGGATCGCGAGCGGTAGACGACGTAGGGCCGGAACAGGTACCCGAGGGGAGCTGTGAAGGCGTGCACGAGACGCGTGAAGGGCCAGATGGCGAACAGGGCCATACCGATGAGTGCGTGCAACTGGAAGGCCAGACCGGCCCGGCTCATCGCCGTGATGTCGGGTTGCAGAACGAACAACGACCGGAACCACGGCGAGACGGTCAGCCGGTAGTTGTGCTCCTCACCGCCGGCCGCGCCGAGCAGTGTGGTGGTCAGGCCGGCCACGATGGCCGCGACGAGCACGACGTACATCAGCTTGTCGTTGCCGGTGGTGGCCCGGAACACCGGCCCGGTGGTACGCCGCCGGTAGATCAGAATGCCGATCCCGACCAGCGTGGAGATCCCGGCGATGCTGCCCAGCAGCAGCGCCTGCACGTGGTAAGCCTCCTGGCTGAGCCCGACGGCGTCGGTCCAGCTCTTGGGGATGATCAGCCCGATTACATGGCCGATGATCACTACGAGGAGCCCGAAGTGGAACAGTGGGCTGCCGACGCGCAGCAGCCGTGACTCGTAGAGCTCCGAGGATCGGGTGGTCCAGCCGAACTTGTCGTAGCGATAGCGCCAGATCGTGCCGCCGACCAGCACGGCAACCACGACGTAGGGCACCACACCCCACAGCAGCACGTCGAGCGGGCTCATGACGGTCCTCCTGCGGGAATGGTGCCGAACGGCGCTCCGGTGAAGGTCGGCAGATCGAGGCCGACCTGCTCACGGGGCGGGCCGCTTCGGGCAAGCGCCTTGGCTGCGGCGACGTCGGCGGGCGACGCTCCCGGCAGCAGGGCGCAGACGGCCTCCACGGTGGCTGCGTACGGGGTGCCGGCGTCGAGAAGAGCCAGGCGCAGCAGCTCGATGCCGGGCCGGTGCTCCTGCAGGAGCTGCAGGCCGGCGGCGAGGTCGGCGGTGGCGGCGAACTCGAGCACCGCGGGCAGGAAGTCGGGCAGTTCGGGGTCCTCGAACTCCACACCGGACTCGCGGTAGCGGGCCTTGAGTCCCGCCAGGGCCGCTCCCCGGCGGCGGGTTTCGCCATCGGTCCACCAGGTGAGGTAGAGACAGCAACGGCGCCGGGTGTCGAACACCTCGACGTAGTGCTGCGCCGCCCGCTCGGGTGCGGTGGCCGCGAGGGTGTCGAGAAAGTACCCGAGCCGTTCGCGGGGCGGTCCGGGGCGTAGCGCGTCGACGGCGTTGCGCACCACCGGCATCAGCGCCAGCAGGGCCTCGTCGGGGTAGCGCAGACACACCGAGGCGGCCTGCAGCACGACGGCCTGGTCACGCGCGTTCATCGGGCCCCCCGGCGCGGGAACAACCCGGCCGGGCGCCCCTTGCCATCCCAGTTGAGAAGATTGACCCGGGCTCCGGGCTGCCCTGTGTCGGTGACGTGGTCGCTGGTCTGCCGTTCGCGCAGCGCCTGGAACGTCTCGACCGAGACCGGCACGGGTGTGCCCGAGCCCTCACCGAACGGACCACTTCCCGTCATCCCGGGACCTCCCTCGACATCGAGGCTGCAGCCGATCTCCTCCAGCTCGTGTGCGTCGCCCTCGTAGGCGGTGGGAATGACGTAGCGCTCCTCGTACTTCGCGATGCCCAGCAGCCGGTACATCTCGACGAGCTCGCCGCCGGTCATGCCGACCGCTGTCGCGATGGACTCGTCGCGCGGCCGGTCCAGCGACACGTCACGCATGTAGGAACGCATCGCGGCCAGCTTCTGCAGCACCCGGCGCACGGGGGTGGCGTCACCCGCGGTGAACAGCTCGGCGAGGTAGCCGATCGGGATGCGCAGCGCGTCGATCGCACCGAACAGGTTGCCCGCGGACTCGCCGTCGTGCCCGGTCTCGGTGAGCCGGTCCACCACCGGTGACAGCGGCGGGATGTACCAGACCATCGGCATCGTGCGGAACTCCGGATGCAGCGGCAGAGCCACGCGGTAGTCCTTGGCCAGCTTGTACACCGGCGAGCGGCGGGCTGCGTCGAGCCAGTCCTCGGTGATTCCGTCGCGGCGGGCCTGGGCGATCACCGCGGGGTCGGCCGGGTCCAGTAGGAGGTCGAGCTGCGCCTCGTAGAGGTCGTGCTCGTCCTCGACCGATGCGGCCGCCGCGACCCGGTCGGCGTCGTAGAGGAACAACCCGATGTAGCGCAGCCGTCCCACGCAGGTCTCGGCACAGACCGTGGGCAGCCCGACCTCGACACGCGGGTAGCAGAACGTGCATTTCTCGGCCTTGCCGGTGCGGTGGTTGAAGTACACCTTCTTGTACGGGCAGCCGGTGACGCACATCCGCCAGCCCCGGCACTGGTCCTGGTCGACGAGGACGATGCCGTCCTCGGCGCGCTTGTACATCGCCCCCGACGGGCACGACGCCACGCACGACGGGTTGAGGCAGTGCTCGCAGATCCGCGGCAGGAAGAACATGAACGCCTGCTCGTAGCTGAACTTCACTGCGGTCTCCGACTCCGCGCGGAGTCGTTCCACGATCGGGTCCTGCGGCCCGTGCTCGGGTGCGCCGCCCAGGTCGTCGTCCCAGTTGGCGCTCCACTCCACGGCCATCGGCTCTCCGGTCAGCAGCGACGTCGGCTGCGCGACGGGGAAGTCGTCACCGAGCGGGGCGTCGGTGAGCATCTCGTAGTCGTAGGTCCACGGCTCGTAGTAGTCGCGAATGTTCGGCAGCACCGGATTCGCGAAGATCGACAGCAGCTTCCGGACCCGGCCGCCGGCCTTGAGCGTGAGGCGACCACGGCGGTTGCGCACCCAGCCGCCCTTCCACCGCTCCTGGTCCTCGTAGCGGCGTGGGTAGCCCTGGCCGGGTCGGGTCTCCACGTTGTTGAACCAGGCATACTCGACGCCGCCCCGGTTGGTCCACGCCTGCTTGCACGTCACCGAACAGGTGTGGCAGCCGATGCACTTGTCGAGGTTCATGACCATGCCCATCTGGGCCATCACGTGCATCAGTACTCCACTCGCTGGCTGGTTCGGCGACGGACGACCGTGACCTCGTCACGCTGGTTGCCGGTCGGGCCGAGGTAGTTGAACGCGAAGGACAGCTGCGCGTAGCCGCCGATGAGGTGCGTGGGTTTGACCAGGATCCGGGTCAACGAGTTGTGGATGCCGCCACGACGCCCGGTCGCCTCCGACTTCGGCACGTTCACCACCCGCTCCTGAGCGTGGTAGACGAACACGGTGCCGGCTGGAATCCGGTGGGTGACTATCGCGCGCAGCACCATCACGCCGTTGCGGTTGACCGCCTCGACCCAGTCGTTGTCCTTCACGCCGATCGACGTGGCGTCGGCCTCGCTCATCCACACCACCGGGCCGCCCCGGGAGAGCGAGAGCATGAACAGGTTGTCCTGGTACTCGGAGTGGATCGACCACTTCGAGTGTGGCGTCAGGTACCGGACGGTCACCGACGCGCCGTCGGCGCCACGCGTACCGATCTCCGGCTCGCCGAACAGCCGGTGCATGTCCAGCGGCACCCGGTAGATCGGCAGTGTCTCCCCGAACTCGTGCATCCAGTCGTGGTCGAGCAGGAAGTGCATCCGCCCGGTCAGGGTGTGCCACGGCTTCAGCCGTTCCACGTTGACGGTGAACGGCGCGTAGCGCCGCCCGCCCGTTTCGCTGCCCGACCACTCCGGGCTGGTGATCACCGGGACCGGCCGGGCCTGGGTGTCGGCGAAGGTGATCCGCTTCTCCTCGCTGCCCTCGGCGAGGTCGGCCAGATGCGTTCCCGTGCGCCGTTCCAGCTGCCGGAAGCCCTGCACGGCCAGCCGTCCGTTGGTGGTGGCCGAGAGAGCGAGGATCGCCTCGGCCATCTTGGCGTCGGTGTCGATCGCCGGGCGACCGTCTCCTGCGCCGCCGAGCATCACCCCGTTCTTCGCCGCGAGGTAGCCGACCTCCTCGTCTGGGTGGTAGGTGACGGCCTTGGTCGTCATGCCCAGGCGGTCGATCAGCGGACCGATTGCGGCCATCTTGTCCGCGACAGATGCGTAGTCGCGCTCGACCGTCACGAAGTTCGGCATCGTCCGGCCCGGGACCGCCGCCACCTCGCCGGCCCGCCAGTCAAGGACCCGCCCGCCGGGCTGGGCCGTCTCGCCGGGGGTGTCGTGCTGCAGCGGGACGGCGACGATGTCGCGCCGCACGCCGAGGTGGGTACGAGCGAGCTCGGAGAAGCGCCGGGCGATCGCGTGGAAGGCGTCGAAGTCGGTCCGGGACTCGAACGGCGGGTCGATCGCCGGGTTGAACGCGTGCACGAAGGGGTGCATGTCGGTGGTGTTGAGGTCGTGCTTCTCGTACCAGGTGGCCGCGGGGAGGACGACGTCCGACAGCAGCGTGGAGCTGGTCATCCGGAAGTCCAGCGACAGCAGCAGGTCGAGCTTGCCCTGCGGGGGCTCCTCGTCGCGCCAGACGACGTCGCGCGGGCGAAGATCGGGCCGGGTCTGCGCCGCCTGCAGGTTGTCGTGCGTGCCGAGCAGGTGCCGCAGGAAGTACTCGTCGCCCTTGGCCGAGGACCCCAGCAGGTTCGCTCGCCACAGCGTGAGGCAGCGCGGCCAGTTCTCCGGCGCGTCCGGATCCTCGATCGCGAACCGCAGCGATCCGTCCTGCAGCCGACGGGCCACGCCGGCGGCGACGTCGCCGTCCCTGATCTCGTCGGCGAGGTCGAGGGGGTTGCGGTCGAACTGCGGGTACGAGGGCATCCAGCCCAGCCGCGTCGACAGCGCGATGGTGTCCATGGTGTGCATGCCGGCCAGCCGGCCCTTCGCCAGGGGCGAGGTGAGGGCATCGGCACGGTAGCCGTCGTAGCGCCACTGGTCGGTGTGGGTGTACCAGAACGCGGTGCCGATCATCTGACGCGGCGGGCGCTGCCAGTCCGTCGCGCCCGCCATCGTCGCCCAGCCGGTGACCGGCCGGCATTTCTCCTGCCCGACGTAGTGCGCCCATCCGCCGCCGTTGCGACCCATCGACCCGGTGAGCATGAGCAGCGCCAGTACCGCACGATAAGTGGCGTCGCCGTGGAACCACTGACAGATCCCCGCACCCATTATGATCATGGTGCGGCCCTGGGATTCTTCCGCGTTGTCCGCCATCTCGCGGGCGATGCGCTCGACGTGTTCCGCGGGTACCGAGGTGATCGGCTCCTGCCAGGCCGGGGTGTAGGGCTCGGAGGCGTCGTCGTAGCCGGTCGGCCAAGTGCCCGGCATCCCCTCGCGGTACACGCCGTACTGGGCGAGCATCAGGTCGAACACGGTGGTCACCAGCCGGCCCGCCACCCGCCTGACGGGTACGCCGCGGCGCAGCACCCCGCCGGAGCCGTCGAGGGCGTCGAAACGCGGCAGCAGTACCTCTGCCGTCCCGCCGCCGAGCAGGGTGAGCTGCGGCGCCACCTCGCCGAGGTCGAGGTTCCAGCGCCCGCCACCGTCCTCGGTGTAGCGGAACCCCATCGACCCGTTCGGTACGACCGCGTCTCCGGTGCGGCCATCGAGGAGCACCGTCTTCCATTCGGCGCCGTCCTCGGTGTCGCCCAGGTCAGCGGCGGTGACGAACTTGCCGGGTACGTGCGCACCGTCGCGCTCGTCGAGGGTCACCAGGAAAGGCAGGTCGGTGTAGCGCTGCACGTAGTCGACGAAGAACGGCACCCGGCGGTCGACGAAGAACTCCTTGAGCATCACGTGGCCCATGGCCATCGCGAGCGCGCCGTCGGTGCCGGGCTGAGCCGGAAGCCAGGTGTCGGCGAACTTCGTGTTGTCGGCGTAGTCGGGGGAGACGACGACGACCTTCTGACCCTTGTAGCGGGCCTCGGCCATCCAGTGTGCGTCCGGCGTGCGCGTGACCGGCACGTTCGAACCCCACATGAGCAGGTAGGTGGCGTTCCACCAGTCGCCCGACTCCGGGACGTCGGTCTGGTCCCCGAACACCTGCGGCGAGGCCACCGGCAGGTCGGCGTACCAGTCGTAGAACGACGTCATCGCCCCGCCGATCAGCTCGATGAACCGCGACCCCACGGCGTGGCTGACCATCGACATCGCCGGGATCGGGGAGAACCCGGCGATCCGGTCCGGGCCCACCGTCCTGATCGTGTGCACGTGCGCGGCAGCGACGATCTCCACCGCCTCGTCCCAGGAGACCCGTACGTGTCCGCCCTTGCCGCGCGCGGACTGGTAACGACGACGCTTCTCCGGGTCGGTGGTGACCTCGGCCCAGGCCTCGACCGGATCGCCGAGCCGGGCCTTCGCCTCGCGGTACATCTCGACCAGCACCCCACGGGCGTACGGGTAGCGCACCCGCGTGGGCGAGTAGGTGTACCAGGAGAACGCCGCGCCCCGCGGGCATCCGCGGGGCTCGTACTCCGGGGAGTCCGGCCCCACCGACGGGTAGTCGGTCTGCTGGGTCTCCCAGGTGATGATCCCGTCCTTGACGTAGACCTTCCACGAGCACGAGCCGGTGCAGTTCACCCCGTGGGTGGAGCGGACCACCTTGTCATGGCTCCACCGGTCCCGGTAGAACAGGTCACCCTCGCGTCCCCCGTGGCGGAAGACGGCGCGCAGGTCGTCGGAGGTCTCCCGTCGCGTGAAGAAGCGGCCGGTCCGCAGCAGCGCATCGGCCGCCGGGCCGTCCGTACCGCCACCATCCGGCCGTGCGGTGCTACCCGTGTCGAGAGTCATCCTTGCCTCCGTCGAGTCGGCCGAATCGAGGCTGACAGGGCCGGATGACTGCCCGGCAATGCCGAAGGTCCCGACTCGGGGGCCGTTGGCCATGTGTCGATCACGTCGCTCGCCGCACAGAGTTGGCGTCGGATGGTCCCGGCCGAGTCCGGGACACCGTCGTCTGTCGAGTTGGAGGATGCCGTGACGGAGTCTGCTGCGCCAGGGCATACACCCGCCGCATCGTCTCCCCCGGCGCCCCCAACGCGGGCAGGGGTGATGCTCGCGGTCGCCACTGTCGGATTCGCGGTGACGTTCTGGGCCTGGGCGCTGCTGTCGCCGCTGGGTGCAACGCTGCGGGAGCAGCTGCACCTCACCGCGTTCCAGCAGTCACTCCTGGTGGCCGTACCGGTCCTCGTGGGCTCGCTGGGCCGTGTTCCGGTCGGTGCGCTCGCCGACCGGCTCGGGGCCAGGCGCATGTTTCCTGCCGTCGCGCTCCTGACCGTCGTGCCGGTGCTCTACCTGGGGCACTTCGCGGACTCGCTGACCGGCTACCTCGTGGGCGGGTTCTTCCTCGGGCTCGGTGGCACGACGTTCGCCATCGGTATCCCCTTCGTCAACTCCTGGTACCCGCCGGCCCGGCGCGGTCTGGCGCTGGGCATCTTCGGCGCCGGCATGGGCGGCACCGCCATCTCTGCGTTCACCACCGTGCAGCTGACCAAGGCCGTCGGGCACAACTTCCCCTTCGACATCGTTGCAGGCGTCCTGGTCGTCTATGCGGCCGCCGCCTTCCTCCTGCTACGCGATCGGCCTGACCGGCAGATCGCGCCGGGCACCATGCTCGGACGGTTGAACACGACCCTGCGCATGCCGGTCACGCTGCAGATGTCGTTCCTCTACGCCGTGGCATTCGGCGGCTTCGTCGCCTTCAGCGTCTACCTCCCCACCTACCTCGTCAGCGCCTATCAACTCGACCGCGGCGACGCCGCCCTGCGCACCGCAGGGTTCGTCGTCCTCGCGGTGGTCATGCGTCCGGTCGGTGGCTGGTTGTCGGACCGGATCCAGCCAGTGGTCGTCCTCGTCGGCTCGTATTCGGTGGTGGCGTTGCTCGCCGTCGTCGCAGCGTTCGGGCTCCCCCTCGTCCCCGTGGGCACGATCGCGTTCCTCGGCGCGGCCGCGGCACTCGGAGCCGGCACCGGCGCTGTATTCGCACTGGTCGCCAAACTCGTCCCGGGTGGCCAGGTCGGTGCTGTCACCGGCGTCGTCGGCGCCGCAGGCGGGCTCGGAGGATTCTTCCCACCGCTGGTGATGGGAGCGGTGAACGGGGCTTTCGGCAGCTTCACGATCGGGCTGCTCCTTCTCGCCGCCACCGCCGCAACCGCCGCAATATTCACCGGGACAACGGTACGCAAACGCGCGCGAACGACGGCGATTCCGGAGTCAGAGCTGCATCGATGACGCCCGTCGCCCCCGCCTTCACCTGGCTCGGCCTGGTGCTGGGCATCTCGTTCCTCGAAGCATGTACGACCTCGACATCGTTGAGATCTCCCGTTGAGCGCGGAGTCGGCGCCGGGCGTCACGAGGCGATGGATGATCCGCATCGACGTGGCGCGCCAGACCCGAGAGCGGGAAGCTGTGCCCGTCCGTGGAGTTGCACCGCACGACCTCAGCGGCGCCGGCAGCCACCGCTACATCCGCGATCTCCGGCCGGTTCGCGGCCTCGACCGCCAGCACTCTGCACGACTCGATCTGCAGCCGCATCGAGGAGTCCGTCACCGTAGGGGTCCGAGGTACGTCCGATGACAGCTACCCTCACGAGCCCGTTGGTCAGGCCCACGATTCACGTCCCCGGCTCACCGCGGGCCCCCACGCCTGCTGACGACTCGACCTGCTCCGAGCTGTCGCACCATCACCGGTGCCCCTCCTCCGCGGCACCTTGTAGCGATGCCGAGTCCTGGAGCTCGCCGGCGGCCAGCACTTCTGGGCGTATCCACTCATCGGTGCAGGCGCCGCGCACCGCGGCGCGGTCCAACAGCTCACGCACATGCCTGCGATGCAAGAACGCCTCGTAGGGCAGCCCGGCCGCCTCAGCGATGTCGATATTGAGGGCCGCCCGGTCAACCTGGTTGCGAAGCTCTGCTACCACCGCGATCCCCCGCGCTCGTCCTCGACATCCATGCGCAGCGGGTGCCGCGCAGTCGCTCCGTGCCCGAGGCCGCTCGGCATACTGGTCGGCGAGCTGCTGCCGACCTTCTCCGTCGTCTCGGTCCGATCCTCTGCGAGTTCAGCCCCCACCCAGCCGCGTGGGGGCTGTGCAGGCCCACGGAGCCCCGTGTACCTGCAACGTACCGCGCACTTGCAGACTTTCGCAAGTTAGCAACTTCAACATAAGGCACCCTCGTCGGTCGATCGAAGCAAGGGAGAGCGCGAGATGTTCGTACGCATGACCTACATGTATAGCGACGACGACCGCGCCGAGGACGCCATCACCTGCCTCGAGGAAGTCGACCGGCCGGCCGCCGAGGCGGTGCCCGGCGATCAGGGGCTGCGCACCTTTCTCGACCGCCGCTCCGCCATCCTGGTCGCGGCGTCGTGCTGGGATACACCCGAGCCGGCCTCCGACGCCGGCTCGACCCATGCACGCTGGGCGGCAGCGGAAGCCACCGGCGGACAACTGACCACCGAAATCGTTCGAGGTCGCGGCACGGATGTACCCCGATCCCCGGCCCGGCGGGCCGGTACTCCAGACATATCTGGCAACACGTGCCGCCGACGTGGTGCTGCTGACTGCCCGAATGATCGACACCGTGTTTCCCCGGTTGTCGGAATTCCTGGGGATCTGTCAGGCCGAGCTATTGTTCGACCACTCGGCGGGAGCCGTACTCCTGACCACGGAGTGGATGACCGAGCAACAGATGCGACGCCGCGGCATGCGGGAAGCGATGGCACTGTTCGGCAAGCTCCGTGACCAGCTCGACGTTACCTTCCAGGCGACCAGTGACCACGCACTGCTCAGCGCATCCCGCAAACCCCGGAATGACAGGGACATGCGGACCGGACCGCTATGACTCCAGTCGGGATCGAGCATCGACCGGCAGTCGCCGCTACGCCCGGTGAGCATGGATGTCCGGAGGAACACCCCGACACAGCGGCGACGACGTCACCGCGGCTGAACCGGTCAGCCGATGCGCTCGTGCAGGCCGTGCAATACGTCGCGCAATGCGCTCGGCACCTTGCTTCCGAGCGTGTCGAACCATTCCTCGATCAGAGGTGATTCTCTGCGCCGTCCGCGAGTGTCGACGGACAGCCCCCTACTGCGGACCATGCGTGTGCGACTTTCGGGCTCGGTCGTTCTGGCGGGTCAGCCGGCCTGGCCCTCTCATGGAGGTGGCATGTTCTCGGTGTTGCCAGGGCCGAGTAGACGTGATGCCTGTGCAGCGACCTCGAAGGCCAGCCGTGGCTCAGTAAGGACGGGTGCGAGTCGCGATGCCGGAGTCGTGTTCACCATCCCGACAGCGCAGGCGTGACAGACTGCGACGTTGATCACTGGCGCCGCGGCACGGGAAATGGCTCGGACCAGTCCGGGCAGAGGAAGGACTCCTGCCTGCGGTGGAGGAGAGATTACCGAACCGCAAGGGCGGTCCCAGGAAATCTGAACAATCTGCTCATCATCATCCATCAAATTTACGACCACATCGGCGTCTCGCACCAGATTGCTCAGCGGACCGTCGTCCCGCGGCTCCCACATCACTATGTCGAATACTCCTGCAGTCAGCAGGAGTGCACACAACAGTGGCAGACGTGAAGCGCCGGCGATGACGACCCGTGCCCCACGTGGCGTCCCTCGGGTTCGATTCAGGTAGGTAACAATTGCGGCAAGGGTAGAAATTGCCTCGGCATCAGCCTCTGTTATCACCGGGCGGGTGCTCTGTTCGGCCAGTATGGATCGCACCTCACGAGCCAAAGTAGCGTCGGTCGCTGCGATCACGATCGCTCCGACCTCTACCGGCAGCCTTCCCAGAATCTGTGCGAAGTGTCCGACCCCATCCGTTCCCACAAGAAGTGGGGTTGCACGTATACCCGACAGGTGCTGGACCGCGGCGGCAATTCCCTCCGGGGTGACCGCAGCGGCCTCATCGGACAAAGGATACTTTGCGGCCTCGCGCATTCGCCTCGCCGCCAGGAGGCGTCCCATCGACGGGATGATTGTCGAGAAGGTTTGCTCGTCGGAGTCCGTTGCCGTGAGCGACACCGCCGACACCACTGCGACACTCCACTCCGCAGCGACTCGCGGGGGCCGACGGCGTAGCGAACTGATCCATTCTCTGGGACGCGGGACGATCATCGACAGACATCGACCCAGGTCGCGCGTTCGGGTGCCGGGTCGTAGATCAGGTCAGGGTCCATCTCTTCAGGATCCGGTTCCGGGTAGCGCCGGCCGAGTTCCTCAGGCTGGGACCGGTCACCCGCCTCCCGATTGACCGTTGGGCGCTCCGGCGGCTGTGGCGCCATGAGCAAGAGACCTGTCGGTGTCGATCGATACGCTGGACGCAGACGCACTGAACCAGCCCTGATACCGCCACCTGCATCAAGGGAAGAACTATAGGTCGACCACATCACGATGCTCCTCCCGTGTCTCCATGAGTTCACATTCTTCATAGTTGGTGAAATATGCAGGTGGTACGGATTGCCTTGATGCGGGTCACCGCCCGGACCAAGCGATGCCCGCCCAGTGAGGCCACGGACCACTTGCGGAAGAGTTCCGGTCAGCTGCGATAGCGGGCGTTGTAGCGAGCCGTGGCCTCGGCGCGCTGCTCGGCGTTCGCTTCGTCACGGACGCTCGCTGCAGTGCCCGGCGCATACCCAGCCTTCGTTACCCGGTGCTCGACAGACTCATCCATGATCGACATCGTGTACTGCAGTGCCACGAGCCACCCGAGAAGGGCGGCTGTCAATCTCACCCAGAGCGGTCCGGGAACCAGCAGGAGGACGGGGATCGTGATCACCGCCAGTTGGCTTCCAGCGCGAGCGAAATGGCGGTACTGCCAGGTGCGGCACGTCGCGTCATAGAGCACCCAAGCCCGATACTTGTCCGGCAACCCGCCGCCAAGGGCGTACCAAAGCCACCGCAGGACGTTCGGTCGCTGCATCTCCGTCACGTCTATTCGTCCCTTCATCACAACTACGCGCTGACTGCGTACGACGCCTCGGCTCAACCTGCGACCGAGCTGCCGTGCTCGGTCGGTCAGCCTTGACCGGCTCCGCCTTCTGGCACTGCCAGGTCGCTGCGAGCCGTCGGGCCGGCCCATGGCCGGCCTCCGGCGCCGCATACCGAGTGACGGCGGCGGGGCCGCTGCCTCAATGAAGGCGAAGTCGTCCGACGAGGCGGCAGCTCGCCCCTGCCGTGCCGGGGTCTGTCTGCCTCCTGGCCGTCGTTGATTCCTCATCGCATGAGGCCTGGCCTCGACCCTGCTGCCGACTTCACCGGTTGCGGCCCGCTGCAGGCGCCCGACGGAGCTGGTTCAAAGCTTCGAGCCGTGCTCGGATGCATCCCAGCACGGCGCCGAGGCCAGCACATCCGAACACCGGTCCAAGGTCGGCAGCCCGCGGCTTCCCACCGCCGTCCCGACGGCCGGGCGGTCGATCGGACAAGCGATCGCGTCGTCGACGCGGGTGCCTTCGCGACAGATCGGTCCAGCGCACGAGCATCGGAGTACTCCTCTTCTGCGTGTGGCGACCTCTGCCGACTCTCCTCTGCATAATAAATTGCAGAGTTCTAAAAGTATGCAACTAGGTGAGCGACGCCATGTCAGGACAACTACAGCGGCTGGGGAGGCCGGGCTCCGCGACGCCGAGGACCCGGCGGGCGAGCTGAAGCGTGATCATCCAGGAAGCCGACTCCGTGGCTCCGGGACGCATCAAAGGCCGCTTGGCAGGAGCGAAGGATCGAACGGTGTCTCGGATCACCCATGCGGGGAAACGCTCGGGGAGATACGCGCTGCGCTCGCGGGACGAGCCCGCGCGGCGGCGAGCTCCGCGTGTCGCGCGGTCAGCCACGAGCACCAGAGGTCGAGCCCGGCGCCGTTTCGTGCGCTCGTCTCGATGACCTCGACTCTGGGGTTGACATTCCGAAGATTGCGGTAGAAGTCCTCGATGCTGAACTCGAGGTGCGGAAGGAGGTCGACCTTGTTGACCAGCACCAGATCGACGGATCGGAACATCACAGGGTACTTCAGCGGCTTCTCCTCGCCCTCCGTGATCGCGTAGACCATGGCCCGGTTGTGCTCGCCGACATGGAACTCGGCCGGGCACACGAGATTCCCCACATTCTCGACGATGACCAGGTCCAGATTGCTGAGCGGGAGCCGGGAGAGGGCCGAGCGGACCATCGGGGCATCCAGATGGCACTCACCACCGAACCCGTTCGCCGTGTTGAGGAGGGCGATCTCCGCTCCGAGGCCCGTCAGGCGGTCGGCATCGATGCTCGTCTCGATGTCGCCCTCGATGATGCCGACCCGCAGGCGGTCTCGCAGACGGAGGAGTGTTTCGCGCAGGAGGGCGGTCTTGCCCGCACCCGGGGACGACATCAGGTTCACGGCCAGGACGTCAGCCTGGTCGAAGTCCCTCCGGTTCGCGTCCGCCGTGTGGTCGTTCTCGTCGAAGATGCGTTCGAGTATCTCGATCCGATCGGTCCCGGTTGCATATCCGGAATGGTCCCCGACAGGCGCGTCGGGCCCATGCCCGTGCCCGTGCTCGCTCTCGTCGTGTCGGTGGAAGCGGCCCACGATCGTCATACCTCCATGAGGTCGAGAGAAGTGATGAGGAATTCCTCGCCGGAGACGATCTCCACGTCTCGGCCCTGACATTCGGGGCAGACGAGGATCGGTTCGGTGAGGGTGTGGACGTGCCGGCACCCGGCGCAGCGGATCGCCGCGGGCACTCGCTCGATCTCGAGCGCCGCCGACTCGAGATCAGACCCC
Source organism: Pseudonocardia sp. N23 (assembly GCF_002583555.1). Taxonomy (GTDB): domain Bacteria; phylum Actinomycetota; class Actinomycetes; order Mycobacteriales; family Pseudonocardiaceae; genus Pseudonocardia. The sequence continues at coordinate 13,773 of NZ_BEGX01000051.1, forward strand.
TCCGTCACGAGCCCCCAGCAGTAGGCGAGCGTGTCCGGCACGATCTGGCGAAGCTCACCGACACGGAGCCGGACGATGCGGACCGTGCTGCCGTCAGCGTGGCACTCGACGAGCTTGGTGATGGCGCGACAGATCGACAGCTCGTGCACGACGGCCTCCTGGACTCGGCGGACTGTACCGGCGGAAATGTCACCTGCGCAGCGTCTCCGACGGCGACTCGCCCCATCGCTTGCGGTATTCGACCGAGAAACTGCCCAGGTGGTTCATGCCCCAGCGTTGAGCGACGCTGGTGACGGTCACGCCGTCGGTGGGCAGCGCATCGGTGAGTTCCTCGCGGGAACGCGTCAGTCGCCTTTCGCGGATGTACGCGACGGGGCTGAGGCCCAATTCGTCGTGAAAGGCCTGTTGAACGGATCGTACGCTCAGGTGGACGCTGCGTGCGATCATCTCCATGGTGATGCGCTCGCTCAGGTGCGCCTCGATGAAGTCGGTCGCCTCCCTGATCACCCGGCGCTCGGCCCGCACGGCCGGCGTCATGAACTCGCGTTGGTAGTTGGATGGTTGCAGGTGCAGGAGGCTGCTCATCAGCAGTTCCTCGATCGCACCGATCCCCTGACCGCGCTGCACCAGCGAGCCTGTGTAGTACACCTCGGCGTGCAGCAGCTGCACCGCGGTGTTCCATCGCATCGCCGCCTCTTCCGCGAGGTCGAATGCGGGCTCGAACGCGATCGGATGTGGCAGTGTGCGGCCCATCAGCCTCGTGAGGTGTGCCGCCAGTGGGGGCTCCTCGATGCGGATCACGAGAACCGGCGAGTCGTGGCCGAACTCCAGCCGCACGCCGGGTCCGGGGCTCGTGACCAGTGCCTGGACCGTGTTCGCCTCGATCGTGCTGTCAGGTCCGCGGCACATGACCCGCCCGTTCGTCGGCATGCAGATCGTGAAGTACGGGCCGAGGACCGGGATGTCGAGCGTTGCGGCAACGGTCAGGTCGAGGTAGAGCATGCTGACGTCACGTAGCCGCACGCCGAACAGGCTCGCCGCGAAACCGTCTCCCACGGGGTCGGCCAGCGTGAGCGAACCCGGCGAGAGCACCTTGCCCACCATCTGGGCTGCTGACCGGACGTCTTCGGTGTAGAAGATCTCGTGGCCGGCCAGCGCAGGGGGTACACCGCGAGACCGGACCTTTCGGCGGACCGGGCCCGCGGTCCGCCGGGCGTCGATGTACCGGAATCGCGTGAGCCTCGAGGTCATGCCGGACAGCACCTCGCGCCACCGAAGTGAGCCTGCGTGAGCACCATAAGGCAAGGATGATCGCCGGAAGCTCGCAACGGCGCCACCATCTCCTCGCGATCCTGATAGTCGCTGCGCGGAAACGATAGGCCGAGCAGACGAATCTGCCTAGCTTGTGTGCTAGCTCACTGACTCTGATCCACCCGACGGAGGAGGCTCACGTGGCCGTGAACGGTCAACTCGTAGCTCGTTCCCCGGGCAGCGACCTGCTGGAGCGCCTGGACGATCCCGGGACCGCGTCGGCGCTCGGCCAGCTCCTCGATCATGCGGATCTACTCGCTCTGCTCGTCAGCGGCCTCGACGGCTTCCTCCGCCGCGGCGACACCATCACCGAGGCCGTCGTCGACGGTGTGAGGGACCTACGCGGCGCGGCGGGGTCCACGCCGTCCCCGCTGGCCGGCGTCGACGTCAAGGCCCTGCTGTCCAGCCTGACCAGCCTCTCCGGGAGCCTCGCCGGCGCGACACCCACCCTCAACAGTCTGCTCAGCTCCACCTTGATGACCGACCCCCGGACCGCCACGACGCTCGAGCTCATGGGCGAGGCACTCGTGGAGGCGACTGAGACGGACGCGAGGACCCCGTCCGCACCGGCCGGCGTTTTCGGCCTTCTTCGCGCACTCAAGGACCCGGACGTCGCGCGCGGCCTCGGCCTGCTGATCCAGATTGCGAAGGCCCTCGGCCGCAAGCTGCCCTGATCCACCATCCCGTAATCGGCTCGACCTGACGCCGGCAGCGTTCCTCGCTGCCTCCGACCACTGCGGCCCGCGTCGATGCGGATCCGAAGGAGAGGAGTACCCATGGCCTCCGTGCTGTGGTTCCAAGGAGGAGCGTGCAGCGGGAACACGATGTCGTTCCTGAATGCCGAGGAACCGAACGTCGTCGACCTGATCGTCGACTTCGGGCTCGACCTGGTCTGGCACCCGTCACTGGGCCTCGAGCTGGGCAAGAACGCACAGAAGGTGTTCTGGGACTGCGCGAACGGTGAGCGACCACTGGACATCTTCGTCTTCGAGGGTTCCGTGATCGAGGCACCGGATGGCAGCGGACGGATGGACATGTTCGCAGACCGCCCGATGAAGGACTGGGTGGTCGACCTCGCCGCGCAGGCCCAGATCGTCGTCGCGATCGGAGATTGCGCATCGTGGGGCGGTATCCCGGCGATGGAGCCCAACCCCTCCGCCTCGACGGGGCTGCAGTTCCACAAGCGCGCCAAGGGCGGATTCCTCGGCCCGGACTTCACCTCGAAGATGGGCCTGCCGGTGATCAACATTCCGGGCTGCCCCGCGCACCCGGACTGGATCACGCAGATCCTGGTCGCACTGGCCACGGGGCGGGCAGGCGACATCAAGCTCGACGACCTGCACCGACCGGAGACGTTCTTCAAGTCGTTCACACAGACCGGGTGCACGCGGGTCCAGTTCTTCGAGTACAAGCAGTCGACCTACTCCTTCGGCGAGGGCACCCGCACCGGATGCCTGTTCTACGAGATGGGCTGCCGCGGCCCGATGACGCACTCGCCGTGCAACCGGATCCTGTGGAACCGGCAGTCGTCCAAGACCCGTGCCGGCATGCCCTGCCTGGGATGCACCGAGCCCGAGTTCCCCCACTTCGACCTCGCTCCCGGCACCGTCTTCAAGACCCAGAAGGTCAGCGGGACGATCCCGAAGGAGGTGCCGGAGGGCAGCGACCACCTGACGTACATGGCCCACGCCGCGGCAGCGCGCATCGCGGCACCGCAGTGGTCCAAGGAGGACATGTTCGTCGTCTGACGACGCCCCTCCCTGCAACCCCGGTCGTCCCGAAAGGACTCCACCATGACCGCGCTCGACCTGCACGTGAGCCCGCTGGGCCGCGTCGAGGGTGACCTCGACGTACGAGTGACCATCGAGGACGGCGTCGTCACGTCGGCCTGGACCGAAGCCGCGATGTTCCGCGGATTCGAGATCATCCTGCGGGGCAAGGACCCACAGGCCGGGCTCATCGTCTGTCCCCGCATCTGCGGGATCTGCGGCGGTAGTCACCTGTACAAGTCGGCGTACGCGCTCGACACCGCGTGGCGCACACACATGCCGCACAACGCCACGCTGATCCGCAACATCTGCCAGGCGATGGAGACCCTGCAGTCGATCCCACGCTACTTCTACGCGCTCTTCGCGATCGACCTCACCAACAAGAACTACGCCAAGTCGACGATGTACGCCGAGGCCGTCCGCCGGTTCGCGCCGTACGTCGGAACCAGCTACCAGCCCGGCGTGGTGCTGTCGGCCAAGCCGGTCGAGGTCTACGCCATCTTCGGCGGCCAGTGGCCGCACTCCAGCTTCATGGTCCCCGGTGGTGTGATGTGCGCCCCGACGCTGGCCGACGTCACCCGTTCGATCGCGATCCTCGAGCACTGGAAGGACAACTGGCTCGAGAAGCACTGGCTCGGCTGCTCGGTCGACCGGTGGCTCGCCAACAAGACCTGGGAGGACGTACTCGCCTGGGTCGACGAGAACGAGTCGCACTACAACAGCGACTGCGGGTTCTTCATCCGCTACTGCCTCGACGTCGGCCTGGACAAGTACGGCCGCGGCGTCGGCAACTTCCTGGCGACCGGGACCTACTTCGAGCCGTCCATGTACGAGAACCCGACGATCGACGGCCGCAACGCCGCGTTGATCGGACGGCAGGGCGTGTACGCCGACGGCCAGTGGCACGATTTCGACCAGGCCAGGGTCACCGAGGACGTCACGCACTCGTTCTACGAGGGCACCGGCTCGCTGCACCCCTTCGAGGGCGAGACGAACCCGATCGACCCCGCGGACGGTGCGAAGCAGGGCAAGTACAGCTGGGCCAAGTCGCCCCGCTACGACGTTCCGGGCCGGGGCTACATCCCGCTCGAGGCCGGCCCGCTCGCCCGCCGGATGGCGGCAGGCGGTCCCGGTGCCGCGGCGCACCAGGACAATGACGGTCTGTTCGTCGACATGGTGGGCAAGATCGGTGCGAGCGTGTTCGTGCGGCAGCTGGCCCGCATGCACGAGGCGCCCAAGTACTACAAGTGGGCGCGGCAGTGGCTCGACCAGATCGACCTCAAGGAGAGCTTCTACACCAAGCCCGTCGAGCACGCCGACGGCAAGGGCTTCGGCTCCACCGAGGCCGCCCGCGGCTCGTTGTCCGACTGGATCGTCATCGAGGACAACAAGATCAAGAACTACCAGGTGGTCACCCCGACGGCATGGAACATCGGCCCCCGGGACGGCGCCGAGGTCCTCGGCCCGATCGAACAGGCGCTGGTCGGCTCACCGATCATCGACCCCGAGGACCCTGTCGAGCTGGGGCACGTCGCACGCAGCTTCGACTCCTGCCTGGTGTGCACGGTGCACGCCTACGACGGCAAGTCGGGCCGGGAACTCTCCAAGTTCGTGATCAACGGAATGGTGTGATCCCGACGTCCGCAGAACAGCACGTCACCGAGGCGGCTTCCGCCGTCGACATCGAGCCACCCGGATGTGCGGTGCTCGTCGTCGGTTGCGGGAACCTCCTGCGGGGTGACGACGGGCTGGGGCCGGTGCTCGTGCGGCACCTCTGGGAGCGCGGCGTTCCGTCGGGCGCCAAGCTCGTCGACGGCGGTACGGCCGGGATGGACGTCGCATTCCAGATGCGTGGCGCCGAGCGCGTCGTGATCGTCGACGCCGCGGCCACCGGCTCTGCGCCGGGCACCCTGTTCCGGGTGCCCGGCGCAGAGCTGGAGGAGCTGCCTCCGCTGCAGGGCCTGCACACCCACTCGTTCCGGTGGGACCATGCGATCGCGTTCGCGCGCTGGGCCCTCGGCCGCGACTGCCCCACCGACATCACCGTCTTCCTCGTCGAGGTCGCCGACGTCGCGCTCGGGACCGAACTGTCCGAAACCGCAACAGCCGCGCTGGAGCAGGTGATCGAGATCGTCGAACGCGAGTACCTGGCCCCGCTGCGGCCCGAACCCGACACGGGCGACGCCACGGTCGAGTTCACCGCAGACGGCTATCTGCGGCTGGACGCGGAGCTCGCCGCGGCACGGTTCCCGTCCGACGCCGCGGTGGCCGCGGTCCGCGACGGCCAGTTCTGGCTCATCCCGCTGCGCGGTCCGCGCAGCGGCGGCCTCCTGCTCAAGCAGCGGAACCCGGCGGGCGATCGCTCCGTGCTGGTTCGGGAGATGCTCGGTGACCAGGGCCTGGGCGACCAGGTGCCGATCGGCCGCCGGACCGCCCACTGGGACGACGAGCAGGCAGCGCTGCGCATTCCGTTGGAGCGGGGGTCGTGATCCGCTGTGCCCCCCGACGAGGCGGAGGAAGTACAGGTACTGGTCGTGCCCGAGCACGGACGGTGGGCCGTGGAGATCGTCGTCGTCTTCAAGGACGGGATCGTCCGTGAACGGATCGACACCTATCCGACCGAGGCTCGCGCGCAGATCTCGGCCAGCCTGATCAAGCGCGCCGCCGAACGAGACCTTCGAGGACCGTTGAATGGCTGATGCACTGACCGCGCCGTCCCCCACCACCACACCGCTCGACACATCGATCTCCACCGTCCGGCCGCAACCGCTCGGTGCCTTCCCGCTCCCGCTGGGCTACCTGCTCGTCCCGGGTGGGGACGAGAACGATGCCGCCCGCCGCGAGCTGGTTGCCGGGCGGCTGCCGGACCGCTGGCCGGCGGCGTTGCGTGCCCACGAGCTCAGTCTGGCCGGCAACCGGGACGGCGCGCTCGCCGCGCTGGACGTCGACGGCCCCGGAGACGCTTTGACGCGGTATAACCGCTTCGTCCTCGACCCGGACGCCGCCGACCCCGACGCGCTGCGCGCCGAGCTCGGCGCACTCGGCCCGCTCGTCGATCTGGTGCAGTTCGTACTCGGCCGCAGCGACGTGCCCCCCGCCGTCGGATCGCTCGACGGCGAGCTGGCGGCCATGGTGCTGTCCGCCCAGGCCACCGCAGCGCTCGGCACGGGCGACGACGCGGCCGCCGTCGCACTACTGGACCGGGCCGTCGCGTCCGCAGAACCGGTGTCGCCGCCACTGGCCGGCCTGCTCCACGGGGCGGCGGGCTCGATCCTGCGCGATCGGGACAACCAGGCCTGCGTCGAACGGTTCGAACGCGCGCTGAAGCTGCTCGCCGACGCATCAGACCTGCGCATCGGTCGGGCGGAGATCCACCTCGGCCTCGCCGGTGCCCTGCACGACCAGGCCCGGGATCGTCCCGAGCTGCTCGCCGCGACGATCCCGCACTACCACTCCACCCTCCAGCTGGTGCAGAGCGAGGAGGCCCCGACCACCTGGGCAGCGGCCCACGCGGGACTGGCGACCGCCTACCTGACCATGCCCATGACCGAGGCATCCGGCCAGCTGCGACTGGGCATCGCCGCCCAGTCGCTGCGGTCGGCGCTCACGGTCTACACCCGCGAGGACCATCCGGCGGAATGGGCGAGCCTGCAGCTGAACCTCGCCAACTCCCTCGTCTACACCCCGTCGAAGCACCAGGCCGAGAACCTCGTCGAGGCCGTCGAGCTCTACGAGGGCGTGCTGCAGACCCGCGACCGGGACACCGACCCGCTCGGCCGGGCCCGCGTCCTCGCGAACCAGGGCAATGTGCTGGCGCACCTCGGCATGTTCGACGATGCCAAGGCGCGGCTGTACGAGGCGCGCTTCCTCTTCGAGGAGCACACCGACGAGGAGTCGGTGCGCGCCGTGCGCGGTGTCCTGGACGAGATCGCCCGTGAGGCCGCGCTCGCGCGCACCGCCGATCGATCTGCCGACCGCCCGCAGGACTGACGAGGAGACGACCATGTCGACGACCGTCGCCGAGACATCGGCGGACACCACCACTGCACCGAACGCGACGCCGACCGCCGCGACCGGGGCCGACCCCACCTTCGAGGAGCTGGCCGGCCGCGTCGACCGGGCGGTGAGCGCGCTCGCGGAGCTGGAGCCTGCGGCCAGGTCCGTCGCCGAGGAGCTCAAGGCCGCGGTGGAGGCCGTTCACCGGGCGGGTCTGGTGACGATCGTGCGCCGGATGAAGGCCGACGACGGGGCCCGGCCGGTGCTGTTCGACCTGGTCGACGACCCGGTCGTGCACCTGCTGTTGTCCCTGCACGAGATCGTGCGGCCGGACCCCATGACGCTGGGGAACCGGGTGCTGGTCGAGGTGCGCCCGCAGCTGCAGAGCCACGGCGGCGACGTCACGCTCGTCCGCATCGAGGACGGCACCGCGTTCGTCCGGCTCTCCGGCGCCTGCAACGGGTGCTCCATGTCCTCGGTGACCCTGCGCAACCTCGTCGAGAGCGCCATGATCGAGGGCGTGCCGTCCGTCACGGCGGTGGAGGTGCTGCCCAACGAGCCCTCCCCGACGCTGATCCCGGTCGACGCACTGTGGGTCGGGCCCGACCCGGCGAAGGAGGGCTGGGTGCGCGCCGCGAGCGCGGACGCCATACCGGACGGCGCCATCAGCCGGTTCGACCTCACCTCGGAGTCCGGCGCGGAGGCGCAGGTGATCGTGGTGAATCTCGACCAGCGGCTCACCGCGTACCGCAACGAGTGCGCGCACGAGGGCCTGCCGCTCGACGATGCGCTGATCGATACCGCAGGTGGGACCTTGACCTGCCCGTGGCACGGGTTCTGCTACGACGCGACATCGGGTGAGTGCCTCTCCTCTCCTGGCGCCCAGCTCGAGCAGCTGCCCATGCGGGTGGACGATGATCAGGTGTGGATCCGGGTCGGGACATGAGCCGGTTGACCGTCCGGCACAACGTCGGCGGCAGACCCGCACGGCTCGACCCCGAGCCCGGGGTCAGCCTTGCCGACGGCTGGAAGCCGGAGACTTGGCTCGGCGCACCGGCGACGGGTGGGCTCGCGCTGCCGCAGGCGGCGCCGTCGATGGCGTGGATGTACTCGCCGCGTGCGGTCTTCCTCGATGCGGACCATTTGATCGTCGCCGACTCCGGCAACCACCGCCTGCTGATCTGGCACGGTGTCCCCGACACCGACGAACAGCCGGCCGACGTCGTGCTCGGGCAGCCGGACGGCACGACCGAGGGACCCGCTGCAGGCGGGCGGGGCCCGGAGCGCGGGATGCACCTCCCCACCGGCGTGCTGGTGCACGACGGGCGGCTGGTCGTAGCCGATGCCTGGCATCACCGCATCCTCGTCTGGGACGAGGTGCCCCGGACCGACGACGTGGCACCGGACATGGTGCTCGGGCAGCCGGACGCAGGCTCCGTCGAGCCGAACGGGGGCAGCACCTGCTCGGCGTCGTCCCTGTACTGGCCGTTCGGGATCGCCATGGTCGGCGACCGGTTCTGGATCGCCGACACCGGCAACCGGCGCGTGCTCGGCTGGGACGGCGGGCTGCCGGAGCCGGGCCGCCCGGCCGACGTGCTGCTCGGCCAGCCCGACCCCGCGGCGCGCGACGAGAACCGCGGCGCGGCGGCGGGAGCCGCGAGCTTCCGCTGGCCGCACGACATCGCCGGACGCGATGATCTGCTGCTCGTCGCGGACGCCGGCAACCACCGGCTCCTCGGCTGGTCGCCCCTGCCCGACACCGACGCTCCTGCGACGTTCGTGCTCGGCCAGAGCGGGTTCGACGGCGCCGACGAGTGGCCGTACGGGCCGCACACCAACGAGCGCTTCCGGTTCCCCTACGCGGTCGGCCTCGACGGGACGCCCGGTGTGGACGAGCGGCTGGCAGTCGCCGACACGGCCAACAACCGGGTGCTGCTCTGGGACGGCGTGCCCTCCGATGGTCGCGGCGCCGACCACGTGCTGGCACAGCCGACGTTCGCGACCAACGGGGAGAACCGGTGGACCGCGGTCGAGCACGACACACTCTGCTGGCCGTACGGGTTGTCGCTGAACGGCGACCGCCTCGCCGTGTCCGACTCCGGGAACAACCGCGTCGTGATCTGGCGGCGGCACTGATGGACGCCACCGCTGTGGAACTCGCACCGACGCGCCGCCGGTTCACCGTCACCGGGGTGGTCCAGGGCGTGGGCTTCCGCCCGTTCGTCCACCGGCTCGCCAGCGAGCTTCGCCTCGGGGGGCTGGTCGGCAACGACTCCGCCGCCGTGTTCATCGAGGTCCAGGGTGCGGCCCCGACGATCGACGAGTTCGTCCGGCGGCTGCGCGACGAGGCGCCGCCCCTCGCCGCGATCGCCGATGTCGGTTGGGCGGACGTACCGCCGGAGCCGGATCGCGATGCGCCCTTCCGGATCGTCGCGAGCCGGGCGGGCGACGGCGCGGCGACCGCCGTCCCGGCGGACGTCGCGGTGTGCGACGACTGTCTGCGCGAGCTGTTCGACCCCGTCGATCGCCGCCATCGGCACCCGTTCATCACGTGCACCAACTGCGGCCCGCGGTTCACCATCATCCGGGCACTCCCTTATGACAGGCCCGACACCACGATGGCCGACTTCGAGCTGTGCCACCGCTGCGCCGCCGAGTACCACGATCCCGCCGACCGGCGCTTCCACGCGCAGCCCGTCGCGTGCCCCGACTGCGGGCCCTCCCTGTGGTTCACCGACGGACAAGGGCCAGCCGAGGGACGAGACCGGGTCACCGGCGCCGACGCTGCGCTCGCCTCGGCCCAGCGCGCGATCGGCTCCGGCCGCGTGGTGGCGGTCAAGGGTATCGGCGGCTACCACCTTGCCTGTGCCGCGCACGACGAGTCCGCGGTGGCGGACCTGCGCTCCCGCAAGGCCCGCGGTGGCAAGCCGTTCGCCGTGCTGGTCCGCGACCTCGACGTCGCCCGCCGGTACGCCGAGATCGACTCCGCGGAGGCGGCGGTGCTGTGCTCGCCCGCCCGCCCTGTGGTGCTCGTGCGCCGCCGGCGCGGCGCGCCGGTGGCCCACGGCGTCGCACCTGGCAGTCCGCTGCTCGGGATCGTGCTGCCGTACTCGCCGTTGCACCACCTCCTACTTGCCCCGGTGCCCGGCGCCGACGCTCCCGCCCCGGAGGCGGTCGTGCTGACCAGCGCGAACCGTTCGGACGAGCCGATCTGCTTCACCACCGAGGACGCGGCGAACCGCTTGCCCGCGCTGTGCGACGGAGTGCTCGACCACGACCGGCCGATCCACGTCCCGTGCGACGACTCGGTCGTGCGGGTGGTCGACGGCCACGAACTGCCGATCCGCCGCTCGCGCGGCTATGCCCCGCTGCCGGTCGACCTGCGGCTCGACGGGCCCCCCGTGCTCGCGGTCGGCGCCGAGCTGAAGAACACCTTCTGCCTCACCGACGGGCGGCGGGCGTTCTGCTCGGCCCACGTCGGGGACATGGGCACGCTGGAGACGCTGCAGGCGTTCGAGCGGTCCGTCGCCCAGCTCTGCGATCTCCGGGGCGCGCCCGCGCGGCTCGTCGCCGACCTGCACCCCTCGTACCTGACCAGCGCCTGGGCCGAGCGCCACGCCGGCGACCGCCCGCTGGACCTCGTCCAGCACCACCACGCGCACATCGTGTCCCTGCTCGCCGAGCACGGGCGGCTCGGCGTCCCGATCATCGGCGTCGCGTTCGACGGCACCGGCTACGGCAACGACGCGACCGTGTGGGGCGGCGAGATACTCGTACTGGGCAGCGACAGCCACCGGTTCGTCCGCGCCGGGCACCTCGCAGCGGTCCCGCTGCCCGGCGGGGACCACGCCGTGCGCAATCCTTGGCTGATGGCGCTGTCCCACGCGAGAGCAGCCGGCGTCGAGTGGACCGACGACCTGGCGCCGGTCCGTGCCGCCGTGCCCGCGGAGCTCGCCGCGCTGCGATCGCAGCTCGACACGGGAGTGGGATGCGTCCCCACCACGAGCATGGGGCGACTGTTCGACGCCGTCGCGTCGCTGCTCGACGTCCGCCACCGGACCGGCTACGAGGGCCAGGCCGCCATCGAGCTGGAGGTACTGGCCGCCGAGGCGGACGACCTCGCCGTGGACGTGGCGTGGCCGAGCCTGGCCGTCCACGCCGACGGCTCGATCGATGCGGCCCCGCTCGTGCGGGACACGGTCAGGGCGCTGCGCGCCGGACTCGCGCCTGCGCAGCTCGCCAGAGCGTTCCACGTCGCCGTGGCGGCCGCGGTCGTGACGGTGGTCGGCCAGGTGGGCGGGACCGTGCGCACGGTGGGCCTCAGCGGCGGGGTCTTCCAGAACGTACTGCTGCTGCAGGAATGCCGTCGGCGCCTGGCAGCGGCCGGGTACGAGGTACTGACCCACCGTCTGGTGCCCCCCAACGACGGCGGCCTGGCGCTCGGACAAGCTGCGGTGTCGGTGCTGGCGGCGACAGCCGATCCGGCGTCGGATCAGGAGGGTTGAGCGATGTGTCTGGGAATCCCGGGACGGGTGATGGAGATCTGGGACGAGGAGTCCGGCGCCCGGATGGCGCGGGTGGAGTTCCCCGGCGAGGTGAAGAGACTCTGCCTGGCCTACCTGCCGGACCTGCAGGTCGGTGAGTACACCATCGCGCATGCCGGGTTCGCGCTGAGCCGCATCGACGAGGACTCGGCGCGGCTCACGCTCGCGACGATGGCCGAGTACGGCGTCTTCGGCGACGAAGGGGTGGTTCCGTCATGACGACCGTGGTCGACCAGGCTCTCGACGAGGGGCTGTCGGCCGATCTCGCCGCGGCGTCGTTCGCACTGGCCCGTGGGTTCTCGGCCGGTGCCACGATGTGGTGCCTGGCGCCGGCATGGGAACCGCACGCGCAGCACATCGCCGTCGAGTTCGTGCACCCGGTGATCGTGGGGAAGAAGGCCCTGCCCGCGGTGGCGCTGACCGGACGGGACCTCGTGGGGACCGCCCGCGTGTCGGTCCGCTCCGGCGACATCGTGGTCGCGGTGGCGAGTGCAGCCGACGCGGAGGTCCGCGCCATCATGCGTCGGGCTCCGGCCTGGGGTGCCACCACGATCTGGATCGGCAGCGGAGCGCGGCCGCCCGCGGGCGCGGCCGACCACGTGCTGTGGATCGACGATCCCGACCCACGGGTGCCGGCGACGGGCGGGTTCGTGCTGCTCTACCACCTGCTCTGGGAGCTGACGCACGTGTGTTTCGAGCACCCCGGCCTGCTGGTGGCCGATCCCGCGGAGTGCACCGACGAGGTGTGCATCACGTGCAGCGACGAGGGGAGGCTCGGCGAGGTCGTGTCGCCGTCCAGGTCCGGATCGGCCAGGGTCCGTACCGCAGAGGGCATCGAGTCGGTCGCGACCGTGCTCGTCGAGCCGGTCGAGCCCGGCCAGCTCCTGCTCGTACACGCGGGCATGGCGATCAGCACGGTGCGCGAGGAGGACGGCGAATGACACAGCCGACCGGGGCCGGAGAGGCGACCGATTTCCTCTACCCCTTCATCGATGCGCAGGAACGTGACCCCCAGCCCCTGCTCGCCGACCTCGCGGCGTCGGCGCGCGCCAAGGCCGTCGAGAGCGCGACGTTGCGCCGGGCCACGCTGGAGGCAGGCGCGGACGGGCTGGCGGCAGCCGGCGCTGAGATGGCGCGGCGGTTCGCTGCGGGCGGGCGGCTGTTCACCTTCGGGAACGGCGGAAGCTCGACCGACGCCGGCACGCTGGCCGCCCTGTTCGCCCGTCCTCCCGAGGGGCGCGCGCTGCCTGCCTGGTCGCTGACCGCCGACCAGGCGATCCTCACCGCTCTGGGCAACGACGTCGGTTTCGAGCTCGTGTTCGCCCGGCAGCTGATCGCCCGGGGCGACGCCGGGGACATCGCGGTGGCGATGTCGACCAGCGGCAGCTCTGCCGATCTGACCGCCGGGCTGCGGGAAGCGAAGCGGCGCGGCATGTACACCGTCGGCTTCGCGGGCTACGACGGGGGGCAGTTCGCCGCGAGCCGCGATGTCGACGTGTGTTTCGTGGTTCGCTCGCAGAGCGTGCACCGCATCCAGGAGTCGCAAGCGCTGTTGGGCTATCAGCTGTGGGCCACGGTGCACGAGCACGGGACGGACGAGTCATGAGCGGGACGGTCAGCGAGTACCTGTCGTCAGGTCCGACCTTCGCCGAGGGTGAGGTCATCGACCGGATCGAGGCGTTCCGCAGGCGCCGACCGCGGCTGCGCGACGAGATCGTGACGCTGGCCCACGGCGCGGGCGGGAAGTCGTCGGCGGCGCTGGTGGACGCGGTGTTCGTCGAGGCGTTCCGCAACCCGCTGCTCGAGTCGCTCGGCGACGGCGCCGTGGTCACGCTGCCCAGCGGCGAGCGGCTGGCGATGTCCACCGACTCGTTCGTGGTGCAGCCCCTGCGCTTCCCCGGTGGTTCGATCGGGCATCTGGCCGTGCACGGCACCGTCAACGACCTGGCGATGGCCGGAGCGGTGCCGTCGTGGGTCTCGGCGGCGTTCGTGCTCGAGGAGGGCTTCCCGATCGCGGAGCTCAAGGAGATCGTCGCCGACATGGCCGCCGCGGCTGCCGCTGCGGGCGTGCAGATCATCACGGGCGACACCAAGGTCGTGCCGAAGGGCGCGGCCGACGGGCTGTTCATCACCACCGCCGGCATCGGTGTCGTGCCGGCCGGACGGGAGCTGTCGGCGGCCGCGGTGCGCCCCGGAGACAAGGTCCTGCTCTCCGGGACGATGGGCGACCACGGGATGGCCGTCATGCTCGCCCGTGGCGATCTCGCGATCGAGGCCGACATCCGCTCGGACACGGCGGCGGTGAGCCCGCTGGTCGAGGCACTGATGGCGGCTGCTCCGTCCACCCGGTGGATGCGCGACCCGACCCGTGGCGGTGTCGGGACCGTCTGCAACGAGCTGGCTCAGGCCAGCGGTCTGGGTGTCGTGCTCGACGAGCAGCGGCTCCCTGTGCGGCCGGTGGTGAACGGGGCGTGCGAGATGCTCGGCATCGACCCGCTCTACGTCGCCAACGAGGGCAAGTTTTTGGCCGTCGTGGCACCGGACGAGGCCGAGGCCGGCCTGACGGCGCTGCGATCGCAGCCGCTCGGTGACGGTGCCGCAGAGATCGGCACGGTCGTTGCGGAGCCGGAGGCGACCGTGGTGCTCCGCACCGGCTTCGGCGGCACCCGGATCGTCGACATGCTCGTCGGCGACCCGCTGCCGCGAATCTGCTGAGAGAGGACTTGTCACCATGTGCCTGGGAATTCCGGGACGGATCGTGGAGATCACCGACGCGGTGAACTTCCTGGCGAAGGTCGACGTCAGCGGCGTGCAGCGCACGATCAGTGTGCGGCTGCTGGAGAAGGACATGCCCGAACCCGACGAGTGGGTGCTGGTCCACGTCGGGTTCGCCATGGCGAAGATCGACGAGACCGAGGCGCTGCTCACGTTGGCAGCGGTGCAGAAGCTCGGTACGGCCTACGACGACGAGATCGACGCCTTCGACACGTCGTCGATCATCTGACTGTCTCGATCATCTGACTACGGAGTCCACCATGCGTTTCGTCGACGAGTTCCGCGACCCGGCGGCCGCCCGGGCGTTGCTGGGGGCCATCACGAAGCTCGCAGCCGCCGCCGGTGACGGCGAGCAGTTCAAGTTCATGGAGGTGTGCGGAGGGCACACCCACACGATCTACCGGCACGGCATCGAGCACCTGCTGCCGGACAGCGTCGAGCTGGTGCACGGTCCCGGTTGCCCGGTGTGCGTGATACCGATGGGCCGGATCGACGACGCAATCTGGCTGGCCGGGCAGCCGGACGTGATCTTCACCTGTTTCGGCGACATGATGCGCGTCCCGGGATCCGGCGGAAGCCTGCTCGACGCCAAGGCCCGCGGCGCGGACGTGCGGTTCGTGTACTCGCCCCTGGACGCGCTGAAGCTCGCCGTCGACAACCCCGGCAAGCAGGTCGTCTTCTTCGCCATCGGCTTCGAGACCACCGCGCCGTCCACGGCGGTGACGCTGGTCCGGGCCCGCGAGCTGGGCGTCACGAACTTCAGCGTCTTCTGCAACCACGTCACGATCGTGCCGCCGATCAAGGCGATCCTGGACTCACCCGACCTGCGGCTGTCGGGGTTCCTCGGTCCGGGGCACGTCTCGACCGTCGTCGGGAACCGGCCCTACCGGTTCGTGCCCGAGGTCTACGGCAAGCCCATCGTCGTCGCCGGGTTCGAGCCGCTGGACATCCTCGCCTCCGTTGCGATGCTGCTGCGGCAGATCAACGAGGGCCGCTGCGAGGTGGAGAACCAGTACTCGCGGGTGGTGCACCCGGAGGGCAATCCCGCGGCACTCGCCCTGATGGGACAGGTGTTCGCGCTGCG
Source organism: Pseudonocardia sp. N23 (assembly GCF_002583555.1). Taxonomy (GTDB): domain Bacteria; phylum Actinomycetota; class Actinomycetes; order Mycobacteriales; family Pseudonocardiaceae; genus Pseudonocardia. Next base: position 29,252 of record NZ_BEGX01000051.1, read on the forward strand.
CCCGCACTTCGAGTGGCGCGGGCTCGGCTTCATCTCCCAGAGCGCGCTGAAGCTGCACGACGACTTCGCCGAGTTCGACGCCGAGCTGCGGTATGCGATGCCCGGCATCCGGGTGGCCGACCCGAAGTCCTGCCAGTGCGGCGAGGTGCTCAAGGGCGTGCTCAAACCGTGGGAGTGCAAGGTGTTCGGCACCGCGTGCACCCCGGAGACCCCGATCGGCACCTGCATGGTGTCGCCGGAGGGGGCGTGCGCGGCCTACTACAACTTCGGTCGGCTGCACCGCGACGCCGCTGCGCTGGTGGGGCAGGCAGGGTTGTCGTGACGGCCACAGCGGGGACGGACACGCGCGGGACGCAGTTGTTCGCGCGCTACGCCTTCGCACCCAACGCGCTCGGCTACTGCGGTCCACCGGACGCCGCGGCGTTGCGGCGCGGCTCCGACGCCGACGTGCGGGCGGCCGCGAGACGGTTCTCCGGCGCCTGGCCCTACCTGCAGGTGCTCTCGCGGATGACCGGGATCGAGGACCCGATGGATCACCGGCTGGTCGAGTCGTACTGGCTGGGCGGGGGTGTCGGGGCCGATCTCGATCCGCAGGAGTTCGGCACGGAGCTGCTCGCCGTCATCGGTCCGCAGGCCGGCCACTACTGGGCGCACCTGTCCCCCGAGCTGCTGCGGGAGGCAGCCGGTAACCACTGCTTCCACGTCTTCGGGGTCTACCCGTGGTCCCGGCTGCTCGGCACGGGACACGACGATCAGCCGTTGCACGTCCTGGACAGCTGCCGGATCTCCTGGGGAACCGTGCTCTCCCGCGACGAGGGCGATGCGCAGGTGCGGTCCCGGCAGCTCGAGATCCGCTCGGGCATGCTCACGATGTCCGCACCCGCGGTGACCCGGGTGTCGGTCCGGGTCGACGGGTACAGCGCGGTGCCGGATCTCGCCGTCGGTGACGAGGTGGCTGTGCACTGGGGTCAGGTCTGCGACCGGCTCGAACCGCGCCAGGTTCGCGCGCTGGAGGCCGGCACCGTGCGCCAGCTGCGCGTCACCAATCAGCGACTCGGCGAAGAGCGCTCCCGGTGAGGCCACGGATCCTCCAGTCCGACGGCCAGATCGGCTTCCGGTGGGCGACCCCGGACGGGCGGCCGAGCACGCTGCAGGCACTGGTGATCGACGACGACGAGGCGGACCGGCTGGTCGCCACACACCTGGCCGCCCTCGACGACGCGCTGATCATCGCCGCGGAGCGGTTCGGAGATCTTCTCGGCGGCGGGCGCCGCCCGGCCGATCACGGGGAGCGGGAGGGGCTGCTGGAGCTGCACCGCGCCCTGGACCGGCTCTGTCACGAGTTCGCGCTCGCGGTCGAGCTCACCGGCATCGCTACGGACGTCCGAGCCGGCCAGATCATCGGCACCGCGGCACTGTTCTCCATCCGGGCCAGGCTTCCCCTGGACCTGCTCGGTCCCGCCCCCTTCGACGGCGAGCTCGACGATCCCGTGGTGGGTATGGTCGGTGGATTCGGGGAGATGGTCCAGGTCGATCCCGACAGGCCATGGGCCGGCGGCCGATGGATCGTGCGGACGGAATCCGGCATGCGGTACCCGTTGACCCTGTCGACACTGCTGTTCGACAGCTCGGGCACGAACAAGGATGCTGCCCGGCAGGAACACCGCGATGCGCTCCGGTCGGTGATGGCGGGAGCGGAGTCGGAGGGCGCCGACCCGTTCGCCGTGGCATGCGCACTCGACTGGTTGCTCTACGACTTCCTGATGGCGCACCGCGAGGGCCCCGACAGCGCGGCGATCGTGCTGGCGAACGGCCAGGAGCGGGACGCCGGTCTGATCGTCACCGCCGCGGCGGCGTCGATCGTGGCGCGCGCCGGCTTCGACCCGGGACTCGTCGGGCTCTCACCCCGGTCGTGAGTGTGATGCTGACCTCGACGAAGTCGTCGGCGGCGAAGCGGGCGTTGCGCTCGACCAGCTCCCGGCCGGAGGTCACGGCGCCACGACGGTCTCGACGAGACCGGACTCCCCGACGTCGAAGCAGGCAGCCAGCATCTCCGGCCGACCCTCCAGCCGGGTGATCCCGCAGTCGCTGCGGGGCAGGACCACGAGCTCTCACCCGGGCACGAGATCGCCACCCGCGGCCTGTCTCACCGCACGGAGCTTCACCGGCCACCGCCGCCGGGGTGATGTGTCCGCCGACGTTGCGGATCGCAGCGTCCTCGCCCGGCTCGGTTCCCAGGACGTCGGTCGGGCCGACGCGGGTCGACACAGCCGATCACGGTCGCCTTCAGCAACGGCATCATGCGCAGGCCCGCTGTGAAACGGTCCGCAACAGTCAGTCCAGATTCGGAGATCCCGAAACTCTTCGCGATGGCGGCGATCGACTGGCGCCCTGGCGGGCGACGCGATCGTGCTCGCCCAGGCCGTCGAGAAGTCTGCAGGTGTCGTGGCTGGGGGCTAGGCTGGGCCCGATCGAGCGAGATTGGTCGTCCGGCACTGCGCCGGCCGATCATCAATGACGACACCCCAGACCCTGGTGGGCGCCCGCAGCGAGAAGTCGCCAGCGGCCGAAGGACGGGGATGACGAGTGTGTGCGCCATGCTGACGGCCGCTTCGCACACGCGCAGGGCCTGGCCTGGCCACCGCTGTCGGGCCTCCCGGCCCGGTCGGCCTGATCCGACAAACCGGACCCCTGCCACTGACCGAAATGGGGACACTGCATGGCGCGGTGACGGCTGGCCTCACCCTCGGCAGGGCAGGTCTTGCTCGACGCGACCGGGATGGTCGCCGACGACGAGATGGGCCTGCTCGTGCTGCCCGACACCGCCCTCTGGGCGGGAGGGCGCCCGGTTCGGCCGCACCGTCGGCGGTGACCGGGCAGAGATGAGCGAAGCTGTGGCGTCGATCATTGTGCGGGCTGTCCTTCCCGATCCGGCAAGCCTGCGTCGGGAAGTCGGGTCCGCGGCGCGGGCACCGTCGGTGTACAGCTCCCTGCCGTGGCGGTGGCGTGCCGGCACCACCGACGGTGTGGATCTGTTCGCCGACCCGGACCGGCACCTCATCACGATCGTCGCTGACGGGCGCGACCTGTTGCTCAGCTGCGGCGCAGCGCACCATCTCGTCGTTGCGCTGGCCGCGGCGTGGTCGGCGCAGGTCGAGCGGTTCCCCGATCCGGAGAACAGCGTTCATCTCGCCCGCGTGCGACCGATGGTCGCGGCGCCGGGCACGGGCACGGCACGGTTGGCCTGTGCGACCTCGCAGCGGCGCACCGACCGTCGGCGATTCAGCGTCGAGCCGGTCGACGAGCGGTCTCGGCCACATCCTCGTCGAGTTGTGATGGCACCGCGCTGCCGTCAGCCGTCCGTCCGCACCGAATGCCTTGACCTACCCGGCACGTCCGAGCACGGTCACGCCGATCCCCTGGCCGCGGTCGGTCACCCAGCACTTCTGCGTCCAGGGCTGGGCCGGCATCGCAGAGTGGGGCGGGGTGTCCATGGCCACCGAGATCCACCGGGTTCAAACACGTCGAATGGATCGACAGCATCGAGTTCGTCGCCGACTTCGCCGAGCTCGGCGGCGCTTACGGCGGCTACAACCCCGACCACGAGTTCTTCGGCCACCGCCGAGCCCTCCGACAACCACCCACCCGAGAACCACGGACACGACGTTCGGAAGGTGTACGTCCATGTCACAGAAGGCCTCGTTGACCGCCCTCACCCGCGAACAACTGGAGCTGGCCCGGGCCGCCTCCAGCGGGCGCAGCGCACGCACCGTGTTCGGCGGCCACGAACACGTGCTGCACCAGACCTTGATCGCGCTCGCCGCCGGCCGCGGCCTCGACGAGCACGACGGTCCCGGCGACGCCACCGTGTACGTCCTGCACGGCCGGGTGCGCTTACGCGCCGGTACGGACGGGTGGGAAGGATTGGCCGGGGACCTGCTCACCGTGCCCGCTGCACGACACAGCCTCGACGCCCTCGAGGACTCCACCGTCCTGCTCACCGTCGCAAAACACAGCTGACGAGCTGAAGGGGACAGGGCGATGAACGCATGCGCACAGGGCCGCCCGGTGAACCATGACCTCACCCACCTCGTGCCGGCCCCGTCGGGCCGGAGCTCCTCACCGGAGCTTGCGTGGGAGAACGAGGGTGGCCACCTCCTACCGGAGCGACCCGACGACGTCGCTCGGACGGGAACGGAAGCACCCCACGGGTCGCCGCGACCGCCGCGTGAGGGTATGCCCGGTCCATCGAGTGGTGAGAAGAGCCAGTCGGCGCCCACGTAGAGGTCAAGCCCGGTAGTGCTGGCCGGCGAGTGTTGACGTGACCCCCGTCAGCCGGACAACTCGGTCTGTGTCGTGAGCTGTTGTACGCGCCAGTCGCTCCCGCTCAGCCGGGCAGCGACGGCTCAGCAGCAATGTCGTGTCCAGCCTTGGACGGGCCTGGCGAGGAGGTGGCGCAGCATCGGCTCCGAGCGACCCAGTTCGACCAAGTGAAGCTCGCTTGGCTGCATGATCCGTTGCTCTCCCGACTCCGTGAGGCGCAATCGCACGGTCCGCGCGTCTTCGCTGTCGCGTACCCGTTCCAGCAGTCCGCCGGCCTGGGCTCACTGCCACGTCTCCCACTTGCATCAGGTCGCGATATTTTAGTATCGTGTCACGATACGATTGAAAGAGGAAGTCATGAAAGAGAACATGACGGTGGCGCTCGCCTGCCCGGTTTCGTGACCGCGCTGACCGTGATCGAGGTCGAGATGCGGATCGGACGCGACCGCACGACGAAGCAGATGTGGCAGTTCCACAGTCAGGATCACCGTCGGGTGAGACACCTCGGCCACCGCGCGCCGCAGCCGACCGGACGACGATCGACCACGCAGCGACCGGACGTGGTTCCCCCTCGCGGGCCCGGAGCTCGTCAGGAGTGCGGCGCACCGCCGCGATCAGCGCGGGGGGGTACCCGTACGGCCACCACACAGCTCCATTGCGGCGACAGCAGCCGCGCCATCGCAATATCAATCCAAGGAGGAGATCATGAAACTCGGAAAGCACATCGCGGACGGGACCGCGGAGGACCAGGTGGAGTTCACACCGACCGGCTCCGAGCCGGGTGCAATCTCTGACGACACACTCGCGGCCTCCCGAATGAGCGAAAACCCTGACGCCATGGCGCAGGGTGTGATGATGACGGTCCCGGCGCCGGCGACCGCTGGCGCGCGGATCGGGTCGTGATCGGAAGGTCCGGCGCACACGAGAGCTCCGAGACGGCCCTGACCGGTTACAAGATCGCCTATCCGGTGGTCTCCTCGAACGGTGCGCGAACGGCGTTCAGCGGAGTCGGCGCCGGGAAGAGAATCGTCTATCTGGCCGTCGACGACGCGGTGTGCCTGAACGATTCCAGTCATCCGGTACCGAACAGGATGTGCAAGTGCGGCTTCTACTGCTTTCATTTGCGGGATGCTGCACGTGACCTGACCTCCGCACCAGAGAACAGCGGAGCCGTCGTGATCGAGGTCGCGGCATCGGGGCGCTACCGTCGCCACGAGCTGGGCTTGCGTTATGCGCGACAGCGGGTTCGTCGGGTGTGGATGGGTCCGTGTCGATGCGGATGGGCCGCCGAGGTGTTCGTCCACACGGCTGAGGGCCGGGCCGGGTGGTGCCAGCTGACCCCGTCGTGCCGAGACTGCGCCCAAGGCCACCCTGTGCTCACCGGCGCGTCTTTCGCCGCGCTGTCCGGCGAGCGTGGGCTGACCGTGAGTGGCGACGACTCACCGTTGCGCCACTTCGAGCACCCGCACGACGGGACAGGCGACCAGAACACCGCCGGTGTCGATCGGCGCGGATGTGCGCACGGTCGGGACGGGCGCGATCACCACGGCTGCGCCGGAGCCGATGGGACGGCGTTGGTCGACGCCGAGTTCGCGGTGCTCCACGCTCGAATCGACGAGTTGCAGGCCGAGCTCGATCACCTCCTGCACCAAGAATGAGCGGTCAAGAACGAGCCGTCGGTGGGCCGACGGACGGGGACGGACCGAGGAGACGTTGCCCTCGACCCGGCCTGCCCCCGGATCGGTCCCGACCGGGTCGGTGGAACGACCGCTCGATGCGACGACACGTTCTGGAGCTGGTCGGCGACGGCGACGAGGATCCGGTCGAACTGGGCGTGCACTGAGACGGCGTCGGGTTGGTCGTACACCGAGTGCAGCAGCGCCCGGACCCAGGGCCGGCTGCTGCTTCAGCGCTGGCAAGCCGCTCCGGCAGCGTGGCCCCGACCGCCGTGACAAGACCCGATTGGCGCCGATCATCCGTTGCCCGGCCGCGCGGCCAGGAGTGCAGACGCAGGCGATCCCGTGCGACTGGTCGTGCACCCCCGGGCCGCTCAGTTCCGCGCGGTGAGTTCTGAATGCAGCGCCTCCACGCGGCGGGCGATGTCGTCGCGGACCAGGCGCATGCGCTCGATCCCTTCGATGCCGCGCTCGGACGGCTCGTCCGTGTCCCAGTTGCGCAGCTCGACGCCCTCGGGGACCTCGACTCGGGCATCGCGGCCGAGAGTGACGATCAGGTCGACGCGGCGGATGAGCCCGGGATCGATCGACTTGGGAGTCTCCCCCGTCATGTCCGCGCCGGCCTCGGCCAGCGTTTCCGCTGAGAGTGCGTTGATCTTCTCGCCGGGATCGGTTCCGGCAGAATGGACCTCGACCGCGTCACCTGCGGCCTGGCGCATCAGGCCGGCGGCCATCTGGGATTTGCCACCGTTGCGGACACACACGAACAGGACGGACGGCTTTCGCTGGGTCACGAGGTGCCCGTCTGTGCGGTGAGCTCAGCCAGCAGCTCGCGGACGCGGCGGTCGATGTCGTCCCGGATCGGGCGCACCTCGTCGACCGGCTTGCCGGCGGGGTCGGTGAGTTCCCAGTCGAGGTAGCGCTTACCCGGGAAGACCGGGCAGGCGTCGCCACAGCCCATCGTGATCACGACGTCGGAGGCTTGGACGGCGTCTGTGGTGAGCTTCTTGGGGACAGCGTGCGACAGGTCGATGCCGATCTCGGCCATGACCTCACGGACAGCGGGGTTGACCTCGTCGGCAGGTGTCGAGCCCGCGGAGCGGACGGTGACAGCGCCGTGAGCATGGTGCTGGAGCAGCGCTGCGGCCATCTGCGACCGTCCGGCGTTGTGGACGCAGACGAACAGGACCTCAGGAACATCGGGCATCGGGGCCTCCTCGACCAAGTGGGTCAGCGGTCCGCGCCGGCCCGCGTCGGCCACCAGCGGCGCCGCAGCGCGAGCGAGACGTACACCAGGGCGACGAGCACCGGGACCTCGATCAGCGGTCCGACGACCCCGGCGAGGGCCTGGCCGGACGTGACGCCGAACGTGGCGATCGCGACGGCGATGGCGAGCTCGAAGTTGTTGCCCGCGGCGGTGAAGGCGAGCGTCGCGGAGCGCTCGTAGTGCAGGCCGACGAGCTTGGCCAGGCCCAGGGAGCCGAACCACATCACGGCGAAGTAGACGAGCAGCGGCAGCGCGATCCGGGCGACGTCGAGCGGCCGCGAGGTGATCGCGTCGCCCTGCAGCGCGAAGAGGATGATGATCGTGAAGAGCAGCCCGTAGAGTGCGAACGGGCCGATCCTCGGAATGAACTTCTCCTCGTACCAGGCGCGGCCCTTGGCCTTCTCCCCGAACCTGCGGGTCAGGTAGCCGGCCACGAGCGGGATACCGAGGAAGATCAGCACCGAGCGGGCGATCTGCCAGGCGGAGACGTCGAGGTCGGCCTGTGGGAGGCCCAGCCATCCCGGGAGCACCGACAGGTAGAACCAGCCGAGCCCGGCGAACGCGATGACCTGGAACACGGAGTTGATCGCGACCAGGACGGCGGCGGCTTCGCGGTCGCCGCAGGCGAGGTCGTTCCAGATGATGACCATGGCGATGCACCGCGCGAGTCCGACGATGATCAGGCCGGTCCGGTACTCCGGAAGGTCGGGCAGCATGAGCCAGGCCAACGCGAACATCACCGCAGGGCCGATGATCCAGTTCAGGACCAGCGAGGTGATCAGCAGGCGGCGATCGCCGGTGACGGTGCCGAGACGGTCGTAGCGGACCTTGGCCAGCACGGGATACATCATGATCAGCAGGCCGAGGGCGATCGGCAGCGAGACACCGTCGACAGCGATGGCGTCGAGGGCCGAGCCGAGCCCCGGGATCAGACGACCGGCGCCGAGGCCGACGACCATCGCGGCGATGATCCAGACGGGCAGGAAGCGGTCGAGGGTGGACAGACGCTTCGCGACTGCAGGATCCGATGCGGGGTCGGAGGTGGTCTCGGGGGTGGCGCTCATTCGGGGTTGTCACTTTCGTCGGGCGTGCAGCAGCTGGCCAGCGGCGTCGAGGTGGGGATGAGGACGTCGGCGAGGTGCCGGATGACGTCGGGCACGACGCGGTAGTAGATCCAGGTGCCGCGACGCTCACCGGCGATCAGCCCGGCCGTGCGCAGCACCTTGAGGTGGTGGCTGATCGTCGGACCTGTCACCTCGAATGCCCCGGTCAGGTCGCACACACAGGCTTCGCCGCCCTCGTGCGCCGCGATCAGGGAGACGAGACGGAGCCGGACCGGGTCACCGAGCGCCTTGAACGCGGCCGCGAGCGTGGTCGCTTCGTCGGCGCTCAGCGGGACCGGGCCGCTCACCGGCGGCGCCTCCAATGGCATTGACTTCGACACCCATCTATCTTCATGGATATCGAAGCATGGCCACAACCCATGATCGAGTGACGGGGACAACTCATCAATCAGGTCGAACGTCCTGACCGACGTCAGCCGCAGCCGGCAGTCTCGACGCGGGAACCGATCCGACTGCCAGCACGGCTCCTGCGGCCGCGATGGCCGCGAGGAGCCAGAACACTGCCGTGTAGCCGCCGAACGCCACCGCGAGCGCCGCGCCCGCCCAGGGCGAGATCGCCGTGGCGATCATCGAGGGTGCGGACAGCAACCCGTTCAGCCGGCCGTAGTGGGCGGCACCCCAACGGTCGCTGATCGCGGTCGCCTGCAACAACGTGAAGATCCCCCGCGCCGCGCCGGCGAGCATCGCAACAGCGATCAGGAGGCCAGCCGGACCCGGCACCAGGGCGAGCAGGGCTGTCGCCAACGCCGACATCGCCAGGATTGTCACGCCTCGCGCCCTGACGCTGAGTGTCCGGTCGAGCCGTCCGTAGAACAGCCGTCCAAGTACTTGGCCGAGCCCGCCGAGGCCGAGTGCCCATGCCGCGGTGGACGTCGACAGGCCGCGCTCGATCAGTAGCGGCACCTGGTTGACCACAACGGCGAACGCGCTGAACGTGCCGAGCGCAATGGCAGCGACCAGCAGCAGGAAGGCGCCGCTGCGCGCCACCTCGCGCGGCGCCTCAGCAGCGGGGACGCCGTCCTTGTCGAGCTCCGCGTCGGCGGCATCGGGATCGGGCCAGCGGCCGCGAAGTCCGACCACGTGCCCGGGGATGGTGACCACGGCCAGGACCACAGCGAGCACGACGTAGGTGTGCCGCCAGCCCAGGTGTCCCGACAACGCGGCGGTGAGCGGCGCGAAGATCGTGCTGGCGAGCCCGGCCAACAGCGTCAGGATCGTCAGTGCGCGGACTCGGCGCGGGCCCCACCAGCGAGTCAGGGCGGCGAAGGCCGGCGGGTAGAGAGTGCCTGCCATCGCGAACCCGGCCAGCACCCACGCGGCGAAGAAGAGCGGGAGCGTCGGTGCCCAGGCGATCCCGAGGGCGGCGGGTAGCGCCAGCAGCGAGCCGACCGTCATCACCGGCCGGGGGCCGATCCGGTCGAGCAGCCGCCCCGACCAGATACCGGCCAGCGCGGACACCACCAGCCCGGCGGAGAACGCCGCGGTGATCGTCGAGATCGGCCAGCCGGTGTCCGTCGAGATCGACGGGGCCAGGACCGGGAAGGCGTAGTAGAGCACGCCCCAGCTGACGATCTCGGTCACGCAGAGCACGGCGAGCACCCGCCGCAGTCCGCCGGTGGTCAGCGGCTCGGCGCTCGTCTGCTGCACGCTCGCTCCTCCCGGATCAGTCCTGTGGGTGTCCGATGGACAGGCTGACAGGCTGGGCCGGCGCTCCGCAGCATTGGCCTTCCGCCGCGGCGTCCGGGTCGTCGAACACCCCGGCGCCGCCGCAGACCCCGGTGTCCGGGAGGACCAGCTCGACGCGCTCGGCCGCGGCCTGGTCGCCATCGATCGCCGCCACGACCGACCGGACTTGTTCGTAGCCGGTCATGGCCAGGAAGGTCGGCGCCCGCCCGTAGCTCTTCATCCCGACCAGGAAGACCCCCGGCTCGGGCTGCGCCAGCTCCCGTGCCCCGTGGGGGTAGACAGTTCCGCACGAGTGGACGTTCGGGTCGATCAGCGGGGCCAGCGCCCGCGGCGCCTGCAGCACCGGGTCGAGATCCAGCCGCAGCTCCGAGAGCCATGACAGGTCCGGGCGGAACCCGGTCACCACGATGACCTCGGCGACCGGGTCGAGCCGGCGGCCGTCATCGCCGACCAGGACCAGGCCTCCTTCGACCGTCTCTACGCTCGCGGTGCGGAACCCGGCCACCGTGCTGATGTGGCCGGCCGCCACCGCCTGCGCGGCCCGACTGCCCAGTGCACCCCGCGCCGGGAGCTCATCGGCCTCCCCACCCCCGAACGTGTCGCCTACCTGCCCGCGGCGCAGCAGCCAGTCCACGTGCGTGCCCGGCTCCTCCGCGGCCAGCTCCGCGAACGCGACCAGCGCGGTCAGCGCAGAGTGCCCGCTTCCCGCCACGGCGATCCGACGACCCGCGTAGCGGGCTCGTACGGCCGGGTCGGCCAGGTCGGGCACCTGGTAGACGATCCGGTCCGTCGCCCGCGCCTCCCCGACTGCCGCCAGACCGTCGGCACCCAGCGGGTTCGGGCCAGTCCACGTACCGGAGGCATCGATGAGGACCCGTGCCGCGACCCGCTGCTCGGCGCCGTCGACTCCGAGCACGTGCACAGTCAGCGGCTCGCTCTCGCGACCGGCGTCCACGACCCGGTCACGACCCCGGCGCGCGACCCCGACCACTCGGGCGCCGAACCGCACCCGCTCCCCCAACACCCGCGCCAGCGGCTCGAGGTAGCTCTCGGCCCACTCGTGGCCGGTCGGGTACTGCTCCGGGTCCGGCGCCGTCCACCCCGAGCGTGCCAGCAACTTCTCCGCCGCCGGGTCGACCAGCTCGGCCCACCGGGAGAACAGCCGGACGTGATGCCACTGCCCCACGCTCGTCCCCGCACCCGGACCGGCCTCCAGCACCAGCACCGGCAGATCCCGCTCGACAAGCCTCGCAGCAGCGGCCAGCCCGACCGGCCCCGCGCCGACCACCACGACCGGCAACTCTGTCTCGCCCACGACGTCCCACCTTCATCGACGTTCATCGATATTCCGCCACGGACTGTATCGACGTCGATCGATTGACGCAACCATCGATGGACGTCGATAATGGCGGTATGAGCGTCAAGACCGGACGAGCCGAACTGTCGATCACCGACGTCTCGACGACCACACCGGGCCAGCTCGGACCGGGCGACGCCAGGGTCTACGCCGAGTGGTTCGCCTGCCTGGCCGATGCCACCCGCGTCCGGCTCCTGCATGCTGTGGCCGCCGGCGGGCGCGAGATCACCGTCGGCGACCTCGCCAGCCTGCTGGGCATCAGCCAGTCGACCTGCTCGCACCACGTCCGCAAGCTGGCCGACGTCGGGTTCGTGACCGTGCGCCGCGACGGCAACGCCACCCTCGTCGCCGTCGATCCTTCGTGCTGCACCGGCCTGCCCCACGCCGCCGACATCGTCATGGGACTGCTCGCGCCCCGTCCGTGCTGCCCCGAAGACCTCCCGACCGACGTCACCGTCCGCGCCATGACCGACACGGACTGGGTCGACGTCCGCCGCATCTACGGCGAGGGCATCGCCACCGCCGACGCCACGTTCGAGACCGAGGTCCCGGACCGCCGCCACCTCGACCGCGCCTGGCTGCCCGACCACCGCTGGGTCGCCGAGATCGACGGCGACGTTGTCGGCTGGACGGCGCTGAGCCCGGTGTCCGCGCGCCCCGTCTACGCCGGCGTCGCCGAGTCCTCGATCTACGTCGGCGACGGACAACGCGGCCGCGGTATCGGGAAGGCGCTCATCCACCGCCAGGTCTGCGGCGCTGACGACGCCGGCCTCTGGACCCTGCAGACGGCAATCTTCCCCGAGAACCGCGCGTCCCTCGCCCTGCACCACTCCGCCGGCTACCGCACCGTCGGCGTGCGCGAACGAATCGGCGAGCGCGACGGACGCTGGCGCGACACGGTGTTCCTCGAACGCCGTGCTGCTGGTTCGAGCCCTTACGCCGGAACAGGTGTCCCAGCATCACACGCTCCGTAATGAGATGCAGCAGTCCGGCGCCGGCGAGAACACGAACGCCTCCGCGGAAATCGTCAGCTCGAGGACTTCCGCCCGTTCGATGAGGCGGAAGGCAATGCTCGGTCATTGCCTCGACGGTGCTCGGTCGATGGTGACGCGGCGTCGCGGGTGAGTCTTGGTCTCCTTCTCTCGACGCGAGCCCGTCATTGCCATTGACACTGCCACCAGCTCCACAATGGATTCGATATCGAGGGTGGACCCACTTGGATGGGCAAGCCCATGGGGGCGCTGCGCGCGAACGCTGCGGTGCCCCCTGACACCGCCACTGGCTCGACCAACGGGCGCCTACGTGCTCAAACGCCCCACCGGCTGCCACCTGGTGCATAGCCGACTTCTCGACTACATCATGCAGTCATGCCGACGAGTTGCTCTGGACGCGGGACCGCGGGCTGTTCGGCGATCAGGTCCAGGAACTCCTGGCGGAAGTACTTGATGCCACTGGTGATCGGGCTCGTCGCGCCGTCACCGAGCGGACAGAAGGAACGGCCCAGGATGTTGTCGCAGATGTCGAGCATCGTCTCGACATCCTCACTGGTGCCCTGCCCGTGCACCATCCGTTCGAGGATCTGGACGAGCCAG
>NZ_BEGX01000052.1:0-138545 GCF_002583555.1 Pseudonocardia sp. N23
CGGGCCTGGTGACCGTTCCCCGTGGGGCCCGTTCTGTCCGGCGTCTCGCTGACAGGAAGAAAGTTACGCCCCCCTCCCGAGGGGCGTCAAATCGCCCCCCTCTTACAGGGGCTGACCTGCGGAAACAAGCATTTTTGGGTTACCAGCACGTGACGTGCCCGCGACGAACGGTCGATCGCCCCGGGCCGGCCGTCAGCGTGGACCCGTCGCACCTTGGTCGTCCTGACCTGCAATGACATCCGTCCGCGAGGTCCCGGTGCGTGCGTCGGACGGCTCGGAGCGCTGACGTTCGTCGCTCACAGTGACGGCCGCCACCTTGGCGAAATCATCGTCCTCCGCGGTGGGCGTAGGGGTTCCCGTCGCCAGGCGGTTCAGCATCGCGTTGTACGCCTTCAGGTCCGCGTCGTCGTCCGCATCCGCACGGCGATCATCGCGCCGGGCCGACCGTTCGTCGTGGCGTGACCACTGGACGAGCAGCACGATGATGACCAGTAGCAGGGGGATTTCGCCGGAAGCCCAGGTCAGGCCACCGCCGAGCTGCTGGTCGCGCATCAGGTCGGGCACCCACGGCAGGCCCAGGCCCCGGTAGAACGTCCCGCCGATGATCTCGTTCGAGCTCATCAGCGCGACGCCGAAGAACGCGTGGAACGGCACCGACGCGAAGACCACCCCCAGCCGGGCGACCGGTGGCAACCGGCGTGGTGCCGGGTCCACCCCGATGAGAGGCCAGAAGAACAGCCAGCCCACCAGCAGGAAGTGGGCGTTCATGGCCAGGTGCGCCCAGTGCTGGTTGAGCGATGCCTCGAACAGGTTCGAGAAGTACAGGGCGTAGTAGCTCCCGACGAACAGCGGCAGCGTGATCAGCGGATGCGTCAGCCAGCGCGCCACCGGGGAGTGGACGGCGGCGAGGATCCACTCGCGGGGCCCGTCGGGACGGTCACGACCTGCAGGAGGCAAGGCGCGCAACGCGAGCGTGACGGGCGCCCCGAGCACCAGCAGGATCGGCGCGAGCATCGACAGCATCATGTGCTGACCCATGTGCACGCTGAACATCGACGGCGCGTAGCGGCCCACGCCCGAGCTGGTGGCCAGCAGCAGCACCGCACACCCGCAGAACCAGGCGATGGAGCGGCCGACCGGCCACGCGTCGCCCCGCCGTCGCAACTTCCTGATCCCGACCACGTACAGGGCCACCATCAGCAGCGCCAGCGAGCCGTAGATCAGGCTGAAGCGCCAGTCGAGGAGCAGGCGTACGAGGGTCGGCGGACCGTCGAGGTCGTACCCGATGACGGCCTCGGTGATGCTCGGCGGCGCGGCCCCGGTGTCGGGCGGGGCGCTGCGCCCCAACGCGACCGCGAGGCCGATCGTCCCCAGCATCAACAGGATCTCGACGCCGCCCAGCGCGACGAGGGCCTTCGTGCGGCCGACGGCGGCAGCGGCGACGGTTCGCCTGCGGTGCAACGCACCCAGGACGCCGAGCAGGATCAGTGCCACCGTCTTCGCGACGACGAGCGCGCCGTACTCCGACGTGAACAGAGCCGACAACGGCACCCGCACGAGGGCGTTGACCACTCCTGTGACGGCCAGGACCACCCAGCAGACGAGCGCCAGCGCCGAGAAGCGGGGCACGGCCGTCGACAAGGCGGTGGCGCGGTCGCGGTTGGCCCGGCTGCTCGCGAGGACCAGTACTGCGGCGAGCCCACCGACCCACAACGACGCGCCCAGGATGTGCAGGACCAGGCTGTCGGTGGCGACGTCGTGCGATCCGCCCGCCGCCGAGTGCCCGGTGAGCGACACCGGCAGCGGGCCGGCCATTGCGAGGCCGAACGCCACGACCGTCCAGCCCCAGCTCAGCACCAGCCGCGTCGCGACGAGCACCACCAGCGCGAACACGGCCGTCAGCGACCAGGCGGACGCCGCGGAGATCTTGGGGACCAGGTCGACGAGCAGCCCGGGACTCAGGACGTCGGACACCGGCCGGCCCATGGTGTCGGCGACGTTGAGCGGCACCAGGAGCACCGCGCAGACGAACCACGCTGACGCCGTCCACGAGGCGACCCGGACGGCGCGGTAGCCGGACACGTCGAGATAGCCGCCCTTCTGGGGCGGCACGAAGAACGCGGCGAGCAGCAGGAAGCCGATCGTCAGCACCATCGCGACCTCGGAGAGCGACCGAACGGCCGGCAACGCGACCGTCGTCAGCTCCCCGGGGTCGGGCAGACCCAGCAGGATCGCGGGGCGGGCGCCCGTGAGCACGGTCAGTCCTGCGGCGACGAGCATCGCGATGCCCGCCCCGAGCCCGATGAGACCGGCGGCCCCGGACGATGACGTCCCGGCCTTCCGTGTCGCGGGGGGCCCGGCGGTCGTCTGCGCCATGACCTCCAGGCTAGGCCTCGTGGAGGAGGCGCTGTCAGACGGCTTCCGAGGCCTCCGCCGCGGCACCCACGAGGACGGTCTCGACGGCAGCGTCGTCGGCCGCTCCGTCCTCGGTCTCGACGGCGTCGGCGACGATGCAGGTGATGTTGTCCGGGCCGCCGCCCTCGTTGGCCAGCGCGATCACGGCACCCACGACGTCGGCGGGCGTCCGGTCGCCGGTCAGCAGCTCGTGCAGGGCCGCGTCGTCGAGGACCGCGGTGGCCCCGTCGGAGCACAGCAGGTAGCGGTCGCCGGGCACCGCGGCGTCCTCCCAGACCTCGGGGTCCGGGTCGTTGCCGGCCTGCAGCGCGCGGAGCAGGACCGACCGCCGCGGGTGCATCGCCGCCTCCTCGGGCGTGATGCGACCTTCGTCGACGAGCGCCTGCACCACCGTGTGGTCGTGGGTGATGCGGGTGAGCTCACCGTCGCGCAGCCGGTAGATGCGGGAGTCGCCGATGTGCAGGACGCCGAACCGGGCGTCGTCGAACAACAGCGCCACGACCGTCGTCCCCATGCCGCGAGAACCCGGGTCGCGGCGGGCGCCGGCGTCGAGCCGGTTCGCCGCGTCCTCGACGCCCTCGACGAGCGCGCCCGTCAGGTCCGCCCCGCTCAGGTCGTCGGGCAGCGCCTCGTCCATCGACGCGAACGCCGCCACGGTCAGGGAGCTCGCGAGCTCGCCGTGCGCGTGCCCACCCATGCCGTCGGCGACGACGAGCAGCCGTCTGCCCGCGAGTGCGGAGTCCTGGTTACCGGACCTCCGGCGGCCCACGTCGGAGCCGATCGCGAACCGCAGCGCCACTGGCATGGCGCGAAGTATGGGGGCTGTGTAACCGCTTCACAACTCACGGCGTGGCGAATTATCGTTGCGCGCGTGAGCGAGGCCGCCACCGTGAGCGCGGGAGACATCGCCCGGTTGGGTGGCGTCAGCAGGGCCGCGGTCTCCAACTGGCGACGACGTCACGCCGACTTCCCGCGCCCCGTCGACGGAACCCCCGCCAGCCCCCGCTACGACCTCGCTGACGTCGAAGAATGGTTGCGGCGCAACGGTAAGGCCACCGAGACGCCGGCGCTGGAGCGAATGTGGCAACGCATGCGCGCCGAGGGTGGCGAGCTCGGGCTGGGCCACGTCGTCGCCCGCGCGGGCGCCCTGCTCGTGTGGTTGCGCGACGGTGACGACGAGCCCCTGCTTCCCGGCGTCGCCGAGCGCGCGGATGCCTCGTTCGTGGAGCTCACCGAGCACGTCGCCCACTCGTACGGGTACGCCGAGGCGTTCGAGCTGCTGCACGCCCGCTACATCGCGACCGACTCCCGACGTCTGCGGCCCACCCCACCCGACGTCGCCACCCGGATGCTCGACCTCGCCGGTCCCGCCGAGCTCCTCCTCGATCCCGCCTGCGGAACCGGCGGGCTCCTCGTCGCCTCCGGCGCGCCACGCGTCGCCGGGATGGACCGCGCCCCCGACCGCGCGCTCGTCGCCGCGGCCCGGCTCCGGCTCCACCGCCGCGACGCGACGCTGACCGGCGGGGACGCCTTCGACGACGAGTTCGTCGTCGCCGACGCCGTCGTCTGCGACCCGCCGTTCGGCGAACGTCTCGACGCCGACGGCCCCTGGCCCCACGGCACTCCCCCGCGCGGCGAACCCGAGCTCGCCTGGGTCCAGCGCTGCCTGCGGGCGGTACGGCCGGGTGGCCGCGTCGTCGTCCGGATGCCGGCGGCGGCCGCGTCGCGACGCGGGGGCCGACACGTCCGCGCCTCCCTGCTCCGGGGAGGCGAGCTGTGCGGCGTCGTCGGCACCGGGCCCGACACCGACCTGTGGATCCTGCGACGCCACGCCCCCGGCGACGCCCACCCGTCGACACTGTTCCTCTCCGCGGGCGACGTCGCCGGGCATCGCGTGCTCGTCGAGGACCTGCTGGACGACGCCGTCGACGTCGGGCCCCGCCACCCCGGACGGCTCGACCCCGACGGCTACCCCGCCCGGGCCCGCGTCCTCGGCGAGCTGCGGCTCCGGCCACCCGACCTGCACACCGCCACCCGCTCACTGCCGTCGGTCTCCCTGTCGGCGCTCGACCGCGACGGCGCCGTCCGGTACCTCCGGGCGACCTCGGGGCCGCGCCCGCTCACCACCCTCACCGCCGACGACGTCCACCGTCGCCGCCCCGCCTCCGGCCCCGTGGGCAGGCCCCGGTGCGTGCGCGTCGAGCCGGGAGACGTCGTCGTCACCGATGGTGGGGCATGGGCCGTCGACTCCCCCGCCGCGCTGGAGGCAGGACTCGTCGCCTACCGGCCCGACCCCGAGCGTGTCGACGCCGACCTCCTCGCCGGAGTCCTCGCGACCGTCGCCGGCGGCCGCGCTGCACACCGCCGGGCCGTGCTCCCCGACGTCCCGATCGACGAGCAACGACCCCTCGGCGACGCCCTGCGCCGCCTCGCCGAGACCCGCTCCGACCTGCTCGGTGCCACCGACGACGCCGCCGCACTGACGGCCCGGGCCGTCGAGGGGCTGGTGTCGGGCCGGCTCACCCCGACGGGGGTACCGGTCGAGGCGCCGGGCTCGGCGGACCCAGCTACCCTTGCCCCGCGACCCGGACGTTCAGGTCGTACGCCCTCGTAGCTCAGCTGGACAGAGCAAGAGCCTTCTAATCTCTGGGTCGCAGGTTCGAATCCTGCCGGGGGCACGAACACCGTCTGACCAGGGAATATCAGCCGGGGTTGCACAGACCCCGGCCGGATACCCCGATGGAGCAGGGGAATCGCGACCCACACACGGCGGAGCCTCCCCGTCCCTCGGGTCCGGCCACCCGCGTTCCTGCGGGCCGTTGGTCCCGGGCCGGTGTGAAGCGGGACGCCCGTCTCCGGTGTGGGAGCTGTTCGGACGTCACGCTCCGAGCCCTGTGGGGGGGTGTGGGACCTACGGGGTTCAGCCGCACCTCCCGAGACCTGGTCTCAAGACTCGGCGTGTCGCCAGGTGGACCAGTGGCCCGCCCCTGGCTCCGCACCGCCACCCTGTGGGCCCGGCCCGACGGACCGCGAGGTCTGTCAGAGAGACTGAGGGCCAGTGCCCGCCCTCTCGACCTGGAGTCTTTGATGCCGCAGGGGACCGTCCGTTGGTTCGACGCCGACCGGGGTTTCGGCTTCCTCGCGCCCGAGGACGGCTCGCCGGATGTTTTCGTGCACGCCTCCGAGATCGTCGGGGACGGCGGCGCGAAAGTGCTCCGCGAGGGTCAGGCCGTCGTGTTCGAGGTCGGTGAGAACGACCGCGGGCCCCAGGCACTGCGCGTTCGCGTCACCGCCGATGCGGCCACCGGCAGCGCCGTGGGCCTGCTCGGCACCGTCAACTGGTACGAGCCGGGCAAGGGGTACGGCTTCGCCTCGCCGGACGGCGGCGGCGCCGACGTCTTCGTGCACAGCTCCGCCATCGTGACCGGCGGCGTGGTCACCGAGGGGCAGCGAGTGGCCTTCCTGATCGTCGAAGGCGAGCGCGGCCCGCAGGCCGGGCACGTGATCCCGCTGGGAGCGGGGGCGGACCAACCCGCTGCGGCCGGCACCGCTGACGGTGCCGACGGCACGGTGGCCTGGTACGACGAGGACAAGGGCTTCGGCTTCATCAACCCCGACTCCGGCGACGGCGACGTCTTCGTTCACGCCCGGGCCCTGGCGGAGGGGCTGACGTGGCTCACGGAGGGCGACCGCGTCGCCTACGAGGTGGCTGGCGGAGACAAGGGCCCACAGGCCCGCGACGTGCACCTGGTCCGGGGCGCCGAGCCCCAGGCGGCGCCGCAGCGTCCGGCACCTGCCGCGGCCGCAGGGCCGGCGGCGCGGGACGTGCCCGTACGAGGCGGCGAGGGCGTCGTCGCGCGCTACGACGAGGACCGCGGCTTCGGCTTCATCACCCCGGACGCAGGCGGCGACGATCTCTTCGCCCACGTGTCCGTGATCAAGGGGTCGGAGCCGCTGCAGAAGGGTGACCGGGTCCGGTACGCGGTGCGTCAGAGCGACCGGGGCCCACAGGCAGACCGCATCGAGCGCCTCTGACGAGGCGGCCCCACCGATGGCTGATCACGTCCCGACGAGAGTGCTCGTTCATCCCCGTCGATGGTGCCGTCAGCAACGCGGCTGCAGCCTCCTCCAGGAGATCGATCTCCCTCGTGGTGACGGGACCCGTGCCGACCCGGCGGTCTGCTCCGTGCTCAGGCACTCACCAGTCACCCCACCCGACGACACAGAGCCACCGATGTATCCCGAACGAGTGAATGAATGCGTTGGACCTGGTCAGGGCTCGATCCTCATGAGCCGGCGGACGTTGATCACGGTGTAGGCCGGCATGAGTAGCGCAAACAGTTCGGCGCCGGCGACGAGGGGGATCGGTTCCGGGTCAGCTCGGACAGGGTGCGCCGGCTGCGAAGACGCAGACGAAGAGCCGGTCGATCTGCCGGACGGCGTCGGCGACCTGGGCGAAGTCGACCGGCTTGGTGATGTAGGCCTGTGCGCGGAGGCGGATGCTCCGGACGATGTCGGCCTCGACGCGCGACGAGGTCAGGATGACGACGGGGATGTCGCGCAGCTCGGGGTCGGACCTCATGTCGTCGAGCACGTCCCGGCCGTCCCGGCCCGGGAGGTTCAGGTCGAGCAGGACCAGGTCCGGTCGTGGTGCGTCCTGGTAGGGCGGCATCCGGCGGAGCCGGGCCAAGGCCTCGGTGCCGGTCGTCGCGACGTCGAGCCGGTTGCGGAGGTCCTCGGCGAACGCCTCACGGGTGATCATGACGTCGCCGGGGTCGTCCTCGACGAGAAGGACGTTGACCGGACGAAGTCTCATCGCGACCAACCTCCGTGTCCCGGCCGTCTCCGACGCGCACCGGCGCACAGTGTGGCACGCGCCGAGCCGGCCGGTGAGTGCCGAACCACTCGGTGGTCTGCGGGCCGCCGGGCGGGGCCGCGGTGGCGTCGGCCCCGCCCGCGCCCGGCACGCACGCAGCGGGTACAGCCGACCTCCGCCAGGCGGCCTGCCGCCACGTCGACCAGGGCGGCCGCCGCCCTGATCGCCCCGTGGCTCGACGAGCGGTTGCGACGGTGCAGGACCGGGCATCGGGAACGCCCGGCACCGTCACCGGGGATCCTGACGGGACCGGGCGGGAACGACGGTCAGCGACGGGGTGCGCTGCAGCGCCGCACGGGCCAGCTCCAGCTCGTGGGCGACCTCGGCGGCGATCAGCTCTGCGTGCAGGGCGCTGATGTCGGGCTCGACGAGCAGGGCACGGTGGCGGGTCAGCAACGCCTCGAGGCCGTCGAGGAGCCGGGCGGCGATGTCGGCGCGGCAGCGGACGCGCCCCGAGGGGACGGACTGGGTCGGGACTGCAGAGGTCATGGCAGGGCTCCGTGGGCGGGAGGGTCGGTGACGGTCGTCTGCGCGACCCGCACGCACCGCACCCCGGCGGCAGCCGGGCGACGGTGTCAGCGGCGGGACGCGCGCGGCGTCATCGACAGAGCGCGGCCCCGGTCCTGCCGTAGTCGACGTGACGGCGGCGCGACCAGGCCTGCGGCGCCGGGCCCGGCGACGACGTGCTGTGCACCCGGCGTCCCTCGCCGACCCGTTCCGGGCTCATCGCATCCTCCATCGCACCCGGCGGGAGCACCCGCACCCGCGCGAGGCGGGGGGTTGCTGCGGCGTCGTCGAACCGGGTCTCTCAGCCGCTCTGGATGGTGCCGGCGAGGTGGTCCCCGTCGTGGAACGACTGTAGGTTCCGGCACCCGCATCCTGTCAACACGGACAATCCGTCCCGCGATGTGGGATGTGCGGATGTGGGGCGTCCCGACGAGCAGGACCGCCAGCGAAGCCCGCGGGTCGGGGCCGTCGCCCGCCCGCGCGACGACCGCCATCAGGTCGGGCCCGGTGCCGTCCCATCCGGTGGCGTGCGAGACCCGCTGCTTGTGTCCGTCGACGATCCAGTGCCCGTCGCGGTGCCGGGCCGTCGTCCGCAGGCCGACGTCGTCGCCGGGTTCGCCGAAGTTGGCCGCCGCAGTGAGACGGCGCACCGGCGACGCGGGTACCGCGGGGTGCGCGGCCATCCCGACCTCCTCGTTCGGCGGCCCCGGTCGGGCCCGGCACGAGGACTGCAAGCGGCAGGACGCGCCCGTCGCCGCCGTTGCGCGCACCGGCGCCCGCCAGATCGCGTACAGCGCGGGACGCCGCGGGACGCTGGTGGGCCGCGCCGGCGGGGTGAGGGCCACACCTGCTGCCGTCGTGCACCAACCCACCGTCACCGGGCCGGTACCGCCAGCCTCACAGTCAGATCAGGAAGGCGGCGGCCCGCAACGAGGTCCAGGCGGTTGCGGTCGTCTGCCCGACATGGACGGACGCACCCTCGCACCTCGGATGGAGGAGGAGCTCGGGATGCCGGTCGTCGACAATGGCCGGGTGCACGACGAGACCCTGAGCGTCCACGCCGGCAACGCCGTCGACCCCGGCACCGGCGCGATCCGGCGCCCCCTGGTGATGGCCAACTCCTACGCGCTGCCCGACGACCCGTCGACGCTCGACTGGTCCGACTTCTCCACGCCGCTCTACACCCGCAACGGTGGTGCCAACCAGCGCTGGCTGGAGGACAAGCTCGTCGCGCTGGAGACGGCGGGCCACCCCGGCGACGTCGACGCCGTCGCGCTGGCCAGCGGGGTCGCGGCCATCCACGCCGTGCTCTTCACGTTCCTGCGCAGCGGCGACCACGTGGTGTGCTCCGACGTCACCTACGTTGCGACGCACCGGCTGCTCACCGAGCTGCTGCCCGACAAGTACGGCATCACCGCGACGCTGGTCGACTCCACCGATCCGGAGGCCGTCCGCGCCGCGATCCGGCCGACGACCCGGCTCCTGCACGTCGAGACCCCCGCCAACCCCACGACCCGGATCACCGACGTCGAGGCCGTCGCCGAGACCGCCCACGCCGCGGGGGCGCTGCTCAGCGTCGACGCCACCTTCGCGACGCCGATCCTGCAACGACCACTCGCCCTCGGCGCGGACCTCGTCGTCCACTCGCTGACGAAGTACGTCAACGGCCACGGCGACGCCATGGGCGGCGTCGTCATCGGCGACCGTGCGCTGACCGACCGCATCCGCGCCGACGCCCAGGTCGACGTCGGTGGGGTGATCAGCCCGTTCCACGCCTGGCTGATCATGCGCGGGGCGGTGACGCTGCCGCTGCGGATGCGGCAGCACTGCGCCTCGGCGCAGGTGGTCGCGGAGTGGCTGGCCGCCGACCCACGGGTCGCCTACGTCGCGTACCCGGGCCTGGCGGCGCACCCGCAGCACGCCCTCGCGGCGCGGACGATGACCGGCTTCGGCGGCATGCTCGCCTTCGCGGTCCGCGGCGACTCCGACACCCAGAACCGGTTCGTCGCGGCGTTGCGGGTGGTCACCTCGGCGGTCTCGCTGGGCCACGACGAGTCGCTGATCGTGCACGTCGCGGGCGACAGCGAGCGGGCCCGCGCCTGGCCGGAGGAGTTCCGGCGGTGGGGGCACCTGCGCTTCTCGGTCGGCCTGGAGCACCCCGACGACCTGGTCGCCGACCTCGACCAGGCCCTCACCGAGGTCATGGGCCCGCGCTGACCTGCGCGCCTGCCCGCCGGACGCCCATGTCCGTCGGACGTTCGCCGAGTTCGACCCCCAGGCTGCTTCCGGCCACGATCGATCGGGGCCCGATCATGATCGAAACAGTCCCAGGTCGAACTCGGTGGGGTCGAGGCCGGGTGGCCGCCGCCGCATTCGATGGCGGCCGTCGGTCCGGCTGTGACATGTTGCGACTCGACGCATCGGTGCGGCGACACGAGGAGAGCGATGACGGTACTCGGACGGTTCTCACTCGAGGGCAGGGTCGCGATCGTGACGGGCGCGTCGTCGGGGCTCGGGGTCGCATTCGCGAAGGCGCTCGCGGAGGCCGGGGCCGACGTCGTACTCGGGGCGCGGCGCGCCGACCGGCTCGACGACACCCGCAAGCTGGTGGAGAACCTCGGCCGCCGCGCGGTCGCGGTGGCCACCGACGTCGCGCTCCAGCCGGACTGCCAGAACCTCGTCGACACGGCGATGGCCGAGCTCGGCCGGGTCGACGTCCTGGTCAACAACGCCGGCATCGGCACCGCGGTCCCCGCGACCCGGGAGACCGTGGAGGAGTTCACCCGGGTCATCGACGTCAATCTCAACGGCTGCTACTGGATGGCTCAGGCCTGCGGGCGCGTCATGGAGGCGGGCAGCAGCATCGTCAACATCTCGAGTGTCCTCGGGCTGACGACGGCGAGCCTGCCCCAGGCCGCGTATGCGGCGAGCAAGGCCGGCCTGATCGGGCTGACCCGCGACCTCGCCCAGCAGTGGGGCGGGCGCAAGGGCATCCGCGTCAACGCCCTGGCGCCCGGCTTCTTCACCTCCGAGATGACCGCCCAGTACCGGCCCGGCTACCTGGACTCGATGATGGCGCGGGTGCCCTTGGGCCGCAAGGGAGATCCGGAGGAGCTGGCCGCCGCGCTGGTGTTCCTCGCGAGCGACGCCGGCGGCTACGTCACCGGCCAGACCCTGGCCGTCGACGGCGGTATGACCGTCACCTGAGCCCCGCACACGGGAACGCCCCGGGACCGTGGTCCCGGGGCGTTCCCGTCTGCGGGCCGGCTCAGTGGTGGCCGTAGCCGCCGCCCGAGTGGCTGTAGTCGTCGTTGCAGTGCTTGTAGTCCTGGTCGTGGCAGCTCTTGTCGTCGTAGGACTTGTCGTCCCAGCAGTGGTCGGTCTGCTTGTAATCCCAGCAGTGGCTGTACTTGTCGTCCCAGTCGTTGTGGGGCTTGTAGTCGTCGTTGCAGTGCTTGTAGTCGTCGTTGTTCCAGGACTTGTCGTCGTGGTGCTTGCTGGTGGAGCAGTGGGACTTGAACATGGCGGGCCTCTTCGGTGTGTGGGGGTTGCTGTGGGGGTGTTGCTCTGCTGAGGAGAACTCTGCCGCCCACGAGGCCTCGTTCCCATCGAGCACACCCCCGTTCCCGAGAGGGAGAACCCCACTCCTGCCTCAGCGCGGCACGCCGACGGGTCGCGCCCGATCGGCCAGGAGCTCCAGGACGTGGACGTAGTCGTGCCCGGTCGCGCGGCTCATCCCCAGCTCGCAGGTGCGGTTGCAGGACACGTACGCGTCGGCGTCGACCGCCGCGAGCTCCCTGGCCTGCGGGGCGGTCGCCGCGGCGGTCAGCTCGGGGTGCAGCAGCCCGCGGTCGCCCGCGAACCCGCAGCAGCCCCACGAGTCGGGGACGACGACCTCGGCCGCCACCGCCGCCGCGAGCCGGGTCAGCGGCTCGACCAGGCCGAGCTGGGTCGCCGAGCACGTCGGGTGCAACACGATGCGCGGCAACGGCTCCGCCACTGTCAACGTCGGCAGCAGGTGCTCGGCGGCGTAGCCGACGACGTCGACGACCTCGATGCCGCGGTACTCCTCGGGCCCGCCGGCGATCATGATCCTCAGGCCCTCGGTGCACGACGACGCGTCCGACACCACCGGGAGCCGCCCGCCCCGGGTGGCCGTCCACAGCGCCGGGAGCACCACCGCCGCCATCGCGGCCGCGCCGTCGAGCAGCCCCTTCGACTTCCACGGGGTGCCGCAGCACAGCTTCGGCAGGTCGGCCGGGGCACCGACGCGGATCCCGGCGCCGCGACAGAGCCGGACGAACGCGGCGGCCGCGCCCTCGCCGGTCGGCCCGAACATCGCCCCGGTGCACGACGGGAACAGCACCAGGTCGGGCTCCCCGGCCGTGAGGCCGTCGGGCGTGCGCCGTCCCCCACCGGGAAGGTCGCGCGACCACAGCGGAACGTCCCCGACCTTGCGCATCGCCGCCGACACCGGACCCGCCGCCGCGGGGACGGCCTTCGCGACCGACAGCGCCACCCCGAGCGTGCGGGTCGTCGCACCCCAGTGCTTCGCCGCGAACGCCCAGCCGCGCCCCGCCGCCGGCCCGGATCGCTCGGCCCGCAGCCTGCGGACCAGGTCACCGGTGTTGATCGCGACCGGGCACGCGGTGGCGCACATGCCGTCGACGGCGCAGGTGTCGACGCCGTCGTAGGCGTACTCGTCCTCCAGCTCCGCGACGAGCCCGGCGTCACCGTCGGCCCGCGCGCGTTCCAGCTCGCGGCGCAGGACGATGCGCTGGCGCGGGGTCGTCGTCAGGTCGCGGCTCGGGCACACAGGCTCGCAGAACCCGCACTCGACGCAGCGGTCGACCTCGATCTCGACACGCGGCGCCGACTTGAGGTCGCGCAGGTGGGCGGTCGGGTCGTCGTCCAGGACGACGCCGGGCGAGAGCAGCCCGCGAGGGTCGCACAGCCGCTTGATCTCGCGCATCACCTCGTACAGCTCGTCGCCGTACTGGCGGCGCACGAACGGCGTCATCATCCGGCCGGTGCCGTGCTCGGCCTTGAGCGTCCCGCCGTGCGCGAGGACGAGATCGACCATGTCGTCGGTGAAACGCCCGAACCGGTCGCGGCCGGCGCCGGCGCCGAGCTCCTCGGTGAGCATGAAGTGGACGTTGCCGTCCTTGGCGTGGCCGAAGATCACCGCGTGGTCGTAGCCGTGCTTGCCGAACAGCGCGATCAGGCCCTCGCACGTGGGCAGCAGGTCGGGGACGGGAACGGCGATGTCCTCGAGGAGCGCGGCCGTGCCGGGCGGCCGGGCGCCGGCGACCTTCGCGTAGAGGCCCTTGCGCAGCTTCCACAGCCCGGCCTTCGCGGTCGGGTCGCCCGACAGCTCGCCGGAACCGTGCAGCGGCAGCCGGGCCAGCAACGGGGCCGCGGCGGCGCTGCGTGAGTCGGCCTCGTCGGCGGTGTGGGCGCGGTACTCGACGAGCAGCGCGGCGTGCTGCTCGACGGTGAGCGCGCGCAGCCGCGGGTCGGCGTCGGCGTCGGACTGCCCGACCCGCAGCGACGTGGCGTCGAGCAGCTCCACCGTCGCCGGCCCGGAGGCGACCAGGTCGGGCAGGGCCCGGTTCGCGGCCGCGAGGCTGTCGAAGATCAGCAGGCCGGTGCGGGTGTGGGCGAGGACGGGCACGGTCCGCATCGTGATCGACGCGATGAACGCGAGGGTCCCCTCCGAGCCGACGACGAGGTGGGTGAGCACATCGACCGGGCGGTCGTGGTCGAGGAACGAGTTCAGGCCGTAGCCCATGGTGTTCTTGAGCGAGAACAACGTCTCGATCGTCGTGCGGGCGGCCGCGTCGCCGCGGAGCCGGTCGCGCAACCGGGAGAGCCCGGCCCACAGCTCGGGCTCGCGGGCCCGCAGCTCGTCGTCGGAACCGGGCAGGCCCGTGTCCAGCGTCGTCCCCGAGGGCAGGACCAGCTCGAGCGAGTCGATCAGGGCGTAGGAGTTCGCGACGGTCCCGCACGCCATCCCGGACGAGTTGTTCGCGACGACCCCGCCCAGTGTGCAGGCCACCTCGCTGGCCGGGTCGGGCCCCAGCATCCGGCCGTACCGGGCGAGGCGGGTGTTGACCGAGCGGACCGTGGCGCCGGGCCCGACCCGCACCCGGGCGCCGTCGTCGAGGATCTCGATGTCGCGGAAGTGCCGCCGGGTGTCGACGAGGATGCCGTCGGTGACCGCCTGTCCCGAGAGGCTGGTGCCCCCGGAGCGGAAGGTCAGCGCGACACCGGTGGCGGCCGCCGTCGTGAACAGGCGGGCGACGTCGCCCGCCGACGCCGCCGTGACCACAGCCTTCGGGGTGCGGGCGAAGTGCGAGGCGTCGTGGGCCATGCCCAGCCGGTCGATCGCCCGGGCCCGCACCGCGTCCGGCCCGACCGCCGCGCTCAGGGCATCGGCCAGGGCCGACTCGGTGTTCACATGGTCTCCCGTGGTGGGTGGGGGCGACCTCCCGTGCCGCGGGCGGCGATGCCGCTCCGGACTGTGGCATACCCGATCCCGCCGCCGTCGTGCCACCTCGTCTCAGCCTGAGACGGGGCGGCGACCACCGCAGCACCACCCGGAGGTCCGGCCCGCGCCTTCCTCAGCCGGCGGGCAGCGGCCTGAGCAGACTGGACTCGCCGCGCTCCCACGATCCGAGCAGGCGGTCCTGCATCCGGTCGCCGAGCAGCAGGCTCGCCCGGATCCCGAAGACCACGTCGGCGGCCAGGCCCGGTTCGGCGGCCAGCAACGGCGCGAGGACGTCGCGCCGGACGACCTGCTCGTGGACGGCGTCGGCCTCGACGTGCTCGTCGTAGAACCGGATCGCCGCGGGGCCGCAGCCCAGCCGGCGCATGCCGCGCACGAGACGCTCCGACCCGGGCGAGGACGTCAGCTCGACCATCGCGAACTGGCCGACCGACGCGCCGCGCAGGCTGCGGTGCAACCCGCACAACGACATCAGGTTGACCTCGGCGAGGGTCTCCCCCGGCACCCGGTCGACGTGGGCACCGTAGGCGTCCGACAGGCCGAGCTCGGTCATCATCTCCGCGAACAGCAGCGAGTGCATGCGCTCCGGGCGCCCGGAGCCGTACTCGTCGTGCTCGACGGTCACCAGCCCTGCCTTCGCCGCTCCGCCGATCCGCGGGATCACCCAGGCCTGTGGGTCGGCCTCCTTGAGGTGGTACACCGACCGGTGCGCGACGTACTCGCGCAGCTGCGCGAGCGTCCCCTCGCGCTGCAGGTGGTGGGACAGCCCGCGCACTCCTGGCCCGACGGGTTCGACGAGCAGCGCCTCGACCTCGGCGTCGACATCATCGGAGGGCTCGACGTCGGTGTGCAGGGCGGCGAGGAACGCGCGTTCGAGCGCGCCACGCAGCCGCAGGAGGTCGGGGTCCCACTCCAGCTCGTCGTCGGCTCCGTCGAAGCCGCGGTAGTGCAGCTCGTAGCAGCAGTGGAGCGCGAGCTGCAGGTCGTCGCCGTAGGGGTCGGCATGGTCGACATCGACCGCCCGGACCGGTCCGCCGCGCAGGGCGTCGACGACCGCGGCCGAGAGCGGTCCGCGAGGCTCCGGCAGCGGCGGGCCGGACCGGTCGGTCCGGGTGTCGAGGGTGCGGGTGTCGAGGGCGCGGGTCACGCGTCGGTTCCTTCCTGACGCGCCTTGCGCCGGTGGCTGGCGTCGCAGATCGGGTAGCGCCTGCTGCGCCGGCACAGGCACACGGCGGTGACGGCACGGTCGGAACGCACGCGCGACCCGTCGGGCAGCTCCACCTCGACGGGGCCGGTGACCAGCGCGGGTCCGTCGTCGGTGACGACGATGCGGGTGGGGTCAGCCACGGCGTGCCTCCACGACGACGAGCTCCTCCAGCCGCTCGCCCGGCGGGATCAGGCCGCGGCGTTCGAGCATCCCCGCCCGCGAGCGCATCACCGGCCCGAACGGGATGCAGGCCCGGTCGACGACGTCGGCGACGAGCCCCGCCGTCGCGAGCCGGTCGATCGTGACCTGCGGATCGCAGACCTCGGAGTGCACGAGCAACAGCACGCCGTCCGGCCGGAGATGGGCGGCGGCGGCGTCGCAGATGCGGTCGAGGACGGCGCGCCCGTCGGGTCCGCCGTCCCAGCTGCGGGCCACGGTGTGCCGGGGCAGCACCGCGCCCCGCGACGGCACGTAGGGCGGGTTCGCGACGATCACGTCGAACCTCTGGTCACGCACCGGTTCGAAGAGGTCTCCGCGGTGCACGCGGACCGAGCTGCGGTGCAGCAGGCCGTTGAACCGGGTCGCCGCGACGCAGCGCCGCGACAGGTCGACGGCGGTCACGGACGCGGCACCGGCGCGGGCGGCGGTCAACGCGAGCGCGCCCGTCCCGGTGCCGAGGTCGAGGACGTGGCGGCCGCCCGCGTGGTGGGCGAGGTGGCCCGCGAGCAGATCGGTGTCGGACTGGGCCC
Organism: Pseudonocardia sp. N23; assembly: GCF_002583555.1. Taxonomy (GTDB): domain Bacteria; phylum Actinomycetota; class Actinomycetes; order Mycobacteriales; family Pseudonocardiaceae; genus Pseudonocardia. Next base: position 16,263 of record NZ_BEGX01000052.1, read on the forward strand.
GGTAGACCCCGGGCGGGCAGAAGAGGATCACCGGCGCTGCTCCGCCCGGCGCTCTGGACCGGTCAACTCGAGGCCTCCGACGACTCCTCGTCGCCCGCCTCGGGGGCGTCGGCCGGTGCGGTCTCCTCGCCGAAGTGCGGCTCCTGGTCCGGCTCGCCCTCGCCGAAGTGCGGTTCCTGCTCGGGGGCGGTCATGGCGGCTCCTCGTCCGATGCGTCCCACGCGAAAGCGGTGGGACCGACGGATAGCCACGACGGGGCCCGTGAAACCCCGGCTCAGGGCATCGGCTGGTAGCCGTTGAGGAACGCCGTCGGGGTGCAGCCGAAGCGTCGGCGGAAGGCGCCGGTGAACGTGTCCGGGTCGGGAACCACCAAGTGGGACATCTCCGGCAACTGGATGACCGGCGGGCAGATCCCCGGCATCCGCATCCCGGCGCCCCGTTCATGGGCTCGCCCGGTGTGGCTCCGTCGACCTCGCTGCGCGAGACCCGCCTCCGTCGCAAGGCCGAGCTGCTCTTCCGCGGCGGCGCCGTGAACGGCCCGCCTCAGGTGCGCCGGCCGGACAGCTCCTCCACCAGCCGCAGCAGCCCCGAGTGGTCGAGCCCGCCGTCGCCGCGGGCGACCATCGACGCCACCAGCTGTGTGACCGCCGCCCCGAGGGGGATGACCACCCCGGCCTCGCGCGCCGCGTCGGCGACGATGCCGAGGTCCTTGTGGTGCAGGCTCAACCGGAACCCGGGCTCGAACTCGCGCGCCAGCATCGACGACGCCTTGCGGTCGATCACCGTGCTCCCCGCCAGCCCACCGGCCAGCACCTCGACCGCAGGCCCCGTCTCGACGCCGTGGGCCTCCAGGAAGACGATGGCCTCCGCCAGCAGCTGCAGGTTGCCCGCGACGATCAGCTGGTTCGCGGCCTTGACCGTCTGCCCCGCACCGGCCGGACCGACGTGTACCACCGTCTTCCCCATCGCCTCCAGCACCGGGCGGGCCCGCTCCACGTCGGCCGCGTCGCCGCCGACCATGATCGAGAGCGTTCCCTCCTCGGCGCCGGCCTCCCCACCGCTGACGGGCGCGTCGAGCATCGCGACGCCACGGGCGGCGGCCACCTCCGCGACCTCGCGGCTCACGTCGGGCCGGATCGTGCTCATGTCGACGAGCAGCAGCCCGTCCGGTGCGTGGTCGAGCACGCCGTCCTCGCCGTCGCCGCCGACCACGACGCCACGCACGTCGGCCGAGTCGGGCAGCACCGTGATCACGACCTCGGCGTCGCGCACGGCCTCCGCCACGCTCGACGCCCCGCGGCCGCCCTTCCCGACCAGCGCCTCGACCTTCGCCGGCGACCGGTTGTAGCCGACGACGTCGTGGCCCGCGGCGACCAGGTTGGCCGCCATGTGGCCGCCCATCACACCGAGACCGATGAAGCCGATCGTGGACATCCGTGCCTCCTCCGTGCCGTGATCACGACGGCCCGATCGTCGCCACCCGGCGCGCGCGGGGCAACCTCGGGTGGCGAGACGGACATTCCGACGGTGCCGGCACCGTCGTCAGGTCAGGGCGCGCAGGGCAGCCGCGGTCCGCGCCATCACCTCGCCGATGGGGGGCGGATCGTCCTCGGCGACCCACCGGGCGAACGCCAGGTGGAAGACCGTCACCGCGCTGTGTGCCGCGAGGCCGGCGGCGGGATCGGGGACGCCACGACGACGCAGGGCACGTTTCGGCAGGAGCGCGATGCATCACACGAACGGGTGGCGAGGACAACCGGACGCGCTGCGATGCGTTGACCCACTACGGGCGTCACCGGACCAGGGGGCCAACGGTGACGAAACCCGGTGAGTGAGTAGGCCCGGGCCGCGCATCGCCCTTCTCGCGCAGTTCCGGCGGGAGCGTTCCGGCCCGGGCCTCCTCGCTCACGGATCACCCCGCGTCGCGGGCGGTGACGACGGTCTGGTCGCCTGCGCGTCCCGGGGAACGGCGTTGTGGGACAACCCGCTCAGGAGCCAGGGTCCGCCTCGCGGCGCAGGATCTGGGCGACGACGCGCATCAGCATCGCCGAGGTCACGACGAGCCCGATGTAGCCGACGGCGGTCAGCGTCCCGGAGGCCCCCGTGTCCGGCGCGAGTGCGGCACCGACGAGCATCAGCGCCGATGCGAGCAGCCCGACCGCGGCGACCGCCGCGAACATCGTGCGGTCCACCCAGCGGGAGAATACTGTGGCGCCCGGGCCGGAGAAGGCGTCGACCTGCACGCGGGCCTGACCGGACCGCAGCTGCAGCGCGAGGTCCTCGACGAGCCCCGGCAGCGCGCGCAGTGACGGCAGGTTGCGCACCAGCTCCTTGCGGACGACGTCCTGGGTGCCCGCCGGGCTCAGGTCCAGTGTGGACGCGAGCTGCGACGCCGCTGCCGTCGCCAGGTCGACCTGCGGGTCGACGGTGCGCAGCGTGCCCTCCAGCGTGACGAGGGCGCGGCCGAGGAGGGTGAGCGTCGGCGGCACCGGGATGCCCTGGTGCTGCATGATCGCGATGACGTCCTGCATGCTGCGCGGGTCGAACCCGCCGGAGTGCATCTGGGCGGACAGCACCCGGCTGATCTCGGCCTCCAGCACCTGCGGCCGGATCGTGTCGCCCGCGGGGCCGGCCAGCGGCCGCAGGGCGCGGACGATCAGGCCGGGCTGGCCCGTCGCCAGGCCCGCGGCCATGAGCTGCAACGACTCCATGGTGACGGGGTCGATGATCCCGACGGCGCCGAAGTCGATCAGCCAGAGCGTGCCCTCGGCGTCGATGAGGACGTTGCCGGGGTGCGGGTCGGCGTGGAACACCCCGGCCGACATGACCTGCGTCAGGAAGGTCCCGAGCAGTCGTTGGGCGAGCTCGGCGCGGGGCACGCCGGTGGCGTCGACGGCGGCGGTGTCGGACACCGGCCTGCCCTCGACGCGCTGCAGGACGAGGACGGCGTCGGTGCTCAGGTCGGTGAGGACGTGCGGGATCCGCACGCCGGGCTCCGTCGTCGCGACGTCGAGCGCGCGGGCGCTGGTCGCCTCTGCGAGGTAGCTGAGCTCGCCGTCGATCGAGCGGATCAGCTCCTCGGCCAGCGGGGCCAGCCCCAGCGAGCGCACGGCCGCCGACCGCCGTGCCGCGGTCCGGCTGGCCCAGCGCAGCACCGCCGAGTCACGCGCGACGCCGACCTCGATCCCGGGCCGGCGCACCTTGACGACGACGGGCCGGCCCACGCCGTCCGCGGTCGTCGGGCGCAGCCGGGCCAGGTAGGTCTGCCCGATCGACGCGGCCGCCAGCGGCTCGTCGTCGAACTCGGCGAACACGTCGGCCACCGGGGCGGACAGCTCGTCCTCGAGACGTTCCAGGATCTGCGGGGTGGGGACGGCCTTCACGTTGGCCTGCAGGTCACCCAGGGCCTCGATGACCGGGGCCGGGAGCAGGTCGGACCGGGTCGAGGCGATCTGGCCGAACTTCACGAACATGCCGCCGCAGTCCTCCAGGAACCGCCGGATGCGCAGGCCGCCGTCGGCGCTGGACAGCGCGGCCCGCGACGCGAGCCGCGGCCCGGCGAGACCGTGCCGGCGCGCGATCCGCGCGACCTCCCACAACCGGCCGCCGACGGTGAGGAACGACCGCACCCGCGTCCGCAGCGACGCCCGCCGCCCCGTGCGCGAGGGCCGCAGCACGGCCTCCAGCGTGACGCTGACGATCATCGTCGCGAGCACGGCGAAGCCGAACGCGACGATCAGGACGTCCTCGCCGGTCGCGGTGGTGTCACCGCGCAGCAGCGTGGCCGCGACCGCGAGCCCGGCCAGGGTGCCGACGATCCCCGAGGCCGTGGACCGCCAGAAGCCGCGCCGTACGCCGAGCACCCGTCCCGCACCGAAGCTGACGACGATCACGAACACGACGAGCAGGACCGTGTCCCAGAACGAGAGATCGAGGATCAGCGTCACGGCGACAGCATCCACCCGGAACCGATCACGGGGAACCCGTCGACGACGATCTCCGGCCGCGGACGCGATGCCCCTCGTGAGGGCGATGGTCGCTCCGGAAGCTGCTGCCACCCACGAGCGGCCCCGACAGCCGACAGTGGTTCCGCCTGTTCATCCCGACGGCCGAGATCGACGTTGCGCTCCGGCGTCCCCGAGGAGAACCTCATGTTCTGCGGCTACTGGCGCACGGGGAAGCAGAGCGGATGAGCCCCTGTGTCAGCAGGTGGACGCGCTGACCGTTCCCGCCTCGGCGTTCTTCAGCCACGGGACCACAGTCGGGAGTGCGTCGAAGGCGATCCCGCCGTGGTCGACCCCCGGCAGCGTCACCGACGTCACGCGCGTGCCCAGCGAGCACTCCTTCGCGACGAAGGCGGCCGTCACCTGCGGGCGGACCAGTGTGTCGGCCTCGCCCTGCGCGACGTAGAGCGGCACCGGCAGCCGGGCCGCGCCCGGGGTGTTGGCCGCCAGCAGGCCGGCCCACGGCTGCGTGCGCGTCGGGTCGGCGGCGAGGTAGCGCCCGACGAGCGGGCCGGCGATGTCGTGGAGCTGTGCGTTCTGCCCGAGCAGGCACAGCGCAGCCATCTTCGGGGTCGCGGTCACGCCGTCGGGGGTCAGGATCGTGTCGAGGGGGGCGTTGTAGGCCGTCGCGTAGGCCTGGAACGCGTACGAGCCGATCGTCACGCCGGAGACGTCGACGATGTCGGCGGTGAGCAGGTCGCCGAGGTCGGTCGCGGGTGCGGCGACGGCGACGCCCGCCAGTGTCAGCTCCGGCGCGTACGTCGCGGCGAGCTGCCCGGCGAACAGCGCGGCGTGCCCGCCCTGGGAGTGCCCCCACAGCAGGAGCCGTTGCGACGCCCCGGCTTCCGGGATCGTCCGGGCCGCGCGGGCGGCGTCGAGGACGGCGTTCCCCGTCGTCACCCCGATGAGGTACGACGGCGGACCGGCCGCACCCATACCGGGGTAGTCGGCCGCGGCGACGACGTACCCGGCCGCCAGCAGGTCGGACAGGCCTTCCATGAGGTCGAACGGGTCGGCGCCGACCGACGGCGCGCAGCGTGGCGCCGTGCCGGTGGTGGGGTGCGCCCAGGAGACGACGGTCCGCCCGCCCGCGGGGGCGGGTCCGCTCGGAGCGACGACGACACCCGAGGTGAGCAGGTCGGCGTCGTTCACGTCGCGTGAGTGGTAGAGCACCCGCCAGGCGGTGGCCCCGTCGGGCGCGCTGCCCAGGCGCTCGGTGCGCACGACCGCACCGGGGGCGCCGGCCGCGACCGGGTTCGGCAGCTCGTAGAAGGGACCGCCGGTCCACGAGTCGACCAGCCCGTCGACGGCACGCCGTTCCACGCTGCTGCCGCACCCCGCGAGCACCAGACAGCCGAGCACCAGCAGCACCGTCGCCCTGCGCACGTCCCACCCTCCTCCGGCGGGGGGCCGACGACCACCGCCGGAGGATTGTGTCGTGATCAGGGGTCAGTCGTCAGCACCCCGCGGATGTTCTTGCCGGCGAGCATGTCGTCGCAGCCCTCGTCGAGCGCCTCCAGCTGGTACCGGCCGGTGATCAGCTCGTCGAGCCTCAGCGCGCCGCTCGGGACCTCCGACGTCCCACCGTCGGGCGTCGGCCCCGGCTCACGGCACTCGAACGCCACGACGAGCTGCTCCTTCACCGAACACGACGTCGCTGTCGAGGTACTCCGCGCCCTCGCGGAACAGGTGGGTGATCAGCGGCTCGTCGCCGTCGACGGCGATGAGGAAATGCACGTGCGCCGGCCGGGAACGGCTGATGGCGGTGCGATGGAGTCCTCGGTGACGAGCTCCATGCCCGTGCTCCCTTCGGGGAACGACGACCCTGTCGTGGTGGATCGGCAGCCGGGCCTCACCCGCGATGGTGTGCCGTCGGGAGCGGTCACGGCAACGTGTGCGTTCCGGACCGGGCCGTCACATCCGTTCGAACTCCCACACCACGACGGCGGGAAGCCCCACGTAGGCGGCGGCGTTGGCGGCGGGGACGACCGTGGCGGTGGGGGTCGCGGCCGCCTCGGCGGTGAGCAGCGGCTCCTCGATCCCGCGCACCGCGAACCCGGCGGCCAGGGCCGCGCCCGCGTAGTCGGACATCAGGTGCGCGTGCAGGCGGATGTAGGCACGGCCGTCGTCGCCGGGGAACTGCGCCTGCCAGCCCAGCGTCACGAGGAACGGGTGCACGTCGCTGACGACGACCCGCCCGCCCGGCCGCACCACCCGCGCGAGCTCGGCGAACACCGGCCGCAGGTCGGGGACGTGCACCATCGCGAGCGCGCAGACCGCTGCGTCGACGGACGCGTCGTCCAGCGGGAGCGCGTCGAGCCGGCCCTCGTCGAATCGGCCGCCGGGGACCTTGGTCCGGGCGAGGTCGAGCATCGCCGGTGACCTGTCGACGCCGACGACGGTGTGACCCCGACCCGCGAGGTACTCCGACCAGCGGCCGGTGCCGCACGCGGCGTCCAGCACGGTGCCGGGCGGCCGGTCCTCGAGCAGGGGCCGCACCGCCGCGCTCTCGACGGCGAAGAGCCGCAGCGGGCCGTCGTAGGACCGCGACCACTGGACGTAGCCGGCGTCGACGTCGACCTCGCTGCCGAGCGGGGAGCCGAGATCGGCCCGGCCGAGGACGTCACGGATCTCGGTCAGGCGTTCGGCACGAGCTCCGGAGTCGCCGGAGTGGAGCGTCCGCAGCAGCGCGAGCCCCTCCACCCCGACGGTCAGCTCGCCCAGCGTCGGGTCGGTCACGCACCCACGCTACGAGCAACCGCGGCCGCCGGGTACACGCGGATCGGCCCGGCACCCCGGGATCGGGGTGCCGGGCCGGGATGTCGGGCTCAGCTGTAGCTGTGGTCCCACTTGTTCTCGTGGCAGCCGTACTTGTCGTAGTCGCCCTTGTCGTAGTCTTCGCACTTGCCGTACTTGTCGTCCCAGCAGTCGTCGTACTTCGAGTACTTGTCGTCGCAGTCGTCGTACTTGTTGTACTTGTCGTCGCAGTCGTTCCACTTGTCGTTCTTGCCACCCCACTTGTCGTCACAGTCGTTCCACTTGTCGTTCTTCTCGCCGTAGCCGCCGGACTTGGTGGGGCAGATGCTCTTGAACATTTGGGGGCTCCTTCTCAGATGTTTTCTTTGTGCGGAGCGGGCGCTCCGTCCGATGAGAGGAACTCTGCCCGTTTGGCGACCAATGCGGGATCGGCTGGTCCCCACTCCTGCGGGGACCCCGCCCCCGGGTCCGGGCGGGGGAGAACCCCCTGGTCGCGGGCGGGCCGGTCCGGCACGGTCGACGTCGACACCCGACCCTCGTGAGGACGCGCCATGAACCCGACGACCCCGGCCACCGACGTTCCGCCGCCCTGGCAGCCGGGGCGCGCCCGCAGGATCGCCGCGGGCCTGGTGATGCTGCTCGTGCTCGCGTTCTCCGTGGGCGCGGTCGCGTCGATGCCCGAGGGCGGCGCGGTTGCCGGACCGGCAGCGGTCGTCGGCTCACCCTGACCCGGCGGCGGCCCAGGAGTCAGCGGCGGCCCGGGAGTCAGCGGCGGCGGAGCGGGTCGCGGCCGTCCCAGCCGACGGACTCCTCCCACATCGCGGTGAAGTTCGCGTCCATGCCGGGCGAGGCCTCGATCAGCTCGATCATCGCCGGGTCGGTGGGGCCGCGATCCATGTAGGCGACCTCTCCGCTGCCGACGCCCGCGCGGAAGGCGAGCGCGTAGCCGTCGGCCTCCATCCTGGCGATGTCGCCGTCGAGGTTCGCGCTGGCCACGCCGAAATGGTGCAGGCCGGGGCCGGTGCGGTCGAGGAGCTCCTTGTAGACGGACGGCGCGTCGTCGAGGGCCTGGATGAGCTCGATCTGCATGTGCCCGGCGAAGCCCATGGCGATCCGCACGACGGCGGTACTGGGTGCGCCGCGGTAGACGGGGTCGCCGCCGGACCAGTCGGGCAGCAGGAAGAACGGGCCTGCCCGCAGGTCGGAGGTCCACCAGGCGACGGCGTCGTCGACGTCGGCGACGACGAACGCGGTCTGGATGATCCCCCCGCGGGGCTGGCCGAATCCGAAGTCGGGCAACGTTTTCCCCTCAGCCGTTCTCGACGTCGACGACGCACACGGCCTGGCCGACCTCGGCGTCCTCGTCGACCGGGACGAGGATCTCCAGCAGGGTGCCGCCGGCGGTGGCCTCGACGTCGTGGGAGACCTTCTCGGTCTCGACGGTGTAGAGCACGTCACCCGCGACGAACCGGGCGCCCGGCCCGACGTGCCAGGCGACGATGGTGCCCTCGGTCATGGTCATCCCGACGCGGACGAGCTTCAGGGTCGTCTTCATGCGAGCTGTCGCTCCATCACGCTCCGGACGGCGGCCGCGATGCGTTCCGGGCCCGGGATGAGTACGGCCTCGGCGTTGCGGGCGTACGGCAGCGCGACGTCCGGGACGGTGACCCGGCGGACCGGGGCGCGCAGCGTGGCGAACCCGCGGTCGGCGACGACGGCGGCGATCTGACTGGCGGCACTGCACCGGTCGCGGGCCTCGTCGACGACGACGAGCCGCCCGGTCCGGGCGACCGAGGCGAGGACCGTGTCCTCGTCGAACGGGACGAGCGTGCGGGGGTCGATCACCTCCGCGGACACGCCCTCCCCGGCCAGCGCCGTGGCCGCCGTGAGCGTCGGCCGGACCATCGTGCCGATCGCGACGAGCGTGACGTCGGTGCCCGTACGCAGGACGTTCGCCTTCCCGAAGGGCACGAGGTGCTCGCCGTCGGGCACCTCCCCCATGTCGCCGCCGCGCCCGGCGGGCTCCAGGAAGAAGGTGGGTGTGCGGCCGCGGACGGCCGTCGTGAACAGGCCCTTCGCGTCGGCGGAGCTGGTGGGGACGGCGACCTGGATGCCGCCGAGGTTCATCAGCGCCGGGTAGGCGGTGTCGGAGTGCTGGGCGGCGTTCCCGTTGCCCCCGCCGTAGCCCGCGATCACGGTGATCGGCAGCTCCATCTGGCCGCCGGTCATGAGCCGCAGCTTGGCCATCTGGTTCCCGATGGCGTCCATGCCGGTGTAGATGAAGTTGTTGAACATCAGGTGCAGCACGACGCGGAACCCTGCGGAGGCGAGCCCGACGGCCATGCCGGTGAGGGTCTGCTCGCAGATCGGGCTGTTGCGGATGCGGTCGCGCCCGAAGCGTTCGACGAGCCCGCGGGTGTCGCCCATGATCGCGAGCTCGACGTCCTCACCGAACACGATCAGTGTCGGGTCGCGTTCCATCTCGGCGACGAGTGCCTCGTTGACGGCTGTGATCAACCGTGTGCGCGCCATCGGTTCTCCTCAGGCCGTCGGGCCGAACATGATCTGCGGGGCGAGATCGGGATCGGCGGGAGGGGACGCCTCGGCGTACGCGACGGCCGCCTCGACGCGCGCCCGGACCTCGGCGTCGATCCGATCGAGCGCGGCCCGCTCGCACGTGCCGTCGGCGAGCAGCCGGGCAGCGAGCCGGGGCAGCGGGTCCTTGTCGTCGGCCTGCCAGGCGGTGACGTCGTCCTCGCTGCGGTAGGTGCCGCCGCCGAGCATGTGCTGCTCGGCCTCGAGGTGACCGCGGATGCGGAACGTCGTGGCCTCGACGTAGGACGGGCCGCCTCCTGCCCGGGCCCGCTCGACCGCGGCACCGACGGCGTCGCGGACGGCGTGCACGTCGTTGCCGTCGACGACGGTGGCGGGCATGAACGCCCGCGCCCGGTCGACGAGCGTGCCGCCGGTGACGGTCGAGGTGACGGTGAACTCGGAGACGCCGTTGTTCTCGCAGACGAAGATCGTCGGCAGCTCCCAGGCGGCGCTGACGTTCATGCTCTCGGAGAACGAGCCCTGGTTGGCGGCGCCGTCACCGAAGAAGCAGGTGGCGACGCGGCCCTCGCCCGCCAGCTTCGCGCCCCAGGCGGCGCCGGTGGCGATCGCGAACCCGGCGCCGACGATGCCGTTCGCGCCGAGGATGCCCTTGGACACGTCGGCGACGTGCATCGATCCGCCCATGCCCTTGCAGATGCCGGTGGCCTTGCCCCAGATCTCGGCGAACATGGCGTCGATGTCGCCGCCCTTGGCCAGGAAGTGCCCGTGGCCGCGATGGGTGCTGGTGACGTAGTCGCGGTCGGTCATCACCGCGCAGGCGCCGACGGCGACGGCCTCCTCCCCGATGTAGAGGTGCACGCCACCGGGCAGGCTGCCGTCGGCGCAGGCGACGATCAGCCGTTCCTCGGCCCGCCGGATCAGCAGCATCCGCGTGTAGAGGTCCACGTCGGTCACGGTCACGTGCCCACGGACGTCGGTGTCCGGCGTCGCCATCGGCGGTCTCCCTCCGGCCGGGCCACCTCTGTGGCCGTCCCGCCAGGCTCGCCGACGACGGCTCCGCAGGTCTACGGCCCGCGGCGCAGCGAAAAGTGTCCCTGCGCGCGAACGGGCGATGAGTTCGGCGCCGCCCAGCGGCGGGGCGGCCGGGACCGTGCAGGACGAAGGCGCGCATCAGGCGCGCTGGGCGATCCACGCCTGGGCGCGCGGCAGCGTCCCCGGTCCGACGTCGCGCGCGACGGTGCCGGCCAGGTCGGCGATGCTGGTGGCGCGCAACGACTCCCGCCATGCCTTGTCGGCGTCGATCATGACGCGGGCGATCGGGCACGGGGTGCGGCACGCCTCCGGCGTGGCCGCGAAGGGGCCGCGTTGCCGGATCTCGGTGCACGTGAACGCGGCCTGGGCGCCGTCGACGGCCTCGACGACGTCGAGCACGCTGATCCGCTCCGGGGCCCGGGTGAGCACGTAGCCGCCTGCCTGCCCCTGCACCGAGCGGACCAGCCCGGCCCGCGAGAGGGCCTGCAGCTGTTTGGCGAGGTAGGTCGGCGAGACGTCGTGGAACTCGGCGAGCCGGGCCGCGGGGACAGGCTCGGTCATGCCGGTGAGCACGACGCAGCAGTGCAGCGCCCACTCCACGCCCCCGGACAGTTTCACCCCGGCAGCGTACTTGACTCGGATGCGGGTTGTCCGGGTATATTCTCGGACAGAAGTTATCCGAGTTCGAGAGATGGGGAACGTCATGCGGGTCGTGGTCGTCGGAGGCAGTGGTCGGATCGGGTCGGCGCTGGTGGAGCACCTGCGGGCTGCCGGGCACGAGGCGGTGCCCGCGTCACCGTCCACCGGGGTGGACACGCTCACCGGGGCCGGTGTGACCGAGGCGGTCGCGGGCGCGCAGGTGGTGGTCGACGTCAGCAACTCGCCGTCGTTCGCCGACGACGACGTACTCGCCTTCTTCACGACGTCGACGCGCACACTCCTCGACGCCGCCCGTGCCGCCGGCGTGGCGCACTACGTGGCACTGTCGATCGTCGGCACCGACACCCTGCCCGGCTCGGGCTACCTGCGCGCCAAGACCGCCCAGGAGGAGCTGATCACCGCGTCGGGCCTGCCGTTCACGATCGTCCGGGCGACGCAGTTCTTCGAGTTCATCGAGCCGATCGCCGACGGCTCCACGGTCGACGGCGTCGTCACCCTGCCCGCGGCGCAGTTCCAGCCCGTCGCCGCGGCCGACGTCTCCGCGCTGCTCGCCGAGGTCGTCGTCGGCGAGCCCGCCGGCACGTTCGACATCGCCGGCCCCGACCGGCGTCCCTTCGAGGAGTTCGTCCGCGAGACCCTGGCCGCGCGCGGCGACACCCGCACCGTCAGCAGCGCGCCCGACGCCGAGTACTTCGGCACGCGCCTGGAGCCGGGCTCACTCGTCCCCGCGGGCGAGGCGCGCCTCCTGCCGACGCGGTTCGAGGACTGGCTGAAGGGCTGACGCTGTCGAAGGCCGGCGCCTGGTCGGCCGCCCGCGACGGCTCGTGAGTGGCGATGGTCGCTGTGGCGACCATCGCCGCTCACGGGGTCGTCGTGTCCGGCGCCCGCCAGAACGTCGCCAGCTGCGCGGCGGCACCGGCCAGGCCGAGCCCGGCTGCGAGCGCTGCGGCGGAGGTGCCGCGGAGCCTGCGGTCGGCACCGATCGCGCGGTCGACACTGAACCGGCCCGGCCCCATCCCGGCCAGCGCTACCGACGCGGCGGCGAGGTTCAGGACGTACTCGTAGCCCTCGGCGGTGATGAAGAACCCGTTGGGCGCGTGGACCGACCGGGCCGCGACGGCCATCGTCCCGACCACTGCGGCGGCCGCGAACGGAGTACCCGCACCGGCCACCAGTGCGGCACCGGCCCCGATCTCGACGGCGGCACTCGTCCGCGCCTGCAGCTCGGGCTGCCGGAAGCCGATGGAGCCGAACCAGCGGGCGGTGCCGTCGAGGCTGCGCCCGTGGCGCACCCCGTGGGCGATCATCGTCCCACCGACCACCCCGCGCAGCAGCAGCCGCGCCACCTCGGTACCGGCCCTACCACGTCGACGCCCCATCGAGTCCCGTTCCTCCCGTTCGGCTGCCCGGACCCTATCCGCGTCACGGGCCGGACGGATCACCCGAGGCCGACGGGTAGGGTGAGGGTCGACACGTGGCCGGGACCGTGGAGGACCCACTGCCGTCGCGGCGCGCCGCGAGTGTGCTCCGCGTCCGGCTCCGGGCCACGGCCCTGTCGTCACCGCCCCGACCGGCGGTCATCCGCGGCCGGCCCCACCCAGCCCCGCCCGGTACGCCGCAAGCGCTCGAGCCGTAGCCGGATCGTCGAACATCCGTCCGAACTCGACGGTGCTCTCGTCGATCCCCTCGACCAGCGACGTGTTGAGCCATCTCTCGAAGAGCCTCTTCTGCGTCGCGGTGACGACGGGGGTGTGCCGCGACGTCCGTTCCAGCCAGCGGTCGAGCTCTGCGTCGAGCGCGTCGGCGTCGACGACGGCGTTGGCCAGCCGGAACGGCGCGAAGTCGGCGACGGGATAGGCGTCACCGGTCAGGATGATCTCCTTGGCGAACGCCAGCCCGACATGGTGGTGCAGCAGTGCGGCGTCGATCACCGACGGCACCCCGACCCTGATCTCGGGCAGCCCGAACGTCGTGCGCGGGGTGGCGATGCGCAGGTCGCAGGCCAGCGCGAGCTCGAACGCGATGCCGAGGCAGTAGCCGTCGACGACCGCGACCGTGACGACCGGAGCGGTGCGCACCGCCGCGAGCAGGTCGCGGCCGGTGCGGATGAACGCCTCCCCCGTCTCGGGGGTGAACGCCGCGAACGCACCCACGTTCATGCCCGCGGAGAACCCGCGCGTGCCGGCGCCTCGGAACACGACCGCCCGCACCCCGTCGAGGTCGGCGACCTCCTCGCGGGCACGGGCCAGGTCACCGGGGAGCAGGGTGTTGGCCTTGTCGGGGCGGTCGAAGGTCACGGTGAGCACGCCGTCGGCGCGGGTCACCGAGATCGCGGAGCCGGTCACGGGTGTCTCCTTCCGAGGGAGCGACGGGCGTCATGGGTGGGGACGGCCCTAGGATCACCGGCCATGGCGCGCTTCCGCATCTCCCAGGCCGCGGACCTGATCGGGGTCAGCGACGACACGGTCCGCCGCCACATCGACACCGGGCGGCTGCGGGCATCGCTCGACGAGTCCAACCGCAAGGTCATCGACGGCGTCGACCTCGTCGAGTTCATCCGCAACCACAACCCCGCCCCGGACAACCCTCTCGACGTCCGCTCGTCGGCGCGCAACCGGATGGTCGGGCTGGTCACCGCGGTCACGATGGACAAGGTCATGGCGCAGGTGGAGATGCAGTGCGGGGCCAACCGCGTCGTGTCACTCATGAGCTCGGAGGCGGCGCGCGACCTGGGCCTGGAGCCGGGGTCGCTGGCGGTGGCCGTCGTGAAGTCGACGAACGTCACCGTCGAGGTGCCGAACTGACCCGGGCCAGCGCCGTCAGCGCGTTCTCCCGGCCGATGGCCGCTGCCAGGCCGGGATCGACGTCGTCGAGGACGGCACCGGCGGGCGTCTCGCGGACCACGAACGGGTAGTCGGTCCCGCACATGACGTGGTCGGGGCCGAAGCGGCGCACCGACAGCGCGAGGCTGTCGGCGTCGTAGGTCAGGGAGTCGCACCACAGGTCGCGGGCCCGTTCGGTGGGCAGCGGCTCGCCGGGCCGGTCGAGCGAGGCGCCCCGGTCCAGCCGCGGCAGGATCTGCGGCAGCGCTCCCCCGCCGTGCGCCAGGCACACCGTGACGCCGGGCCGCCGCGGCGGGCGCGACACCAGCCCGGCCCCGGCGATCGCGGTCTCCGACGGCATGCCGAGCCCGAAACCCAGCCCGAGGCCGACGGCCCGCGGGTCGAGGGTCTGGTCGACGGGGTGGACGAGGACGAACGCGCCGAGGTCGGCGGCGGCGTCGAAGAACGGGTCGAGCACGGGGTGACCGAGCTCCGTGGTGCCGACGACCGTCCCGATCTCCACCCCCGCGAACCCGAGGTCGAGCACGCAGCGGCGCAGCTCGGCGACGGCCGCGACGACGTCCTGCAGCGGGACCGCGCCGAGTGCGCGCAGCCTGTCGGGGGCCTGCCCGCACAGGTCGGCGAGGAAGTCGTTCTGCTGCGTACACAGGGCGGCGGCGGGTGCGGCGGGCTTGTCGTGGGAGAGCGTCACCGGGATCGGGGAGACGAGCTGCACCGCGACGCCGTCGGCGTCCATGTCGGCGAGACGGCGCTGCGCCGACCAGCAGCGGTCGTCGACCTCCCGGTAGACCGACCCGCCGAGCATGATGCGGGCCCGGTCGGGGGCGGTGCGCTCGACGGTCGGCCAGCGACCGGGTGCCGGCGCGGCGAGCTGTGGGGCGATCGCGTGCGTGTGCACGTCGATCCGCCCGTCCGGGATGTCGCGTCCGTCCACATCGGGCGGTGCCACGGAGCCTCCTGACCTCGACGTCGGCCGGCCCGTCGACCGTAGCCGCCGCCGGCCCGGTCCGCCGATCCCGACCCTGTGGCCCTCACCGCCCGGGACGGCACGAACCGCCGCACAACCTCACGGTCGGCCCCGCGGTCCGGAGCAGCAGTGGGGTTGCGCGCGGACCGGGTCAGAGCTCGCCGCGGCGCGCGGCACCCCAGAGGTCGACGTCGGCGTCCGCGGCGAGCAGGTCGTCGATCCCGGCGAGCTCGTCGTCGGTGAGCGCGAGGTTCTCCACCGTCGCGACGTTCTGCTCCAGCTGCTCGACCCGCGACGCCCCGATCACCAGCGACGTGACCCGCTCGTCGCGCAGCGCCCAGGCGAGCGCGAGCTGCGCCAGCGTCTGCCCACGCTTCCCGGCGATCCCGTTGAGCGACCGCAGCCGGGCGACCATGTCGTCGGTCAGCCAGTCGGTCGAGAACGTCGACCCCCGGGACGCCCGCGAGTCCGACGGGATGCCGTCGAGGTAGCGCGAGGTGAGCAGGCCCTGGGCGAGCGCGGTGAAGCCGATGACGCCGAACCCCTCGTCGGCGGCCGCGTCGAGCAGCCCCTCGGTCTCGATCCAGCGGTTGAGCATCGAGTACGACGGCTGGTGGATCAGCAGCGGCGTGCCCAGGTCGCGCAGCAGCGCGGCCATCCGGCGCGAGTCGTCGGCGGTGTAGGAGGAGATGCCGACGTAGAGCGCCTTGCCCGCGCGGACGGCCGCGTCGAGGGCGCCTGCGGTCTCCTCGAGCGGCGTCGTCGGGTCGAAGCGGTGCGAGTAGAAGATGTCGACGTGATCGAGGTCGAGCCGGCTCAGCGACTGGTCCAGCGACGACAGCAGGTACTTGCGCGAGCCGCCGCCCTGGCCGTACGGACCGGGCCACATGTCCCAGCCCGCCTTGGTCGAGACGACGAGCTCGTCACGGTGCCCGGCCAGGTCCTCGCGGAGGATTCGACCGGCGTTGATCTCCGCCGAGCCGTAGGGCGGGCCGTAGTTGTTGGCCAGGTCGAAGTGCGTGATGCCGAGGTCGAAGGCACGCAACGCGATCGCCCGCTGCGTCTCGAACGGGCGGTCGTCGCCGAAGTTGTGCCAGAACCCGAGGGAGAGCATCGGCAGGTCGAGGCCGGAGCGGCCGCTGCGCCGGTAGCGCATCGTGCCGTCGTAGCGTGCCGGGTCGGGACTGTGGGACATCGTGGATGCGCTCCGCTCGGTGAGGGTCGGCCCCCACCGTGGCACATCCCGCCGGCTCAGCCGTGATCGGCCGAGACCACCGCCGGCATCCGGCGCAGCCGCTCCAGCAGGAGATCGGCCTGGGCGGAGGTGAGCGAGACAGTGGCGCTGATCCGGCTCTCGACGACGCCGTCGCGCACCTCGACGGTCAGGTCGTGCACGCGGTACATCCGGCCGCGCAGCATCGCGACGACACGCAGCGTGCCGTCGAGCCCACCGGAGACGTGGGCGGTGACGCCGCGCTGGGCGACGAGGTCGCGCTCGGCGGGCCGGGCGGGACGCCGGTCGGCGGGGGCCTCAAGAGTGGAGGTCATGACGGATCTGCTCCTCGAGAACTGGTCGGAGGGGATCCGGACCAGGTTCCGGCGAGGACGCACGGCGACTGCGCGCCGGCGACCTGGCTCAGCCGGCGCGCTCGGTAATGATCGACGAGGACCACGCGCGCATGTGTCGACGGTAACAGGTCCCCCGCCGGCCCGCGCGGAGCGCACACTGGGCCCGTGCCGAACGACGCGATCGCGGCCCTGATCCGCCGCTACTACGACGGCTGCACCGACGGCGACCTCGCCGAGCTGGAGGCGACGCTGCACCCCGACGTCGTCCACTGGTTCCTGGCACCCAACGTCGGTTCCGCACCCGTGCGCGGGCGCGACCATCTCGCGCGCTACTGGCGCAAGGTGACCCGGATGATCGAGGCCCGCTGGGTCGTCGACCACGTGTTGGCGAGCAAGGACGAGGCCGTCATCGAGTGGACGATGTTCTGGCGGCCGCAGGGCTCGGCCGAGCGGGTCGCGACCCGCGGTGCGGAGTGGTTCGTGCTGCGCGACGGGCTGATCGCCGAGATCCGGTCCTACTACCAGCAGCGCCCGGAGACGACTGAGCTCGACGGCTTCCCCTACGCCGACCGCGGCTACTCGGTGCCGGGACGCGAGACGCACGTCTAGAGCGGTGGCAGCACCTGGTCGCGCCCCACGAGCGGGAGCATCGGGTCGCCCACCGCGTCGAGCCGGTCGAGCGCCGTCGCGACGGTCCACCGGTCGGGGCGCAGGCCGGGGTCGTCGAGCTCCTCCCAGGTCAGCGTCATCGACACCGGCGCCCCCGCGGCCGGACGGGCGCTGAACGGGGCGACCAACGTCTTGTTGATGACGTTCTGCGTGTGGTCCAGCCGCATCCGCCCACCCCGGCGGTCGGTGTGCCACTCCCACGAGATCATCTCGGGGACCATGCGTCCCACGGCCTTCGACACCTTCTCGACCCAGCCGCGGGTCTCGGCGAACCCTGGACCCGGGGTGACGGGGACCCAGATCTGGACGCCGCGCTTGCCCGTCACCTTCGGGGCCGCCGTGACGCCGAGGTGCTCCAGCGCGGCGCGGTAGAGCCGGGCGACGGCGAGGACGTCGTCGAACGTGGTCCTCGGGCCGGGGTCGATGTCGATCAGCGCCCAGGTCGGCCGGTGCACGTCGGGCAGAGCGGAGGTCCACGGGTGCAGCTCGACCGCGGCGAGGTTGGCCAGCCACACCAGCGTCGCCGTGCTGTCGACGACGACGTAGTCCTGCACGTCGCCTGGATCGGCGTCGGGGTAGCGCCAGCGCGTCACCCAGTCCGGCGCGTGGACCGGGACCTCCTTCTGCCAGAAGCCCTGCCTGCCGACGCCGTCGGGGAACCGCTGCATGTTGACGGGCCGGCCCCGCAGGTACGGCAGCAGGTGGGGCGCGACCCGCGCGTGGTAGCGGACGAAGTCCCGTTTGGTGACGGACGGGCCGCCGTCGCGGCCGGGGAACAGCACCTTGTCGAGGTTGGTGAGCGCGAGCTCCTGACCCGCGACCTCCCAGATCCCCTTGCGCCGCATCGTGTCGAGCGCAGCGAGCTCGTCGGAGGTCGCTGCCCGGACCTCGGCGGCGCTCTCCTGCGAGGCCGTGTCCCGCGAGGCCGTGTCCCGCGAGGCCGTGTCCCGCGAGGCCGTGTCCCGCGACGACCTGTCCCGCGGGGCCGCGCGCACCCCGTACGACGCCAGCGGCGCCCGCGCGAACGCCCCGTCCAGCACGACCTCCCGCGGGTCCCGGTCGGGACGCAGCCCGCGCCACACCGAGTGACGCAGCCGCGCGTCGTGGGTCAGCGTCCGGTACTCCACCTCACCGACCAGCCGCGGCTCCACCCACCGCACCCCGCGGGCGTGCTCGCGCGGCACCCCGGAGACGAACGGGTCGTCGTCGCGCCGCAGCTCCTCCAGCCTGCCGCGCAACGTCCGCAGCGCCGCCTCGCTGAACCCGCTGCCCACGTTGCCCAGGTAGTGCAGGTCGCCCGCGGCGTCGTAGGCACCGAGCAGCAGCGAGCCCATCGCCCCGCGGCGTCCCTGTCCGGGCGTCCACCCCCCGAGCACGACCTCCCGCGTCGTGAACAGGGCCGTCTTGATCCAGGACGCCGCGCGCCGCCCCGGCTCGTAGCGCGACGTGCGCCGCTTGGCGACGATCCCCTCCAGCCCGTGCTCGCGTGCGACGTCGAGCATCTGGGCGGGCGGCACGTCGACCGTCGACGGTGGCACCGCGATCCGCGGCCGGTCGGCCAGCCCGAGCCCCAGCAGCACCTCGCGACGGTCGTCGTAGGTCTCGCGCACCAACGACCGCTCCCCGACGCGCAGCACGTCGAACACGTAGAGCTGCACCGGGACCTCCGCCCGCAGGGCCGCCGGCGGGTTGCGCACGTGCATCCGGTTCTGCAGCAGCCCGAAGTCGGGACGGCCGCCGGCGTCGAGCGCCACGATCTCGGCGTCGAGCACGAGCGGCTCCGCGATGGGCAGCCCGGGCACGAGGTCCGGGTAGCCGCCGGTGACGTCGTTGCCGTTGCGGCTGGTCAGGTGCACCTCGCCGGCGGTGTCGACGTCGACGATCGCCCGCACGCCGTCCCACTTGAACTCCACGGCCCAGCCTGGACCGGCGGGCGGGCGGCCGGGAGTGGCCAGCATCGGCCGCAGATCGGCGTCGGGCCGGCGGGCAGGCATGGCATCCAGAGTGCCCTGACCGGCCCGGATGCGCCGTCACCCGTCGGGTTCTTTCACCCGGCGAGGCTCACGGGCAGCGGGTCAGCGGCGGACCTCGGCCCAGACGGTCTTGCCGCGGTCGTGGGTCTCGATGCCCCAGCGCACACTCAGCCCCCGGACCATCTGCAGTCCCATCCGCGGCCGGCCGTCGGTGACCGTCTCGGGACCGCGGACCGACCAGGCCTCGTCGGTCACCCCGATGTGGACGACGTCGCGCCCCGTGTCGTCGCGGCGTGGCTCGACGACGATGCCGAACGGGGTGCGGGCGTGGGTGACGGCGTTGACGGCCAGCTCGTCGGCGATGATCACGACGGCGGAACCGGTCTCGCCCTCGGGGTCGACGTGCATGGCGCGCAACGCGTCGCGGACCTGCTCACGCACCCCGGCGAGTTCCTCGGTCTCGGGCTGGTGGGTCGTCTCGCGCACATCGCCTCCCGGGCCGCGCCCGCGGGTGGCGGAGCGCCGGCCGACCCGCAGCTTAGCCGCTGACCGCCCGGCCGCCGACCCGCAACGGACACCCGGCGGTGACTCGGCTGCAACACACCGTCGTCCACGACGGTGCCGCCGCACCCGGACGAGCGACGGGATCATCGTTCCTCGGCGGGTGTGCCCGGCTCGGGCGGGGGCTCGGGTACCCGGCTGCCCAGCAGCGCGTCGAGCCAGCGGGCCCGCGGGTCCGCGTCGACGAGCAGCACCTTGGCCAGCAACGTCAGTGGCACCGCGAGCACGGCGCCCAGCGGCCCGAGCAGCCACGCCCAGAACACGAGCCCGACCAGGGTCAACGACACCGAGATCCCGACCGCGTCGCCGACGAACTTCGGCTGCACCACCGAGGTCAGCACGAAGTTGACGACGAGGAACACCGCGACGACCACGAGCGCGCTACCCCAGCCGCCGGTCAGGATCGCGAGCAGCAGCGGCGGGACGAGCCCGATCCAGAAGCCGATGTAGGGGATGTAGTTGGTGATGAACACCAGCACGCCCCACAGCAGCGCCAGCGGGATCCCGAGCAGGCCGAGCACGACGGCGTCGACGACCCCGGTGACCAGCCCGACGACCGTGGTCACGACGAGGAACCGGCGGGTGCCGGTCGCGAACTCGCGCAACGCGTCCGCGATGTGCGGGCGCTCCGTCGCCACCGCCCTGATCCGCGGGCCGGCTCCGGCGGCCTCGATACCGAGGAAGAGCAGCAGCGACAGCAGGAAGATCAGGTTGCCGGCCAGCCCGGCGAGCCCGGCGAGCAGCCCGGTGACGAGCCCGACGAACCGTCCGTAGTCCAGCCCGGCGGCGATGCTGCGCAGCTGGTCGGGACCGACGCCGAACCTGCCGAGCAGCGCCAGCGTCGAGGTGACGACGTCGTTCAGCTCGGCGGCGTAGCCCGGCAGGACCGTCGCGAGCCGCGCGACGGAGTAGACGATCACCGCGGCCAGCACGACCAGGACGCCGTAGATCGCGAGGACGAGGGCCCCGGTGGCCAGCCAGCGTGGCGCACCGCGCCGGACCAGGGAGCCGTGCAGCGGATGCACCATGATCACCAGGACGAGGGCGAGGAAGACCGGCGCGACCAGCCACGCCGCCGCGGCCGCACCCGCGGCGACGACGACTGCCGCCGCGACGGTGAGCAGCACGGCCGTGGCGCGTGGCGTGCCCGGCTCCGGAGGCGGCACCGGGCCGCCGTGCGACACACTGCGATCGGTCATCGTGACTCCTCTTCGTTCACCGGCGGACGAGAACTCGGTGCGTCGGCGGCCGCGTCGGCGGTGGCCAGCCACGCGGCCAGCGAGAGCAGCACGCGTGCCGCGGCGAACAGGAACGCGAGCCCCGCGAGCAGGGACCCGAACACCGCGCCACCCACGGAGCCGGACGTCGCGCCGATGGTCAGGGTCGTCACCACGGTGATCGCCTCGACCAGCAGCGCGCCGGCCGCGGCGACCGGCGCGACCGTCCGCACCGGCAACCGGTGCCCGGGCAGCCGGCCGAGCAGCCACACCAGCACCGACCAGCCGATCCCCCACCCGAGGACCAGGCCGACGACGCCGACCAGCACCCCGGCGGTGGCCCGGTCGGCGAGTCCGAGGAGGTCGAGCACCGCGCCCAGACCGCCCGTCGCGCTGACGGTGAGCGCGACCGAGGCCGACAGGGCCACGAGCAGTACCAGCAGCGATCCGAGGTCGCGCAGGATCCGCCCGGGCGACGCGGGCGGGTGCGGCGCCAGCTCCCACATGGCCGAGACCGCCTCCCGGACGACCGCGATCCAGGTCTTCCCCGCCCACAGGGCCGCGACGAAGCCCACCGACGCGACCGGCACCCGGCCCGCGACCGCGGAGTGGACGAGCGGGACGAGGGTCTCGGCGATCGGGGCCGGGAACCCGCCGACGACGAACGTCTCGAGCTCGGCCACGAGGTCGGGCCGGGCCCACAGCAGGAACCCGGCGGCGGCGAACAGCACCATGAGCAACGGGACCGCCGCGAGGACGGTCGCGAACGCGACGGCCGAGGCCAGGTGGTTACCGCGCTGCGCGACGTAGCGGCGGCCGGTGCGGTGCAGGTGGTCCGCGAACGGGAGCCGGCGCCGGAGATCGGCGAGCCACCGTCGGGGGTCCACGTCGTCGGCTAGACCGTGATCCGGCCGGTGGCCGGACCACCGGCCTCGGCAGCGACCACGACGAGCACGGACAGCGCCGGTTCGACCACGATGGACACCCGCGCAGTCTGCTCGCGGTGGGCCCGGATGAACAGCAGCGTGCTCGGTGAGCGGACGACGCCGGCCGCAGGGCCCACCCACGGTGGCCGGGCACCGGGGGGCCGGCGGGTCCTAGGGTCTGTTCCATGTCGAAGCAGGCCGCGATCGTCGACGTGTTCGTCTACGTCGTCGTGCTCAACCTCTTCGTCGAGTACCTCCCGGGGGTGGTCAGCGAGACGTTCACCCTGTCCGTGCTCACCGCCGTCCTGCTCAAGGTCGTCCTCGAGGTCGTCGTCGCCGTGAAGGACCGGGTCAAGCAGCGGTTCCGCGACGCGACGGGTCCGGTCGGCAAGGCCGCGGCGGCGCTCGGACTCTGGCTCGTGCTGTTCCTGAGCAAGTTCGCGGTGCTGGAGGTCGTCGACCTGGTGTTCGGGTCTCGCGTGAGCCTGGGCGGCTTCGTCCCGGTGACCGCGCTGATCCTCGTCCTCATGCTGGCCCGGGCCCTGGTGCGCCGGCTCCTCGAGCCTGCGCCTGCCCCGCCAGGGTGACGGATCGGTCGCGGGCGGGCGGTCCCGTGTCGGGTTCGGTCGGAGGACCGGGTCGCCGAGCCCGGGTCACGCGCCGGCCAGCTCGCCCGACCTCACCAGCTCGGCGAGCTCGGCCCGCCACGCCGCGTGCTCCTCGACGTTGCGCAGGCGCATGTCCCCGATGCAGTCGGCGCAGCGGCCCGCCAGGTTGAGCAGCGCATCCCGGGAGCAGCGGATGCAGGGAACCGCGCCTGCGATGTCGTCGTCGGCCACGTCGGGATCGTCGCACACGCGCCCGCACGGATCGGAGAGGTCCCGCTCAGCCGGTCGCGCCCGCGGGCGGGTCGGCGGGGACCAGGCCGAGCTCGCGGGCCCGCAGCACCGCGGAGAGGCGGTCGGCGCAGCCGAGCTTGCCGTAGGCGTGCTCGAGGTGCTTGTGGACGGTCCGGCCGCTGATCCCGAGCCGCCGCCCGATCGCGTCGGCGGTGAGCCCGAGTGCCACCAGCCCGAGTACCTGGCCCTCGCGCCTGGTCAGCGTCTGTTCCGGGGGCCGGACCGTGCGGACCGCGCGGACCACCGGCTCCAGGGCCGGACCGGTGTCGGTCTCACCCGCGAGCAGCCGCAGCAGGCCCGGCGCCAGCAGCGCGGCGTGCTCGACCTCGTCGGGGCCGAAGCCGGGATCGTCGCGGGTGAGCAGCCAGGCATCGAGACGGCCCTCGCGCAGCCGCAGCGGGACGGCGAGGGCGCGGCCCGTCCCCGCCCAGCGCACGCAGGCGGCGGCGCCCCGCTCGAGGGCGGCGGTCAGGGTCGTCGTCACCCCCCGGTCGACGACGACCCTGACCAGTACCGGAGCCGCACCGCCCTCCCAGGTGCGGACGAGACAGCGCCCGGTCGCGGGCTGCACCGTCACCAGTGACACCACCCGGCTGGGCACCGCGCGGCGCAGCAGCCTCGCGGTCTCACCCCTGCGGTCGTGCGACCGTCCGGCGACGGCCCTCCCCCGCCCCGTTCCCTCGCGCCCCGACATGGCACCTCCCCCTTCTGCCTTCAGGTCGAGGTGCGGGGCGCGCGCGCCGATACGCCGCGTTCAGGTACCGATGCCGTGGTCGGCCAGCCAGCGCGCCCACGCGGCGTCGTCGCCGACGTCCGCGACGGGTTCGGGACCGGGCCCGGGGGCGGCGGGGCGGCGGCCGGGCGGGTGCAGCGTGATCCCGCCGTGCCGGCTGCCCGCGTGCGTGACCCGGGTGTCGCCCTCGACGAGCACGAGCTGCTCGAAATCGGGCTCCCAGCGGACCACGACGGTCCGCCCGCAGGTGGGACAGTGCCATTCCTCGGCGCCGGAGGGGCCTTCGCCCTCGTGCACCATGACGTGCTGATCGGGATGGTCCGTCACGGCGCCGCGCTCCTCTTCGACGATGCGTCCGGCCGTCCGTGATTGTCCGGGGCGAGCGCGGGCCGGGCCACCGCGAGCACGTCGGGCGGCGGACCACCCGCGGCCGGCGGCTCGGCCCCACCGGCGCCGTGCCTTGCCGCGGACGTCGCGGACGTCGCGGACGTCGCGGACGTCGGCGTCGATACACATTCTCCGCATTCCCGGTACGCAGACCTACGTACGGATCCGGGGCGCCGGGAAACCTATTGTTCTTTTCACGGGGACCAGCCGGAATCCTACACAGAATCGTCAACGACCCGCCGGGTCGAATCGGGGAGAACACGATGCCCAGTCAGAACGATGCCAGTGTGAAGCTGATCTACGCCGTGGACGAGAACCAGTTCTTCGCCGTCGACGACGTCGCCCTCGACGCACCGTTCGACGTGATCATGAACGTCGAGATCGGTGAGGAGCTCAACCGCCACGTCACGAGGTCGACGGCGCGGATCGGCATTCGCAACCTGACGCAGTCGACGACCGTCGCGACGCTGCAGCAGACCGACGTCCTCAGCCCCGCCGCCGCGCCGTTCCTGGCCGAGCTGCGTTTCGAGGTCGTCCCCGGATGGGGCGTGAACGCCACGGCCGGTGACGTACTGCAGGTCGTCGCGTCCTACAAGGTCGAGGCCGGGGTCGACAGCGACGTCTCGTACGCCGAGAGCCAGCGCTTCATCGTCTCCTGACCCGCACCACCGCCACACCCGACGTCCCGTCCCGGTTCTCCGGGCGGGACGTCGCGCATCCGCCGCTCCGTGTCGCCCCCTTCTCCACACCTCGCATTTCCCGGCAATGGGCACGGAGATCGGCACGCGCCGGGATATCTCCCCGGATAGACTCCCGGCATGCTCCTCGGCCGTTCCCGGGAGCTCGCACACATCGACGGATTGCTGCAGCGGGCCGCAACCGAGGGCGCGAGTGCCGCGGTGGTCGTCGTCGGCGAGGCGGGCATCGGCAAGTCCGCCCTCGGCGACGCCGCTGCCGACTCCGCGGCCGGACGCGGGACGACGATCCTGCGCACCTGCGGCATCGAGTCCGACTCCACGATCCCGTTCGCGGGCCTCGGCGACCTGCTGCGCCCCGTGCAGGACCTCGTCGCCGAGCTGCCCGGCCCGCAGTCGGCGGCGCTCGCAGGGGCCCTCGCACTGGGCCCGCCCGCATCGCAGGACCGGTTCGCCGTCGCGGCGGCGACGCTGTCGTTGCTGGCGGCGGCGTCGCAGGGCGGGTCGTTGCTGTGCCTGGTCGACGACGCGCACTGGCTCGACCCGTCGTCGGCGGAGGCGCTGGTGTTCGCGGCGCGCCGGATGCGGGCGGAGGCGTCGGTCATCGTGTTCACCGTCCGCGACGACGAGCCCGGTGCGACCCGGTTCCGCGCAATGGAGACGCTCCCCCTGACCGGTCTCGACGACGCCCCGGCCACCGAGCTCCTCGCACGGGGCGCGGGCCGCACGTTGCCGCCGGAGGTGTCGGCGCGGCTGCTCGCCGACACCTCCGGCAACCCGCTCGCCCTGCTGGAGGTGCCGGGACAGCTGTCGGAGGACCAGCTCAGCGGCCGGGTGCCGATCCTGGAGCCGCTGCCGGTCGGATCGTTGCTGATGGAGGGCTTCCTGCGGCGCGTGCGCGACCTGCCGGATGCCGCCCGCACCGCCCTGCTGCTCGCCGCGACCAGCGACATCGAGGCCGCCGACCTCGTCGACCGGGCGCTGCGCGACTCCGGCGGCACCCTCGACGACCTGCATCCCGCGGAGGCCGCCGGCCTGGTCACCCTCGACGGCGGCCGGCTGCGGTTCCGCCACCCCCTGGTCCGCTCGGCGGTCTACCACGCCGCCGAGCCCGCCCGGCGCCGCGACGCCCACCGCATGCTCGCCGCCGCCCTCGACGACGTGCCCGCCCCGCAGGCCCCCGATCGGCAGGCGTGGCACCTCGCGGCGGCGACGGTGACGTCGGACGAGGGGGTGGCCGCGAAGCTGGAGACGCTGGGGCACGACGCGCTGGGCCGGCACAGCCACGCCGTCGCCACGCGGGCGCTGGAGCGGGCGGCCGAGCTGAGCCCTCAGGCAGGCGACCGGGCGCGGCGCCTGCTGGCGGCGGCGTCGGCGGCGGTGCCCGCGGGCTACATCCAGGAGGCGGTGCGGCTGCTCGGGCAGGCCGAGGGCTGGACCGGCGACCCGGTCGCCGCGGCGGTCGCGGAGTGCGAGCGGCACCGGCTCGGGGTGTGGGCGGGTGACGCCGAGGCCAGCCGGGCGCGGCTGTTCGCGTTCGCGGAGAGCGTCGAGCAGCGGCTGCCGCCGGTCGCGGTCCGCGCCTACCTGGCGGCGGCGCAGGCCAGCCTGTTCGCCTACGACGTCGCGGGCATCGCCCGTAGCGCCGAGCGGGCCGCCGCGCTCGCCGGTGACGACGACGGCGTCGCCCTGCGCTGCGACGTGTTCGCCGCGTTCGCCGCCGCGCAGAGCGGCGACCGCCACCGGGCCGTGACCCTGCTCGCGCGCCGGCGGGCGCAGCTGGCCGTGTACGACACGTTCGAGATCGACCAGCTGGTGACGATGAGCGGGGTCTGCCACGTCGCCGTCGAGGACACTACGGGCGCGCGGCCGTTGCTGGCCCGGGCCGTCGAGGCCAGCCGGACGGCCAACGCCGCGGGCCTGCTCGCGGTGCAGCTGCCGTGGCTCGCCGCGCTGGACTGGGTGGACGGGGAGTGGACGTCGGCGCTGGCGCTCGCGCACGAGGCCGTGCTGCTCGCCCCCGAGACGGGGTGGCTCGCGCAGCTGCCCAACAGCCTGAGCACGCTGGCCCGCGTCGAGGCCGGGTTCGGGATGGCCGACGAGTGCCGTGCCCACGCCGAGCAGGCCGCGCGGGCGGCGGGCGGGCACGCGACGCGGGCCTACGCCCACGCGGCGGTCGGGCTGCTGGAGCTGGCGTCACCCGACCGGGCCGACGAGGCCGCGGAGGCGATGGAGCGGGCGTGGGCGGCGGCGACCGCACGTGACCGCGACCCGGCGCCGTTGCTGGCCGCGCAGCTGCTGCCCGACCTGGCCGAGGCCCGGCTGCGGGCCGGTCACCCGGCGGACGCCGCGGTGGCGCTGGCGCAGCTCGACGCGATCGCCGCCCACTCCGGCCGGCACCTGGCCCGTGCCTGCTCGGCGCGGCTGCACGGACTGTCGTCGCGCACCGGGTTCGCGGCGCACTTCGAGTCGGCGCTGCGCCATCACGACCGCGGCGGGCCGGTGTTCGAGCAGGCCCGAACCCACCTCGCCTACGGCGCCAGGCTGCGGCGATCCCGGGACCGGGCGGCGGCGCGGACGCACCTGCAGCGCGCGGTCGAGCTGTTCGAACGCCTGGGGGCGGCGCCGTGGGCGGCCCGGGCCCGCGGGGAGCTGGTCACGAGCGGCGGCTCCGCACCCGCCCCCAACGATCTCATCGAACTGACGCTGACCCCGCAGGAGCTGCAGGTATCTCTCGCGGTGCGCAAGGGGCTGACCAACGTCGAGGTCGCGTCGTCGCTGTTCCTGTCGGTGAAGACCGTCGAGTACCACCTGAGCAACGTGTACCGGAAGCTCGGTGTGCGCTCGCGCACCCAGCTGATCCGCGTGCTCGGTGAGGACCGGACGGCCCGCGCTCCTCTGGTGTGAGCACGAGCCGTCGGGCCTCCCCCGGGCTCTCAGGCGACTGCGGCGTCGATCTCGCAGGTGCGCATGGCGCCGCGCAGGTCGCGCAGGAGCCGGCCACGGGTGGGGCCGATGCTGCCGTGCGGGATGCCGCGGTCGCGGAGCGCCGCGTAGCCGTCGCCGGGCAGGTAGAACAGCGCGTCGACGACCTGGCGGCGCCGTCCCGACAGGTCCGCGACGACATCGGCGACGACACGGCGCACGTCGGCCAGGATGACCACGGCCTCGGGGCCGGGGACCAGCGCGGCGATCTCGTCGAGGCCGACGTCGGTGGGCAGCTCGCGACGGGTGCGGCGCAGCAGCGCGAGGCACTCGCGGCCTGCGGTGCGCACGAGCCAGCCGCGCAGCCGCTGCGGGTCGCGGATCGTGCAACCGCGCTCGATCAGCCGCACCCAGGTGTTCTGGACGGCGTCGCAGACGTCGGCCTCCTGCAGCCGGAAGGAGCGGACCGCTGCGCGGACGGCGACGCCGTGCCGGGCGACGATCTCCGCGGTGGCGGTGGAGTCGCCGGCGCGGGCGCGTTCGAGCAGCTCGCCGTCGCTCGCGGGCCGGTCGGTGCGGTCATCGGTGTGGTCGTCGGTGAGGTCGGTCGGGCGGTGCAGCAGCGGCGTCGACATCGTGTCCCCCTTGCGTTATGGCTTCGACGCCGACGCTATGGAGGTCCCGGCCCCCGGGGATCCGAGGAAACCCTTGGTGTCGCCCCTGGGGCCGCCGACGCCGCGACGAGCAGGCCGCGCAGCCACCGGTCGTGCCCGGCCGTCACCACGCGTCGCAGCAGCACCCGGGCCAGCCACGGCACAGGTCCCCGCTGGGTCTCGACGGTCCGGACGCGGCAGCCGTCGCGGTCGGGGGTCAACCACCAGACGTGATAGCCGCGCGAGAGCGGCCCGCGCCAGGTCCAGCCCAGCTCGACGCCGTACTCGCACCGCACGACGGTGCTCCGGACCGGGGTGCGGAATGTGGTCCAGCGGAACGTCGTACCCTCGGCGAGCGTCTTGTCGCCGCCGAGGTCGATGCGCCGGGCGTTGTCGTAGAAGCGCGGCCAGCCCGCCGCGTCGACGAGCAGCTCCCACGCCCGTTCCGGCGGCACCGGGAGGAGGACCCGGTTGTCGGTGACGACGCAGGCGCCCGTAGGCCCCTCGCCGGCCGGGAAGCCCGGGTCGTCGGCGAGCTCGCGGGGGCGGAGGTAGACCGCCGCCAGCCGCCGCAGGAACCATGACGCGAAACGCCACACCGCCGCTGTCCGGCGGCCGAGGCCGGGGGCGATGCCGCGCATCGTCGTCAGCAGGCGCAGGAACGACCACGCGCGCAGCCGCAGGGTCCCGTCGGCGACCGGATCGGTGGTGACGTCGTCGGGCTCTCCGCGCCGGCGGACCGTGACCACGAGCGTCGCGGTGTCGGGCCACAGGTCGAGGCGTCCGTCGTGCCGGACGGTCTTGACGCCGACGAGCGTCAGCGGATGCCCCACGCCGTCGGTGAAGTCGAGCCGGTACTCCATCGTGGACGGGCCGTCGCCGGGCAGCAGCGTCAGCTCGCCGGTCTCGACGGGCCGCCTGCCCCCGAACGCCGCGCCGTCGACGTGGCCGGACAGGGTCACCCGGCGGTCGCCCGCGCGCAGCGTGTCGACGTCGCGGACCGTCGCGGTCAGGACGACGGCGAGCGGCGTGGCCGGCGACGTGCTGGTCCGGACCCGGCCCGCCATCCGCTCCCGGAACCGGACCCCGTGGGGCGGCGGCGTGGGCGGGGCCGGTGGGCCGAGCCCGATCCGGCGGTCCGCGCACCAGCGGCGGGCGTCGCGGACACCCTGCTCGACGGCCTTCGCGATCGACCGGCGGGTGAACACGAGCAGGTAGTGGATCGGGACCTCCGCCACCAGGGGCACGACCCGCACCGGGTGCGGGTACGAGCCGTGGCCTCCTGCGGCCCACGCCGCGTTGCTGGCCGCGATGCGTTCCAGGTCGGCGTGCAGGCGGCCGTTCGCGGCGGCCTCGATGATCTGGAAGTACTGCGACACCGGCCCGTTCCCCCGGCTCCCGGCCATGCTGACCGTCCACGGGATCCACAGCTCGTTCGCGCCCGCGCCGATCGTCGCGGACAGGTTGGCATCGGTGACGTAGACCGCGTCGATGTAGCGACGGCCGCCGGTCACCACCGGCGGGTACCAGCCCGGGAGCGACGTGGCCGCGACGAGCAGGTCCTCGCTCATCGCCGCGGGCGGCAGCGCCCGCGACCGCTGGGCGTCGACGTCGAAGACGTTGAACGTGGCCGGCGCACCCCGCGCCCGGATCGTCGGCCAGTCGAGACCCCAGACGCCCTGCAGGACGTTCGTCCGGAACCGGCGCATCGAGAACAGCGCCGTGCCCGTGAGGCTCGGGGCGGCGCCACGGGTGAGCGGGGCGAACCGGCGCCAGTTGTCGGCGATGGCCCGCCCGCTCATGCCCTGGCACCACATCGCGAGGTTGAACACGCCGCCGCTGGCCCCGTCGACGTGCACGAACTCCACCGGCGCGCCGTCGATCCGGGCTTCGTCGAGCCACACCTGCAGGACACCGGCCTGATGGGCGACCTTGAGGCCGCCACCGGCCATGACCAGGCCGCGACGCGCGTCGGCACCGAGGTCGGGCGCGAGGATCCCGCCCGGCTCGCAGTCGGCGAACCCCACGTCGCGCATCGCGTCGACCACTACCGCACCTCCACGATGCGGCGGGCGCAGCGCTCGGCGAGCGCTGCGATCGTCATCGACGGGTTCGCCCCGACCGACGTCGGCATCACGGACCCGTCCGCGACGAACAGCCCCGGATGTCCGAAGGCCCGCCCGTAGCCGTCGACGACCCCGTCGGCCGGGCCGGTCCCCATCGGGCAGCCGCCGAGGGGGTGCGCGGTGATCCCCCTGCTGAGCAGCCGCGACGGGCCGTGGCGGAAGCCCGCGCCCGCACCCTCCGCGACGCCGCGCATCGCCACGAGCACCCGCTCGAAGTAGGCCGAGGTCCCGGGCCGGCGGGGTGACCACCGCAGGTCGAGCCACGTCCCGTCCCCGGCCAGGCGCATGGTGCCGTGGCCCGGGTCCATGCCCATCCCGAGCAGCGGAGCCGTCGTCCGCGAGACGCCCATGGGGCCGAGCACGCGGGAGACTCCCCCGCTGATGTCGCTGCGTTCCCGGTGCAGGAGTCGCTGCCCGAACCGTTGCGCCAGCAGCAGCAGTCCGCGGCGGTACAGCCCGGGCTGGAACGACTCGCCGACCCAGCCCAGCACGCTCGGGTAGCCGCCGTCCTCCACGAGGAACATGCCGGCGTCGT
This sequence comes from Pseudonocardia sp. N23, assembly GCF_002583555.1. Classification (GTDB taxonomy): domain Bacteria; phylum Actinomycetota; class Actinomycetes; order Mycobacteriales; family Pseudonocardiaceae; genus Pseudonocardia. The sequence continues at coordinate 46,950 of NZ_BEGX01000052.1, forward strand.
CGCGGAGGACCCGGGTGATGACCGGGCCCCGCTGCGAGTCCACCTCCCGCGTGCCGCCGGTGGTGAAGCCGATGGCGTCGCCGTTGCCGGAGAAGCGGGTGCCGAGCGCCGGGCTCAGTCGCGGCAGCCCGGCCACCCTGTTGGCCAGCAGCAGCCGCGTCGTCCCGAACACCCCGGCTGCCATGACGACGGTCCGGGCCCGGACCGTCGTCGTCGGCGGGACGACGCCGCGTGCGCGCGGCCTGCGTTGCCCACCCGGCGGCGGCCGGGTGTGCGTGCGGTAGCGCACGACGTAGGTCTCGTCGTCGCCGGCCGGGACCGCACCGATCCCGACGACCTCCCGCAGCGTCCGGATGTGCGCCCCCTCCTCGGCCGCGCGCGAGAGATAGGTGAGGTCGAGGGTGTTCTTGGCACCCTCGTTGCAGCCGAAGTCGCACTTGCCGCACAGCGTGCAGCTGTGGCGCTGGACGCCGTGCATGTTGTCCGTGCGGCTGCCGGCCGGGTTGCCCGGACCGAGCCACGACGGCGCGAACGTCACGGCCACCGGTGCCGGCTCGGTAGGACTCCCGAACGCCGCCGCCGCGGCGTCGAAGGCCGCCGACTTGGGCATCCGCGCCGACAGGTGCTCCGGCACGCGGCGCACACCCAGCATCTCCCGGACGGCCTGGTAGTGCTCCTCGATGTCACGGTGGTCGATGGGCCACTGATCGGCCACCTCGTCGAACCATTCCTTCGGCATCTCCATGGTGACGTTGGCGTAGATCAGCGACCCGCCACCCAGCCCGCTCGCGACGATCGCGTCGAGGCTGCGGAAGGACCACAGGTCGAACAGGCCGAAGAGGTTCCGGCTCGGGTCCCAGAAGTTCGTCGACATCTCCGACGGGCTGCGCGGGAACGACCCGGGCGCGTAGGCGTCGCCACGTTCGAGAACCAGTACCGACCGCCCCGCCTGCGCCAGCCGGCACGCCGTGACGGCACCACCGAACCCGGACCCGACGACGACCACGTCGTACTCGTCGGCGATCTCCCCGTCCAGGTCGTGCTCCGCGTCCACGGCCCCGCCTCCCCACCTCGGTCGAGAACAGGAGCGCGCAGGGCAACGCTGCGATACGTCCCGCCACGCCCCGCGTCCCCAGCGTGGGTCATCCGGACCGGCGCGGCATCCACCCGACGGCGGTGCGCTGCTGCTCCGGACGGCGGCAGGTCGTCACGCCGTGTCGCGCTGGAACGCCTCCAGCACCTCGCCGGAGGTGTCGAAGCAGCCGGTCTCCCCGATCCGCGCCGTGACGCCGTAGCGGTCGAGCTGGCCGCGGACCGGGTCCACCAGGTTGGACACGACCATCCGGACTCCCGCGGCCCGCAGGGCGTCGTCGACCGCGAGCAGGACCGTCCCCGCGCTGTAGTCGACGTCGCCGATCGCCGCCGCATCCAGGCAGTACCAGCGCACCGGCGGGCCCGTCGCCGTCAGGAGCCGGACGTCCTCGGCGAACCGGGAGGCGTTCGCGAAGTACAGCCCGCTGCCGAACCGGTGGACCACCAGCCCGTCGACGGTCCGCGCCCCCGCCGCCACCGGCAGCGACCGCCAGTGCCCCTCGGGCGACTTCACCAGCACACTGCTGCGCGGGGCGTAGCTGTGCCGCAGGTGGTCGGCGATCGACGCGGCCACCGCGACGACGATGCCCGTCTCCACCCCGAGCACCACCACGGCGACAGCGGTGAGCAGGGCGACGACGAACTCGCCACGGCGCAGCGTCCAGATGCGGCGCATGCCCGCGACGTCGACGAGCTCCACCCCGATGAGCAGCACCACCGCGGCGAGTGCCGCGAGCGGCAGCATCGACAGGAAGGGGGTGAGCAGCAGGATCACGACGACCGTGACCGCCGCCGCGGTCAGGTGTGCCAGCTGGCTGCGCCCGCCCGCGCCGTCGACCATCTGCGTCTTCGTCGGGCTGCCGTTGACGACGAACGCGCCCGTGAACGCGGCCGCCACGTTGGCCCCGGCGAGGCCGACGACGTCGCGGTCGGTATCGGGGGTCTCGCCGTGGCGGGCCGCGTAGGCGCGCGAGGTGGCGGCGCTCTGGGCGAGGATCACCACGAGCATCGACAGCGCGATGGGCAGCACGGCGCGCAGGTCGTCGAGGGCGAGCGACGGCAGCGCCGGCTCCGGCAGCCCGGCGGGGACGGCCCCGAGGACCAGCAGCCCGAGCCGGTCGAGCCCGGCGACGGCGGTGACGACGATCGCGGCGACCACGGCCACCAGCGCCGCCGGGATGCGTCGTGAGATCCGGCGCGCGACCAGGACGATCACGACGACTCCCGCAGCCGTGGCGACGGCGACCGGGGTGGCGTCGCCGAGGTGCTCGACGATCCCGACGACCTTCTCCGGGACCTGCCCCGGAACCGGTTGCAGGCCCAGGGCCTCGGGGAGCTGCCCGATCGCGACCTGGACGCCCACACCGGTCAGGAACCCGACGAGCACGGTGCGGGACAGGAAGTTCGCCAGCGCGCCGAGCCGCACGACCCGCGCCACGATCAGCAGCACACCGACGACCAGCGCCGTCGTCCCGGCCAGCCGCACGTACTCCGGCGACGCCGCCGGGACCGCCAGGGCGCCCAGGCCGGCGGCGAGCATCGCGGCGGTCGCGGAGTCGGCGCCGACGACGAGCCGGCGCGACGCCCCCAGCAGCGCGAACACGATCATCGGCAGGACCATCGTGTAGAGGCCGGACTCGACCGGCATGCCCGCGATCCGGGCATAGCCCAGCACCTCGGGGATCGCCAGCGCCGCCAGCGTCAGCCCGGCGAGCACATCGGGGAGCAGCCCGCCGCGGCGCAGGTCGACGGCGGGCGCGAGCCATCCGGGGCGGCGCCACCGCGTCGTCCCCGCCACCGCCACCTCCGCCGCCGTGCCGTGGTGGTCGACCCACCGGGTGGCCGCAGCCTGACACATGATCACCGCTGCCGGCACGGGTGCTGCGGCGCGCACCCCGGTGGTGGACGGCGTGCCGAGTCGCCGACCGCGGCAGGCTGGGAAAAGCGCCTGCATCACATCCGCATCTGCGGATGTGCACGGCCGTTTCACTCCGTCCACCAGCGGCGCCGGGCATCATCGTCAGCCGGCACCGCCACGACGAGCTGGTCGAGGCCCTGGCGCCGACGTTCTTGCAGTTCCGGGTGGGCGGTCCCTTCGACAAGGCCACCCAGATGGGGCCGCTCGCCATGTCATGTCAACGCGACCAGGTGCTCGGCTACATCGAGAAGGGCACGGCCGAGGGCGCGACGCCGGCCACCGGCGGTGGCCGCCCCGCGCACCTGGAGAAGGGCTGGTTCGTCGAGCCGACGGTGGTCGGCAACGTCGACAACTCCTCGACGATCGCCCAGGAGGAGGTCCTCGGCCCGGTGCTTCATGGACGCGGTCCCGACGGGCTACGACACCGTGTGACCCGTCAGCCCTGGGCCTCGACCGACACGGGCTGCCACTCGCGCCACGTCGCGAGCCGGGACTCGTAGTCCTTCTCCGCGATGCCCAGCGGGGCCGCGCCGAGGAAGATCCGCAGCGGCGGCTGCTCCGCGTCGACGACCTTGAGGACCGCGGCGGCGCTCGCCGTCGGGTCGCCGGGCGTCCCGACGCGGGCCTTGCGCGCCTCCTGGACCTCCGCGTGGAACTTCTCGTAGGCCGGGTGGACCTCGGAGTGCCGCGCCGAGGCGCCCGCCCAGTCGGTGGAGAAGCCGCCCGGCTCGATCAGCGTCACGTGGATGCCGAACTGCGCGACCTCCTGGGCCAGCGACTGGCTGATGCCCTCCAGCGCCCACTTCGACGCGTGGTAGATGCCGACCAGCGGGAACGCGCTGATCCCACCGATCGACGACACCTGCAGGATGTGCCCGGACCCCTGCTCCCGCAGGAACGGCAGCGCCGCCTGGGTGACCCAGAGGGCCCCGAACAGGTTGGTCTCGAGCTGGTCGCGCGCCTCGGCCTCGGTGAGCTCCTCCACGAGTCCGAAGTGGCCGTAGCCGGCGTTGTTGACGACGACGTCGAGCCGCCCGAAGTGCTCGTGCGCGGCGGCGACGGCGGCGAAGTCCGCCTCGCGGTCGGTGACGTCGAGCCGGATCGGCAGGAGCAGGTCGCCGTACTCGGCGGCGAGGTCGTCGAGCGTCGAGGTGTCGCGGGCGGTGGCCGCGACCGAGTCGCCCCGCTCCAGTGCGGCGATCGCCCACTCGCGGCCGAAACCGCGGGACGCGCCGGTGATGAACCAGACCTTCGCGGTCATGTCGTTCCTCTCGTTGTCCTGCCTGGTTCAGCGACGCGGCGACGGCGTGTTGTTCCGCGATGTGGTGAGCTGCTCGTCGTGGACGACCCGCTGCTCACCCGGCTCCGCGCGCTGTTCGACGGACGTGCCGACGTCGTCGAGAAGCGGATGGTCGGCGGACGCTCGTTCATGGTCGACGGCCGGATGTGCTGCGGGGTCACCGCGGGCGGGCTGATGGTCCGCGTCGGGGCGGAGGGTCGCGACGCGGCGCTCGCCGAGGCCGGTGTGCAGCCGCTGCGGATGGGGACGAAGGTCGTCGAGGCGTTCGTCGTCGTCGCGCCGGAGGCGGTCACCGGTGACGACGAGCTGGCCGGCTGGGTGCGGCGCGCGGAGGCGTTCCTCGGGCGTTAGGCCTGCGGCAGGGCCTCCTCGAGACGGCGTCCGATGTCGGCGCCGGTCACGACGTCGACGAGCGCCTCGGCCAGGATCGACGCGGGCTCGCCCGCCGGCACGATCAGCCCGACGACCGGCCGCGGCCGCACCTCCAGCAGCGGCCGAGCGCACATCCCGGCGGGGACGCCGAACGCGTGCAGCCACGTGTGCGCGACGATGCACGCCAGCCGGCGCGTGGCGACGTGGGCGTAGAGCCCGTCGACACTGTCGGCCTCGACGACCGGGTCGAGACGCTCCCCCACCCCGGCCATCGTGGCGTCGAGGATGCGCCGGTTGCGCATCGACGTCGTCAACGCGCACAGGGGCAGCCGGGCGGCGACCTCCCACTCGACGACGTCGTTCGCCGCCTGCGGGTCGTCGTCACGCAGCAGGAGCAGGTAGCGCTCCCGGTAGAGCTCGACCCGGCGTGTGCCGGGCGGGGTCTCGTCGTCGAGGTAGGTGACGCCGGCGTCGAGCTCGAACTCGGTGAGCCGCCTGCTGATCTCCCGCGACGGCAGGGCCTCGATCCGCACCCGGGCGAGCGGGTTGCGCCTGCCGAACAGCTCGGTGATCAGCGGCGTCGCCGGGATCGCCGTCGGGATGGCGCCGATGCGGGCGGTGGCGGTGAGCCCGCCGCGCATCCGGTCGAGGTCGGAGTAGAGGGCGTCGCGTTCGGACAGGATGCGGTGCGCCCAGCCCAGGACCCGCTCGCCCTCGTCGGTGAGCCCTTCGAACCGCCGACCGCGCAGCACGATCACAGCGCCGAGCTCGGACTCGAGCTTGCGGATCGCGGCCGACAGCGTCGGCTGGCTGACGTGGCACGCCGCCGCGGCCCGCCCGAAGTGCCGTTCGCGGCCGAGCGCGACGAGGTACTCGAGCTGGCGGATCAGCACGTCGCCGGGCACGCGACGATCATAGACGCGGCCTATTACCCTGACCCGCCCTTGATCGAGGGGGCCTGGGTGGCGACCGCCACCCGGGCCCCGCCGCGACGGGACCCGGGTGCGGACGGGCTCACTCGGCCGGGGTGACCTCGGCCATGTCGTTCCATCCGTCGAGCTCCTGGTAGATGATCTTCGGACGCTCGGAGACCATGAACGGCATCCACTCGAAGAACTTCTTCACGTGGTCCATCGCGACGTGCGCGGACCCGGCGTCCGAGTCGACGAAGGCCTCGAGGATCGCGAACTCGTTCGGGTGCTCGGTGGACTCGAAGTACTCGAAGGAGATGTTGCCGGGCTCGGCGTTGACGTCGGCGGTGTACTGCTTGATGCCGGCGAGCCACTCGTCCCGCTTCTCGGGTCGGATCTTCGCCTTGAGCGCGATGAAGATCATCGGATGAGGCTCCCTTGCCGTTCGGAGGTCGCCGGCGCGCGCCGGCCGTCCGCCCGACCGTAGCGTCCCCCCGTGGCCCCCGGGAGGGCCGAAATTCTTCCCCAGTGATGATCAGCGGCGTTCGCGCACGGATGTCCCCGGCCGGTCGGGGAGGTCAGGCGCAGCGCAGCAGCCGGTCGCGCAGGGCGTCGGCGCGGGCCCGCAGCACCACGACCCGGTCGAGGGTGCCGTCGGCGGCACCGGCCCCGCCGGGCACGGTGCGCAGGGCCGGCACGGGGCCCGTCGCGTCCAGCTCGGTGGCGACCTCGGCGAGCTCGGTCAGCGTGTCGCGCACCGCCCGGTCGCGCTCGCTGCCGGGTCCCTCGGACAGCCCGGACCACAGCAGCGGGCCGAGCAGCCGGTCGGGGTCGATGAGCCCGCTGCGCCACGCCCGGCTCTCCGCGACCCGGGAGCCGAGCACGCACAGCCGCCACGTCGACGGGTCGGTCGTGTCGGTGACGCTGCGGCTGAACCGCCGCGATCCCGTCAGCTTCCGGTAGCGACGTTCCGGGCTGTCGACGAGGTGCACGACCCCCAGCAGCAGTGCCGCCAGCACCGCGCCGGCGAGCAGCCCGACACCGAGCCACGCCAGCCGCCACCAGCCGTCGCCGACGAACGTCGCACCGGCCACGCCCGCCGCGACGACGACACCGAGGGTCGCGCCCGCGGGCACCCGGTCGTGGACGAGCGTGCCGTGGTCGTCGATCGAGTAGTGGGTGCCGTCGACGATCCGCGGATCGAACACGACGAAGCCACGTCGGGTGCGGACCAGCGTCTGCAGGGGGTGCCGCCCGGCGGCGGGTCGATCCATCGTGCTCGTCCGTTCACGTGCGAAGGCCGACTGCTACACACGGGTATCGGCGAACCCGTCGCGGTGTTAGCCCGCCGCGCGGGTGATCCGCTCCATACTCCCCGCGGACATCCTGCCGGCGGCGACCCGGTCACGGCCGCGCACCGCGAGCGACAGCCCGGCGCGCACGGCACTGGCGGCGTCGAGCGTGGCGTCGCGGGCGGCCGCGCTGATCGCGGTGAAGCTGGCGTAGCCGTGGACGAGGCCGCTGAACCGGCGCGCCAGCACGGGGACGCCGGCCTCGCGCAGCCGGACGGCGAGCTCCTCGCCCTCGTCACGCAGCGGGTCGAACCCCGCCGTCGACAGGTAGACCGGCGGCATCCCGGACAGGTCGTCGGCGCGCAGGATGGCGCCGCGGGCGTCGTCGACGGGGATGCCGTCGGGCAGGTAGGCACGTTCCAGCTCGGCGAGGTACTCGGCGGTGAGCCCGAATCCGCTGCCGAACAGGTCGCGCGATCCGCCGGCGGCGCGCTCGGCGTCGGTGGCCGGGTAGAGGGCCAGGACGAATGCGGGCGCCGGGTAGGCATCGCCCGCCTGGTGGGCCACGACGAGCGCGAGGTTCGCGCCGGCACTGTCGCCCCCGGTCGCGAGCAGGTCGGGGTCGGCGCCGAACTCGTCGGCATGCGTGGCGACGTGGGCGAACGCGGCGATGGCGTCGTCGAGCGCGGCCGGGTAGGGGTGCTCGGGCGCGAGCCGGTAGTCGACCGACAGCACCCGCAGCTGCGACTGGGCGGCCAGCAGCCGGCACAGCGGGTCGGTCGAGCCGAGGCTGCCGAGCACGAACCCGCCGCCGTGGAAGTAGACGATCATCCCGGAGCTCGCGGGCATCGCGGGGGGCACGTAGAGCCGCGCGGCGAGCGCGCCGGTCGCGCCGGGGACGGTGAGGTCGAGGGTCTCGATGTCGTCGGGGGCGCCGACGGAGACGATCTCGGCGGCGAAGTCGGCCTGGCGGCGCTGCTCGGCGAGGGCGGCCTCGCCGAGGCGGTCCTCGTTCTCCGACGACAGCACGTCGCCGACGCGGTTGAGCAGCTGCAGGTCGAGGTCCAGCTGCTGGTCGTCGATGCACACGGGCGGGCCCGCGACCAGGCGTTTCAGCGGACGGGGCAGTCCGAAGACGACTCGCAACGCCACCCGCCACGCCCGCAGCCGGGCCCATTCACGGACCATGGGCGCAGGTTACTCCCGGGTATCCCGCACCCGCTCACTTCTCGAACGTGTACCGCAGCACAGCGAGCATGTCGTCCGGATCCGCGGGTCCGGCTCGCTCGCAGGCACGCAGCGCCGACCGCAGCGCGTCGCCGTCCACCCCCGATCCGATGAACTCCAGGCCCGTCCGCCGCGGCTCCCCGCGGGGCCACGGCGTCCGGTCGAACCGCAGGTAGCGGCCGACGGCGTGCAGCCCGAACCGTTGCCGGTACCCCGCGACCCCGAAGTCGACGAAGCCCTTCACGCGGTACGTGCCGGCAGGCCTGCGGTCGAGCAGCTCGACGAGGCGGCGGGGGTCGATCGGGCGCTCGGTGACGAACTCCACCGCCTCGTAGGCGGTGTGCAGGTGCCCGCCGTGGTCAACGTGGTCGCCGCCGTGGTCGGCGGCCAGCATCAGCTGCCGCCCCGGGACGACACGGATGTCGAACAGCAGTGCGGGATCGACGACGCCGTGGCTCGTCGGGACGATCGGCGCCCGGCCGTTGGCCTCCCGGCACGTCCGGCGTACCCGCCACAGCGTCGCCGGATCGACGCGGTCGGCCTTGTTGAGCACGATCAGGTCGGCGAGCCCGACATGCGCGTCGAGCTGCGGGTGCTGCGTGCGGGACGCCTCGTACTCGGCGGCATCGACGACCTGCACCAGCCCGCCGAACGTGGTGCGCGCGGCGCCCGCGCCGAGCACCTGCTGTACCAGCGCCCCCGGCTCCGCGATGCCGCTCGCCTCGATGATGATCACGTCGACCTCCGACGACGGACCCGCCAGCTTCTCCAGCAGCGGGCCGATGCCCTCCTCGCCGACCTCGCAGCACAGGCAACCGTTGCCGAGCGCGACGACGCCGTCGGCCTGGCCGCCGACGAGCATCGCGTCGATCCCGATGCTGCCGAAGTCGTTGACGATCACCCCGATCCGCACGTCGGCGCTGTGCGCGAGCAGGTGGTTGAGCAGCGTCGTCTTGCCCGCGCCCAGGAATCCGGCGAGGACGAGCACCGGGATCCGACGGCCGCGCATCCGGCAATGCCTATCACGCCGGGTGGCCGGTCCTGCCCGCGGAGCGACAGGCGACCGGCGGCGCTGGGCGACAGGCGACCGGCGGCGCTGGGCGACAGGACCGGCGACGCTGGGCGACGCCGCTGTCGTGGGCCGACGACACGCCCGGCAGGATGGTGGGCATGGCCGACGTCACCGCCACCGCAACGCGCACCATCTCCGCCCCCGCATTCCGCGTCCGGCGCATGCTCGCCGACTACGAGACGGTCCGACCCCGCATCCTCACCGACCACTATCGCGACTACGTGCTGCACAGCGGCACGGTCGGCGAGGGCACGGTCGCGGGCTGGACGTTGCAGGCCACCAGCAAGCGGGCGCGTGACGTCCTCGTCGACGTGTCGCTGCCGATGCACGACAAGATCGTCGAGACCGACCGCAACTCCACGATGGTGACGACGTGGAAGGTCGCCCCGGGCCCGCCCATCACCTGCAAGGTGACGGTCACCTCGACGTGGCAGGGTGCGAGCGGCATCGGTGGGTTCTTCGAGCGCCGGTTCGCCCCGAAGGCGCTGGCCGCGATCCTCGACGGCGTGCTCGACAACCTGGAGAAGATCGTCGCGGAGGAGCCGGAGGCCACGTCCGAGGCCGTCGACGCCGAGCCCGACAACACCGAGGACCCCACCTCCGTCGAGCGGTCCGACCAGGACTGACGGTGTCCGCATCGGGGGTCGTCGCATCAGGGGTCGTCGCCGTCGCCGGGGAGGCGCTCGTCGACATCGTGCCCGCCCCCGTCGCCGGGTACCACGAGCTCGCGCCCGGCGGCAGCCCCGCGAACACCGCGGTCGGGCTGGCCCGCCTGGGCGTCCCCGTCCGGATGCTGGCCCGCCTCGCCGACGATCTCCTCGGCCGCAGGCTGCGCGCCCACCTGGAACGCAACGAGGTCGACCTGGGCCACGTCGTCGCGGCCGCCGAGCCGTCGTCGATGGCCGTGGTGGAGGTCGACGGGCGTGGCGTCGCGAGCTACGACTTCCGCGTCGACGGCACCGCCGACTGGCAGTGGACGCCCGCCGAGCTGGCCGATGCCCTCGACGGCTCCGTCGTCGCCCTCCACACCGGGTCACTCGCGCTGACGACGGCCCCCGGCGGCGCGGTGCTGCGCGACCTCGTCCGCCGTGCCGCCCCCACCACGACGATCAGCTACGACCCCAACTGCCGGCCGCTGCTGATGGGCACACCCGCCGACGTCCTCGCCGTGGTGCACGAGGTCCTCGAGGTGGCCGACGTCGTGAAGGTCAGCTCGGAGGACGCCGACTGGCTACTGCCCGGCACGCCCTACGAGGCGGTCGTCGACGACTGGATCGCCCGGGGCGCGGCGGTGGTCGCGGTGACGCTCGGGGCCGACGGGGTGCTCGCCGGCACCGCGGGCGGGGTGCGGACGCGGCTGCCGGGGCGGCCCGTCGACGTCGTCGACACCGTCGGAGCGGGCGACACGTTCTCCGCGGGGCTGCTCGCCGGCCTGCACGGCCGCGGCCTGCTGGGCGCGTCGGCGCGGGAGGCGTTGCGCGCCATCGGCTCCGCCGACTTCGACGCTGTGCTCGACGGTGCGGTCCGGGCCGCGGCGATCACCTGCTCGCGGCGCGGGGCCGACCCGCCCACCGCGGCGGAACTGGCTGCGTCCCTGGTACCGGGTTCCTGACGGGACGTGGGCCGTGAGCGGCGGCGGACGGCCCCAGATCCTTTCGCCCGCCGCCGCTCACGTTCAGGGGTCGCAGGCGCCTCGGAGGGGACGAAACCGACTTTCGCACCGTTTGCCCCTCCCGTCCCGCGACGACTCCCATTTCACCTCAGTTCGTCACCGTGCGGGAACCCTTCCACTCGGACGTGTACCTCGATCGTGGCGATGTCGACGAGAACTTGCGCGCAGCGAGCGCGGTGGGTAGTCGGACGTGTCTCAGCGACACTTGGGCCGTGACCGTCCCAGACCTCGCCGCCCGCCTCGACCTCGCCCCGCACCCCGAGGGCGGCTGGTACCGCCGGACCTGGACCGCCCCCGCCACGATCGGGACCCCGTACGGGCCGCGCCCCACCGCCACCGCGATCCTCTACCTGCTCGACGACGTCTCCGCATGGCACCGCGTGCGCTCGACCGAGCTGTGGTGCTGGCACTCCGGGGCACCTGTCGGCCTCGCGCTGGGTGGCGACGGCGCCGCGCCCGGCGCGCCCGTCGAGTCGGTGCTCGGGCCCGGCACCCTGCCGCAGCGGGAGGTTCCGCCCGGGGTGTGGCAGACCGCTCGGCTGCTCGGCGCCGAGCCCGCGCTGATCACCTGCGTCGTCTCACCCGGTTTCGACTTCGCGGACTTCTCGCTTGCGCCGCGGTCCGGACGAATCGGACACGGACAGGGCTAAGGTGGCGGTCATGACGGTCGCGCAGCCGCCCGATGCCCAGCCGCCCGAGTCGCTCGATCCTGCCCGGCGCACCACGCAGGACCAGCTCGAACGTGCCGTCGGCGAGGGCAGGCTCACCCTCGACGAGTTCACCGACCGTGCCGCGCTCGTCTGGGCGGCCCGGAACCCGGCCGAGCTCGACGCCGTCGTCGCCGACCTGCCCGCAGCACCCGTCGTCGGCAGCACCTCACCCGCACGCTCGACGCTCGTCAGCGTCATCGGCGACATCCGCCGCCGCGGCCGCTGGGGCCTGCGCCGGAAGACGACCGCGATACTGCTCATCGGCGACGTCGAGCTCGACCTGCGCGGCGCCGTCGTCACCGAACAGGGTGCGGAGCCGGTCACCGTCGACGTCTGGTCGGTCATCGGGGACACCGAGGTCGTCGTACCCGACGGGGTGGAGGCGGAGCTCGTCGGCTTCACCCTGCTCGGCGACCGGCGCGTCGACCTCGCCCCGGTCCCCCGCGTCCCGGGCACCCCGGTCATCCGATCCGGGTGTTCTCGCTGCTGGGCGACGCGAAGCTCCGCAGCGGCTGAGCTCCGCCGCCGCGCCCTCACCTCCCCGGACGAACGGCACAGTGGGGCCACGGAGCTGTGCGACTGCTCCGTCCGTACGGTCCGGCGGCGGCCCCTCGTGCCGTGCCTGAAGTCCGGGGGCGTGCCCCGGGCGGCGTCGCACCCCACCGCGGCCCCGCCCCCGGCGAGTCAGGCGTGGGCCGTGAGCAGGTCGTCGGCCGTCCAGGTGTTGCGGACCGTCGCCGGGTCCACCCCGCAGGCGACCGCGCGGGTCACGCCGTTGTCGAGCCAGTCGAGCTGGCCGGGGGCATGGGCGTCGGTGTCGATCGTGAACTCGCACCCCGCCTCGACGGCGAGACGCAGCAGCCGCTTGGGCGGGTCGAGCCGCTCCGGCCGCGAGTTGATCTCGACGGCCACCCCGTTCTCCGCGCAGGCGGCGAACACCTCGGGGGCGTCGAACTCCGACTCCGGGCGCTTGCGCCGGCCCGTCACCATCCGGCCCGTGCAGTGCCCGAGCACGTCGACGAGCGGGTTGGCGACGGCGGCGAGCATCCGCGCGGTCATCTCCGGCTTCACCATCCGCAGCTTGGAGTGCACGCTGGCGACGACGACGTCGAGCCGCTCGAGCAGGTCGGCCTGCTGGTCGAGGGCGCCGTCGTCGAGAATGTCGACCTCGATGCCGGTGAGCACCCGGAACCGGCCGTCGAGGGCCTGGTTGAGCTCGGCGATCTGGTCGAGCTGGGCGCGCAGCCGGTCGGCGGACAGGCCGTTGGCGACCGTGAGCCGCGGCGAGTGGTCGGTGATCACGAGGTAGTCGTGACCGAGGTCGATCGCGGTCTCCACCATCTCCGCCAGCGGGGAGCCGCCGTCGGAGGCGTCGGTGTGGGAGTGGCAGTCGCCGCGCAGGGCCGCCCGCAGTGTCGCGGCGACCTCGTCGAGCGGGGTGTCCTCGGTGGCGCGCAGCCGTCGCAGGTAGACGGGCTCCTCCCCGGCCAGCGACTCCTCGACGCACCGCGCGGTGACGTCACCGACCCCGCGCAGCCGGACGAGCTCGCCCGACCCGGCGAGCTGCGCCAGCTCGTCGACGGACTTGCGGCGCAGCACCGACGCGGCACCGCGGAAAGCACGCACGCGGTACGTCGACTCGTGCGCGCGTTCCAGCAGGAACGCGATGCGGCGCAGGTCGGTGACGGGGTCCCGGGGCTCGCTCACGTCGGCGCTCACGTCGACGATTGTCCCGGCCCGGTGCTCAGCGCAGCCAGCGGCGCGACTTCTTCGCCCACGCGGTGTCCCACAGCCCGGGCAGCCGGGCCTCGACGAGGGCGGCCATGGCCCGGTCGTGGCCGTGCAACACGCCGAATGTGAACCCGTTGTCGCCGGCCGCGTGGGCCTGCGCCCCGAGCTCGCGCAGGGCCTCGCGGGAGACGACGGAGTCCTGGTGCTCGCCGAGAGCGGTCTGCAACCCCTTGAGCCCCTTGCGGAACCGGGCGACCTGCTTCTTCGGCGCGGCGGGCCGGGCGAGCTCGGTGGCGTAGCGCATCCGCTTGGCGTCCTTGCGGACGCGATGGATCGCCTCGTCGTCGTCCGGGGTGGCCTCCATGCGTGCCGCGGCCTTCTCCAGCCGCCGTGCGGTGCGGGCGGCGACCGTCGGCAGCTCCTTGTCCGCCGGCCTCGTTGCGCGTGGCGACAGGGGCGGGTCGGCGAGCAGGTCGTCGAGGGCGGTGCGCAGCCGGGCGTAGCGGTCACCGTCGAGCTCGGCCAGGACGGCGGCGCGGGCCTCGGCCTCGACGCGGGCGTAGTGCCGGGCGACCTGCGCCTTCACCGGGCCGAGCACGAGGGTGGGGTCGAGGCCGTCGATGCCGGCGGTGATCCGCTCGCGCAGCACCTCGGCGTCGCGGGCGGGGGCGAGGGTGCGGCCCAGCTCACGCAGCTCGTCGACGAGCGGGTCGGTGCGGTCGCGGTCGAGCAGCGGCCGGTAGGCCTGCAGGGCGCTGCGCAGCCGGCGCGAGGCGATGCGCATCTGGTGGACGGCGTCGGGCTCGTCGCGGCGGACGCGGATGTCCTGCGCGGCAAGGGTGTCCACCTGCTCGGCGAGGTAGTCGACCAGCACCCGGCCGGCGGTGCCCTTCCTGCCGCGCCGGACCCGGTGCGGGTGGGCGGGGGTGAGCAGCTCGTCGAGACGGCTGTCCGCGGCGGGGCCGGCGGCGACGGCGCCGACGTCCCCGAGGCGGCGTTCCAGCTCCGCGGCGAGCGCCGCGCCACGGGCCGGCGGGTGCAGGGCGAACTCCGTCCAGGTGTCGACGGTCGTCGACGCCCCCATCGTCGCCACGGTGACGTCCTCGCGGTCGATGGACGCGCGCGGGCTGCCGGAAGCGAGCAGCCGGGTCGTGGTCGTCACGAAGCGGACCCGGCCGACGGGACGCAGCGGCCGGTCCCTGCGCACACCGCGGACCAGTTCGTCGAGCTCGGCGGGCGGGCTGTGCGGGTCGACGCCCTCCACCTCGGACGACACCGCGGGCAGCCGGATCACGTCGTCCTCGTCGGGCAGCCGCAGCCGCCACTGGGCGTCGTCGGCTCCCGACACGAGCTCCAGCCGGACACCGGCCGCGGCGAGCCGGAGGTCGTCGGTGTCGTAGCGCTGCGTCTCGGTGACGACGGCCGGCTCGGCCGCCGCGGTCACCCCGCGCAGCCCGGTCAGCCGGGGCGCGCTCGCCCCGGCGGGGGCGCGGTAGGTGCGGGCGGTCGTGGACAGGTCGGTGGCGGAACGCATGCGTGAGCGTGCCCGGTCCGCCCGGTTCTCAACCCACGACCTTGCCGGGGTTGAGGATGCCCAGCGGGTCGAGTGCCGCCTTGATCGCCCGCTGCATCGCCAGCACCTGAGGCGACTGCTCGCGGCGCATCCCCGAGCGTTTGAGCAGGCCGACGCCGTGCTCGCCGGACACCGTGCCGCCCCGGGCGAGGGCCGCGTCGATGATCTCCTCGAACGCCGCCTGGGCGCGGCGCCGGGCGTCGTCGTCGCCCCGCTCCACGATGATCAGCGGGTGCAGGTTGCCGTCGCCGGCGTGCGCGACGTTGGCGATGAACGTGTCGTGACGCTCCCCGATGCGCTCGACCTCGGCGAGCATGTCGGCGAGGCGCCGGCGAGGCAGGCAGACGTCCTCGGTGAGGACCGCGTCGGCCCGTTGCTCCAGCGCCGGGTAGACCATGCGCCGGGCCTCGAACAGGGCATCGGCCTCGACGGCGTCGGTCGAGATCATCGCGTCCTTCGCCCCGCACGCCTCGAACGCGGCGAGGATGCCTTCCGCCTCTGCCGTCGCGGCGGGTTCGGGGAGGTCGGTCTGGGCGAGCAGGAGTGCCGCGGCGTTCTCGGGCAGGCCGGCGTTGCGCCACTGGTTGACCGCCTGCAGGCTGTGCCGGTCGATCAGCTCGAACACCGCAGGCTGCAGACCCGCCGCGGTCACGGCCGCGACGGCGGCACCGGTGTCGGCGAGCGAGTCGAAGAACCCGACGACCGTGCGTGGTGGCGTGGTGCGCAGCGGCAGCAGCCGGACGGTCACCTCGGTGACGACACCCAGCGTCCCCTCCGAGCCCACCATCAGCCCCGCCAGGTCGTAGCCGACGACGCCCTTCGCCGTGCGCCGCCCGACCCGCACGACCTCACCTGCGGCCGTCACGACCTCCAGCGCCAGCACGTAGTCGCGGGTCACGCCGTACTTCACGCAGCACAGCCCACCGGCGTTGGTGGCGACGTTGCCACCGATCGTCGACCACGGCGCACTCGCCGGGTCCGGCGGGTACCAGAGGTCCTGCTCGGCCGCGGCGGCGCGCAGATGGTCGTTGACGACGCCCGGCTGCACGACGGCCAGCCGCTCCCCCGCGTCGATCTCGACGATCTCGTTCATCCGTTCCAGGCTGAGCACGATGCAGCCGTCGACGGCGTTCGCTCCGCCCGACAGGCCCGTGCCCGCACCGCGCGGCACGACCGCGACCCGGTGCCGCGCACAGGCTCCGACGACCGTGACCACCTCCGCGGTGCTGCGCGGGCGCACCACCGCCGCCGGGGTGCCGTACTCCGCCCACTCCGCCTCGTCGTGGACGTAGGGGCCGATCGTGTCGGGGTCGGTGAGCAGCCGGTCGGCGGGCAGCGCGGCACGCAGCTCGGCCAGGACCGCGTCGGCGGCAGGGTCCGCCGGCAGTACCGCGAGCCGGGCGGGCCGATCGTCGCCGAAGGGCCGGTCGAGCGGTGAGACCGGCTGCGCTGCTGTGTCCACCATGCCCGCGACGCTACGGCGCCGTGTGCCGACGGGCCAGCTCCCGCCCGAGCAACGTCCCCGACCGCCACGCCGTCTCGATCCGCGAGCTGCCCCAGCCGTCGCCCGCCAGCGCGACACCGTCGCCACCCAGCAGGAACGGGACGTCACGGCCGGCCTCCGGTGCGGCGAACCGCCAGCGATAGGCGCGGGTCCAGACCGGCTCGGCCGTCAGGCCGAGCAGCTCCGACACCGCCTTCAGCACGTCGGGGATCGCACCCTCGGGGTCGTCCTCGTGGCGCCGTGCCACCTCCGCCGTCGAGTGCGCCACCAGTACCGGGGCGGCGTCGCCCCGGCGGGCGCCGTCGTCGGCGACCATGGACACGACGGGATGGTCGTTGACGAACGCTGCCGACAGCTCCGGCCAGGTCCGCTCCGCGAAGCCCGCCACCACGGCGACGACGGGCCGCCAGCTGCGCCCCGCCGCCGCGGCGTGGGCCTGCAGCACCGGGTCGAGGATGCGGGCCGCCTGCGGGTCGGGCATCGCGAGGACGACGGTGTCGGCGGCCTCGCCGTCGACGGTCGGTCCCGGGCCGACGTGCTGCACGTCGTGGCCCAGCTCGACCGGAAGTCCGCGCGCCAGGTGCTCGACGAGGCTGCGCAGCCCGCAGGGCGCCGACCAGCGCATCGGGCCGGGCGAACGGGCGGCAGGCACGTCACCGCCGAGCACCCTGAGCTCGACGGTCCACGGCCTGGCCAGGCCCGCGGTGCGCCAGCGGGCGACGACCTCGGCGAACTCGGGGTCACGGACGGTGAAGTACGCCGCTCCGGTGTCGACCGCCCGGCCGTCCACGGTGCGGGTGGCCATGCGGCCGCCGACGTGGTCGGCCCGGTCGAGCACGCGCACCGGTACGCCCGCTGCCACCAGTTCGGCGGCGCAGGCGGTTCCGGCCAGTCCGGCCCCGACGACCACTACGGACATGACCAGGCCACCCTAACCCCGTCGCGGATCGGTGGACGACCTGCGCGGGGGTTCCCGCGCGGCGAAAGGTCAACCCTGCTCGAGGACCGGCGACCTGCGCGGTCGTCGCGGGCCCGCGGGCAGCAGGTCGCAGGCAGCAGTGGGGGTTGCGGCCGGGAGGCGCGTTCAGGTCCGGGCCGCCAGGAGGGCGCCGACGCGGGCCAGCCGGGCGTCCCACCACGCGGTCCGCTGCGCGTCGGCGGGAACGTCGTTGCGCCGCACGGGTTCCGGGGCCCGGCGCAGCACGGGGAGCATGCCGTCGACGGGCCGCAGCGGGTCGGCGACGACGTCGTGGCTCAGCAGCGCGACCGTCCCCAGGCCGCAGGCGAAATCCAGCGACGGCAGGGCAGCGGCGAGCGCGATCCCGGCGGCCATCCCGACGCTGGTCTCGAGCGCCGACGACACCACGCACGGCAGCCCGCAGGACTGCGCGACGGCGAGCGCCCGGCGCACCCCGCCCAGCGGCGCGACCTTGAGGATCGCGACGTCGGCGGCCTCGGAGACGTCGACGGTCAGGGGGTCGTCGGCGCGGCGGATGGCCTCGTCGGCGGCGATCCGCACGTCGACCCGCTTGCGCACCGCGACCAGCTCGTCCACGGAGACGCAGGGCTGTTCGACGTACTGGAGCCCGCCCGCGGCCCGGTCCAGCGCCCGGATCGCGGCGACGGCCTCGTCGACGTCCCAGCGGGCGTTGGCGTCGACACGGACGAAGCCTCCCGGCCCGAGGGCATCGCGGACCGCGGCGACCCGCTCCAGGTCGGCGGGCAGCGAGCCGGGCTCGTCGGCGACCTTGACCTTGGCCGTCGTGCAGCCGGAGGCACGCACCATCTCCTGGGCGCGCTCGGGCCCGACCGCCGGGACGATGCAGTTGACGGGGACGGAGTCGCGGACCGGTGAGGGCCAGCCGTCGCGCGCGGCCTCCGACGCGGCGGCGAGCCAGGACGCGGCCTCGCCGTCGTCGTACTCGGGGAACGGGCAGAACTCGCCCCATCCCGCGGGCCCCTCGACGAGCATGCCCTCGCGGACGGTGATCCCACGGAAACGCGTCGTCATGGGGATCGAGTAGGTGAAGGCGCGCACGGTGACGACGGTAACCGGGGTCGTGAGCGGCGATGGTCGCCATGGCGACCATCGCCGCTCACAGGAGGACGTGGTCGGCCGGGTCGATGCGGCGGGTGCGGCGGCGGTAGGTGAAGGTCGCGCCGGGCCACAGGGTGCGGTTGCGGCCGTGCTCGTCGAGGTACCAGCTGCCGCAGCCACCCTGGCTCCACACGGCCTTGTCGAGCTTGGCCTGGATCGCGGTGTTGAAGTCGTCCTGGCGTTCGCGGACGGTGTCGATGGCGGCGGCGCGGTGCCTGTCGACGGTGTTCATCGCGTCGAGCACGTAGGGGATCTGCGACTCGATCATCAGCACCATGGAGCTGTGCCCGAGGCCGGTGTTGGGGCCGGTGAGGACGAAGAGGTTGGGGAAGCCGGCGACGGTGGTGCCGAGGAGGGCCTCCATGCCGCCGCGCCAGGCGTCGCCGAGCTTGGCGCCGTCGCGGCCGGTGATCGTCATGCGGCTCAGGCCGTCGGCGACCTTGAACCCGGTGCCGAAGACGATGGTGTCGCACGGGTGCTCGACGCCGTCGGTGGTGACGACGCCGGTCTCGGTCACGTGTGAGATGCCGGTCGTCTCGACGTGGACGTTGTCGCGGCGCAGCGCCGGGTAGTAGTCGTTGGACAGCAGGATGCGCTTGCAGCCGATCGTGAAGTCCGGGGTGAGCTTGGCCTTGAGCGCCGGGTCCTTCGCGAACGCCCTGTCGAGGTAGGTCGACGCGGCGCGACCGATGACGCGCATCAGCCGCGGGTTGAGGAAGCCCGCGACGAGCGCCTCGTGCCGCCAGTAGATGCCGATCCGGGCGAGGCGCTGCAGGAGCGGGAAGCGCCGGTAGCGACGACGCGCGGCGTCGGGGATCGGCCTGTCGCCCTTGGGGAGCACCCAGGGCGCGGTGCGTTGGAACAACGTCAGCGACTCGACGTCGGGCGCGATCGCGGGGACGAACTGGATGGCGCTCGCGCCGGTGCCGATGACGGCGACGCGCCTGCCGCGCAGGTCGTGGGAGTGGTCCCACTGCGCGGAGTGGAAGGCGGTGCCGGTGAAGCGGTCGAGGCCCTCGATGTCGGGGACCGACGGGTCGTGCAGGGCGCCGGTGCCGAGGACGACGAACCGGGCGTGGATCGTGGTGCCGTCGGCGAGGCGGACGTCCCAGCCCGTGCCGTCCCACTCGGCACCGGTGACGTGCGCGCCGAAGCGGATGCGGTCGCGGAGCCGGTAGTGGTCGGCGACGTCCTCGAGATAGGCACGGATCTCGGGCTGGCGGGCGAAGGTGCGCGTCCAGTCCGGGTTCTGCCGGAAGCTGAAGGAGTACAGGTGCGACTCGACGTCGCAGGCGCACCCGGGGTACTCGTTGTCGCGCCAGGTGCCGCCGAGGGTGTCGCCCTTCTCGAGGACCACCCAGTCGCGGCGGCCCGCCTCGTCGAGCTTCACGGCGATGCCGAGACCGGCGAACCCGCTGCCGACGATGACGGTGTCCACGGTGACGGTCGCGGGCCCGGTCGCCGCACTGCGCTCGTTCATGCCTGCCCTCCTCAGCTGTTACCGGCGGTAACTTACCATCAGTAACTTTGGACCGGTAGGGTTCGGCCGCATGGAGACCCGCACGCCCCGGCGCCGCGTCGCCCGGGCCGAGCGTGAGCGGCAGATTCTCGACGCCGCGGTCGCCGTGTTCTCCGGCCGGGGATACCAGAACGCGTCGATGGACGCCGTCGCCGAGGTCGTCGGCGTCACCAAACCCGTCCTGTACAGCCATTTCGGGTCGAAGGAGGGACTGTTGCTCGCGTGCGTCGCGCGGGTGCGCACCGAGCTCCTCGACGTCACGTCCGCCGCCGCGGCCGCCGCCGACGGCCCGGAGGACATGCTGCGCCGCGGCACCCTCGCCTTCTTCGACTACCTCGACGCCCAGAAGCCGGCCTGGTCGCTGCTGTACTCCGAGGCGTCGGTGTCGCAGGCCGCGGCGGCCGCGCTGGAGGAGATCCGCGCCCAGCAGACCGACTTCATCGCCGGCCTGCTCGCCGTCCAGGCCCCCGAGACCGCGCCGCAGCGGCTCGTGGGCTGGGCGCACGTGATCGTCGGCGCCTGCGAACGGCTCGCCCTCTACCGCGGTTCGGCGGCCGACGGGGGCCCCCGGATGAGCGCCGCCGAGGCGACCGACCACCTGATGGACCTGGTCTGGACGGGCCTCGCGCACCAGCCCTGACACCTCGCCGCCTCGCTCCGTCAGGTCGCTCGGCACAATGTCGGGCGATGACCATGACCCCACCCCGGCTGCTGCAGGTGCGCCGCAGCGCCCGGGTCACCCCGAAAATGATCCGCGTGACCCTCGGCGGAGACGAGCTCGCGGGCTTCCCCGGCGACGGTCCCGACCGCAGGGTCAAGATGTTCTTCCCCGTCGGCGGCCAGGACCGGCCCGCCGTGCCCCGCGCGAGCACGGGCGGCCCGGTGTGGCCGCCGGGTGAGCCGCGGCCGACGATCCGCACCTACACGGTCCGCCGGTTCGACGCCGCCGCCGGCGAGCTCGACGTCGACTTCGTGCTGCACGAGGGCCACGGCCCCGCCGCGGCGTGGGCGCGGGCCGCCGAGCCGGGCGCGTGGGTCGGCGTCTCCGAGCCGGGCGGGCGCTGGGAGCCCGACCCCGCCGCGGAGTTCCACGTCGTCATGGGCGACGAGAGCGCACTGCCCGCGGTCGCGACCGTCCTGGAGGAGCTCGCCGGGTTCAGCGGGCCGGTCCTCGCCTTCCTCGAGGTCGCCGACGCCGGCGAGCACCAGGACCTCCCCGCGAACGCCGACGTCGTGTGGGTGCACCGCGACGACGCGCCTGCCGGCGAGCGGCTGGTCGAGGCGGTGCGCGCGGCCACGCTCCCGGGCAGCGGCGGCCAGGCGTGGCTCGCCGGGGAGTCCGCCGCCGTGCGTGACCTGCGCACACACCTTCTCGACGACCGTCACCTCGACCGGCGCCGCGTGTACGCGACGGGGTACTGGCGCGCCCGCTGAGCGCTCGCCCGGCTCGGTCGCGGTCCCGGGCGCCCACGGCCCGTGGACCCGGCTCCCCCCGGCGGTCGTGAGTGGCGATGGTCGCCATGGCGACCATCGCCACTCACAGGGCTGTCGTCCGACGGCGGTCCCGGGCAACCCCGCCGGGCCCGCGCACAGGGAACGCACAGACTCCACCCAGCGCCGGCACAGTCCCGCGCGCGAGCCTGGCTAGCATGACCGGGGTGAACGAGCAGGTGGCGGGGCGGCTGCAGCGCGCGGACGGCAGCGCGGTGCGGGTCCTCGTCGTCGACGACGAGTCGACGCTGTCGGATCTCCTGGCGATGGCGCTGCGCTACGAGGGCTGGGACGTGCGGACGGCCGCGGACGGGCTGACCGCGGTCCGGGCGGCGCGGGAGTTCCGCCCCGACGCCGTGATCCTCGACGTCATGCTTCCCGATCTCGACGGGCTGGAGGTGTTGCGCCGCATGCGCGCCGACACCCCCGACGTCCCGGTGCTGTTCCTGACGGCGAAGGACGCCGTGGAGGACCGCGTCGCGGGGCTCACCGCAGGCGGGGACGACTACGTCACGAAGCCGTTCTCCCTCGAGGAGCTGGTCGCGCGGCTGCGGGGGCTGCTGCGCCGCTCCGGCATGGCGGCGGCCCGGCAGGGTTCGGAGCTGGCCGTCGGCGACCTGACGCTCGACGAGGACAGCCACGAGGTGCGCCGCGGCGACACCGAGGTGGAGCTGACCGCCACCGAGTTCGAGCTGCTGCGGTTCCTGATGCGCAACCCGCGCCGGGTGCTGAGCAAGGCGCAGATCCTCGACCGGGTGTGGCACTACGACTTCGGGGGGCAGTCCAACGTCGTGGAGCTCTACGTCTCCTACCTCCGCAAGAAGATCGACAACGGCCGGGCACCGATGATCCACACGGTCCGCGGCGCGGGATACGTGCTCAAGCCCGCGTCGGGCGAGTGAGCCCGCGCGCGGCGCCGCGCTCGCTGCGGGCGCGGCTCGTCGCGACGGTGCTCGTCCTGCTCACCGCGGCGTTCCTCGTCATCGGGTTCGCGACGACGATCGCGGCCCGCCAGTTCATGATCCGCCAGCTCGACGACGACCTGCGGTCGGCCGGGCAGCGGTTCTCCCGGTTCCACGACCAGACTCCCCCGCCCGGCGTCACCCCCGACCGCAACGACTCCTTCCTCGGGCCGGCGCAGGAGCCGCGCACGCTCGGCGCGCGGGTCGTCGACGGCAGGGTCATCGAGGCCCTGGTCAGCGACAAGGGCGGGACGTCGTGGCCCGTCGATCCCGAGGACTACGGCTTGCTGGAGGCCGTCCCGACGAACGGGCAGCCGACGAGCCAGTCGTTGTCGATCGGCACGTACCGACTGTCGGCGTTCGCCTCCCCCGACGGGAGCCTGCTGGTCATCGGGCTGCCGCAGGCGCGGGCGGAGTCCGTCGTCGACGGGCTGATCCTGATCGAGGTGATCGTCCTCGGCGTCGCGCTCGCGGGCGCGGGCGTCGCGGGGGCGGTGCTGGTGCGTCACGAGCTGCGGCCGCTGGAACGGGTGGCGCAGACGGCGGCGACCGTGAGCGCGCTGCGGCTCGACCGCGGTGACGTGGAGCTGGTCGAGCGGGTTCCCGACACCGACCCGCGCACCGAGGTCGGCAAGATGGGCGCGGCGCTGAACCTGATGCTGGACAACGTCGGCGGGGCGCTCGAGGCGCGCCAGGACAGCGAGATGCGGCTGCGGCAGTTCATCGCCGACGCCAGCCACGAGCTGCGCACCCCGCTGGCCGCGATCCGCGGCTACGCCGAGCTGACGCGGCGCTCCGACCTCGCCCCCGACGCCGAGTACTCACTGGTGCGCATCTCGTCGCAGGCCGAGCGGATGACGACGCTCGTCGAGGACCTGCTGCTGCTCGCCCGGCTCGACGCGGGCCGGCCGCTGGAGCGGGCACCCGTCGACCTCACCCGGCTCGTTCTCGACTCGGTGAGCGACGCGCACGCCGTCGGCCCCGACCACTCGTGGCGGATGGCACTGCCCGACGAGCCGGTCTCGACCGTCGGCGACGCGTCGCGGCTCACCCAGGTGCTCACGAACCTGCTGGCCAACGCGCGCACCCACACCCCGCCGGGGACGCAGGTGACGGTGGGCCTGGCCCCCGACGTCCGCACCGGCGACATCCTGCTGACCGTCGAGGACACCGGGCCCGGGATCCCGCAGGCGTTGCTGCCGCACGTGTTCGAACGGTTCGCCCGCGGGGAGAAGTCCCGGTCGCGGGCGGCGGGCAGCACGGGGCTGGGGCTCGCGATCGTGCACGCCGTCGTCACCGCGCACAACGGGTCGGTGCACGTCGACAGTGTCCCGGGGCGCACCACGTTCACCGTGCGGCTGCCCGGCGGGCCCGCGGTCGACCCGCCGCTGCGGCTCACGGTCGCCCCCCGCACCGCTCAGCCGGCGAACCCCAGGTAGATCAGGCTGCCCAGTCCCGCGACGACGCAGTAGACGGCGAAGGGCCGCAGCGTCCCGGTGTGGAACCAGCGGCTCAGGAACCGCGCCGAGAGATACGCCGCGACCCCGGCGACGACGCTGCCGACGAGCGCGGGCCCCAGCACCGGGCGCTCGGCCGCGCTGAACAGGCCCGGCATCTTCAGCAGCCCGGCGGCGAGGATGACGGGCGTCGCCAGCAGGAAGGCGTAGCGGGCGGCGTCGTCGTGGCGCAGGCCGCGCCGCAGCCCGGCGACGATCGTGATGCCCGACCGGCTGATGCCCGGCAGCAGCGCGAGGCTCTGCGCGGCGCCGACGAGCAGCGCGTCGCGCACGCTCAGCCGCGCGACGCGCACGTCGGACCGCTCCTCGGCGGTGACCGCGGTCGCCGTGCGCATCGGCATCGTGGGCTGCGCGGAGAAGTCGACGGTCGCGGTCTGCGGGGACACCGAGGGCGCGTCGGCGCGGCGGCCGCGTTCGACGAGCCAGAGCACGACACCGTTGACGGCCAGGAACGCCGCGGCCGGGACGGGCCTGCCGAGCACGTCGCGCAGCGGTGCCTCCAGGATCAGCCCGGCGATGCCGACAGGGATCGTGCCCAGCACCAGCAGCAGCCCCACCCTGGCGGTCGGCGACGTGACCCGCCGGCGTCGCAACGACTCCCACAGCCCGGCGACGAGCCGCACCCAGTCGCGGCGGTAGTGCACGACGAGCGCGAGCGCCGTCGCGACATGCATCGCGACGAGCACGGCCAGGTAGGGCGAGCCTGGCCGGGTGACGGACAGGTCGGTCGCCCAGTGGCCGCCCACCAGCGCCGGGACCAGGACGCTGTGCCCCAGGCTCGACACCGGGAACAGCTCGCTGACGCCCTGCAGGGCGCCGACGACCACGGCTTCCAGGTACGAGATGGACGACATCAATCTCCTCGCCGGCGGGTCGGGCGGTGGCGGAACGGGCCGACAGACGGCGCCCCGGCCCGGGGACCGCCATTCTGGCACGCGACCTGAATTCGGCGACGCGCCCGCCGGGCGCATGTCCGGGAATTTACCGACACCTTCCGAAATCGCGCACCGCCGATCCTCGTTTTCCGGCCATATCACGTTCTTCCAGCAGTTTCGCCTCAGACCGGGACGACGGTCCGCGCTTTCCGGCAATGGTTAGCATCGCGGTGCACAACGGCGACCGAAAGGGGTTCGGATACACATGACGGTCGTGTCTGAATTGTCGCCGAATTCGTGTCGCCGCCTCCCGCGAGTCGTCCGCCGGGACCGTCGGTGAGCGTCGCGGCCGCGCTCCCGCCGTTGACGGCGGCCCGCATGGTGACGTCGTGGCGGGCGGACCCGGGGACTCTCGTCGCCGCCGTGGCGCTGCTCGGCGGCTACCTCCTGGCCCTGGCCCGGCGCCGCGGACCGGCCTGGCCACGGGCGCGCACCGGATGCGTCGCGGCCGCCGCCGCCACCGTTGCGCTCGTCGGGTGCAGCTTCCTCGGCGTCTACGACACGACCCTGTTCTGGACCCGGGCCGCGCAGAACGTCGTGCTGCTGATGCTCACGCCGCTGCTGCTCGCGCTGGGCTCTCCGGTGCGGCTCGTCGCCGACCTGCTGCCCGCCACCCGCCGGGCCCGCTGGTCCCGGCTGCTGCACTCCGGCGCGGCACGGGCCCTGACGTTCCCGATCGTCGTCACGGTGGTGCTCGTCGTCCC
Source organism: Pseudonocardia sp. N23 (assembly GCF_002583555.1). Taxonomy (GTDB): domain Bacteria; phylum Actinomycetota; class Actinomycetes; order Mycobacteriales; family Pseudonocardiaceae; genus Pseudonocardia. The sequence goes on from NZ_BEGX01000052.1 coordinate 72,550, forward strand.
GATGCTGGTGCTCTACCTGAGCCCGCTCTACCCGCTGACGTTGCGCAGCCCCGTCGCGAGCGGACTCGCTGGGACCGTGCTCGTGGCGGCGGGCTGGCTGTACTTCTGGACGCGGCTGCGCATCGACCCCACCCCCCGCACCGACCCCTACCTCGTGACGCTGTGGATCACGATCATCGAGGTCATCGGCGACGCGGTGCTCGGCGTCGTCCTCTGGCTCGGGCCGCTGGTCGCGGGTGGGCACTACGCGGCGCTGCACCGCGACTGGGGCCCCGACCTGCGGACCGACCAGGTCGTCGGCGCCGGTGTGCTGTGGGTGGGCGGCGACGTGATCGGGCTGCCGTTCATCGGCGTCGTCATCGCCCGGATGGCGCGCGAGGACGAACAGCGGGCGGTGAAGATCGACGCCGAGCTCGACGCGCTGGAGGACGTCGCCGACGACGGCCCGGAGCCCGATCCCGCGGCGCCGGCCCGGTTGTGGTGGGAGGACGACCCCCAGCTCGCCGAACGCTTCCGCCGGCGCTGATCCCGGCCCCACACGGCCGCATCCCGACGGGCGGCGCCACGAGCGACCGTGCGGCCGCACCGGACGTCACACCGCGCGCACCCCCACCGCTCTCCGTGGCGCTCCGGACGACCGTGGGGTTGCGCGCGGCGGGGGTCTCAGCCCAGGACGTCGGGCAGGGTCGCGGACTCGGGCAGGGCGGCGAGGTCGGGCAGGGCGGCGAGGTCGGGCAGGGCGGCGAGGTCGGGCACGGCGGCGTGCAGCAGGCCGTCGACGAGCTCGCCCGCACGGTCGGGGTCGGCGCCCGCCCGGCGGCAGTTGTCCCCGAACTTCGCGACGACCCGCGCCTCGCCCCAGGGGCGCCCGGCGTTGCCGTCGACGTCGTCGATCCGCACCGTGCGGGAGGTGCCGTCGTCGAGGTCGGCGACGATCTCGGCGGGGAACACCGCGGGGTAGCCGGAGCCCTCCCACGGCTCCCGGTCGACCCGCTCGGCGAACGCCAGCACGTCGGGGTCGGGGTCGCCGGTGAAGTCGTCGAGCGTGACCTCGCCCCGCACGGCCTGCAGCGCCACGACGTAGGGCAGGCTCCAGCGCGCCTCCCCCGCGGTCACCGGCGCCTGCTTGCCCTCCCACGGCTCGGCGACGACCTGCTCCTGTCCGACCGGCAGCCGGCACAGCACGCGCACGATCCGCTCGGGCCGCACGTCGAGCGCGGCGACGGCCTCGGCGAACGGGTGCAGGAAGTGACAGCAGGGCAGGCCCTTGAACGCTGCGTCGAGCAGGTGCCGGCGTTCGCCGAGGTCGGCGACGAGCGCGACCAGCCGGTCGGCGGCCGAGGGGTCGTGGGCGTAGAGGCCGAAGAACCCACGCTCACCCTCGAACACCGCCCGACCGCCGGTCACACCGCCCCGGACCAGCGCGACGGCCGACACCGCGCCCTGCGCGGCGATGCCCGCCTGCGCCGCCTTGCTGGTGGCGCCGCGGGACAGGAACGTGAAGTTTCCGGCCGAGAAGCTGGCGGCGACACCGACCGCGTCGAGCAGCGCCTCGCGGCCGAGTCCGTGGACGAGGCCGACGGCGATCGCCCCCGCGACCGGGCCGGCGACCGAGGTGCCCTGGAACCCGACGCGCTGGAACCCGCTCGGGGTGGCCAGCCCGAGCCGGACCAGCACCTCCCAGCCCACGGCGAAGGCGCGGACGACGACGTCGCCGGGTGCGCCGGTCTCCTGTGCGGCGGCGAGCACGGCCGGGGCCAGCGCGGCGCTGCCGTGCATGACCGAGCCGGTGTGGGTGTCGTCGTACTCCAGGGAGTGCACGAGGGTGCCGTTGACCAGCGCGGCATCGGCGGGACCCGCGCCTGCCGCAGCGCCGAGGACGGTGCACGGCCCTGCGGTGCGCGCAACCGCGACGATCCCGCGTGCCGGCCCGGTCCGGGCGGCGGCGAGCCCCACGCCGACGGCGTCGAGCAGGTGCCTGCGGGCCACGGCGTCGACGTCGGCGGGCAGCCGAGCGGGCAGCGCGAGCACCCCGTCGACGAGCCGTTCCGCCGCGGTCGTCCCGCCGAGTCCGGCACGGGACCGGTTGCGGGTGCCCGCGGAGCGGTCCGACGTCGGGCCCGGGGTGGGGGCGGTCACCGGGAGCCGCCCGTTCCGAGCAGCGCGGCGAGGACGCCGCGCAGGGGTGCGTCGAGGTCGAGCGGGCCACGCGGGTCGGTGAGGGTACGAACCCGTCCGGCGAACCCGGGCTGCAGCTCGCCGGTCAGCCTCTCGTACTTGGTGAGCAGTTCAGGACGCGACAGCGGCCGGTCCGGCCCACCGGCCGCGGACAGCACCGTCTCCTCCAGGACCCGGCCGTCGCCCAGGGTGACCCGCACGGTCGAGGGCCGGTCGTGCGGCGGCGCGGGCGGGTCGGCCCACTCCTCGATCCGGACGCGTCCGCGCAGTGCCGCGACCGCCGGCTCGTGCAAGGTGGCGCCGGAGAACACGGCGGCGGCGGTCGTGCGGTGGTGCAGCACGGTGGCGACGGCGTGCGGCAGCGAGAACCGCCCGGCCAGTGTCGTGGCCGGGGACGCGTTGGTGAGTGCGGCCCCGAGCGGGTGGGTCCGGACGTCGACGGCGGTGATCTCACCGTCCGCCGGCACCGAGCCGGCGAGCAGCGACGCGGCCTCGACGCTCGCGTGCAGGTACTGACAGCAGGCGTAGGGCTTCTGGTAGCCGTCCTCGACGGCCCAGCGCTCCCCCAGCCCGGCGGTCAGCTCATCCGGGGTGACGACGGTGCCGGCGAACACCTCGTCGAGGACGGTCGGGCTCGCGGTGAGCCCGGCCGCGGCGACGTCGGCGGCGACGAACCCGAGCTGCGCACCGGCGCCCGCCCATGCGTTGCGGATCGTCGCGCCGCTGGTGGCGTGGGAGAACGGCCCGGTCAGCGACATCGACGCCGCACCGAACACCGTCGTGGCGAACGCGTCCGGGCCCAGGCGTCGCGCCGCGGCCAGCGCAGCAGCGGCACCGATCGGCGAGAGCGTGGCGTGCGGGTGCAGCACCAGGGGCAGCGGCGGCCGGTAGGCCCGGGCGACGCGGGTGACGACCTCGTAGCCGAGGACGTGCGCGCGCAGCAGGTCACCGAGTGTGCCGCCGGTGGCCTCGACCTCGGCCAGCGCGGCGGGCAGTGAGTAGAGCGAGCCGTGGCAGGTGGCGGGCCGGTAGCCGCCGTCGAGCTCGGTCCAGTTGGCGGCGACGGCGTTGGCAAGCGCGGCGGACCGCCGGTCGGTGCGCCGCCCGGGCGCCCCGACGAGCGTCGACTCGGACGGCCCGCCGCCGGCCTGGGCGGTGACCGCCCGCACCTCGTCCTCGGTGTGGGCGACGACCATGGCTGCGAGGTCGTCGCACATGATCACCAGGGCGGTGCGCAGGACGTGGTCGGGGATGTCGCCGTCGGCGGCGCGGGCCGCGGCCCACGACAGCAGCTCAGACAACGGGGATCTCCTTCTCGGCGACCGCCGACGACGCGGCGGCGTGGCGTCGGTGGGCCAGCGCCGCGCAGCCCGCGGCGAGCAGCGACAGCCCGACGACGTACCAGGCCATCGCGGTGTTGCTGCCCGTCTCGGCGTGCAGCCACGTGGCGACGAACGGCGCCGTTCCGCCGATGACGGTGGTCGGCAGCGCGTAGGCCAGTGAGGCGCCGGTGTAGCGGGTGCGGGCGGGGAACAGCTCGGCGTAGATCGCGGGCTGCGGCGCGTAGGCCGCGGACTGCACGACGGCGAGGCCGATGACCATGCCGAGCAGGATGATCCAGGACTCCCCCGTCTCGATCATGGCGAAGTAGGGGAAGACGAACGCGGCGGCGAGCAGCGCGGCGACGACGACCTGGCGGCGCAGCCCGACCTTGTCCGACAGCCACCCGAAGAACGGGATGGACACCAGGTAGCAGACGGACACGATCGTCAGGTGGTTGATCGTCTCGCCCTTGGCGACGCCGAGGGTGCCGGTCACATACGCCAGTGTGTAGGTCGCGACGGTGTAGTAGATCGCGTTGTTGGCCGCGCCCAGACCGGCACCGATCAGCACCGAGCGCCAGTCGTCGCGCAGCACCTGCCTGATCGGCAGTGCCGCGGGCGCCTTCCCGGCGTTCTCGGTGAAGTCCGACGACTCGGCGAGGCCCCGGCGGATCAGCAGCCCCACGACGACGATGACGAGGCTGGCGAGGAACGGGATGCGCCAGCCCCACTCGGCGAACGCGTCGCCGCTGACCGCCGACGCACCGGCGATGACGAGGCTCGCGAGCAGCAGCCCGGCGGGCGATCCGACCTGGGTGGACGAGCCGAACAGGCCCCGCTTGCGGACCGGCGCGTTCTCCACCGACAGCAGCGCGGCGCCACCCCACTCGCCGCCGAGGGCGACGCCCTGGGCGATGCGGCACAGGGTGAGCAGGACCGGCGCCCACACCCCGATCGAGGCGTACGACGGGATCAGTCCGATGAGGACGGTTGCGCCGCCCATGATCAGCAGCGTCGCGATGAGGACGTTGCGGCGGCCGATGCGGTCGCCGAAGTGCCCGAACAGGATGCTGCCGAAGGGCCGGGCGACGAACCCGACGGCGAACGTCGCGAAGGCGGCGAGCGTGCCGAGCACACCCTCCTGCGCCGGGAAGAAGACCTGCCCGAACACCAGCGCGGCGGTGGTGCCGTAGATGAAGAAGTCGTACCACTCCAGAGTGGTGCCGACGAGGCTGCCGATCGCGGCGCGCCGGGACTGCCGTCCGGTGCCGGCGGGAGCAGCGGCGCTCATCGGGCGGAGGCCGCGTGCCGCCCGGCGATCATGCCGAGGCCGAGCGCGGTGAGCAGGCCGTTGCCCGACGAGTAGCCGGCACCGCCGGTCCGTCCGCTCACGCCGGCGGCGACACCACCGGTGGCGTACACACCGGGGATCGGACCGGCGGGTCCGACGACGCGGGCGTGCTTGTCGACCCGGACGCCGCCCTGGGTGTGGAACAGGGCGGGTACCGCCCGGACCGCGACGTAGGGGCGCTGCAGCGGACCGTGGCCCCAGGCCGTGCGCCCCACCGGGTCGGGGGCGTCCCCGGCCGCGGCCGCGCCGGCGGCGTCGAGGGTGGCGGCCAGGACGGCGGGGTCGGCGCCGATCAGCGCGGCGAGCGCGGCGGCGTCGGGTGCCTCCTTGGTCCCGCCCACGGCGACGAGCTCGGCGAACTCCTCCTCGTGCGCGGCGACGGAGTCGCGGATCGCGGCGTCGAACACGACGTGCACGGGACCGTCGGCGCGGGCGACGTCGGCGGCGAAACCGGAGTAGCCGATCGACTCGTCGCCGATCCGGGCGCCGGTGACGTCGACGACGATCCCGCCGTGCTCGACGGTCGTCCACGACGTGATCGACCCGTGCGGGCTGGCGACGGCGGCGTAGCCCTGGAAGGCCGACGCGTTGCCCATCGTCGCGCCGAGGTCGAGCAGCCAGCGCACGGCCTCGCCGGTGCTGCCGTGGGCGCCCAGGTACTCCAGGCCCGACGCGTCGGGGGCGAACCTGGCGACCATGCCTGCGTCGGCACCGAAACCGTTGGCCGCCAGGACGACCGCGCGGCACCGCAGCGTGTAGGTGCCCGATCGGCCACCGGAGACGACGACCCCGCGCACGACCCCGTCCTCGACGACGAGCCGGTCGACGGGTGAGTGGGTGAGCACCTCGACGTCGGCGGCCTCGGCGGCGCGCAGCAGGTCGGCGACAAGGGCCTGGCCCTTGCGCGACGGTGGCGCGTGCAGCCGGGGCACGCTGTGCCCGACGTGCTTGTAGTCGGTGATCAGGCGCAGGTCGACGTCGTGGGCGTCGACGAGCCACTCGACGAGCCCGGCGCTCGCGGCGGCCAGGACCTCGACAGTCTCCTCCGCGTCGTGCGGACCGGACTGGCGCAGCAGGTCGGCGGCGAGGCGGGCCGGGGAGTCGTCGATACCTGCCTCGGCCTGCCAGCGGGTGCCCGCTCCGGGGACGGAGCCGGTGGACAGCGCGGAGTTTCCGCCGGCGCGCTCCTCCTTCTCCAGGACGACGGCGGTCACGCCGGCGTCGGCGGCGGCGAGCGCGGCGGCGAGGCCCCCACCTCCCGCTCCGACCACGACGACGTCGACATCGACCTGTCCGGGGTCCACCTCTGCGGGCCGGCTGTCTGACACGGGAGTCCTTTCGGGAGCGGTCACACGGTCCGCAGCACGGAGCCGCGGGTCTCGGTGAGGGTCAGTGCCGTCGCGACGGTGACCACCGCCGCGGCGACGAGGAACCAGGCCGGGGAGAGCGGGTTGCCGGTGACGCGCAGCAGCCACAGGCAGATCAGTGGCGCGGTGCCGCCGACGGCCATGCTCGCGAGGTTGAAGCCCAGCGCAATGCCCGTGTAGCGGACGCGGGAGGGGAACATCTCGGCGAACGTCGCGAACACGACGCCCATCAGCGCCGACTCCGGCAGCCCGAGCACGACCTGCGCGAGCATCGCCAGGGGCAGCGAGTGGGCGTTCATCAGTGCGAAGCACGGCACGGCGAGCACGCCGAACGCGACGGCGGCCCACAGCAGCATCGGCTTGCGGCCCCAGCGGTCGGACAGCCGGCCGAAGAACGGCATCGCGAGGCACGACACGACGAGGGTGACGGTCGTCGACCAGAACGCGGCGCGGGTGTCGAAGCCGCCGGTGCGCTGCAGGTGCGTCGAGGCGTAGACGTAGACGACGTAGTAGCCGGCGAACAGCAGCGTCGACAGTCCGAGGGTGCGCAGCAGGCCCGGCAGGTGCGCCCGGAACAGCTCGACGACCGGCGCCGCCACGACGCCCTCGGAGGCCAGCTCCTCCTGGCGGACAGAGTCGTCGAGCCGGAACCGGATCCACAGCCCGACCAGGCCCAGCGGCAGGCTCAGCAGGAACGGCAGCCGCCACCCCCACGAGGCGAGCTGGTCGGGGGTGAGCACGGAGCTGACGATCGAGACGACCACCGAGGCGAGCAGCGCGCCGGACAGGGCGCCGAGCTGCACCGTCGAGCACAGGAAGCCGCGCCGCGCGGGCGGCGACTTCTCCGCGACGTAGGCCGCCGCCCCGCCGACCTCGCCGCCGGACGCGATGCCCTGCACGCATCGGGCCGCGACGAGCAGGAACGCGGCGCCGACGCCGATCGCGGCGTAGCTGGGCAGGACGCCGATGAGCACCGTCGCGGCGCACATCGCGAGGATCGTCGCGGCAAGGATGCGGGAGCGGCCGAAGCGGTCGCCGAGGTGGCCGAAGATCAGGCCGCCGAGCGGGCGGAGCACGAAGGCGGCGGCGAACGTCGCGAAGGTGGCGAGCAGGGCGGCCGTCGGGTCGGCGCTCTCGGCGAAGAAGACGACGGACAGGACCGTGGCGAGGTAGCCGTAGATGCCGAAGTCGTAGTACTCGACGACGGACCCGACGAGCCCGGCCGAGACGACCTTGCGGTCGATCGTCTCGGGTACCGCTCCGGTGGCGGTCCCCGCCTGCGCGGGACGGTCGGCTGCCTGCATCGTCGGACCTCCTCGTCGTGCCACCGTGGGTCGCCCTACGCTGCGCCACGTACTGAAAACTGTCAACAGTTTGGGGTAGATTGACCAGTGAGCAACTTGACACGGCAGCTCAGTAGCATCGTTGCGTGTCGACAGTTGGAGAATGACGACGCCCGGCCGGGTGCCCGACCGCCCTGCCGCACCGGCGACCGGGACAGGTCAGGCGCACGTACGAAGGAGTAGCCGTGGGGCCACGTGGCACCATGTCGGAGCGGGTCGCAGCCACCCGTGGCGAGGAGATACCCGTGAGCGAGCAGTCCCGTCCGGCCAAACTGGGCCGCGTCGCGACCTACGCGGGACGCAGCCTCGAGGTCCTTCGGGGCATGATCCTCGACGGCACCCTCTCCCCCGCCGAACGGCTCAACGAGGTCCACCTCTCCCAGGCGCTCGGCATCAGCCGCGGCCCCCTGCGCGAGGCGATCCAGCGGCTGGCCAGCGAAGGCCTCGTCGAGGCCGTCCCGCACCGCGGCGTCTACGTCCGATCGTTCTCCGCGCGCGAGCTGTCGGACCTCTACGAGCTGCGCATCGCGCTGGAGACCCACGCCGTGCGCCTCGCCGCCCGCTACGCGCCGCAGCAGCGCATCGACGAGCTGGGCAGCATGCTCGACGAGACCGAGTCGAGCATGGGCACCCACGCCACCGGCGCCTACCCGGAGGACCCCGACTTCCACGCCCGGCTCGTCCGGCTCGCGGCCAACCCGCCGCTGGTGGAGGCGTTGACCGACGTCGGGCGCAAGATCCGGCTCGCCCGCGCCCGCTCGGCCCACCAGCCGCGCCGCGCGCGCACCGCGCTCGACGAGCACCGCGAGATCCTGGCCGCGCTCGTCGCCCGCGACGGGGAGGGCGCCGCCGCGAAGCTGGAGGCCCACCTCACCAGCTCGCTCAACAACGCGCTGGCCGTCCTGCGCGCCGCCGAGCCGGACTGACCCCACCGCGCCGGCTCGGCCCCCTGTCCTGCACGCCCGTGTTGCAGGAACGGCACTTTCCCGCAGCCCAGTTGCGGGAAGGTGCCGTTCCTGCAGAACGAGGGGCACCCCAGCAGACAGGACGCCGCGCGCCGGGCACGACCCGAACCGGACGAACGGCACAGTCGCGCAACTGAGTTGCAGGACTGCGCCGTTCGTGCGGATCGGCGCCGGCCGGAGGTCAGTCCGACTTCGCAGGGACGTCCGCCAGCTTCGCGAGCAGGGCGTCGGTGGTCATGACGTCGGCGTACTTCTGCGCGATGTCGAACAGGTTCGCCTCGTGGACGACGGGGCTGCGGTCGTAGACGGCGTCGGCGGGGACGCTGACCCGGTAGTTGTAGGAGAACGCGTCCGCGATGGAGGAGCGCACGCAGCCCGAGGTGGTGCAGCCGGTGACGACGAGCGTGTCGGCACCCGTCTCGACCAGGTAGCTCGCCAGCGGGGTGCCGAAGAACGCGCTGGGGTGCCGCTTCGGCAATAGCACGTCGCCCTCGACGGGCGCGACCTCGGCGACGAACTCGTAGCCCTTGGCCGGGATGCCCATGATCGCGGGGACCTTGGCCCCGAGCCGCCCGGAGTCGTAGGACTGCTTGGGGGCGACGTGCGGGTAGAGGATCGGCCACCCCTTCTCACGGAACAGCGCCACGAGCCGGGCGATGTGCGCGACGGCGTCCCAGCCGACGTCGCCGCAGCTGGTGGGATACTCCTGGACGGCCTCGTCGAACGGCATCGGTGTGGAGCCGACGGTGCGGTACTGCACGTCGATGATCAGCAGCGCGGGCCGCGAGCCCATGCCGACGGGCCGCCCGAAGCCGGCCTTGTCGTAGCGCTCGATGGTCATCTCGTCGATGACGCCGGCGCCACCGAGGGTCCAGATCGGCTGCTCGGTCACACGAGCTCCTTCTGCGAGGCGAGCGCGGCCGCGCCGCCGTTGGTGCGGGACAGGTAGGTGCCGGTGGGGGCGTCGGCGAGCTGCCCGTCGCGGACGGCGAACCGGCCGCGGACGAGCGTGTGCACGACCGAGCAGGGCAGCTCGGTGCCCTCCCACGGCGAGTACTCGGCGACGGAGTGCTGGGTCTGCGCGCGCACCGTCATGGGGGTGTCGAGGTCGACGACGGCGAGGTCGGCGTCGGAGCCGACGCGGATGGTCCCCTTGCGCGGGAACAGCCCGAACAGCTGGGCGGCGCGGGTGCTGGTGGCGTCGACGAGGCGTTCCAGGTCGATGCCCCGCTCGAGCCCGAGGCCGATGGTCGTCGGCAGGATGAGGCCGGTGCCCGGGAACCCGGCCGACGCGGTCCAGATGTCCTTCTCCTTGGCCGTGCGGTGGCGCGAGTTGTGGTCGGAGCCCACGGTGTCGACGGCGCCGGTGCGCAGCCCGTCCCACAGCGCCTCGACGTCCTCGGCGTGCCGCACGGGCGGGTTGACCTTGCCGTAGGTGCCGCAGTCGGAGTCGGTGGTGAGCGTCAGGTACTGCGTGCAGGTCTCGGTGAACAGGTTCTCGTAGGCGGTCTGCTGCATCGCCATGGCCGTGAGCGCGGCCTTGCTGGAGGTGTGCACCGCGTAGACCGACGCGCCGGTCTGGCTGGCGAAGTAGGCGACCCGCTGCACGGCCTCGGCCTCGACGACCGGCGGGCGGCTGCGGTACCAGGACTCCAGCGGCCGGAGCGTCTCGTCGCGGGGCTGCTCGCGCAGCTTCCAGACGAGCTCGATGTTCTCCGGGTGCGGGCAGACGAGCGCCCCGGCGTCGGCGGCGCGGCCGAGCAGGTTGTACATGTAGGCGTCGTCGTTGCCGGGCACGCCGAGGTACTTGCCCTCGTCACCGCGGAAGTTCATGAAGAACTTGAAGCTGGGCACGCCCAGCTCGCGGACGTAGTCGGGGATCGCCTCGACCTGCTCGTCGGTGCCGAGCACGAAGTGGAAGCCGTAGTCGGTGTGGGAGTTGCCGGCCATGGCGGCGTCGGCGTCGGCGAACACCTTCTCGTAGGGGTCGGCGCTCATCAGGTAGATCAGCATCGACGTGATGCCACCCGCGACGGCGGACGCGGTCTCGCGCTCGCCGTCCTCGGGGTCGCGCGGGACCCGGATGTCCTTGCCCAGGTGCACGTGCGGGTCGATGCCGCCGGGCAGGACGGTCTTCCCGGTGATGTCGACCTCGGTGGCCGCGGCGACGGTGGCGCCGCGCGCGACGAGCCCGCTGATCACGCCGTCGGTGACCAGTATGTCGAGGTCCTGGAGCCCGGCGCCGTGCTGGAAGACGCGCCCACCGCGCAGCCTCAGGTCGTGTGCGTCCGTCATCGGGCGCGCCTCCGTTCCGCGGTCGCTGCGTACCGCTCCTCGAGCTGGTCGAACTCGGGCTTGCGCACGAGCTCCTGCCGTTCGTCCCAGCTGATCATCAGGTCGGCGGCCTCGCGGGTGTCGCCGTGCTTGCTCAGGTGCGCGAGGACCTCACGCATGCCGACGACCGCGCCGCGCATGGTCGCGTTGGCGTAGAGGGCGACGGCGAAGCCGAGCTCGCCGAGCTCACGGCGGGGCAGCAGCGGGGTGCGGCCGCCCTCGACCATGTTCGCGACGTGCAGCCCCGGCACCTGGGTGGTGAGGTGGCGCATCTCCTCGACGCTCTCGGGCGCCTCGACGAAGATCACGTCGGCACCGGCCCCGAGGTAGGCGGCGGCGCGCTCGCAGGCGGCGTCGAGGCCCTCGGTGGCGCGGGCGTCGGTGCGGGCGACGACCACGAAGTCGTCGTCGCGGCGCGCGTCGACGGCGGCCTGCACCTTGCCGACCATCTCGCCGAGCGACACGACGTCCTTCCCCTCGAAGTGTCCGCACTTCTTGGGGCTGACCTGGTCCTCGAGCTGGATCCCGGCGGCCCCGGCGCGCTCCAGGCGACGCACCGTCCGCTGGACGTTGATGGCGTTGCCGAACCCGGTGTCCGCGTCGACGACCACCGGGATGTCGACCACGTCGCAGATCGCGTCGACGTGGCCGCAGAGCTCGTCGAGGGAGAGCATGCCGTGGTCGGGCATCCCCAGATAGGTGTTCGTGACACCCGCTCCGGTGACGTAGGCGGCGGTGAAGCCCGCTTCCTCGACGACGCGGGCCGTCAGCGCGTTGGGGACTCCCGGCAGCAGGAGTGGACGGTCCGGCGACGCGAGGAGCGCACGGAGTCGTCGCGCCGGGGTGGTCATGAAGCCTCCTCGTGGTGGGCCGGGGCGTCGTTGGGGACGGGCGTGATCACTCGTCCCTCCTTCCACTCTGAGAGCCAAACTGCCGACTGTCAACAGTTGGCGGGGCTGCGGTTGGTGAAGCGGTGCAGGTCATGACGAATGCCCGGTTCAGCTCGTCGGCACACGGGCGAGCAGCCCACCGTCGACGAGCAACGAGGCCCCGGTGACGAACCCGGCGTCAGGCGAGACGAGGAACGCGATCGCCCCCGCCACGTCGGCCGGGGTGCCCATCCGGGCCAGCGGCGCCGCCGACGCGGCCGACGCGGCAGCGCCGTCCGGGTCGTCCTGGGCGTCGAAGAAGCCCTGCAGGTTGGGGGTGAGGATGAAGCCGGGGCACACCGCGTTGACCCGGATGCCGACGGGGGCGCCGTCCAGGGCCATCGCCTTGCTCAGCGCGAGCACCGCACCCTTCGTCGCGACGTACGCGGCGTCCTGCGGGAACCCCGCGAACGACGCCGTCGACGCCACGAGCACGATCGATCCCCCGGCCACCGCCATGGCCGGCCACAGGTGCCGGTTGAGGGTGTGGATGCTGGTCAGGTTCACGTCGAGCTGGCGGTGCCACTGCTGCGCGGTGAGCTGGTCGAGCGAGCCGACGATGGTCTGCCCCGCGTTGTGCACCACCACGTCCGGCGGACCCGTGCGTTCCAGCAGCGCGGGCAGCGCGGCGTCGACGGCGGCGGCGTCGGTGACGTCGAACGCCGCGCTCGTCGCCCCCGGCCCGCACTCCGCGACCGCCTCGGCCAGCCGGGCCTCGTCGCGGCCCAGCAGCACGACCCGGTCGCCGTCGGCGGCGAACCGCACCGCGGCACCGCGCCCGATGCCGGAGCTGGCCCCGGTGACGTAGACGATGCGGCCGCTCACGGCGCACCCATCGGCAGCGCCGGCTCGCCGGCGGTCCAGCCGCCGTCGACGGGCATGACGACCCCGGTGACGGCCGAGGCCGCCGACGAGGCGAGGAACGCGATCACGGAACCGATCTCCTCCGGTTCGAACATCCGGCCCATCGGGACGCGCCGCGACACGGCGGCGTCGAGCTCCGGGGTCATCTGCTGCTTGGCCATCGGGGTGAGGGTGAAGCCGGGGCACACGGCGTTGACCCGGATACCCGCGGACGCCCAGTCGATCGCCATCGAGCGGGTCAGCGCCGCGACCGCGCCCTTCGACGCCGAGTACGCCGACTGGTGCGGCAGGCACACGAGCGCCGCCTGCGACGCGACGTTGACGACCGCGCCCTTCGACGCCACGAGCGCGGGGTGCAGCGCCTGCGAGGCGTTGACGATCCCGCCGACGTTGACCTCGTAGGTGCGCAGGAAGTCGGCCGGATCGGTCTGCTCCACCGGCAGGTTCTCGGTGATGATCCCGGCGCAGTTGACAAGGGCGTCCACCCGGCCGTGCTCGGCGACGACCGCCTCGCCCGCGACCTTCGTCGCGGCGGGGTCGGTGAGGTCGAGCGGGCCGGCCTGCTCGGTCCCGGACAGGTCCCAGCCGACGACGGTCGCGCCCTGGGCGCGGAACACCTCGACGGTGGAGGCACCGATGCCGGAGGCGGCGCCGGTCACGACGACCACACGGCCGTCGAACGGGAGGGGGCTCATGAGCTGCTCCTCTGGTCGGGGGACTGCCCGGGGTGCGCCGGGTAGTCGGTGTAGCCGCGCTCGCCCGCGGTGAAGAACGTGTCCTCGTCCCACACGGCACGGGGGATGTCGTGGCGCCAGCGCGTGACGAGATCGGGGTTGGAGACGAACAGCCGTCCGACGCTGACGAGGTCGGCGTGGCCGTCGGCGACGAGCGGCGCGACGTCGTCGAGCTCGCTGGCGCCCATGAACCCGGTGTTGAGCACGTAGGTCGTCGGCCAGGCCCGGCGCAGCTGCTCGTGCAACGGTGACGAGCGGCGGCGCAGCGTGTGCAGGTAGGCCGGGCGCAGCGGGGCGATCGCGTCGACGAGCGCGACGTAGGTGTCGTCGTTGCCCTTGTCGGCCATGTCGTTGAACTGCCCGCCCGGCGAGATCCGGATGCCGACACGGTCGGCCCCGATCGCATCGGCGACCGCGGCGGTCACCTCGGCGGCGAACCGCGCCCGGCCCTGCGGCGAACCGCCCCAGGAGTCGGTGCGCCGGTTCGTGCCCGGTGAGAGGAACTGGTGCAGCAGGTAGCCGTTGGCGGCGTGCAGCTCGACACCGTCGAGACCGGCCCGCACGGCGCGGGCGGCGGCGCTCGCGAAGTCGTCGACGATCCGGGCGATGCCCTCGGCGTCGAGCTCGACCGGCACCGGCGCGGGCACCATGACCCGGTCGGCGGTCTCCACCTCGACGGCCGCGGCGATGGCGCTCGGCCCGACGACGCGGGCGTCCGCGGGGATCAGGCTCTGGTGGCCGATCCGGCCGGTGTGCATGAGCTGGCAGAAGATCCGCCCACCCGCGGCGTGCACGGCGTCGGCGACGCCGGCCCACGCCCGTTCCTGCGCGTCGTCGTGGATGCCGGGAGTGCCCGGGTAGCCCTTGCCCGCGGCGCTGGGCTGGGTGCCCTCGGTGACGATCAGGCCGGCCCCGGCGCGCTGGGCGTAGTAGGTGGCGGCGTAGCCGGGCAGGACACCGTCGTCGTCGGCGCGGTTGCGGGTCATGGGGGCCATGACGACACGGTTGGCCAGCTCGGTGCGGCCGAGCTTCCACGGGTCGAAGACGGTGCGGTGCTCAGGCACTGACATCGACGCACACCGTCTTGACGTCGGTGTAGTCGTGCAGCACCTCGTGGCCCATCTCGCGGCCCCAGCCCGACTCCTTCACGCCGCCGAACGGCATGCTCGGGTCGAAGACGCCGTAGGTGTTCACCCACACCGTGCCCGCCTGCAGCCGCGCCGCGACGCGGTGCGCGCGGCCGACGTCGCGGGTCCAGATGCCGGCCGACAGCCCGTAGCGGGTGTCGTTGGCGGCCGCGACGACCTCGGCCTCGTCGGTGAACCGGTGCGCGACGACGACCGGTCCGAAGATCTCCTCCTTCGTCACCCGGGAGTCGGCCGCCGTGTCGGCGATGATCGTCGGCTCGACGAACCAGCCGCGCTCGCCGACCCGCCCGCCGCCGGTGAGGACCGTGCCCTCGGTCCGGCCCACGTCGAGGTAGGTGCTGACGCGGTCGAAGTGCTCACGGCTGGCGAGCGGGCCGATCTGGCTGGCCGGGTCGAACCCGTCGCCGACCACGATCCCGCGAGCCTTCTCCACCAGCCCGCCGACGAACTCCTCGTAGACGCTGTCGTGCACGTAGAGCCGTGACCCGGCGGCGCAGGCCTGGCCGGCGTTGAAGAAGATCGCGTCCGACGAGCCACCGATCGCCTTGTCGAGGTCCGCGTCGCCGAAGACGACGTTGGCGCTCTTGCCACCCAGCTCCAGGGTGACCCGCTTGAGGTTGCCTCCCGCGGCGTCGAGGATCCGTCGCCCCGTGGCGGTCGACCCGGTGAACGACACCTTGTCGACGCCCGGGTGCGCGGACAGCGCCGCCCCGACCGTCGAGCCGTGGCCGTTGACGACGTTGAGCACGCCCGGGGGGATGCCCGCCTCCAGCGCGAGGTGCGCGAGCCGCAGCGCCGAGAGCGGCGTCGCCTCGGCCGGCTTGAGCACGACGGTGTTGCCCGCCGCCAACGCCGGTGCGACCTTCCACGACGTGATGACCAGCGGGAAGTTCCAGGGAACGATCAGCCCGACGACACCGAGCGGCTCGCGCCGGGTGTAGGTGAGGTACTCCCCCGGCGCGGAGATCGGGATGGTCTCGCCCTCGATCTTCGTGGCGTACCCGGACATGTAGTGGAAGAGCCCCGCCGCCGACGGGACGTCCGCGGCCTGCGCGATCGTGTACGGCTTGCCCTGGTCCAGGGTCTCGACGCGGGCCAGCTCGGGGCCGTCGGCGAGGATGAGGTCGCCGAGGCGCCACAGCGCGGCGGCCCGTTCACGCGGGGTCATCCGCGGCCACGGGCCCTGCTCGAAGGCCGTCCGGGCCGCGGCGACCGCACGGTCGACGTCGGCCGCCTCGCCCAGCGCCACCGTCGCGAAGACCTCACCGGTGGCGGGGTTGACGGTGTCGAGCTCGGCGCCGCCGACGGCGTCGGTCCACTCGCCGCCGATGTGCAGACGGGTGTGCTCCACCGGCCGGGCAGCGAGCGCCGCCGGGCTGTCGGTCACTGCAGTCATGCGTGTGTCCTTCTGGAGAGAAGCTCAGTGCTGGTGGACCAGGACGCCGCGGATGTTGCGGCCGGCGTGCATGTCGGCGACTGCCTCGTTGATCCGGTCGAGGGAGTAGCGGCGGGTGACGAGCTCGTCGAGGCGCAGGACACCGCTGCGGTAGAGCTCGATGAGGCCGGGGATGTCGGCGGTCGGGTTGCAGTCGCCGTACATGACGCCCTTGATGGACTTGGCGAAGTTGGTGAGGTCCTGCGGGCTGACGGCGATGTGCCGGTCGGACGCGCCGACGGACACCAGCACGCAGCGCCCGGCCTTGCCTACCGCGGCGAAGACGTCGCCGATGATGTCGCCGTCGACCCGGCCGACGGTCACGATGCCGACGTTGACGCCCTGGCCGTTGGTGAGCTGGTCGATCAGCGGCCGGGCCTCGGCGATGGAGCCGAACGCCGCGGTCGCGCCGAAGTCCTCGGCCCGCTCCTGCTTGTAGGGCACCGGGTCGACGACGATGACGTGCGCGGCCCCGGCGATCCGGGCGCCTTGCACGGCGTTGGCGCCGACCCCTCCGAGACCTGCGACGAGCACGACGTCGCCGGGCCGGACGGGGCCCGCGTTGACGGCCGCGCCGAAGCCGGTGGCCACCCCGCACGACACCAGGCAGGCCAGCTCGAACGGGATGTCGTCGGGCACCTTGACGGCCTGGTTCTCGTGGCAGACGAGCCGGTCGGCGAACGTGCCGAGCCGGGTCACGCCGCCGACGTCGCTGCCGTCCGCGGCGTGGAAGCGGGCGGTGCCGTCCATGGCGCGGCCGTGCTCCATCCCGGCGCCGTTGTCGCAGATGTACTGCTGGCCCCGCGCGCAGTAGCGGCACTTGCCGCAGGCCGGGATGAACAGCGTCGCGACGTGGTCGCCGACCTTCACCTTCGTGACGCCGGCCCCGACGGCCTCGACGATCCCGGCGCCCTCGTGCCCGCCGACCATCGGCAACGTGACGGCCAGGTCGCCGGTGACGAAGTGGTCGTCGGAGTGGCACAGCCCGCTGGCCATGACCTTGATGCGGACCTCGTGGTCGCGCGGCTCGTCGAGCTCCAGGTCCTGGACCTCCCACTGCGCGCCGACCTTGTGGATGACGGCTCCACGTACCTTCATTGCAGGAACTCCTCGCTCGATCAGGCCGGTTCCGCGGCCTGGGCCCGTCGTTTGCGCTCGCCGCGACTGCGGACGAGCTTCGAGAGGATCACGGCGATCACCAGCGCGCCGCCGTAGAAAAGCTGCTGGACGTACTGCTCGGCCCCGAGCAGCTGCAGCCCGGTGATACCCGTGACCAGGAAGTAGACGGCGATCAACGTGCCCCAGGGGTTGAACCGGCCGATCCGCAGCACGGTCGAGCCGAGGAAGCACGCCGCGAACGCGGGCAGCAGGAACGACGCCCCCGACACCGGGTCCGCGCTGGCGGTGGTCCCGGCGTAGACGACGCCGGCGAGACCCGCGAAGCCCGCGGAGATGATCAGCGCCCGCCAGCGCAGGGCCGGGACGTTGACCCCGTTGAGGCGGGCGACGTCGTGGCTCTGCCCGATGAACAGCAGCCGCTGACCGAACGCCGTCTTGTCGAAGACGTACCAGGCCACCGCGACCAGCACGATCGCGTAGTAGAAGCCCACCGGGATGCCGAGGAAGGGCCGGGTGAGCACCGCCGACGACAGCGCGCGGTCGATGCCGCTGATCGTCGAGGTGTTGGACAGCAGGTAGATCAGGCCCTGCACGACCGTGCCCATGCCGAGGGTCACGATGAACGGGTTGATGTCGAAGACGGTGACGACCCACCCGTTGATCACCCCGACCAGCAGGCTGGCGAGGATCGCGACGACGACCGTGGCCCAGATGTTCCAGCCGTGCTGGACGTTGAGGATCGCGACGACCACCGTCGACAGGTTCAGCGTCGACGCGACCGACAGGTCGTAGTCGCCCGCGCGCAGCGGGTAGAGCAGGCCGATCGCGAGGATCAGCAGCACCACCTGCGACGACAGCATGTTCGAGACGTTCGCCGCGGTGGGGAACGTCTGCGGCACGATCAGGCTGAACGCGATGATCAGCACCGCCCACACGCCGAGGAGCGCGAACCGCTCCGGCTCGGCGGGTGCCTTGCGCTTCTTGTTCTCCGCTGCGGGCGTGGGAGTCACGGGCTCGACCTTCGTCACGGGTTCGGACTGGGTGGCTTTCACGACGCTTCCTCCGCGTAGACGGCGGACGCCAGGACGTCCTTGGTGATGTCCGCGCCGGTGACCTCGGCGCTGACCCGGCCGCCGTCGAGGACGAGGACCCGGTCGGCCATCTCGACGAGCTGCTCGTAGTCCGACGTCGCGCACAGCACGGCCATGCCCTGGGCGACGGCGGAGCGGATGAGCGCGAAGATCTCGCGGCGGGCGCCGATGTCGACGCCCTGGGTGGGCTCGGCCAGCAGCATGACCTTCGGGTTCGTGTCCATCCACTTGCCCAGCAACGCCTTCTGCTGGTTTCCGCCCGACAGGTGCCCGAACAGGGCGCGCGGGTCGGCCGGGACCACGTTGAGCCGCTCGCAGGTCTCCTGGGCGCGGCGGTCCAGGCTCTTCCAGTCGACGACGAGCCCGCCCGCCCGTTCGTCCAGGAACGGCAGCGACACGTTCTCCAGGACCGACAGGCCCAGCGCACCGCCCTGGCCCTTGCGATCGGCCGGGATCAGCACGACCCCGTTGTCCATCGACCGGGCCGGCGTCGGCTTCGCGACGACCGTGCCGTCGTGCTCGATCGTTCCGCCGGTGGCCGCGCGGGCCCCGAAGAGCAGGTCGGGCAGCTCCTCGAACCCGGACCCGGCCAGGCCGGTCACGCCGACGACCTCGCCGCCGTGCAGGTCCAGGTCCAGGTCACGGACCCGGGCGCCCGACAGCCCGCGGGCGCTGAGCAGCGCGGGCCGGTCGGACCGGACCCTCGCCGTGCCCTTGGCGACGTGCTCGTCGCGGGCACCGAGGATCAGCTGCACGAGGTCGTCACGGGTGGAGTCCGCGGTGGTGCGGGTGCCGGCCGTGCGGCCGTTGCGGAACACCGTGATCCGGTCGGTGACCTCGAGGATCTCGTCGAGGTCGTGCGAGACGAGCAGCACGGCGTCGCCGCGCTGCCGCAGCCGCCGCAGCAGCGCGAACAGCAGGCCCACCTCGTGCCGCGGCAGGAACACCGTCGGCTCGTCGAGGATGAGGATCTGCCCGCCGGCGTTTCCCGAGGTGAGCTCCTGGGAGCCGACGGCGCGCACCACCGCCACCATCGCCCGCTGCACGGGCGAGAGGGTGTCGATCGTGGCGCCCGGGTCGACGTCGATCTCGAAGCGGTCGAGCAGCCCGGTCACCCGGGCCCGCTCGTCCTTCCAGCGCACCCGGCGTCGGCCGGGGGCGTCGCCGTGCGAGTCCAGCGCCATGTGCTCGAGCACGGTGGACGTCCCGGCGAGGCCGAGGTCCTGGTGGACGAACCCGAGGCCGTGGTCACGCAGACCACGGGCCCCGAACGGGCCGGCGACCGTGGTCCCGCCGACGGTGACCGTGCCACCGTCGGCGTCGTGGAACCCGGCCAGGATCTTGATCAGGGTGGACTTCCCGGAGCCGTTGGCCCCGAGCAGCCCGTGGACCTCGCCGGGCAGGACGTCGAGGTCGACCCCGCGCAGCGCAGGGACGCCGTTGAACGCCTTGGCGAGCCCGGTCACGGCCAGCAGCGGCGCGGGGGCGGTCATCAGCCCAGGCCCCAGAGCTTCATGAAGGCACCGGCGTAAGTGTCACCGAAGCCCTTGCCGCTCTGCGGCGGGTTGCCGGTGTCGGCGACGTTGGACTTGTCGATGACGCGCACCGGGCCGGACTCGGCCGCGACGGGCGGCGCGCCCAGCATGGCGCGGAACGCGACGTCGATGTTGACGTAGGCGACCCAGTCCGGGTTCTCCGCGACGTCCATCGCGACCGAGCCGTCCTGGACCATCTTCAGGATCGACGGTGTGCCGTTGAACGTGTAGATCGGCACTTCACGACCGCCGGCGGCCTGCTGGATGCCGGGCGCGGCGTAGAGCGCCATCGAGTCGTAGATCGGCAGCACCGCGTTGATGTTCGGGTTCTTCAGCAGCGCCGACTGGACCTGGCTCTGGATCTGCTGCGACCACTGCGGGACGGCCACGTTGATGACCGTGGCGTCCGAGCCCGCCGGGCCCTCGTCGGCCAGTGCCTTGTTGATGGTGTCGACCATTCCCTTCGAGGGGCCGGTCTCCGAGGCCTGGATGACCAGGGCGTGGATCGGGGTGCCCTTGCCCGCGCCGATCGCGGCGAGCGTCATCAGGTGCGCGGCCTCGTTGAACGGGGCGAACGCCTCGTACGTCAGCCCGGTGACGGGCGGGGTGTCCTTGTCCGACAGGTGCAGCGGGATGACCGGGATGCCGGCCTTCGTCGCGTCGTCGATCTGCGGACCGAGGGTGGAGGGGAGCGGACCGTTGAGGAGGATCGCGCCGGCCTTCGCGTTGATGGCCTGGGCGATGCCCTGCTGGTAGGAGGTCTGCGTGCCGTCGGACGGGAACGTCACGAAGCCGACGCCCGCCTTCTCGGCGACGATCTTCATCGCGGCCTCGCCGGCCTGGTAGAACTCGGCCTTGCTGTCGATCGGGATGCTGTAGATCGTCTTGCCCTTGAGCGAGCTGACGTCGATCGCGGGTCCGAGGTCCTCGGTGCCCGGCACCGCCTTCGCGGCGTCGACCTTCTGCTGGGCCGCCTGGGCCTTCTGGGCGTCGGCGGCCGACGCGTTCGACGTGCCGCTGTCGGTTCCGCTGCTGCCACCGCCGCAGCCGGCCAGGAGGCCGAGCGAGGCCGCGACGACCACCGCGACGACGATCTTCGAGATGCGCATGGATGACTCTCCGTTGGGGATGCCGGCGGGTGCCGGGGTGGGCGGGATGCGCGTCAGCGCGACGCGAGATCGGGCCGGGCGACGAGGTCGTCGTAGATCCGGGCGACCGACCGTCGCTGGAACATCTCGATGAGGTCGTCGGGGTAGCCGACGTAGTCATCCGTGTCGACGTGGATGTTGTCCTCGAACCGGATCTCCGAGGCTGCCTGCTCGCTGTCCTCGCCACGGCCGATCGCCGCGGCGACCTGGCCGACCACCTCGCGCCCCCACTCGCGATAGCGGTCCAGGACCGCACGGTCGGCCACCTCGCCGTGCCCGGGGACGAGCACGTCGAAGTCGTAGGACGAGACCTTCTCGATCGCGTCGAACCAGTCCCACAACCGCGAGTCCTGGAACGACGGGAGCCCCGCCTCGCAGACGATGTCGCCGGTGAAGACGACCCCGTCCTCGGGGAGGTGGGCGATCAGGCTGTTGGCCGTGTGCCCCGGCTGGAAGGTCAGTTCGAGGTGCGCGTCGCCCAGGTGCAGGTCGAGCCGGTCGGAGAAGACGACCTCGGGGACGCGCACCCGGTACCCGGCCAGCAGCGGGACCGCCTCGGGATCGATGCGGTCGAACAGGCGGGCCAGGTACTCGTGGTCGGGCGCCTCGTCGAGCAGCCGCTGCCGGGTCCCCTTGTGCGAGACGACCTCGCCGCCCATCCAGAAGTTGCCGATCGTGTGGTCGGGGTGGTGGTCGGTGTTGACCACGAACCGGGTCCGTCCGAAGCCGTCGACCACCGTGCGCCACGCGATGGCGTCGGTCGGTCTGTGCGGGGTGTCCACCAGCGCGACACCGTCGGTGCCCGCGATGATCGAGTTGTTGCTGCCGAGATGCGCGGTCTCGACGTGCACGTGCGCGCTGACCTGCTGCAGCGTCACGGGTTCTCCCCTGGATCGGGCATCGACGAGCCGCCCAGGAAGCCCAGGAGGTTCTCGATCCGGGTCGGCGCGAAGATCTCGACGAACGTCGCCTCGCCCTCGATGCTGTGCCCCGAGTGGACGACGTTCCGGGGGATCACGCAGACGTCGCCCTCGGCGAGGACCGTCTCCTCGCCGCCGACCGTGAACGCGATACGGCCGCTGGTGACGACCATCGTCTGCTCCGCGTCGGGGTGGGTGTGCTCCGGCAGCGTGGTCGGGTGGACCCATCGGATGCGGTTGACGCCCATCTCCTTGCCGGTGACGGCGGTACGGAAGTTCCCGGGCAGGACCTCCCGTTCCGGCAGGTCCGACCAGCTGGCCCAGTAACCCGGCATCGGCGTCACCGTCCCCTTCGACTGTCGTGGGTGCGGCCGGTCGGCGGCGATCCGGCTTGGCGCGTCACGCTAGAGCCACCCACTGAAAACTGTCAACAGTCTTCAGTTGTCGGTCGGCAGCATTGCTCCGTCCATGCGTGACGATCGCGTGAACCACGGCGTCGGCCCGCCGTTCGTACACCGTCCGCCACATCCGGCGGGTCCGCCCCGGACCCCTGGCCTGCCGTTCACAGCCCGGGCACAGCGGGGGCAACGGTCCGGCACAGGGCCCGCCGCAAGCGTGTCGTCGTGACCACGACCGTGCCCGCACTCCCCGCGGCCGACCCCGCCCCACCCGCGCTCCCCCGCAGCCCCCGCCGCTGGGACCGGCCCGCGCTCGCGGCCCTGCTCGTCGCCGCGGCCGTGCTGTACCTGTGGGACCTCGGCGCCTCCGGCTGGGCCAACGCCTTCTACTCCGCCGCCGCCCAGGCCGGCTCGGTCAGCTGGAAGGCCTGGTTCTTCGGGTCCTCCGACGCCGCAGGCGCCATCACCGTCGACAAGACGCCCGGCGCGCTGTGGGTCATGGGCCTGTCCGTGCGGATCTTCGGGCTGTCCAGCTGGAGCATCCTGGTGCCGCAGGCCCTCATGGGCGTCGGCTCGGTGTGGGTGCTGCACAACACCGTCCGCCGCGTCGCCGGTCCCGCCGCCGGCCTGCTCGCCGGGGCCGTGCTCGCGCTGACGCCCGTCGCGGTGCTGATCTTTCGCTTCGACAACCCCGACGCGCTGCTCGTCCTGCTGCTCGTCGGCGCCGCGTACGCGACGACCCGCGCCGTCGAGGACGGCCGCACCCGCTGGGTCGTGCTCGCGGGTGCGCTCGTCGGGTTCGGGTTCATGGCGAAGATGCTCCAGACGTTCCTCGTCGTGCCCGCCTTCGCCGGGGTGTGGCTGCTCGCCGCACCCGCCGGGCTCGGGCGGCGCATCCGCGACCTGGCGGTCGCGGGCGTCGCACTCGTCGTCACGGCGGGCTGGTGGGTGCTCGTCGTCGCGCTGTGGCCCGCCGCCGACCGCCCCTACATCGGCGGCTCCCAGACCGACAGCGTGCTGGAGCTCGCGCTGGGCTACAACGGGTTCGGCCGGCTGACCGGCGACGAGACCGGCAGCGTCGGCGGCGGGCCCGGCGGGGGCTGGGGCGAGACCGGGATCGGGCGGCTCTTCGGCTCCGAGATGGGCTCGGAGGCGTCGTGGCTGATCCCGGCCGCGCTGATCCTGCTCGTGGTGCTGCTGCGGCTGACCCGGCGCGGGCCCCGCACCGGCCCGCTGCGGGCCGCGGCCTTGCTGTGGGGTGGCTGGCTCGTCGTCACGGCGGCGGTGTTCAGCTTCGCGGCCGGGATCATCCACCCCTACTACACGGTGGCGCTCGCCCCGGCGATCGGCGCGCTCGTCGGCATCGGCGTGGTGCAGCTGTGGCGGCGACGATTCGACGCCCGCGCCCGCGCCACCCTGGCGGCGACGCTCGCGGTGACCGCGTCCTGGGCCGGGATCCTGTTGGCGCGCACCAGCTGGCAGCCCTGGCTGACGTGGGCGGTGCCGATCGTCGGCATCCTCGCCGCCGCCGCGTTGCTCGGCGTGCACCGGCTGCCGCGGCTCGTCGTCCCGATGGTGGTGGTCGCGGCACTGCTCGGGGGCGTCGGCGGGCCGGCGGCGTACGCGGTCGCAACCGCGGCGACCCCGCACACGGGAGCGATCCCGTCGTCGGGGCCGGCTGGGGCGGGTGGCGGGTTCGGCGGCCCGGGCGGCGGTCGAGGACCCGGAGGGTTCGGCGGGCAGTTCGCGCCGCCGGGCGGGACTGTCGGCGCTCCGGGGACGAACACCGCTCCGGGCGCCGGCGGCCCTGCGGGAACGAACGGCCCTGCGGGAACGAACGGCGCTGCGGGGGCCGACGGCCAGGGCACCCGGCGCGACCGAGCGGGGACCGGGACGGGTGCGGGCGGGTTCGGCGGTGGGCGGGGCGGCGCGGGCGGGCTGCTCGGCGCCCCGACCCCCGGCGCCGCGCTCACCGCCCTGCTCAGCCGCGACGCCGGTTCCTACACCTGGGCGGCGGCGGCCGTCGGCTCCAACAGCGCCGCCGGCTACCAGCTCGCGACGCAGCTGCCGGTGATGGCCGTCGGCGGCTTCAACGGGACCGACCCCGCCCCGACCCCCGAGCAGTTCCAGGAGCTGGTGGCGCAGCGGCGGATCCACTGGTTCGCCGCGGGCAGCGGCTTCGGCGGCGGGTTCGGCGGCGGCACGGGCGGCACGGGCGGCACGGGCGGCACGGACACCGGCGGCAGCGACGCGTCGGAACGCATCACGGCGTGGGTGGAGGCGACGTTCACCCCGACCACCGTCGACGGCGTGACGGTCTACGACCTCACGGCCCCGGTGGCGGCGTGACCAGCTCCGGACCTGCCGAGCCCGTGAGTGGCAACAGTCGCCGTGGCGACTGTTGCCACTCACGAGGGTCCTCGGCATCCCACACCGGTCACCCGACCCGGCATGCGGTCACAGCCGCCGCACAGGACGACCACAAGGCGGCGACAGCAGCGAGCGACATCGTCTCCACCATGAGCCTCGACACCGCCGAGCCGGACGTGCTCGCGCCGCGTCCTCCTGGTCCGACCGGCCACCCCGTGCTCGACGTCGTCGTGCCGGTGTACAACGAGGAACGCGACCTCGAACCGTCGATCCGCCGGCTCCACGCCCACCTGCGTGGAACGTTCCCCTACACGTTCCGGATCACGATCGCCGACAACGCCAGCACCGACGCCACGCCGCTGATCGCCGCCGCGCTCGCCGACGAGATCACCGAGGTCGACGCGGTCCGGCTGGAACAGAAAGGTCGCGGCCGGGCACTGCGGACCGTATGGGGCGCATCGGATGCGCAGGTCCTCGCCTACTGCGACGTCGATCTCTCCACCGATCTCGCCGCACTCGCACCGCTGGTCGCCCCGCTGTTGTCCGGGCACTCCGACCTCGCCATCGGCACCCGGCTCGGTCGCGGGTCGCGGGTGGTCCGCGGGGCGAAGCGCGAGATCATCTCCCGCTGCTACAACCTGCTGCTGCGCGGCACCCTCGCCGCCGGGTTCACCGACGCCCAGTGCGGCTTCAAGGCGATCCGCGCCGACGTCGCCGCCCGGCTGCTGCCGCTGGTCGAGGACGCCGGCTGGTTCTTCGACACCGAGCTGCTGGTGCTGGCCGAGCGGGCCGGGCTGCGCATCCACGAGGTCCCGGTCGACTGGGTCGACGACCCCGACTCGCGCGTCGACATCGTCGCCACGGCGAAGGCCGACCTGCACGGCATCTGGCGGGTCGGGCGGGCCCTGGCCGCCGGCCGGCTCCCGGTCGGCGAGCTGCGCGCGAGCCTGGGCCGCGCGCCGTTGGACGTGCCCGGCGTGCCCACGGGGATGACGGGCCAGCTGGCCCGGTTCGCGGCGATCGGCGTCGCGAGCACCGTCGCGAACCTGGTGCTGTACCTGCTGCTGCGCGGGGCGATGGGCCCGATCGGGGCGAACATCGTCGCGCTGCTGCTCACGACGGTCGCCAACACCGCGGCCAACCGCAGGCTGACCTTCGGGGTCCGCGGCCGCGACGGCGCCACCCGCCACCAGTTCCAGGGCCTCGTCGTGTTCGGCATCGGCCTCGGCCTGACGACCGGGGCGCTGGCCCTGCTCGGCGCCCTCGACCCCACCGCCGGGCAGGCGACGGAGCTCGTCGTCATCGTCGTGGCCAACGCCGTGGCGACCGCGCTGCGGTTCGTCCTGTTCCGCTCCTGGATCTTCCGCGCCCGCCGCCCGGCGGCCCACCCCGCACCGGAGACCTCCGCATGACCACCACGCTCGACCCCGGGGCCCCCACGCACGCCGAGCCCGGGCCCTCCCCCGCGACGCCGACGCGTCCGCGCTGGGAGCTCCCCGCCCTCGCGGCCCTCCTCGTCGCGACGGCCGTGCTCTACCTCTGGGACATCACCGCCAGCGGGTACGCGAACTCGTTCTACGCCGCCGCCGTGCAGGCGGGGACGCAGAGCTGGAAGGCGTTCTTCTTCGGCTCGCTCGACCCCGGCAACGCGATCACCGTCGACAAGCCGCCCGCGTCGCTGTGGGTGATGGCCCTGTCCGGGCGGATCTTCGGCTTCTCGTCGGCGAGCATGCTGGTACCGCAGGCGCTGATGGCCGTCGGCGCCGTCGCCCTGCTGTGGGCGACGGTGCGCCGCATCGCCGGACCGGCCGCAGGCCTCCTCGCCGGCGCCGTGTTCGCGCTGACACCCGTCGCGGTCCTGATGTTCACGTTCAACAACCCCGACGCCCTGCTCGTGCTGCTCATGGTCGGCGCCGCCTACGCGACGACCCGCGCGATCGAGAAGGCCGGCACCCGCTGGCTCCTGCTCGCCGGCGTGCTCATCGGTGTCGCATTCCTCACGAAGATGCTGCAGGGCTTCCTCGTGCTGCCCGGGTTCGTCCTGGCCTACCTGTGGGCGGCACCGACGACGATCTGGCGGCGCATCCGGCAGGTGCTGGCGGCCGGCGTCGCGGTCGTGGTGTCGGCGGGCTGGTGGATCCTCGCCGTGGCCCTGTGGCCGGCGGCCGACCGGCCCTACATCGGCGGATCGACGGACAACAGCCCGCTGGAGCTGGCGTTCGGGTACAACGGCCTCGGCCGCATCTTCGGCGGGTCGGGCAACGGGGGCGGTGGTGGCCGCGGGGCCGAGATGGTCCCGGGTGGCGCCGGGTTCCCCGCCGGGTCCGGGTCTCCCGGCGGCGCGGGTGCCGTTCCCGGCGGGCCCGGGGGTTTCGGCGGCGGCCCGGGTGGTGGCTTCGGTGGACAGACCGGCCTCGGACGCCTCTTCAGCACCGAGATCGGCGGCCAGATCAGCTGGCTGCTGCCGGCGGCGCTGCTGCTGCTCGTCGCGGGGCTGTGGTTCACCCGCAGCGCGGCCCGGACCGACCGCACCCGGGCGGCGCTGCTGCTGTGGGGCGGCTGGACCGTCGTCACGATGGGCGTGTTCTCCCTGATGGAGGGCACCTTCCACCCGTACTACACGGTCGCGCTGGCCCCGGGGATCGCGGCACTCGTCGCGATCGGGGGGCACCAGGCGTGGCGGGCCCGCGACACCTGGACGGGACGGGCGACGCTCGCGGTCGCCGCCGCAGTCACCGCGGTGTGGTCGTTCGTGCTGCTCGGGCGCTCGCCGGAGTTCCTGCCGTGGTTGCGCTGGGTCGTGCTGGTGGCGGGGATCCTCGCCACCGCGGTGCTGCTCGTGCCCGCGGGCCGGCGTCGCTGGCTCGCGGTCGTGGCCGCGACGACCGCGCTCGTCGGGGTGGCCGGACCGGCCGCCTACGCCGTCGACACCGCCGGGACCGCCCATCAGGGGTCGATCCCGTCGGCGGGGCCGGCGGTCGAAGGCGCGCGCGGCGGGTTCGGTATCGCAGGCGGCCCGGGCGGTTTCGGCGACCGGGGTGTTCCGGGTTCCACGAGCGGCGACGCTGTCACCGGCCGCACGGGCCGCGGCGGCGCTCCAGGCGGGGACGCGAGCGGGGCACCCGGCGGGTTCGGCGGCGCCGGCGGGCCCGGCGGCGAGGAGACGACGGACTCCGCCCTCGCGGAGCTGGTCAGGGGTGCCTCCGGGTACCGGTGGGCCGCCGCGACGCTGGGCTCGCAGAGCGCGGGATCGCTGCAGCTGGCGACGGGCGCCTCGGTCATGGCGATCGGTGGGTTCACCGGCAGCGACCCGGCCCCGACCCTGGAGCAGTTCCAGGCGTGGGTCTCGTCGGGCGACGTGCGGTACTTCGTCTCCGGAGGCATGGGCGGGCCCGGCGGCGGCCGTGAGGGCCGCGGCACGGGCGCGCAGATCCAGGAATGGGTGCAACAGCACTTCACCGCGACGACGGTGGGGGGCCGGACGGTCTACGACCTGACGGCGCCCACCGGCTGACGCGGCTGCCACGGCGACGCGGCGGGGACCGGTCCCGCCGCGCCGCCGACCCCCCGGTCAGAACGCGTTGTCCCACAACGTCACGTACCGCTCGAAGGCCGCGTCGACGGCGACGCGGTCGCCGGTGGCGAGCAGGTCGAGCAGCAATCCGCGCACGACCGCGACGCCGAGCCGGACGTCGGTACGGGCCTGGTCGAGCGGCAGGCCGTAGTGGTCGCGCGCGGTGCGTGCCGACGGCTCGACCCAGCGTGCGATGTCGCCATCGAGCAGCCGGGCGGCGGGCTCCTCGCCGGCGAGGCCGCGGGCGTAGAGGGAGAAGAACAGCCGCACGTTGGGCGCCAGCGCCGGCTGCGAGACCTGCCGCCACAGCGCGCGCATCTGGTCGGGCGCCGACATCCCGGTGTCGGCGGCCAGCGCCGCGGCGAGCTCCTGCTGCGCGGCCTCGACCGCCTGGACCACGGCCAGGACGAGTCCCTCGCGCGACCCGAAGTGGTAGCTGAGCATCCGATGGCTGGTGCCGACGCCCTCGGCCAGGGCCCGCAGCGACAGGTCGGTCGCGCCGGTCGTCGCGAGATGGTCGAGGACGGCGGCGAGCAGCTCGTCGCGACGGGTCGTGCTCATGTCTGGACCGTACCAAGTGGTACATGTACCGTCTGGTACATGCGTACCGGGAGGATCGACGTCCACGCCACCAGCGACGCACCGCCCTCGGCGGTCTTCGCCCTGCTCCACGACGTCTCCACATGGCCCGACTGGGCCGACTTCGCCACCGCCCGCCTCGAGCGCGAGGGCTCGCCCGACCCCGACGGCGTCGGCGCCGTCCGCGCCTTCACCGGGCAGGCGAACACCCGCGAGGAGGTCGTCGCCGTCGAGAAGGACCGGCACTTCGCCTACGTCCTGCTCTCGGGCATCCCGATCCGCGGCTACCGCGCCGACGTCCGGCTGACCCCGACCGCGTCCGGCGGCACGGAGATCTCCTGGCAGTCGTCGTTCACCGCGAAGATCCCGGGCACGACCCGGCTCATCGAGAAGCGGCTCGGCGCCTTCATCGACGACACCGCCCGCCGCCTCGCCGCCGCGGCCGTCCACCTCCCCTGAGGGCCCGGGACCTGGACGCCCCTTCTGCAGGGACGGCCCTTTCTGCAGGAACAACCCGGCACCGGTCCGCGACACCGGCGAGATGATCGAGGCGCTCCGTTCCAGGGTCGGGACCGCCCTGAGCGCCACCAACGGCACCGTCCGGGCGGTCGGGGCGCTGACCCGGTCCGGGGTCGTCCGGCCGGTCCGCGGGAGCGCGTCGCGGGCACCGGCGACGTCGGCACGCTCGACGAGGACGGGCTGCTGCACCTCACCGGCCGCGCCGACGACATGATCGTCTCCGGCGGGGAGAACGTGCACCCCGGCCCGGTCGAAAACCTCATCGCCGGGCGCGACGACGTGCGGGAGGTCGCCGTCGTCGGGGTGCCCTGCCCCCGCCACCCCGAGGCACCCGTCCGGGCGCAACCTCACGGTCGTTCCCGGCAGCCGCACGAGCCGTACGGTTGCGCGCCTCGGACCCCTACCTGGTCGTCGCCGCTGCGGGCCGGGGGAACCGTGAGGTTGCGACCAGGGTCGCTCACGTAGCGTCGGTGCGTGCCGACCGTCGAGGAGCTGTTCGCCCCGCCACCCGAGGTCGCGGCCCATCCGGCCGTCGCGGCGATGACCCGGTTGTGCGACGACATGATCGGCCCGCACGCCCCGGCCGCCGACGACCCCGCCCGCGGCGTCGACCCCGCCCACCCGCGCGCGCTCGCCGCTGCGGGCCTGCTGTCGGTGCGCGTCCCCGCGACCGAGGGCGGGCTGGGGGCGTCGCAGCGCGTCGACGTGGAGACCGTCGAGCTGCTGGCGGGCACCTGCGGGGCGACGTGGTTCGTCGTCACCCAGCACCGCAACCCGCAGGGCGACTCGACGTCGCCGATCAAGGGCCTGCACGCCGACGCCTACCGGCACGGCCCGGCCGCCGCCCGGCACCGGCCCGGCCTCGCGGCCGCCACGACACTCACCGGGATCGCCGTCGCCCACATCCGCCGCCCCGGCCCGCCTGCGGTGCGTGCCGAACCGGCGCCGGGCGGGGGCTGGCGGTTCACCGGCACCGCCGACTGGTGCACCGGCTGGGGCATCACCGACCTCACCATGATCGCCGCGACGACCACGACCGGCCGGTTCGTGTTCGCACTGGTTCCGACGGCGCCGCGACCCGGGCTGCGGGTCGGGACGCCGGCGCCGCTCGCGGTCATGGGCGGCACCCGGACCGTCGGGCTGCAGCTCGACGGCATGACCGTCGACGCCGAGGAGGTGTTGCTCGACGTCGACGCCGCGGCCTGGATCGCCGCCGACGCCGTGCGCACCGCTGACACCCGGCCCGCGACGCTGGGCCTGCTGCGCCGGGTGCTCGTCGAGCTGGAACGGCTGGGCCTGCGCCGCGACCGGCCCGACACCGTCGACACCGCTTCGGTGCTCGGCGAACGGGCCGCCGCGCTGCGCGACGAGGCGCACGCGCTGCTGATCGACGTCCCCGCCGGGCAGCGGGTGCCCGAGCGTATCCGGCTGCGCGGGGAGATCGCCGAGCTGACCGTCCGGTCGGCGAACGCGTTGGTGGCGGCCAGGTCGGGCAGCGCGACGCTGCTGACCTCGCCGGAGCAGCGGTGGGTCCGGGAGGCGATGTTCCACCTCGTCCAGGGTCAGACCGACGTGATCCGGCGCGCGCAGCTGGCGGCGTTCGCCGGCTGACGGATGTCACGCCGCGGGCGCGACGGACCGACCACCCCTGACGCTGCCGCTCCGGGCACAGTGGAGCCATGACCACCGCCGTCGCGCTCCCCCTGCGCCCGCCCGCGCACCGCGTCGACCCCCGTGCGGTGCAGTGGTGGCGACTGCAGGGCCTCGCCGCACTGGTCCTGCTCGCCGGACCGCAGCTCGTCGTCTACCTCTCGCTCGGGATGTCGCCGTCGTGGCTGCTGGTGACGACGATCGTGACGGCCGTGCTCGCCGCCGCGTACGCGCTGGTCGTGCCGCCGGTCCGGTACCGCATCCACCGCTGGGAGATCACCGACGAGGCCGTCTACACGCTGTCGGGGCTGGTGGTGCGGGAGTGGCGGATCGCGCCGATCTCGCGGGTGCAGACCGTCGACACCGAGCACGGGCCGCTGCAGCAGTGGCTGAAGCTGGCGAGCGTCACGGTGACGACCGCGTCGGCGCGCGGGCCGGTCACGATCCACGGCCTCGCCGCCCCCGACGCCGCCGAGCTCGCCCGTGTCCTCACCGAGACGACGCAGGCCACCCCCGGGGACGCGACGTGAGCGACGACCCAGCCCACTCCGCGGGTCGCGACGTGACCGGCGTCGCCGAGCCCGCGCCGGTCGCGACGGAGGTCCCGTGGCGGCGCCTCGACGGGAAGATGCTGGTCGTCGCGCCGCTGCAGCACGTCGTCCGGCTGCTCCCGGTGCTGGTGATCCTGCTGTTCACCGGCCGCGGCGACCCGGTGCGGCTGTGGATCACCCTCGGCATCACGGTGCTGCTGGTCGTGCTCGGCGTCGTCCGCTGGAAGACGACGCGCTACCGGATCACCGCCGACCGGGTCGAGCTGCACAGCGGCTGGGTGCGGCGGCAGCGGCGCTCGGTGCCGCGCGACCGGCTGCGGACCGTGGACGTCACCTCCACACTGTTGCACCGGGTCTTCACGCTGGGCGTGCTGCACGTGCGCGGCGCGTCGAGCGCGTCGGCCGACCATCACGGACTCAAGCTCGACGCCGTCAGCGCCGCTGAGGCGACCCGGCTGCGCACCGAGCTGCTGCAACACGGCCCGGCACCCGCGCGTGTGGGCGGGCGGACCGTCGGGGGCGACCCGGCCGAGGTCGTGGGTGGCGATGGCCGCCATGGCGACCATCGCCAGTCACAGGTGTTGTCGGTGCTGCGCTGGCCCTGGATCCGGTTCGCGCCGTTGACGTTCTCGGCGCTCGCGGGCACCGGCGTGCTCGTCGCGGCGGTGTGGAACGTGATCAGCGAGCTGGGCATCCGCCCGCGTGACCTGCCGTTCGCCACCGACGTCGCCGACCGGGTCCGCGGCGCCGCGATCTGGCTGACCGTGGGGTTCTTCGCGGTCACGCTGCTCGTCGTCGCCGTCGTCGGGTCGCTGCTGATGTTCACCGAGCGCTGGTGGGGCTACCGGCTCACCCGCGACGACGAGGGCACCTTGCGCGTGCACCGAGGCCTGCTGACCCGGCGGTCGCTGTCGGTCGCCGGCACCCGCCGGCGCGGCGCCGCGGTGAGCGAGCCGCTGCTGCTGCGGGCCGGACGGGGCGGCCAGACCCGCGTGCTCGCGACGGGGCTGGGTCGCGGCAGTCAGGGCGGTGCGGTGCAGCCGGCCGCGTCGCGACGCGAGACCCACGCGCTGGCGGCACTCCTCGTCGAGGAGCCGGTCGAGCGGGCGACCCTGGCACCCGTGCTGCGCCACCCGCGGAAGGCGTTGTGGCGCAGGCTGACCCGGGCCGTCGTCCCCGCGCTGGTGGTGTGCGCGGCGGGCTGGGTCGTGGCGGGCACCGTGCCCGGCTGGGCCTGGCTCGGCCCCCTGACGACGGCGTTGCCGGTGCTGGCGGTGCCGGTGGCGTTCGACCGCTACCGCAACCTCGGCCACCTGCTCACCGGACGCCATCTGGTGACCCGCTGGGGCTCGCTGCACCGGCGCACCGTCGTCCTGGAACGCGACGGTGTCATCGGCTGGCGGCTGCGCCAGAGCGCATTCCAGCGCCGCGCCGGTCTGGTGACGGTCGAGGCCGTCACCGCGGCGGGCGAGGGCGGCTACACGGTGACCGACGTGGCCGGCGCCGACGGCGTCGCGCTCGCCGCGGCGGTCACCCCGGGTGTGGTGGCCGGGCTCCGCTCAGCGGCGCCGGGTACCGAACAGGCCGCGGGTGATCTCGCGACCCAGGGCGCTCGCCGCGGACCGCAGGAACGACTTGACCACCGGTGAGCCCAGCACCTCGGCGACCATGCCCGGCTCCTCCTTCTCCCGGCGCCGCTCGGGCTCCGGGGGCGGCGGGGCGTCGACGGGCGCGGCCTCGGGGGGCGACGGCTCGGCGATCTTCGCGGTGAGCTTCTCGTAGGCCGACTCGCGGTCGACGGTCACGCCGTACTTCGGGTACAGCGGCGACGCCTTCGCGGCCTCGGTGACAGCAGGCTCGCCGATGGCGTCCATCAGCGACCGCGGCGCCCGCATCCGGGCCCACGCGACCGGCGTCGGCGCGCCGCGCTCGGACAGCACCGTCACGATCGCCTCGCCGGTACCCAGCGACGTGAGCGCCTCCTCGAGGTCGTACACCTTCGAGGTCGGGTAGGTCTTGACCGTGCGGGCCAGCGCCTTCTGGTCGTCGGGGGTGAAGGCGCGCAACGCGTGCTGGATGCGCGCACCCAGCTGCGAGAGGACCGCGTTGGGGACGTCGGTGGGCAGCTGCGTGCAGAAGAACACGCCGACGCCCTTGGACCGGATGAGCTTCACCGTCTGCTCGATGCGCTGCAGGAACGCCTTCGACGCGTCGGCGAACAACAGGTGCGCCTCGTCGAAGAAGAACACGAGCTTGGGCTTGTCGAGGTCGCCGGCCTCGGGCAGGTCCTCGTAGAGCTCGGCGAGCAGCCACATCAGGAACGTCGAGAACAGCATCGGGTTGGCGGCCTGGTCGGCCAGCTCCAGCAGGGTGACGACGCCCTTGCCGTCGATCTGGCGGATCAGGTCGGCGGGCTCGAACTCCGGCTCCCCGAAGAAGTCCTCACCGCCCTGCGCCTCGAGGTTGACCAGCGCCCGCAGGATGACCCCCGCAGTGGCCGGGGAGACGCCGCCGATGCCCTTGAGGTCGGCCTTGCCCTGGTCCGACGTCAGATGCTGGATGACCGCGCGCAGGTCCTTGGTGTCGAGCAGCGGCAGCTGCTTCTGGTCGGCCCAGTGGAAGATCAGGCCGAGCGTCGACTCCTGGGTGTCGTTGAGCCCCAGGACCTTCGACAGCAGGATCGGCCCGAACTGGGTCAGCGTCGCGCGGATCGGCACCGCCGACGACGTCCCGCCCAGCGACAGGAACTCGCACGGGTAGGCCGTCGGCGTCCAGTCGTCGCCCGTGTCGGCGGCGCGCGAGGCGATCTTGGGCCCGTCGGCACCCGGCCGGGACATGCCCGACAGGTCGCCCTTGACGTCGGCGAGCAGGACCGGGACCCCGGCGTCGGACAGCTGCCCGGCCAGGCCCTGCAACGTCTTCGTCTTGCCGGTACCGGTCGCGCCGGCGACGAGGCCGTGCCGGTTCAGCGTCGCGAACGGGATGCGGACCTTGGCCGCCGGATCGACGGCACCGTCGACGAGCACGGTGCCGAGCTCCAGCGCGAGACCCTCGGTGGCGTACCCGGCGGCGATCTGCTGAGCAGCGGTCACCGGATCGGCGTTCGTGTTCTCCCCCACGTCGGCGGACTCTAGCGCCTAGGCTGGCGGGATGAACGACCGTCTGGTGTGGATCGACTGCGAGATGACGGGTCTCGACCTGCAGCGCGACGCACTCATCGAGATCGCCGTGCTCGTCACCGACGGGGACCTCAACGTCCTCGGTGAGGGTGTCGACGTCGTCATCCACGCCGACGAGTCCGCCCTCGCCGCGATGCCCGACGTCGTGCGCGACATGCACGCGCGGTCGGGGCTCACCGAGGAGGTCCGGCGGTCGGACGTGACGCTGGACGAGGCGGAGCAGGCCGTGCTCGCCTACATCCGCGAGCACGTGCCCGACGCGGTGTCGGCGCCGTTGGCGGGCAACTCGATCGCCACCGACCGCGGCTTCCTCGCCCGCGACATGCCGGAGCTCGACGCGCACCTGCACTACCGCATGGTCGACGTCAGCTCGATCAAGGAGCTGTGCCGGCGCTGGTTCCCGCGGGTGTTCTACGCGAAGCCGGAGAAGGGCCTCGCGCACCGCGCGCTGTCCGACATCCGCGAGTCCATCCGCGAGCTCGCCTACTACCGGGCGACGCTGTTCGTCGCGCCCCCCGGGCCCACATCGGAGCAGGCCCAGGCGGCTGCCGCCGCGGTGTCGGGGTCCGGTGTCGGAGGCGGTTGAGCGAGGCGCTACTCTTGTTCACGTCACCGGCTGAGGCCGGTGCCGATGGTGGGTGTAGCTCAGCTGGTAGAGCACCTGGTTGTGGTCCAGGGGGCCGCGGGTTCAAGTCCCGTCACTCACCCGGAGCGCGGTGCCCCACCGCGGAGGGGCCGGAAAGCGCTGTGATAGCGTTCCGAAGGCGCCGAGCGGTGGGGCGCAGCAGTTCCAGGTCACACAATTCAATACTCTGCGCCGTTAGCTCAATTGGCAGAGCAGCTGGCTCTTAACCAGCGGGTTCGGGGTTCGAGTCCCTGACGGCGCACCATCCCTGACCTGGGAGGATTCACCTCCTCTCAGGTCTTTTTTCTGTCCAGAATCGGGCCGAATGGTCACCGACTGGTCACCGCGGTTTCTGGGCACCATCGCCGCAGCACGCTCGGCGAGTTGACGCCCGACCCCTTCCAGCAGGTGTGAATAGGTGTCGGCGGTGATGGCCACGGAACTGTGACCCAGTCGCTTCGACACCAGCGCGATGTCGACGCCGGCCGCGAGGAGCATGCTCGCCTGCCCGTGTCGCAGGTCGTGGAGACGCACCGGGCGCAGACCCGCCGCCACGGCCAGCTCGCGGAACCGCTTCGTCACGGCGTCGAGCGCGAGCGGGTTGCCGTCCTCGCGGGCGAACACCAGGCCGTGGTCGACGTACGCGGCGCCCCACGCGAGGCGCTCGGCGTCCTGGGTGAGCCGGTGCGCGAGCAGCACGCCGACGACGCCACCGTCCAGGTCGACGCGGCGGGCCTCCCCGCTGCGGGTCTTCGGCTTGCCGAACGAGTGGCCCTTGTGACGCTCGCCGCACGACGGGCACGGGGTCGGGGAGTCGACCTGGACGAGCTGCTGGCGGACGACGATGACGCCCCGCTCCAGGTCGACGTCGGACCAGCGGAGTCCACATGCCTCACCGCGGCGCATCCCGGTGGCGGCGATGAGTTCGAAGAGGGCCGACAGCCGGTCCCCGGTGATGGAGTCGAGGAACTGGCCGAGCTCGGCCGGCTCCCACGGCTGGACCTTGTCGCGCTCGACCTCGGGGAGCTCGACGCCCTCGGCGGCGTTGAACGCGACGAGCTGCTGACGCCTCGCCGACGCCAGCGCACTGCGCAAGGTGCCGTGCACTCGGCGAACGCTCACCGGCCCCGCAGTCACGGTCCGCAGCATCGCGCTGACGTGCAGGGGGCGGACGTCGCGCAGCCGCAGGTGGCCGAGCTGCGGGGTCAGGTGGTCGCGGATGTGGGCGCGGTAGGAGCGCTCCGTCGTGGGACGCAGCTTGCCCATGGCCACCTTCATGTCGACCCATTCAGCCAGGTACGCGCCGAGCGTCATCCCGTTGTCGTGGGCGTGGGTGCCGTCGCCGATCGCCTTGATGACGTCGCCCATCGCCAGCTCGGCCTCGGCTGCCGTCCGGAAGCCGCCGCGCTTCTCCTGCCGGCGCTTCCCGTCCGACCCGCGTCCGAGGTCGACGACGTAGTACCAGGACCCGTGGTCCTTCTTGCAGGCCAGGCGCTTGCCGGCGGCGTTGCGGACGACCGGGCAGCCGCAGCGCTTGTGCAGACTCCCCCTCACTCCGTCACCTCATCAGCTGGCAGCCCTCGCATCGACGACATCATGCGGGCGTAGAAGTCCTCCAGGTCACGAGCGGCTGCTGTGTCGTGCCCAACCCGCGCCCGCAGCTCTCGCGCGATGCTCTGCACCTTCATCAGCACCATCGGAGTGATCGCCTCTGACCGCACCGGCTCACGGCCGAAGGCGTGCAGGGCGAACGTGATCTCTTCACGGTCCAGAGACTGGCCATCGAGGAGCTCCACCGATGCCGCCTCTGCGGGAGGCGTCAGGAGGTGGCTCACAGGAACGCCGAGCACGAGCGCGAAGGCAACCAGCTCCGCCGCGGTGAACGCCCGTCGCCCCTTCTCCGCTGCCCAGACAGCCTGCCTCGTCCAAGGGCGCCCGAGGCGCTTTCCGATCTCGTCAGCCAAGTCCTGCTGAGAGGCACCGCTCTTCTCGCGAGCGTGCGCAATGTGCTGACCCACGACCTCTTCGATCTTCATCTCGCCTCCCTCCTGATGTTGTCTACAGCTTACCTGTCTACGGACATCTTGCAACCCTCCGGACTGCATGGGATCGTTAGTAAGTCAGAGAGTTACGGTCTGACTGGATACGACGGAGGACCAATGCCCCGAACGATCAGCTCGCTCAGCCACGGCGACTTGCTCGCCCTGCCCCCCGCTGTCGACGTGCAGACCGCCGGCAGAGCTCTCGGCATCGGCCGCTCAACGGCCTACGACCTGGCGCAGCGCGGTGAGTTCCCCGTGCCAGTGCTTCGCGTCGGCCGCAGCTACCGGGTTCCGACCGCGGCGCTGCTCGACCTCCTGGGCGTGCGGCGTACCCCGATCGTCGCCTGACCTGCACGTCCCGCGCGATGCCAACGCGCGGTTCCCGCTCCCCAACGCAAGCGGCCCGACCACCCGTGCTGGCGGGTCGAGGCCGGGCCGCCGCTGAACGAAGGGTTCTCCCACCCGTGTCAACGCACAATCAGTCTACATCGGACGGACGTCGGGACCAGCGCCTCACGACGCCGAGCCAGCTCGTCATCGACCGGCGCAGCGGCATCGTCTATCCGGTCGTCGATCCTCCGGGCATCAGCGATGCCGTCGCCCGCGTCCTGCACGCCCGCAACGTCGCCATGATGACCGGCACGTGCCCCGAGTGCAGTGCCGCGCTCGTCATGCCGAACCGGGCGGAGCGACGCAAGAGCAAGCGCGCCGGCATCACGTACCTGCGGGCTCGGATGGTGCACGACGACGACTGCCCAGCCATCGATCCGAGCGTCCCGCAGCTCACCCCCGAGACGGTCGAGCTGTGAGCGCGCCGGCAATGCCCTCCCCTCTCGACCTCGCGAAGGCCGCACGTGACCGTGGCTGGCGTCCGATCCCGCTGCACGAGCGAAGCAAGCTGCCCGCGGGCCCGTGGGAGGTGAAGGCGGCCAGCGAGCCCACCGACCAGATGCTGGCGCTGTGGTTCGGCGGCGACCCCAGGAACGTCGGCGTGGCGTGCAAACGCTCGGGCCTGCTCGTCGTCGATGCCGACCGTGAACGCGCCCTGGAGGATGCGGCCGCCGACTCCGGCCAGACACTCCCCCTCACCTACCGGGTGCGGACGCGCAAGGGCTGGCACTGGTACTTCGACGCCACCGAGCATCCCGACCTCGGCAACAGCCCGGGTCGGCTCGCCGACTACGGCTGCGACGTGCGCGGCGGAGGCTCAACGCACGGCGGATACGTGGTCGCCGCGGGCTCCACCCATGAGAGCGGCCACGTCTACGCCGCGGAGGACGAGCATGTCGCCCCCGCACCGCTGCCCGACTGGGTCGCCGAACTGATCGGTCAGCAGCAACCCCGCGAAGCTCTCTCACCCGAGGTGCCCACAAGCCCGCTCAACCCCGCCAAGCGCACCGCCTTCACGCGCTCGGAGGCCGACGCGTGCGTACAGGGGCCGGGGCGGCGGTTCACCGAGTCGGTCGAAGGCGGCCAGAACAACGCACTGAACGAGCTTTGCATGGCACTCGGCCACTTCGTCGAGACCGACGACCGGCCAGGTCACTGGAGCCGACGGGACGCCGAGCGATGGGCCGAGGACGCGGCCCGGGAGAACGGGTACGCGCAGCGGGACCCGACGGGGATGCGCGCCACGATCCGCAGCGGTCTCGAGGCTGGCATGCGCGATCGCTGGCCCTGCATCGTCGCGGGTTCCGAGCCCAGCGCGGCGGCAGCGGACGACCCGATCGCGCAACGCGTCGCCGACGAAGTACTGAAGCTCCAGATCATGCACCAGGCGCGGCGGCAGTTCGCCGAGCTGGAACGCGCCAGCCGACCCCGGCTCACTGATGGCCTGATCGACGTCCGCGACCTGGCGCAGGTCGCCCCGCCCGAGATGCTGATGGCCGGCCTCATCCAGCGTGCGGGCATCGGGTTCCTCGCCGGGAAGTGGGGGAGCTACAAGACGTTCCTGGCTGTGTCGTTCGCCTGTCACCTGGCCACAGGGACGCCTTGGCAGGGCCGAGAAGAGTTCGCGGTGCCCCAGCCGGTCCGCGTGCTCTATGTGGCGTCCGAAGGCGCGTCAGGCGTCGCCGAACGGGTGCGTGCCTGGGAGCGGGTGCACGACGACATCCCCGCGGGCATGCTCGCGGTCTACCCGCGGCCGGTGCGGCTGAACTCGGACGCCCAAGTCGCCGAGCTGGACGAAATCATCGCCGCGCACGGCTTCAGCTTCGTGGTCATCGACACCTACCACCGATCAGCGCCCGGTACGGAAGAGAACTCGGCCACCGAGTTCGGCGTCGTGTACGAAGCAGTCGCTGCGCTGCGCGACAAGCACGGCACGTCGTTCATGTTCAACGACCACACCGGCCACACCGGTACCCGACCCCGCGGCTCGTCAGCCAAGGCGGACGACGCCGACTTCATCCTGCTCGCCGACGTCGACGGCGAGGACCGCAGCGCCACCGCCCAACGGACCCTGCGCGTGATGAAGCTGAAGGACGCCGAGGTTCGTGGGGAGTGGCCGATCCGGCTTCGCCTTGTCGCGGAGAGCGGGGCGAAGGGTTCGGCCATCGTCGAGCTGGGCACGGCCGGGGCGTCCGCGGTGATGTTCGACCGCGACCTGAAGTGGTGGCTGGACGAAGTTCCGACCCCTCTAGCCGAGCGGTTCAACCGCCAGGCCGGCCGCTCCGCCGCACTCGACATCTGCCGCATCCTCAACGCGATCAACGACGAGGACGGGGAGACACCCGACGGCCTCCGCAAGGTCGCCGAGGCCGGTCCGCGCAGGCACAGCATCAGCACCTGGAAGGCCGGCCTCGCACTCGTAAAACGGACTGGCGTCGTCGGGCAGGGCAGCACCTCGACGCGGCTCGTTCTGCACGATCCGTGGCCGGTGGAGAGGGCCGAATGAGCGGTACGAGTAGCGGTACGAGCGACCCCCTACTCGTACCGCTACTCGTACCCGGTCCTCGGACCGCTCGGCCTGCACTCGTACCGACTCTGACCTGGGGACTCGTACCGCTCGTACCGCACTCGTACTCGGCCGCAACCACTACTCGTACCGGCCCTCCCCTCCCTTAGGGAGGGCCGAGTAGTCCGAGCAGGACGAGGAAAGACGCCCAAGACCATCAGAGAGGACCCGTTCATGATCCGCGAACTCATGCCCCAGCCCAGCGAGCTGTGGGCCGTCATCACCGACGCAGCACACACCACTGGCCGCATCGGCCGAGTCGTCGCCTGGGCACTCGACGCCGTAACCGAGAACCCCAGCCTGATCCCGATCGTCGCCCGCAATGGGGCTTCCACCGCCACGATCGTCGACGGCGAGGACGTCGTGGAGCTCTACGACCGACGAGCCGAAGCCGACAACCGGCTGTCCCAGCTCATCGGCGAGACGCGGGTCATGCCACCGCCCGACGTGGCCGTCCTCGGAGCCCGGTGTGGGCAACGATGACCGAGACGACAAACCCCGACAATCCCGGCCATGTAGTTGACAGTTCCCGTTGTGATCGGCCCTCGCGCGCGCGAGAGCTCGTTTCCAGCAAGATCGCAGCCGCCTCGGTTGGGGTCAGCGTGCGGACGCTCGGGAGGTGGCACGCGGCCGGCCTCGTTCGCCCCGTACTGGTCACTGTCGGCGGGCATTACCGGTGGGATCTGGCGGACCTGCGCGCTGTGGTGGCGGAGTACAAGTACCTCCCGGACTTCGACTACCCCGAGCCCGACGGGCACGCACCTTCCCCGCCCGAGCCAGCAAGCCGCACGCAGCCGCGGCCTGTGCAGCGGCCCGAGCGAGTCCCCCGGTTCAGACGCATCTGAGCGACGGTGACCAGCGTGTGACCACCCCGCCTCTGAGCTGCGGCGATACAGGCTCCCGTTGATACCGAATCAGCGGGTGAGGCGGGTGTCAGGACTCGTCGTCGAAGGGGCCGAGCGCATCCAGACGAGCCTGGACCTGGGCGATCAGGCGATCCGCTTCGACCTTGCTCGTGCCCTGGTCCGCCTTGATGAGCTTGATGAGCTCCAGGCACTGAGCACGTTGCCACCGACGGCGATCCTCGTGCGTCTCCGAGGCGTACGCCGCGAGCATCTCGGGGTCTTCCCACGGCAGTTTCACGGTCACGAGCGTCGGTTCGTCCCAGCGCCCTGCCGTGTTACGCGCCGCGCACCCGGCCGCTCGCCGTGGTCGCGCAGTTCGACGAGGATTCCGCAGGTCACTGCCTGTCCACTGTGGACCTATCGATGCGACAATGGGACCGACGACCTGGAGGACCAGTGAGCATCCCTGCGCACGCCCGCGTAGACCGCAACGGCCGCGAGCTGCCGGCTGCCGCGCTCGCCGTCCGAGCTCAGCACTACGAGCACTGGATGTCCCAGGCCCGGCGCCTCATCAATGCACGCAGCAACCACCACCTGGTGGATGGGCTGATCCTGTCCAGTAGCGCGGCCACGGGTCGACCACTGCCGACCGGGGCGATGCAGGCGCACGCGGCCAGGTTCCGCGACGGTGAGCAACGCTTCGGCAGGCTGTGGGCCGAGGTGGACCGTCGGTCCCATGGCCGACTGAAGCGCGCAACCGACGAGGCCGAACGGCGCGAGCTGGCGCGCCACCATGACCGGCCGTCGATACAGGCCACACGCCTGGCCGCCATCCGCTCGCTGACCGCTGACGGCCGACGAGGCGACCAGCGAGCTGCGCGCAAGGCCGGCCAGCTCGCCGTCCTGAGCTTTGTCGATGACTGCATCGTCGATGCCGTGGCCCGCACGGTCGCGACCAGCCTGCGCCGGCACCTCTCCCACCCCACCAACCACCGAGCGAGGACACGATGACCACCCTGGACGAACGCATCGCCCTGGCCGACGCGGAGGCCGCCGAGCTGGCCGCGAACCCGGACCTGGCTGACCTGCCCATGGATGAGATCCTCGCCGCCGCGGAGGCCGAGCGGATCGCTCGCATCATCGCGCGGACGCGGGCGGTGCGCGAGGCGCAGGCGCGGGCAGCCGAGCTGCGGGCGCGGGCGGAGCGCCGACACGCGGCGATCGACTCGCACGAGGCCGCCGAGCGGGCCGAGGTGCGGCGGATCGAGGCGGCGGACAAGGCA
Source organism: Pseudonocardia sp. N23 (assembly GCF_002583555.1). Lineage (GTDB taxonomy): Bacteria > Actinomycetota > Actinomycetes > Mycobacteriales > Pseudonocardiaceae > Pseudonocardia. The sequence continues at coordinate 114,904 of NZ_BEGX01000052.1, forward strand.
CTGCGTTCCTCGCGGGACCGACTCGCCAAGGCCTCCAGCGCCGCTGTGGAAGCGCTTCAGGCGCTGTGGGATGCCGGGCAGGCCCACGACGGCCTCGTGGCGCAGACAGCGCGTGAGCTGCGCGCCGCAGGCCTTCCGGCGCGCTACCAGGACGGCGACCTGGCGGAGGACTTCGCCACGGGCGGCGCCACGGACGGCGCGGTCGTGCTCGGGGGGCAGTGGTGGGTGCGGCTCGCGCCGTGGGCGACGCACGCTGGGGAGGCTAACGATGCGACCTGCCGCGCCGGCCCCGAGGCGATGACAGCGCCCCGGGACCGGCGAGCTCCAGCCCGAACCCGAGGCGCCGGCAGCACCCCGGGGTCGGCTGCCCCGACTACGACGCCAGCGCGTGGTGGCGCTGGGCGAGCTGGAACGACGGCAGGAACGAGCCGTGCACGTAGAAGCGGCCCCGCGGCGACACCTGGAGCAGGTAGACCTCAGCGCTGCCACCGCGGCGGATGGCCCGCAGGATCGCCCGATCGCCGTCGGGGGCGAGCATCGGCGCACCGGTGTTGTCCCGGTAGACAGGCCAGTACGGCGTGCCCTTGCCCGCGGGCTGCGGGTCGGCTACGTGGCCGTCGAGCGGTCCGCCGAGGTATCCGACCTCGGGCCAGTCGACGATCAGCGGTTCGGTCATGGAGTCCTCCGTTGGGTCCATTGTGGATGATCCGGGCGATGGGTGCGGCGTGGTCGTGGTGTGGCCGGGCTCCAGCGGTAGCCGCGGACCTGGAGCCACGCCTTCACTGCGTCGACGCCTGTGGTCTCGGCGACGTCGAGCAGCACGGCGACGTGGCTGCGCACGGCCGGCCAGTCCTCGGGGTCGATCGCGAGGGTGTCGCGGCCTCCGAGTTCATCGGAGACGATCTCCTCGTCGCTACGTTCGGACCGGAGCCCGGCCCAGGACCGCAGGTCACGGGACCAGGTGATCTGGCGGCGGTTGAACGACGCGCGTTCCCACTCCAGCCAGAGCTCGCAGTCGTCGGCTAGGCCGGTGGCCAGGGCGTCGCGCAGGACGGCGAACGGGGAGCGGTTGCCGTCGCGGCCGTCCTTCGCCGACTGGGCGGTCACCTCGGCGGTGATCTTGGCGAGGTAGTCGGCGACCTGTTCCATGGACGGAGCGGTCATCTGCACCGGGCGGACGTCGAGCCCGCCGCGGTTCTCCACTGCGTCCATCCCCTTGCGCGCCAGGGCGTTGGCCCAGCGGTGGAACCATCGGCGCCCGAGCTCGCCGGCCAGGTCGGGGCTCACCGGGCCGTCGAACACCGCGAGGGCGTGGACGTGCAGGTGCCAGCCGTGCTCGCCGTGGGTGGCCTCCACGACCCGCACCCAGCCCAGCAGGCCCCAGGCCGCGCGTTCCCGCTCACACTGCCGCCCCGAGGTGACCGCGCCCCACGCAGCGGACAGGGCGCCCCACAGCTCGCCGAGGCGTTGCCCGGCGCGGTGTCGCATGGTCAGGGTGACCAGGTGGGCTGTGCCGCGGGCGGCGTGCACCGCCTCCAGGACGGCCAGTAGCTCGCCCGAGCGTTCCCCGGCGATGCGGCGGGCGCACACCGGGCAGGCCCACGGGGACCCGCAGGACTGGAGCCCGGCGAGCCCGGCGCGGCGACCCGCGGGCGTCTCGGAGACGCGCAGCACCGGGCCGCCCGCGCTGGAGTGGGTGACGCGGCCGCAGTTGCGCAGCCGCGGCAGCGACGACCAGTTCCACAGTCGCTCCCGCCATGCGATGGCGTCGGCCCGGCGGGCTCGTCGGCGATCCTCGCGGGCGGCCTGCTGACCTGCGGTGGAAGGGTTGTCCGCAGTAGTACCAAGGGGTCGGCCGCTGCGCGGCCTCCCGCCCCGCGCCCCCGACTTCGTCGGGCGCGGGGCGCTGGCGCTCACGGTGCCCGCGGTCGTCATGCGGCCGGCCTTCCCGCGGTGATGGCCGCGGCGTAGTCGCCGTAGCTGCCGATCCACGGGCCGCGGATGCGGGCGAGCGGGATGCCCGGCCAGGTGCACAGCGCGATGCCGGGCGGTGCGGCGATGTGGCCGGCGGCGTAGGTGTCGGCGTCGGTGTGCAGGAGCTTGATGGAGTCCAGGCCGTCGACGCGGAAGGTGAGGCGTCCGGCGCACTGGGCCCGCTCAGCGCCGCCCACGATGGTCGCCTCCGCGCGCTGGGCGGCGAGGACGACCCGATAGCCGACCTTGTGGGACTCGGCCAGCAGGCGGGCGACCAGGGCGCGGACGCGCTTGCCGGTGGCGGTGCTGTCGGTGTCGAGCGCGCGCAGCACGGCGGGCCACTCCTCCAGCACGACGACACGCAGCGGCCACGCCGGGCCGACGGGCAGGACGTCGCGGTCCGCGGGCATTGCCGCGAGGCGGGCGTCCATGTCGGCGACCAGGCCGGCCAGCACCGCCTCGGTGGCGGCGAGGTCGCCGAGGCCGAGCGCGATGCGCCCACGGTGGTGGGTCGCGGCGAAGGGGCGCAGCGTGATCCCCGAGGGGTCGACGCCGGCCACTTCCACCTCGGCGCGGTGGGCGAGCTGGGCCAGCAGCGCGTAGAGCCAGGACGACTTGCCCGACCGGGTCTGGCCCTGTACCAGCAGGTGGGGGAGGTCGACCGGCTCACACCGCAGGTCGTTGCCGTCCTCGCCGCGCCCGATCAGCAGGCCCAGCCCCGGCGTGAGCGGGAGCGTGTGGGCCAGTGGGTCGGCCAGCAGCAGCGCCACGCGGGCGTAGCCGGGCTGTTGGGCGGTCACCCGGGCCGCGGCGACGCCCATGCCCTCGGCGAGGCGGTCCGCGACGGCGGCCAGGTCGGCGGCGAGCTGGCTGGGCATCAGCTCGATGGTCAGCACCGGTGCGCCCCGCAGGTCAGCGGCGACCATCCGCGGGGTGGCGATGAACCCGACGCCGGCCCCGTTGCTGCCCGCACGTCCCAGACCGGCGCCCTCGGCTGCGGCGCGCCACTGCGCGGCGAGGTTGTCGGCGACCGCCTGCCCCTCGCGCAGCCATCGACGGCGCGAGCTCGGGCGCCGGTCCGCGCCGTCGATGGCTGCCATCTCAGGCCGCCTGTCCGTGCTGAGCAGGCTTGCCAGCCTGGCCCTCGATGCCTTCGGCCTTCAGCGAGACCTTCGCCCGGTTGGTGCCCTGCTCGACGTAGATGGTGGCGGTGAGGTTGCGGAACTTGACGGGCTTCCACTTCTCGGTCCGCGGCTCGTCGTGGCTGGCGATGGTGACGCCGATGGCCTCGGCTCGCATGGCGTCGTCGTCGTCGACGATCACGTCGACCGTCCAGAGCGGCGCGCCCAGTGTGCCGTCGGCGAGCTTCTCGCGGGCCTGGTTGCCGCTGGCGCGGCGGTTGCCGTCGGCGAGTTCGACGTACTCGGCCTTCGACACGACCTTGCCGGTGCCCATGAACTGGATGCGGGACATGTCGACGGGGATGGAGCGCATGGTGGTTCTCCTGGTGGGTGCGTGAACAGACCGCGCGCCGGACGGCGGGCGGGGGGTGTGGCGGAAAGTCAGCCGTGCAGGTGCAGGCGCGAGCGGTGCCCGGGTGGGCGAGCTCGGCTCAGCCGCAGGTTCGCCAGGCACGCGAGGGCGAGCGCCCAGGCCGCGGCGGTGGCGGTCATAGCGAGGTAGACCGCGGCGGGTGTCGCGCCGGTGGCGATCCACACGACGGACAGGACGATGCCCGCGGCGCCGGCCAGGGCGGCGACGATGCAGAGGGCGAGAAGGACGGCGCGGGTCATCGCTCACCCCGCGGTCGGTGATTCTCTCGCTCCGACGGCCCGGCCTCCAGGGCGCTGCGCGTGGCTGCGCCATCGGCTTCGCCGACCCTGGACCCCGAACCGTCTCCGTCGAGCCTGGCCGGGACCGGGATGAAGCCGGGGGTCTGCGTGCGGAGCAGGTAGCGCATGGCGCCCACGAGCTCGAAGGCGGCGCAGGCCCGCTCTTCAGCGGGTACGTACGCCCCTCCCGCGCGCTCGACGAGCTCCCGCAGTAACGCGAGGTGGTGGGCGGGGATCACGACGTCGCCGGGTTGAGGGTCTACGTCTGAAGGGGGTTGCGTCGATACCGTTGGCACGGGTCCACTCCTGATGGATCAAGTCCCCGGGGCCGGCGGTGCGAACGCCGCCCGGGGGCGAGTACAGAGACCACGGGAGTTGGTCACCCAGTGGTCACAGACGATCCAGAACAGGGACGTACGTCGCAGTGCTGACCAGCACGCTCTTGGCGGGCTGACCTGCACAGGGACTCTCTCCCAGCACGGACCAGCATGGTTCAGGACGGACTAGAGCCGTCTCTTAACCAGCGGGTTCGGGGTTCGAGTCCCTGACGGCGCACAATGACGTGACCTGGAAGAAGCAGTTCTTCCAGGTCATTTTTCATGTATTGACTCATCGATTCCTCGCCGCCGCCGATCTCACCGGCAGCCTGCGACGACGTCCCCGCCACGGCTCCGGCGAACACCACCTTCGGTGGATGTCGATGATCAGGATTCCGCGGAGTGCGGAGCCCCGCAACTCATCCAGGGCTTCGATGCGTGGTCCCGCGGTCGATACGGTCCTGGTGTCCCCGACAGGACGTCCCTGTCCGGTCCCTCCCGCAGTCCCCCGACCGGCCACGTTCCGGACGATATCCACGAACGGGCCGTTCAGCGGATGGACCACCGTTCACGGATTCGTCGCGCGAGGGGCCGCATGCGCCGTTACCGTCGACGAGTGCCCGGCCCCGACCTGGTAGCGCTCAACGCGTCCATGATCGACAGAATTCTTCGCGAACCGCCCGACCCGATCGTCGACGGCGGCTACGCGCGCCGAGTGCTGCGCACCCGCGGCCGCCGCAGCGGGGTGACCCGCTCGACGCCGATAGGGGTCGTCGGCCTGGACGGTGGCCACTACCTCGTCTGCCCGGACGCGAACCGCGACTGGGCGCGCAACCTCGCCGCGGACCCCGGCTGCGCCGTCGTCTCACGCGACGACGAGCAGCCCTGCACGACCGTGCCGGTGCCCGACGACGAGGCGGCCCCCGTCGTCGCCACCTACCTGTCTGCGATGCGGGACATGCCGTTCGCGACCAAGGCGTTCCCGGTCGGCCCCGACGCGGCGCCCGAGGAGATCCGCCCCCATCTGGGGACGATCCGGGTGCTGCGCCTCGTAGCGCGGGAGACGCCATGAACGACGGGTTCGACCCGGAGGTCGTCGTCGCGGGCGGTGGTCCGGGCGGGATGGTCACCGCCTACCTGCTGGCCCGCAGCGGTGTGCGGGTCACGCTGCTGGAGTCGCACCGCGACTTCGACCGCGACTTCCGCGGCGACTCGCTGCACCCCTGGACCCTCGAGCTGCTCGACAGCCTCGGCCTCGCCGGCGACCTCCTCGCGCTCCCCCACTTCGCTGCGCGCTGGTTCCGCTTCCACACCCCCCACGGCACGATCCGCACCACCGACTACGGCGGCCTGCCGACGCCGTACAACTACGTCGCGCTCATGCCGCAGTCCCGGTTCCTCGACTTCATGGCCGCCCGCGCCGCCGAGCTGCCCGGGTTCGAGCTGCGGCTCGGCGCGAAGGTGACCGGGCTCCTCGTCGACGGAGAGACCCCCGACGGCGCGCCCGAGGTCACCGGGGTCCGCTACCGCGACGCCGCGTCCGGCGCCGAGCGCGAGCTGCGGGCGCGCCTCGTCGTCGGTGCCGACGGACGGTTCTCCCGGATGCGCCGCCTCGCCGGGCTCACGGCCGAACCGCTGGGCGCGCGCAGCGACCTGCTGTGGTTCCGGCTCCCCCGCCACGACGACGACCCGCCCGAGGCCGACGTCGACCTCTACTTCGGACGCCACCACTACGTCGGGCTCCTCGGGGGGCCGACGGACTGGCAGATCGGGTACTCCCTGCCCAAGGGCGGCTACCCCGCGGTCCGCGACGCCGGGGTCGAGCCGATCCACCGCTTCGTCGCCGAGCACGTGCCGTGGCTCGCCGACCGCGTCGAGAAGCTGACGTCGATGGACGACACGACGCTGCTGTCGGTCGACATCTCCCGCGTCGCGACGTGGTGGCGGCCGGGGCTGCTGCTGATCGGCGACGCCGCGCACGTCATCTCCCCCGTCGGCGGCAACGGGATCCTGATGGCCGTCCAGGACGCGGTCGCGGCCACCAACCGGCTCGTCCCCGCGTTGCGCGCGGGCCGGGTCGGCCCCGACGTGCTGGCCGCGATCCAGGCCGACCGCGAACCCGCCATCCAGGTCGTGCAGGCCCAGCAGGTGCGGACGGAGAAGCGCGTCGCCAAGGCCCGTGAACGCGGCAGGCCGATGTCGCCGCCCGCGATCCTGCGGCTGGTCACAGCTCTGCCCGGGTTCCGGGTGCGGGCCGCGCGGCGCAACGCCTACGGCCCCAACCCGCCCGCGCTCGACGTGTCGCTGCTGGTGACGCGGGCTCAGTCCTCGGACTCCGCGGCATAGTCGTCGGCCATCCGCCGGGTACGCCGGCGGATGACCACGCTGACGCCCAGCCCGATCACCACCGCGACGAGCAGCGCCACCCACGAGAACCGCGACAGCCAGTGCTCCGCGACCACACCCAGCGAGTAGACGAGCATCGTGGTGCCCGTGGCCCACACGATGCCGCCGAGCGCGTTGGCGGCGAGGAACCGTGGGTAGTGCATCCCGAGCGCACCCGCGAGCGGGCCGGAGAAGATCCGCAGCAGCGCGACGAAGCGGCCGAAGAACACCGCCCACATCCCCCACCGGGTGAAGAACCGCTCGGCGACCTTCACATGGTCGGGGCCGAAATGCCTCGGGAAACGGCGGCCGAGACGATCGAACAACGACATGCCGTAGCGACGGCCGATGGCGTAGCCGATCGAGTCACCGACGATCGCGCCCGCACCCCCCGCCACCGCGATCCACATCGGCGACACCGCCAGCTCGTGATGCGACGCCAACAGCGCCGCGCTGACCAGCACGATCTCGCCGGGCAGCGGGATCCCCAGGCTCTCGATCCCCACGACGAGCCCGACCAGCAGGTACACCGTCAGTGGCGGGATCGTCTGCAGCACGCTGTCGAGCCACATCGTCGTCCCTCCCCGGTCCCGCGCCCAGTCTGCCCCTGCGCGCCGTGGCATGTGGGCCACCCGATCGGCGGACCGCGACGGCCCTGTCCGTCACGGGTGGTTAGCGTGGATTCCGTGCGCATCGCAGCCCGGGGAGTCACAGCCCTCATCGCCCTCGTCCTCGTGGCCGTCCTGGCGATGGCCGCCTGCGGCAGCACCACCCCGGGCCCCGTCGACGCCACCGCCCAGGTGCCGACGCCCGCCGCCACCTCCGACCTCGCGCCGCAACGCACCCCCGGCGCGCCACGCGTCCTGCTCACCGGGCTCGAGGTGCCGTGGGGCATCGCGTTCCTGACCGACGGCAACGCGCTCGTCACCGAACGGGATTCCGGCCGGATCGTGCGCGTCACCCCGCAGGGCGCGGCGACGCCCGTCGCCACCGTCGCCGGGGTCGTGGCCCGCGGCGAGGGCGGCCTGCTCGGCATCGCCGTCTCCCCGCAGTTCGCCACCGACAAGGCGATCTATGTCTACTACACCTCCGCGCAGGACAACCGCGTCGTGCGGCTGCAGGTCGCGCCTGACGGCACCGTCGACGGCAACACCCAGCAGGTGATCGTCTCCGGAATCGGTGCCGCCTCGATCCACAACGGCGGCGGGCTCACGTTCGGCCCCGACGGGATGCTCTACGTCGCGACGGGCGACTCCAGCCGCAGCGACGCCTCCCAGAACCGCGACGACCTCGGCGGCAAGGTCCTGCGCGTCACCCCCGACGGCGCGCCCGCCCCCGGCAACCCGTTCGGCACCGCCGTCTGGACCTACGGGCACCGCAATGTCCAAGGCCTCGCCTTCGGCCCCGGCGACCGGCTCTACGCCACCGAGTTCGGCCAGAACACCTTCGATGAGGTCAATCTGCTGACCCCCGGCGCGAACTACGGATGGCCGACCGTCGAGGGCATCGCCGGGCAGGCCGGCTTCACCGACCCGCTCGTCACCTGGGCGACCTCCGCCGCCTCCCCGAGCGGCCTCGCCTATGCCGGGGGTTCGCTGTGGGCCGGCGCGCTGCGCGGGGAGCGGCTGTGGCGGATCCCGCTGACCGCCGACGGCCGCACCGGCACCCCGGAGGCCCTCGTCACCGGGGAGTTCGGGCGGCTGCGCGGTGTCGTCGCCACTCCCGACGGGTCGGCACTGTGGGTGACGACGAGCAACCGCGACGGCCGCGGCTCCCCCGCCGCCGACGACGACCGCATCCTGGTCGTCCCCCTCTGATGGGCCTGACCCGCCCGGTCCGCCGATCCGGGCCGGTTCGGGCCGCCGCCTCGTGCACTCCTGAACGTCAGGAAGGGCACTTTCCCGCAGCCCGGTCGCGGGTAAGTGCCCTTCCTGCAGTCGGGGCGGGGTGCACGGACGGGGTGCAGGGGCCGGGGTGCACGGACGCCGTCCGGTCGTGAGTGGCGATGGTCGCCGCAGCGACCATCGCCGCTCACAGGGTGCCTCCGTGGGCGGTGGGGACGGCCCCGTACCGTCGGGACCCATGAGTGGCGACAGGGTCGGGCGGTACGTACGGATGGTCGCCGTCGAGGGGCAGGGGCCGGCGTTGGCCGAGGGGCTGTTGCGCGTCGCCGAGGGTATGCGCGACGCCCCCGGGTGCGAGCTCTACGTCGTCAACCGCACGCCCGACGAGGACGACGCGGTCTGGATCACCGAGGTGTGGACCGACGAGGAGTCGTCGGAGGCCGCCCTCAACCGCAACCTCGGCGAGGCCGGGATCGGCTCGGTGCTGGGGCTGCTCGCCGGCCCACCCGAGTTCATCGAGCTCTCGCCGGTCGGTGGTCCGGGCCTGTCCTGAGGGGTCAGGACGGCAGTACCCAGTCGTAGCTGCGGTCGACGGCCCGTCCCCAGTTGGCGTGCTCGCGGCGACGCAGCGCCGGGTCCATCGCCGGTTCCCAGGCCGCGGCCCGGTGCCAGTTGGCGCGCAACGTCTCCAGGTTCGACCAGTGGCCGACGGCCAGCCCCGCCGCGTAGGCGGCGCCCAGCGACACCGCCTCCGACCCGAGTGGGCGCTCCACCGGCACGTCGAGGACGTCGGCGAGGAACTGCATGAGCAGATGGTTGGCCGTCATCCCACCGTCGACCTTCAGCCGGGTGACGGGCAGTCCGGAGTCGGCGTTCATGGCGTCGACGACCTCGCGGGTCTGCCAGCCCGTCGCCTCCAGCACCGCCCGGGCCAGGTGGCCGCGGTCGATGTAGGACGTCAGCCCGACCATGACGCCGCGGGCGTCGGGGTGCCAGCGCGGCGCGTAGAGCCCCGAGAACGCGGGGACGATGTAGCAGCCCCCGTTGTCCGGGACGGTGAGGGCGAGCGTCTCGATCTGCGGCGCGGTCTCGATCAGGCCGAGCGAGTCGCGGAACCACTGCACCAGTGAGCCCGTCATCGCGATCGAGCCCTCCAGCGCGTAGACGGGTTCGCCGTCGCCGAGGACGTAGCCCATCGTCGGGATCAGCCCGTGCGTCGACTCCGCGATCCGCGTCCCCGTGTTCATCAGCAGGAACGCGCCGGTGCCGTAGGTGCACTTTGCCTCACCCGGTGCGAAACAGGTCTGGCCGACGAGCGCGGCCTGCTGGTCGCCCAGCGCCCCCGCGACCGGGACGCCCGGCAGCACGGCGGTGCACGTGCCGTACACCTCGGAGTTCGACCGGATCCGCGGCAGCATCCGCTCGGGGACGTCGAGCGCCTCCAGCAGTGTCGGCGACCACTCCCGGGTGCGGATGTCCATCATCATCGTGCGGCTGGCGTTGGTGACGTCGGTGACGTGCACGCCGCCGTCGGGCCCGCCGGTGAGCCGCCAGATCAGCCAGGTCTCCATCGTCCCGAACAGGACGTCGCCGCGTTCGGCGCCGGCCCGCGCGCCCGCGACGTTGTCGAGCAGCCAGCGCAAGCGTGGACCAGCGAAGTACGTCGCCGGGGCGAGCCCGCACACCGACGAGAACAGCTCGCCGTGGCCCTCGCTCGTCAGCCGGGAGACGATGCCGTCGGTCCGGGTGTCCTGCCAGGTGATCGCCCGGGCCAACGGGAGCCCGGTGTGCCGGTTCCAGATGACGGTGGTCTCGCGCTGGTTCGCGATGCCCAGCGCCGCGATGTTCTCCGGGCCGAGCCCCGCCCGGCGCAGCGCCGCGGGCACGATCGAGGCGACGTTGCGCCAGATCTCCTCGACGTCGTGCTCCACCCGCCCGGGCCGTGGGTAGTGCTGGCGGTGCTCGCGCTGGGCGACGGCCAGCATCCGCCCGGCGCGGTTGAACAGCAGGCAGCGGGTCGAGGTCGTGCCCTGGTCGATCGCCGCGACCACGCGCTCACTCACGGCGCTCCCTCGCCGGCGGCCGCCGCCCCCACCCGAGGTCGGGAGGTGGGGCAGGAGTGCGCCACCCCGAGCTCCAGGAACGCCGGGCGGCCGGGTGGAGCGCTCACGAGTGCCCCAGCGTCACGGAGATCTCACCCGCGGCGGCGGTCAGCTGGTCGACGAGCCGCGCCCGCACGACGCCCCCGGCCCCGAAGAGGTGCTCCACCGGCGCGCTGATCCCCAGTGCCCCGACGGCGAGCCCGCCGGCCCCGCGCAGCGGCACCGCGGCCCCGCCGACGCCCTGGGTGTACTCGGCGAAGCCCGTCGCACAGCCCCGGCGCCGGGCCGCGACGAGCTGGCTCTCCAGTGCCGCGGGTGTGGTGGCGGTACGGCCGGTGTAGCGCTGCAGGTCGAGGTCGCGGGCGGCGGGGGTGACGAGCGGCGCGAAGGCGAGCAGGCACTTGCCCAGCGCGGTGGCGTGCATGGGCACGGTCTCGTTGGTGCGCAGCCGTTGCGGCGAGCCGTCGGGCCGGAATACGTGGTGCACGAGGCTGACGACGCGGCCGTCGGGAACCCCGACGAACACGGCGCAGCCGGTGCCGCCGGCGAGGGCGTCGGCCCAGTTCATGGACCGGGAGCGCAGGTCGTGGCGGTCCCAGCCGGGGGTGGAGAGGCTGCCGAGGCCGGCGCCGACGGTGTAGAGCGCGTTGGTCGGGTCCTGGTCGACGAAACCGACCTCACGCAGGGTGCGCAGGATGCCGTGGGCGGTGGGCCGGGGCAGGTCGAGTGCTGCGGAGAGCTCGGCGAGAGCGAGCGGGCGCCCGGTGCTGGCGAGCAGCCGCAGCGCCGCGGCCGCCCGCTCGATCGACTGGATCGTGCCGGGCACGTTCCTGAGCCTAGCCCCGTGTGTGACCGTTTCGACCATGTCGATTCGACATTGACGAACACCTCAGGTTGCCCCCGTCACACGAGCTTCCTAGCGTCCCATCGCGCGCGGGAATGGCACGGCCGGAGGGGCCCGGAGGAGGGGTATGGGCGGCCGTCCCGGCGACGACACAGCACCCCACAAGGAGGGCACTGCTATGCGAAAGACATTGCTCGGCGAGCTCAGCGCCGAGTTCGCCGGGACGATGATCCTCATCCTGTTCGGCGTCGGCGTCGTGGCGCAGGTCGTCACGTCGCCCGAAGGCACCCTCGGCGACCACGACTCGATCGCCTGGGCCTGGGGCCTCGGCGTCACGCTCGGCGTCTACGTCGCGGCGCGGCTGTCGGGCGCCCACCTCAACCCCGCGGTCACGATCGCGCTCGCCGCGTTCAAGGGCTTCGAGTGGCGGAAGGTGCTGCCCTACTGCCTGGCGCAGTTCCTCGGCGCGTTCGTCGCGGCGCTGATCGTGCGGGTCGTCTACGCCGACGCCATCGCGAAGGTCGACCCGGGTCACACCATCAAGACCCAGGGCGTGTTCTCGACGCTGCCCGGCAACGGTCTCGACGGCATCGGCATCCCGACGGCGTTCCTCGACCAGATCGTCGGCACCGCCATCCTGATCTTCGTGATCTTCGCGTTGACGACGGCGGTCAACAACCCGCCGCTGGCCAACCTCGGCCCGGTCGTCGTCGGTCTGCTGGTCGTCGCGATCGGCATGGCGTGGGGCACGAACGCCGGGTACGCCATCAACCCCGCACGTGACTTCGGCCCGCGGCTCGCGTCGCTGATCACCGGCTACTCGACGGCCATGTACGACCAGCACGGCGACCTCTACTTCTGGCTACCCATCGTGGCACCGATCATCGGCGGCCTGATCGGTGGCGGCCTGTTCATCCTGCTGATCGACCGCTACCTGCCCAAGGACGAGGAGTTCACGCCGACCCCGCCCGTGTCCGAGCCGCGCGCCAACACCTGAGGAAGGACGACCCATGGCTGACTACGTCGGCGCCATCGACCAGGGCACGACCAGCACGAGGTTCATGATCTTCGACCACTCCGGCAACGAGGTGGGCCGCCACCAGCTGGAGCACGAGCAGATCCTGCCGCAGGCCGGCTGGGTGGAGCACAACCCCGTCGAGATCTGGGAGCGCACGTCCGCGGTCCTGCAGAGTGCGCTGAACAAGACGGGCCTGTCCTCGTCCGACCTCGTCGCGCTGGGCATCACCAACCAGCGCGAGACGGCGGTCGTGTGGGACCGGAACAGCGGGCGGCCGTACTACAACGCGATCGTCTGGCAGGACACCCGCACCGACCGCATCGCGTCGGCGCTGGAACGTGAGGGCAAGGGCGACGTCATCCGGCGCAAGGCCGGTCTCCCGCCCGCGACGTACTTCTCCGGCGGCAAGATCCAGTGGATCCTGGAGAACGTCGACGGGGTCCGGGCGGCCGCCGAGCGCGGCGACGCGATCTTCGGCAACACCGACACGTGGCTGATCTGGAACCTCACCGGCGGGCGCGACGGCGGGGTGCACGTCACCGACGTGACCAACGCCAGCCGCACGATGCTGATGGACCTCGAGACGCTCGACTGGGACGACGAGCTGCTCGGGTTCTTCGACATCCCGCGGCAGATGCTGCCCGAGATCAAGCCCAGCTCGTACACGGCCGGATACGGCAGCACCCGCACGAACGGCCCGCTGGGCGGCGAGGTACTGATCACCGGCGACCTGGGCGACCAGCAGGCCGCGACCGTCGGCCAGGTCTGCTTCGCCCCCGGCGAGGCGAAGAACACCTACGGCACCGGCAACTTCATGCTGCTCAACACCGGTACCGAGCTGATCCGCAGCAAGGCGGGTCTGCTGTCGACGGTCTGCTACAAGTTCAACGACGAGGCCGTCGTCTACGCGCTGGAGGGTTCCATCGCGGTGACCGGTTCCGCCGTGCAGTGGCTGCGCGACCAGCTGGGCATCATCTCCGGTGCGGCGCAGTCGGAGTCGCTGGCCCGGCAGGTCGACGACAACGGGGGGGTGTACTTCGTCCCCGCATTCAGTGGTCTCTTCGCCCCGTACTGGCGTTCCGACGCCCGGGGCGCGATCGTCGGCCTCTCGCGGTTCAACACCAACGCGCACCTGGCCCGGGCGACGCTGGAGGCGATCTGCTACCAGAGCCGCGACGTGATCGAGGCGATGGAGAAGGACTCCGGCGTGCACCTCGAGGTGCTGAAGGTCGACGGCGGCGTCACCATGAACGAGCTCTGCATGCAGATCCAGTCCGACGTGCTGGGTGTCGACGTCAGCAGGCCGGTCGTCGCGGAGACGACGGCGCTGGGAGCGGCCTACGCGGCCGGGCTGGCGGTCGGGTTCTGGAAGAACACCGACGAGCTGCGACAGAACTGGAACGAGGCCCGGCACTGGTCGCCGGAATGGAACGACGAGCAGCGCACCGAGGGCTACGCGAAGTGGAAGAAGGCCGTCGAGAGGACGTTGAACTGGGTGGACGTCGGCTGACGACGGACATCCACTCCTAGGGAAGGACACTCATGAGATCGGTCGCGCTCTCCCCCCAGGCCCGGGCGGACGCCCTGGCTGCCATGGCGGGGACCGAGCTCGACGTGCTCGTGATCGGTGGTGGCGTCGTGGGTGCGGGCAGTGCCCTCGACGCCGCCACCCGCGGGCTGACCGTCGGGCTCGTCGAGGCCCGGGACTTCGCGTCCGGGACGTCGAGCCGTTCGAGCAAGCTCATCCACGGCGGTCTGCGGTACCTGGAGATGCTGGACTTCCGTCTGGTCGCCGAGGCGCTGCAGGAACGCGGTCTGCTGATCCAGACGATCGCGCCGCACCTGGTCCGTCCGGTGCCGTTCATCTACCCGCTCAAGCACCACGTGTGGGAGCGGTTCTACGCGGGCGCGGGCGTCGCGCTCTACGACACGCTGAGCATGTTGTCGGGCCGGGGCCGCGGCGTGCCGCACCACCGGCACCTGACGCGGGCGGGGGCGCGCCGGATCGTGCCGTCGCTGCGCAAGGACTCCCTGGTGGGAGCCCTGCAGTACTACGACGCGCAGGTCGACGACGCGCGGCACACGATGTTCGTCGCCCGCACGGCCGCGGCCTACGGGGCACACGTCGCGTCCCGCGCGCGGGTCGTCGCGCTGCTGCGTGAGGGCGAGCGGGTCACCGGCGCCGAGATCCACGACCTGGAGACGGGCGAGACGGTCAGGATCCGGGCGAAGCAGGTCGTCAACGCGACCGGGGTGTGGACCGACGACACCCAGGGCCTGGTCGGCGAGCGCGGCCAGTTCAAGGTCCGGGCCAGCAAGGGCATCCACCTGGTGGTGCCGCGCGACCGCATCCAGGGCGACTCCGGGCTGATCCTGCGCACCGAGAAGTCGGTGCTGTTCGTGATCCCGTGGTTCCGGCACTGGATCATCGGGACCACCGACACCGACTGGTCGCTCGACAAGGCCCACCCCGCCGCGAGCGCCGCAGACATCGACTACCTGCTCGACCACGTCAACGCCGTGCTGGAGCAGCCGCTCACGCACTCCGACGTCGAGGGCGTCTACGCCGGGCTGCGGCCGCTGCTGTCGGGCGAGTCGGAGTCGACGTCGAAGCTCTCGCGCGAGCACGCCGTGGCGCACACGGTGCCGGGGCTGGTCGTCGTCGCGGGCGGCAAGTACACGACCTACCGCGTCATGGCCAAGGACGCCGTCGACGCCGCGGTCCACGGCCTCGACGCCAAGGTGCCGGACTCGGTCACCGAGAAGGTGCCGCTGCTCGGGGCGGAGGGGTTCAAGGCCCTGCTCAACGCCCGGCACCGGCTCGCGGCGAAGCACGGCGTGCACGTCGCCCGCATCGAGCACCTGCTCAGCCGCTACGGCTCGATGATCGACGAGGTGCTCGCGCTCGTCGACGACGACCCGTCGCTCGGCGAGCCGCTGGCCGGGGCACCGGACTACCTGCGCGCGGAGGTCGTCTACGCGGCCTCGCACGAGGGCGCCCGGCACCTGGAGGACGCGCTGGCCCGTCGTACCCGCATCTCGATCGAGACGTTCGACCGCGGTGTGGGATCGGCCGACGAGGCGGCGCGGCTGATGGCGTCGGTGCTCGGCTGGAGCGACGAGCAGGTCGGGCGCGAGGCCGAGCACTACCGCAAGCGGGTCGAGGCCGAGCGGGAGAGCCAGAAGATGCCCGACGACGAGACCGCCGACGCCGCTCGCATGGGTGCGCCGGAGATCGTGCCGCTGGCCTGACCTGCAGACCACCCCGGGGGGTACCGGTGAGTGGCGATGGTCGCTCCGGCGACCATCGCCACTCACGACGTCTGCAGGACCTCGGCGAACACGGTCATGGCCCGGTGCAGCTCGGCGAACGACGTCGTCAGCGGTGACAGGCCGATCCGGATGCCGTCCGGCGGGCGGTGGTCGATGATCACGCCCGCGGCGATCAGCCGCTCCGAGAGCGCCGCTGCGTCCGGGTGCGTCACCGTCACGTGCCCACCGCGGCGGGCCGGGTCACGCGGGGAGCCGAGGCCGGCACCCATGCCGTCGGCCAGCGTCACCGCGAGCTCGGTGAGCGCGACCGCCTTGGCGCGGATGCGCCCGATCCCGGCCTCGGCGACGAGCCGTACGCCTTCGTCGACACCGATGAGGCCCGTGATCGGCGGCGTCCCGGACAGCGCGCGGCGCATCCCCGTCGACGGCGCGTAGTCCGACGTCATCGCGAACGGGTCGACGTTGCCCATCCAGCCTGCGATCGGCTGGACGAACTCCTGCTGCAACGCGGCCGCGACGTAGAGGAACGCCGGCGCCCCGGGTCCCGCGTTGAGGAACTTGTAGGTGCAGCCCGCGGCGAGGTCGACCCCGGCGGCGTCGAGGTCCAGCGGCACCGAGCCGGCGCTGTGGCAGAGGTCCCAGACGACGAGCGCGCCCGCGTCGTGGGCCGCCGCGGTGATCGCGTGCAGGTCGGCGATCCAGGCGGACTTGTACGCGACGTGGGAGAGGGTGACGAAGGCTGTTCTCTCCGACACTGCGTCGTCGATCTCCTCCAGGGTCACCCCTGCTGCGGGGCCGGGCGAGATCCAGCGCACCGTCAGCCCGCACTCCGCCGCGACCGCCTCGACGACGTAGCGGTCGGTCGGGAAGTTCCCACGGTCGGCGACGACCTCGTCGCGGCCCGGGCGCATCGCCGCGGCGGCGCGCATCAGCTTGTAGAGGCACACCGTCGTCGAGTCGGCGACGACCGTCTGCCCCGGCGCGGCACCCAGCACCGCGGCACCGAGCCGGTCGCCGATCTCGAAGGGCAGCTCCATCCAGCCCTCCGACCAGGACCGGATCAGCCTGCTCCCCCAGTCGTGGGCGACGAGCTCGGCCAGCCGCTGCGCCGTCGCCTTCGGCGGGCGGCCCAGGGAGTTGCCGTCGAGGTAGGCGACGAGACCCGGGTCCTCGGGGGCGACGAACCGGTCGCGGAACGAGGCGAGCGGATCGGCGGCGTCGAGAGCTTCGGCATCCGTGAGGGTGGGCGGCATGGTCACTCCCCCAGTTCCGTGCGCACGGCCAGGATCTCGGGGAAGAACGTCAGGTCCAGCGCCGCGCGCAGGAACGCCGTCCCGCTCGACCCGCCCGTCCCCCGCTTCGACCCGATGATCCGCTCCACCGTCTTCAGGTGCCGGAAGCGCCACAGCTGGAAGCTCTCCTCGACGTCGACGAGCGCCTCGCACGTCTCGTAGGCGCCCCAGTCGCGGCCCGGGTCGGTGTAGACGAGCCGGAACACCTCGACCAGCTCCGGCGCGAACGAGTGCGCCTTGGTGAGGTCGCGGTCGAGCACCTCGGGCGGCACCGGGTAGCCGGCGCGGGCGAGGTGGCGCAGGAAGTGGTCGTAGAGGCTCGGCGCGGCCAGCACCTCCTGCAGCCGCCGGGACGCCTCGGACCCGTCGGCGAACACCTCGATCGCGGCGGCGTTCTTGTTGCCCAGCAGGAACTCCACGGTCCGGTACTGCTCGGACTGGAACCCCGACGCGGTGCCCAGCGCGTAGCGGAACTGCAGGTACTCGGTCGGGGTGAGCGTCTCCAGCACACCCCACTGCTCGAACAGCTGGCGCTGCACCGCCTTGACCCGCGACAGCGCCTTGAGCGCCGGGCCGAGGTCGTCGGCGTCGATGCGGGCGGCGGCGTGGCGCAGCTCGTGGATCACCAGCTTCAACCACAGTTCCGACGTCTGGTGCTGGACGATGAACAGCATCTCGTCGTGGTGCTCGGGATCGGAGAGCGGCCGCTGGGCGCCGAGCAGCTCGTCGAGGTGCAGGTAGCCGGCGTAGGTCTTGTCGACGGTCAGCCCGCGGTGCAGGCCCTCCTCGACGGTGCGCTCGTTCGCGACCACGCGTCCCCCTGTGCTCGTCCGTCACCGCCGGCGGAGTGCAGTCTGCCGCGCGGGTGCCCAGATGGTGGCACCCGCCGGATTCCGCTGCGCGGATCGGCGTGTCGTGACGACGACACCGCGGTGAGTCGAGGCTGCTCGTCGTCGTGGCGATCGTGACCCCGCACGGGCATGACCACCGGCACCGAGCTGCGCCGGCCGAGCTTCGTGCCGGTCATCCGGTCCGCGGCGCCGCCGCGACCAGCCGTACACAACAGCCCGACTCCCCTGGCCACAGCTCGGCCTCCAGTCCCGCGTCGGGGTGTGCATCCAGCACCCCCGAGAGCAGGCGGAGGTTGGTCCCGCAGACGAGCTCGGTGTACTCCCGGGCCAGGAGGTTGAACGGACAGTTGCCCAACGTGATCGCCGCGTCCGACGAGCGCGGCTCGTACCCGTGGGCTTCGAGCACTCGGACCACGGCAGTGGTGGGCTCGTCGTCCGCGAGGCCGACGGGGCGACAGTCCGCGGCCTCGACGGCCTCGACGGCCTCGGCGGTCTCGGCGGTCTCGGCGGTCTCGGCGGTCTCGGTGACGTCGGTGACGTCGGTGACGTCGGTGACGTCGGTGACGTCGGTGAGCGTGCGGCCGAGCGCATAGGCCCGTTGTTCGAGCACCCCGCCGACCGATCGACCCGAGGCGGTGGCCTCGTCGACGGCACCAGCGAGCAGCCTGCCGACGAGCTCGTAACGTCGTTCGGGCAGCGAGACGTTGATCTCGCGGGCCGCGCGCCGGTAGAGCTTCGCCGGCCGGCCGGCGCCGGGGCCGCGCCGCCCCGAGCGCCGTTGATGGACGACGTCGAGCAGTCCTGCGTCGGCCAGACGGTCGAGGTGGAACGCCGCGGTGGTCCGGGGCAGCCCCAGGGCAGCAGCCGCGTCGTCCCGGCCGACCGGCTCGGGTTGCCGGATGACGAAGGCGTAGAGCCGTCGCCGGGTCGGCTCGTCGAGCGACGCCGCAGAGGTGATGCCTGCAAGCAGCCGGTTCCGCATGAGCCCAATCTATCGCCGATCATCGTTGACGATAGAGACCGGTGGGCGCTAGATTCTTCTTCTATCAGCAATCAATCTAGTTTTTAGAGGAGAACTCATGTCCACCGAGACGACGACAGGAAGCCGGGGCGCCCTCGCCGACCCCACCCACCTGGCATTCCTGCTGCTGCGGACGGTCTTCGCCGTGGCGCCGGTCCTCTTCGGACTCGACAAGTTCACGAACCTGCTCACCGACTGGCCGCACTACCTCGCACCCTGGATCGACGGCATCCTGCCCGGTGACGCCCAGCAGGCGATGTACGCGGTCGGAGTGGTCGAGATCGTGGCCGGCATCCTCGTCGCGACCGCGCCTCGGATCGGCGCCTGGGTCGTCGCCGCGTGGCTACTGGGGATCATTGTCAATCTGCTCACCTTGCCGGGCTACTTCGATGTCGCGCTCCGCGACTTCGGCCTCCTGGTCGGTGCCCTCGCGCTCGGCCTGCTCGCACGCGCCGAGGTCGCCCGAGGCGCGACCAGAACCGCCTGACCATCGCTCGCGGCGCCCCGGCGATGTCGTCGGCCGGTGCCGGGCCGATCCTCGGGCACCGGCCGACGACCCGCATCGGCGGGCTCGCGTCGCCGAACGGGTTTCGGCACCCGGCGCCGGGTCGTCGAGCCGGAGCAGGTGGAGTCCCCGAACCGAGTGTGCGCCCGTCGGAGGGACCCGGAGGGTCGGCCGACCGGTCATGACGGGATGAGGCCGCGCTCACGGCCGCCGTGACGTGCAGGAACCCGACTGACGACGTCGCGGGGTGTCAGCGGGTGATGCCCGTGTGCCCGATCGACCAGCGGCCGGGCTGCGGCCACACGCACAGCCCGTGCGGGCCGTCGCCGACCGGGATGCGGGCCAGCAGCCTTCCGTCCGCCGTCGACAGCACGTAGACCTCGTGGGTGTAGCGGCCCGACAGCCAGAGCTGGCTGCCGTCGGCGGTCACGTTGCCCATGTCGGGGCTGCCGCCGGGGATCGGCCACGTCGCCTCGACCGCGCCGGTGTAGGCGTCGAGCACGCTGACGCTGCCGGCGAGCCGGTTGGTGACGAACAGCCGCGTCGCGTCACGTGACAGGTAGAGGCCGTGCGCGCCGGCGCCCGTCGGGATCTCGCGGATCACCTTCGTCGCGGCACCGTCGATCACCCAGAGGCCACCCTCCTGGCTGTCCGCGATGTAGAAGACCGAGCCGTCGGGGGCCATCTTGATGTCCTGCGGGCCCATCCGCATGTGCCGGACCGGCATGTCGATCGTGCGCAGCAGCGTGCGGCTCGCCAGGTCGACGACGGCGACGCGGCCGTCGAACTCGCAGGTGAACACGGCCGTGCGTCCGTCGGGGGTGTAGTCGGCGTGGTCGATGCCCGCGCACTGCGGCGTCGGCAGCTCACCCTGGACCGCCCAGGTGTGGGGGTCGTAGAACACCAGCTTGCGACGGGCCTCCGCGACCGAGATCACCGACTTCCCGTCGGGGGTGAAGTACATGTTGTAGGGGTCGGTGACCGGGATGTTCTTCCCCGGAAGGCCCGTCACCGGGTCGAACGGGGTGATCTTGTCGGTGGTGTCGTCGGAGGCGTAGAGGGTCGTCATGTCCCACGACGGCACGACGTGCTGCAGCTCCCCGCCGAGCCGGTAGCGCCCGACGACCTGGAACGTCGCCGGGTCGATCGTCCATACGTCCCCCGACTTGGTGTGCGGCACGTAGACCAGCGGCTTCGCCGTCTTCACGACGTCGGAGAGCATGTTCGCGCCCGCGTCGGCGTAGACGTTGTGCGGGTCGGCGACCGGCGGCATCCCGGGGTAGGCGGCCGGCTGCGCCGCGCCGGCCGTGGTGCCGGACCCGCCACCGGGCGAGCTGGGGGCACCGCCCGTGCAGCCCGCCAGGCAGACCAGGGCGGCGAGGAGCAGCACGGCGGTTCGTGCGCGCGGAACGGGGAGCGGCACAGGGGTCCTCTCAGGCGAACAGCTGCGATGCGGTGACGGGCCGCAGCCCGCGCGCGGCGAGATCGTCCAGGAGGCCGGGGATCGCCTCCAGGGTCCCGGGGTGGCCCAGGTGCATGCTCACGACGGCCCCCGCCGTCGCCGTCCGCACGTTGCGCCGGATCGCCGCCGCCCCGGGGTCGGTGAAGTCGCGGGAGTCGACGTCGTAGGAGAGGACCGTCGAATAGCCGGCGGCGGCCGCGAGGACCTTGACCCGGCTCGTGGCGTGCTGGGCCTGCGACGGCCGGAAGAACGCGCCCGGCCCACCGGTGAGGGCGGCGACCCGGTCGCGGCACTTCTCGATCTCCGCGCGCGCCGACGACTCGGACATCGAGTCGATGTCGCCGTGCGACCACGTGTGGTTGCCCAGCTCGTGCCCGAGATCGGTGACGACGCGCGCCGAGTCCGGCGACTGTTGGAGCCACGTCCCGACGGCCAGCACGGTGACGGCGGCGCCGCGGTCGTGCAGGGCGGCGAGCACCTGCTTCGCGAGGACGGGATCGCCGGCACCGTGGAAGGTGAGCGCGACCTCGGGACGGCCGCCGTCGGCGTGCTCGACCTCCGGCGCGGGTGCACCGGGCGCGACGGTCGGCCGGGTCGATGGCCGGGTCGTCGGCTGGGCCGGTGGGGTCGTCGGGGGGACGGACGCGGGTGGGGCGGTGCCGCAGGCGGCCGCCGCGCCGACGAGGCCGGCTCCGGCGAGACCGAGCCGCAGCAGCCTGCGCCGCGGCATCCGCGCCGCGTCCTGGGACGTCACGCGCCGGAGCGTAGCGTGGCCCCTGACCTGGGAATTCCTTTACCCGACCGCAGTCGGGCGACGGCGTCGCGGGATCGTCGTCGCCGCTGGTGAGGGCCTCGGCGAGCTGTGCGGCCGCTGTGCGGGGCCTGTGCCGCGAACCCCGCCCAGTTCGGCCCGGGACTGCGCCGGACCATGATCGAAGCAGTCCCAGGTCGAACTCGGTGGGGCGTCACGCGAGCGCGCAGGACGCCGTGCCGCGGTAGTGGGCCTCGTCCCACGTCGTCGCGTCGAAGGTGATCTCCAACCGGCCGTCACGGACCGTCGCGGTCGCGGTGGCCCTGCCGGACCGGCCGTCGGAGGCGGTGTAGCCGGTGCCGTAGTCGGAGCCGGCCTCCGTCGAGTTCCAGGTCATCCGGACCTCACCGGGCCCCTCACCGACCGGGACCTCGAGGTAGAGGCCCTCGATCGTCTCGGACGGCGCGCCGGCCGGGCCGAAGGAGAGCGTCGCACGGCCGGCGTCGGTCTGACATCGGTGGACGTCGGCGGCGGTCGTCGCGGTGATCGTGTGGGTGCCGACGCGCGTCGCCGTGCGACCGTCGGTGACGACGTCGATGGTCGCGGTCGCGACGGCCGACGGGGCGACGGTGGGGGTAGGGGCGGCGGCGCCGGCGGCCGGGGTCGAGCAGGCGGCGCCGGAGACGGCGAGGATCAGGGCGGGGACGGCGAGGAGCGTCTTCGACGAGGTGCGCATGGGAGGAACGCTACGAATCCCGCGGCCCGCCCAGGATGGTGCGAACAGGCAGGTCGAATGTGGTGGCCACACCCGGCCCCGGTGCGGCTGGCACCACGGACCGGCGGGGCGAGGTCGGGTTCGCCGCCGTGGCCTGCCTGGTCGCCGCTGTCGCGTCGGTGCCGCACGGCGGGAAGCGCCACCGGACCCCGCCCGACCCGGCCCCGCCGCCCGCCGCCCGCACGGGGGTCTGACACGCTCCGGGAGTGTTCGGCCTCCACGCCTCGACGATTCGTCTCGACAACGGATGGTTCGTCGGGATAGTGGCCGTCGTCGCGGTGTTGCTCGTCGCGCTCGTGCCGTGGCGCTGGGACGCCTGGCGGCGCCGTCGCACCTGGCGCGCCGTCACGACGCTCGCCGCCGTCGTCGGGGTGGTCGCCGCCACGGCCGCGGGGGCCAACCTGCTCGGTTCCTTCTACCCGACGCTCGGGTCGCTGCTCGGCTCGTCGGGCAACCCCGGCGAGGGCACGGTCGCCGACATCGGGCCCGACGGCGGCGACCTGGCCGCCGCCATGCCGGTCATCGCGGCCCGCAGCGCCGACGGCCACGGCTCCGTCCTGCACATGGTGTTCCACGGGCAGCGTTCCGGCATCACCCGCGACGCCGACGTCTACCTCCCCGCCGGCTACAGCGATCCCGCCAACGCCGCGGTGCGCTACCCCGTCGTCGAGTGGCTGCCCGGCTTCCCCGGCGAGCCGCGCGAGGTCGTCGCACTCTTCGGCGTCACCGACCTGGTCGACGCCGCGATCGCCGACCACCGCATGCCGCCCGCGATCGTGCTCGTCCCCGACATCAACGGCGAGCCCCGCTTCGGCCACGACGAGGAGTGTGTCGACGCCCAGCGCGGCGCCGCCGACGACACATACCTGACGACGGACCTGCACGACTGGGCCCGGAGCACGCTGCGGGTGCGGACCGAGCGGGAGGCGTGGGCGCTGTCGGGCTGGTCGTCGGGCGGGTACTGCGCCATGAACCTGGCGCTGCGCCACCCCGACATCTACTCGATCGCGATCAGCCAGTCCGGCTACGACCGCACGCCCGACGACATCGTCACCGGCGACCTCTTCGCCGGCCGCCCCGACCTGCTCACGGCCAACGACGTCGTCGCCCACCTGCGTGACCGTCCCGCACCCACGACGATCCTCGCCACCGCAGGTGCCGACGAGGCCGACGAGCAGGCCGCCCTCGCCCGCCTGCGCGCCGCCGCGGTCCCGCCCGTCACGCTGACGACGCACACCTTCCCGGGCGGCGGGCACAACCAGGTCGCCGTCCGCGCACAGCTGCCCCCGCTGGTCGACTGGCTGGGCCGCCACCTCCCCGGCCCGGTCGCCCCGAGCACTCTCCCGGCCGACGCCAAGGTCGTCCCGGCGCCCGGGGTCGCCCCCCCCGCCCTCCC
>NZ_BEGX01000052.1:138643-265966 GCF_002583555.1 Pseudonocardia sp. N23
GCCATGCATGGCGACGCCTCCCCACGGCCTCCCTGCCGTCCCGGGGCACGCCCGCCGCCACTCATTGGGGTCAGCCGTCCGTGCGGACCTCCGTGCCGTCCTGGGCCCAGCGGGTGTGGAAGGCGCCCTCGGCGTCGGTGCGCTGGTAGGTGTGGGCGCCGAAGAAGTCGCGCAGACCCTGGATCAGGTTGGCCGGGCCGCGCTCGCGGCGGTAGCCGTCGTAGTAGCTCAGGCTCGACGAGAACGCCGGGATCGCGACGCCCTGCTCCGTCGCCGTCACCACGACCCGTCGCCACGCGTCCTGCGCGTTCGCGACGGCCTCGGTGAAGTACGGGACCATCAGCAGGTTGTCGAGGTCGGGGTGCTCGGCGTAGGCGTCGCGGATGCGGTTGAGGAACTGGGCCCGGATGATGCAGCCGCCGCGCCAGATGGTGGCCATCTCGCCCAGCTTGAGGTCCCAGCCGTTCTGCACCGACGCGGCCCGCATCTGGGCGAAGCCCTGCGCGTAGGCGACGACCTTGGAGGCGTAGAGCGCCTCCCGGATGTCGTCGACCAGGCGCTCGTCGACCTTCGTCGCGGGCGTCGGGCCGGTGAGGGTCTTCGCGGCCGCGGCGCGCTCGGCCCGCAGCGCCGAGAGCCCCCGGGCGAATACGGCCTCGGTGATGCCGGTGAGCGGGATGCCCAGGCCGAGGGCGTCGATCGCGGTCCAGGTGCCGGTGCCCTTCTGCCCTGCCTGGTCGACGATGACGTCGACCAGCGGGCCGCCGGTCTTCTCGTCGACCTTGGCCAGCACCTTGCCGGTGATCTCGATGAGGAACGACTCGAGGTCGCCGGAGTTCCACTCCTCGAAGATCTTCCCGATGGCGTGGGCGTCGAGCCCGGCGACCTGGGTGAGCAGGTCGTAGGCCTCGACGATGAGCTGCATGTCGGCGTACTCGATGCCGTTGTGCACCATCTTCACGTAGTGCCCGGCGCCGCCGGGTCCGACATGGACGACGCAGGGCGTGCCGTCGACGACGGCGGCGATCGCCTCGAAGACGTCCTTCACCTCGGCGTAGGCCTCGGGGTCGCCGCCCGGCATGATGCTCGGCCCGAGCAGCGCGCCCTCCTCGCCGCCGGAGACGCCGACGCCCATGAACCGGATGCCGTTGGCCTCGCACTCGGCGGTGCGCCGCACGGTGTCGGGGAAGTGGGAGTTGCCGGCGTCGATGATGATGTCGCCCTTGTCGAGCAGGGGCGTGAGGTCGGCGATGACGCCGTCGACGGGCTTGCCCGCCTTGACCATGACGATGATCCGCCGCGGCGTCTCCAGCGCGTCGACGAACTCCTGCAGCGACTGCGTGCCGGTGAAGTCGCCCTCGCCGCCGAACTCACTCATGAACTCGGTGGTCTTCGAACCCGTCCGGTTGTGCACCGCGACGGACACCCCGCGGCTTGCGATGTTGCGGGCCAGGTTCGCGCCCATCACCGCCAGTCCGGTGACCCCGATCCGGCTCTGTCCCGCCATTGGTCGACTCCCTTGCGTCGGTGCGGCCGTGTGCCTGCTGCTGTGACGTCTCGCCGATCATCCTGCCCGTTCCGCACCCCGGGACGAACCGCCGTGTGGCGTCCGCGACGCCGGTAGCGTCCGATCACATGTACGAGGTCGTTTTGCTCCGCCACGGCGAGACCCTCGGCTACGACGGCGACCACGGCCTCACTCCACGCGGCGAGGAGCAGGCCAGGGCGCGGGGCAAGGCGCTGGCCGCGGAGATCGCGCCGGGTACACGGGTGCTGCTGCCGCACGCGCGGACGTCGCGGGCGACGGCGACGGCCGTGACGTTGCGGGCGGCCCTGGTCGCCGAAGGTGTCGACGAGTCGCTGCTCGGCGCGCTGTACACCGAGCCGCATTTCGACAACCTGCGGTTCTCGCTGGACGGCGAGGTCGTCGACACGTCGGTGGCGGTGGGGGCGCGGCTGGAGCTGGGGCCGGGGCCGGAGCCCGACTGGGTCCGCGAGTACGACCGCTTCGACAGCGACTACCGCGACGTCGCCGCCGCGGGTGGGCCGATCGAGTTCTGGGTGCACGAGCCGACGCTCTACTTCGAGCCGCCGCAGGTCGCGGTTCTGCGGACGTGGCTGGGTGTGGCGGCGCTCGGACCGCGGCTGGCCGACGCCGGCGCGGAGCTCGCGCTGGTCTGCACCCACTCGGCGCCGATGCGGGCCTTCGTGGCGACGACGTTCGGCGAGGACCTGGGCGAGCCGGAGAACCTGGAGCCCATCCGGCTGCGTGTGGAGGACGGGGAGGCGCGCGTCGCCTTCCGGGACCGGAGCATCACCACGCGCATCCCGCAGCCACCCGCGTGGATCGACCGCGGCTGGCTGGAGTCCTACGGCCGCTGACCCCCGGTGAACGCATCCGTCCGCGGGAGCGTGCGTACATCGGGGCCCCGGGCGGGGCCGTGCGCAGCAGGGAGGGTCAGAAGGCAGGCCACGGGATCGCCGGCCCGTACCCCGAGGGCTGCGGGTAGCGGGGCTCCGCGAGCAGCCCGTCGATGCGTGAGGTCAGCGCCACGACCTCGGTGAGCGTGATGTGCTCGTTGAGGGTGTCGGCGAGGCCGCCGTCGAGCGCGCTGCGCAGCTTCTCCAGGCCGGCGACGACGGTCCCGGGCAGCTCGTCGCCGACCCAGCCCCACAGGACGGTCCGCAGCTTGTCCTCGACGTGCATCGTCAGGCCGTGGTCGACGCCGTAGACACGGCCGTCGACCCCCGCGAGGACGTGGCCGCCCTTGCGGTCGGCGTTGTTGGCGACGACGTCGAACGCCGCCATCGCGGCGAGCTGCGGGTCGTCGGCGTGGACGAGGACTGCGGGGTCGCCCGCGCCGTCGCGGGCCCGCAGCACGCGCTTCCAGCCCGCGGGCACCTTCTTCGGCGAGCAGACGTCGATGAGCTCGCGTTCGTCGGTGTCGACCCAGACCTGCAGCATCCCAGGGCCGAAGGGGCCGTTCTCGCGCAGGATCGTGGGCGGGACGACGTGCAACCCGGCGGCCTCGGACACCAGGTGGCTCGCGACCTCACGGCCGGCGAGGGTGCCGTCGGGGAAGTCCCAGAGCGGGCGCTCGCCGCGGACCGGCTTGTAGACGCACTCCAGCTCGGCGCCGTCGAGGGTGATGGTGCCGAACAGCGTCGTGTTCGAGGCGTCGACGAGCCTGCCGGTGATCTCGATCCTGCCGGCGGTCAGCACCTCGTACACCGCCGGGTCGCGAAGGTCCACGTGCGGGCGTCAGTCGGTCATCGGGGAACGCTGGTGGAACCCGTTGAGGCGCACGCACACGTGCCCGGCCGGGTCGAGCGGTTCGGCGCACAGCGGGCACGGCGAGCGGCCGGCCGAGACGACCAGCTCCGCGCGCTCGGCGAACGCCTTGGCCTGCGGAGGGGAGAGGAACACGCGCAGCGCGTCGGGACCCTCCTCGGTGTCGTCGAGGACGACCGACTCGTCGACCTCCTCCTCGCTCACGGCGAGGAGCTCGACGACGATGGAGCGGCTGTCGGCGTCCCAGCCCAGGCCCATCGTGCCGACGCGGAACTCCTCCTCGAGCGGCACGGCGAGCGGGTCGTTGTCGGGGTCGCCGCCCACCGGGGTGGGCAGCTCCTGGCCGAAGCGGCGGTTGACCTCCTGCAGCAGCGCGGCGATGCGCTCGGCGAGGACGGACACCTGCTGCTTCTCCAGCAGCACACTGATGGTGCGGGCCTGTTCGGCGGCCTGGAGGTAGAACGACCGGTCGCCGGGCTCGCCGACGGTGCCCGCGACGAATCGTTCGGGCTGGCGGAAGACGTGGATGACGCGTGACATGGCACCTCCGAGAGTAGGCCACCCTCGCGCGGCGGGCACACCCGTGACGGGACGGGTCACCCCGGCGGGATCAGGTGGAGCCACCGACGACGGCGTCGGAGCTGCGCTTGGTGGACCTCCGGCGGCGCGGTTTCGGCGGGACGATGCTCGCGAGATCGCCCCCGAGGTCGTTCACCTTGGCGACGAACGGACGGGTGTCGGTGTAGTGCACGACGCTCACCGAGCAGGTGTCGACCATGATCCGCTGGAAGTTGTCCAGGTGGGTCGCCAGCGCGTCGGCCAGCACGGACTTGATGACGTCGCCGTGGCTGCACGCCACCCACACCGCGCTCGGGCCGTGGGCCTCGGCGATGCGGGCGCCGTGGGCGCGCACGGCCGCGACGGCCCGGGCCTGCATGCCCGCGAGGCCCTCGCCGCCGGGGAAGACCGCCGCCGACGGGTGGGCCTGCACGACCTTCCACAGCGGTTCCTTGGCCAGCGTCTTGAGCGAGCCACCGGTCCAGTCGCCGTAGTCGACCTCGGCCAGCTGGTCCTCCACGACGGGCACCAGCTTGCGGTCGATCGCGAGCGGCTCGACGGTCTGCCGGCAGCGGGTCAGCGGGGAGGTGACGATCTCGGCGACCGGGATCCCGGCGAGCCGCTCCACCACCTTCTCGGCCTGGCTGCGGCCGGTCTCGTCGAGCTCGACGCCGGCGCTGCGCCCGGCCAGCACACCGGCCACGTTGGCCGTGGAGCGGCCGTGCCGCAGCAGGATCAAGGTCGTCACCGCACCGAGCCTACGTGCGGGGCGGGCCGGCAGGGTGCTGGACCACTCCGGCCGTGGCGAGCGGCGTCCAGGTGATGTCGTCGCAAGGCGGGCAGGTGCGGCGACACCCGGGGTCGTGTCGACGCGCCTGCCCGGCGCGGCGAGGGCGCCGCCTGGGCGTCGCGCAGCAGGCCTGAGTGGCTCGGCGCCCTCCTAGGTGGCCGCGACGGCGCCGATCGCCAGCGCCGCGAACAGCGCCACGCCCAGCGCGATGCGGTAGGCGACGAACACGTAGACGGTGTTGTTCTGCACGTACTTGAGCAGCCAGGCGATGATCACGTACCCGACGGCGAACGCGATGATCGTGCCGACGACCATCTGCGGCCCGCTGGTCAGCCCGGACTCCTTGACGTCACCGATCTGGAACAGGCCCGCCGCCACGACCGCCGGGATGGCCAGCAGGAACGAGTAGCGGACCGCGGCGGGCCGGTCGAGGCCCAGCGCGAGGCCCGCGGTGATCGTGCCGCCGGAGCGCGACACCCCGGGGATCAGTGCCAGCGCCTGGGCGAAGCCGAGGACGATGCCGTCGCGCACCGTGAGGTGCTCCAGCGGCCGGTTCTGCTTGCCGTAGCGCTCCGCCAGCCCGAGCAGGATGCCGAAGACGACCAGCGTCGTCGCGACGATCCACAGGTTGCGCGCGACCGTCTCGATGGAGTCCTTGAACAGGAAGCCCAGGACACTGATCGGGATCGTGCCGATGATCACGAGCCAGGCCAGCCGGTAGTCGTTGGTGGCGCGCACCTCGGCGTCGGTGAAGCCGCGGAACCACGTCTTCACGAGGTTCCAGATGTCCTTCGCGAAGTAGATCAGGACGGCGGCCTCCGTCCCCAGCTGGGAGACGGCGGTGAACGCCGCGCCGGGGTCGTTGCCGAAGAACGCTCCCGACACGATCCGCAGGTGCGCCGACGAGGAGATCGGGAGGAACTCCGTCAGCCCCTGGACAACGCTCAGGACGACGACCTCGAACCAGCTCACGAACCTGCCTCAGAACGGTGGGACGACACGGCGGGAGCACCGTACCGGGGCCGCCCGAGAGGACTGGCAATAGGCTGACCCGGTGCGGCACAGACAGGTCGGGACGAGTGGCCTCCAGGTGTCACGGATCGGGCTCGGGACCATGACCTGGGGCGACGACACGGATCTCGAGGCGGCCACCGACCAGCTCGTGACGTTCGTCGACGCCGGCGGCAGTCTCGTCGAGACCTGCGACGCCTACGCCGAGGGCGCGGCCCAGGAGATCCTCGGCGCGGTGATGGCCGACTCGGTGCCGCGCGAGGACGTCGTGATCTCGGCGCGCGGCGGGCTGCCCGGGGGCGCGTCGGGCGACCGCGGGGCCCGCGGGGCGCTGCTCGACGCGCTCGACGCGACGCTGCGCCGGCTGCGGGTCGACCACGTCGACCTCTGGCAGCTGCCCGGCTGGGACGCTGCGGTGCCGTTGGAGGAGACGCTGTCGGCGGTGCAGGTCGCGGTCATGTCGGGCAAGGCCCGCTACGCCGGGCTGGTCGGCTCCACGGGCTGGCAGCTGGCGACGGTCGTGGAGAAGGCGCGCGCGACGGCGGGCGTCGCCGTCCCGGTCGCCGCGCAGGTCGAGTACTCGTTGCTGACCCGCGGCGTCGAGGTCGAGCTCGTGCCCGCCGCCGAGCACCACGGCCTGGGGATCGTCGCGTGGGCGCCGCTGGGCCGCGGGGTGCTCACGGGCAAGTACGTCGAGGGCACCCCGGCCGACTCGCGTGCGGCGTCGGCGGTGCTCGCGCCCTACGTCGAGGCGCGGCGCAACGAGCGGTCCGCCCGCATCGTGCAGTCGGTCCTCACCGCCGCGGACGGGCTCGGCACCTCTCCCCTCGCCGTCGCCCTGGCGTGGGTGCGCGACCGGCCCGGGGTGGCGTCGGCGGTCGTCGGGGCGCGTGACGGCGCCCAGCTCGCGGCGTCGCTGTCCACCGAGAAGGTCGAGCTGCCCGCGGAGATCCGCGCGGCCCTCGACGACGTCAGCGTCCCCATCTGAGCGCGTCCGGAGCACGCCCAGGCCCGCGATCGGGCCTGGCCGAGGACCGCCACCGGCGCATATGGTGAACGGCACGTCACCTGCCGTTCACGCGGTGGCGACGTCGGCGCCGGGCGGTCCCGGCGGCGGCCGGGCACGGCCGGGCAGTGTTCGTGGCAGGACCGGGCAAGGAGGTGGGCCGGTGGCGTCGACCGGCACGGCTACGGAGGAATCCGGAGATGTCGCCGACGGGGACTGGGAGTACCGCCCCGTCCATCTGTCCGGGGACGTCACCCGGCTGACGGCGGCGGTCCGACTGGCCATCCAGGCCGAGTCCGGCGGCTGGGAGCTCTCCCGCGTCAGGCTCTACCCCGGCGGGGTGCGGAAGGTGTGGCTCCGGCGCAAGCGGTCGCTGTCGATGCTCCCCGAGCCGACGTTCTGACCGATCACCCCTGACCTGGCACCCCTGTCGTGTGACCACGGCTGTAATGCCGCGCCGAGAACCGCCGATGGACCCTGTGTACGAGATGTGTCCAGGGGGGATCACATTGGCAACCACCACCACAGGGGGCCGTCCCGGTGCGAGGGCGGTGCTCGTCGAGTTCAACGAGCTCAGCCCGGCGCTGATCGACCGCTTCGTCGCGGCCGGGCACCTGCCGGCCTTCCGCGCGTTCCGCGACTCCTCGGTCGTCTGCACGACCGACGCGGGTGAGGACGCGCCCAACCTCGAGCCCTGGATCCAATGGCCGACGGTGCACAGCGGGATGCCGTTCGCCGAGCACGGCGTCTTCGCCCTCGGGGAGGGCCGCGAGAAGCTGACCGCACCGCTGCTCGGCGACGTGCTGTCCGCGGCGGGCATCCCCGTCGGGGTGTTCGGGTCGATGAACACCGCCTACAGCCGCCGGCCCGGTGAGCCCGGCTACGTCGTTCCCGACCCGTGGGACGTCGACGGCGTCGCCTACCCGCAGTCGCTGCAGCCGTTCTACGAGACGGTGTCGTGGGCCGTGCAGGAGTCCTCACGCAACGGCCTGCCCGGCGCCGGGCAGCTCGCCCGCTTCGCCGCGTTCCTGGCACGGAGCGGCCTGCGCCCGGCGACCGTGCTGGCCGCGGTCCGCCAGCTCGTCGACGAGCGCCGCATCGGTGGCGTGGCGTGGCGGCGGGCCTCGGTCCTCGACGACCTGTCCTACGACGTGTTCCGCACCCTCAACCGTCGCCACGGCGTGCGGTTCGCCTCGTTCTTCTCCAACAGCACCGCGCACTACCAGCACTACTACTGGCGCGACATGGAGCCGGAGCTGTTCGACGAGGTCGGCGACGGCGCGCACGCCGACGCCGTGCTGCACGGCTACCGCCGGATGGACGCGCTGCTGGCCCGGATCATGGCCGACGAGCCCGACTCGTTGCTGATCCTGGCCACCGCCCTGTCGCAGGAGCCGTGGTCCACCTCGGCCAAGCGCACGTTCCGGCCCCACGCGTTCGACGCGTTGCTCGCGTTCGCCGGGGTCCGTGACGCGGTCGCGAAGCCGATGATGGCCGAGCAGTTCGTCGTCGAGCTGACCGACGACGACGCCGCCGCGACCGCCCGTGAGGCGTTGCGCGCGTTGACGATCGACGGCACCCGGATGCTCAATGCCGACCGCGACGGCCGCCGCCTGCAGGTGGGCTGCCGCAGCGACGTCGGTCGCGAGGGCGCGACGATCGAGGACGGCCCCGGTGGCGCGACCCGCGCGTTCGACGAGCTGTTCTACCCGATCCACACCACCCGCAGCGGCCGGCACAGCCGCGACGGCGCGCTGTGGTTCCGGACCGGTGCGCACCGGGTCGTCGAGGGCCGCGTCCAGCTCACCGACATCGCGCCGACGATCCTCGACCACTTCGGGGTGGCCACGCCCGCGCACATGACGGGCTCGGTCCTGCCGCTGTACCGGGCACCGGCGGTCCCGGCGCAGCGCTCCCGCCCGTTCTCGCCGCTACGGCGCGAGTCCGAGCCGGTCGGGGTCCCGCAGCCCCGCTGACCTGTGGGTGGCCCCGTCCCGGGGGCGCATCGGAGAACGTCGCGACCATCCCCACTCACGACCTCAGGGGACCAGGACGACCTTGCCGGTCGTCCCGCGCGAGCCCAGACGCCGTAACGCCTCCTTGACCTCGGACAACGGCAGCTCCGCGCCGATCAGGGGATCGATGAGCCGCTTCGCCCAGAGGTCCTCCAGCGCGTCCTGCCAGGGCTGGATCAGCTCCGGGGCCATCTGCCGGTAGTAGCCCCAGTGCACGCCGACGACCGAGTAGTTCTTGATCAGGATGTGGTTGGTCGGGGCGTCGGCGATCCGCCCGCCCGCGAAGCCGATCACGAGGATGCGGCCCTCGAACGCCGCGATCCGCCGCGACGCGTCGAACACGTCTCCACCGACCGGGTCGTAGATGACGTCCGCGCCGCGGCCACCGGTCAGGTCCTTCACCGCGGCCACCAGGTCGGCGTCGCGGTAGTCGACGACCTCGTCGCAGCCCACCGACCTCGCGACCGCGCACTTCTCCGGGCCACCCGCGGTCCCGATGACCCGCGCGCCCATGGCTTTGCCCAGCTGGACCGCCGCGGTCCCCACCCCGCCTGCGGCGGCGTGCACGAGCAGCGTCTCGCCCTCGCGCAGCGCGCCGCGGTGCGAGAGCGCGCACCAGCCCGTCTGGTAGGTGATGAGGAACCCGGCGGCCTGCGCGGGCGTCATGCCCTCGGGCCAGCGGAACGTCGCGACGTCGGGCAGCAGCGTGGCCTCGGCGAACCCGCCCGACCCCAGCACGGGCAGCCCGACGACGCGGTCGCCGACCGCGAACCGGGCGCCCTCCCCCACTGCGATGACCTCTCCCGCGACCTCCATGCCCGGGGTGAACGGCAGCGGCGGCTTCTCCTGGTACTTGCCCTGGCAGGCCAGGATGTCGGGGAAGTTGCACGCCGCGGCGTGCACCCGCACCGCCACCTGCCCCGGTCCGGGGACCGGCACCGGGATGTCCTCGTGCCAGGTGAGGACGTCGTCCGGGTCGCCGTTCTGGTGGACCTGCCAGCCGCGCATCGGTGTCGTCGTCAATTCAGTGCTTCTCCCAACTCACTTCGGGGGCCCGGCGTCCGCCGGCCGGGCCGGGGACGCCGCGGAACCCGTAGGGCCCGGGCTCGCGACCGGGCTGCACGAACCAGCACTCGCCCGGCGCGCCATCGGAGATGATCGCCGCGATCGCGGCCGCGACGTCGTCGGCACCCAGGAGCGGGAAGTCGCCGAAGTCACTGCGCGCGTTGGCGATCAGTGCCGTGTCGGTGTAGCCCGGGCAGACCGCGGCCACCCGGATGCCCTCCTCGGCCAGAGCGGGCGCCGCGGCCCGCACGTATCCGACGACGGCGTGCTTGGTCAACGTGTAGAGCGGGTCGCCCGGGTGTGGCATCAGCCCGGCCAGCGACGCCGTCGCGACGACGACCCCGCCGCCCGCCCGCCGCAGCGCGGGGACGGCCGCGGCCAGCCCGAACACGACATGGTCGACGTTGACGCCGACGATGCGCCGGTAGGCGTCGACGTCGAGGTCGGTGACGCCGTCCTGCCCGGACGTCATGCCCGCGTTGAGCAGCACGACGTCGAGCCTGTCGAACGCGTTCTCCGCCGCCGCGACGGCCTCGGCCATGGCGGTCGGCGCGGACACGTCGGTCGCGTGGGCGAGCCCTCCCACCGCATCGGCGACGCGCCGCGCCCCGACCTCGTCGCGGTCGACGACGGCCACCCGCGCCCCCGCCGCGGCGAGCAGACCGGCAGCGGCCTCGCCGATGCCCGACGCGCCCCCGGTGACGAGCGCGGCCTTCCCCTCGAGATCCACGATGATCTCCCCTGTCCTCAGCTGTTCTGCAGGAACGTGTCCAGGACGCGGGTGCCGAACTCCAGGGCGTCGATCGGCACGCGCTCGTCGATGCCGTGGAACAGCGACGCGAAGTCGAGGTCGGGGGGCAGCCGCAGCGGGGCGAACCCGTAGCAGCGCATGCCGAGCCGGAAGAACGACTTCGCGTCGGTGCCGCCGGAGAGCATGTACGGGACCGTCCGCGACGACGGGTCCTCCGTCCGCAGCGCCGCCGCCATCGCCTCGACCAGCGGCCCCTCGAACGGCGTCTCCACCGGCGGCAGCTCCGTCACCCACTCCCGGGTCACGTGCGGGCCGAGCAGCTCGTCGACCTCACGCAGGAACGCCTCCTGCCGCCCCGGCAGCACCCGGCAGTCGACGACCGCCTCCGCCGTCGACGGGATCACGTTGGCCTTGTAGCCCGCCGAGAGCATCGTCGGGTTGGCGGTGTCGCGGACAGTCGCGCCCACGATGCGCGCCAACGGACCCAGCTTCGCCAGCGACCCCTCCAGGTCGTCCTCCGGGAACTCCAGGCCGGTGATCTCGCGCATCGAGGCCAGGAACTCGCGCACGGTGTCGGTGAGCACCAGCGGGAACGTGTGGTTGCCCAGCCGCGCCACCGCTTCGGCGACGCGGGTGACGGCGTTGTCGTCGTGCAGGAACGAGCCGTGGCCGGGCTTGCCCTTGGCGCGCAACCGCATCCAGGCGATGCCCTTCTCCGCCGCCTCGATGAGGTAGACGCGCTGGTCCTCCCCCAGCGTCAGAGAGAACCCGCCCACCTCGCCGACCGCCTCGGTGCAGCCCTCGAACAGGTCCGGCCGGTTCTCCACGAGCCACTGCGCCCCGTACTTGCCGCCCGCCTCCTCGTCGGCGACGAACGCGAACACGATGTCGCGCGGCGGCACCACGCCCTCGCGCTTGAACCGGCGGGCGACGGCGATCGTCATCGCCACCATGTTCTTCATGTCGACGGCCCCGCGCCCCCACACGTAGCCGTCCTGCACCGCGCCCGAGAACGGGTGCACCGACCACTCACTCGGGTCGGCGGGGACGACGTCGAGATGGCCGTGGACCAGCAACGCCCCACGTTCCCGGTCGGCGCCCTCCAGGCGACAGAAGACGTTGCTGCGG
Source organism: Pseudonocardia sp. N23 (assembly GCF_002583555.1). Lineage (GTDB taxonomy): Bacteria > Actinomycetota > Actinomycetes > Mycobacteriales > Pseudonocardiaceae > Pseudonocardia. The sequence continues at coordinate 150,260 of NZ_BEGX01000052.1, forward strand.
CCCGGGGCGCCCGAGTCGAGCACCTCGACCTCGTAGCCGACCTCCGACAGCTTGGCCGCGACATACTCGGCAGCTTCCCGTTCACCCACCACGGTGTCGGGGTCGCCGGTGTTGGAGGTGTCGATCCGGATGAGTTCCGAGGCGAGCTGGACGACCTCGTCGGCAGCGGAGTTCTGGCCGGTCATGGCGATCTTCCTACCATCGCCGGTCCGGTGACGGGGGGTGGATGTGGGTGGTCTATCCTTTGCTCGTCGCGGTCACCGCGGCAGCAAGTCCGAGTGGCGGAATGGCAGACGCGCTAGCTTGAGGTGCTAGTGCCCTTTAACGGGCGTGGGGGTTCAAGTCCCCCCTCGGACACTTCTCAGATTCACCTCCCCCGGTCAGCGGAAGCGGCCGAAACTCGTCGACGATCCCTCGATGGTCATCGGGTTCGGGAAGATCGCGGTCGGCACCTTCGGCCAGCCCTCCCGCTCCTCCCCGCGGCCGTACGCCGTGAGGTCGAGGACACCCGTCACGAAGGTCACGCCGTCGATCCCCCGCGAGGTCGTCGCGCAGGTCAGGTGCCCCTCGTCCCCTGTGCGAAGGAACGTCGACAGCCGGCAACCACCGCCGGCACCGCTGTCGGCCGTCCACCCCGTGCCGTGTGACGACGCATACGGAAGCGCCCAGCCCCGCCGCGCCCAGCCCCGCCGCGCCCAGCAGGACCGGGGTCATCGGCAGCCGCCTGCGGCACGCGGCCACCTCGTCGGCCGCCCGGCGCACCTGTCTCTCGGCGACGAGCAGGTCGTCGCGGGCACGCGTCCACTCCTGCGCGTCGACGACGGACGGTATCGCGGTCATCGCTGTTCTCCTTCGTTCTCCAGGTGGTCCTTGAGTGCGGCGAGCGGGCCGTCCCAGTCACGGGCCAGCGCCGCGAGGAACTGCTGCGCGACCTGCATCGGCGCCGACCGCAGCCGGTACCGGACGCGACGCCGCTCCCCCGGCTCGGCCGTCACCAGGCCGGCGTCGGCGAGCAGGGCGAGATGCTTGGCGATCGCCTGGCGGGTGATCGGCAGCCGCGTCGCGAGATCGGTGGCCGTCGACGGGCCTGCGGCCGCCAATGCGGCGAGCAGCGCCCGGCGGCTGGCGTCGGCCAGTGCGGCGAAGACCAGTTCGGCGACGGCCTCCGCCTCGTCGCCGAGCCGTTGCTGATCGGTCATGCCGCCAGGTACTCGACCAGCTCGCCCAGCTCGGCGGCCCACCCCTTGGCGTGCTCGTCGTACTCGGTGACGCGGACGTCGGCGGGGAGCTGGGCGAACCCGGTCTCGACGACCGTGAGCCGGGTCCCGGCGGCTGCGGTCTCGAGGGTGAACTCGACGTAGGTGCGGCGCGGGTCGTCTGCGCCCAGGCCCTGGTTGCTCCAGGTGAAGGCGAACACCGCCGGCTCCTCGACGCGCTCGACCCGCATCTGTGTGTGGTGCCCACCGTCCCAGCTCATCGACGCCGCGCCACCCGGCCGCAGGTCGACTTCCGCCTCCTGGCCGAACCACGCCGCCAGGCCGTCGGCGGTGGTGAGCGCCGACCAGACGTCGGCCTGCGGGCGCGCGATCTCGACGGTGCGCTCGATGCGATCAGGGAATCCCATGGCTCCTCCTCGATAGCAACTCAACGGTTGCGATATTATGGCAACTGATTGGTTGCGTCAAGGCGGGCATCGAATCCGGTGGCGACGGGATCAGGCGACACCGGTACGCGGCTCGACGCCCCGGTCCAGCAGGTACGCGAGCAGGGCGCCGACGAGGGCGTGCCCGCACCGCGCCAGTCCTCGGCCCTACGACGTGCCCGGTCGGGTGTGCCCGATGCGGTCGTGCCGTCGCCGCCACCGAGCGGCGCCTCGGTGAGCACCAGCCGCGGGGTGCGGCCGGGCATGACGATGCGGTCGACCCGCCACCCTGCGCGCCGACCCGGAACAGGTCCGGATCGAACGACCTGCCACCTCCGGGTTTCCCGCCCGGGTGTTCGGGGTGGTAGCCGGTGGGCCGGGCACGACGTGGAAGCGCCGCGGTGTGCGGGCAGGCCAGGAACTCGGGCCCGGTGTCGACGAACACCTCCGCGAGCCCGCGGTCGATCAGGCCGTGCGAGATGGCTCGCCGCCGCGGGCATCGCCGAGGCTCCGCGCCCGGCACCTGCCCAGCCCCGGGCGGCGCGGGCAAGCTCTCGGCAAACACTTCGGAAGGGATCACCCATCTCCCGCCCGGCACGCCGGTTGCGCGGCGGCGACCCGGTACCGTCGGAGGCATGAACGACGCGACCGTGCCCCTCCGAACGGCGACCCCTCGGCGAAGCCCCGCCTTCGCCATCGCCGTCACCTGGGCCGTGGCCGCGTTCGTCACCCTCGGCGTCGCCGCGGAGACCAGGATCGGGCCGGTGATCCTCACGTTCACCCCGAAGCACGGCATCCACCTGGGCGACATCGCGGTGTTCTTCGGCTGCACGGCCGTCGCGCTCGTCGTCACCGCCGCGCTGCTCGCCCGCCCCCGGCGCTGATCGTCTCCAAACGAGACATCCCGCTCCGTGACGGCGCGCTACGGTGCCGCTCATGGCGGCCGACATCGATGTCCTCGACGCCCTCAGCAACGTCCCCGCACTGCGCAATGCGCAGGTCTGGGAGATCGTCAGGTGCTGCCGCGCGTTCCGGGAACACCCCGACGGCGGCGACCAGACCGTCGAGATCGAGATCAGCGCCGACGGTGCCGGTCGCTTCATGGTCGTCGCCACCGACGTGGCCCGCGGCCTGACCGCGCAGGGCGTGCCCATGCCCGGGCTCAACGGCGCCGTCAACATGGTGCCCTGGTACATCCTCGACGACCCCGAATCGCCGTGACGACGGGCGGACCGCGCCTCGCTGCGAGAGGATCCCGACCATGAGCGAACGCCGGCTCGTGATCCTGCGCCACGCCAAGTCGGACTGGTCCACCGACGCGCCCGACCACTCCCGCCCGCTCAACGTGCGCGGCCGCCGCGACGGACCCGAGGCCGGTCGCTGGCTGCGGATGAACGTCGGCACCCTCGACGTCGTCGTCTGCTCCTCCTCGACCCGCACCCGGCAGACGTGGGAGCTCGCCTCCGCGGCCCTGCGCGACGCGCCGGAGGCGCAGTTCACCGACGACGTCTACGACGCCTCCGCCATCGACCTGCTCGACGTGGTGCGCGGCCTGCCCGACTCGGCCTCCTGCGTGTTGCTGATCGGCCACAACCCGGGCATCGAGGACCTGACGACGCTGCTGGCCGGTGAGTTGCTGCCGATGACGACATCGGCCGTCGCGGTACTCACCTGGCCGGGATCGTGGAGCGACGTGGGCCTCATCCCGGCGACACTGCAGGCCCACGCGGTACCGCGCGGCTGAGCCCGCCCGGCGGCTACCCGCGTGTGCCGTCACTCGTCCGAGTGACACAAACCACGCGCCGTCACTGACCAGTGATCGGGTCCGAAAGGTCGGGCGGATGCGGCAGACGGGGCCCGGGTCGGCGCCGACCAGGGCAGCGGCCTCCTGCGTCTCGACACCCCCGACGGCGAGAGGGCCACGTCTTCAACCGCGACTTCTACGGCAAGCCGCTCTCCACGCTGGCCGACCTCGCGTACGAGACCTACATCGAGCAGGCCGGGACCGACAGACTCCCAGGAGGCGCCGTCGTTCGACATCGAGGTCACCACCCCGCAAGGCTTCACCACCCTCGTGTGGGAGCCGGCCTACAGCGGGACGGCGGTGACGACGGGCGGGTGGCAGACCTGGTCGCCGTCCACGGTCAAGGGCTGGTGGGCGTCCCGTGACGTTCGCCGACGTGGAGACCGCGCTCCCGGCCGCGACCATCGGCCAGATCGGCATCAGCCAGGACAGCGGCGCCCCCGGACTGCGGGCCCGCGCCGACCGCTTCGGCCTCGACGGCACGGTCTGCGACTTCGACACCCCGTCGTCCCGACGACGATCGTCGCGACGGCCGGTGACGAGCAGACCGCGCAGACCGGCAAGCCCTTCGCCACCGCGCTCGCCACGAAGGTCACCGGCGCCGGCAACCTGGCCGCCCCGGGCCGCACCGTCACCGGCACCGTCGCGACGGGCTCGGCGTCGTTCGGCGGCCAGGAGACCGCGACGGCCACGACCGGCGCCGACGGCGTCGCCACCGCGCCCACCCTGACCGCGGGTCAAGGCCGGCACCAGGGCCACGGGCCCGCAGCCCGTCCGGGCAGCAGGTCTGTCCACCCGGGTGACCGACCCGATGTTGCTGAACAACGTCGACATGAGGACCGTTACGGTGCGGCGGTAACAGGTTCTCGCAGGTCAGCGTGAGCGCGTGCTGACTCGCGGGCGGTGCCGGACGCCTGACGGCCTGTAACGGACCGCGGACTCCGGACGAATCAACCTGAGCCCGTCGGGAAGGGTCCGGAAGCCCGCAGGAGGTGAGCACGTGCACGAGTCGGATGGCGGCGACGAGCCCGTCCGCCACCACCCGCGCCCGGACGACCCGGCAGCTCCGCTGCGGCTGGGCGACATCCAGGCCGACGACGCGTTGATCGACGCGCTCGGCTCCGGACACCTCCGCACCACCGACGAGATGGCCGCCAGCGACGACGTCGACGACCGTCTCGCCGCGTTGCTCGCGTCCTGGGTCGCCGCCGTGAACGAGCCCGGCGCCCCCCGCGACGGCGCACTCGCAGCCGCCGAGGCCGCCGCGACCGAGCCGGCGGAGGCCGACGCCGAGACTCCGGCCGACGGCATCGCCACGGTCCCGGTCGAGGTCCGCGCGGCGAACGGAGACATGGCCACGCGCCACCGGCGCCGCCGCGACCGCCCGAGCTACCTCGCCCGGCTGTCGGCCGCCGCCGTGGTGGCGATCGCCGTGACCGGTGGGATCGCCGTCGGGAACGCCGACACGGCCCGCCCCGGCGACGTGCTGTGGCCGGTGGCGAAGGTCTTCTACCGCGACCACGCACAGTCCGTCGAGGCCGCCGACACCGTGGCCGTCCACCTCGAGCGCGCCCGCACCGCCCTGCGCCAGGGCCGGACCGCCGACGCCGCCCGCGAGGTCAACGACATGCAGGCAGCGCTCGCCGTGGTCCTGCCCGCCGACGGGCGCGCCTCGCTCGACGCGCAGCACACCTCGATCGTCGCGATCGTCGCGGCCACGCCGGACGCCGTGCTGCTCGACCCGCAGCTGCGGGCACCGGCCGTCCCCGACGTCGCGGGCGCCGTGGCCCTCGGCCTGCCCCGCGCACCCGGCCTGCCCGACCCGCCGTCGACGGCTGCACTGCCCACCGACGTCCTGACCGCCACGCTGCCGCCTCCGGTCAGCAGCAGCCCGCCGACGGGTGGGACGAGCGAGGTCCCGCTGGTCGTGACCGAGCCGACCGCACCCGTCGTGCCGCCGCTGGTCGACGAGCCGCCCGTCGACCAGCCGCCCGTCGACCAGCCGCCCGACACCGCTCCGGTCGAGCCACCGCCCTACATCCCGCCGCGCACCGATCCGCCGGTCCCCGACCCGGGCACGGACACGGACACGGACAACGGCGCGCAGGGAACCACGGAGGCGCCTGCGACGACGGACCCAGGGACCGACCAGCCGGCCGCTGCGGGCACCGACACCGACTCGGGCTCCACGGACCCTGTCGACCCGGGCCCTGCCGACACAGGTTCTGCCGACACAGGTTCTGCCGACACAGGTCCGGCGGACACAGGCTCGGAGGGCACGACCGACACGGCGTCGACGGACACCGGCTCCGGCACCCCCGCGGACACCGGCTCGACCGACGGCACGTCCGCCACGGGCACCGGCGACCAGAGCGGTTCCCAGGACCAGGGCGGCTCCCAGGACTCCGGCGGCTCGCTCCTCTCGGTGTCGGCCGACGCCTCGCTCGGCGTCGCGGGCACCTCGCTGTCGGGGACCCTCGGCATCAACCTCTGAGCATCGGCCTCCGAGCGTCGACCTCCGAGCGGTCCGACGCGGTCAGCCGGCCGTGCCTGCCCGCAGCTTGTCGCAGAGCAACCGCAACGCGCGCAGCTCACGCTCGTCGAGACTCGCCCCGACGACCCTCCTGATGCTCTCGGCGTGCCGGGCTCCCACCCGGCGGCGCGCCCGGTCGCCGTCCTCGGTGAGCACGACGACGGTGCCGCGGCGGTCGTCGGGGTCGGCGTCGCGCGCGACGAGGCCGTCCTCGGCCATCCGTTCGACGAGCCGCGACAACGACGGCTGGCTCAGCAGCACCTCGCGGTGCAGGTCGCGGATGCGGGCACGACCGTCGGCACGCCGGTGCAAGGTGTGCAGGACGTCGTACTCGTGCACCCCGACGCTGCCCCAGACGTCGTCGGCCTGCAGCAGCCGCCACACCGCGACCTGGCTGCGCAGCAACGCCTCCCAGGCCTCAACGGCCGGGCCGGCCCCCACCGGGGCCGAGCCGGCGCGGCCGTCAGCCTGCGGCGACGGCGACATCGTCGCTCGCCTGCACGGCGGCCTTCGCGGCCACGCGGGACGCGTGCGACGGCGGGTCGGACGGCACCCCGGCGGGCCGCAGCTCGTCGAAACCCCTGCGCAGGTCGGGCAGGACCTCCCCGAGCAGGTCGAGCTGCTCGAGGACGGTCTTGAGCGGCAGCCCGGCGTGGTCGACGAGGAAGAGCTGGCGCTGGTAGTCGCCGAAGTGCTCACGGAACGTCAACGTCTTCTCGACGACCTCGGCCGGGCTGCCGACGGTCAGCGGCGTCTGCGAGGTGAAGTCCTCCATCGACGGGCCGTGGCCGTAGACCGGGGCCTCGTCGAAGTAGGGCCGGAACTCGTTCCAGGCGTCCTGGGATCGGCGGCGCATGAAGAACTGCCCACCGAGCCCGACGGTCGCCTGGTCGGCGCGGCCGTGCCCGTAGTGCTCGAAGCGCTGCCGGTAGAGGTTGATCAGCTTCGTGTAGTGCGAGGCCGGCCAGAAGATGTTGTTGGCGAAGAAGCCGTCGCCGAAGTAGGCGGCGATCTCCGCGACCTCGGGGGTGCGGATCGAGCCGTGCCAGACGAAGGGTGCGACGCCGTCGAGCGGGCGGGGCGTCGACGTGAAGCCGTGCAACGGGGTGCGGAACCGGCCCTCCCAGTCGACGACCTCCTCGTCCCACAGCCGGCGCAGGAGCTGGTAGTGCTCGACGGTCAGCGGGACGCCCTGGTTGATGTCCTGGCCGAACCAGGGGTAGACCGGCGCCGTGTTGCCGCGGCCGAGCATCAGGTCGACGCGGCCGTCGGCCAGGTGCTGCAGCATCGCGTAGTCCTCGGCGATCTTCACCGGGTCGTTGGTGGTGATCAGCGTCGTGGACGTGGACAGCACGAGCCGCTCGGTGCGGGCCGCGATGTGGCCCAGCAGGGTGGTCGGCGACGACGGCACGAACGGCGGGTTGTGGTGCTCACCGGTGGCGAAGACGTCGAGTCCGACGGCCTCCGCGTGCTCGGCGAGGGTGACCATCGCCTTGATGCGCTCGTGCTCGGTGGGTACGCGCCCGGTCGTCGGGTCACGGGTCACGTCACCGACGGTGAAGATGCCGAACTGCACGGCGGGCCCCCTTCCGGAGCTGTGGTCCATGCGTTTGCATGAACATTACCGTCAACCACGCGTTCACGTCGGAGTGTTCCCGCGGTGAGGCAGAGCACGTCCGCTCGTCGCGCGAGGACGGGAACACCGCGGTCAGCAGTGCTCTCATCACCTACGATGGTCATGGCACGGGTCCACGGCGTCGGCCGGAGCGGGCGCCGGAGGCGGACGCACGGGAAATCAGTTCACCGACTCGTATCGCATCCGACACCTCACCTCCTATAGTGGACGGAACTGCTCGCGATCCCGAGGTGGTTGTCGAATGACCGACGTGCTGGACTCCGCTCCCCCGCGGCCGAGTACCGAGGTTCCTACCCCGGTCGACTCGACCGACTCTGCAGCCGTGGCCGAACTGATCATGGACCTGCAGTCGGTCGGACTGCGGATCGAGACACAGCTCGAGACCGGCCGCACCGGCGGTGCCGGCCCCTCCGACTCGGGCTTCCTGTGGGTCGAGGGTGTCCCGGTCACCGTGCCGCCGAGCGAGTCGTCGCCGTACTCGCTGCGCGCCGAGGACGAGGGCCAGGGCATCTACCGCGCCGGCGTCAAGGTCGCGAACGTGTCCGGCACCCGCCGTCCGCGCTTCTACGACCTCAAGACCGCCGACGGCATCCCCTACGAGCAGATCGCCCTGCTGCACCTCGACTCGCTGGCGTCGACGGTCGTGCAGGCCTGCAACTACTGGGGCAACTCCGACCAGTGCGGCTTCTGCGGCATCGGCCTGTCCCTCAAGGCCGGGCGCACCATCGCCAAGAAGTCCCCCGAGATCCTGGCCGAGGTCGCCCTCGCGGCCAAGGAGCTCGACGGTGCGGTCGACGCGACGCTGACCACTGGCTCGTCGGTGGCCCCCGACCGCGGCGCGCTCTACGTCGCCAAGTGCGGGCAGGCCGTCAAGGAGCACGCCGGGCTGCCCGTCGAGGTCCAGTTCGAGCCGCCGCGCGACCTGAAGTACATCGACCAGGTCCACGACATGGGCGTCGACGCGCTCGGCATCCACATCGAGTCGTTCGACCCGAAGGTGCTGGCCAAGGTCGCCCCCGGCAAGTTCCGCACCGGCATGGACACTTACTTCCGCACCTGGGAGTACGCGGTCAACCTCTTCGGTGAGGGCCGGGTGTCGACGTACGTCATCCTGGGCCTCGGCGAGGACCCGGACCTGACCGTCGAGATGTGCCGCCGGGCCGTCGACATCGGCGTGTACCCGTTCGTCGTGCCGCTGCGGCCCGTCGCGGGCTCGCTGCTCGAGGACCTGCCCGCGCCGTCGCGCGAGTACACCGAGCCGATCTACCGCAAGGTCGCCGGCTTCCTCGAGGCGAAGGGCCTCGGTGCCGACACCGCCGTCGCCGGCTGTGCGCGCTGTCAGGCGTGTTCGAGCCTCAACCTCGTCCAGCAGGCCGGCAACGCGCCGGGTTGCGGCTCCTTCGGGGCCCCCGCGGGCGCCCCGAAGGCCGCGCCGCTGCTGCAGATCGGCAAGCGCCCCGACGCCTGACGGTCACCCACGAACGAGGGGCGGGTCCGCGTCGCGGACCCGCCCCTTTCCAATCCTGGCGCCTACTCGACCGTCACGCTCTTCGCCAGGTTGCGCGGCCGGTCCACGTCACGGTCCAGCGCCACCGCGGCGTGGTAGGCCAGCAGCTGCAGCGGGACCGACTGCAGGATCGGGTCGAGCTCCGGCTCGTTGGCCGGGATGACGATCGTGCGGTCGGCCAGCTCGGCCGGCAGCTCCCGGTGCGCGACCGCGTAGACCGGGCCGCGGCGGGCCCGGATCTCGGCCAGCGTCGAGGTGTTCTTGTCGAACAGGTCGTCGTCCGGGACGACCGCCACCGTCGGCAGCTCCGGGCTGACCAGCGCCAGCGGGCCGTGCTTCAGCTCCGCCGACGCGTACCCCTCGGCGTGGACGTAGGAGATCTCCTTCAGCTTCTGCGCGCCCTCGCGCGCCACCGGGAACCCGCGGCGGCGGCCGATGAACAGCACGCTCTCGCGCACCGCGATCTCCTTCGCGACGGCCTCGATCGCCCCCGACTCCTGCTCGGCCTCGACGATCGCACTGATCTGCTCAGGCAGCTTCGCCAGACCGGCGAGGATGCGCGCACCCTCCGTCGGCGACAGGTCACGGATGCGTCCCAGGTGCAGCGCCAGCAGCGCGAACGCCGCCACCGTGGAGGTGAACGACTTCGTCGCCGCCACCGACATCTCCGCACCCGCGTGCAGGTAGATGCCGCCGTCCACGGCCCGGGCGATCGTCGAGCCCACGACGTTGATCACGCCGATGACCTTGCCGCCCTTGCGCTGGATCTCCTGCACCGCCGCGAGGGTGTCGCTGGTCTCGCCGGACTGGCTGACCGCCACGTACAGCGTGTCCGGCTCGACCACCGGGTTGCGGTAACGGAACTCCGACGCCGACTCCGCCGACGCGGGCACCCGCGCCAGGTCCTCGATCAGCTGCGCGCCCAGGTCACCGGCGTAGCACGCCGACCCACAGCCCAGGATCTTCACGCGCTTGAACTCCCGCGCCTCCCGGACGGTCAGGTTCAGCCCGCCCAGGTGCGCCGTGGAGAACCGCTCGTCGAGCCGCCCCGACAGCGTCCGCTCGATCGACCGCGGCTGCTCCAGGATCTCCTTGATCAGGAAGTGCGCGTGGTCGCCGATCTCGGCGCCGATGATGTCCCAGTCGATCGTCGACGGGCTCTTCGCCGTCGCCCGGTCGTCGATCGTGAACGTCCGGTAGCCGGTCGCCGTGATCGTCGCCAGCTCGCCGTCGTCGAGGTACACGACCTGCCGGGTGTACCCGACCAGCGCCGCCGCGTCGGAGGCGACGAACATCTCCTTCTCCCCGACACCCAGCAGCACCGGCGAGCCGTTTCGCGCCACGACGATCCGGTCCGGGTGCTCGGTGTCGAGGACCGCGAGGCCGTAGGCGCCGACGACCTGGCGCAGCGCGAGGCGGACCGCCTGCTCCAGCGTCTCCGCACCCGCCGCGAACGCCGCGCCGATCAGGTGCGCCACCGTCTCGGTGTCGGTCTGCGACGAGAACTCCACACCGTCCGCGGTCAGCTTGGCCCGCAGCTCCTCGGCGTTCTCGATGATGCCGTTGTGCACCACCGCGACCCGGCCCGTCGTGTCGGTGTGCGGGTGCGCGTTCTCCACACTCGGCTCACCGTGCGTCGCCCAGCGCGTGTGCCCGATGCCCGGCGACCCCTTGAACCGGGCGGGCAGGTCACCCGCGAGGTCGGCGACCCTGCCGCTGACCTTGCGCACCTTCAGCGCGCCGCGGTGCAGCACCGCGAGGCCGGCCGAGTCGTACCCGCGGTACTCCAGCCGGCCGAGGCCTTCCAGCAGGATCGGGGCGGCGTCCTGCGCCCCGACGTATCCGACGATCCCGCACACGTGCGGCTCCTATCCGTAGACGATCCGTCGCAGCTGGCGGGCGGACAGCGCCGGCGGCGCGACCCTGCGGACGGCCAGCTCGGCGCCCACCCGCTCGAAGATGCGATCGTTGGTCATCCCCCGACGTTGCAGCTCGCCGTGCCGGCGTCGCACGAAGTGCTCCGTCGACTCGGCGAAGTAGCCGAGAACCTCGGCCACCACCCGCTGCGCCTCCCCCGCCGACAACGGCGTGCTCTGCACCAGGTGCTCCAGGAGCTCCGGATGAGCGTCCAGAAATTCAGCGGGCACCTCGCGATGGTGCCCGATCCCACGGCGAAACACCAAAGCCCTGCCCGAAATCGGGCAGGATCGCGCCATTCCGCGCCCCCGAGCCACCGCTCACCTACCCAACGCTCTCACGCGCCCACAGGACTCGCCCGGCCCCACCGCGACGTTTCCCCCGCCCCAGGGAGGTGATCACCGTTCGCGGCGGCTGAGCGACGCCTCCGTCACTCACCGGCCCGGAACGGCGATCACCACGGCAGGGGATGAGCGCTCGCGAACGGTCGAGCCGATGTCGGGCCGGCGGCGCGGGTCCGGGCGGCAGCATGCCCGCGTGCTCGACGACCTGCTGCGCCGCCAGGCCGGACTCGTCGCGGTGAGGCAGGCCCAGGCCCACGGCGTGACCCCGCGGACCCCGCAGCGCCGTGCCGCGGAGGCCGGCTGGGACCGTTGCATCCTGCGGTGTACCTCGCGGCCGGGCATCGCCTCACCGGCGAGGTGCGGGGCCGGGCTGCATGGCTGTGGGCAGGTGAGGCGACGACGGTCGGTGGGCCCGCGGCGGCGCACTGGCTCGGCATGCTTCCGGCCGCCCCCGACATCGTGGATCTCACACCGCCACCGGCAACGGGGCGACGGTCCCGGCCCGGGGTGCGGGTCCGCCACCGCGACCTGGATGACGAGGACCGGGTCGGCGTCCGCGACATCCGGGTCACCGCGGCACCCCTCAGCGCTCTGGAGACCTCCGTCGCACTCCCGAACGGGTCGACGTTCCTGGACCGGGTGCTGCAACGACACGTCCGCCTCCCGATGCTGCAGCGCGCCCCCTCCCGCAACCTGGGCATGCGCGGCCCGGCGGCAGCCGGTCGGCTGCGCGCCGCCGCGGCCGGCGGAGCGGACTCCGTCGCGCAGCGGCTCCTCACCCGCCTGCTCCGCGACGCCGGGATCGGCGGGTGGGTCCTCGGCCATCCGTTCGGCTCGTTCACCGTCGACCTGGCGTTCCCGGACGCGCGGGTCGGGGTCGAGGTCGACGGCTGGGCCTGGCACGTCGACGCCGAGCGGTTCCGCACCGACTGCCGGAACGCAACGCCCTGGTCGGTACCGGATGGACCCTGCTGCGCCTCACCTGGCACGACCTGACCGGTGCCGCCCTGCCCCGTCACGCTGAGCGGGACTCTGCGGGGTCGGGCGCGGCCGGCTCCAGTTCGCCCGCGGCCCAGAGGGCGGCGTAGCGGCCACCGGCGGCGAGGAGCTCGGCGTGGGGGCCCACCTCGACGACGCGGCCGTCGTCGAGGACCACGATCCGGTCGGCGCGGGCGGCGGTGGCGAGCCGGTGGGCGACGACGAAGGCGGTGCGCCGGGAGGTGACGTGGTCGCCCGCGGCGAGGACGGCTGCCTCGGTGGCCGGGTCGAGGGCGGCGGTGGCCTCGTCGAACACGAGGATGTCGGGGTCGACGAGCTCGGCGCGGGCCAGGGCGACGAGCTGGCGCTGCCCCGCGGAGAGGCCCTGCCCGCGTTCGCCGACGGGGTGGCGGAAACCGCCGGGCAGGGACCGGACGAGGTCGAGGGCACCGACGGCGCGGGCGGCGCGCTCGACGTCGGCGGGGGTGGCGCCGGGGCGACCGTAGGCGATGTTGGCGGCGAGGTCGCCGGTGAACAGGTGCGGTTCCTGGGGGACGACGCCGAGGCGCTGCCGGTAGGCAGAGAGCGGATAGCGGCGGATGTCGATGCCGTCGACGAGCACGGCGCCCGCGCGGACGTCGTAGAACCGGGTGACGAGCTTGACCAGTGTGGACTTGCCGGCGCCGGTGGCACCGACGAGCGCGACGGTCTCGCCGGGTTCGACGTGGAGGTCGATGCCGACGACGGCGGGGTCGGCGGCGGCGTCGTAGCGGAAGCAGACGTCGCGCAGCTCGACGTCGCCGCGCAGCCGTGCGGGCACCGGGACGGCCGTGCCGAGTCGGGGGTCGGGGGCGGCGGGGACGGAGGTGGGGGTGCGCAGCAGCTCGGAGATGCGGGTGAGGCCGACGCGGGCCTGCTGGTAGCCGTCGAACACCTGCGACAGCGCCTGGACGGGGCTGAAGAACATGCCGAGGTAGAGCAGGAACGCGGTGAGCACGCCGGGGGTGAGGTCGCCGCCGGCGACGCGGGCGGCGCCGACGCCGAGGACGGCGGCCTGCGCGATGTCGGAGAGGTAGGCGACGCCCGGGAAGTAGGTGGCGATGTAGCGCTGGGCGCGCAGCCGGGTGCGGCGGTAGGCGTCGCTGCGGTCGCCGAAGGCCTGGGCGCTGTGCTTCTCGCGGACGAAGGCCTGGGCGACGCGGACGCCGGAGACGTTCTCCTGCATGTCGGCGTTGACGACGCTGACCTTCTCGCGGGCCTCGGCGTAGGCGCGGGAGGACAGCCTCCGGAACACGACGGTGGCGACGATCAGCAGCGGCAGCACGGACAGCGCGACGAGGGCCAGCTCGGGGTCGGTGACGAGCAGGGCGACCGCGACGCCGACGACGGTGAGCAGGCTGACGACGGCCTGGGTGAGGCCGGTCTGCAGGAACGTCGAGAGGGCGTCGACGTCGGTGGTCATCCGCGTCATGATCCGGCCGGACAGCTCGCGCTCGTAGTAGTCGAGGCCGAGTCGTTGCAGGTGTGCGTAGCTGCGGACGCGCAGGGAGTACAGCAGGCTCTCCCCGGTCCGCGACGTGATCACGGTCTCGGCGGCGACGACGAACCAGGCGACGGCGACGAGCCCGACGCCGAGCAGGGTGGCGACGAGGACGGCGTGCCCGGAGCGGGCGGTGATGCCGTTGTCGACGGCGTAGCGGGCGACGGTGGGGAACGCGAGCGAGGTCAGCGCGTCGAGGGTGACGAGCAGCAGGCCGAGGGCGAGCAGCCCGCGGACGGGCCGGAGGATGCGGACGAGCCGGGCGCCGTCCTGCGGGGTGGTGGGGTCGGTGTCGCCGAGGCGGGGAGCCTCGGTGGCGGGCGGGAGCCTGTCGACGGCCGCGAGGAGCTCGGGAGTGGCGGGGATGCCGCCGACCATGGCGGCGGCCCCGGCGCTGCCGCGCATCCCGCCCCCGGACGCGGCGGCGGCACGGACGGCGCCCGCCGATCCGGCGGCCGGCCCGGCAACGGGTTCGGGCCAGAGCTCGGGGGTGACGCCGTCGACGGGAACGGTCGGCGGGGCCGGGACGGGTGCGGGGTCGGCGACGGAGCCGAGCTCCGGCCCGTCGGCGGCGAGCAGGCTGCGGAACAGCGGGCTGCGGTCGACGAGCTCGGCCTGGGTCCCGACGTCGACGACGTGGCCGTGGTCGAGGACGGCGATGCGGTCGGCGAGGGCGAGTGTGGACCGGCGGTGCGCGACGAGCAGCGTCGTGCGCCCGGCCGTGAGCGACCGCAGGGTCGCGTGGATGGCGGCCTCGGTGGCGGTGTCGACGGCGGAGGTGGCGTCGTCGAGGACGAGGACGCGCGGGTCGGTGAGCATGGCGCGGGCCAGGGCGATGCGCTGGCGTTGCCCACCGGAGAGGGTGAGGCCGCGTTCGCCGACGAGGGTGTCGTAGCCGTCGGGCAGTGACTCGACGAAGCCGGCGACCTGCGCGGCCTCGGCGGCGGCGCGAATCTCGTCGTCGGCGGCGCCGGGACGGGCGTAGGCGATGTTGGCGCGAATGGTGTCGGAGAACAGGAATGCCTCCTCGAACACCACCCCGAGCTCGGAGCGCAGGTCGGCCAGCCGCAGCCGTCGCAGATCGACCCCGCCGAGGCGCAGCGACCCCGCCTGCGGGTCGTAGAAGCGTGGGAGCAGCAACGCGACCGTCGACTTCCCCGATCCCGCCCCGCCGACGATGGCGAGCGTCTCCCCCGGGCGCACGGTGAGGGAGACGCCGTCGAGGACCGGGTCGCGGCGGGTGTAGCCGAAGGTCACGGCGTCGAGCTCGATGCCGAGCGGGCCCTCGGGGAGGGTGGCGGGCTCGTCGGGGTCGGTGACGTCGGGGGTGGAGTCGACGACGTCGTAGACCCGTTCGACGCCGGCGCGGGCCAGCTGGGCGGACACGATGAGCGACCCGACGAGCCGGGCCGGCCCGACGAGCTGCGCGACGTAGGTGGTGAACGCCAGGAACGTGCCGATGGTGATCGACCCGTTCAGCGCGAGCATCCCGCCGACACCGATGACGGCGACCTGGCCGAGGGTGGGCAGGGCGAGCAGCGTCGGGTTGAGCCGGGAGGTCATCCGGGCGGCGCGCATGCGTTCGGCGAAGAGCCGTCGCGAGATCCGTTCGAGGGTGGCGACCTCGCGGTCCTCCTGCCCGAACCCCTTGACCACTCGGACGCCGGTGACGGTCTCCTCGACCTGCTGCGCGACGTCGGCCGCCCGCTGCTGCGCCGACCAGGTGGCGGGGAAAAGCGTGCGGCGGGTGCGGTTGGTGACGAACGCCGCGGCGGGGAGCATGACGAGCGCGACGACGGTGAGCAGCGGGGACAGCCACAGCATCGCGACGACCGACGCGACGACGAGCACGACCGTGCCGGCGGCGAGCGGCACCATGGACAGCAGGCTCTGCACGAGCTGCAGGTCGGTGATGGCGCGGGACACGACCTGGCCGGTGCGCATCTGGTCCTGGCGCTGTCCGTCGAGGCGCTGGACGGCGGCGAACACCTGGCGCCGCAGGTCGTGCTGGACGTCGAGGGCCATCCGCCCGGCGAGGTAGCGGCGCAGGAACGAGGCCGCGAACCGGATCGTGGCCAGCGCGAGGATCGCGACGACGATCGGCACCAGCACGTCGGTGACGCCGCGGACGGCGTCGTCGACGGCGACGCGGGTGAGCAGCGGGCCGACTGCGTCGAGGCTGACGCCGCACACCGACGCGACGAGCGCGCCGACGGTGACGCCGCGATGGCGCATGCACGCGCGCACGAGCTTGCGGATCCAGCCGGGCCCGGGGCGCGGTGTGTCCTCGTCGACCGCCGTCGCGTCGACCGTTGGTGCCACCACGCGATCAGGCTATGCCCGGCCACCGACATCCCGCCCGCCGCGACCCCGGGCCCACCGTCGGCGGGAGTAGGTTCGCCCGGGTGCGCGAGTTCGTGATGGGCATGCCGAAGGCCGAGCTGCACGTCCATGTCGAGGGCACGATCGAGCCGGTGACGGCGTTCGCCCTCGCCGGGCGCAACGGGGTGCCGCCGCCTGGGCGGGCCCCGACGAGCTGGCCGCGGCCACCGCGTTCGAGGACCTCCAGTCGTTCCTCGACGTCTACTACGCGGTGATGGCCGTCCTGCGCTCGCTGGAGGACCCGGAGCTGGTGGCGCACCTCGTCGAGACCCGGCTGCCGTTGACGGTGTGCCCCTTCTCGACGGTCCGCCTGCGCGGCTGCGACACCCTCGCCGGCCATCCGCCGGCCCGGATGCTGCGGCTCGGGCCGGCCGTCTCGGTGAACTCCGACGACCCGGCCTACTTCGGCGGCTACGTCGGCGACAACCTCGACGCGGTCCGCGAGACCCTCGGGCTGACCGACGACGAGCTGCACACGCCGGCCGCCAACTCGTTCCGGTCGTGTTTCCTGCCCGAGGAGGCCATGCGCGAGCAGCTGCGGGCCCTCGACGAATACGTCGCGGAAGCCCCGAACGTCCGGTTCCGGTGACCCCGGGGCGACGCTAGCGTGGCGTACGACACAGTCGCCGCAACACCGGGAGCTCCGATGACGCCGCAGTTCTCCGACATCCCCGCGATGCTCGCGCACTGGGCGGCCGAACGCGCCGACGACGAGGTCTTCCGGGCCGGCGACCGCACGTGGACGTGGCGGGAGCTCCAGGACCGGGTGCACCGGCTCGCGGGGGCGCTGCGGGCCGCGGGGGTGGGCCCCGGCGACCGGATCGCCGTCCTCGACCTCAACCACCCGTCCTGCCTGGAGCTCACGCTGGCGTGCGCGCAGATCGGGGCGGCCAACGCCGTCGTCAACTTCCGGCTGGCCCCGCCCGAGATCGTCTACGTGATCAACGACGCCGAGGCGAAGCTGCTGTTCGTCGGGCCGGAGTTCGCGGCGGCCGCGGAGTCGTTGGCCGACAAGGTGCCGACGGTACAGCGGCTGGTCCGCATCGGCGGCGCCGACGACGAGTACGAGGCGCTGCTCGCCGCGCACGAGCCCGACACCGAGGTGCACCCGCCCGCACCGGACGACTGCTTCGTGCAGCTCTACACGTCCGGGACGACGGGTTTCCCCAAGGGCGCCATGCTCACCCACCGCGGGATGCTCGCGCACGCCGCGAACGTGCTGGCCGACATCCCGATGGCGGCGGGCGCGGTCGTGCAGGTCGCGATGCCGTTGTTCCACGTCGGCGGGACGAGCTACGCGTTCGTCGCGCTCACCGCGGGCGCACGCATGGTGCTGCTGCGCATCCCCGACCCCGCCGCGGTCCTCGACATGTTCGTCACCGAGCGGATCACCCACACCTTCCTGGTGCCCGCGCTGATGGCCGGGATCGCCGCCGTTCCCGGTGCGGCCGGCCGCGACTACTCGGCGCTGGAGGTCCTCTCCTACGGCGCCTCGCCGATCCCCCTGCCCGTGCTGCGGGCCTGCGTCGCCCTGTTCCCGGGCACGTTGCAACAGGTGTACGGGATGACCGAGGCATGCGGCGTCGTCACCGCGCTCGGTCCCGCCGACCACGAGAACCCCGACGTCGCGCACCGGCTGGTGTCGGCGGGCCTGCCGATCCCGGGCGTCGAGATCGAGATCCGCGACCCCGCCACCGGCGACCGGGTGCCGACGGGCGAGCCCGGCGAGGTGTGGGTGCGCACCGAGCAGCTGATGTCCGGCTACTGGCACAAGCCCGAAGCCACCGAGGCCGCCGTCACCGGGGACGGCTGGCTGCGTTCCGGCGACGGCGGGCACGTCGACGCCGACGGGTACGTCTACGTCACCGACCGGATCAAGGACATGATCATCTCGGGTGGCGAGAACATCTACCCCGCCGAGATCGAGCGCGTCCTCGCCGAGCACCCCGACGTGGGCGACGTCGCCGTCATCGGGGTGCCCGACGACCGCTGGGGCGAGGTGGGCAAGGCCATCGTGGTCGCCACGCCCGGCGCGACCGTCGACCGCGAGGCGCTGCTCGCGTATTGCCGCGACCACCTGGCGTCGTTCAAGTGTCCCAAGACCGTCGACGTGGTCGCCGAGCTTCCCCGCAACCCGACGGGCAAGATCCTGAAGAAGGACCTGCGCGCGCCCTACTGGGAGGGCCGCGACCGGCAGACCGTGTGAGGGTGACCGACCGAACTTGACCCGCGAGTAACTTCTGCGGCTAACTGTCGACCATGGCGGCGATGAAGCTCTCCACCCAGGTCTCCTACGGCGACGACCCGCGCACGACGGTCCGGTCCGTCGTCGAGATGGAGAAGGCAGGACTCGACGTCGTGTGGGTCGCCGAGGCCTACAGCTTCGACGCCGTGTCGACGATGGGCTACCTCGCCGCACGCACCGACCGGCTCGAGATCGGCTCCGGCATCCTGCCGATCTACAGCCGCACCCCCACGCTCACGGCGATGACCGCGGCGTCGCTGGACGCGCTGTCTGGCGGGCGGTTCCTGCTGGGCCTGGGCGCGTCGGGCCCGCAGGTGATCGAGGGCTTCCACGGCGTCCCCTACGACAAGCCGGTCGCGCGGACCCGGGAGGTCGTCGAGATCTGTCGCAAGGTGTGGGCCCGCGAGAAGGTGGAGCACCACGGCCTCTACGAGATCCCGCTCCCCGAGGAGCAGGGCACGGGGCTGGGCAAGCCGCTGAAGCTGATCAACCATCCTGTCCGCGCCGACATCCCGGTGTGGATCGCCGCGCTCGGCGAGCGGAACGTCGCCATGACGGCCGAGATCGCGCACGGGTGGCTGCCGCACGTCATCATCCCGGAGAAGGTGCGCGACGTCTTCGGCGGGTCGATCGACAAGGGCCTGGCCAAGCGCGACCCGGCGCTCGGCCCGCTGCAGATGACCGGGGGCGGGTTCCTGGCCGTCGACGACGACATGATCGAGCACGCCCGCAACGGCGCCCGCGCGATGTTCGCGCTCTACATCGGGGGGATGGGCGCGCGGGGCAAGAACTTCTACAACACGGTGTTCGCCCGGCAGGGCTTCACCGAGGCCGCCCAGACGGTGCAGGACCTCTACCTCGCCGGCCGCAAGGACGAGGCCGCGGCGGCGCTGCCGGACGAGTTCATCGACGGGATGACACTGACCGGCTCGCCCGGCGCGATCAAGGAGCGGATCGCATCGCTGGCCGAGGCGGGCGTCACGCACCTGCACGTCACGCCGGTGTCGAAGGACCCGGTCGGACTGCTGGGCCAGGTCAGGGAGTGGCTCGGCTAGGAGCCGGCCAGGGCGCCCGGCCGGCCGTCGGCCCGGCGGGGTCGGTCCGGCGCGTACTCGGGCAGGTCCGTCACGGACGTCCTCTCCTCGGGCACACAGCCACGCCCAAGGTCTCGCAGTTGAGCAGATGTTCACATGTTGCGCGAGATCTAGGCTCTCCCGGTGAGCGCCCGCCTGACCCTCGTGTCGCACGCCTCGACGGCCGCGACCGCCGCGTCCGCCTTCGCCGCCGACGAGCCGCTCGAACCCCGCGGCGCAGCGGCCGCGGCGGACGCCCGCGGTACCGTGGCTCGGGTCACCGCACTGCGCTGCTCCCCCGCCGCGGCGGCTGTCGAGACCGCGGCCGCGCTCGGGCTCGGACCCGGCGACACGTCCACGACCGCCGACGCCCTGCGCGACTGGGACCTCGGCCGGTGGCGCGGACGCACCCTCGACGACGTCGCCGGCACCGACCCCGCCGCCGTCACCGAATGGCTGTCCGACCCGGCCGCGGCCCCGCACGGCGGCGAGCCGCTCGTCGGCGTACTGGCGCGTGTCGCCGACCTCCTGGCCGACCCCGCGCTCGTGGCGGGCGACGACCGCGCTCCGCACGTCGTGCTCGTCACGCACGCGGCCGTCGTCCGCGCCGCAGTGCTCTCCGTGCTCGGTGCGCCGCCCCAGGGGTTCTGGCGGATCGACGTCGCCCCGCTGACCTCGACGGTCCTGCGCGGGGCCCCGGGCCGCTGGACTCTGCGGACCCTCGCCCACCCCCTCGCCTCCCCCGCGCGGGGGTGATCGGCTCCCCCGTGATCTCCCCCGCCCGGGAGGCGCGCGAACGGACGAGCCCGCGCCCGTTCGTCCTGATCACGCCCCTGACGGTCGACGAGAAACGCCGGAAGCGACGAAGACGACACCCAGAGGTACCTCCGTGCGGTACCTCCCCCTCCGGGGGAGGACTACCGTGGGAGCGTCCCGGCGGAGTGACGACGATCGAGCGAACCGAGGCGATTCAGCGTGTCCACCAGCAGTACCTCCGACCAGGCGAGCCAATTCGGCCCCAACGAATGGCTCGTCGAGGAGATGTACCAGCGATTCCTCGACGACCCGAGCGCCGTCGACGCAGCCTGGCACGAGTTCTTCGCCGACTACCGGCCCCCGGAGGGTGACGGAGTGGCGAGCAACGGCTCCACCCCCACGACGACCACCGCGACCACCGACGGCCCGGCCGCCGGTTCCGCGCGTTCCGCCGCTGCCCCCGGGACGGCCGCGACGGAGCAGCGCCGGACCGCCGGGCCCGCGGCACCGGAGAACGACACCACCACGCCTGTGAAGACCGGCGCCGCCACGAAGTCCACCACCCCGGCCGGTTCCACGGCCGAGGCCGCCGCCCCCGCCAAGCCCGTCGCCGGCACCACGTCACGCGCCGCCCGCCCTGCGCCCGCGGCCACCGAGGGCGCGCTCACCCCGCTGCGGGGTGCCGCCAACGCCGTCGTGAAGAACATGAACGCGTCGCTCGCAGTGCCCACCGCGACAAGCGTGCGCGCCGTGCCCGCCAAGCTGCTGGCCGACAACCGCATCGTCATCAACAACCAGCTCAAGCGCACTCGCGGCGGCAAGCTGTCGTTCACCCACCTCATCGGCTACGCGCTGGTCAAGGCGCTGGCCGACTTCCCGGTGATGAACCGGCACTTCGCCGAGACCGACGGCAGGCCCGCCGTCGTGCAGCCCGAGCACGTCAACCTCGGGCTCGCGATCGACCTGCAGGGCAAGAACGGGCAGCGCTCGCTCGTCGTCGTCTCGATCAAGGGCTGCGAGGCGATGACCTTCGCCCAGTTCTGGTCGGCCTACGAGGCGATCGTCCACAAGGCGCGCAACGGCGCGCTCACCGCCGAGGACTTCGCCGGCACCACGATCAGCCTCACCAACCCGGGCACGCTCGGCACCAACCACTCGGTGCCGCGGCTGATGCAGGGCCAGGGCACGATCGTCGGCGTCGGCGCGATGGAGTACCCCGCCGAGTTCCAGGGCGCCAGCGAGGAACGCCTCGCCGAGATGGGCATCAGCAAGATCATCACGCTGACGTCGACCTACGACCACCGCATCATCCAGGGGGCCGAGTCGGGCGACTTCCTGCGCCGCGTGCACCGGCTGCTCCTGGGCGACGACGGCTTCTACGACGACATCTTCCGCTCGCTGCGGGTGCCCTACGAGCCCGTCCGGTGGGTGCAGGACATCCCCGAGGGCGCCGTCGACAAGACCGCCCGGGTGCTGGAGCTGATCGAGTCCTACCGGACCCGCGGCCACCTGATGGCCGACACCGACCCGCTCAACTACCGCCAGCGCCGCCACCCCGACCTCGACGTGCTCTCGCACCGCCTCACGCTGTGGGACCTCGACCGCGAGTTCGCCGTCGGCGGGTTCTCCGGCCAGTCGCGGATGAAGCTGCGCGACGTGCTCGGTGTGCTGCGCGACGCCTACTGCCGCACCATCGGCACCGAGTACATGCACATCGCCGACCCGGAGCAGCGGGCCTGGCTGCAGGAGCGCATCGAGGTCCCGCACCAGAAGCCCGCGGTCATCGAGCAGAAGTACATCCTCTCCAAGCTCAACGCGGCCGAGGCGTTCGAGACCTTCCTGCAGACCAAGTACGTCGGCCAGAAGCGGTTCTCCCTCGAAGGCGGCGAGACCGTCATCCCGCTGCTCGACGCGGTGCTCGACAAGGCCGCCGAGCAGGAGCTCGACGAGGTCGTCATCGGCATGCCGCACCGCGGCCGGCTCAACGTGCTGGCCAACATCGTCGGCAAGCCGATCAGCCAGATCTTCCGCGAGTTCGAGGGCAACCTCGACCCCGGCCAGGCCCACGGCTCCGGCGACGTCAAGTACCACCTGGGCGCCGAGGGCAAGTACTTCCGGATGTTCGGCGACGGCGAGACCGTCGTGTCGCTGGCGTCCAACCCGAGCCACCTCGAGGCCGTCGACCCCGTCCTCGAAGGCATCGTCCGCGCCAAGCAGGACCTGCTCGACCAGGGCGACGGCGCCTTCACCGTGCTGCCGCTGATGATGCACGGTGACGCCGCGTTCGCCGGGCAGGGCGTGGTCGCCGAGACCCTCAACCTGGCGCTGCTGCGCGGCTACCGCACCGGCGGCACCGTGCACGTCGTCGTCAACAACCAGGTCGGGTTCACCACCGCACCCGAGGCGTCGCGCTCCTCGCAGTACTCCACCGACGTCGCGAAGATGATCGGCGCGCCCGTCTTCCACGTGAACGGCGACGACCCCGAGGCCTGCGTCTGGGTCGCCAAGCTCGCCGTGGAGTACCGCGAGCGCTGGCACAACGACGTCGTCATCGACATGATCTGCTACCGCCGCCGCGGCCACAACGAGGGCGACGACCCCTCGATGACCCAGCCGGCGATGTACGACGTGATCGACGCCAAGCGCAGCGTCCGCAAGATCTACACCGAGTCCCTCATCGGCCGCGGCGACATCACCGTCGGTGAGGCCGAGGCCGCGCTCAAGGACTTCTCCAACCAGCTCGAACACGTCTTCAACGAGGTGCGCGAGCTGGAGCGCACGCCGCCGTCGGCGTCCCCGTCGGTCGAGGACGAGCAGATGGTCCCCACCGACCTCGACACCTCCGTCCCGCTGGAGGTCGTGCACCGCATCGGCGACGCGCACGTCCAGCTGCCCGACGGCTTCACCGTCCACCAGCGCGTCAAGCCCGTGCTGGCCAAGCGGGAGAAGATGTCGCGCGAGGGCGACGTCGACTGGGCCTTCGCCGAGCTGCTCGCCATGGGCTCGCTCGCCCTCGACGGCAAGCTCGTCCGGCTCTCGGGCCAGGACTCGCGGCGCGGCACGTTCGTGCAGCGGCACTCGGTGCTGATCGACCGCAAGAACGGCGAGGAGTACTTCCCGCTGCGCAACCTCGCCGAGGACCAGGGCCGCTTCCTGCCCTACGACTCGGCGCTCTCGGAGTACGCGGCCGTCGGCTTCGAGTACGGCTACTCCGTCGCCAACCCCGACGCGCTCGTGCTGTGGGAGGCGCAGTTCGGCGACTTCGTCAACGGCGCCCAGTCGATCATCGACGAGTTCATCTCCTCCGGCGAGGCCAAGTGGGGGCAGATGGCCGACCTGGTCCTCCTGCTGCCGCACGGCCTGGAGGGGCAGGGCCCCGACCACAGCTCCGGCCGCATCGAGCGGTTCCTGCAGCTGTGCGCCGAGGGTTCGATGACCGTCGCGATGCCGTCGGAGCCCGCGAACTACTTCCACCTGCTGCGCCGGCACGCCCTCGACGGCGTCCGCCGCCCGCTCGTGGTGTTCACGCCGAAGTGGATGCTGCGCGCCAAGCAGGTCGTGAGCCCGATCTCCGACTTCACCGGTGGCCGCTTCCGTACCGTGATCGACGACCCGCGCTTCCGCGGGGCGGACGGTCCCGCGGCGAGCGTGCGCAAGCTGCGGCTGTGCTCCGGCAAGATCTACTGGGAGCTCGCCGCGGCGCTGGAGAAGCGCGGCAACCCCGACGACATCGCGCTCGTCCGGGTCGAGCAGCTCTACCCGGTGCCGCACCGCCAGCTCCAGGCCGTCCTGGACCGCTACCCCAACGCCACCGACATCCGGTGGGTGCAGGAGGAGCCGGCCAACCAGGGCGCCTGGCCGTTCTACGGGCTCATCCTGCCGGAGAAGATCGACCGCTTCGCCGGGATCCGCCGCGTCTCGCGGCGCCGGATGGCTGCGCCGGCCGCCGGGTCGTCGAAGGTCCACGAGTTCGAGCAGACCGCGCTGATCGACGAGGCGCTGGCCTGACCGAGGGTCCGTCCGTGAGGTGCACGCCCGCTTCCTAGAATGCGGGCGTGTACTTCACCGACCGGGGCATCGAGGAGCTCGTCGACCGACGCGGCGAGGAGCAGGTCAGCGTCGAGTGGCTGGCCGACCGGCTGCGCGCCTTCGTAGACCTGAACCCCACCTTCGAGGACGCCGTCGAGCGCCTCGCCAGCTTCCTCGCCCGCGACGACGAGGACTGACCCCGCAACCTGCCGCCGAGTTCGACCTGACGCTGGCTTCCCGGTCGGGTAAGCCGGTCCGAGGGAACTCGGCGGGGGTCCGACGAGCGCGGCGGCGGGTGGTCAGCGGCGCAGGCCCAGGCCGCGGCGGCGGACGGCGTCTGCGAGGTCGGCGAAGCGGGCGGCGACCTCGTCGTCGAGGGCGTCGAGATCCGGGGCCTTGCGCAGGCCCGTGGCGGGCTCCGCGGGGTCGGGGGAAGGCATGGGGCGCAACGTCATCCACGACTCCGACCACAGCATCTCCAGCGCCGCCTCCCAGTGCAGCTCCACGCCGGCACGCGACAGCGCGACGCGGTCGCCGACCCGGGCCATCGCGGCGTCGAGGGCGGCGAGGGTGTGGGTGAGCTCTGCGGCGCGGGCGAGGTCGCGGTCGCGCAGCGCGTCGACGGCGTCGGTGACCGCGGCGGTGATCGCCTTGTACTCGCGGATGGGGTCGGTGGCCGGCTCGGTCACGACGGTCCTCCGTCGAGGTCGGGCACGATGACGACCTGTGGCCGCGCGTGCTGGGAGCGGTCGAAGAACAGCCCTCGGCCGGGGCGGGGTGCCCAGGTGACGACGCCGGGTCCGAGCGCGCCGAGCTCGGCGCCCTGGACGTCGAGGGCGACCCAGGCGCCGACGTCGTCGGATGAGGCGCCGAGGGTGAGCAGCGTCTTGAGCCTGCCGACGCTGCGCCACCAGCCGAGGACGTGCACGCCGGTCTCGGGGCCGAAGTGCAGGATGCGGCGCAGGGCCTCGGTGCCGGGGCGGTCGAGGACGTGGTCGGCGGCGTCGGCGCCGTAGAGGACGAGGTAGACGGGATGGCGGGGGCCGCCGGAGAGCCGGGCGGTGATCTCGGCGGCGAGCTCCTCGACGCGGGCACGGACGTCGCGGATCCCGATCGTCGAGACGGCGCCGGGGGCGTGGGCGGCGAGGGCGGCGGCGGCGTCGACGGCCTCGGCGACGAGCGGGGCGAGCACGACCTGTACGTCGGAGGAGCGGGCGAGTGCGGCGGTGATCGCGGACGTCGCGGCGGCGCCGAGGACGGAGAGCGCGTCGCCCGCGCCGGCCCCGAGGACGGCGACGTTGCGGCCGGGGGCGTCGGGGAGCGGGACGGTGGCGGGGCTGCCGGCGACGTCGATGACCTGCCCGAGCACCGCGCGCGGGACGGGCCCGTCGCCGGGGGTCGCCAGGTCGGCGAAGCGGGGGGCCCGCGAGCCGTCGAACAGGGTGGGTGGGGCGAGACCGGGTGGGCGCGCCTCGAACGCCTGCCGCTGCACGACGTCGACGGTGCCGGGAGCGGTGGCGTCGGGGATGCGGACGATCTCGTTGCCGTGCCGGATGCCGGACTCGTGGTTGAGCAGGGCGTGCCAGCGCGGGAGGTCGAGCGCGGCGTCGTTGAGGTCGGCGAGGACGCGGCGGGCGCGGGGCAGGGCGATGCGCAGCACGAACTGTTCGAAGATCGCGGGCCGCCCCCAGAACGCCTCGATGCCGGAGACGTCCTGGCTGGCGAGGACGAGGTGGATGCCCTGGGAACGGCCGCGGCGGGCGACGTCCTCGAGCAGCGCGGTGGCGGCGCGGGTGACGTCGTCGCGTTCGGCGAACAGGTACTGGAACTCGTCGACGACGGCGACGATCCGCGGCCACCGGCCGTCGGGGTCGTGGCGGCGCAGCTCCTCGAGCTTGGTGACCTCGTGGCGTTTGGCGGCCTCGGCGCGGCGGCGCATCTCGTCGGACAGGAAGCGCAGCAGAGCGAGCCCGAACTCGCGGTCGGTGTTGACGTTGACGCCGATGAGCCGGGCGTGCGGCAGCCAGGACGGGTCCCGCCGGCCGGGTGCGAACTGCGCGAAGGAGACGCCCTCCTTGAAGTCGAGGAGGTAGAACTCCAGCTCGTCGGGGCCGTACTTGGCGGCCATCGAGCCGATCATGGCGAGCAGCAGGTTGGTCTTGCCGGTGCCGCTGGGCCCGCCGACGAGCGCGTGCGGCGACGCGTCGGCGAGCACGAGGTCCTTGGCGACGCCGTCGGCGAACCCGATGGGGGCGTGGACGCCGGCGTGGGTGGTGGGCGGGCGGCCGGCGTCGGCGTGGCGGGGCAGCAGGTCGGCGAAGGTGCCGACGCGGCTGCGCCATTCCTCGTGCTCGCGGCTGATCTCGTGGCAGGCGGCGACGACGCGGTCGCGTTCGAGCGGGTCGTCGAGGGTGACGTCGACGTGCGGTCCGCTCATCGAGGAGCGCACCCGGCCGGGCCGCAGGTCGACGGTCTCGACGGCGGCGCTGAGGGTGACGGGCACGTCGAGCAGGACGAGGGAGATGCCGCAGGCCAGGCCGCCGCGGGCGACGCGCTGGAGCTGGCGGTGGTCGTCCTCGGACAGCGCGGAGCGGTTGCCGACGAGGACGGCGACGACCCACGGTTCGGTGCGGGGGTCGCCGGTCTCGCGGGCCAGCGCGCGCAGCGACGGCTGCCCGTCGACGAGGACGCGGGTGTGGACGCGCCGGATCCGGTCGGAGAGCTCCTCGAGGAGAGCGGGCAGCCGGGTGGGGTCGTGGACGGTGAGCAGGCCGCTGCCGGTGAGCGGGTAGAGCCCGGGCAGGGAGCCGGTGAACTGGCCGACGTCCCAGACGTGCACGGTGACCAGCCCGGGCCGGAAGTGCGACAGCACCCGGACGAGCAGTCCTTCGAGGAGGGACTCGGCGGCGCCGCGGGTGGCGTGGTCGGACGAGACCTGCAGGTGGGAGTCGTCGAGCAGCGGGACGCCGACCGGGAACCCGGGTCCGCCGGCGACCGACGCCGCGCCGATGCGCCACAGCCGTGGCACGGCTCCGGCGGCGTCGTCCTTGCCGGGCTCGCCGAGCCAGCGGCGCGGGTCGTCGCCGGCGACGCCGGGTGCGGCGGCGGCGAACACCGAGCGCAGGGTCGCGGGGCCGTCGGCCTGCCAGCCGTCGAAGGCGGCGGCCCGGTCGGCCTCGACCCGTTCGACGACGGACGCGAACGCGGGCGAGGCCAGCGCGGCGGCGAGGGCGGGGTCGGCGCGGGCGGCGTCGAGACCCTCGTCGCGCAGCCAGAGCTCGAACATCGCGCGGGCGTGGGCGTGCACGGCCTCGTCGCGGGCGCCACCGGCGGCGCGCAGCGTGGACTCGACGGCGTCGACGAACGCGTCGAAGGCCTCGTGGATGCGGTCGCGGCGGCCGCGGCGGGCCATCACCGTCGCCCCCACGGGGATCCGTCGCCTGCCGCCATCGGCTACAGCCGCGCGTCGAGGTCGTCGACGGCCAGCAACGCGGCGGCGACGTGGCCGTGGCAGCGGTCGAGCTCGTCGGCGGCGCGGCTGAGGGCGTCGGGCACCAGCGACTCCGGGTGCTGACGGCTGAGCTCGACGAGGACGCGCACGGCCTCGGCGACGTCGTCACCGGCCCGGCGGACCAGCTCGGCGGCCGTGCGCGTCACGTCGGCGACGTCGGCGACGACGGCCTTCACCTCGGCGAGGGACATGTCCCGCTCCCCTGCTCCCAGGTCCCGGCCGTCACAGGCGCGCCGCGACGCCCTCGGACTCCTGGATGGCCGAGGCCACGGCCTGCTGCACCTCGGAGATGCTGCGGGCAGCCTCGGCGTAGGCGGCGTTGGCGGAGTCGACGTCGGACTGGCTGCTGCCTGCGGTGACCTGCTGCAACGCCGACTGTGCCTGCTCGATGCACGACTGCGCCTGCTGCAGCGCCCCGAGGCTCTCGGAGGCCTTGTCGTTGGCCAGCGCGATCCCGGCCCGGACCTCTTCGATGCTCGCCATGGCGGGTGTGCCTCGCTTCCGCTCGTTCCACCGCGCGGTCGGGGCCCGCCGGTGCAGGCGTGAAATCTAGCGGTCGGCCGCGGCCGGATCCGTCCGGGTCGTCAGGTCCCGATCCCGTTGCGATGCTACGTCCCCGGGCGTGTCGGGGCAGGTTCAGAGCATCCCCAGACACATGACGGTCATGGCTCCGGCCATCGCGATGTGGGCACCGGTCGCGGTGCGCGCGGAGCGCAGCCGGGCCATCCCCCCGGAGACGGGGGCACCGGCGACGACGGGGTCGAGCGCGCGGGTCGCTGCGGGCGGTCCGGCAGTGCCCCGGAGGAGGGCACCGGTGCGGGCGGCGAGCCCACGATCGGCGTCGGGTGCGGGTTCGCACGCGCAGTCCGCGTCGCCGCGGGCGGCGGCGAGGAGCCGGTCGCCGCAGCGCAGCGCGTGCCACGCGAAGAACCCGGCGAGCGCGAGGGCCGCCACCGGGAGCAGCCCTATGCCGCCGTGCCCGCCGTGCCCGCCCACCGCGTCGTGTCCGCCCATGGTGAGCATGAACAGCATCGCGGCGGCGCAGACGACGTGGTAGCCCGCGTCGCGGGTGCCGATGCCGGCGCGGACGGCGAGCGCGGCGAACCACAGCCCCGTCGCGGCGAACACGACGAGCCAGACGGCGTCGGGCACCGGGTCGCCCAGCGGCGAGTACATGGCGGCCATGCCGAAGCCCATCGCGGCGTGCGACGCCTCGCCGACCCGGTCGCCGCGCATGAGCCACAGCCGCGCCAGGTGCAGGACGCCCAGCCCGAGGCAGCCCACGGCGAGGAGTACATGCACCCACTCCATCAGCGGGAACCCCCTCACCCGTCCAGGCTCATGTCGCAGGAAGACGGTAAGCGACGATCACGCTCCGAAGCCATACGGTCCGGGGGTAGTGACTTCCGCGCTCGGACGTGCTGGGCACGGCCGGGCGCGGCCTCAGACCGTTCGGATCGTCGCCATCATCGCCATGTCCTCGCGCGGGTCCTGCTGCTCGACCGGCCCGTGGTGACCGCCGCAGCCTGAGGGGTCACGCCTGGCCCGCGGCCTCCTTCTCCGCCGCGTACTTCTCCGACCAGGCCGCGATCGCCGCACCGTTCTTCTCGTCGAGCTCGCCGTGGCGGCTGCGCGCCCACTCCTGCGCGGCCAGCAGGCGGCGCTGCGACGGCTGGAACGCGGGGATGACGTGGCGGGCGAACAGCTCGTAGTGCCGCTGCGTCGCCTCCCAGTTGGCCCAGTCGTGCTGCATCATCATGTAGCAGCCGAACCCGCCGTCCGACTGGTCCATCAGCCGCTGGATCTGGGTGATCGCCTCGTCCGGCGTGCCGATGACGCCCAGGCCCGTCTCGTTGATCCAGGCGACCCGCTCCTCGAACGTCTCCCCCACCGCGCGGAACGTCGGCAGCGCGAGCGTCTTCTGGGTGTACTCGCAGAACAGGTCGAAGCCGTAGCGGACGTCCTCGATCGCCTGCTCCTTCGTCTCCGCGATGTGCATCGGACCGACGAGGCGCCACTTCGACCGGTCGGTCGGCTGCCCGGCCTTCGCGGCCTCCGCCTCGAGGACGTCCCAGTGGTGGGCGAGCACGTCGAAACCCTCCCGGGTCGTGGCGCCCAGCGACAGCAGGCCCAACCCGTGCTTGCCCGCCAGGATCGGACCGGCCGGGGAGACCGTCGCGGCCACGGCGATCTCGAAGCACGGGTCGGAGTACGGCGCGAGCTGGGTGCGGGCCTCGACGACGGAGTACCGGTCGGTCCGGTGCGTGACCCGCTCCTCGGTCAGCAGCAGCCGCAGCAGGACGTCGAGGTCCTCGCCCAGCGCGGGGCGCAGCTGGGAGGGCTCCAGCCCGATCATCTCGGAGTCCGTCGGCAGCGAGCCCGGCCCCACGCCGAGCATCAGCCGCCCGCGCAGCAGGTGGTCGACGAGGATCGCGCGGTCGGCGATCCACAGCGGATGGTGGTAGGGCAGCGACACGACGCCGGTACCCAGCTTGATGTTGCGGGTCACGGCACCGACGTGGGAGATGAACGTCAACGGGTCGGCGATGATCTCCGTCCCGGCGCTGTGGTGCTCCCCGATCCACGCCTCGTCGTAGCCGAGGCGGTCCAGGAGCTGGATCGTCTCGATGTTGCGCTGCAGCGACGTCGTCGGGTTCTGGGTGGACGGGCTGTTGAACGGGGGCATGAAGATCCCGAACCGCAGCTTGTTGACGGGGTTCGCGGGCATGGCTCTCCTCAGGGACGGACGTACGGGCGATCGGGGGTCAGACGGGACGGTGCGCGCCACGGGTGGGCGCGGCGGTCAGGCGGTAGCGGCGGAGCTTGGCGTAGAGGGTTCCGCGGGAGATGCCGAGCCGGGCCGCGGCGGCGGCCTTGTTGCCCCCGCACTCGGCGAGCACCCCGGCGACGACCTCGGCCTCGGCGTGCTCCAGCAGGCCGAGACCCGCGCGCGGGTCGCGAGCACCGACGGGCGCGACCGCGGCGGGGTCGGGGCGCAGCGTGAGCACGACGCCGTCGGCGGTGGTCCCCGGCGTCACGGGCCAGACGTGCGCGCCCAGCCCGTCGGCGACGTCGATCTCCTCGTCGGGACCGGCCTCGGTGACCAGGGCCCACAGCTCGGCGTGGTCGAGTCCCACCCCGCCGGTGCTGTCGGCGGCCAGCAGGATCATGGCGTCGAGCGCGACGACGGGAGCGGTCGTGCGGGCGCGGGCGGTGAGGAACGCGTCGAGCAGCCGACGTTCCGACGTCGCCGCGCCGGCCCGCAACGCCTCCGACACGCCCTGCACCATCGCCGACGCGGCGAGGCCGAGCAGCCGGCCGGCGTCGCCCGCGCGGCAGGTGATGTTGACGGCGCCGCAGACCTTGCGGGTCACCGGGTGCACGACGGGCGCCGCGACGCACGCCCAGCGGTGGAACGCCTCGACCCAGTGGTCGGCGCCGCGCACGAAGGCGGGACCGCCGCTCTCCAGGGCGGTGCCGATGCCGTTGGTGCCGATGGCCTCCTCTGCGAACCGGCCGCCACGCACGACGCCGACGTCGTCGAGGTCCCCGGCGATCCCGGGGTCGGACACCCACCGCCACACGACGGTGCCGCGCGGGTCGGCGAGCGCGAGGCAGCTCGACGTGCCCGCCAGCTGGTCGGCCAGACCGAGCATCACCGGCGCCGCGACCCGCACGAACGGGGTGTCGGCGTCGACGGTGACCTGCGGGATGTCGGTGTCGGAGGGGTCGACGCCGCTCCATCGGGAGCGCCGCCACGAGTCGAGCAGGCCGGGGCCGACGTCGCCGGGGTCGCCGCCCGACTGGAACGCCTCCCACGCACAGCGCCGGTCCATCACACCCCCACCCGGCGGCGCGGGCCCGGTCGTCGGTGACCGGTGGCTCGCGTGCCGCCCTCTCCCCCAGTATGCGAAGTCACACCACGGTCGGAACTGTTCAATTCCTGGACGCCCGATCAGGGACGAACCGGCTCGACTGACAGAAGGTGTCAGTCGAGGGGTGGATGCTGGGCCGATGACGTCAGCAGAACGACCCCTTGCCGGCCGTGTCGCCCTCGTCGCCGGGGCCACCCGCGGTGCCGGCCGTGGCATCGCCGTCGAGCTCGGCGCCGCCGGCGCCACCGTCTACGCGACCGGCCGCAGCCGCCGGGGCGCGCCGTCGGAGTACGGCCGCGCCGAGACCATCGAGGACACCGCCGACCTCGTCACCGCCGCGGGCGGCACCGGCATCGCCGTCCCCACCGACCATCTCGTCCCGGAGCAGGTGAAGGCGCTCGTCGACCGCATCGACGCCGAGCAGGGCCGCCTCGACATCCTGGTCAACGACGTCTTCGGCGGTGACCCGCTCACCGAGTGGGACACCCCGGTGTGGAAGCACTCCCTCGACGACGGCCTGCACCTGCTGCACCTGGCCGTCGACACCCACATCGTCACCGCGCACTTCGCGCTCGCACTCATGGTCCGCACCCCGGGCGGGCTCGTCGTCGAGGTCACCGACGGCACCGCCGCGTACAACGCCGACAACTACCGGATCACCGTCTACTACGACCTCGCGAAGGTCGCCCCGATCCGGCTCGCGCGCAGCTGGGCCCACGAGCTGCGCGACCACGGTGCCACGTCCGTCGCGATCACCCCGGGCTGGCTGCGGTCGGAGAACATGCTCGACCAGTTCGGCGTCACCGAGGAGAACTGGCGCGACGCGTGCGAGAAGGTGCCACACTTCGCGATCTCGGAGACCCCGCGGTTCGTGGGCCGGGCCGTCGCCGCGCTCGCCACCGACCCCGACCGGCACCGCTGGAACGGGCAGTCGCTGTCGTCGGGCGGGCTCGCCGCGGAGTACGGCTTCACCGATCTCGACGGCTCGTCCCCGGACGCGTGGCGCTACCTCGTCGAGGTGCAGGACCCGGGCAAGCCGGCCGACGTGACCGGCTACCGCTGACCCACCAGGACCCGGACGACTCAGCGTTGCCCCGGCCGACCGTTGGCTGTGACGGCGTGCTGCCCGCCGAGCATCGGCACCGCCTCGGCCGGGGACGGCAGCCCCGCGGTCCCGGTGACCTTCGCGTAGCGCTCGAGGAAGACGTGCAGCGCCTCGTCGACGTGCAGCAGGCCGCGCGCCTGGGCGTCGAGACAGGCCAGCCCCTCCGACGTGATGTGGTAGATCCGCCGTGCCGGGCCGACCTCCGAGGACTCCCACTCCGACCGGACCAGCCCGCGTTTCTCCAGGCCGCGCAGCGCCCGGTAGACCCCTCCCGCGTCGCCGTCGCCGTCGTGCATCGGACGGAGCCGTGCCGCCAGCTCGTACCCGTGGTCCGGCTGCTCGCGCAGGAGGAGCAGCAGGCACGGCTGCAGGAAGTTCCTCGGTTCGAGCTCGGCCAATGCTGGCCCCCAACGTCGGAGTGGTGGACTCCTGGCGCCGCGATGCTCCCATCAGGTGACTGGAATCACAACTCAGGGCGAACCTGCGGTACCGACACCCCTCCGGCGTGCGCCGGGGCCCGCCCGCGGATCGCGGACGGGCCCCGGCGGGTGAGGGTCAGAAACCGTTCTGCGACAGCCAGTTCTTGGCGACGGTCTCCAGCGACGGCTTCGCGTCGGACGAGGCCTCCGCGTTGAGCTTGGTCAGCCCGTCGGTGGTGAGCTTCGCCGAGATCTGGTTCAGCACGTCGAGCGTGGTCCCCGTGGCCTTGGCCTTGGTGATCAGCGGGACGACGTTCTGCGCCGCGAAGTTGTCCTTCGGGTCGGTCAGCACGACGAAGTTGTTCGTGACGATCGACGCATCCGTGGTGAAGATGTCGGCGGCCTGGATGTCGCCGTTCTTCAGCGCGGCGACGGTCAGCGGGCCACCGGCGTCGAGCGCCTTGTACTCCTTGAACGTGCAGTTGTAGGTCTTCTGGATGCCCGGGATGCCGTCGGGCCTGGTCTGGAACTCCGGCGGCCCGCCGAACACGATCTGGCCGCAGTTGGCCGCCAGGTCCTCGATCGACTTCGCGTTGTACTTGGTCGCGGTCTCCTGGGTGACGACGACCGCGTCCTTGTCCTCGGCCGCCGACTTGTCGGTCACGGTGAGGTTGGCGGGCAGCGCGGCCTTGAGGGCGTTGTAGACCGCGTCGGGCTCGGTCTCGGTGGCGTTCTTGTTGATGTACTGCAGCAGCGTCCCCGTGTACTCGGGGATCAGGTCGATCGAGCCGTCCTGGATCGCCGGGTAGTAGGTCTCGCGGCTGCCGATCGGCGGTCGCAGATCGACCTTCACGCCCTTGGCCTGCAGGGCCTGGGAGTAGATGTTGGCGATGATCTGGCTCTCGGTGAAGTTGGCCGACCCGATGACGACGGTGTCGGACGCTCCGGCGGTGCTCCCCGAGCCGCCGTTCTGCAAGGGGTCACTGCCCCCGCCACAGGCGGCGAGCGCAAGCGCTGCGGTGGCGACCACCGCGATCCGGGCGATCAGCGTGCGTCTCATGGTTGTTGTTCCTCCGGGCGGTTCGGTCGGGGCTCAGGCCGCCTGGGCGGCCGTGTCGGTGGGGCGGGTGGCGACGGCGCGCACCCTGCGGCCCGTTCCCGCGGTCTGCAGGCCGGGCGAGACGAGGAGCTTCTGCAGGCCGGCGAGCACCAGGTCGGCGACGACGGCGAGCAGGGCGACGAGGATCGAGCCGCCGATCATCTGCGGGAAGTCGCGGATCGACAGCCCGTCGATGATGTAGCGGCCCAGGCCGTCGAGGCCGACGTAGGCGGCGATCGTGGCCGTCGAGATGACCTGGAGCACCGAGCTGCGGATGCCGCCGATGATCAGGGGCAGCGCGTTGGGCAGCTCGACGCCGAACAACACGTCGCGCCCCCGCATACCCATGCCGCGGGCGGCGTCGACCACCGAGGCGTCGACGTTGCGCACCCCGGCGTAGGTGCCCGCGAGCACCGGCGGGACGGCGAGCAGCACCAGCGCGATGAGCGGGCCCAGCAGTCCGAGCCCGGTCCACTGCACCAGCAGGATCAGCACACCCAGCGTCGGCAGCGCCCGCAGGCCGTTGGCCGAGCCGACGACGAGGAACCCGCCCTTGCCGGTGTGCCCGATCCAGGCGCCCAGCGGGACGGCGATGACGATCGCGATCAGCATCGTGAGCGCGGTGTAGCCGATGTGCTCGACGAGGCGCTGCGGGATCGAGCCGGAGCCCGACCAGTGTGCGGGGTCGAACAGCCATCCGAGGAAGTTCACGCCGTCGCCCCCTTCGCGACCGCGCGTGCGGCCCGGTCCCACGGTGTGAGGGCCCGGCCGATGAGCAGCAGGATCCCGTCGACGATCAGCGCGAGCGCGACGACCAGCACGATCCCGGCGACGACCTCCGCGGTGATGCTGCGCTGGAAGCCGTCGGTGAACATCTGGCCGAGCCCGCCGAAGCCGATGACGGAGCCGACGGTCACGAGGCTGATCGACGACACCGCCGCCACCCGGACACCGGCCAGGATGACCGGCACCGAGACCGGCAGCTCGGCGGCGACGAAGCGGCGGAACGGCTTGAAGCCCATCGCGGTGGCCGCGTCGACCAGCAGCGGCGGGACCGCCTCGAGCGCGTCGGCGACCGTGCGCACCAGCAGGGCGACGGTGTAGACGCTGAGCGCGACGATCACGTTGACCGGGTCGAGGATCCCGGTGCCGAGGATGACCGGCAGGAATACGAACAGCGCCAGCGACGGGACCGTGTACAGCAGCCCGGCCAGGTTGACCACGACGGCGCGGCCGAACCCGGCGCGGTTGGCCAGCCAGCCCAGCGGGACGGCGATGACCAGCCCGATCACCACGGGGACCAGCGAGAAGACGATGTGGTCGGTGAGGAGGCTCGAGATGAACCCGAGATTCTGGATCACCCAGTTCACGACGCCCCGCCTCAGCCGACCCGGCCGGTCGCATCGGCCTCGGGCGCGCCGTCGGCGCTGCGGGAGTCGGCGAGGCCGCGCAGCACATCGTCGGCACCGATGGAGCCCAGCACCCGGCCGTCGCTGTCGACGGCCACGCCGCGGCCGGACGGCGACGACAGGGCCGCGTCGAGCGCCGCGCGCAGCGAGCCCGCCCCGGCGTCGTAGAGGGAGCCCCCGGGGACCAGCGAGTCCTCGGTGACCGTCCCGGTGCCGCGGGCGGCCCAGCCCAGCGGGCGACGCTCCCCGTCGACGACGAGGGCCCAGCCGTCGCTCGGCCTGCGGTCGCCCATCGCGACGACCGGCAGGTCGCCGATCGGAAGCCCGTCCGAGGACAGGAAGCCCAGCCCGCGGTAGCCGCGGTCGCGCCCGACGAAGGAGTCGACGAAGTCGTCGGCCGGGCGGGACAGCAGCACGCCCGGCTCGTCGTACTGGGCGAGATGGCCGCCGGTGCGGAACACCGCGACCTTGTCCCCCAGCTTGATCGCCTCGTCGATGTCGTGGGTGACGAACACGATCGTCTTGCCCAGCTCCGACTGCAGGCGCAGCAGCTCGTCCTGCAGCGTCTCGCGGACGATGGGGTCGACCGCGCTGAACGGCTCGTCCATGAGCAGGACCGGCGGGTCGGCCGCCAGCGCGCGGGCGACCCCGACACGCTGCTGCTGGCCGCCCGACAGCTGCGCGGGATAGCGCTTGGCCATCTCGGGTGCGAGCCCGACCGTCTCCATCAGCTCGGCCGCACGCTCGCGGGCCTGCTTCTTGTTCCAGCCCAACAGCAACGGGACCGTGGCCACGTTGTCGAGGATGGTGCGGTGCGGGAACAGGCCGGCCTGCTGGATGACGTAGCCGATGCCCCGGCGCAGCTCGGCCGCGTCGCGGGACATGATGTCCTCGCCCTCCACCGAGATCGTGCCACCGGTGGGCTCGATCATGCGGTTGATCATCCGCAACGAGGTGGTCTTTCCACAGCCGGACGGCCCCACGAACACGGTGATACGACCCGAATCGACGACGAGGTCGAGATCGTCCACCGCAATGGTGCCGTCCGGGAAGCGCTTGCTCACGCCCCGGAACTCGATCATCCGGGTACCCCCGTCGTCGCCGGCGGCCCCTTGTCGGCCGCCGCAGTCCCGGAAAGATAGCCCGGGGGGCCGACAGTCGCGACCGATGTGACCGGACCGCGACCGTCCACGGGCGGTCCCTCCGGCTGCCCGATGCCGGTCGCGCTCAGGCGACGTCGGTCGACGGGGGCACCCGCAGCCGGCGGGCGCGCAGCACGGCGCGCATCGCCTCGGGGTCGAGCGGCCGGGCGAAGTACCAGCCCTGGAACGCGTCGACCCCGATGCCGCGCAACGCCTCGAACTGCGCCTGCGTCTCGACCCCCTCGGCGACCGTGGTGCGCCCCATGGCGCGTGCCATGTCGACGACGGCGCGGGCGACGGCGTGGTCGACCGGGTCGTCGGCGACACCCGTCACGAAGGCGCGGTCCACCTTGACCGTCTGGGCAGGGAGCTCCTTGAGCCGCGCGAGCGAGGAGTAGCCGGTACCGAAGTCGTCGACGGCGAACCGGACGCCCCGCGCGACGAGGTCCGCCATGGCCGACAACGCGTGCGGCGGAAGCGCGACCAGGCTCGTCTCGACCAGTTCGAGGATCAGCCGCGAGTGGTCGAGCCCGGTCTCGGCGAGCGTGGCGTTGACCAGGTCGGCGAACTCCGGGTCGCCCGGCAGCAGGCCGGCCAGGTTGACCGCGACCGCGACCTCGGCCAGCGACCCCCACGACGCCGCCTCGCGGGCGGCGGTGCGCAGCACCCACAGGTCCAGCTCGCGCATCAGGCCGCCGCGCTGCGCGACCGGCAGGAACTCGCCGGGCGGGATCATCCCGCGCTCCGGGTGCGGCCAGCGGATCAGCGCCTCGCTGCTGCGGACGGTGCCGTCGGCGGCCACGACCGGCTGGTACTGCAGCACCAGCCGGTCGTCGGCGATCGCGGCCCGCAGCTCCGCCTCGACGACGAGCTGGCTCGTCGCCGAGCGCATCACGACGTCGGTGGCCACGCCCACGCTGCCGCGGGAGCGCTTCTTGGCCTCCTGCATCGCGACCTCGGCGAAGCGCAGCATGTCAGCGGCCCGCAGGCCGGGGTCGGCCGTCGGCGTGGCCAGCCCGACCGACGCGGTGACCTCGACGGGCCGGCCCGTGACCGTCACCGACGTCCGCAGCAGGTTCGCGACGGTGTGCCCCAACCGTTCCGGGCCGCCCGCCTCGCCGTGGTCGGAGCAGATGACGACGAACTCGTCGCCCGACAGCCGCGCCGCGGTGCAGCCGAACGGAAGCTCGCGCTGCAGCCGCGCCGCCAGCGTGACCAGGACGTCGTCACCGGCGTCGTGACCCAGCGAGGAGTTGACGCGGGCGAAGTCGTCGAGGTCGCCACAGACGAGGACGACGCCGTCGCGACCGGGGCCGGCCAGCAGCCGGTCGACCGCGTCGAGCGCGGCGGCCCGGTTGAGCAGGCGGGTCAGCGGGTCGACCGTGCCGGCGCTGCGCAGCACCTCGGCGGCACGACGCCGGTCGTCGACGTCCTCGCAGGTGACCAGGAACAGCGGGGCACCGTCGTCGGCGCGGGTGACGGTGACCCCGACGCCGCACCAGACGCGGGTGCCGTCGGCGCGCAGCAGCGGCAGCGCGTCGATCCGGTAGCCGTGCTCGGCACCCTCGGGGACGCGGCGCAGCCAGTCGGGCAGGCCGTCGGCACTCAGCGGCTCGGGCTCGGCGGACAGCGCCGCCGCCGAGACGCCGCGCAGGTTCTCCGGCGCGGTGTCGAGGATCGCGCACACGGCCGGGTTGGCGTCGAGGACGCGGCCCGCGGCGTCGAGCAGCAGGACCCCGGTGGGCAGCAGCGCCACGAGGTCGGCGAAGCGGGCGCCCGCGGCGCGGTGCCGGTTCTCGGCGAGGCGCTGGGCCGACAGGTCGCGCACGGTGCCGATGAGCCGGACCGGGGTGCCGTCCTCGGCGCGCTCGACGACGGCGCGGCAGCCCAGCAGCCGGTCGCCGGGCAGCCGCAGGTCGACGTGGTGGTCGGGCGTGCGGTTGCCACCGCGCAGGCCCTGGCACAGCAGTGCGACCTGCTCGCCCTCGACGGGCCCGTCGGCGGCGTCGGGGTCGATCCCGGCGGCCCGGTAGAGATCCTCGAGGGACCCACTGCGGCGCAGCGTCGCCGATGCCAGCTCGTAGGTCCAGGTGCCGACGCCCGCCATCCGCTCCAGCTCCGCGATGCGGCGGGCGTCCGATGCCGAGCCGAGCTCGACGAACACCACGGCCTGCAGGTCCATCGCGAGGTCCCAGCGGACGACGCGGACCCGGGCGAGCGTGCCGTCGGCACGGATCAGCCGGGCGTCGGCGTCGCCGCCGACGAGCAGCCTGCGCAGCGCCATCCCGAGGGGGCCGACCTCGGAGTCCCCTGGCATCCGGCCGGCGAGCCGGGCGAACGCCGGGTTGACCCTGACGATGCGCTCCGCGCGGTCGACCACCACGGCGGCGGTGGCGGGCAACGGCAGCATGTCGGGGCCTGCGGGCGTCGGGCGGCCGAACGCCGTGTCCCGCACGCCGGGCGCCACACCCGGGCGGGCCGGGGCGTCGGTACCGGAGGAACGGGTGCCGACACGTCCGGGATGGACGGTGTCGGGCGCGAGCGGCGCGGGCCCGAACGAACGGTCGCGGCGCGGGTCGGTGAGCGGGTCGGCTGCCGCCGGCGCCGGTGCGACGGCGGCGATGGCCACGTCGCGGACCTCGTCGCGGACCTCGGTGTCGATGTCGTCGTCGGGGTGGCCGGGGGCCCGGTCGATGGCCCGCGCGAGGTGCTCGGCGAACCGCACGGCGTCCGGGTCGGCCGGGCCACCGGAGGCCTTCCGCGCACGGCGCAGGTCGGCCATGGCGACGGCTTCCGTGGCCGGGACATCGTCCCGGCTGTCGTCCCGCTCGTCGCGGGGACCACGTCCGAACTCGCTCACGGGCTTCCCCCACCAAGTGCGCCGACGGTGCTGACTGGACAACGAGGCACTCGTCCACTCGATGCGCCGACTTCACACGGACGGACTACGCCGCCCCGAGTGAGGTACGTCGAGAACACGTACAGGCTGTGATCGCGAGGGCCGACCGGTGGAATAGCCCCAGGTGGGGCACGTGATCCCCTTCACGCTGCGTTGCGTGACCGGCCGACCCCACGATCGTGATCAACCGCGATCCGCGGCCTCCGCCACCGCGGCCGCGACGGCCGGGGCGACCCGCGGGTCGAACGGGCCCGGGACGATGCGGTCGAGGGCCAGGTCGTCGCGCGCGACCTCGAAGATCGCCTCGGCCGCGGCGAGCTTCATCGACTCGGTGATCCGCCGCGCGCCGGCGTCCAGCGCACCACGGAAGACACCCGGGAACGCGAGCACGTTGTTGATCTGGTTCGGGAAGTCGCTGCGGCCCGTCGCCACGATCGGGGCGTACCGGCCCGCCACGTCCGGGTGCACCTCCGGGTCCGGATTGGACAGAGCGAACACCATCGCGCCCGGGTTCATCGCCGCCAGCAGCTCCTCGGGCAGCAGGGCGCCCGACAGGCCGACGAACACGTCGGCGCCCTGCATCGCCTCGGCGATGCCGCCGGTGACGCCGCGCGGGTTCGTGATCGCCGCGAGCGCGGCCTTCTCACCGCCGCGGGCGGTGTCGACGACGCCGCGCGAGTCGAGCAGCACCACGTCGCGCGCCCCCGCGGCCAGCAGGATGCGCGAGCACGCGATGCCCGCAGCGCCCGCGCCGGAGACCACGAACCGCAGAGCGGTCAGGTCGCGTCCGGTGACCTCGCACGCCCCGCGCAGCGCCGCGAGCAGCACGATCGCGGTGCCGTGCTGGTCGTCGTGCATGACCGGGCAGTCCAGCGCCTCGACCAGCCGTGCCTCCAGCTCGAAGCAACGCGGCGCCGAGACGTCCTCCAGGTTGACCGCGCCGAAGCTCGGGCGCAGCCGCACCAGCGTCTCGACGATCTCGTCGACGTCGGTGGTGTCGAGCACCAGCGGGATGGAGTCGAGCCCGCCGAACGTCTTGAACAGGGCCGACTTCCCCTCCATCACCGGCAGCGCCGCACGCGGGCCGATGTCGCCCAGCCCCAGGACCGCGGTCCCGTCGCTGACGACGGCGACGAGCCGGTCGGCCCAGGTGTGGGTGCGGGCGACGGACACGTCGGCGGCGATGGCCCGGCTGACCTCGGCGACACCCGGGCTGTAGGCGATCGCCAGATCACGCTGGTCGCGCAGCGCGGCGGTGAGGCCGGTGGACAGCTTGCCGCCGCGGTGGGCGTCGAAGATCTCGTCGCGGGTGGGCGCCGACAGGGCGCGCTCGGGCGCGGTGGTCATGACAGGGGTCCCTCGTCCTCGGGTGTGGGTGGGCGCGACTTCTCGCGCGTTCCGTACACCGGAGGTCGCGGGTGTTCGCCCGCTCGCGGTGCCGGACTGCCCCACCTGCCGGTCACCGCGGATGTCGCGATCACTGCCGGCCGTGGAGGCGGTCGGGTTCTCCTCGGATGTTACCCACGCCCGGCACCGACGGGCAGGGTCGTCTTCGTCACCCCGTGATCGGGTGCTCCGCCAGGAAGTCGAGGACCACCCGGGCGGCTTCCTGCTCCTGCTCCTCGAAGTAGCCGTGCTGCGCACCGGGGATGCGGTGCACCCGTGCGTCGGGGATGCGCCCGGCCAGCAGGTCGCTGTTGGCGACGACGTTGAGCACGTCCTCGGTGCCGTGCACGCACAGCGTGGGCGCGGTGATCGACGGCAGGCCGTCCCACGAGTCGTGGGCCTGGCTCGCCCGATAATGCCTCAGCGCGGCGACCGGCCGGGTCCCGACCCGCCAGTCGTTGCACACGCCCTCCGTCCGCAGCCGGGCCCGCGCCCAGGCCGGGTTGTGCAGGAACTCCGTCAGGTCCCCGCCCGCGCCGAGCCGCTCGTTCACATGCTCGGGGCGCGGGACCCCGTGCGCGTCACCGGGGGTCGTCGCACCGAGCACCAGCGCGCCGACGCGGTCGGGGTGGTCGACGGCCACCCACTGAGCGACACGCCCGCCCATCGAGAACCCGTACACGTGGGCGCGCCCGATGCCGAGCGCGTCGAGCACGGCGACGGCGTCGCCCGCGAACCCGCGGGTCGAGTACCCGGCCGCCGGCATCTCGCTCGCCCCGGTGCCGCGGTAGTCGAACAGGACG
This sequence comes from Pseudonocardia sp. N23, assembly GCF_002583555.1. Classification (GTDB taxonomy): domain Bacteria; phylum Actinomycetota; class Actinomycetes; order Mycobacteriales; family Pseudonocardiaceae; genus Pseudonocardia. Next base: position 192,294 of record NZ_BEGX01000052.1, read on the forward strand.
ACGCGGTGCCGCGCGGCCAGCAGGCCGATCGTGCGACCCCACATCAGATGGCTCGATCCCTGCCCGGGCAGCAGGATCAGCGGGTCGCCCGCGCCGGTCTCCTCGGCGTGCAGGCTCGTGCCGTCGGCGGTGCGCACGGTCGTCATACCCACAACCCTGCACCCCCGCCTGTTCTCGCGACCCCCCGGCCGGACAGGATGCGGTTGCGCCCGACGACATCCCCGACGAAGTGGAGACCCCGTGTCCGACACCCCCGCCCGCATCGGCAACGTCCTGCACCCCGTGGCCGACGTCGCCGCGGCGGTCGAGTTCTACGGCTCCGTCTTCGGGTTCGCGACGAAGTTCGTCGACGGCTCGCGCTACGCCGCCCTGGACGCCGGCGGCACGACGCTCGCGCTGGCCGCGCCGGAGGAGGACCTCACCGACGGCATGCCGGCCGCGTCGATCAAGGTCGCCGACGTCCCGTCCGCGCTCACCGCGCTGCTCGAGGCCGGCGGCACGGTCGTCCGCGCGCCGGAGGAGGGCCCCCACGAGGTCCGCGCCGTCGCGCGCGACCCGTGGGGCAACACCGTCGTCGTATACGCCTCCCGCTAGGCGTCCTCCATCACGACCTCGCCCATCGGGCCCCAGCCGTCGCCCGGGAGCTCGGTGAAGACGATCTTCGGCTGCGCCGTCACCACCGACGGCAGCCAGCCGAAGAACCACTTCGCGTGCTCGGACGACACGTGCGCCTCCCCCGCCGCCTGGTCGACGTAGTTGGCGAGGACCGTGTACTCGTTGGCCCGCTCGACGCTCTCGTAGCAGCTGAACAAGAGGTTGCCGGGCTCGTCGCGGACCTGCCCGGAGTAGCGGACGATGCCGTCGAGGAAGTCCTCGCGCTTGTCCGGGCGGACGTCGAGCCTGAAGACGATGAAGATCATGTGATGCCTCCTGTACCCGGTTCTTCGGATGCACTCTCTTACCGCACGCACTCCGACGCGGGTGTGTCACGGGTGCGACGGCGCCCTGACACGACCCGAACATTTCCCGCACCGGTCGTTCACGTCGGCTCGGCATCGTCGTCGGTGTCCGGCACACGTCATCGCCGCCGGACCCGGATGCAGGAGGACGACGGATGCGAGTCAACCGATGGGTCGGCGGACTGGTCGCGACAGGGGCCACCGCGGGAGCGCTGGTCGTCGGCGGCGGCACCGCGTTCGCCGACGCCCCGCCGCCCACGACAGCCGGTGCGACGAACGCGAAGACCTGCACCGACCGGATCCCGGCGATCCTCGCGCGCATCGACAAGGTGACCACCCGGATCAACGGGGACGCGAGCACCAAGGGGTCGACGGCGTGGCTCGAGGCCAGGGAGACCAGGGCCCGCGCCGCCGGCGACAACGCGCTGGCCGACCTGATCTCCGCCCGCGTCGGGAACCGCCAGGCGCGGCTCGACGAGCTCACGAAGGCGAAGTCGACCGTGCAGGGCATCCAGCAGGAGGACTGCGCGTCGTGAGGACGCGGGGGGTGGTGCTCCTCGTCGCGACCGTCGGGGCCGTCGAGTCCCAGGTCGCGAGCGACGGCGGGGGGTGAGTCGCGGACCGTCGGTGGCACGATCCACGCCACCGGCTCCCACGCCGGCGTCCGGAGGTGCAGCACAGGTGTCGCTCGACGCGAACGGACGCGCGCTCGTCCTGGTCGTCGAGGACGAACCGGCGATCGCCGACCTCATCCGGCTCTACCTGCGCAAGGACGGGTTCGGGGTGCACGTCGAGCACGACGGCACCGCCGGACTCGACGCCGTCCGCAGGCTCTCCCCCGCCGCCGTCGTCCTCGACGTCGGGCTGCCCGGGATCGACGGCGTCGAGATCTGCCGCCGGATGCGCGCCGCCGAGGACTGGACCCCCGTCCTGTTCGTGACCGCCCGCGACGACGAGATCGACCGCATCCTCGGGCTGGAGATGGGCGCCGACGACTACGTCACCAAGCCGTTCAGCCCTCGCGAGCTCGTCGCCCGGGTGCGGACGGTCCTGCGTCGCGCGGGCGGTGGCCCCGCCCGCGACGACGAAGTGCTGCGGATCGGCGACGTCGAGTTGCTCGTCGACCAGCGCCGCGTCCGCGCAGGCAGCGCCGAGGTGGCGCTCACCGCCACCGAGTTCGCCCTGCTCACCCACCTCGTGCGCACCCCCGGCCGGGTGTTCTCCCGCGACCAGCTCCTCGCCGCCGTCTGGGGCTACACCGCGTCCTCGGGGGCCCGGACCGTCGACGTCCACGTCGCCCAGCTGCGCGCCAAGCTCGGCGACGCCAGCCCCATCCGGACCGTGCGCGGGGTCGGGTACGCGGCGTCATGAGCGACACCGTGCGCACGCGCACCTCGCTGGCGTTCCGGGTCACCGCCAGCTGCCTGCTCGTCGCGATCGTCGCCGTCGTCGTCGCCGCGCTCGTCGGGCTGCGCCTCGTCGGCGCCACCGCCCGGCAGGTCACCCGCGACGTCCTCGCCCAGCAGGCCGACGTCGTCGCCGCCCAGCTCGCCCCGGCACCCACCGCCGCCGGGTTCCGCGCCGTCGTGCAGGTCCTGCAGGGCCAGGACGTCGCCGTCGTCGGGCTCGGTGACACGCTCCGGCTGCCCGCCCCGGGCCCCGACGTCGCCGTCGCACTGCGCCGCGCCGACGCCGACCGCGCGCTCACCGGCGTCCCCGTCTCCGCGGTCGTCGGCGCAGACGGCCGGACCTGGATCGTCGAGGCCCGCCCGACTCCCGCCGGGGCGTTCGCGCTGGCACGCACCACCGACACCGGGCCGCTCGGCACCGGGCTCATCCGTCGCAACCTGGCGTTCGCGTTGCTGGCCGGCGCCGCGGTGGCGCTGCTCGTCGGCGGGGTTGTCGGCACCCTGCTCGCGCGGCCGTTGCGCCGCACCGCCTCCGCCGCCCACATGCTGCGCACCGGGCGGCGCGACGTCCGGGTCCCCCTCGCCGGGCCGGGCGAGGTCGCCGAGGTCGCGACGGCCGTCAACGAGCTCGCCGACGCCCTGACCCGCAGCGAACGGCGCCAGCGCGAGTTCCTGCTCTCGGTGTCCCACGAGCTGCGCACACCGCTCACCGCCGTCCGCGGCTTCGCCGAGTCCCTCGCCGACGGCGTCGTCACCGGCGACGGCGCCCGCGCCGCCGGCACCACGATCCTGCACGAGGCCCAGCGCCTCGACCGGCTCGTCGCCGACCTCATGGAGCTCGCCCGCCTGGAGGCCGACGACTTCCGCGTCGACATGACCACCGTCGACCTCGTCGCGCTGCTCACCGAAGCCGCCGCGGTGTGGCGGGCACGTTGCGCGGCAGCAGGTGTGGACTTCCGCCTCGACCTCCCACCGGCCCCGGTCCCGGTGCGGGCCGATCCGCGGCGGCTGCGGCAGGTCGTCGACGGGCTCGCCGAGAACGCGCTGCGCCTCGTCCCCGCCGGTGCCCCGCTGGTGCTCGCCGCGCGGGCAGGCACGGTGCAGGTCCGCGACGGCGGTCCCGGCCTCGCCCCCGACGACTACCCGCTGGTCTTCGAACGCGGCGCCCTGCACGACCGCTACCGCGGGCACCGGCCCGTCGGCACCGGTGGCGTGGGTCTGGCACTCGTCCACGGGCTGGTGACCCGCATGGGCGGCACGATCTCCGCCTCCCCCGCCCCCGAGGGCGGGGCGTGCTTCACCGTCGCGTTCCGTTCGTCCTGAGCCGCCCCGGCCTCGGCCACAACCGGCCGACGACAACCGCGTCCACCTCCGCCGGCCCCAGCGTCCGGGAGTCCGTCGACCCGAAGGGGTTGTCGCCCTCGACCCACCAGCCGCCGGCCTCGGGCCGGACCGCCCGCTTCACCGACAGCTGACCCGGACGCGACACCCACCGCACCAGCACGACGTCGCCGGCCCGCACCGCCGCGCCGAACCGGACGACCACGACATCACCGTCCGACAGCGTCGGCGACATCGACGGCCCCCGCACCGCCACCCGACGCCACCACCGCACGTCACACCACCTCCCGCCGTCACACTGTCGACCCGAAGGTCCGAGGGTAGGGTTGGCGACGCCAGAACGATCACCAGAGACCCACGATTGGGAGGACCAATGCGGCTGTCCCGCATCTTCCGCCCGCAGCTCGAGGCCACCGCGCACTGCGACCTCCCCTGCGGCGTCTACGACCCCGCCCAGGCACGGATCGAGGCCGAGTCGGTCAAGGCGATCCAGGAGAAGTACCAGGGCAACGACGACGTCTCCTTCCGCGCCCGCGCCATCGAGATCAAGGAGCAGCGCTCCGACCTCGTCAAGCACCACCTGTGGGTGCTGTGGACCGACTACTTCAAGCCCCCGCACTTCGAGAAGTACCCCGAGCTCCACGAGCTGTTCAACAAGGCCACCAAGGCCGCCGGTGCCTCGGGCACCAAGGGCTCCAACGACCCCAAGACGGGCCAGGAGCTGCTCGACTACATCGCCCAGATCGACAAGATCTTCTGGGAGACCAAGCAGGCTGCCTGATCCAGGCGCTGAAAACGGCGCTGACCAGCGGGGATCGCTCCCGTGGGTCAGCGCCGTTCTTCGTGGGAGCTTCGGCGTCACCCCGCAGCACGTCCTCGACGCCGCCGACGGGGACGCCGGCACCGTGCGCCGCATCGCGACGACGGCCGTGATCGAGGCCGGCGCTGCGCCCGAGGTACCGAAGACCGGCCGGACGCGCCTGCTGCTGGGCCTGCTCATCGGACTCGTAGTGGTGGCCCTGGTCGTCGTGATCGTCCTGCTGCTCCGCTGAGGACGCGCGTCGACACCGACAGGAGTGCTGTCCCCCGCGCCGGGGACAGCACTGCTGTTGGTCTCGGTGCCGGTCACATCTCCGGGGGCAGGCCCGGGCGTGGCGGGATCGGGGGCATCGGCGGGGACAGCGGCGGGTTCCCGCGACCCGGACGCTGCGACGGGTCGGTCCGGGCCGGCGGCACGAGCCGCGGCGCCGTCGAACGCTGGGCGAGCAGCTCGCGCAGGAGCTGGTTCGTCTCGAGCGACGCGTAGTAGGCGGCGAGCGACGCGTGGGCCGATGCGTCGTCGTCGGCGATGTGCGACTCGGCCAGCTCGGCGTGCTGCCGGGCGCGATCCTCGTGCTCCATCCCGGCAGTGTCGGCGGCGTCGCGCCGGCCGGCAACGCGGGAGGGGCGACGTCAGCCCCCGCTCGACGCCCCATGATCCGGTCGGCGATGCGGGTCGCGGCGGCGCGGTCGAAGTTCCCGTTCTCGGCTGCAGCCGGTCCCCCGGCCCCGACGCGGGGGCGGGGGACCCGTCGACCGTGGCGCTGCAGGCGCCGAGCAGCAACGCTGCGGCGAGTCCGGCCAGCAGCAGACGCGCAGCGGCGATCATGAGCCGCAGCACAGGAGTGCTCACACGCCCTGAGAGGATCGCCGCGTGAGTCGCTGGTCGGAGCTGCGTGCCGGGACGGTCCTGTTCGAGGACGAGTCGTGCCTGGTCGTCGACAAGCCGCCGGGTCTGTCGGTGATGGGCGAGCGGCACGACACCGACCTGGTGACGATCGCCGCGGACGGCGGCGAGGAGCTGCGCTGGGTGAACCGGATCGACAAGGTGACCTCGGGCGCGGTGCTGCTGGCCAAGTCGAAGGAGGCGCACGGCGCGCTGACGCGGCAGTTCCAGCAGCGCACCGTCGCGAAGTCCTACCTGGCGGTCTGCCGGCCGGGTGGGTTCCCGACCGCGGCGATGATCGACGTCCCGCTGATGACGGCGGGCAGCGGCCGGATCCGGGTGGCGGCCGACCGGGAGCACATCCGGTTCGAGGAGGGCCGCTGGTTCGTCCGCGCCGAGGACGAGCACGCCCGCAAGAACTTCCCGTCCCGGACCGAGTGCACGTCGCTGTTCGACGACGGCGACACCGTGGTGCTGCGCGCCGACCCGGTGACGGGCCGCAAGCACCAGATCCGGGTGCACCTGGCGTGGGTGGGGCACGCGATCGTCGGGGACCCGCTGTTCCTGCGCAAGACCGATCCGCCGCAGCCGCGGACGTACCTGCACTCGTTCCGCGTCGGTTTCAGCAGCCCGGCCGGCGCGGGCGTGACCGTCGAGGCGGTGCCGCCCGCCGAATTCTGGGCTCCCGTGCCCACCGCCGACGCCGCCGAGCTCGTGGACCTGGCGCGCGGCCGGTAGGGGGCGGGCGTGGAGCCCGACCTCGACGGCGTGTGCGACCCGCTCCTCCAACACCCTCGCCTGCGAAGGGGCTCATCAGGTGCGCGGCGTCACCGAGCAGCGTGACGCCGGGGACGCGGTCCCGGTGTCGGTGTGGACGTCGAGTATGCCGCCCGTTTCCGGGCGGGCTCGCCACATTTTCCAGGCGGGCTCGCCACGTTGCCGTTCCGGCACGACCGCTTGCCGTTGTGAACCGATCCGAGCGACGGTGGGGACATGAGCGAGACACCCACCCCGCACGCCGACCACCGCGACCTGCGCGAGGTCCCCGACCTGGCGGACATGGTGTTCGACGAGGCCTTCTGGGACGGCCGCTACCGTTCCGCGCCCACGATCTGGAGTGGTCGTCCCAACCCGACCCTGGTCGCCGAGGCGGCGGACCTCTCCCCCGGCACCGCCCTGGACGTCGGGTGCGGCGAGGGCGCCGACGTCGCTTGGCTCGCCGAGCGTGGCTGGACGGCGACGGGAGTCGACGTCTCGCAGGTCGCACTGGACCGCGCCGCGGCGCACGCGCGCGGGGCCGGGCTCGCCGCGAGGACGACCTGGCTGCACCTCGACGCCACGGTGGAGCCGCCGCCTGGACGGTACGACCTGGTCAGTGCCCATTTCGTGCACCTGCGGCCGGGCATGCGCGACGACCTGCACCGCCGGCTCGCGGCGGCGACCGCGCCGGGCGGGACCCTGCTGGTCGTCGCCCACCATCCCGACGACCTGGCCGCCGGCGTGCCCCGCCCGCCGATCCCGGAGCTGTTCTTCACCGCCGACGACGTCGCGGGGGTGCTCGATCCGGCGGAGTGGACCGTCATCACCTCGGAGGCGCGGACGCGGCCGTGGACCGACGGCGACGGCCGGGACTGGACGATCAGCGACACCGTCCTGCGGGCGCGACGCCGGGCCTGACCGCAGCGGATCGGGGAACCGTCGCGACGGTCGTGCCACCGATCCTCGGTCCTGGGTGAACGGACCGCCCCGCGGGAGGCCGCTACGCCCTACGGTGGCGCGGTGGGGACGAGCACCGGCCGGGTCTTCCTGTTGCGCCACGGCGAGACCGAGTGGTCGCAGACGGGGAAGCACACGGGCCGCACCGACATCGAGCTGACCGAGCGTGGCCGCGATCGCGCGGTCGCGACGGGGGCGCTGCTCCCCCGGCTGCGCGGGACGAGCGAGCCACCCGCGCTGGTCGTCGCGAGTCCGCGGATCCGGGCGCGGGTCACGGCCGAGCTGGCGGGCCTGCACATCGACCGGATCGACGACCGGCTCGCGGAGTGGGACTACGGCGAGTACGAGGGCGTCACCACGCCGGAGATCCGCGAGACGGTTCCGGGCTGGACGGTGTGGACGCATCCGACGCCCGGCGGCGAGACGGCCGAACAGGTGACGGAGCGGGCCGACGCGATGCTGGCGGACGCCCGCTCGCACCTCGACGCCGGTGACGTCGTCCTGGTGGGGCACGGCCAGTTCAGCAGGGTGCTGATGGCGCGCTGGATCGGAATGTCCGCCGGGGGCGGGCAGCACATCGCGATGGACCCGGCGGCCTGGGCGGTGCTGGGCTTCGAGCGGGAGGCACCCCAGCTCGCGGCGACGAACGTCACCCCTGCGCTTGCGGGCTGACCACCGTCCAGGTCAGTGGACCTGGACCTCGTCGCCGACCTGCAGCGTCTGGTAGTAGTGCTGGGCGTCGGCATCGGACAGGTGCACGCAGCCGGCTGAGTATCGGGTCAGGCTGCCCTCGTGGAACGCGACGCCGCCGTCGGCGAAGAACACCGACCAGGGCATCGGCTGGTCGAGGGTGTTGACGTGGTGCGGGTCCTTCCACTGCACGTGGAAGGTGCCGACGGGCGTGGGCTGGTCGGGCGCGCCCGGCATCATCGCGACGGGTCCGCCGTCGACCTTGCCGTCGGTGATGAGCCATGCCTGGCGGGTCGCGAGGTCGACGCAGGCCTTGGCCGTGGTGGTGCAGGGCGTGCCCTCGACGAGGGTCGTCGCGTCGCCCGCGGGCTGCGCACCGGCCGCCGGACCGGTGGCCGCCTGGGCGGCGGGGCCGAGGAGCACCGAGCCGAGGCCGACGGCGCCGACCGTCACGGCGGTGAGCCGCCGGCGCGACCGGAGCGCGCTGACCTTCGAGTGCCGTCCCACGACGTTCCCCTTCCGAGTTCCCCCCTGGTTAGACGAGTGGGAGGCAGGGAGGTTGCTCCGTCCGGCCCACAGGTTTCCCCCGTCGAGCTCCAGGGTGATCGTCTTCGGCCCGCGGTTACGGTCAGCGTGTGACGACACCCGGTTCCGTGCGCCCGATCGAGCAGGACGACGTGGACGCCGTCGTGGCGCTGGTCTTCGAGCTCGCCGAGTACGAGCGGGAACCCGAGTCGTGCCACCTGACGTCCGGCCAGCTGCACTCGGCCCTGTTCGGTCCGGCGCCCGCGTTGTTCGGGCACGTCGCGGTCGCCGACGGGCGGGTCGTCGGCTGCGCGCTGTGGTTCCTGAACTTCTCGACGTGGGAGGGCGTGCACGGCATCCACCTCGAGGACCTCTACGTGCAGCCCTCCCACCGGGGCCACGGGCTGGGGCTGCGGCTGCTGGCGACACTGGCGGCGGAGTGCACGCGGCGCGGGTTCGCCCGGCTGGAGTGGTCGGTGCTCGACTGGAACACGCCGTCGATCGAGTTCTACCGTGCGCTGGGCGCCGTCGGGATGGACGAGTGGACCAACTTCCGGCTCGACGGGCAGGCGCTCAGCGCGTTGAGCGGTCGTGCAGGTCCAGCGCCCACTCACGGGAACGCTCACTGATCAGCAGCAGGAACGTCGCGATCACGACGGCGCCGACGACGATGCCCCACACGATCTGCTTGGACGGCCCCAGCAGTGAGTAGACGACGGGCAGCAGCAGCAGCTCGACGACGATCGCGGGGCTGCGCGCCCACCGCCTGCCGCGCAGCAGGCCGACGCCGATCGCGACGCAGGCGACCCCGATGAGGACGAAGTAGCCGGTCTCACCCAGGACGAAGCGGACGCCCGCGCCGGCGCCGAGCCCGCGGACGAGCAGGACCACGCCGAACACGACACCGACCAGGCCCTGGAGAGCGACGACGACCCCCGCGAGCCTGACCTGCGGCGGCGTCTGCGGGGCCGGCCGCGCGGCGGCCGCGGCGGGCGGTTCGGACTCGGACGTCACGACCGCAGGATAGGCCTGACTATCCTGGCGTCGGTGCGCGCGCTGCTCGTGGTGAACCCGCAGGCCACGTCCACCACTCCGGCGGGACGTGACGTGCTGGCGCACGCGCTCGCCAGCGAGCTGAAGCTCGACGTCCTGCTCACCGACTACCGCGGTCACGCGGCGGAGGTCACCGAGCAGGCGGTCGCCGACGGCATCGAGCTGGTGGTCGCCCTCGGCGGCGACGGCACGGTCAACGAGGTCGTCAACGGGATGCTGGCGCGCGGCCTGCCGTCGGATCCGTCGTCGGCGCCCGCGCTCGCGGTGGTGCCGGGTGGATCGGCCAACGTGTTCGCCCGGGCTCTCGGGATGCCGCGCGATCCCATGGAGGCGACCGGCACGATCCTCAACGCGTTGGAGGAACAGCGCAGCAGGCTCGTGGGGCTCGGCCGCACGGCCGACCGCTGGTTCACCTTCAACGCGGGCCTGGGGCTCGACGCCGAGGTCGTGGCGGCCGTCGAGCGGGCGCGCGCGCAGGGCCTGGAGGCCACGCCGATGCGCTACGCGCGCACCGCGCTGCGGGAGTACTGGAACGAGCGGCGCCGGCCGCCGTCGATGACCGTCGAGATCCCGGGTGCGGCACCGCTGGAGGGTGTGCGGCTGGCGTTCGTCAGCAACACCGATCCGTGGACGTATCTGGACGGGCGGGCGGTGCGGCTCAACCCCGGCGCCTCGTTCACCGATGGGCTCGCGCTGTTCGCGCTGAAGGACCTCGGGGTGCCGACGATCGCGGGTGTGCTGCGGCAGGCGCTGCGCCCCGACGGCGACCCGCGGGGCCGCCACGTCGCCCGTCAGGACGCCGTGGCCTGGGTGAAGGTGCGTTCCGACAAGCCGCTGGCGCTGCAGATCGACGGCGACCACATCGGCGCGCGGACGGAGATGGAGTTCCGTGCGGTGCCCCGTGCGCTGCGCGTCGTCGTGTGAGAGGGGCTGCTCGTCGTAGCCGAACGGCGTCGTCACTCGACGGAGTGACAAAGGCGGTCCATTCACCGCTCGCCGCGGACCGTCGAGCCGCAAGGGTCTCGCACCTGGGGAAACAGTCCTCCAATCTAGACGAGCACCACGGCACCACCGCGGGAACCCCCCGCACCTTTGGTTCGTTGCAGACCGGGTACCCGGAAAGCAGTGGACCGGGAATGGGTTTGTCGCTCATCGTGACGAAATGGCCCGCCGGTAACTAAATCCGGTGGTCTTCGTTGGGAAGAGTGGGTGAGGATGCTCACCCGGACGGACCTGGCCCCTTGAAGACCCGCCGTGCTCGTGAAATCCTTCACAAGCACGGAAACACCGTGACAGACTCACAGTCGATCGGCGCGACCCCGATCGCGCACTACGAGGAGCACACCGACATGGATTGGCGTCACCACGCCGTATGCCGCGACGAGGACCCGGAGCTTTTCTTCCCGGTCGGCACCAGCGGCCCGGCGCTGCTTCAGATCGCCGAGGCGAAGACGGTCTGCCGTCGCTGCCCCGCCGTCACCGAGTGCCTCGCGTGGGCGCTGGAGAGCGGGCAGGACGCAGGCGTCTGGGGCGGCATGAGCGAGGACGAGCGTCGTGCGCTGAAGCGCCGCAACGCCCGGACGCGCGCTCGTACCGCCTGACTTCGTCCTCGGTCGGGCCGCGACGCCTACGCAGCCCACTACGAGAAGAAGTCAGAGAGCGAAGAAGCAGAGAAGCTCCCTGACCGCGGGCCCGAATGCCGGACGCCACCGGCTTCGGGCCCGCGGTGCGTTCACCGGGCGCTCACCACGTGGGGGCGCACCAGGTGGGGGGCGATCCCGGGCCACGGAACCAGCGCGACCACGGCACCGGTACCTGGGATCACGGTGTCAGGCTATCTCCCCCCCAGAGGGAGCTCGAGAACGGCCTCGGTACCGCCCCCTGGACGGGGCCTGAGCTGCAGCGACGAGTCGAGCTCGGAGTGCAGGAGCGTCCGCACGATCTGCAGCCCGAGCCCGTTGGCGAGCTCCGGGTCGAAGTTCTCCGGCAGCCCCCGCCCGTCGTCGGCGATGACCACGACGATCTTCCCGGCCGACCGCGTGGCCGACACGACGACCTCGCCGGCCTGACCCGCCTCGAAGGCGTGCCGCAGCGCGTTGTGCACCAGCTCGGTCACGACGAGGACGAGCGGTGTCGCCATCGCGGCCGGGTGCGTCCCGAAGCTCCCCTCGCGGCGGACCTTGGCGCGCACCTCGGCCGTCGCCCCGTCGCCGATGGCCGGCAGCACGGTGTCGATCAGGCTGTCGATGTCGACCTGCTCGGCGACGGAGTACGCCAGCGCCTCGTGCACCAGGGCGATCGAGCTGACCCGGCGCACACTCTCGTCGAGGGCCTGCTTGGCCTCGGGGATCGACGTGCGCCTGCCCTGCAGCCGCAGCAGCGCGGCAACCGTCTGCAGATTGTTCTTGACGCGGTGGTGGATCTCCCTGATCGTCGCGTCCTTGCTCAGCAGCGCGAGATCGCGGCGGCGCAGGTCGGTCACGTCACGGACCAGCACGAGGGCGCCGGCGGCGTCGCCACGCGGGCGCAACGGCAGGGCGCGCACCAGCATCACCGCGCCGCGGGCCCGGATCTCCAGCCGCAGCGACGACCGGCCGGCGAGCGCGGACTCGATGCGCGCCACCACCTCCGCGGCGTCGAACGGATCGCGGACGAGCTTGCGGGTGGCCTCGGCGAGCGGCAGGCCGATGAGGTCGCTTGCGTGCCCCATCCGGTGGTAGGCCGACAGCGCGTTGGGGCTGGCGTACGCGACCAGGCCGCGGGAGTCGAGCCGGATCAGGCCGTCACCGGCGCGCGGGCTGGTGTCGGCGCCGGCGACGCTCGCCGCGGGCGGGAACGTGCCGTCGGCGATCATCTGGCACAGGTCCGACGCGCTGCCGAGATAGGCGATCTCCAGCGGGCTGGGCACCCGCGGCATCGCGAGGTTGGTGTCGCGGGACAGCACGGCGAGGACGCGGCCGTTGTGCCGCACCGGGATCGTCTCGCGCCGGACCGGCACCTCCAGGTGCCAGCGCGGGTCCTCCTCGCGGCAGATGCGACCCTCGATGACCGCTCGGCGCAGCTGCGGGTTGTCGACGGCCGAGACCCGTGCGGCGACGATGTCCTGCGGGTGCGCGGTGGGCGCGGTGTCGGGGCGGGCCTGCGCGACGCAGAGGAACTCGGTGGCGCCGCCCGCGAGGGCGTGGTCGGCGTCGGGCAGCGGGATCCAGAGCAGGAAGTCGGCGAACGACATGTCCGCCAGCAGCTGCCACTCGGCGACGACCCGCTGCAGATGGTCGACCGCCTCGCCGGGCAGCTGCGTGTGTGCCGCGAGCAGCTCACTCAGCGTCGACACCCGTCACCGTCCCGTCCTGTGGCCCCACCGGCGAAGCGTCCATCCAACCACGTGGGAGACTGGACCCATTCCGCGACGAGTTGCTGTGAGGAGGATCCATGTCCAAGCGAGGCCGCAAGAAGCGTGACCGCAAGAAGAACGGCGCGAACCACGGCAAGCGTCCCAACAGCTGACGCCACGCCGGAGACGACGAGAGCCGGTCCCCCGAGTTCGGGAACCGGCTCTCGTGCTGTCCGGGTGCGGACCTGCTCAGCCGCGGCGCTCGATGCGCGTCGTGCGGACCTCGATCGTCGTGCCTCCCGGCCCCTGCTCCATCGTGACCTCGGCCTGTTCCAGCACGGCGTGGCGGATCTGGTGGCGCAGCCGGTCGCGCAGCCCGTCCGGGGCGTGCTCGCCACCGCACTTGCTGGCCAGCAGGGCCTTCAGCTTCTCGTCGATGCCGTACTCGGCGAGGCAGGGCTCGCACTCGTCGAGGTGCTTGGCGAGCAGTGCGCGCCGCGTCTGGTCGCACTCCTGGTCGAGGAACAGCCATACCTCGGCGAGGACCTCGGAGCAGTTGGTCTCGTGGGATCCGCCGCAGTTCATCGGCTCGCCTCCTGCTGCTCGCCGCGGATGAAGCCGCGCTCACGCGCCGTGTCGGTCAGCATGTCACGCAGCTGACGACGGCCCCGGTGCAGGCGCGACATGACCGTGCCGATCGGAGTGCCCATGATCTCGGCGATCTCCTTGTAGGCGAAGCCCTCGACGTCGGCCAGGTAGACCGCCATGCGGAAGTCCTCCGGCAGCGCCTGCAGCGCCGCCTTCACCGCGTCGTCGGGGAGGTTGTCCATCGCCTCGACCTCGGCCGAACGCAGACCGGTGGAGCTGTGCTCACCCGCCTGGGCCAGCTGCCAGTCGGTGATCTCGTCCGTCGGCGACTGCAGCGGCTGGCGTTGCCGCTTGCGGTAGCCGTTGATGTAGGTGTTGGTGAGGATCCGGTAGAGCCACGCCTTGAGGTTCGTGCCCTCGCGGAACGTGTGGAACGCCGAGTAGGCCTTGAGGAACGTCTCCTGGACGAGGTCCTCGGCGTCGGCGGGGTTGCGCGTCATCCGCAGCGCAGCACCGTAGAGCTGGTCGAGCAGCGGCATCGCGTCACGCTCGAAGCGTGCGGTGCGCTCCTCGGTGGTCTCGGCCGAACGGTCGACCGCACCGTTCTCGGCGGCCGCACTGTCGTCGACGACGGTGGTGTCGTCGGCCTCCGGCGAGGCGGGCGCGGTGGCGTCCGCGGCCGGTTCGGGTGACGCCGGGGTGGCGGGCACCGCGCTCCTTCCGAGCAGGGGGTGCAGCACCCCCGACAGGTCATGCCCGACCACGTCGGCCGTGGTCAGGTCTGCGGGGAAGGGTACGCCCCTCCCCCGGGTGGGCGGGTCCATCACTGCGTGCGTCACGTTGGGTGGAACGCGACCCTCCCCCCACGGATTCCCGGGACGGCCGCGCTTAGTCTCACAGCGTGGCCGGGAAGGGAACGCCCGCGACGGCGCTGCTGACCAAGCAGAAGATCGCGCACGTCGTGCACACCTACGTCCACGGCGCCGGTCAGGCGTACGGGACCGAGGCCGCCGAGGCGATGGGCGTCGCCCCCGAGCGCGTGTTCAAGACGCTGGTGGCCGACGTCGACGGTGTCCTCACCGTGGGGATAGTCCCGGTCGCGGGCAGCCTCGACCTCAAGGCGCTCGCCGCGGCCGTCGGCGGCAAGCGGGCGAGGATGGCCGATGTCGCCGACGCCGAGCGCGCCACCGGCTACGTCGCCGGCGGCATCTCCCCCCTGGGCCAGCGCAAGCGGCTGCGGACCGTCCTCGACGCGTCGGCCGGAAACTTCGACACCGTGTTCTGCAGCGGCGGCCGGCGCGGCCTGGAGGTCGAGCTGACACCCCATGACCTGGCCGTCGCCGCGAACGCGACCGTGGCGCCGATCTCGGTGCGCTAGCCCCGAGGCGCCGCTCAGACGACGGTGCAGGCCGTTCCGTAGGCGCACACCTCGGTCCAGGTGTCACCCATCTCCGTCGTGTCGAACCGCATCGCCACGACGGCGTTGGCCCCCAATGCCTGCGCCGCCGCGATGAGCCGCTCGATGGCCTCCTGACGGCTGGACTCCAGGTTCTTGGTCATGCCCTTGAGCTCGCCGCCGGCCAGCGACTTGAGCGCCGCCCCGATCTGCGAGCCGACGTTGCGCGAGCGGACCGTCAGCCCGAACACCTCGCCGTGCACCTGCTGGATCGTCCGCCCCGGAACGTCGTTCATCGTCGTGATCAGCACGGCTCCCCCTCGAGTCCTCGCATGGGGGAAGACCCTAGCGGCGCAGCCGAGCCTCCAACCAGGACCCGACGGCGCCGCGCAGACCGTTCACGTCGGATTTCAGCGAGTGGTCGCCCGTGATGACGACGACCTCCCGGCCGGGTGCGGGCCCCGGGCGGCCGAACGGGTCGCGCTCCCCCTGCACCACCAGCACCGGCACGGTGACGGCGTCGATCTCCGGGGCCCGGGTCTTCTCCGGACGGCCCGGCGGGTGTTCGGGGAACGCCAGGCAGAGCACGCCGTCGGCACCCGTGGCCGCGGCCGTCCGGCAGGCGACGCGGGCCCCGGAGCTGCGCCCGCCCACCAGGAACGGCGTGACGTCCCAGATGCCGCGGACGGCGGCGCACACGGCGGTCCATGCGGCGTCGAGCTGGGCCGCGGGAGCGGGGGCGCGCCTGCCCGCGACCCGGTAGGGCTGCTCGACGAGCCCGACGTGCAGGCCGGCGACGTGCGCGACCCCGGCTGCGGCGACGATGTCGGGCGCGGACACACCACCACCGGCGCCGTGGCCGATCAGCAGGACGCCGCGGTCGTCGCCCGGGAGCAGGTGGACGCGGGCGGGCCCGTGCGGCGTGTCGATCTCGCGGACGTCGGTCGCGGTGAGGGTCATCACGGGTTCGTCCCGGTGTTCAGGAGATCGAGCTGCAGGGCCTCGTCGACGTCCTCGGGCCGCAGCGCCTCCAGCAGCTCGGGGCCGTTGTTGCGCACGTTGTTCACCCGGTTCGAGACGGGCCGCAGCTCCATCCGGTCGACGAGCGCGGCCGCGGGCGGGGCCAGCAGCCGGGTCACGGCCGGCGCCGTCGAGTCGGCGTCCGGGTCGAGCCAGGCGTCCCAGTCGCCGGGGTCGAGCACCAGCGGCATCCGGTCGTGGACGTCGGCGAGCGGACCGACGGCCTCGGTCGTCAGCACCGCAACCGTCACCAGGCCGTCGGGGTACTCCGCGAGCAGCTTCTCGTCCTTGGGCTTCCAGTACTCCCAGAGGCCGGCCATCGCGATCGACGACCCGTCCTGGAAACAGGTGAAGTACGGCTGCTTGGTCTTGCCGGTGTCGGTGTCGCGGCGCTGCCACTCGTACCAGCCGTCGGCGGGCAGCAGGCAGCGACGCGATGACAGCGCCCGCCGGAACGCGGGTTTGTCGGCCGCGGTCTCGGAGCGGGCGTTGATCATCCGGGCGCCGCTCGACGGGTCCTTCGACCACGACGGCACCAGGCCCCACCGGACCCGGCGCAACGTCCGCTCGGTCCGATCGCGCACCGGCTCGCCGTCGTCGTCACGCGGGTGCCGTTCGACGACCGTCGTGACCTGCTTGGTGGGGGCCACGTTGAAGTCGGGGACGGTGTCGTCCCCGGTGGCGTCGACGGCCCTGAACTCGTCGGCGAGGTCGGCGGGGGCCTTCGTGGAGGAGTAGCGGCCGCACATGCCTCCATCGTTCCACGATCCGCGTGAAACCATGGGGCTCGTGACCAGCACCTGGCCCGCCCCGCACGCGACCGGCCCCATCAACGGCCGCGTCACCGTGCCGGGCTCGAAGTCGATGACCAACCGCGCGGTCCTGCTCGCCGCCCTGTCCGGCGGCCCGTCGACCGTGGCGGGCGCCCCCGCCACCCGCGACACCATGCTGATGGTGGACGCGTTGCGCGCCATGCACGTGCCGATCACCGTCGACGGGGAGTTCATCTCCGTCGACCGGCACGCGGGGATCGCGCCGGGCACCATCGACTGCGGACTCGCCGGCACCGTCATGCGGTTCCTGCCACCCGCCGCGACGCTGGTCGAGGGCCCGGTCCGCTTCGACGGCGACGAGCGCGCCCGGGAACGGCCGATGGGCCCGGTCCTCGACGCGCTGCGTTCCCTCGGCGCCGTGGTCATCGGCGACTCGCTGCCGTTCACCGTCGTCGGTGAGCGCGGCCTCGACGGCGGCGACGTCACGATCGACGCGTCGGAGTCCTCGCAGTTCGTGTCCGGGCTGCTGCTGTCGGCGGCCCTCTACGACAAGGGCGTCACCGTCCACCACGACGGCCCGCCCGTCCCGTCGCTGCCCCACATCGACATGACGGTCGCGATGCTGCGGCACGCGGGCGTCGTCGTCGACGACTCCCTGCCGAACACCTGGCGGGTCGAACCCGGGCGGATCGACCCGAAGCACTGGGTCGTCGAGCCCGACCTGTCGAACGCCTCGGTGTTCCTCGCCGCCGCGGCCGTCACCGCCGGCACGGTCACCGTGACCGGCTGGCCGGCGGAGTCGACGCAGCCCGGCATCGGCATCCTGCCGATCCTGCGCGAGTTCGGCGCCACCGTCTCCGGCAGCCCGGACGGCATGACCGTCACCGGCCCGGACACGCTGCGCGGCATCGACGTCGACCTCCACGACGTCGGCGAGCTCACCCCGACCGTCGCGGCCGTCGCGGCCCTGGCCTCGACGCCGTCGCGGCTGCGCGGCGTGGCGCACCTGCGCGGCCACGAGACGGACCGGATCGCCGCGCTCGCCGCGGAGCTCACCGCGCTCGGCGGGGACGTCGACGAGACCCCCGACGGCCTGGAGATCCGGCCCGCACCGCTGACCGCCCCCGCGGGCCGGCCGTGGGGTGCCTACGCCGACCACCGGATGGCCACGGCGGGCGCGCTCGTCGGGCTGGCGGTCCCCGGCCTCGAGGTCGACGACATCGGTGCCACGAGCAAGACGTTCCCCGACTTCCCCGGATCCTGGGCGGCGCTCATCTCATGAGTCCTGGGCGGCCGCGGGAGTACGACGAGACCGACGTCCGGATCCGGCCGGGTCGCCGCGGCTCGCGGCCGCGCACCAAGACGCGACCCGAGCACGCCGACGCCACCGAGGCGATGGTCATCGGGGTCGACCGCGGCCGCTGGACGTGCGCCCCCGACGGCGACGCGAGCCGTCCGCCCATCACCGCCATGCGGGCGCGGGAGCTGGGTCGCACCCCGATCGTCGTCGGCGACCGGGTCGGGCTCTCGGGCGACTCCTCGGGGACCGTCGACACGCTGGCCCGCATCGTGCGCGTCGAGCGCCGCGACACCGTGCTGCGCCGCACCGCCGACGACACCGACCCCTTCGAGCGGATCGTCGTCGCCAACGCGGCGCAGCTGGTGATCGTCACCGCGCTCGCCGACCCGGAGCCGCGGACCGGGTTCGTCGACCGCTGCGTCGTCGCCGCCTACGCGGGTGGGCTCACCCCGGTGCTGTGCCTGACCAAGTCCGACCTCGCCGACCCCGCGCCGTTCGCCGACATCTACGCCGAGCTGGAGTTCCCGGTGGTCGTCACCCGCCGCGACCAGCCGCCCGACGAGCTCGCCGAGCTGCTCGTGGGCAAGGTGTCGGCGCTGGTGGGGCACTCCGGGGTCGGGAAGTCGACGCTGGTCAACTCCCTGGTGCCCGACGCCGAGCGCGCCGTAGGGGTGGTGTCGGGCGTCGGCAAGGGCCGGCACACCACGACGGCGGCGATCGCGCTGCCGCTGCCCGACGGGAAGGGCTGGGTCGTCGACACCCCGGGGGTGCGGTCGTTCGGCCTCGCCCACGTGACGTCGAACGAGGTCGTCACGGCCTTCGACGACATGGCCGCCGCCGTCGAGGACTGCCCGCGCGGCTGCGGGCACCTCGGCCCACCAGCCGACCCCGAGTGCGCCCTCGACACCCTCGTCGCCGCCGGAACGCTGCGGCCCACCCGGCTCGACGCGCTGCGCCGGGTCCTGGTCGCCCTGCACTGACCCGGGTTCGCTAGCGTTTCGCGACATGGTGGTGAGGTCGGTGGACGGGCCCCGATCCGTGCTGGCGGCCGTCCTCCTCGTCCTCGCCGTCGTCGCCTCCGCATGCGGGTCCGGCTCCGACGACGACTCCGACGGCGGCGGGCTGCCCCGCTACTACGACGCCACGCAGCTGCTCAACGTCCTCGTCGAACGCCGCGCCGCCGACCGCACGGCCCAGCTCGCCGTGGTAGGCGACGTCACCGGGTCGGCACCGGTCACCTTCAGCGCCCAGGGGGCGGTCAGCCTCGAGGGATCGACGCCCGCGCTCGCCCTCGACCAGACCATCACCTGGCCGGGCGGCAGGCCGCAGACCTCGGGGTTCGTGCTGCGCGACGGCCAGGTGTGGCTGCGCTCCAGCGACGGCGGCACCCCGTGGCTGCGCGGGACGTCGGCGGCCACCGAGGCCGACCGGATGCGCGCCGCGATCGCGGAGGCGTTGGGCGACACCACCGACCCCACCGCCAACCTGTCCCGCTACGCCGACGCCACGCTCGTCGCCGACGCGTCCGACGACATCGTCGACGGGGTGCCGACCATCCGCTACACCCTCGTCGTCGACCTCACCCGGGCCGCGACGATCGAGCCGGACGACACGATCCGCGCCCAGCTGCAGCAGCAGGTCGCGAGCGGGCTGACCCGCATCACCTCGACGCTGTGGGTCGACGCCGACACCCGGCCCGTGCGCACCCGCCAGCGCCAGGACCTGCCCGGCCTGGGCACCCTCGCGATGACCGGCAACTACCGGTCGTGGGGCACGCCCGTCACGATCACCCCGCCCGCCCCGGCCGAGGTGCGATGACCGGGACGGACCCGCGGTCGGTCGGCCCGTTCACGATCCACCGTGTGCTCGGCGAGGGCGGCATGGGCCGGGTCTACCTGGGCCGCTCCCGCGACGGTCGGGAGGCCGCGGTGAAGGTGGTGCGCGCCGCGCTGGCCGACGATCCCGAGTTCCGCGCCCGGTTCCGCCAGGAGGTCGCCGCCGCGGCGCGGGTCCACGGCACCTACACCGCGGCGCTGCTGGGCGCCGACCCCGATGCCCCAGCACCGTGGATGGCGACGGAGTACGTGCCGGCGCCGTCGTTGCGCGACGCGATCGTCGAGCACGGGCCGATGCCCGCCGAGTCGGTTCGGCGCCTGGGCATCGGACTCGCCGACGCGCTGGCAGCCATCCACGCCGCGGGCGTCGTGCACCGCGACCTCAAGCCCGGCAACGTCCTGCTCGCCCACGACGGCCCGAAGGTGATCGACTTCGGCATCGCCCGCGCGGCCGACGCCACGACCCTCACGCGTACCGGAGCCGTCATCGGCACGCCCGGATTCATCGCCCCCGAGGTCCTCACCCACGGCCGCGCCGGCGCCGCCTCCGACGTGTTCGCCCTCGGCGGCGTCCTGCTCTACGCGACGACCGGGCGAGCCCCGTTCGGTGAGGGTGAGGCCGCCGTCCTGTTGTTCCGGGCGGCCAACGTCGAGCCCGATCTCACCGGCGTCCCCGCCCCGCTCGCGTCCGTCGTCCGGGCCTGCCTCGACCGTGACCCGGCGCGCCGCCCCACCCCCGCGCAGGTCCGCGACCGCCTCGGCGGCGACCGCGACCGGCCCACCGGCGGCTGGCTGCCCGCCCGCCTCGAACCGTCGCCGCTGCAGCCCGTCGCGCGCCGCCGGCTCTCCCCCGTGCTCGCCATCGGGGTCGTCGCCGCGGTGATCGCGCTGGTAGGGGGGCTCGTGCTGGCACTGCGGTCGGACCCGGACGACCCGTCGGCCCCGCCGACGACCTTCCCCACCGGGCTCTCGATCCCGGCCACGACGCTGACGCTGCCGACGATCACACTCCCGCCCGCGACGACCGGCGCCGCCGCCGACGTCACCGTGGCCCCCGCCGCGACCGGGTTCAGCACCCCGTCCAACAACATCGCCTGTTACGTGACGCCCAACTCCGCACGCTGCGACATCGCCGAGAGCACCTGGGACCCGACGACGATCCCGGCCCGCCCCGCGACGTGCCAGCAGGTCTGGGGCGACTCACTCGCCGTCAGCGGCGCCGACCGGCCGACGTTCGCCTGCCACGGCGACACCGTGTTCGGCACCGGCGCCGTCCTCGACTACGGCCGCTCGCTGCGCGTCGGCGACGTCACCTGCACGAGCCGCACCTCCGGCGTCGAGTGCAAGGTGGGCTCCAGCGGGCACGGCTTCTCGATGTCCAAGGGCGCCTACCAGTTCTTCTGAGCCGACCCCCGTCGGCGCCCCTCTCCTGCACATCGCGGCCGGGCGCTCACAGGCTCTGGTGCGGGTACCTGTGGTCGGTGGGCGGGACGAGGGTCTCCTTGATCGCGCGCGGGCTCGTCCAGCACTGCAGGTTGTAGATCGAGCCGGCCTTGTCGTTGGTGCCCGACGCCCGCGCCCCGCCGAACGGCTGCTGGCCGACGACCGCGCCCGTGGGCTTGTCGTTGACGTAGAAGTTGCCCGCGGCGAAGCGCAGCGTCTCCTGCGCGGTGACGACGGCGGCGCGGTCCGTCGCGAAGACCGACCCGGTCAGGGCGTAGGGGGTCGCGGTGTCGACGGAGCGCAGCATGTCGGCCCACGCGCCGGGCGCCGCGTCGTCCCACACGTGCACGGCGAGCACCGGCCCGAACAGCTCGGTCGTGAACACCTCGTGGGTGGGGTCGTCGCCGACCAGCACCGTGGGCTCGACGAACCAGCCCTCGGAGTCGTCGCAGCCGCCGCCGGCGAGGACCTCGAGATCGCCCGCCGCCTTCTCCACCACGCCCGACAGCCGCCGGAACGCGCGGGCGTCGATCACCGCACCGCCGAACACCGACAGGTCCTCGACGTCACCGAACGACACGGCGCGGGTCGTGTCGGCCAGCGCGTCGCGCACCCCGGACCGCCACAGCGACGCCGGCACGAACGCCCTCGACGCCGCCGAGCACTTCTGCCCCTGGTACTCGAACGCGCCGCGGACCAGGCCGGTGACCAGGGCGTCCGCGTCGGCGCTGGGGTGGGCGACGACGAAGTCCTTGCCGCCGGTCTCCCCGACGAGCCGCGGGTAGGAGCGGTAGTGCTCCAGGTTGCCCGCGACCGACTGCCACAGGTGCCGGAACGTCGCCGTCGACCCCGTGAAGTGCACGCCCGCGAGGTCCGGTGACGACAGCGCGACCTCGGAGACCGCAGCCCCGTCGCCGGTGACCATGTTGATCACGCCCGGCGGCAGGCCGGCCGCCTCCAGCAGCCGCATCGTGTACCAGGCGGCGAGCGTCTGGGTGGGGCTCGGCTTCCAGACGACGGTGTTGCCCATCAGCGCGGGTGCCGTCGGCAGGTTCCCGGCGATCGCGGTGAAGTTGAACGGTGTGATCGCGAGGACGAAGCCCTCCAGCGGGCGGTGGTCGAAGCGGTTCCACACCCCCGGCGACGACACCGGCTGCTCGGCGAGGAGCCGCCGCGCGTAGTGGACGTTCCAGCGCCAGAAGTCGATGAGCTCGCACGCCGAGTCGATCTCGGCCTGCTGCACCGACTTCGACTGACCGAGGACCGTCGCCGCGTTCAGGGTGTGCCGCCACGGCCCGGCCAGCAGGTCCGCGGCGCGCAGGAACACCGCGGCACGCTCGTCGAACGGCAGGTCTCGCCAGCCGGGGGCGGCGGCGCGGGCCGCGGCGACGGCCGCCTCGACGTCAGCTGCCGTGGCCTGCGCCGTCACCCCGAGGACGCGGCGGCGCCGGTGCGGGGACACGACGTCGACCCGGTCGCCCCCACCCATCCGCTGCGTGCCGCCGATGGTGCCGGTGAGCTCGTGCGCGGTGTCGCCGAGCTCTGCCAGCCGCGCGGCCAGGGCGTCGCGTTCGGGGCTGCCGGGCGCGTGGCCGAGGACGGGCTCGTTGCGCGGAGCGGGGACGTCGGTGACTCCGGTCAGCTCGGGCATGTTCCCAGGGTGGCCCCGTCAGCGCGGCCTGTCATCCGGCGGTCCACTACACGGGAGGGTGCGCAGGATGGCAAGCTTCGCCTCATGACCACGGGGGGTACCGAGGACGCCGCGACGCCCGACCCGACATCGGAGCCGGCCGACGCCTCCGGGCCGCCGCCAATGCGGATCGGGACCTCCGAGCGCGAGGCGGCCGCCAAGGCGCTCGACGCGCACCTGGAGGCGGGTCGCCTCGGCGTCGAGGAGTACGCAGACCGGTCCGCCGCGGCGGCGAACGCGACCGTCGCCGACCAGCTGGAAGCGCTGTTCACCGACCTGCCGCAGCCGCACCCGCAGCTGCCCGGTCACTCGGTGGCGACGACCCCGACCCCGACCTCACGGCTGCCGATCGTCGACGCCGAGGACCGGCAGCCGGCCACGACCGGCGGGTTCTCCGGGTGGGGTCCGCGGATCGTCGCGGTCACGCCGATCATCTCGCTCGTGCTGTTCCTCGCGCTCAACGGTGTGTTCGCGCAGGCGTGGATCTTCTTCCTGCTGATCCCGATCGTCGGCGGCATCGTCTACGGCGGCGACCGCGGCCGTGAGCGGGACCAGCGCCGCCTCGACCGGAACGACCGCCGTGAGCTGCGCCGCGGCGACCACTGGGGCCACGACTGACGCCGGACGCGCCTCGGGGGCTCACTGCATCGGCGGCCAGCGCGGGACGACGTCCGGGTAGTCGCCCGGGACCTGCCCCGGGAACCGCGGCAGGCGCTTCTCCAGGAACGACGTGACACCCTCGGCGGCATCGGGGCCGCGGCCAAGGACGTCGATCGCGCGCGAGTCGAGGCGGTGGGCCTCCCACGGCCCGGGCGCGCCCAGCATCGACCAGAGCAACTGCCGTGTCACCGCCACCGACACCGCCGACGTGTTCTCCACGATCTCCGCGGCCAGCGTCCGCACGGTCGTCGCGAGGTCGGCGTCGGGCACGACGCGCGAGACCAGCCCACCCGCCAGTGCCTCGGCCGCCTCGAACACCCGGCCCGTCGCCGCCCACTCCATCGCCCGGGAGATGCCGACGACCCGCGGCAGGAACCAGCTCGACGCCGCCTCCGGCACCAGGCCGCGGCGGGCGAACACGAAACCGAACCGCGCCGACTCCGCCGCGATCCGCACGTCCATCGGCAGGGTCATCGTCGCCCCGATGCCGACGGCCGGGCCGTTGATCGCGCCGATCACCGGCTTGTGCGACGCCGCGATCCGCAGGGACACCACTCCTCCACGGTCGCGCGGCACGCCGCCGACCGTTCCGTGGGTCTGGTCGGCGACCCGGTCGCCGTCGGAGGCGTCGAAGGTCGACGCGCCCCGCGACAGGTCCGCGCCCGCGCAGAACCCGCGGCCCCGGCCCGTCACGACCACCACCCGCACATGGGGGTCGGCGTCGGTGGCGTCGAACGCGGCGACGATCTCGTCGGCCATCGTCGAGGTGAACGCGTTCAGCTTCGCCGGTCGGTCGAGCGTGACCGTCGCGACGCCGTCGGCGACCTCGTAGGCGATCTCTGTCCAGGACAACAGGAGCCTCCTCGTCGGCGTCCTCACAGATCTAGCCGATCCGGCCGCCGAGCGCGATCACCGCCCGCCGCATGTGATCACCGCCCGTCCGGCGCGACCCGGACAACCCGCCTAACCTCCGCCGATGCACGCACGCAGGACCGGCGAGCCGGACGTCGCCCAGGCCGACACCGAGCGGACCTTCGACCGGCTCGTAGACGAGGGGACCCAGCGGCTCGGCCGGTCGTGGCCGGGGCTGCTGGCCACCGGGACGCTGGGCGGGCTCGACATCGGCGTCGGCGTCCTGGGGCTGCTGCTGGTCGAGCACGCGACGGGCAGCACACTGCTCGGCGGCCTCGCCTTCGCGATCGGGTTCGTGGCGCTCACCCTCGCCCGGTCGGAGCTGTTCACCGAGGACTTCCTCGTCCCCGTCGCCGCAGTCGTCGCGAAGGCGAGCCCGCCGTCGGCGCTGCTGCGGCTGTGGGTCGTCACGCTGGCCACCAACCTGGCGGGCGGCTGGGTGATCACCTGGATCCTGATGGCCGGGTTCCCGTCGCTGCACGAGACCGCGATCGAGTCCGCGGGCACCTACGTGCGGCTCGGGATCGGCTGGCAGGCGTTCGCGCTCGCGCTCACCGGGGGCTTCCTCATCACCCTGATGACACACATGCAGCACTCCACGGACTCCGACGGGCTGCGGCTGGTGCCGGCCGTCGGTATGGGTTTCCTGCTGGGTGCGGGCTCGGTCAACCACGCCGTCGTCGCGTCGCTGCTGTGCTTCGCCGCGCTGCACGCGGGCGCGCCGTTCGGCTACGGCGACTGGGCCGGCCTCGCCGCGTTCGCCGCGCTGGGCAACATGGTCGGCGGTCTGCTGCTGGTGACGATGATGCGGCTGCTGCAGGTGCCGCACAAGGTGTCGGAGGAGCGCCGGGAACGCAGCTGAGCGGCCCGGGCCGCGGGCTCGGCCGTGCTACGGGGCCGTCGGCGCCGTCACCACGCCGAGCGCCGCGGCGAGCTCGTCCGCGTCCGCGCAGATCACCTCCGCACCCGCGACGACGAGCTCGTCCGGCAGCCCGTAGCCCCAGCCGGCGCCGACGAACGGCAAACCGTGCACGCGGGCGCCCACGACGTCGAGATGGCGGTCCCCGACCATCACCGCGGCAGGGTTCCCGATGCGGCGCAACACCTCCGCGATGACGTGGGCCTTCGTCGGGCGGGCCGAGTCCGGGGTGTCGCCGCAGACCGTGGCGAAGACGTCGTCCAGGCCGAGGTGCTCGATGATCAGGTCGGCGTTGACCTGCGACTTGCTCGTCGCGATCGCGACGACGACGCCCAGGCCGTCCAACCTGCGGACGACGTCCTCGACACCCGGGAACACCCGCACCGCCGCCGGCCCGTGGTCGGCGTAGAGGCGGCGGTAGACCTGCAGGACCTCGGCCGTCACCTCGGTGCCGACCAGCGGTGGCAGGGCCTTCGCCAGCGGCGGCCCGAGGATCGTGCGGTCGAGCGCCGCGGGCGGCGGTGTCACCCCGATCTCGGCGAACGCCTCCGCGAGGCAGCCGAGGATCGAGGCGGCGGAGTCGACGACGGTGCCGTCGAGGTCGAACAGGACGGCGGCGGGAAGAGTACTCACCTGTTGAGGGTGGCCTCCCGGCGCCGCCGCCGGATCACCCCCGTGGGTGGTCGGAGGGTGGTCAGCCCAGCTCCACCACGAACGCGATCTCCCCTGGCGCATACCAGGCCAGCTCGTGGTCCTCGGCCTCGCCGATGAGGAACTCCGCGTCGAGGTCGCCCATGTCGGCGGCGTCGACCGCGCCCGCCGCCTGCCGCACCGCGTGCTCGGCCTCGGCGACGTCGACGTGCACCGCGGCGATCGACTCGATGGGCACCGCGCCGGTGACGCGCACCGCGCCGTCGTCGAGGTCGGGGCGCAGCGTCACGTCGTCGAGGTCGGCCGCCACGACGACGCGCCGGGCCGGGGTGTCGTCCTCGCCCAGGCCGAACTCGACGGAGAGCAGCCTCAGCGACGCCCGCGCCGCCTCGAGCATGGCCGCGTACTCCAGTTCCTCGTCATCACCGGTGACGTATGCCTCGCGCAGCCGCGGCGTCAGCGCGAACGCCGTCCCGCCGATCGGCTCGAACTTGCCCGTCTTGACCAGCCTGGCCAGCATCGGCCACGTCCCTGGCAGGTAGATCCGCACGTTCGCCCTTCCACAGCTGTTCGTCAGCCGGCCGTGGCCAGCAGCTCGTCGAGGGCCTCGTCCACGAGGCCTGCGAGCACGTCCACGTCGTGCATCGCGTCGCGATCGCCGTTGAACCCGTAGTACACCCCACCGTCGTAGCTGGTCAGGCCGATCGAGAGAGCCTGGCCCTTGGCCAGCGGCACGACGGGGAACATCTCCAGCATGCGTGCGCCCGCGGCGTAGAGGGGGAACTGCGGGCCGGGGACGTTCGTCACCACCAGGTTGAAGATGCGCTTGGAGAAGCCGCTCGCGGCACGGGCACCGAGCGCGTGCAGGGTCGGCGGCGCGAAGCCACCGATGCGCACCAACGTGTCCGCGCCGACGGACTGGCCGCCCGCGGTGTGCTCGGCCATGGCGTGCGAGACGTGGCGCAGCCGCACGAGCGGGCTCGACTCGCCGACGGGCAGGTCGACGAGGAACGACGACACCCGGTTGCCCAACGACCCGGCCGTGGCCGAGCTGGGCACGTCGGCCTCGCCGCGCACCGACAGCGGCACCATCGCCCGCACCGACGCCGACGCCGTGACCGGCTCGCCGCGCGACAGCAGCCACTCGCGCAGCGCCCCCGAGATGACGCTGAGGACCGCGTCGTTGACGGTGCAGCCGTGTGCCGCGCGGATCCGCCGGTAGGACTGCAGGTCGGTGCGCGCCACCGCGAACCGGCGCTGCGTGGAGATGTCGACGTTCAGCGGCGTCCCGGGGGCCTTGCGCGACGCGGTGCGCGCCATCGTGAACAGCTTCGTGGCGACCCCGGCGACCTTGCCCGCCGTCGCGATCGCGTCGCCGGCGGCCATCCGGACGTTCTCGACGACCTCCCCCGGCCGCGACACCATGTCCCCCAACGCCTCCAGCACGAGCGTCGGCGCGTTCGGCTCGGGGTGGGGCATCCACAGCTCCTCGGGGACCTCCCGCGGGTCCGGGGAGACGTCGAGGATGACCTGGCCGATGTCGATCGCGCTGATGCCGTCGACCATCGCCTGGTGCGTCTTGGTGATGACCGCCGCCCGGTTGTCGGCAAGCCCTTCGACCAGGTACATCTCCCACAGCGGCCGGGCGTGGTCGAGCGGGCGCGACATCAGCCGCGCCACCAGCTCGGCCAGCGCCTCGTCGGTGCCCGGACGCGGCAGTGCCGAGCGCCGCACGTGGTAGGCCACGTCGAAGTCCTGGTCGTCGACCCAGACGGGGCGCGCGAAGTTGCCCGGGACGTGGCGGACCTTCTGCCGGTAACGCGGCACCAGCGCGATGCGCTGCTCGATCAGGTCGACCAGGCCGTCGTAGTCGAAACCCGCCGCGGGCCGCTCGAAGATCGCGACACCGCCGACGTGCATGGGCGTGGACGCCTCCTCCAGGTACAGGAAGGAGGCGTCGAGCGCGGAGAGCCGGGACGGCATGCCGGTGATCCTACGGTCGCGTGGGACGCTTCTGTCGTGCCCGAACCGCGTTCATCGACCCGATCGCCCAAGGACACCTTCATCACGGTGTACGGCCGCAAACCGGTCCTCGAGGCGCTGGCCGACGAGTCGCTGCGTGTCGACAAGGTGCTGCTCGCCGAGGGATCGCGCGGCGAGCCGGTCCGGGCGATCCGCGACGCCGCCCGCGCCCGCGGCGTGCGCGTGGAGACGGCGTCCGCGCACCGGGTGAAGGTGCTGGCGGGCAACGGCCGCCACGACCAGGGCGTCCTCGCCGACGTCGTCGCCCCGCGGATGGCGCCGGTCGAGGAGTTCGTCTCCGACCTGGGCAGCCGCCGCGGCGCGTCCGTGCTGGTCCTCGACGCCGTCACCAACCCCGCCAACGTCGGGATGATCCTGCGCAGCGCCACCGCCGCGGGCCTCGACGGGGTACTGCTCCCCCGGCGCGGGGTCCCGGCGATCGACCCGCTGGTGGTCAAGGCCTCCGCCGGGGTCGCGTTCTCCGCGCCGGTCCTGCGGTCGTCGACGGCCGCCGACGGCTGCGCCGCGCTGCACGCCGCCGGGTTCGGTGTGTTCGGGCTGGCCGCGGGCGCGGAGTCGCTGATCGACGCCGACCTGCCCGACCGCGTCGCCCTGGTGCTCGGCAACGAGACCGACGGCCTGTCCGCCGACGTCCGCGAGCACCTCGACGGGACGCTGGCCATCCCGATGTTCGGCGGGGTGGAGTCGCTCAACGTCGCGAGCGCCGGCGCCGTCGCCGCGTACGAGCTGTTGCGCCGCCGGGGATGATGACCACCGTTCCCGCTCCGGTGGCGACGCTCGTCACAGCGGCGGTGGACCTCGTCCGGGCGCGAGGGGTTCAGGGCCGCGCCACGGGTGCTTAGGCTGGGTCGATGGTGCAACGTCGCATGCCGAGACCCTCCGAGATCCTGCCGCTCCTGCGACCTGCACCGATCCGCTGGGACGCGACCGAACGCCGTCTCGCCCGCGCCGCGAACATCGCCGACCTGCGCGCCATCGCCCGCCGCCGCACCCCCCGTGCCGTCTTCGACTACACCGACGGCGCCGCCGACGGCGAGCTCAGCCTGAGCCGCTCCCACGACGCCTACGCGCGCGTCGAGTTCGTCCCGTCCGTGCTGCGCGACGTCTCCGAGATCGAGACCGGTCGCACCATCCTCGGCAAGCGCTCCGCCCTGCCGTTCGCGTTCGCCCCCACCGGGTTCACGCGCATGATGCACACCGAGGGCGAGAGCGCGGTCGCCGCCGTCGCCCAGGACGTCGGCATCCCGTTCTCCCTGTCGACGATGGGCACGACGACCATCGAGCAGGTCGTCGACATCGCCCCCGACGTGCGGCGCTGGTTCCAGCTCTACCTCTGGCGCGACCGGGCCCACGCCAAGGACCTCGTGCAGCGCGCCGCCGACGCCGGTTACGACACGCTGATGCTCACCGTCGACACCCCCGTCGGTGGGGCCCGTCTGCGCGACGTCCGCAACGGCCTCACGATCCCGCCGGCGCTGAGCCTGCGCACCTTCCTCGACGGGGCGCGTCACCCGAACTGGTGGTTCGACATGTTCACCACCGACCCCCTGACCTTCAGCAACCTGCAGGGCACCGACGGCACGATCGCCGAGATGATCAACCGGGTGTTCGACCCGGCGCTGACCATGGCCGACGTCGACTGGCTGCGCGACGTCTGGCCCGGCACACTCATGATCAAGGGGATCCAGAGCGTCGCCGACGCCCGCCGCGTCGTCGACGCCGGCGCCGACGCCGTCCTGCTGTCCAACCACGGCGGCCGCCAGCTCGACCGCGCACCCGTCCCCCTCGAGCTGGTGGAGCCCACCGTCGCCGAGCTGCGCGGCGAGGCCGAGGTCCTCGTCGACACCGGGATCACCCACGGCGCCGACGTCGTCGCCGCCGTCGCCCTCGGCGCGAACGCCGCTCTGATCGGCCGCGCCTACCTGTACGGGCTCATGGCCGGGGGGCGCCGCGGCGTCGAGAAGACCGTCTCCATCCTGCGCGGGGAGATCGAACGCACTCTCGCGCTGATGGGGGTCACGCGCATCGACGACCTCCGTCCGGAGCACGTCCGGATTCGCCCGAACGGGTGAGCCTCCGGTGGCGGGAGCCGCGCCGGGGGACCACAGTGCTCCGCATGGGACTCATGGACAAGGCCAAGGACCTTCTGAACCAGCACGACGACAAGGTGGACCAGGGGCTCGACAAGGCCGGAGAGGCCGCGAAGAGCCGCTTCGCCGGACACGAGGACCACATCGACGGCGTCGTCGGCAAGGCCAAGGGCGCCACGGGTGACGGCGACACGACCGCCCCCGCCCCCACCGAGGAGCAGCCCCCGCCGCCCAGCGCGTGACGTGACGGCTCAGTGACTCCGGTGCTCGGGGTGCAGGTCCAGCAGGATCTCCACCTCGAGCACCGTCGTCGTCGCATCGACATGTCTGACGACGACCGCGCCCGCCTCCCGCGCACCGCGCACGTTGGCCTCGGCGTCGTCGACGACCACGCACTCCCTGATCGGCACGCCCAGCGCCGCCGCAGCCGATAGGAACGCCTCCGGGTGCGGCTTGCGCGGCCCGTCGGACCCGAGCCGGACGACGTCGACCAGCGCGGCGAGGTCGGGCGCCACCGACGACGCGTCGGTCAGCAGCGCCGTCCGCACGCCGACCGCCCGCGACCGGGCGGGGAGGTCGGTCACCGGTGGGCCGTCGGTCAGCACGCCGCCGACGTCGAGGATCAGCCCACGCAGCCGCACCGCAGGCCCTCTCACGCGTGCCCTGCTATCCGCGCCAGGTAGCGCCGCAGCTCCGGGGGTGCGACGGGCAGCCACGCCGCGACGTCGCGGGCCACCGCCCCCGCGGCGACGGCGGCCCGGTCACGTCCCGCGGCGGTGAGCGCGATGCGCACGACGCGACGGTCGCGGAGGTCGCGTTCGCGGGCGACGAGACCGTCCGCGTCCAGGGCGTCGACCACGGGCGTCAACGTCGCCGGCGTCAGGCCGAGGGCACCCGCGAGGTCGCGGTGCGACGTGCCCGCCGCATCCGGGAGCGCCTGCAGCACGGCGAGCGCTGTCGCGCTGAGCCCGTGCTCGGCGGCGACGGCCCGGCGCCGCCGGTCGACCTCCCGGCCCGCGCGGACCAGCAGCACGTCGAGACCGGGATCCTGGGACGTGGACGTCGGCATCCGCGCACCATAACGGCGGCCCGCCCGCACCCGCGGCCGTTCCGCAGCACCGTTCACAGCCGTGCCGACGGTTCGGACGTGGACCGTGCGTCGGCGTAGTGGTGTGAACGGGTCCTCCCGTGTCCCGGTGCCGCCGATCCTGCGGAGCATGATCACCGCA
This sequence comes from Pseudonocardia sp. N23, assembly GCF_002583555.1. Taxonomy (GTDB): domain Bacteria; phylum Actinomycetota; class Actinomycetes; order Mycobacteriales; family Pseudonocardiaceae; genus Pseudonocardia. The sequence goes on from NZ_BEGX01000052.1 coordinate 223,575, forward strand.
GACACTGCGCCACCCACCACCACCGGACCCGACGCCGAGCGGCCGCGTCGATGGTTCCGCATCCGCGTCCTGCAGCACGAGCCGGAACCCGAGCCCATCTGGCCGGTCCCGCTGCCGCGCCCCGCCGTCGAGGGATCAGGGTCGACCGGAACCCTCACGATCGTCCCACCGCCCGAACCGACGGCCTCCGCCCCTGCTCCGGACCCTGCGGCCCGCGCCGCCGACCAGGCCGACCGCCGCGCGATCGGCGAGACCGTCGGGCTGATCCTGCAGGTCATCGGCGGCCGGATGCCGGCGCCGCGGCTCGCCCGGCTCGCCGACCCACCGGTGCAGCGCTACGTCGCCGCGGCCACCCACCGCCCCGACCTCCGCCGCGCCGTCACGCCCCGGCGGTCGCCCGCCGCCCCGGATGCCAGGACCGGGCCCGGCGACCGCGTCTGCTCGATGCGCATCGACCGGCCCGTGGACGGCGTCGCCGAGGTGGCGGCCGTGTGCCGGTTCGGCGAGCGGTTCCGGGCGATCGCCGCCCGCTTCGAGCTTCGCGACGCACGCTGGACGTGCGTCGCGCTCCGGCTCGGGTGAGAGCCCGTCAGTCCCCGCGCTTGCGGGCCTTCTCCGCCTGCCGCTGCGCCGCCCGGCGTTCGGACCGGTTTCCCTGACCGCCGCCGTTGTTGCCGCCGCCCTGGGCCTTCGCCGGCTGCCGACGCCCGCCGTTGCCGCCGCCGCGCACCGCCTCGCCGCCGTCCTCGTCGGGGCCGCTGTAGCGCAGGTTCTCCGGCTGCCGCCGGGCGCCACCGAACACGGCGGGCAGCACGGTCGTGGCGTCGTCGTCGGGCTGCGGACGACCGTTCCCGTTGCCGTTGGTCCCGTTGCGGGTCGGGGCCGGGGCCGGGGCCGGGGTCACCGGAACCTCGCGGGTGACGGCCGCGTCGTCGGGCACCTGCACCGGCACCGGCGCGGGCTCCGGTTCCGCAACCTGGACCTGGACCTGGAACAGGTGTCCGACCGTCTCCTCCTTGATGCCCTCGAGCATCCGGGAGAACATGTCGAAACCCTCGCGCTGGTACTCGATCAGCGGGTCGCGCTGGGCCATCGCCCGCAGACCGATGCCCTCCTTGAGGTAGTCCATCTCATAGAGGTGCTCGCGCCACTTGCGGTCCATGACCTGCAGCAGGATCTGGCGCTCCAGCTCCCGCATGCCGCCCTGCTCACCGATCAGCGTGTCGATCTCGGCCTCGCGCTTCTCGTAGGCCTCCTGCGCGTCGGGCAGCAGCTCCGCGAGCAACGCCTCCGACGTCAGGTCGTCGATGTCGCCGTCGTCGACCAGGTCCTTCCAGCGCAGCGACACCGGGTAGATGGTGCGCAGCGCCGTCCACAGCCGGTCGAGGTTCCAGTCCTCGGCGTAGCCTTCCGAGGTCTCGCCTCTGACGTAGGCGGTCACGACGTCGTCGAGCATGTTGCGGACCTCGTCGCGGACCTCCTCGCCGTTGAGCACGCGGCGGCGCTCGTCGTAGATGACGGTGCGTTGCTGGTTGAGGACCTCGTCGTACTTCAGGACGTTCTTGCGGATCTCGAAGTTCTGCTGCTCGACCTGGGTCTGCGCCGACCGGATGGCCTTGGTGACCATGCCCGCCTCGATCGGGACGTCGTCGGGCAGGTTGAGCCGGTTCATGATCGACTCGACGAGCTGGCCGTTGAAGCGGCGCATGAGCTCGTCACCCAGCGACAGGTAGAACCGCGACTCGCCCGGGTCGCCCTGGCGCCCGGACCGACCACGCAGCTGGTTGTCGATGCGACGCGACTCGTGGCGCTCGGTGCCCAGCACGTACAGGCCGCCCGCGTCGCGGACCTCCTCGGCGTCGGCCACCACCTGCTGCTCGGCCTCCGCGAGCGCCGCGTCCCAGGCCGCCTCGTACTCGTCGGGCGTCGACACCGGGTCGAGCCCGCGGGCCCGCAGCTCCAGATCGGCGATGAACTCGGGGTTCCCGCCGAGCATGATGTCGGTACCGCGGCCGGCCATGTTCGTCGCGACGGTGACTGCACCCGGCACACCCGCCTGCGCGACGATCGCCGCCTCGCGCTCGTGGTGCTTGGCGTTGAGGACCTCGTGCGGGACCTGGAGCTGAACGAGCAGCTTCGACAGGTACTCCGACGTCTCGACGCTCGTCGTGCCGACCAGCACCGGCTGACGCTTCTCGAACTTCTCGGCGATGTCCTCGGCCACCGCGGCGAACTTCGCCTGCTCCGTCTTGAAGATGACGTCGCCCTGGTCCTGACGGACCATCGGCCGGTTCGTCGGGATGGTGACGACACCCAGCTTGTAGATCTGGTGCAGCTCCGCCGCCTCGGTCTGGGCGGTACCGGTCATGCCGGAGAGCTTGTCGTAGAGCCGGAAGTAGTTCTGCAGCGTGATCGTCGCGAGCGTCTGGTTCTCGGCCTGGACCTCGACGCCCTCCTTCGCCTCCAGCGCCTGGTGCATACCCTCGTTGTAGCGGCGGCCCGCCAGCACGCGGCCGGTGAACTCGTCGACGATCATCACCGCGCCGTCGCGGACGATGTAGTCCTTGTCCTTCTTGAACAGCTCCTTGGCCTTGATGGCGTTGTTCAGGTAGCCGACCAGGGGGGTGTTCGCGGCCTCGTAGAGGTTGTCGATGCCCAGCTGGTCCTCGACCAGCTCGACACCCTCCTCGGTGACGCCGACGGTGCGCTTGCGCTCGTCGACCTCGTAGTGGGTGTCGCGCTTGAACATCGGCGCCATCCGCGCGAACTCCTGGTACCAGCGGGCGCTCTGCTCCGCCGGGCCGGAGATGATCAGCGGGGTGCGGGCCTCGTCGATGAGGATCGAGTCCGCCTCGTCGACGATCGCGAAGAAGTGGCCGCGCTGGACGAGGTCGTCGGACTTCCAGGCCATGTTGTCGCGCAGGTAGTCGAAACCGAACTCGTTGTTCGTGCCGTAGGTGACGTCGCAGCCGTACTGCTCGCGCCGCTCCGTGGGGGTCATCTCCGAGAGGATCACGCCGACCGTGAGCCCCAGGAAGCGGTGGACGCGGCCCATCTTCTCCGCGTCCCGCTTGGCCAGGTAGTCGTTCACGGTGACGACGTGCACGCCCTGCCCGGCGATCGCGTTCAGGTACGACGGCAGCACACAGGTCAGGGTCTTGCCCTCACCGGTACGCATCTCGGCGACGTTTCCCAGGTGCAGCGCGGTACCACCCATGACCTGCACCGGGTAGGGACGCTGCCCCAGCGTCCGGCTCGCGCCCTCGCGGACGACGGCGAACGCCTCCGGCAGCAGCTCGTCGAGCGACTCACCGGCCTCGTGGCGCTCCCGGAACTCCTCGGTCTTCGCCCGCAGCTCCGCATCGGTCAGGTCCTGCATGTCGGCCTCGAGCGAGTCGACGTGGTCGGCGATCCGGCCCAGCCGCTTCACCAGCTTCGTCTCGCCGGCTCGGAGCAGACGGTTCAGGAACGACACTGGTCGACCTCATTCACGATCTCGGCACGGGCACTGGACACGGCACGGGCGGACTGCGGGCCCGCGGGCGTTGCGGGCGCCGGACCGCGGCCCGGCTGAGCCCATGGTAGAGGCACCCGGGCAATGGCGGCCCCGCAGCGCCGACGGGGGTGGCCCGGCGCGCACGGATGTGCGGCCGGACCACCCCCGCGGGTGATCGTCGCCGGTGTCAGCTGCCGAGTCGGATGAGCCCGTAGTCGTACCCGCGGCGCCGGTAGACGACGCTCGGTTCACCGCTGTCGGAGTCGGAGAAGAGGTAGAAGTCGTGCCCCACCAGCTCCATGCGGGCCAGTGCGTCGTCGACGGTCATCGGCTGCGACGTGTGCACCTTGCGGCGCACGACGCGGCCGGGACACGGATCGGGATCGTCGACGCCCACGCCGTTGTAGACGGCGGCCAGCGCCTCGACCTCGTGCATCTCGCGCTCGACGAGGTCGTGGTCGCCCTCCCCGTGGTGGCCGTTCAGGTTCTCGTCGTGGGATCGGGGCGCCGGTATCGGGAACTCGCCGGTGGGCAGCTCCTCGACCATGAGGTCGGGCAGCTCCTCGGTGATGGTCGCGCCGCCGCGGCCCGACACCGTGCGGGACCGGCGGCCGCCGACCCTTCGCCGGTCGTGCGAGCGACGGAGCCGGCCTTCCAGCTTCGAGATCGCGAGATCCAGCGCGGCGTAGAAGTCCTTCGCCGTGGCCTCGGCGCGGGCGACTGTCCCGCAGCCGCCGCGGCCGGTGATCTCGACGCGCTGACAGGTCTTGAGCTGTCTGCGGTTCGGCTCGTGGAAGAGCTCGACGTGCATTCCCATCATCTTGTGGTCGTACCGCTCGAGGCGACCGACCTTGTCGGTGACATGGACCCTGAAATGGGTCGGCACCTCGACGTTACGGCCGGTGACGACGATCTCCACTAGGACATCCCTCGCTTTCGACGTCGATTCGACGGTCAGGCAAAGCGACCGGGGGCCAGTACCCCGGTCACGCAAACGGCGTCAGGCGTACCTCCCGGAGGGGGACGGGGACTGTTGGGAGAGCACCGTAGCCCGGATCACGATTCGGCAACAGGGGTCGATTGGCAGACTCGCTGACCCGTGTGGTATCGGCGAATGACATTCCCTGCGGCTGTCCGGGGCGGTAACGTCCGGTGTCCGTGCGGTTGCCGACGGTTGTCGACCCGCGGCGATTCGTCCCGGTCCCGCACCGTCTGCGGCACCCGCCACGCGGACCACCTCCCCGACGCTCTCTCCCGCCGGCCCTCGCGCCCCGTGCTGCCGTCTCGTGTCGACGCCCTGCACCGCCTGCCGTCGGTACGGCTGCCGGCGCCTACCCCGCGGTCGCGTCGCACAACACCAGAGCCGCTACCGGGACAACGTCCGAGGCCTCCAGGGAGTGCCTGCACGCCCGCAACGTCGCGCCCGTGGTGATCACGTCGTCGACGAGCATGACCCGCGCGCCCGGGGGCGGGAGGCCGGAGGTGACGGTGCGCAGCCGCCCCGCGAGGTTGGCGGCCCGCTGCGCGGCGTCGAGCCCGACCGAGTCGGCGACGCCGCCCGTCAGGGCCAGGCCGGGAGCCACGGCGACCTCGGCCCCGGCCCGGGCGAGGGCGGCCGCGAGGTGCTCGCAGAGGCGCCGCACATGGTCGCCCCCGCGCTCGCGCGCCGCACCTGCCCGCGACGGCGCCGGGACCAGCCAGCCGGGCGGGCGGCCGCGAGCCCCGGTCCACGACGGCCCCGGCCACGTGGCCGGCGGCATGGACGTGCCGATCGCGGCGGCGAGCATCCCGGCGAGGACCGGCGCGAGGTCGCGACGGCCACGTTCCTTGTAGGCGATCAGCGCCCGGCGCAACGGACCGCCGTAGCGGCCGGCCGCGAGCACCGGCGGCCCGCCGCGCCCACTCACCCAGCGGGGTGGACCGGTGCAGGCCGCGCAGGCCGGGCACCAGCCGGGCCCCGGAGCGGCGCAGCCCGCGCAGCCGCCGGGCAGCAACAGGTCGAGCAGGGCGGGCACCAACCCGCCGGCCTGCAGGCGGGACCGCGGCCGGGCGCGGCCGGAGCGGGACGTCGTGGTCATGGCGCGAGCGTGCCCGGCCGCGCCGACCGTCGGGTCACGCTCGGCCACCACGGACCCGAGTTGTCCACAAGCACGCGCTCACCAGCCGGTCCTGTGGACAACTCCCCACGAGGTCCGGTGGCCGGGGTACAACGGTCCGGCCCAGGAGAGGGACTCCCCGGAGGGAGTCAGCCCGGATAGAAGGGAACGGCGTCGGACATCCCTCCCGCCACCAGGCGCCACGTGTCGAGCTGTCCGCCCGAGAAGCTCCACACCCCGCCCTGGTCCACCACGAGCAGCGGCCGGTTCGGAGCGGCCGCGACCGCCCGCAGCGGCGGCGTCAGGTTGCTGCCCGACACCGAGTCCAGAGCGAGCCCGTCGGCCGACACCAGCGACACCGCCCGGTCGCTTCGTGCGCTGACGACCACGACCGTGTCGGTCGACCGCCAGTCGACCGCGACGGCGTCACCGAGCTCACCCGGCCGCAGCAGCCGCGCGCTGCGCAACGTCACCGACCCGTCCGCCGCCCGCGCGACCGACGCGGTCACGACCCGCCCACCCACGACCGCGGCGACGCGCATCCCGTCCCGCGACATCCGGAAGGAGGTGACCGCCCCGCCCACGGCGGTGATGGCCGAGGCGTCGACCGGTGCCCGCCGCGGCGGCGCGCCGGCATCCGTCACGACCCGCGCGACCGTCCCGTCAGCGACCGTCCAGACCTCCGAGCCGCCGGGCGCCCACGTCGGCCGGGTCAGGACGGTTCCGGTGACGTCGGTGCCCTGCAGCGGCTTGTCGCCCTCGCCGACGATCAGCCGGCTCCGGGTGCCCTCCCGCGACACCACGGCCTGACGGCCCCCGTCGGGCGTGATGGCAGCCGTGGCGATGTCGAAGGCGCCGTTGCCCGCCTGGCCCGCCACCGGGCCGCCGGGGTCGTCGCCGCCCAGCTTGCGGACGCGCCCGCCCGTCGTCACCAGCGCCGGCTGCTGCGGGGCCGTGGCGTCCGCGGCGCCGGCCGAGGCGGAGGCCACCTCGGCGCGCGTGATGTCCGGGGTCGCGGCCAGCACGGGGGCACCGTCGATCAGCAGCCGGACGCGGGTGGCGTTGACCTCTGACAGCGTCAGCACGACCTGGGCGGCCAGCAGCCTGCGGCCGGCGTCGTCGAGGGTGCCGACGCCGGTGAGGTCGACGACGAGCCCGCCGTCGGCGGTCTCGGTGACGTTCGAGGTGAGCGACGCCGTCTCGGGCAACCGGGTCGCGACGGCGCCCGCCAGCGCGGGCGACGGCCCGTCGAGCAGCATGTCGACCACCCGCGCGGCCTGCGCCTTCGCGGGGACGGCCGGCAGGTATCGCAGGTCGGGGACGACCACCGAGCGGGCGGGGTCGACGAAGTACACCTTGACCGAGCGGTAGTTGGATCGCAGGTCCGAGAGCCGGACGAACACACCCGGCGGGACGGCGGAGATGCGCCACTGACCGTCACGGCGTACGGCGGTGACGTCGGCCTCGACGGGTGCCTCGCCGGGCTCGAACGCGCCGGACGCGGTGAGCGTGCCGATCCGGGTGCCGCGGATCCGGACGGTCGTGGTGTCGCTGCCGGTCGCGACGGGCACGGTGCCGAACTGCTCGTCGAGCACGGTGACCGACGCGCCGTCGTCCCAGTTGCCTGCCTCGGGCGCGAGGAACCGCCGGGCGGCGCCGTGCCGGTCGGCGCTGCTGCCGGAGGCGTAGACGAAGCCGCGGACGAGGTCGAGAGGGTTGGTGCCGTCGACGGGGCCGGGCGGCGCGGGTGGGGCCTCGCCGTCGCTGACCTTGCGCAGGACCTGCACCGACGACTCGCCGGGGACGGTCGCGCACGCGGACACACCGACGGCGAGGACGGCGAGCAGCACGACGAGGACCGCCCGCGCCCGCGGGCCGTTCATCGCCGCATCCCGGGCCGGGAGGCGGGCGGGGCGCCGTGGACACCTGCGGCGTCGTCGGAACCGTCGCGGAACTGGCCGATCGGGGTCCCGAGCGGGGGCGTCGGCACGGAGTTCGTCTCTTCGGGGCGGGTGCCGTCGGGACCGAGCGGCAGCGGGCTGGACACCAGCTTGCCGCCGACGTCGCGGGGCAGTGTCAGGCGGAACGTCGATCCCCGGCCCGGGGTGCCCCACGCCTGCAGCCAGCCGCCGTGCAGCCGCGCGTCCTCCAGGCTGATCGACAGGCCCAGGCCGCTGCCGCCGCTGCGCCGGGCCCGCGACTCCTCGGCCCGCCAGAACCGGTTGAACACCAGCCCGGCCTCGCCGGGCCGCAGCCCGACACCGTGGTCGCGGACGGCGACGGCGACCCCGACGGCGTCGCCGCGCAGTGTCACCTCGACGGGCCGGCCCTCGCCGTGGTCGAGGGCGTTGGCGACGAGGTTGCGCACGATCCGCTCGACGCGTCGCGAGTCGACCTCGGCGAACACCCCGGTCGGCAGGTCGAGCACGAGCGAGGTCCCGCTCTCCTCGGCGAGCCCGCGGACGGCCTCGACGGCCCGCGAGACGACGCCGTGCATGTCGAGCCGTTCGGCGCCGAGCTCGGCGACACCCGCGTCGAGACGGCTGATCTCGAGCAGGTCGGCGAGCAGGGCCTCGAAGCGGTCGAGCTCGTTGACGAGCAGCTCGCTGCTGCGGCGCAGCGCGGGCAGGAGCTCGTCGCGGGAGGCGTAGAGGACGTCGGCGGCCATCCGGACCGTCGTCAGCGGGGTGCGCAGCTCGTGGGAGACGTCGGAGGTGAAGCGGCGCTGCAGGGCGCCGAACTCCTCGAGCTGGCGGATCTGGCTCTGGATGCTGGAGGCCATCTCGTTGTAGGACTCGCCGAGGCGCGCCATCTCGTCGTCGCCACGGACGGGCATGCGCTCGTCGAGGTGCCCGTCTGCGAACCGCTCGGCGACCTCGGCCGCCTGCCGTACCGGCCGCACGACCTGTCGCGTCACGAGGCTGGTGATGGCGGCGAGCAGGATGATCAGCACGAGCCCGGAGACGATGAGCGTCGACTGCACGAGGCCGAGGGTCCGTTGCTCGGCGTCGAGCGGGAAGAGCAGGTAGAACTGCAGGTCGCGGCCCGCGGTGGTGACGGGCTCGCCGATGATCAGCGTCGGGGTGTCGCCGACGGTGACGTACTTGCGCGCGAGCCCACCCGCGGTGACAGCGGCGGCCATGTCGGCGGGGATGTCGGCGACGGTGCCCGCCGACACCGGGGATCCGGCGGCGCCGGGGGTGTCGCCCGTGGTCAGGACGGCCCGGAACTCACCGGCGGTGGGCGATCCTGGCTGGTCGGCGATGCTCGAGTTGGTGAGCTGTTCGAGCGCGTTGGTCAGCGTCGCCTGAGCGCCCTCGCGATCGGGGTCGACCCCGGCGAGGTCGCGTTCGAGCACGCCACGGGCCGACTCGGTCTGCGCGACCGCGGCGTCGAACTTGCCCTGGACGAGCCGGTCGGCGATCTGGGTCTGCAGCACGAGGCCGAGGACGAGGACCACGGCCGTCGACAACGCGAGCGTCGACACTGCGACGCGCAGCTGAAGCGAGCGCCGCCAGGCGACGGCGAAGGCGTTGCGGACCTCGGTGACGCCCAGGATCGTGGCGTGGACGACCGCGGCCGCCCGGCGCCCCGGACCTGTCCGCCCGATCCTGCGCCCGGTCCGGCCGAGCAGTCTGCCGCCCGCGCGGGCGCCGTCGATCAGCCCCACCGCTGGGGCCCGGCGATCACGGCGGGCCGGCCTTGTACCCGACCCCGCGCACGGTCAGCACGACCTCGGGGTGCTCGGGGTCGCGCTCGACCTTGGAGCGCAGTCGCTGGACGTGCACGTTGACCAGGCGGGTGTCGGCGGCGTGGCGGTAGCCCCACACCTGCTCGAGCAGGACCTCGCGGGTGAACACCTGGCGCGGCTTGCGCGCGAGGGCGACGAGCAGGTCGAACTCCAGCGGCGTCAGCGCGATGGGTGCGCCGCCGCGGGTGACCTGGTGGGCGGGGACGTCGATGTCGACGTCGCCGATCGAGAGCTGCTCGGCGGGCTCGTTCTCCACACGGCGCACGCGGGCGCGGATGCGCGCGACGAGCTCCTTGGGCTTGAACGGCTTGACGACGTAGTCGTCGGCGCCGGACTCCAGGCCCAGGACGATGTCGACGGTGTCGCTCTTCGCCGTGAGCATGACGATCGGGACGCCGGACTCCGACCGGATGGCCCGGCAGACGTCGATGCCGTTCATGCCGGGCAGCATGAGGTCGAGCAGCACGACGTCGGGCCGCAGCTCGCGGACGGCGGGCAGGGCCTTCGTCCCGTCACCGACGACGGCGGTGTCGAAGCCCTCCCCGCGCAGAACGATGGTCAGCATCTCGGCCAGTGCCGGGTCGTCGTCGACCACCAGAACGCGCGACTTCATGCGCGCAGCATCCCATCACCCTGCGACACGCCCGGTCGCGGGCCGGGTCACGCCCGGGTGATACGTACGGCGAGTGCGGTGGCGTCGACGCGCGCGGTCCCGTCGACGACCTCCCAGCCCGACAGCCACGACGTCGCGGCGAGCTGCGCGTAGACCGCGCCGGTGCGGGCCTGCAGGGCGTCGTCGGACTCGTAGGCGTCGCGGTCACGCCCCGTCTCGGTCAGCGAGCGGCCCAGCGCCCGCTCCGCGGCGACCTCCCGCGGCACCTGCAGCAGCAGCTGCAGGTCGGGGACGGGCAGTCCGAAGCGGTCGATCTCCAGCTCCCGGACCCAGGCGACGACCTCGCCCGCGGCGTCCTGGTGCAGGCGCGCGGCGTTGTAGGCGGCGTTGGAGGCGACGTAGCGGTCGACGATCACGACGTCGTGCGCGGCCAGCAGGCCGGTGATCGTGGGGATCGCGGCGCGGCGGTCGAGGGCGAAGAGGACGGCCATGCCGTGCACGGAGGCGGACAGGTCGCCCAGGCGGCCGTAGAGGGCGTCGCGGGCGAGCTCGGCGTGCACGTCGTCGTCGTAGCGCGGGAACGCGAGCCGGGCGGTGGAGGCGCCGTCCGCGGCGAGCGCAGCGCACAGCCCGTCGGTCAACGTGCGTTTCCCGGCCCCGTCGAGCCCTTCGATGACGATCAGCCGGCCCATGCGGCGGAACCTATCCGGCCGCCCCGAGGGACCGGACCGCGGGCCAGCTCGCGGCGAACCCCGGGTGCAGGGCGACGTCGTCGAGACCCGCGACCGGTGTCCACCCGAACTCGACGCTCTCCAGGCCGCGCACGCCGACCGGGGCCATCGCGGGCAACCACAACGCGACGGTGGTGTAGGACCAGCCGCCGTGGTCGTCGACGAACTCGCCGGCCACGGTGACGCCGGTGACAACGAGGTCGGACTCCTCGGTGACCTCGCGGCGGGCCGCGTCCTCGGCGGACTCGCCGAGGTCGCGGGCCCCGCCGGGGATGCCCCAGGTGCCGCCGTGGTGGCTCCACGACGCGCGGTGCTGCAGCAGCACCCAGTCGGTCCCGCCGGGGTCGCGATGGCGGGCGAGCAGGCCGGCCGCACCATGGATCCCCCAGTGCTTGTGGCCCTGGGAGCAGTACGTCCAGCCGTCACCCGAGTGCGGCGCGACCCCGGCGGTCACCGTGCGATGCCGGTCAGTAGCGGTAGTGCTCGGGCTTGAAGGGGCCCTCGACGTCGACACCGATGTACTCGGCCTGGTCCTTGGTGAGCTTGGTCAGCTCGCCGCCCAGAGCCAGCACGTGGATCTTCGCGACCTTCTCGTCGAGGATCTTCGGCAGCCGGTAGACGTCGTTGTTGTACTCGTCGCGCTTGGTGAACAGCTCGATCTGTGCGATGACCTGGTTCGCGAAGCTGTTGCTCATCACGAACGACGGGTGCCCGGTCGCGTTGCCCAGGTTCATCAGCCGGCCCTCCGACAGCACGATGATCGTGTGCCCGTCGGGGAAGACCCACTCGTCGACCTGCGGCTTGATGTTGACCTTGTGGATGCCCGGGATGCGGCCCAGCCCGGCCATGTCGATCTCGTTGTCGAAGTGCCCGACGTTGCCCAGGATCGACTGGTGCTTCATCTTCTTGAGCAGGTCGACGGTGACGATGTCCTTGTTGCCGGTCGTCGTGATGACGATGTCGGCCCGGTCGATGACGTCCTCCAGGCGCGCGACCTGGAAGCCCTCGAGCAGCGCCTGCAGGGCGCAGATCGGGTCGACCTCGGCGACGATGACGCGGGCGCCCTGCCCGGCCAGCGCCTCCGCGGAGCCCTTGCCCACGTCGCCGTAGCCCGCGACGACGGCGACCTTGCCGCCGATGAGGACGTCGGTGCCGCGGTTGAGGCCGTCGATCAACGAGTGGCGGATGCCGTACTTGTTGTCGAACTTGCTCTTCGTGACCGAGTCGTTGACGTTGATCGCCGGGAACAGCAGCAGCTCCTGCTCGGCGAGCTGGTAGAGCCGGTGCACACCGGTGGTGGTCTCCTCGGTGACGCCGCGGATGTCGGCAGCGACCCGCGTCCAGTACTGGCTGTCGGCGGCCAGGCTGCGGCGCAGGGTGTCGAGGATGATCCGGAACTCGTCGGCGACGGTGAGGTCGTCGTCGTCCACGGTCGGGACGACACCGGTCTTCTCGAACTCGACACCCTTGTGCACGAGCAGGGTGGCGTCGCCGCCGTCGTCGAGGATCATGTTCGGGCCGATGACCTGGCCGTTGTCGTCACGGAACGCGAACAGCTGCTCCGTGCACCACCAGTACTCCTCCAGCGTCTCGCCCTTCCAGGCGAACACCGGGACGCCCTTGGGCTCCTCGGGGGTACCGGTCGGGCCGACGACCGTCGCAGCCGCGGCGTGGTCCTGGGTGGAGAAGATGTTGCAGCTGACCCAGCGCACGTCGGCGCCCAGCGCGGTCAGCGTCTCGATCAGCACCGCGGTCTGCACGGTCATGTGCAGCGAGCCGGCGACGCGGGCACCGCGCAGCGGCTGCGCCTCGGCGTACTCGCGGCGCAGCGCCATCAGGCCGGGCATCTCGTGCTCGGCGAGCCGGATCTCCTTGCGCCCGAATTCGGTCAGTCCCAGATCCGCGACGGCGAACTCCAGGCCGTTGCGCTCCTGGCGCCGGGCTCCGGGGTCGGTCGTCGTCGTGTCCGTCACGCTCATCGGGTGGTCAGTCCTCCTCGTTGGCCGCACGCGGTCGGCGCGCGGCGGTCTTCCGTCCTGGATGCGGTGGGAGCGGCGTGTGCGATCCGTGACGCCGCGACGGAGGGGGACGTCATGTGGGCGGCCTCCTCCGACGAGTGAGGCGCCCTTTCAGCAATGGCCCGGTGGTCGAGCGTGGCGGACAGAGGTCCGTCGCAGCGCCCCTCGACACCGACTCAGCAATCGCTCCTCCAGCTTCGCCGCCCCGGGCGGCCGGTGTCAACTCGCGTCCCGAGGGGCGGACCGGCGGCCGGACGGGTCGGCGATGCCTGCGGGTGCGACCGGCGTGGGGTCAGCCGGGGAGGGCGACGTCGGCGATGTGGACCGCGACCCGGCCGGGCGCGACACCGAAGCGTCGTGTGGACGGCTGCGCCGACGCTGCGCTGCACGTCGCCTGCCACCAGCACGGCGGGTCGGCGGCCGTCGACGACGAGCATGACGTCGACGGTGATCGTGACCGCGTCCGTCACGGGGCCGACGCCCGCACGCCGACCTGGCCCTGCGACGCGCTACCGATGCGGGCGCGGACGGTCTCGACCAGTTCGTCGGCCGGCCCGGCGCGACCGCTCGTGCGACCCGGATCCCGGAGGCGCCACCGTCGGCCCGCCCCGCGACCCCCTGACCTCACCGACCCCTGACCTCACCGACCCCTGACCTCACCGACCCCTGACCTCACCGAACGGTCAGCCCAGCAGATGGTCCTGCAGCAGGGCCTCGGCGGCCACCTCGCGCGCGTTGGCGGCGAGCAGCCCGGCCGCGGCGAGGACGACGTCGTTGTCGACGACGACCCGCGCGCCGGCCAGGAACGTCGACAGCACCTCGTCGGCCCGCAGCGTCGACACGACCGACCGCAAGGCGTCGCGGTCCCGCTGGCGGAACACCCCGCCCGACAGGACGACGACGCCCGGCCGCTCGACGGCCTCCCCGTCGCGGGACGCGACGTGGCGGCGGACGGCGACGGCCGCGGCGAGGGCGGCGATCCGGCGGTCCTCGGCGGCACCGCCCGCGTCGCGAGGGATGTAGCCGGGTTCCGCGGCCATCCGTTCGACGGCCGGGGCGAGCAGGTCCGCCTCGATCGGGTCGACGAGGCCCTCGGTCTGCCCCTCGGTGAGCACCCCGGCGGCGGCGGCCCGCAGCCCGAGGTCGCCCTCGACCGTGCGGTGCAGCTCGCCGTCGGGGGTGGCGGCGTGCACGTCGGTGGTGGCGCAGCCGACGTCGACGAGCAGCACCCGGGACCCGGTGATCCGGGCGATCTCGGCGGCGCCGCGGGCGACGGCGTCGAGCGTCGTGGACCGGACCAGCCTGCGGAAGCGGGGTGCCGCGGCGGGCCCGCGGTCGCCGAGGACGTGCCCGGCGAAGACGTCGGCGACGGCACGCCGCGCCGGCCCGGCGACGACGGTGCCGATGACGGGCGCCACGTTGTCGCAGACCACGACGGTGCGACCGGTCCCGCGCAGCAGGGCGACCGCGTCGTCGCGGGCCTCGACGTTGCCCGCCAGGACGATCGGGTAGCGGATGCGGGCCCGGGCGAGGCGACCGGCGTTGTGCAGCAGCACCGACGGGTCGTCGCCGTCCGCGCCGCCCATGAGCAGCAGCGCGCCGGGGCGGCAGCCGCGGACGGTGCGGACGTCCTCGGCCGCGAGCGGCCCGGCGTGCACGTGCACGACCCGCGAGCCGACGGTCCGGGCGACGTGGTGCCCGGCGTCGGAGGCGGTCAGCGCGTCGGTGCCGATGACGGCGAGCCGCAGCCCGCCCCCCGCCGACGACGCGGCCAGCACCTCGGTCTCCCCCTCGATCCGGGTGGCGGCGGTGACCGCGCCGACGGCGGCGTCGACCCCCGCGAGCACGTCGCCGGTGGTGGTCGGGTGCTCGGCGAATCCCTGGATGGTCCCGTCGGATCGGACGAGGACGGCCTTCGTCCAGGTCGAGCCCACGTCGAGGCACACGGCGGCGCCGGCGGGGCGGTCCTGGGTCATGGCCGACGAGCCTACCTACCGCGGCCGCTCGGGCACCTCATGCGACGCGGTCGATCTTCGGTTCACACCGGGGTGTCCACCTGGTGGGAGCGCTGTGGGGAGCCCGAGCGGGCACGAACGACCCCCTGTCCGATGCGTCCGAAGCGGTAACGTGCCGGGCAGGCGGCGCCGACGCCGCCGGATGCGCCGTCAGGAGGTTTCATGCGCGGGCTCATGCAGAACCGGCCCCTCTCCCTGCCCCATGTCTTCCATCGTGCCGAGCAGTTGTTCGGGCACAAGACGATCGTGACCGCCACCGTCACCGGGCGCACCCGCACCACGATCGCCGACTGGGCGGTCCGGGTCCGCAGGCTGGCCACCGCGCTCGACACCCTCGGGGTGAGCGCCGACGGCCGCGTCGGCACCTTCTGCTGGAACACCGACCGCCACCTCGAGCTGTACATGGCCGCGCCGTGCACGGGCCGCGTCCTGCACACGTTGAACATCCGGCTCTTCCCCGAGCAGCTCGTCTACATCGCCGAGCACGCCGCCGACGAGGTCGTGTTCGTCGACCGTTCGCTGCTCCCACTGCTCCTGCCCCTGATCGACAAGATGCCGACCGTGCAGCGCTACATCGTCATCGACGACGGCGCCGACCACGCCGTCCCCGACGACGAGCGTTTCCTCGACTACGAGGAGCTCCTCGCGGCGTCCGAGCCGTTCGCGGGCCGTTTCCGCGTCGACGACGAGAACACCGCCGCGGCCATGTGCTACACCTCCGGCACCACGGGCAACCCGAAGGGCGTCGTCTACTCGCACCGCTCGTCGGTGCTGCACTCGTTCTTCACCCTCACCGCCGACGGGCCCGCGCTGTCGGAGCACGACGTCGTCATGCCGGTCGTGCCGATGTTCCACGCCAACGCCTGGGGCCTGCCGTACGGCATCCTGCTGGCCGGCGCCGACACCGTCTTCCCGGGCCCCAACATGACCCCGGACGCGATCCTCGAGCTGCTGGCGTCGGAGAAGGTGACCGTCACCGGTGGCGTCCCCACCATCTGGATGGGTGCGCTTCCCAAGCTCGGTGACCACGACCTGTCGTCGCTGCGCACGATCCTGTGCGGCGGCTCGGCGGTGCCGAAGTCGCTGTCGGAGGCCTACCGCAAGGCCATCGGCATCCCCATGCTGCAGGCGTGGGGCATGACCGAGACCAGCCCGATCGCGACGACCGGGGTCATGCGGACCCACCACGACGCCCTCGACGAGGAGGGTCGCGCCGACGTCCGGGCCCGGCAGGGGCAGCCCGTGCCGCTGGTGGAGCTGCGGATCGTCGATCCCGACTCCGGCGAGGAGCAGCCGTGGGACGACGTCGCGACCGGTGAGGTCCAGGCCGCCGGGCCGTGGATCGCGTCGGAGTACTACCGCGGCGAGGGCGGGGGGACGCAGTTCACCGAGGACGGCTGGCTGCGCACCGGCGACGTCGCGACGGTCGACCGCTACGGCAACTTCCGGCTCGTCGACCGCACGAAGGACCTGATCAAGTCCGGCGGCGAGTGGATCTCCTCGGTCGAGCTGGAGAACGAGATCATGGCCCACCCCGCGGTCGCGGAGGCCGCGGTCATCGCGATCCCCCACCAGAAGTGGGTCGAGCGGCCGCTGGCCTGCATCGTCGTGAAGCCGGGGCAGTCGGTGACCAAGGACGAGCTCATCGCGTTCCTGGAGCCGCGCGTCGCGAAGTGGTGGCTGCCCGACGCCGTCGAGCTGATCGACGAGGTGCCCAAGACGTCGGTGGGCAAGTTCTCGAAGAAGACGTTGCGCGACAAGTTCTCCGGCTACCGGATCGACGCCCCCGACCCCGCGGGCGGCTGACACTCCCGGCAGGCACGACCTCCGACGGCCCGGACCGCACCCGCGGTCCGGGCCGTCGCTCGTGTTGATCGGCGAGCCCGGGTACGACCATCCGCCCGGGCTCGATGGCGTCCACCCGAGTTCCCCTCCGCTGGGCACATCTCCTGTCGTGCGTTAATGTCCAGACATTTAGGCGGCCACGTCCTACATGCCGGACCGGAGGTGCGGATGACAGGCTGGGTGCACGGGTCGGGGCACGGCTGGGCGTGGTCGAGGCCTGCCTGGGTCGAGACCGGGACGCGGCGAGGCCGGCGGACCGCGCCGGGACTCGCCGTCGCCGTGGCGATCGCGGTCGTCGCGACCGCGCTCGGCCGGCTGGTCCCCGTCGTCGGCGGGCCGGTGTTCGCGATCGTGCTCGGCGCCGCGGCCGGCGTGCTGCTCAAGCCCGGCGAGCGCCTCGTCCCCGGCATCGACGTCGCCGCCAAGCCGGTCCTGCAGCTGTCGATCGTCGTACTGGGCACCGGGTTGTCACTGCAGCAGGTCGTGCAGGTCGGAGCCGGCTCGCTGCCGGTCATGCTCGGCACGCTGGCGGTGGCGCTGGTCGGCGGCTGGCTGTTGGGGCGGGCACTGGGCGTCGGTGGCGGCACCCGCATCCTGATCTCGGTGGGCACCGGCATCTGCGGGGCGTCGGCCATCGCGGCGACCACCGCGGTCATCGACGCCAAGCGCCACGAGATCGCCTATGCGCTCGGCACGATCTTCGTCTTCAACGTGATCGCCGTGCTCACCTTCCCCGCGCTCGGCCACCTGATGGGCCTGAGCGACCAGGCGTTCGGCCTGTGGGCGGGCACCGCCGTCAACGACACGTCGTCGGTCGTGGCATCGGCGGTCGCCTACGGCGGGGACGCCTCGGGATACGCGATCGTCGTGAAACTGACGCGCACCCTGCTGCTGGTGCCGATCGTCCTGGCACTGGCGGTGTGGACGGCGAAGCGGGCCGCACGGTCGGAACCCGGCAGCGAGCGCGGGCTGCGCGACGTGCCGTGGCGCCGGGTCGTCCCGCTGTTCCTGATCGGCTTCCTGGCCGCCGCGACCCTCGACACCCTCGGCCTGGTCCCCGATGCGTGGCACCCTGCGCTGTCGCTGCTGGGGACGTTCCTGATCACGGTCGCGCTGGCCGGCGTCGGGCTGACCCTGCGCCCCACCGAGATCCGCGGCGCGGGACCACGGCCGCTGCTGCTCGGCGGGCTGCTGTGGGTCGCGGTCGCCGCGACGAGCCTCGGCCTGCAGGCGCTGACCGGGACCCTGTAGGCCGGCCCGTACGGATCAGTCGCCCGCCGGCGTCGACTCCTGCTCCGTGCGCACCCTGCCGAGCGCGAGCAGGGCGGTGAGCACGACCACCAGAAGCAGCGCGCCCCAGTCGAAGGTGAACGCCCCTCCGAGTGAGAACTGCGTGGGCACCTCGAGCCCGAGCTGGGCGAGCGTCTCGTGCAGGTACTTCGACCAGCTCGTGGAGACGACCGCGGAGCCGACGGCCAGCTCCAGGATCAGGTCCCAGCCGATGATCCAGGCGACGATCTCACCGGCGGATGTGATCATGACAACCGGGACATGGGCGCCTCCTGCGACGCCCATGTCCCGGGACCTGCGGTCGGCTCAGGCCAGGACGTCGGCCGGGGCGGTGAACGGGAGGCCGTGCGCGGCGGCCACGGTGTCGCTGGTCAGCGCGCCCCGGTGGGTGCTGAGACCAGCGGCGAGGGCGGGGTCGGCGCGCAGCGCGTCGAGCGTGCCCAGGTCGGCGAGGCGCAGCGCGTAGGGCAGCGTGACGTTGGTCAGCGCGCGGGTGGAGGTCTCGGGGACCGCACCCGGCATGTTGGCGACGCAGTAGTACAGGGTGTCGTGCACCCGGAAGACCGGGTCGGCGTGCGTGGTCGGCCGGGAGCCCTCGAAGCAGCCGCCCTGGTCGATGGCGACGTCGACGAGCACGGCGCCGGGGCGCATGCGGGCGACGAGGTCGTCGGTGACGAGCTTCGGGGCACGGGCGCCGGGCAGGAGGACGGCACCGACGACGAGGTCGGCGGCCAGCAGCTCGCGCTCCAGGTCGAGCGACGTGGAGTACACGGTGCGGACGCGGCCGTGGTACTCGGCGTCGAGGGCGCGGAGCTTGTCGACGTCGACGTCGAGCACGGTGACGTCGGCGTGCAGCCCGACGGCCATCGCGACGGCGTTGCGCCCGGCCACACCGGCACCGAGGACGACGACGCGGGCCGCGGGGGCGCCGGGGACACCGCCCATGAGGACGCCGCGCCCGCCGGTGGGGCGCATCAGGTGGTAGGCACCGACCTGGGTGGCGAGCCGTCCGGCGACCTCGCTCATCGGGGCCAGCAGCGGGAGTCGGCCGTCGGCGGTGCGGACGGTCTCGTAGGCGACCGAGGTGGTGCCGGCGTCGAGCAGGGCGCGGGTGCAGGGCTCGGAGGCGGCGAGGTGCAGGTAGGTGAACAGAGTCATGTCGGGACGCAGGTGGCCGTACTCGGAGGCGATCGGCTCCTTGACCTTGAGGAGCAGGTCGGCGGCGGCCCACACCTCGTCGGCACCGGCGACCACCTGGGCACCCGCGGCCTTGTAGTCGGCGTCGGAGATGGAGGATCCGGCCCCGGCATCCTGCTCGACGACGACCTCGTGGCCGCCGGTGACGAGGTCGTGGACCCCGGACGGCGTCAGCGCGACGCGGAACTCGTTGTCCTTGACCTCACGGGGTACGGCGATCCTCACGGTGACCTCCGGAGTCGGTGGATCGGATGCGATGTCTCCTCAAATGGTGAACTTGATTCGGTTCCCTGTCATCATTCACGGAAAAGATTCTGTGAGGTGCGTGTTGAGCGAAGAAACAGCGAGATCGGCGGCCCGGCGGGTGGCGTCACCGAAGGATGTTCGGGCCCCGCTCGACAACGTCGACCGCGTCCTGCTGCGTCATCTCGAACGCGACGCCCGCATCCCGAACAACGCCCTCGCCGAGCTCGCCGGCATCGCCCCGTCGACGTGCCTGACCCGGGTGCGGGCCCTGCGCGAGCGCGGCGTCATCCGCGGCTACCACGCCGACGTCGACCCGGCAGCCGTCGGCTACCCGCTCCAGGCGATGATCTCCGTCCGGCTGCAGAGCGACGCCCGCAGCAACCTGGCGGTGTTCGTCGAGCGCGTCGGACGGCTCCCCGAGGTGCGCGACGTGTACTTCCTCGCCGGCGAGGACGACTACATGATCCGGGTGGCCACGGCCGACTCTTCGGCGCTGCGCGACTTCGTGATGACGCTCAACACCCACCCCGACATCGCCGGCACCCGCACCAGCCTGATCTTCGAGCACACCCGCCCGCCGCAGACGCACTGAGCCCGGGCCCCACCGAGCCCCGGGGCCGCGCGCGAGAGCGGGGATCAGCCCGCGACGACCGAGCGGTCGAGGTCGGGCTCCAGGTAGATGACCCGCGCGTCCGGCACGGCCTCGCGCACGCGCGCCTCCGCGGCGTCGATCGCCGTGGCAACCCTCTCGACGGGCAGCCCCGGCGTCAGCGCGATCTTGGCCGCGACGAGCATCTCCTCCGGGCCCAGGTACTGGGTACGGATGTGGATGACACGCAGCACCTCGTCGGAGCCCTCGAGGCGCTCGGTGATCGTCGACAGCACCGGTGCGGTGGCGCCTTCACCGATGAGCAGGCTCTTCATCTCGATGATCAGGATGATCGCGATGACACCGAGCAGGACGCCGATGCAGAGCGTGCCGACCGAGTCCCACACCGGGTCCCCGGTGAGGACCGTCAGCCCGACGCCGGCCAGGGCCAGGACCAGACCGATCAGGGCGCCGAAGTCCTCCAGCAGGACGACGGGCAGCTCGGGCACCTTGGACTGACGGATGAAGCCCCACCACGTGCTCGTCCCCTTCAGCGGGCGCGACTCGTGGATCGCGGTGCGGAAGGAGAAACCCTCCAGGCCGATCGCGACGACGAGGATGGCCACCGCCACCAGCGGGGACGTGAGGCCCTCGGGGTGCTGGAGCTTGTGGATGCCCTCGTAGATCGCGAACACCGACCCGAGGGTGAACAGCAGCAGCGCGACGACGAACGAGTAGAAGTAGCGGTCGCGCCCGTAGCCGAAGGGGTGCTCGGCCGTCGCGACCCGCTTGGCACGCTTGCCGCCGAGCAGCAGCAGCCCCTGGTTGGACGTGTCGGCGACCGAGTGGACCGCCTCGGCCAGCATCGACGACGACCCGGTGACCAGGAACCCGATGAACTTCGCGACGGCGATCCCCGCGTTGGCGAGCAACGCCGCGACGATCGCCCTGGTTCCACCGCTCGCCGACACCGCTGCTCCTCGGACCGTCCCCCGGCACCGGAGGCCCGGCACCGGGACGAACCCTAGCGAAACGCCCCGACGGGTCCGGCCGGGACGGTCGGCTCAGGCCAGGCCGTCGGTGGCGAGGAACAGCTGGGTGCCCGGCGTCGCCGAGTCGACGACGACGCCGCGGTCGGACGCGGGCAGGAACACCGCGGTGCCGGGACCGAGCTTGAGGACCGACGCGTCGCACCGCACCAGCGCCGCGCCCGTCGTGCCCAGCAGGATGCGGGGCCCGCCGTCGGGCACCTCGACCGACGCCTGCGGGCCGTCGGCGACGAAGCGGCGCAGCCGGAACTCGACGGCCGGGGTGTCGTAGGTGACCCAGCCGCGGTCGTCGTGCCAGTCGCAGACCGGCGGGGGCGCCGCCTCGAAGTCGAGCACCCGCAGCAGCTCCGGGACGTCGACGTGCTTGGGGGTCAGGCCGCCGCGCAGCACGTTGTCGGAGTTGGCCATGATCTCCACGCCCGCCCCCGACAGGTAGGCGTGCAGGTTGCCCGCGGGCAGGTAGAGCGCCTCCCCCGGCCGAAGGACGATGTGGTTGAGCAGCATCGCCGCGAGCACGCCCGCATCGCCCGGGTAGCGCTCGGACAGCTCCAGGGCGGTGCGCGCCTCGGCGCACCACTCACCGCCGGACGACGCCAGCCGCACCGCTCCCTCCTGGGCGGCGGGGACGAGGTCGTCGAGGACCGACTGCGGCAGGGTGATCCACGTCGTGAACAGGGCACGCAGCCCGTCCGGGCCCGGCTGGGCGGCCAGCAGCTCGACGTAGGCGGCAAGGGCCGGCACGTCGAGCGCCCGCAGGAACCGCACCGACGCCTCGGCCTCCCGGAAGCCGACGAGCGCATCGAACTCCGTGAGCGCGCAGAGCAGCTCCGGCTTGTGGTTCGGGTCGCGGTAGTTCCGCTCGGGCGCGTCGGGCGCGACACGGAGGGCGTTCTCCCGCTGGAACCCCGCCGCGGCCTGCTCGGCGCTCGGGTGCGCCTGCAGGCTGAGCGGCTCGTCGGCGGCGAGGACCTTGAGCAGGAACGGCAGCCGCCCACCCCAGCGGCCGGCCCGGTCGGCGCCCAGCGTGCGCGCCGGGTCCGAGTCGATGAGCTCCAGGAGCGACTCGGCGACGAGGTCGTCGCGCACGACGTGCGACGGGTCGGCGGGGTGGGCGCCGAGCCACAGCTCCGCCTGTGGGTGCGGCGACGGCGACGGGCGGCCGAGCAGCTCCGCGATCACCGTGCGGGAACCCCAGGCGTAGGGCCGCACCGGGTTGTCCAGCAACTCCACGGTCGTCCTGCTCCTCGTTCGGGCCGGTCGGCCCGGTCGCGGTGGCCGGTCGTCAGGCCGGTTCGATGGTACGGGTCGCCAGTCCCAGGTACACGGCGGCGATGTCCAGGCGGGCGGCGAGCACCCCGGCCCTGAGCACCACCGAGTACGGCGTGCCGCGCACGATCTCCTCGACGGGATGCAGCACGTCGGCGACCGGCCAGGGCCGGCCGGTCCGGCGCAGCAGCACCTGGCCCGGGTCGTCGTCGCCGGTGGCGAGCAGCATCAGCCGCGGCGCCGGCGCGGTCGGCGCCGGATCGTCGAACGGGTCGTGGAAGACGTCACGCTCACCCGACCCGGACTCCAGCGCGTGGCGCAGCCCGGACAGGGCCGCGGCACGGCCGACGTCGTCGGCGTGGGCGACGACACCCGTGTGCATGGCGAGCGCCGCGGCGCCGTGCGCGGCGACGGCCGCGGCGACCGCGTCGACCCCCCACAGCAGTGGGGTGTGGTCGGCGAGCCGCAGCGCGAGGGCCTTGGCGGGGTTCATGAACGGCTCGTGGCCCGGCTGGTTGCGCTCGGCCTCGGCGTCGAGGGCGTCGGCGAGCGCGTCGAGGCGGCTCCCCGCACGGTCGTCGGGGCCCTGGCCGAGGAGCCCGAGGGCCCCGGTGACGGCGAGCCCGACGGCGAAGGCCCGCGGCAGGTCGAGACCCCGGGGTACCGGGAGCCGGGGTTCGACGAGCCGCACCCGGCCCGCCCCGGCCGCGGCGACGGGACCGTCGCCCGGCGCGGACAGCACGACGTCGCTGCCCCGGCGCACCGCGGAGCCGATCGAGTCGGCCAGCTCCGCGTCGGTCGCGTCGTCGGTGTGGACGACGACCACGTCGAGCGGGCCCGTCCACATCGGGACGGTGTCGGCCACGACGACCGGTACCGGGCACGCGGGCCCCAGCATCGCCGCGACCAGCGGCGCGGCCGTGGCCGACGCACCGGGGCGACGGACCAGCACCAACGCGCGCGGGCGGTGTCCGACCAGGTCGGCGAGGCCGGCCTCGTCGGCGCTGAGCGCAGCCGAGCGGACCTGGGCGCCCGCGGTGGCGGCGGCGCGCAGCACACCACCCGTGTCGGCGGCCGCGAGTGCCGCCGCGTCGAGCAGCAGGGTGTCGTCGAGCACCGGCTCACCCGTCGCCACGGGAACCGGCCTCGCCGGGGAGGGCCTCGTCGAGCAGGAGCACCGGGATCCCGTCGACGACAGGGAAACGACGGCCGCACGACGTGCAGGTGAGCACCTCGGCATCGGGGTCGCCGGGGGCGCCGGCCCGCAGCGGGGCGTGATCGTCGGACGGGCACGCCAGGATGTCGAGCAGCTGGGGGTCGAGCTCGATGGCCACGGTCCTCCTCTTTCCTGCAGCGGGTTCGCAGCGGCGGGGCGTCCCCACCCCGCGATGCTGCCAGCCCGGGCGGGTCCGCGCCGGGTCCGTCCGGGTATCGGAGCGACCGCCTGCGGATCGGTGTGTTCGGGGTGCGGCGATGCGCCGGGCTCAGGCCCGCACGATCGCCAGTACCTCGTCGCGCAGCGCGGCGACGGCGGCGTCGTCGGACGCCTCGACGTTGAGCCGGAGCAGCGGCTCGGTGTTGGACGCGCGCAGGTTGAACCACGACCCGTCGGCGAGGCTCACGGTGAGGCCGTCGAGCTCGTCGAACTCGGTGCCGGGACGGGCCCCGAACACCTCCCGGACCGCGGCGACACGACCGGCCTGGTCGGCGACCGTGGAGTTGACCTCGCCGGAGGCGGCGTAGCGCTCGTAGGCGGCCATCAGCGCCGACAGCGGACCCTGCTGCTCGGCCAGTGCCGCCAGCACGTGCAGCCCGGCGAGCATGCCGGAGTCGGCCCGCCAGAAGTCGCGGAAGTAGTAGTGCGCCGAGTGCTCGCCACCGAACACCGCGCCCGTGTCGGCCATCGTCTGCTTGATGAACGAGTGCCCCACCCGGGTGCGCACGGCCCGGCCACCCAGCTCGGCGACGATCTCGGGGACGGCGCGCGAGGTGATGAGGTTGTGGATGATCGTGTCGCCCGGCGACTTGGCCAGCTCGCGCGCCGCGACCAGCGCGGTGATCGCGCTCGGGCTCACCGGTTCCCCCCGCTCGTCGACGGCGAAGCAGCGGTCGGCGTCGCCGTCGAACGCCAGACCGATGTCGGCCCCCTCGGCGACGACGGCCTTCTGCAGGTCGACCAGGTTGGCCGGGTCGAGCGGGTTGGCCTCGTGGTTGGGGAAGTTCCCGTCGAGCTCGAAGTAGAGCGGTACGACCTCGAACGGGAGCGGCGCGAACACGGCCGGGACGGTGTGCCCGCCCATGCCGTTGCCCGCGTCGACGACGATCCGGAGCGGTCGCGCGCCCGCCAGGTCGACGAGACCGCGCAGGTGCGCCGCGTAGTCCTCGAGCAGGTCGCGCTGCTCGACCGTGCCCCCACCGGGCCCGGCGGGCACTCCGGCCTCGACGGCCTCGCGCAGCGCGACCAGCCCGGTGTCCTGCCCGATCGGGGTGGCGCCACCGCGGCACAGCTTGATGCCGTTGTACTTCGCGGGGTTGTGGCTCGCGGTGAACATCGCGCCCGGCACGTCGAGCGTGCCCGCGGCGAAGTACAGCATGTCGGTGCTGGCCAGGCCGATGTCGACGACGTCGAGCCCCTGCCCGGTCACGCCCTCGGCGAAGGCGGCCGCGAGCCCGGGCGACGAGTCGCGCATGTCGCGTCCCACGACGACCGACCGCGCGCCCTCCGCGCCGACGAGCCGGGCCAGTGCGGCACCGATCGCGCGCACCGTCTCCGCGTCGAGCTGATCGCCGACGACACCGCGGATGTCGTAGGCCTTGACGATCGAGGACAGGTCGGACACGCACGGAACCCTATCGGGGACGTCCGACGGTCTTGCCGCCGACAACCCCGGGTCGTGCAGGGGCGCCGGCTCAGCCCTCGCCGGAGCCCGGCAGGACGCGCAGGTGACCGCGGCGCCCGGTGCCGCCCTGGACGGGCATCGGCGGCGGCGGGTCGAGCGGGCGGTCGGCCCTGCCCGCCTCGCGGACGGCCTCGGCCAGCGCCGTCAGGTCGTCGGCGGACGGCTGCGGCGGGGCGAACTCGCCCTCGAAGCGGACGACCTCCCAGCCGCGTGGCGCAGTGAGCCGGTGCGCGTGCGCCGTGCACAGGTCGTACGAGTGCGGCTCGGCCTGCGTCGCCAACGGCCCCACGACCGCGGTCGAGTCCGCGTACACGTAGGTGAGCGTGGCCACCGCGAGCTCGGTGCACCCGGTCCGCGAACACCTCCGCACACTCAGCACGTGAGCGACGATAGCGCCTGCGGCCCGCGACACCCGACTGCGACGCGCGGCGCGACCGGGTGGGCACCTCGGTCGTAAGATTCCGCGCGTGACCACAGCGCGCCGCACCCAGCGCCGCTCGCCCCGCCGGCGTGACCGCCGGGGTCGAGGGCTGCGCGGCCTGCTCTACCCGGTGTCGCTGCCCGCGTCCCGCACGCGGGCCGAGAAGTTCGACCAGCTCGTGCTGGAGGCCCTGGAGCCGATCGAGCTGCGCTGGGGTCCTGAGCTCGCGGAGCTCGACCTGGCCGTCGACGAGGTGCCGGAGGTCGACGAGACCTCGCCCGACGAGGTCGTCTGGGGTGCGGGCGTGCTCGCCGACGTCGGGGTGCCGCTCGCGCAGCTCGTCCCGGCGGGGGTCGACCACCGGGGGCTGCCGTCGAGGGCCCGCATCGTGATCTACCGCAGGCCGCTGGAGGCCCGGGCCCGTGGCGGGGCCGACCTGGCCGACCTGCTCCACGAGGTGCTCGTCGAGCAGGTGGCGGAGTACCTCAACATCGAGCCCGACGCCGTCGACGGCGGAGCCGAGTGACCGCACTGCGCGGCTGCGCCAGGGTGCGATCCGAAGTGTGACCGTTCGGCCGCAGCCAAGGCTCCGTCAGGGCGACATGTCCGCTGCCAATGCATCACTCAGGGTGAGCGTCGATGCCGGACGAGCGCCTCTCACGCGAACGGCTCTTGCGCGACGGCGTCACCGCTGATCCCGGCGATCCGCGCACCACGACACCAGCCGGCGCCCGTCTCGGACGACCCCGCGACGTCCGGGACGGCGACGACCCCGGCGTACCCGACGGTCCACCGCCGCCACACACGCGGGCCGACGACGTGCCGGCTCGCGCCCACTCCGACCGCACGGCGGCGCCCCGGCGCAGCTCGCGCACCCGGCCGCCGAGGGCAGCACAAATCCCGTCGTGTCCGATCCGGACGGTCAAGGCCGGGGTCGACCGTCGGGTGTGGACACCCGACGACAGACTCCCGACTCTTCGCCGGCCGGCCGCTCGAACCCCCCGGTCCTTTGCGGCACAACCGGATCCCGCGAGTGTCAGCCCGCGGCGCGACGCAGTCTGCGGCGTTCCCGCTCCGACAGGCCGCCCCAGATCCCGAACCGCTCGTCCTGTGCGAGCGCGTACTCCAGGCACTCGGCCCGGACCTCGCACCCGGAACAGATCCGCTTGGCCTCCCGCGTCGATCCACCCTTCTCAGGGAAGAACGCCTCGGGATCGGTCTGGGCGCACAGCGCCCGTTCCTGCCAGTCCGGCTCCGCGTCGGCGGCGTCGAGGACGTCGATGTACACGACGTCCCCTCCGGCTGCCGTCGTATCCACGAACTCGGCCCCGACCAACTCAAGTGTGTCACTGATCACGTTCACTCGCCCACCTCTCCCCGCGCCCCGGCGAATGACACCGGCGTAAGTACATCGCTGCGGTTCGGTCTTTGGCAAGTTGGGGCGGCCGTCCGGGTGACGCGATCCACCCCATCGGTCGCCCGTTCGGCAGACTGGTCAAGTGACGGGCGTGTCCAACCGAATCAGTCCATGGTTCCTGCTGCTGCTCGGCGTGGCCGTCGTGGGCGGTGTCGTGGCGGCCCTCGCGGGGGCGGTCCCGCTGCAACCGCACTCCTCCGTCGCTCTGACCACGGGGATCGTGCTGCTCGTCCTCGGCGGGTGGACGGTGTCGCTGTGCCTGCACGAGTTCGGGCACGCGTTCGTCGCCTACCGCGCCGGCGACGTCACCGTCCGCGACAAGGGCTACCTGACCCTCGACATCCGTCGCTACACCGACGTCGGTCTCTCGTTCGTGTTGCCGATCCTGTTCCTGCTGATCGGCGGCATCCCGCTGCCGGGCGGCGCCGTCCGGATCAACCACGGGCTCGTGCGCTCCCGGGCGGCGCGCAGCCTGATCTCCCTCGCCGGGCCGCTCACCAACCTGATCCTGGGCGCGATCCTCACCCTGGCCGTGGCGAACATCTCCATGCCCTACGGGCTCGTCATCGGCCTGTCGGCCCTCGCGCTGATCCAGGTGCTGGCCTTCGTGCTCAACATCCTGCCGATCCCGGGGCTCGACGGGTTCGGCGTCCTCGAGCCCTACCTGCCGCCCGGCGCCCGGCAGGTCGCGGCGAAGGTGCGCCCGTGGGCGCCGCTGGTGCTGTTCGTCGTGCTGATCTCGTTCACCGCGGCCCAGCAGGTGTTCTTCGACGTCTCGTCGTGGATGTTCGACGGAATCGGCGGCAGCGACGCCGCGGCCGCCTACGGCTACACCGAGCTGCTGTTCTGGCGCTGAGCCGCCACCGGCCCGATCACGCCGAGGCGCCGCGCCACGGCGACCATCTCGGGCACGGTGTCGCTCTCGGCGGGCACCGCGTCGACCGGCCACCATCGCAGGTCCAGCGATTCGTCGGAGATGCGCGGTTGCGCCCCCGCGGGTGCCCGGACGAGGTAGCGCACGTCGAGATGGCGGCTCGGAACCCCGAGCGAGCACGTCACCGGATGGACGTCGAGGTGCAGCGGGTGCTCGGAGATCGTGAGGCCGTCGATGCCCGACTCCTCGGTGGCCTCCCGCAGCGCCGCCGCGCGCAACGACACGTCGCCCGGCTCGCAGTGCCCACCCAGCTGCACCCAGCGGTGGAACCTGCGGTGCAGCGTGAGCAGGGTGTGTTCGCCGCTCGCGTCGAGCACCAGCGCCGACGCCGTCAGGTGGCCCGGGACGCACGAGCGGTCACAGGCGTCGTCGGGGCGGGCGTCGAGGAACGCGAGCAGCGCGTGCCGCAACCCCTCCTGGCCACTCGTCCCCGGCGTCCACGCCCGCAGCTCGGCGGCCGCCACGGCCGGCGCTACCACTCGACCAGCCCGGCGGCGGGGTCGCGCGGCGACCGGGGCGTGATCGCCTCGTCCGGCACGCCGACCGCGACCGCACCGAGCGGCTGCCAGTCGGCCGGCAGGCCGAGCACCTCACGGACGACGTCGCCCGCGAAGATCGTCGACCCCACCCAGCACGACGCCAGACCCTCGGCCGCCAGCGCGACCAGCAACGACTGGACGGCCGCTCCCCCGGCGACGGTGAACATGTCCCGCTCGGCAGCGGTGCGGGCGGCATCGGGATAGGGCTGGGCGCCCTCCCCGGTACGGAACGCGAGCACCAGCTCCGGGGCCCTCCGCAACAGGTCGCCGCGCGCGAGGCGACGGGCCACCTCGTCGTCGGGACGGCCGTCGGCGCGCAGGTCGGCCTGCCAGCGGTCGCGCATGGCGTCGAGCAGCGCGGTGCGCTGCGCCGGGTCGCGCAGCCACCCGAAGCGGAACGGCGTGCTGTGGTGCGGCGCCGGCGCGGTCAGCGCGACGCCGACCGCACGGCGCAGGGCGTCGGCGTCGACCGGGTCGGGCGCGAAGCTCCGCGAGCTGCGGCGCAGCAGGACGGCCTCGCGACGGCCCTGTGCCAGCGCCTCCTCGGTGCCGAGGCTGAACAGGTCCTCGTCGAGGCTGCGGACGAGGTCGCGGGCGCCGGAGCCGTCGTCGACGGGCCGCATGCCGCGCACCACCGCGACCGGCTGCCCGCCGAGCTTGCCCTTCGCGAGGTCCGCGGCGGCGGCCACCTCGTCGGCGATGGCCACCTCGGTGACGAGGAGCTCGTTACCCTCCGCGTCGAACGCGCCGCCGTAGCGGTGCAGCACGGTCAGCCCGGCCGAGCCGATCGCCACGTCGGTCTGCCCGACCCGCCAGGTGCGCCCCATGGTGTCGGTGACGACGACCGCGACATCCACCCCCAGCGCCGCCGCGAGGCCCGCACGGAGGCGCTGGGCGCTCGCGTCGGGGTCGACCGGGAGCAGGGCCAGCTCGTCGCGGCGGACGTTGGACGCGTCGATCCCGGCCGCGGCCTGCACCAGGCCGAGCTTGCTCGCCACGATCAGCGTGCGGCCGCGGCGGGCCACGACCCGCTCGGTCTCCTCGTCGACCAGCCGGCGACGCAGCGCGTCGCGCTCCTCGGGGTCCTCCGGCGCGGTGACGAGCCTTCCCTCGACCTTGGACACGATCTTGCTGGTGACGACGACGACATCGCCGTCGGCGAGCCAGGGCGCGGCCGCGGCGATCGCGGCCGCCACGTCGTCGCCCGGGCGGAACTCCGGCAGCCCCCGGACGGGGCGGACGACGATCCCGTCGGGAGCCGCGTGGTCGCCCGGGAGCTCAGTCACCCTCGACCCCGGCCAGCTCGAACGCCGCCCGGACCATCGCGGCGGTGGCGTCGACGTCGGTCATCATCAGCGGGACCTCACGGACCTCCGCGCCGGGCAGCGCGTGCCCGTCGCCCGGCGCGACGAGCCAGCCGTCGAGCAGGCCACCCGACCCGCGGCCGCCGTAGTGTGCCCCGACACCCGCGGCCGAGGTCTCCACGCCGATCGCGGTGAGGCACGCATCGGCCATGCCGCGCACCGGGGCACCGCCCACGATCGGGGAGACGCCGACGATCCGCGCCGGCGTCGCCACCAGCGACTGGGCCATGCCCGGCACGCCGATCACCGTCCCGATGCTCACCACCGGGTTGGACGGGGCGACGAGCACGACATCGGCCGACTCCAGCGCGTCGCGGACCTCGGGCAGTACCCGGGCCTCCTCCGCACCGACCGAGGCGAACCGGTGCGCCGTGGGCTTGGCCTGGTGGCGCACCCACCACTCCTGGAAGTGCACCGCCACCTGCGGCGGCGCGTCCGGCGCGGCGGCGTCGGGATTGTCGACGACCACGTGCGTCTCCACCCGGTCGTCCGTGACCGGCAGGAGCCGTACCCCGGGCCGCCAGCGGTGGCACAGCGCCTCGGTGACCTGTGACAACGGGTAGCCGGCCCGGAGCATACGGGTGCGCACGAGGTGCGTGGCGATGTCCCGGTCGCCGAGGGAGAACCAGTCCGGGTCGGCCCCGTAGGCCGCGAGCTCCTCGCCGACGGTCCACGACTCCTCCGCCCGGCCCCAGCCGCGCTCGGTGTCGATCCCGCCGCCCAGGGTGTACATGCACGTGTCGAGGTCCGGACAGACCCGCAGGCCGTGGAGCCAGATGTCGTCACCCACGTTGACGACGGCGGTGACCTCGTGCGGGGCGTCCTCGGGGCCGGGGCCGACCGCGGGCAGGCCGAGCGCGGCCTTCACCCCCTGCAGGAACCGGGCGCCCCCGACCCCTCCGACCAGCACTGTGACCTTCACACCGAGACCCTGACCTTCACGCCGAGACCCCAACCTTCACGCCGAGACCCTACGACGCCGCACCGACAGTCAGGAGCACAGCCGGTCAGGACCCCAGCGCGGCCGTGACAGCCGAGACGACCTCGTCCGAACCCGGCTCGGTGCGCGGGCGGAACCGGGCGACGACCGAGCCGTCGGGGGCCAGCAGGAACTTCTCGAAGTTCCACTGCACGTCGCCGGCCTCGCCCGCGGCGTCGGCGTGGGCGGTGAGCCGCTGATAGAGCGGGTGCCGGCCGGGCCCGTTGACCTCGACCTTCTCCGTGAGCGGGAAGCTCACGCCGTAGCTGGTGGAGCAGAACGTCGCGATCTCCTCCGGCGTGCCCGGCTCCTGGCCGCCGAACTGGTTGCACGGAACGCCGAGCACCGTGAAGCCGCGGTCGCCGAAGCGCTCCTGCAGCTCCTCCAGCGCGGTGTACTGGGGCGTCAGCCCGCAACGCGAGGCGACGTTGACGACCAGCACCGTCTTACCGGTCAGATCGGGGAGGACGCCACCGTCGAGAGCGGCGAGGTCGGCGTCGAGAACGGGAGCCATGATCGGCACGCTACGCCCGGGACCGGGCCGACGGTGCCGA
This sequence comes from Pseudonocardia sp. N23, assembly GCF_002583555.1. GTDB lineage: Bacteria > Actinomycetota > Actinomycetes > Mycobacteriales > Pseudonocardiaceae > Pseudonocardia. The sequence goes on from NZ_BEGX01000052.1 coordinate 254,885, forward strand.
CCGTGAGCACTCACATGGCCCGGTAGTCCCGTGGGGAGAACCGCGGCCCGAACCGCGGCCGCCGGAACCCGGACACCTCGACGTAGCGCACCGCCCGCTGCCGTTGCGGCGCATAGGGAGCGAGCACCTCGAGCATCCCCGCGTCGTCGAGCGGGCGTCCGACGAGCGCCCACCCCACGACCGTCGGGATGTGGAAGTCGCCGAAGCTCACCGCGTCCGGGTCGCCCCACGCGCGCTGCGCAACCTCCGCCGCCGTCCACACCCCGATCCCCGGGACCCGGCGCAGCAGGATGCGGCCCTCCTCGCCACCCAGCTCGGCCGCGGCCTCCAGCCGGTGTGCCACCGTCGCGCACGCGAGGATCGCCCGCCGCCGCGCGGAGTCGACACCCGCGCGGTGCCACTCCCAGTCGGGGATCTCGCGGGTCCGGGCGGGCGTCGGCGGCACCCGCATGCCCTCCGGCGCGGGGCCCGGAGCGGGCTCGCCGAACCGGCGGCACAGCTCCCGCCACGACCGCCGCGCCTCGGTGCCGGTGACCTTCTGCTCCAGAACCGCCGGGAACAGCTGGTCCCACACCCGCAGGCTCGCTCCGAACCGCAGCCCGGGCAGCCGGCGCGCGGCGTCCTCGACCAGCGGGTGGTGGGCGACGAACGAGTCCGGGTCGTCGCGTTCGCCCAGCAGCGCGGGCAGCGAGCCGATCGTCCACGCCGCGCCCGGGCCCCAGGCCGCCGCGACGACCGTGCCGTCGGCCCGCCGCGACAGCCGCAGGGTGGCGGCGCCGTCGGGGGTCGTGCCGGTGCGCCAGATCGCGGCGCCCTCGGCGGCGGACCGCCACGTCGGATCACCCCTGCCGCGGCGCAGTGGCGCGAGGACCCCCGTCAGGTCCAGACGGAATCCGGGACGCCACTCCCGCTCGACGGGGCCGGTCACTACACGTCCGCGGAGAACCGGACGCCGCGCGCCGGCAGCACCACGCCGGGCCACACCCGCAGGCCGCCACGCAGCTCGCACAGCTCGCCGACGACCGCGCGGTCGCCGATCACCGCGTCGGCCAGCACCGCGCCGGGCTCGATCCGCGCGTCCCGTCCGACCACCGAGTTCTCGACGACAGCCCCCTCGGCGACGACCGCGCCGTCGTAGATCATGCTGCCGACGACCCGGGCCCCCGCGCCGATCACGGCGCCTGCCCCGACGACGGTCCCGCCCGCCACGTCCGCGTCGCCCGCGACGTCCGCGCCGGCGAGCGCCAGCATGTCGCCGGTCGGGCCGGGCAGCGCCGCCGACGGCGCGATGCCGCGGACCAGGTCGGCCGACCCCTGCACCAGGTCGGCGGGCGTGCCCATGTCACGCCAGTAGGCGTCGTCGACGTGGCCGGACACCCTCGACCCCGCCGCCAGCAGCCCCGGGAACGTCTCGCGCTCCACCGACACCGGGCGGCCGTGCGGGATCGCCTCGAGCACCTCGCGCCGGAAGACGTAGCAGCCGGCGTTGATCTGGTCCGTCGGCGGATCGGGGGTCTTCTCCAGGAACTCCAGGACCCGGCTGTCGTCGTCGGTCGGGACGCAGCCGTAGGCACGCGGGTCGGGGACCCGCACCAGGTGAAGCGTGACGTCGGCCTCCGTGTCGCGGTGGGTGCCGACGACGGCCCGCAGGTCGGTGCCGCACAGCACGTCACCGTTGAACACCAGGATCTCGTCGGCCGTCAGGTGCTCGGCGACGTTGCGGATCGCGCCGCCGGTGCCGAGCGGCTCCTTCTCGACGACGTAGGTCAGCTCCAGCCCGAGAGCCGTGCCGTCGCCGAAGTGCTCCTCGAAGGTCTCGGCCAGGTAGGAGGTCCCGAGGACCACCCTGCGCACCCCCGCCGCGCGGATCCGCGACAGCAGGTGCGCGAGGAACGGCACCCCGGCCGTCGGCAGCATCGGCTTCGGCGCCGACAGGGTCAGCGGACGCAGCCGGGTGCCCTGCCCCCCGACCAGGACCACGGCCTCGACGTCGTGCAGCACGCTCTGTCGTCTCCCTCGTCGTTCACACCTGTCGCCCGGGGCGGCGGGTCACACCGTCGGGCCCGGGGCGCGGGGCCCGAACGCCCGGCGGGCGGCGAGCACTGCGCCGGCGGCGGCCCGCGCCACACCGCGGGTACGGCCACGGACCAGCCGCCGGGCCCCGGCGTGGCGTTCGTCCGCCGACTCCGGGATGTCGCCCACAGCGTCCCGCACCGCCGCCGCGCCCGGCACGGCGACCCGGAGCCAGCCCGCCGCGTCGAGCCGGTCGGCGAGGTCGGCGTCGGCGAACGGGACGGGCAGCCGGGCGTCCCAGCCCCCCGTCGACTCCAACGCCGTGCGCCGCACCAGCACCGCGGGCCCGGGGGCTCCCGGTGCGAGGGCCCCGGGGTCGAGGCGGGTCAGCAGCGCGTCGCCGCGCCAGTGCCCGGGCAGCCCGGGAACGGTCGCGCCACGCAGCTCCGGGACGAGCGCGCCGGCGCGTGGGGTGGCGCGGGCCGCGGCGAGCAGCGCGGCCACCGCGCCGTTGTCCCAGATCACGCCAGGCTCGCTGACCAGCACGAACTCCACCTCCGCCGGGAGCTCGGCGACGGCCCGGTTGACGGCGGCGGGCCGGCCCAGGTGCTCACCGAGGTCGAGCGCGGTGACGCCGGGCGTGGCGGGGGGCGCCGGGTTGCCCGCGGCGTGCACGACGGCCACGGCACCCGGGTCGGCCCGGATCGAGTCGACCCGGATCGAGTCGACGCAGCGCCGTACCTGTTCCGCGGGCGCGTGCCCGGCGATCACGACGGCGAGATCCGGCACGGCACAGCCCCGCACCGAACCCGCGTCCACGCGCGCACCCTAGCGGGCGAGTCCGACAGTCCGGCGGTGATCGCTGAACGCGGTGCCGGCCGAGGCAACCCGGGTGATCGCCGTGACCGGGACGCCGGCGCCATCCACGACGCGCACGGTCCTCGGCCGGCGTCCGCGGGGGCCGCGGCGGGTCAGTCGTCGTCCGGGTCCTCGCCGTCGAGCTCGGCCAGCACGGCGGTCGCGGCCCGGTCGCCGGAGGACGCGCCCGCGACGAGATGGTCGCGCCCCTCGGCGACACGGCCGTCCTCGACCAGGAACAGCCCCAGCGCTGCGGCGGCGCCCGGCTCGCGGTGCCGGACGGCCTCGCGCAGCTCCCGTTCGGCGTGGGACCGGTCGGCCCGGGTGGCGACGAGGAACATCGCGTAGGCGCTGTGGGCCCGCAGCGCGCCGAGCCGGTCGGCGAGGCGGTACAGCTCCTCGGCCTCCTCGTCGCGGCGGGCGGCCGAGCGGGCGTCGGCGAGGGCGACGACGGTGTCGGGCCGGGCGGTGTCGTAGTAGCGCTCGGCGGCGTCGACCGCGGGGGCGAGCTCGTCGGCGTCGAGCAGGAACGAGACGAGGTTGTCGGCGGCCTGCCCGTCGCCCTGATCGGCGGCGCGACCGAGCACCTGGACGGCCTCCGCATCGCGGCCCATGTCGCGCAACAGGATCCCGAGGTCGTTGGCGGCGGCGGTCTCGCCGTTGGCCAGCGCGGTGCGCAACACCTCCTCGGCGCGGTCACGTTCCCCGATCTCGGCGAGCGCGACGCCGAGCCGGCCGGCGAACCGCACGTACCCGCGGTCGACGAGCAGCCCCAGCCACTCGGCGGCGGCGTGGAAGCTGCCGCTGTCGAGGTAGGCGTCGGCGAGCACGTCGGGTGACGACGGCTCCCCCGCCGCGACGGCCTGCCGCAGCACCTCGACGGCGTCGAGGGCGAGGTCGCGGCGCAGCAGCTCGCGGCCGCGCGCGGTGAGGGGTTCGGCGACGCGCTGCGGGAGCCGGGGCGGCGGCAGGGCGGGCGACGCGGCCGGGGCGGGGTCGGGGATCTCGGCGGACACGGCGACCTCGGCAGGGGTGAGGTCGGGCACCGGGGCGTTGGTCGTCGTGTCGGCCGTGGCGTCGGTCATGACCCAGCCTCCCGTGGTACGGCCGCCCCGGAACAGGTCCGCTCCGGCCGCTCCGCGCCGACGGTTCGACGCCGGGGCACAGCACGGGACACGGAGAGGTCGGGACGTCCGCCAGGACTACCCGATCGGGTGTCCGGATAGTCCCAGATCACACGGTGGGTTCGCGGCCACCGTCCCGGTGACCCCCGTCCGAGTCGTCCGATGGGCCACACAGGTGTCGGGGCGACAGGGGTGTCAGGGCGTCGGCCGGTGCACCGCGACGACGCGGCGGTACGCGATGCGGCGCACGGCCTCGGGCACGAGCCGGTACCCGCCGCGGACGACCACGTTGCGGACGAACTGCGGCCACGTCGTGAAGCCCATCGCGCGGAACCGCCGTTGCAGGCCGAGCTCGGCGCGCAGCTGGCCGAGCCCGCCGCGGCGGGCGTAGGCGCCGGCGCCCACGCGGTAGCGCACGAGCGGCTCGGCGACGTTGGCGACGCGCGCGCCCGCCATGATCATCCGCGCCCACAGGAGGTAGTCCTCCATCAGCGCGAACCCGCCGTAGCCGCCGACCCGCTGGACCAGCTCCCGGCGCATCACGACGGTCGGGTGGTTGAAGGGGTCGGCGAACCGGGCGCGGGCCGCGATCGCCGCGGGCTCCGTCGGCGGGGTGCGCCTGCCGACCTCGACGCCCGCGTCGTCGGCGAACTCGATGAGCCCCGACCCGACGAGGTCGGCACCGGCCTCGACGATCGGGAGCTGGACGGCGAAGCGGTGCGGCTCGGAGACGTCGTCGGCGTCCATCCTGGCGACGACGTCGTGGACGCACGCGGCGAGACCGGCGTCGAGGGCCGGCCCGAGGCCGACGTTGCGGTCCAGCGCGAGGACGCGCACCGGGACGGGCGAGGACGCGACCAGCTCGTCGAGGCAGGCGGTGAGCTCGGCGCCGACCGGGCCGTCCCGGACGATCACCACCTCGTCGGGTCGGCGGCGCTGCGCGTCCACGCTGGACCGGAACGCGGCAGCGAGGAAGTCGGGCCGGTCACCCGCCCACACCGGGAGCAGCAACGAGAACGGCTCGGACACGGTCGGTGAGGGTAGTGCGACGCTCGGCCCACGTCCGGGGTGCCCCGGCGTCCGTACCGCGACACGCCGCCTGGATCACCGCCCGCCACGGGGCGACATGTTGCACAGTGTGTGACGCCGACATCGACTTGATCGGGCCCGCGCGGGTCCGGCACCGAACCACGGGCTGCCGCCGTTCGGTGCACGACGACCGGGGAGGGCCACGTGAACCAGCGGACGGACCCCGGTCGCGCCTCGTCACGTGGCACCGCGCTCACGGAGCGGCCCCGCACCCGCCCGGGTCCCGACGACGTCGACGACGCCCCCGTGACGGCGTCCCCGGACTGGGGCCGCAGGCTGCGGATCGCGACGGTCGTCGCGTCGGTGCTGGTGCTGGTCGTGACCGGGGCGGCGTGGGGGCTGTACCGCGACGTCACGGCGGGACTGACGACCACCGACGTGATCTTCGGCGGCGACGACGGCGAGGGGCTCAACATCCTGCTGGTGGGCGTCGACAGCCGGACCGACGCGCAGGGCCACCCGCTGCCCAAGGCGGTGACGGACGCGCTGCACAGCGGCGCCGACACCGGGGTGCTCAACTCCGACACGATCATCCTGCTGCACCTGCCCCCGGACGGCGGCGCGGCGGCGGCGTTCTCGATCCCGCGGGACTCCTACGTGGACATCCCGGGCTACCGCAAGGACAAGATCAACGCGGCGTACCCGGCGACGAAGGCGCTGAAGGCCGAGGAGCTCGTCAGGGCGGGCGGCAGGAGCCCCGAGGAGATCGACCAGGAGTCGTCGGCGGCGGGCCGCAGCAAGCTCATCGAGACGGTCCAGGACCTCACGGGTGTGCACGTCGACCACTACGCGGAGATCAACCTGCTCGGGTTCTACAACCTGACCCAGGCCGTCGGCGGCGTCGACGTCTGCCTCAAGAACGCGGTGAGCGACGAGCTGTCGGGCGCGAACTTCCCCGCGGGCCCGCAGACCATCTCGGGTGCCGCCGCGCTGGCGTTCGTCCGGCAGCGCCACGGGCTGCCCGACGGCGACCTGTCGCGGGTCCGTCGCCAGCAGGTGTTCCTCGCCGCGATGGCGGACAAGATCCTCTCCAGCGGCACGCTCACCAACCCGTCGACTCTCAACGCGCTGATCGAGGCCGCCCAGAAGTCGCTGGTCGTCGACTCGGGCTGGGACCTCCTGGGCTTCGCCCGGCAGGCGTCCGACATCGCCGCGGGCAACCTCGACTTCATGACGATCCCGACTCAGGGCGGCACCAGCAACAACCGCGGCGACGTCGTGCTCGTCGACCCCGGCCAGGTGAAGGCGTTCGTCACCGACCGCAGCGCGGCCACGGAGAAGGTCGCGGACACCTCCCCGGCGACGGACGGGACGCCGGCCGTCGACCCGCACACCGTCACCGTCGACGTCGGCAACGCCAGCGGCACGACGGGCCTCGCCTCCCAGGTCGCGGACACGCTCAGCTCCGCGGGGTACGTGCGCGGCACCGTCGGCAACGTGGCGTCGCGGCCGACGTCGGCCGTCCGGTACTCGACCGACGCCGCCGAGCCGGGCGCGAGGGCGGTCGCCGCGAGGCTCGGCCTGCCCGTCGAGAAGGCCGCCGACGCCCCCGCGGGCCGCGTCCAGGTCGTCCTGGGCGCCGACAAGGCCTCGGGGGCCACGACGGGCACCGACACGCCGCAGACACCGGCCGCGGGGGCGGCGGGCGGCGGCGCGGTCAACGCCGGCGGCGTACCGTGCATCGACTGATCCACTTCCCCGTGAACCCGGTGAGGCCCGCTCCGTGACGTTGACCGCCGCCCTGCTCGACCCGATCCTCGCGTCGACCCCGGCCCGCCCGCTGATCACCTTCTACGACGACGCGACCGGTGAGCGCATCGAGCTCTCCGGGGTGACGACGGCCAACTGGGCCGCCAAGACGGCCAACATGCTGCGCGACGAGTGCGACGTGGAGACCGGTACGACCGTCGCTGTCATGCTCCCCGCGCACTGGCAGACGGCAGCTGTGCTGCTCGGGGCGTGGTGGTGTGGGGCGCACGTCGTCGCCGAGCCCGCCGACGCCGAGTGGGTCCTGTGCGACGCCGACCGGGTCGACCTCGCGCTCACCGCCGCCCCCGCGGGCGGGGTGGTCGCGCTGTCGCTCGACGCGTTCGGCCGTGGTGTCAGCGGACTGCCCGACGGCGTGATCGACTACGCCACCGAGGTCCGGCGGCACGGCGACGACTTCGTGCCCTGGGAGCCGGTGCCCGACACCGCCTCGGCACTCGGCGACCTGTCGATCGCCGACACCCTCGCGGCCGCGCGCCGCCGCGCCGGGGAGCTCGACATCGCCCCGACCGACCGGGTCCTCTCGATGGCCGAGTGGTCGAGCGTCGACGGCCTCGTCGACGGGCTGCTGTCGGTGCTCGCGGTCGGCGCCTCGCTCGTGCAGTGCCGCAACCCGGACATGGGGAAGGTCATCTCCCGCGCCGCCGCGGAGAAGTGCACACGGCGACTCTGACAATGGGGCTCTGAGCTGCGGCAGGGGCGGGTTCGAGACCGCATGGACGACGTGGCACCGTTGACGGGTGGACACCGTGACCGCTCATGACGTCGACCTCGCGGCCGAACGGCTGCGCGCGGTCATCGGGCCGAGCCCGCTGCAGCTCTCCCCCCGGTTGTCCGACGCCGTGGGCGGCGAGGTGTGGCTCAAGCGCGAGGACCTGCAGCCGGTCCGGTCCTACAAGATCCGCGGCGCCTACAACCTGATCGCACAGCTGTCGCCGGAGGAGCGTGAGCGTGGCGTCGTCTGCGCCAGCGCCGGCAACCACGCCCAGGGCGTGGCGTTCGCCTGCGCCCGGCTCGGGGTGAAGGCACGGGTCTACCTGCCGCGGACCACCCCGCGGCAGAAACGTGACCGCGTCGCCAAGCTGGGCGGCAAGGTCGTCGAGGTGATCGTCGTCGGCAACGCCTACGACGACGCCGCCGCGGCTGCCGCGCTCGACGCCGAGCGCAACGGCGCCACCCTCGTCCCGGCCTTCGACGACGCCCGCACCGTCGCCGGGCAGGGCACCGTGGCCCGCGAGATCGTCGCCCAGCTCAGCGACGAGCCCGACCTCGTCGTCGTGCCCGTCGGCGGCGGTGGGCTGCTCGCGGGGGTGACCACCTACCTGCGCGAACGCCACCCCGACGTGCGCATCGAGGGCGTCGAGCCCGCCGGCGCCGCCAGCATGACCGCGGCGCTGGCCGCGGGTGGCCCGGTGCCGCTGCCCGACCTCGACCCGTTCGTCGACGGTGCCGCCGTGCGCCGCGTCGGGGACACGACGTTCCCGATCGTCCGCGACGCTGCCGTGCCGCTCAGCCCTGTCGCCGAGGGCCGGGTGTGCACCGAGATGCTCGCGCTCTACCAGACCGACGGGATCATCGCCGAGCCGGCGGGGGCACTGGCCACCGCCGCGCTCGACGGGCTCACGATCCCCCGCGGGTCGGTCACGGTGTGCGTGCTGTCGGGCGGGAACAACGACGTCAGCCGCTACGCCGAGGTCGTCGAGCGGGCCCTGGTCCACGAGGGTCGCAAGCACTACTTCCTGGTGGACTTCCCGCAGGAGCCCGGCGCCCTGCGTGCCTTCCTCGACGACGTCCTCGGCCCCGACGACGACATCACTCTCTTCGAGTACGTCAAGCGCAACAACCGCGAGACCGGCCCCGCGCTCGTCGGCATCGAGATGGGCCGGCCCGAGGACCTCGCGGGTCTGCTGGCCCGCATGGAGGCCGCGCCCCCGCACATCGAGCGCATCCCGCCGGACAGCCCGCAGTTCCGCTTCCTGCTCTGAGCAGCGCCGCCCGAACGGCTGCGGAACGAACGGCTCCGGAACGAACGGCTCCGGAACGAACGGCTCCGGAACGAACGGCACAGCGGTGCAACCGAGTCGCGCGACGGAGCCGTTCGTTCGGGTGACCGGGCTACGGTGAGGCGATGCGTGTCACCAAGATGCTGGTCAACCGGCCCGTCGCCGACCCGGACGCATCGAGGGCGTTCTGGCAGGGGATGTTCGGCCTCGACGTCGCCTTCGACCTCGGCTGGGTGGTCAGCCTGCACCCGCCCGGCAACGACACGACGGGCGTCCAGCTCGTCACCGGCGACAAGACCGCCCCGGTCGACTCCGACATGTCGGTGGGCGTCGACGACGTCGACGAGGCCTACGCGATCGCGCAGCGCGAGGGCCACGAGATCGTGCACCCGATCTCCGACGAGGAGTGGGGCCCACGGCGGTTCTTCGTGCGCACACCCGACGGGACGGTCGTCAACGTCGTCGCGCACCCGCACTAGGTCGTCGCGCACGCGAGGACCCGGTCCGACGGTCCACGCAGCGCGCCCGGCGTCGCCCGCTGGTGCCGGTGCGGGTAGGTCAGCGGCTGCCTGCTGACCGCGTCGACCGCGGCCAGAGCGTCGGCGTCGAGGGTGACACCGGCGTCGAGGCACGTCCCCAGCGGCCGAGCCGTCGGTACTCCACGTCAGCGGAGCAGGGCGCGCGCCATGACCATGCGCTGCACCTGGTTGGTCCCCTCGTAGATCTGGGTGATCTTGGCGTCGCGCATCATGCGCTCGACGGGGAAGTCCTTGGTGTAGCCGGCGCCGCCGAAGATCTGGACGGCATCGGTGGTCACCGACATCGCGACGTCGGAGGCCATGCACTTGGCCGCACTGGAGATGAAGCCCAGGTTCGGCTCACCGCGCTCGGCGCGCGCGGCGGCGACGTAGACGAGCTGGCGCGCGCCCTCCACCTTCATCGCCATGTCGGCGATCATGAACTGCAGGCCCTGGAACTCGGCGATGGCCCTGCCGAACTGCTTGCGGTCCTTGGCGTAGGCGATCGCGGCGTCGAGGGCGCCCTGCGCGATGCCGATGGCCTGCGCGCCGATGGTGGGGCGGGTGTGGTCGAGCGTCGCGAGTGCGGTCTTGAAGCCGGTGCCCTCCGCCCCGATGATCCGGTCGCCCGGGATGCGGCAGCCCTGGAAGTAGATCTCGCGGGTGGGCGAGCCGTTGATGCCGAGCTTGCGCTCCTTGGGTCCGACCTCGAAGCCCGGATCGTCCTTGTGCACCACGAACGCCGAGATGCCGTTGGCGCGCTTGTCGGGGTCGGTGACCGCCATGACCGTGTACCAGGTCGACTCGCCGGCGTTGGTGATCCAGCACTTGGTACCGTCGAGGACCCAGTCGTCGCCGTCGCGGCGGGCGCGGGTGCGCATCGACGCCGCGTCGGACCCGGCCTCCCGCTCGGACAGCGCGTAGCTGATACCGGCGCCCTGGGCGATCGACGGCAGCACCTGCTGCTTGAGCTCCTCCGACGCCGACAGCAGGATCGGGATCGAGCCCAGCCCGTTGACCGCGGGGATCAGCGACGACGACGCACAGACCCGCGCGACCTCCTCGATGACGATGCAGGCGGCCAGCTCGTCGGCCCCTTCGCCGCCGTACTGCTCGGGGATGTGGACGGCGTGGAACCCGGCCTTGACCAGCGCGTCACGCGCCTCGACCGGGTAGCGGGCCTGCTCGTCGACCTCGGCGGCGTGCGGGGCGATCTCGTTCTCGGCGAGGTCGCGGACCGCCTCACGGAGGGCCTCGTGCTCGTCGCTGAGCCGGTAGCTGTCGAAGTCGGCGTTCATCGTCCCGTTCCCTGTCGTGGTGGGGATGCTCCCCTCCAGCGTAACGGCACGCAGTGCCGTCAATCAATCGTACGACGGACCTGAGTGCTGTTACGCTCCCGGCCCATGGCAGCCCCGGTGCGACGCGGACGCTCCGCCGCCGGCCGCGCCGAGGTCCGCGGCGATCTCGTGCGCGCCGCCCTCACCCTGTTCACCGAGCACGGCTACGACGACACGACCGTCGATGACATCGCGGCGGCCGCCGGCGTCGGGCGCCGCACCTTCTTCCGCTACTTCCGCGGCAAGGAGGACGCCGTCTCCCCCGACCACGAGACGTGCCTGAGTCGGGTCGACGCCGTCTTCGCGGCCGCGCACGACGCGGAACCCCTTGCGCCGCTGGTCCTGCGCGCCGCCGATCCCGTCTTCGACCTCT
>NZ_BEGX01000052.1:266067-573148 GCF_002583555.1 Pseudonocardia sp. N23
CGCACTGCGCGACCGCGAGGCCGCCAGTGTCGACCACTACCGGCGGCTCTTCGGGCGACGGCTGCGCGAACGCCTCGCCGACCGGCCCGACGGCGAGCTCGCGGCGGCCGTCACCGCCGCCGCGGTCGTCGCCGCGCACAACCACGCGCTGCGGACCTGGCTCGTCGACGGCGCCCGCCCCGGGGCCCGCGACGCCTGCCGGGCCGCGTTCCGCCGCGTCGAGACGATGCTGCCCGTCGCCCCCGACCGCTCCGCCGACGACCTTGCCGACGGCCTCACCGCGATCGCGACCCGCCTCGAACGCGCGGCCGCCCGCCTGGAACGGGCCGGCCCGCCGGACCGTTCCGGAACTGTCGGCCCGCCGTCGTAGGGTGCCCGGTATGTCGGAACTGGGCACTTCTTCTGAACTCAGCGGCCCCGCCGAGTACAGCGGCCCTTCTGCCTACATCGCCGCTCTCGACGAGCCCGGCCGCGGCGACGTCGCGGCGCTCGACGCACTGATCCGTGAGGCGCGCCCGACCTCGATCCGGTGATGGCCGGGCGGATGCTGGGCCCGGCCCGGCCCGGCCCGGGCAGTGCCGTGAGCGGGAGCCGACCGGCCCCGGACATACATGATCCCCGGGCCGCACCGGAGTGCGTGATCGGGCTGGACGGGCCCGAACCCGGGGATCACGGGTGACTGCCTGGAATTCGCCGGTACCACATTCCGGCTTCCATCGGCCGTCGGAGATCGTCCCGTGGTACTAGCGGACAGCCACCTCACATGAAGTCCAGTAGCTATTCAACGTTGGACCACCTCCTCTCCTGTGTGCCGCCACGCTACGTCCGGATCCGGCGCCTCTGCAACGACAATTCCGGGAGTCGTCTCAGAGGGTGCGAGGACGCTCCGGGGAGGTACGCGCGGCCTGCCGCAGCCGGGCGGCCTCGCGGGTCAGGTGGTCGCGTTCGGCGACGCTCGTCGCGGCACCGGCGGCCTCGACGTACCCGGTGGCGGCGCCCTCGAGATCACCGGCGCGTTCGAGGAGGTACGCCCGGGCCGCGGCGTACCGGGGCAGGCCGGGATCGACGTCGGCGAGCGCCGCGAGACCGGCCCGCGCACCGTCCGCCTCGCCGACGGCGACGGCCCTGTTGAGTGCCACGACGGGCGAGCCCGTGAGGGCCAGCAGCTCGTCGTACCACTCGACGATCTGCGTCCAGTCCGTCTCCGCCGCGGTGGTGGCGTCGGCATGCAGCGCGGCGATCGCGGCCTGCGCCTGATACTCCCCCAGCCGGTCACGGGCCAGGGCCGTCTGCAGCAGCGTCACGCCCTCCGCGATCATGCCCGTGTCCCAGCGCGACCGGTCCTGCGCGGCCAGCGGCACCAGCCGCCCACCCGGACCGGTGCGCGACGCCCGCCGCGCGTGGTGCAGCAGCATCAGCGCGAGCAGACCTGCGGCCTCGGGTTCGTCGGTGAGCGCGACGAGGCGCCGGGCCAGCCGCACCGCCTCGGCCGCCAGGTCGACGTCACCGCCGTACCCCTCGTTGAACACCAGGTAGAGCACGCGCACGACCGTCGACAGGTCACCGGGCGCGTCGAGCGGCACGCCCTCCAGCTTGCGTTTGGCCCGGCTGATCCGCTGAGCCATGGTCGCCTCGGGCACCAGGTGGGCGGTGGCGATCTGACGTGTCGTCAGGCCGCCGACGGCCCGCAGCGTCAGCGCGACCGCAGCCGCCTGAGGCAGGGACGGGTGGGCGCACAGGAAGTACAGCTGCAGCGTGTCGTCGGTGGCGGGCACCGGCCCGTCGGGCGGCTCGGCGTCGACGGCCAGCTCACGTCCACGGCGCGCCGACTCGGACCGGACGGCGTCGAGGAACTTGCGCCACGCGGCCGCGATCAGCCATGCCTTCGGATCCCGCGGCGGGTCCTGCGGCCAGATCTCGTACGCCCGGATCAGCGCCTCCTGCACGGCGTCCTCGGCCGACGCGAAGTCGGCACCGCGGCGGACGAGGACACCGATGACCGCGGGCACGAACTCCCTGACCAGCTCTCCGTTCAGCCCGAGGGTGTCCACCGACGGGTCACTCGCCGCCGGACGGGGCGTGGTTGAGGAACGGCCGCACCTCGAGCCACTCGTGGATGGGCTCACCGTCGGGGCCGGGCGCCGACGACAGCTCGCCCGCCAGCTCGACCGCCCGCTCCCACGACTCCACGTCGATGACCATCCAGCCCGCCACCAGGTCCTTCGTCTCGGCGAACGGGCCGTCGGTGACCGGCGGGCGCCCCTCGCCGTCGAACCGGACGAACGCGCCCTCCTGCGCGACGGCCTGCGCATCGACGAACTCCCCGGTCTCGACGAGCTTGTCGGCGAAGTCCCGCATGAACTGGATGTGCGCGTCGACCTTCTCGGGCGCCCACTGGTCGAGCGGCGCGAAGTCGACGACGGGGGCCGGTCCGCCGCGGTAGTGCTTGAGCAGCAGGTACTTCATGGTGTTCTCCCTCTCCTCCGACGACCCGGCAGGCCGATCGTGTACCAGGGACGGAGCCGGCGCCGGGTTCTCGACACCTCTCCCGGACTTCTTCGGGAGATTTTTCCGCTACTCGCCGCGGGCCGCGCGCAACGCCGCGTCCTTGGCCAGGACGGAGTCGGCGAGGTCACGCTGGAAGCGCACCATCCGGGCGCGCAGCGCGTCGTCGGACGCCGCGAGGATGCGCACCGCGAGCAGGCCCGCGTTGCGGGCGCCCCCGACCGCGACGGTGGCGACCGGCACACCCGCCGGCATCTGCACGATCGACAGCAGCGAGTCGAGCCCGTCGAGACGCGCCAGCGGGACCGGGACGCCGATGACCGGCAGCGGCGTCGCCGACGCGACCATGCCCGGCAGGTGCGCCGCGCCGCCCGCCCCGGCGATGATCACCCGCAGCCCGCGCGACTCGGCCTCGACGGCGTAGTCGAGCATCCGCTGCGGCGTGCGGTGCGCGGAGTAGACGCCCACCTCGCAGGCGATGTCGAACTCCGCGAGCGCCTCGGCGGCGGCCTCCATCACCGGCCAGTCCGAGTCGCTGCCCATGATGACGCCGACCTGCGGCTCCTCGGTGCTCGTCGCGGCGGCCATCAGGCACGCTCCGTTCCGGTCCGGGCGCCCGTCGCGGGGCCGTCGTGGACCGACCAGCCGTCGGCCCAGGTCGCGGTGGACAGCCAACGCGCCGCCAGCGCCGCTCGCTCGCGCACCGCCGCCGGGTCGTCGCCCAGCGCCGTCACGTGCCCGACCTTGCGCTGCGGCCGCTCGTCCTTGCCGTACAGGTGGACCTTGACGTCCGGGAAACGCGCCATCAGGTGGTGCAGGCGCTCGTCGGTCGACATCTCCGGCGCCTCCGCCGCGCCCAGCACGTTGGCCATGACCACCGCGGGCGCCGTCATCGCGACCGCGCCGAGCGGGTAGTCGAGCACCGCGCGCAGGTGCTGCTCGAACTGCGACGTCCGCGCGCCCTCGATCGTCCAGTGGCCCGAGTTGTGGGGGCGCATCGCCAGCTCGTTGACGACGAGCCCGTCCGCGGTGTCGAACAGCTCCACCGCGAGCAGGCCGACGACGTCGAGCTCGTGCGCCAGCCGCAGCGCGAGCTGCTGCGCGGCGATCGCGTCGGCCTCGGCGAGCCCCGGCGCGGGCGCGAGGACCTGCACGCACTGGCCGTCCTCCTGCACCGTCTCCACGACCGGCCATCCCGCGGCCTGGCCGAACGGTGACCGGGCGACCTGCACCGCCAGCTCCCGGCGCATCACGACGGCCTCCTCGACCATCAGCGGCGTCCCCGCGGCCAGCAGCTCGCCGACGAGCTCCGGGTCGGCGGCCGGCAGCATCCAGACACCACGGCCGTCGTAGCCGCCGCGCACCGCCTTGAGGACGACCGGCCAGCCGTGCTCGGCGCCGAACGCCTCCACCTGCGCGGGCTCGGTGATCTCGGCGTAGGCCGGGACGGGCGCGCCCATCGTCTCCAGCCGGCGGCGCATGACGAGCTTGTCCTGCGCGAACAACAGCGCGTCCGGCCCGGGACGCACCGCAGCACCCGCGGCCGCCAGCTCGCGCAGCCGCTCCTGCGGCACCTGCTCGTGGTCGAAGGTGACGACGTCGCAGCCGACGGCGAACGCCTTCATCGCCGCGGCGTCGTCGGCACCGCCGAGGTGCACGTCCGGCGTGACCAGCGGGGCAGGCTCGTCGGGGCGCACCGCCAGCACCCGCAACGACTGTCCCAGCGCGATCGCGGCCTGGTGGGTCATCCGGGCGAGCTGCCCGCCCCCGACCATCCCGACGACCGGCATCCGCGGTGTCCCGTCGCGCCCCACGCAGGCACCTCTCCCTCACCCGGGCGTCCTCCGAACGGCCACCCCGTCAAGCGCGTCAGCCTAGTTCGGACACACCGCACGGTTCCGGACCGGGGCAGGCCCCGGCGTCCGCGCTGCCGGCCGCTCTGGCACGATCGTCGAGGTGTCAGTGGTCGAGTCCGTCCTGCTGAGCATTCCTCAGCCCTACCGCGCTCTCGCGATCAAGCATCGCGAGCTGGTGAAGTTCGCCGTCGTCGGGGGCACCACCTGGGTGATCGACACCGCGGTCTTCCTGGTCCTCAAGGCCGGCGTGCTCGAGTCGAAGCCCATCACCGCCAAGGTCATCGCGGTCCTGGTCGCGACGATCGTGTCCTACGTCCTCAACCGCGAGTGGTCGTTCCGGACCCGCGGCGGCCGTGAGCGTCACCACGAGGCGGCGCTGTTCTTCGTCATCAGCGGTCTCGGCGTCGCCGTGTACACCGCGCCGCTGGCGATCTCGCGCTACCTGCTCGACCTGCAGGTGCCCGACGTCTCGATGTTCACCCAGGAGGTCGCCGACTTCGTGTCCGGGCAGATCCTGGGCGTGCTGGCCGGCATGGCGTTCCGCTGGTGGGCGTTCCGCCGCTTCGTGTTCCCCGACACCGATGTCCGCCGCCAGGTCGAGGAGCCGACGGGCCGCGACTGAGGGCCTCGCGCTCAGCGCGGGATCGCCGAGGGACGCGCCTTCCCGACGACGTCCTCTGCCCGCGCCACCGGCAGGAAGATCGTGAACAGCGGGGGCCGCGCCCGTGACAGCTCCAGCCGGCCGCCGTCGGCCTCCACGAGCGCACGCGCCAGCGCGAGGCCGATACCCGTCGACGAGTTCCCGGAGACACCCCGGTCGAACACGTGCGGGACCAGCTCTTCCGGGATGCCCTGACCGCTGTCGCTGACGTCGATGATCAGCAGGTCGTCGCGGGCGCGGGCACTGATCGTCACCGGCCCGGCGCCGTGGTGCATCGCGTTCTCCACCAGCGCGCCCACCGCCTCCCGCAGCCGCGCCGGCGTGACCCGGGCCATCAGGCCGTCGGGCACCCGGAACTTGAGCTGCCGGTTCTCGGCGCGCAAGGTCGGCCGCCACTCGTCCGCGACGTCGCCGAGGCCCTCCTTCAGGTCCAGCGGCTCGGCACCGGCGGCTCGCGCGAGCCTCGCCGCGTCCAGCAGCTCGTCGAGGACCGCGGTCAGCTTCTCCGTCTGCTCCAGCGCGGCCAGGGCCTCCCGGCGCGCGCTGGGGTCCGGGTGGGTGGACAGCTCGTCCAGGCGCAGCTGCAGCGCCGTCAGCCGGCTGCGCAGCTGGTGCGACACGTCACCGACCAGGGATCGTTCCCGCTGGACCAGCTCGGCCAGCGCGGTCGCCGACGCGTCGAGGACGTCGGACACCCGGTCGAGCTCAGGGATGCCGTGCCGGTGCGGCGCCGAGCGGAAGTCACCCGCGCCGAGCCGCGCGGCCCGGTCGGCGACGTCGGAGAGCGGATTGGCCAGCCGGCGCGCGGTGACCGTCGCGACGAACGCCCCCACCCCCACCGACAGCAGTACCAGCAGCAGCACGATGACCGTCACCTGTATCTGCTGGGTGCGCATCGTCGACAACGGCTCGGCCAGCGTCAGCGACGCGCCCGACCCGAACGGCAACGTCTCCGAGACGGTCGCGGCCTCGATCTCCGGGCCCACCGTGCCCACCGGCCGGCCGGGGATGCGGATCGTCAGCTGGCCGCCCGCGGGCACCGCCAGGCTGACCGCGGCCTGGTCGGCCTGGTCGAGCATCTGGTCGTCGTCGACGCGCGCGACGATCCGTTCCAGCGCCGACGTCAGCTCCGCGCGCGTGATGTCCTCGACGAGCCGCCACGTCGTGAACGCGAGCGGGCCACCGAGGACGAGCGCCGTGATCATCACGACGAGCAGCGTCGACTGGAGGATGCGGCGGCGCACGGGTCAGGCTGTCCTGGCCGGTCGCGGCCGGAGAGTCGTGCACTGGCGGGTCATGCTGCGACGCTAGTCGTGGTTGAAGCGGAACCCGACGCCCCGCACCGTGGCGATGCGCTGCTCACCGCCGATCTTGCGGCGCAGCCAGGACATGTGCATGTCGAGTGTCTTCGACGTCTTCAGATCCGGGTCGTTCCACACCTCGCGCAGGATCTCCTCGCGGGTCACGACCTGGCCCGCGCGCAGCAGCAGCACACGCAGCAGCTCGAACTCCTTGTTGGCCAGCCCGACCTCGACCCCGTCGACCAGCACCCGACGCCCCGACAGCTCCATCCGCACCCCCCCGACCTCGACGGTCTCCGGGGTGAGCCGCCGCAGCAGCGCCCGCACCCGGGCCAGCAGCTCGGCGAGCCGGAACGGCTTGCCGACGTAGTCGTCGGCCCCCGCGTCCAGCCCCACCACGAAGTCGACCTCGTCGGTGCGGGCCGTGAGCATCAGGACGGGCAGGTCCGGGAAGTCGATCCGCAGCCGCCTGCAGACCTCCAACCCGTCCATCCCCGGCAGCCCGAGGTCGAGGACGAGAAGATCGACCCCACCCTCACGGACATGGTCGAGCGCCGACGCACCGTCGCCGGCCACATCGACGTGGTACCCCTCACGTTGCAAGGCACGGGACAGCGGCTCGGCGATCGCCGTGTCGTCCTCGGCCAGCAGGACGGTCGTCACCAGCGCAGCTTATGCCCGTCCTCTGCCGGAGTGCGCGGACCCGCACAGCGACACCGGCCCGGAGCGCACCGGCCCTGGGCGTCGGGCCCTGGCGCAGCGTCGAGCAGGTCGGGATCGCCACCCTCGAGCACGTCGACCGGGCCAACCACCGCCGCCCACACCGCGCCGCCGCGGACATCCCGCCCGCCGAACCGGCGACCGCCCAGTACCGCCGACGAGTACCCGAACCGAGCCACGGGGCTCACACCGACAGCTCGCCGGACACACCGGGGCGGTTCAGTGGGCCCCTGACCGCCGCTGGAGACTGAACGCCGCGGCTGCGAGATCCTCGCTCGTGCAACTGGAGATGAACAGCGCCGCCACAGCGGTCGGCCTCGATCCGGTCACCAGGTGCCAGGGTCGGGCGATCGGCGTCCGCGCGACGCGGACCTGGACGAGCCGCCCCTCGGCGAGGTCGTCGGCGACCGCGTCGGCATGCACCAGGGTCACGCCGAGGCCCGCCTTCGCGCCGGCGATGACGGCACCCAGCGACCCCAGTGTCAGGGTGTGGGGATCGGCGTTGGCCTGGTCGAACAAGGACAGCGTGGTCTCGAGCGTTCCCGAACCCGGACCACGCATCAACCAGGTGGACTCGAACGGAGCACCCTGGTGCCCGGGCGCGGCGACGACGATCAGCCGGTTCGCGCGGGTGGCCCCGATCAAGAGTCCGGAGCCGCGCGGCGGGCGACCGGCGAAGACGACGTCCAGCTCGTGGCTGCGGATGGCGGTGAAGAGGTCGTCGCGGGGACTCACGGCGAGCGACACCTGCACGTCCGGATAGTGCGCGCGAAAGCGACCCAGCAGAGTCGGCACCAGGTACTCGCTCGCGGTGCCGACCGCTCCGAGACGGAGCTGACCCAGCCCCGCCCGCCGCACCGCCATCGCCGACTCCTCGAGCAGGCCCAGGATCTGTCGGCAGTAGTCGACGTACACCCGGCCCGCTTCGGTCATGACGATCCCGCGTCCCGACTTCGCTGTGAGCTGGGTGTGGAGCTGTCGCTCCATGCTCGTGATCGCGGCCGACACCGCCGGTTCCGACACATGCAGCTGCGCGGCTGCCGCCCGGACGCTGCCGGCGTCCGCCACTGCCACGAACGTCCGCATCCGTGACCAGGTGACCGGCTGCTCCATGGCGGGAGCATAACTGGCGTGTGGAGAGTACGACCGGATGGTTCACTGTCAGGTTCATCGTTGTCCCCGCCGATGTTCACGGGTTGTCACGCGCGAGGACACCACTCAGCGACGGGCTCGCACTCCGACCCGGGAAGCGCCGGTCACGTACGTGCGACTGCCGGGATCGAGACGCGGTCGATGTCGACCGCCACTCCCGTCGCCCCCGCCGCGATCGCGGGCCCGAGATCGTCGGGCCCCAGGCCGCCTCGGGCGAAGACCTGCAGCGGGCCGGCCTCGACGAGCCTTCGCAGCCCGTCCCAACCCAGCGGCTCATGAGCAGGACGTGCAGGAGTCGGCAGCACCGGCGATACGAGCGCCGCGTCGGCACCCAGCGCAGTGGCCCGAGCGAGGTCGCCGGAGTGGTGGACCGAGACCACCCACAGCGGGATGGGGGGACGCTCCGTCGCAGCCGACAGGGCCGTCGCGCCGGTGTGCAACCCGTCGGCCCCGGACTGCAGAGCCTCCAGGGGCGTTCCCGAGAGCACCAGCCTCAGCCCCGTTCCTCGGCTCACCCGCATCAGCCGACGACCGAGTTGCACCCGCTGCGCCGACGCGAGATCAGGCGCGCGCACGATCAGGAGGCGCACACCCCGAGTTGCCAGGGTGGGGATCTGATCCATGAGGTTCCCGGGACCGTCGGGGCCGCGGTCCACGCGGGCGACAGCCATCAGGTCGGGCAGGCCCAGGGCCGTCATGGCCAGTTCGTTGCTGGGCAGCAGCGGACCCACCGCAGGTTGCCGCGGATCCACCCATGCCAGCCGCTGCCCCTCCCGACCGGTGGGGTCGCCGGACCAGGAGCGCACGTGGAAGAGGTGGATGCGCAGACGCGCGGACGCGAAGTCGTGCGTGTGGACCCGCCAGGGTTCGAGCTCCTGGACGCGGACACCGAGCTCCTCCCAGAGCTCTCGCACCGCGGCCTGGGCAGGCGTCTCCCCGGGATCGATCTTCCCGCCGGGGAGCTCCCAGTAGCCGGCGCCGACCGTGCCGGGCCGACGTTCCGCGAGCAGAACCCTGCCATCGGAGGAACGGACGACTCCGACCGCGACATCGACCTCGGGACGCCCTACCGGGGCGCGACGACGACCGGGCAGCACTAGTCCGGCCAGACCCGCTCTGAATGCAGGATTCCGGGACGGCGCGGCGGCACCGCCTGTTCGGGCGACTCCGGCTCGGCCACCTCCTGCTCGGCCACCGGCTCAACTACCTCCGGCTCGCCGGGCGCGGCGTCCGTCGAAGCCGTGTCGTCCGCCGGTGTCGAACCGGTCGATGTGCTGTCGGCGTCCGCGGCAGCCGTTCGGCGCCGCCTCGGCCGGCCGGCGGCAGCTCCTGCCGAGCGTGCTCGGGGTGGCATCTCAGACAGCTTCCTTCGCAGAATAGGCCCCGGCGCGGACGGCGAACTCCCGCTCTTCCGCGCCGACTGCTCCTCCGTCGGGCCCGTTCACCGTCACGCGGACGTGGGTGCGGGCGAAAGCGAGATCCGGGTACAGTCCCAATTCCTTCGACAGCTCCTCGAGAAATGTGAGGAATCGACGCGTCTCGTCGTAGGTGTCGAACTCGAATCGGCGGTGCAACAACGATGGCCGCTCGGACTCAGTCCAGCCCGCGGGCACCGGGGACTCCGTCGTCATCACGTCCCTCTCTGTTGGGTGAAAATGGTCGCCGGCGCCAGCCGAGAATACGGCTGGCGCCGGCCGCACTGGAGAGCCTCTGCTCAGCCGACGGGAGCGCTGGGCTGGTTCGGCACAGGCGTGAAGAACTACCGCGCGGGGGTCTGACCGGCGGCGGGGTCGTTCTCGCCGGCGGGCAGGATCTGCTCCACCTCACTGTGCGGGCGGGCGATGATGTGTGCGGCAGCGAGGCCGTCACCAACCCGCTCGCAGGCGTCGGCGCCGGCGCGGACCGCAGCGTTGACCGCACCGGTCTCACCGCGGACCAGGATGGTGACGTACCCGCCACCGACGAACTGGCGCCCGATGAGCCGCACCTCAGAAGCCTTGGTCATGGCGTCGGCCGCCTCGATGGCCGGCACGAGCCCCCGGGTCTCGATCATCCCGAGTGCGATGCCGAACCTCTCGTCGCTGCGCGTCATTACTTTCCTTCCTTCGGACATTCGAGATGTGAACTCTGGTATTGGTCGTACGGAGTGGAGCCGAGACTCATGAGCGCCAACGCTCTTCACTCCAGTGGTCGATGATTCCGCCGATCGTCAGATCGGTCGTGATCGCTGCGTTGCCGGCCGCGTAACGCGCCGCCGACGTCGCAATGGTGAAGACGAAGTCTCCGGGCTTGGTTCCGACCGGGTCGGTGGCCACCTCGACATTGCCGCGGTCGTCCTCGACCACCTGCAACGACGTGAAGCCCAGTCCCGCGACCTGCTCGGTGGCGACGAGGTCGCGGGCGACCCGCTGGATCCTCATCCCTTCGCTCCGCCGCCGGACCCGCGGGCCGACGCCTGACCGGAGGGATGCTCGTCGTCCCAGTAGTCGATGATGCCGACGATCGTCAGGTCACTCGGGTACTCCTTGCTGCCGGCGGCATCACGCGCCGCAGAGCTGCCGACCGCGATCACCCAGTCACCCGGCTTGCAGCCCACCGGGTCGACCGCGACCTGCTTGCTGCTCGACCCGCGCTCCTGGACCACGAGCAGCCGGTGCCGGTCGAGGTTGCCGATGCGGGCGGTCGCGACGAGCGTCCCTTCGACTCTGAAGACCTTCATGCGTGCGCTGCCTCCTTCGGTCGTCCGAGGGTCGAGGTGCTGATCGCCGGTGCGACGGACGTCATGCCGACGCACCACCGGACAGGGTGATCCGGCTGGTCGTGTTGGTGGTCTGGCCCGACTGCCCGGTGATGTTCTGGCGCCGCTCCGACGGCGTGGACTTCTCACGGAAGCGGGTCGCGCCGGCCCAGGCGTGCGACTCACCACGGGCCTCGGTCGGGTTGCGCCCGGCCGAGATGTAGCCCTCGGTACCGGTGACCAGCTTGTTCGACGTCCACGCCGACCCGGTCACCTCGCGACCCTCGGTGCTTCCCTCGCCGGTGATCGACGTCGGCGGGGCGTCGCGACGCCGCCGGGGCCGGAAGACGAACTCGTTGTTGCCGGTGACCTTGCCCTCGGCGACAGCGAACGAACCCGTGACGCGATCCTGGTCCGACGCACCGTCCGGCACCTCGCCGGGGCCGCCGCGGCGGGCCAACGCGATCGGGAACGAGGAATCGGCCGACCATGGCCCCGGCACCGGCTCGGCAGCCCGCATGTCGTGGTGGTAGGACGTCCCGGTCACTGCTTGCGACCGACCGCGCTCGGTTCCCGTCACCGCCTCGGCGTGCATCGGCACGTCGCCGGTCACGGCCACACCTCCGGCGCGTGCGTCCAGTCGTTGCCCGGCCGCGTCACCTTCCGCGGTCTCACACCAGCCGATCGCGGTCCCCGGGCCCTGGTAAGGGGTACCGGTCACCGGTCGGCACGAGCCGGGCTCGTCCCCGGTGACGTTCGGGCTGTGCTCCACGTTCGGGCCGGTCACACGCTGTCCACGCCAGGTCAGCGCCTCCGTCACCTTGCCCCCGGTCACCGGGTCCAGCCGCGACCCGCCATGACCGGCTGCCGGAGCGGTGACACCGTCGGTGCCGGACCATTCGGTGGCGGACGACGGCCGCTGGTACTGGTCACCGGTCAGCGCACGTGATTCGCCGGCCTCGTTGCCGGTGACGCGCCCGCTGCGCCCCACCGCTGTGCCGGTCACATCCCGACCACCGTCGGAGGTCTCCAACGCCGAACCGGAACGAGGGCTCGGCGCCGGTCGCGGATCGTTCTTCCGCGGGAACTGCGCCTTCCGCGGGAACTGCCCCGAGCGATGACCGGCCGCCCCACTGCGCGGCGTGAGGTCGTCGTCGACCTTCTGGTCCGCCTCCCCGGTGATGGCGATGTGCTCGCCGAACTCGTCACCGGTGATCGCCACCTGGCTCCGCACCGCCGTACCCGACACGACCAGGCCCTTCGCGGTGCGCACCAGGCCGACCTTCGGCTTACCGGACACCGACTCCGCGGAACCGTCGGGGACGTACTGCGACCCCGACACCGCCATCCCGCGCCCGGGCTCGTCACCGGTCACCCGGACACCCGGACCGATTCGCACCCCGGTCACGCGCAGCCCGCCCTGGGTCGGCGACTCGAGCACCTTCGGCGCGTTGCCGAGCTGTCCCCCACGTTCTGGGCGGACCCGGCCGGAACCGGTCGCCTGCGCCGATGCCTCGGCGCCGGCGTTCAGACCACGCTTGCCCTGCGTCAGCTGCCGGCGCCGCTGCCGTGCCGAGGCCCGGCCCAGCTGCGCGTCGGCCACTGCACCGGACCCGGCCGGAGCCGGAGCAGGCGCCGGGGAGGCGGGCACCGGCGCCACGACGGCACCGTTCAGACCACGCTTGCCCTGCGACAGCTGCCGACGACGCTGCAGCGAGGACGCCCGGCCCAGCTGCGCGTCAGCGACCGCACCCGACCCCGAGGCGCCGGAAAGGGGCGCGGCGACCGGCGCCACGACGGCACCGTTCAGACCACGCTTGCCCTGCGACAGCTGTCGACGACGCTGCAGCGAGGACGCCCGGCCCAGCTGCGCGTCGGCCACCGCACCCGACGCGGCCCGGATCGGAGCCGGGCTCGGCGACGACACGACGGCGTGCACCCGCATCGGAGCCGAGTCGCTGAGCGACAACACATGACGCCGCGCCTTGGCCGCCGTGCGGCGGCCGGCTGTGGATTCCGGCGCGGCCGGAGCAGCCGACGCGGCGGGAGAGGGACTACCCGCCGACGCCAGGTGCCGCCGCGCCTTGGCCGAAATACGGCCGCCACCTGCGGTACGCGAGCCGGCCCCAGCCGGGGACACAACGCTGGGCGAAGGCACGCGAGCCGCCGGTCCCAGCGCCGCACGACCCGCCGACAACGCACGACGCCGCGCCTTGGCTGCGTCGCGGCCACCGGCTGCCGAACCCCTCGCGGCAGCCAACTCATCCGGGTCTGCGGTCTGCACCGCGTACATGCCCATGGGTCAGCGAGCCCCGTAGACGACGAAGGCCGTGCCCTGCGACTGCGTGAAGTTGTCGTACGCGATCAGGCGCACGAGGTGACCGGGATTGGCCCGGTGGCACGCCTCGAGCTCGCTCAGGACCCGGTCCACCGACTTCTCACCGAAGAACGGCAGCTTCCACAGGTACCAGAAGTTCGAGCCGGCCTTCTCGGGCTCGGTGTGCTCGACCGCCGGGTTCCATCCCTGCTGGAGCAGATAGGTGATCTGCGCACGCATGCGCTCGGGCGTCATCGGCGGAAGGTAGGAGAACGTTTCGACGCGCCCCGTCGTGGGCCCGTAGGCTTCCATGGTCATGTCCATCTCTCTGTGAGGGCTCGGGGGCCGGATCGGGCAGCCGGGTCACGTCAGGCGTCGAGCTTGTCCACCGTGTCGAACTCGAACTTGATTTCCTTCCAGGTGTCCAGAGCGACGGCCAGCTCCGGGCTGTGCCGGGCCGCCTCGGTGAGGATCTCCCGACCCTCACGCTCCACCGCGCGGCCCTGGTTGCGTGCTTCCACGCATGCCTCGAGCGCGACCCGGTTCGCGTGCGCCCCCGCCGCGTTGCCCCACGGGTGACCCAGCGTGCCGCCACCGAACTGCAGGCAGGAGTCGTCACCGAAGATCGCCACCAGCGCGGGCATGTGCCAGACGTGGATACCGCCCGAAGCGACCGGCATCACCCCCGGCATCGAACCCCAGTCCTGGTCGAAGAAGATGCCGCGCGAGCGGTTCTCCGGCACGAACGACTCACGCATGAGGTCGATCCACCCCAGCGTGGCCTGCCGGTCACCCTCGAGCTTGCCCACCACCGTGCCCGAGTGGAAGTGGTCGCCCCCGGACAACCGCAGACACTTGGTCAGGACCCGGAAGTGGATGCCGTGCATCGGGTTGCGGTCGACCACCGCGTGCATCGCCCGGTGGATGTGCAGCAGCATGCCGTTCTCGCGGCACCAGTTCGCCAACCCGGTGTTGGCCGTGAAGCCTGCGGTGAAGAAGTCGTGCATGATGATCGGCGCGCCGAGCGACTTCGCGTACTCGGCCCGCTTGTACATCTCTTCCGGCGTCGCCGCCGTGACGTTCAGGTAGTGGCCCTTCTTCTCACCGGTCTCGGCCTCGGCCTTCTGCACGGCCTCCATCACGAAGTCGAACCGGTGGTTCCAGCGCATGAACGGCTGGCTGCCGATGTTCTCGTCGTCCTTGGTGAAGTCCAGACCACCACGCAGGCACTCGTAGACCGCCCGGCCGTAGTTCTTGGCCGACAGACCGAGCTTCGGCTTGATCGTGCAGCCCAGCAGCGGACGCCCGTACTTGTTGAGCCGGTCGCGCTCGACCTGAATTCCCTGCGGCGGACCACCACAGGTCTTCACGTACGCCAGGGGGAACCGGATGTCCTCCAGTCGCAGGCTGCGGATCGCCTTGAACCCGAACACGTTGCCGACCAGCGAGGTCAGCACGTTGACGACCGAGCCCTCCTCGAAGAGGTCGATCGGGTAGGCGATGAACGCGAAGAACGCGGTGTCGTCGCCCGGAACGTTCTCGATCCGGTAGCACCGACCCTTGTAGTAGTCCAGGTCGGTCAGCAGGTCGGTCCACACCGTGGTCCACGTCCCGGTGGAGGACTCCGCCGCCACCGCCGCCGCGGCCTCCTCACGAGGCACACCCTCCTGCGCAACGACCTTGAACACCGCGAGCAGATCCGTGTCCAACGGCTCGTAGTCCGGCGTCCAGTAGGTAGCGGCGTAGTCCTTCACGCCGGCCTTGTAGGTCTTGTCTGACACGCTTCTCTCCTCGGCTTACGCCCGCTGCTGGGGACGGTCCCTTGCTCCCGCTGCGGGGCCCGCACGCTGGACTGTCTCAACCACCTGATCATCACACTAGGGTCTGGGAACCCTCATGAACAGTGAATCTTCGGTGCTAACACTTCAGTCATCGATTAACTGTTTGAGCGCACTCTGCCCCCTGGACCGACAACACGGATCTGCCGTCAGGGTCGCGAACGTCAGCGTTCGCACGACGTCGATGGACGACGAGGCAGCGCCGACATAGTCGTCGCCATCCCGACCACACCACACCCCCCGGACAGGGGATATCGGTGGGCGCCGTCCCCCACCGGCAAGAGGCCGACCGGTCGGCGTCGACGGCGGCCATGGTCAAGACGATCCGTCCTCGACGTCGACCATCTTCGGCCCCCACACCTCCCAGTAGGTGTCGCGGGGGTGCGGGTCGTCGGTGAACTCGACCGAGACCGGCCAACCGTTTCGCCGGCAGTAGTCGATCTGCAGCGCGATCTCGGCGCCGGTGAGGTCTGGCAGGCAGGAGAAGGCCCCCTGGGCGATGCGCACGTCGGGCTCCTCAGACGTTCGCCGGCGTCGCGGTCACGTCGGGATAGTCGGGAAGTCGGGAAGTCGGGAAGTCGGTGGGCTCGTGGTCGGACGCCACCTCGGTCCGCCTTGCGAGCGCCATCTCGAGCGGGCGGTTGTGCGTGGCCGCCCTCCTGAGGACCTCCGGCCCCTCGCGGAGGACGTCGACACCCTCGTTCCGCGCCTTGACCATCGCCTCGACGGCGACGTGGTCGGCCTCGGCGCCTGCGGCGATGCCCATCGGGTGCCCGGTGGTGCCGCCGTCGACTGCAGGACGACGCCCTCACCGAGGTGGTGCAGCAGGTGGTGCACCTGCCCGGTATGGATCCCACCGGACGCGACGGCATGACGCCGGGGGCCGAGGCCCAGTCCTGGGCGAAGTAAGGCCCCTGCAAGTGCCGCAAGCGTCGTCAACCCGAAGACGTTGCCGGCGACCACGCTCGCGAGGCTCGCGATCGAGCCCTCCTCGAAGAGGTCGAGGTCGAGGTCGTAGGCGATCAGCACGATCCACTGCCCGGGAGTGCCCGGCACGGGCTCGACCCGGTAGCACTTGGCCTGGTAGGTCTCGATGGCCGTGAGGCGGTCGGTCCAGGTGGCCGTTCCGGTGGCGGTGCTCGACTCGCCCGCGACAGCCGCGCCCGCTTCCTCCGGCGGCACCCCCGGCTGCGGTGTGATCCGGAATGCGCACAGGACGTCGGTGTTCTTCGGGACGTAGTCGGGCTGCCAGAACCCCGAGTCCGCGTACGGAATGAGGCCGGCCTGCGAGCGGACTGCCATGGATCAGATCCTTGCGGAGGGTTTTTCACCTGTCCATCGGCCCCTTACCGACTCCGACGTCAACCTGTGGCAAACGGCTTCGTCAACCTGTGTCATGCAACGTCGGACCCCCGACAGATCCTCCGGATGAGGGATGCCCACACGACCCCACGCCCCCAGCTCCTTCCTCCTTGTTCCTTGCTCCTCGACAACGAGTGAAGGGAGCCTGCTCGTGAGTGCGTGCCGGCATTCCGCCGCGCGGATGGTGGCGCCCGGTGAGGCTCCCCCACCGGCTCGACGTGCTGGTCGGCTGACCGGGGCGGGCCGGTCGGGCTCGCCAGGTGGCTTCGTACCGATCCGGTGAGAGCCAGCCGGGGCGGTCCTGGATGCGCTCTCGCGCACCCAGTCACCGATGTTGACGAACAGCGCGTTCTCCGTTTCCTTGCGACTGTCCGGGACGCGCGGTGGACGAACCCGGTCCTGAGCGGAGAGAACAATTCTCTACAAGCGCGTTGTCGTAAGGAATCGCCGAGCGACCCCATCGACGATGGACGAATCCCGTGATCCGCTGAGCGCTGCCGAATCGCAGCGAGTTGCAGTTTCGGGCCCGATCCGAATAAGCCACCCCGAAGCCGTCTTGGGCTCGGCGACGGATTTCACGACCTCTTCCTTGCCGGGTCCACCTCCTGGGCGAAAAGGGCGCTCGCCGCCTCGAGGATTTCGTTTGCCCGGCGGAGCTCGGCGTTCTCCTCGCGGAGCCGACGCGGTTCCTCGGCCTCGGCGGCGGCCGGCCGGTCGTGGCGCCCGCCGTGGTCGGCCCGGTCCCGGCGTCCCCGTTCCGCAACGCCTCGTGGTGCGCCCAGCTGCGCGGCCGGCCGGCGGGTCACGGGAAGGTGAAACGCTCCGTCGCCGACCATCGTCAGTCGTACATCCAGCCAGGCGTGGTCGTGGTCGAAGCGGACGCCGACCTGCCTGCCGCCGACCCACCGGGCCGGGGTCGGCGCGGCCACCTGCCGGGCCGCGCACGCGCGGTGGCTGGCAGAGTGCCCGCCGTGGACGAGTCACTGCCCGCCGACGACGATCTCACCCTCGCGCTGCGCCTGGCCGACATCGCCGACGCGATCACGCTCCCCCGCTTCCGCGCCGCGGACCTGCGGGTCGAGCGCAAGCCCGACCGCACCCCGGTGACCGACGCCGACACCGCCGCCGAGGACGCGCTCCGCACAGAGCTGGGCACAGCCGTTCCTGCCGATGCAGTGCTCGGTGAGGAACGCGGCGGGGAGGTCCCCGCCGGCGGGCGCGGCTGGGTGCTCGACCCGATCGACGGCACCAAGAACTTCTCCCGCGGCAACCCGGTGTGGGCGTCGCTGATCGCGCTGACCGTCCACGGCGCGCCTGTCGTCGGCGTCGTCAGCGCCCCGGCGCTCGGCCGCCGCTGGTGGGCCGCCACGGGGTCCGGGGCCTGGACCTCCGATGCCCCCGGCGCGGTCCCGCGACGCATCTCCGTGTCCGGGGTGGCCGATCTGGGCGACTCCTATGTCTCGACCACCAACCTCAACACCTTCCGCGAGCACGACATCCTCGACAGCTGGCTCGCCCTGACCGACCGCTGCTGGGAGACCCGCGCATTCGGCGACTTCTGGCAGCACTGCCTCGTCGCCGAGGGCACCATCGACCTGGCCGTCGAGCCCGAGGCCAACGCCTGGGACCTCGCCGCGGTGCAGGTCCTCGTCGAGGAGGCGGGTGGGCGGCTGACCGACCTCGGCGGTGTCACCACCTTCGCGGGCGGCAACTCCGTGACCTCCAACGGCGCCCTGCACGACGCCGCGCTCGGCTTCTTCCGCGGCTGAGTCCCCGCGAGGCGCGGGATCCGAGACAGCAGGCCGGTCCGAGGCAGCAGCGTGACACTGCCGCGGGTCAGCGGGCACGGTCCCGCTCCGGGTCGGTGGCGCCGCGCGATCCGAACAGGGAATGCGCTCCGGCTCCGGCCGCGAGCAGCGCGGCCCGGCGCACCGGCGCCGTGCCGTCGGGCAGCGCGGTGTGATCCGAGCCGGGCCCGCGGCGCAGACGGGACCGGCGACGTAGGGTCCGCCCATGCCGGAGCTCGCCTTCGAGGACCTCACCCCGGGCCGTGTGTTCGACCTCGGAACGATCACCGTCGACCGCGACGAGATGATCGCGTTCGCCCGCAGGTTCGACCCACAGCCGTTCCACTACGACGACGAGGCCGGAAAGAACTCGGTCTTCGGCGACGTCGCCGCGTCGGGCTGGTTCACCGCGTCGCTCTGGATGCGCGCCTACGCCGACGCCGTCCTGTTGCGCGCGACCAGCATCGCGTCGCCGGGCGGCGAGGAGATCCGCTGGCCTGCACCGGTGTTCGGCGGTGACGTACTCACCCCGACCCTGGAGATTCTCGACGCTCGGCGTTCCCGCAGCCGTCCCGAGATGGGCCTGGTGACCCTGGGCGCGCGGATGCACCGCGGTGACACCCTCGTCTACAGCGCCCGCTTCACCGGCATGTTCGGCCTCCGCGAGCCCTGACGAGATCCGGCGCCTCCGCCGAGGAGCGTGCCGGCCGGGCCCGTGCGAGACGGCACGTACGACACAGGCGCAGCCGGAGGACAGGCCAGAACCACCAGGCCCCCGGTCAGCGCCTCACGAGGAATGAAGTCCTGGTTCCGTACGCCCGGGTGTCGAGATCGGCGCGACGGCTCCGTCCCACGGACAGGGAGCGAGCACGGTTCGCTGGAAAGAGCTGAAAGGACCTCGGACATGGCCGTCGCCGATGATCTCGACCGCGCCACCGACTCGCAGTGGGACCGGGTCGCCGAGCAGACCAGGCGCTACCTCGCCTCGGACGGAACCGAGGGACACGAGACGGACGGGGTGCGCACACTCGTCCTCGTCACGACCGGACGCGTCTCGGGCAGGCCGCGGCGCACCTGCCTGGCCTACGGGCCGCCGGACGCCTCGGAGGGCGGCGCGGACGCCCGCAGGAGCGAGCGCCCGATCCCGGTCGTCCTGTCGGCACCTCGGGCCTGGCCCGTTCGACCGACCCAGCCGTGACACACGAGGAGCAGAGCTGATGCCCATCACGTTCGAGAACGTCGCCATCGCCGTCCGCGATCTCGAGGAGACGATCGCCTTCTTCACCGACCTCGGGCTGACCGTTCTCGGTCGCGACACGGTCAGCGGGGAGTGGACCGACACCGCCGTCGGGCTCGACGGCAACCACGCCAAGATCGCCATGCTGCAGACCCCGGACGGCAAGGGCCGCATCGAGCTCTTCGAGTACATCCATCCCGACGCGATCGAGACGAGCCCGACCCTGCCCAACGAGATCGGGATGCACCGCATCGCGTTCTCGGTCGACGACATCGAGGAGTCCCTGGCGATCGCGGCACGGCACGGCTGCCACCCGTTGCGCGGTGTCGCGACGTACGGGGACGTCTACAAGCTCACCTACGTCCGCGGCCCGAGCGGCATCATCGTGATGCTCGCCGAAGAGCTGAACAAGGGCTGACCACAGGTCGACGATCCGCTGCCGGTCGCCCGCCCCGCACGGGCGACCACAGTGGACGGCCGGCGGGCCTACATCTCCTCGACCGCCGTCAGCCGTCCCACGTCCGGGATCTGGGCCCGGGAGATGACGAGCAGCGCCTCGGCGGTGCCGTCCTCGGCACGGTACATGTGGGGGCCGTCGGCGGTGAAGCGGATGTAGTCGCCCGCGTGCAGGGTGACGGGGTCGGCGGTGGGCCCGGCGAGGATGGTGCCGGAGAGCACGTAGAGGCTCTCGACGGCGTTGGCCTCGTGCCCGTCGTCGGAGTAGCCCTCCTCGCTGATGATCGCGACGAAGACGTAGACGAGGTCGGCCCCGTACATCGTGCCGAGCGGCCGGATCCGCAGCGTGCCGAGCGGGTGCCACTCGGCGTCGGCCATGCGGCGCACGGTGGTGGCGACGCCGCTGGTGGCGTCGGTGAGCAGGTCGGTGATGGTCACGCCGAGGGCGGTGGCGAGCGCCTGCAGGGTGTCGACTGTCGGATTGGCCTTCCCCAGCTCGATCGAGAGCACGGTGGCCTTGGAGATCCCGGCCTTGCGGGCGAGCTCGGAGGCCGACATCTTGCGCTCGATCCGCAGGCCGCCGACGTTGCGGCCGACGACGGCGTTCGCGCTGGACATGACGTCCATCGTCGCAGGTCCGCGACGCCGTCGAGCCGCGGGCCCGCCGTGGGCGGAACCGGTGCGGCCTTGCCGAGTCGACGTCACGATGGTTACTGTACCGACCGCACGATCAGTAAAACGACCACCCGGAGGACTCGACGATGAGCGACGACCGAAGCGGCCCCGAGACGAGCTGGTTCCCGGTACCGCGGGTGTCCGACCTGCCGTCGCCCCTGCAGTCGTTGTGCGGCAAGGCCGAGGAGCAGCTCGGTTTCGTCCCGAACGTCTTCCGCGGCTACTCGCACCGCCCTGAACGGTTCTCCGCGTGGTTCGCGCACTACTCACAACTGCACGTCCCGACCGACAACCTCTCGGCGGCCGACCGCGAGATGATCGCGGTCGTGGTGTCGGCGATCCACAGCTGCACCTACTGCCTGACCTCGCACCTGTACGCGCTGCGGGAGGAGCTCGGTGACGTCGTCAAGGCCGATCTGATCATGCACAACTGGCGCCACGCCGGTCTCGACGAGCGCGAGCTGGCGATCTGCCGCTACGCGGACAAGCTCACCCGGGAGCCGGCGACGATCTCCCGCGAGGACCTGGAGACACTGGCGAAGGTCGGCCTGACCGAGGACGAGGTCTGGGACGTCGCCGAGCTGACGGCGATGTACTCGTTCACGAACCGGCTCGCGCTGGCGATGGGCTTCGTCCCGAACACCGAGTACCACCACCTGGCCCGCGCGACCCCGGCGGACGCCGCGGGCGCGGTCGCGGGCTGACGGCCGGGAGGCACAGCATGCAGTCGCAGGCAGCGGTCCTCTTCTCCGCACCCGGCAAGTTCGAGATGACGACGATCGAGCTCGACTCCCCGCGCCAGGACGAGCTCGTGGTGAAGATGGTCGCGTCCGGCATCTGCCATTCCGACGATCACATCGCGGTCGGCGACCTCGAGGTCAACCTGCCGATGGCGGGCGGTCACGAGGGCGCGGGGATCGTCGTCGAGGTCGGCCCGAACACGCGCGGCTACGAGGTCGGTGACCACGTCGTGCTGGCGTGGATCCCGTCGTGCGGCCGGTGCCGCTGGTGCGCACAGGGCAAGCAGAACCTGTGCGACCTCGGTGCACAGACCCTGGCCGGTGCCCGCGCCGACGATCCGGACAGCTACCGGTTGCGGCTCGACGGCGAGAACCTCGCGCAGGCCGCGGGCGTGGCGAGCTTCTCCGAGTACACCCTGGTGTCGACGAGCTCCGCGATCCGCATCCCGAAGCACCTCCCGCTGGACGCGGCGTGCCTGGCGGCGTGCAGCGTCGGTACGGGGTGGGGCTCGGCGGTGAAGGTCGGCAAGGTCTCCGCCGGTCAGGTCGCGATCGTGATGGGCGTGGGTGGTGTCGGCATCCACGCCGTCCAGGGCGCGGCGATGGCGGGCGCGGCACACGTGCTGGCCGTCGACCCCGTCGAGCTCAAGCGGACCGCCGCGCTCGGCGCCGGCGCCACCGCGGCGTACGCCGACATCGTCGAGGCCACCGAGGCCGCGAAGGACCTGACGAACGGGCAGGGCGCCGACGTCGCGATCGTGTGCGTCGGGGTCACGACCCCCGACCACATCGCGGCGGCGTTCGCGGCGATCCGCAAGGGCGGCACGACGGTCGTGACGGGCCTGGGCAAGGGCTCGACCGTGGGTATCCCGGTGTCGCCGATCGAGCTGGCCCTGTTCGAGAAGAAGCTGGTCGGGTCGCTGTACGGATCGTGCGTGCCGACCTGGGACATCCCGATGCTGCTGGACCTCTACGACCAGGGCCGTCTCAAGATCGACGAGTTCATCACCCGCCGCTACCCGCTGGAGCGGGTCAACGACGGCTTCGCGGGCATGCACGCCGGCGAGAGCGTGAAGGCGATCGTCGAGTTCACCTGACGGACGCAGCGGAGTACCCGACACACGTACGGCGAACGACCGGAACCGACGACAACGGAGTTGATCATGACCGAGACCGCAGTGCGCGCCACCGAGCGCATCTCCCGCCTGGGCATCGCCGACGAGGACAACCTGCCCCCGCGGGTGGCCGCCCTCTACAAGAACTTCGAGGGCGCTCCCGGCGGCGTGCCGAACTGGATCAAGGCCCTCGCCGTCCACCCGGATGTGCTGCGCCGGTTCCTCGGCTACTACGAGGCACTGTTCACCCCGACCAACGGCACGATCCCGATGCTGGAGCGCGAGATGATCGCCGCGGTCGTCTCCGGCATCAACGGCTGCACCTACTGCACGATGCACCACACCGGCGGCATGGCGGGGCACCTGGGCAGCAGCGAGCGCGCCCAGCGCATCGCGCACAACTACCGCGAGGTCCAGCTGTCCGACCGCGAGCGCGCGATCTGTGACTTCTCGGTCAAGGTCACCGAGGCACCGGACCGCATGCACGACAGCGACTTCGAGGAGCTGCGCACCGCCGGCCTCACCGACGAGGAGATCTTCGAGGTCCTGGAGGTCGCGGCGTTCTTCTCGTTCTCCAACCGGCTGGCGACGCCGCTGGCGATCCTGCCCGACTCGGCGCTCTACGACTTCCAGCGTTCCTGAGCCCGCACCGACGTCGACAAGGACTGCGATGACCACTCACGGAACACCGACCGCCCACGAGCTGGGCGCTGCGATCTACGACACGGCCGCCTCGTTCATGCTGGCCCCGCCGACGGCGGCGAAGGCCACCGAGCTGGGCTTCCCCGACCCGCTGCAGCTCTACATCGCGGGGCGGCTCGGGGTCCTCGGCGACACCACGCCCGAGGTCGCGGCGGCGGCGCACGGGTTCCTCTCGCCCGCGGCGGCGGCGCAGGCGTGGCCGGGCGTCGCCAAGGTGTGCAGCCGCGAGACCGCGACGCGTGTCTTCGCCGAGGCCTGCGCGGAGTACGGCGAGGACAAGCTGGCGTCGCTGCCCGAGGACGAGGCCTCCCGGCTGGCGGACCTCGCGGAGAAGATCGTCGACGATGCGCCCGCGACGGCCCTGTTCGCCGCGTGGCGGGCGCACCCACGCCCGTCGAGCCCCCGGGCCCGCGCCGCGCACCAGCTGAACCTGCTGCGCGAGTGGCGCGGCGGCGTCCACGTGGCGGCGGTGTCGGCGGCGGGGCTGCGGCCGCTGGAGGCGATCATGTCCGACGGCGGCGAGTTCTACGCCGGAGCGTTCGGCTGGGCGAAGCCGTGGCCGGCGGAGGGATCGCAGTCCGAGGAGATGGCCGCGATCCATGCGCGCGTCGACGAGGCGTGCGGCCGCGTCATCGGCGAGGTCCTCACCGCGGACGAGGCGCAGGAGCTGGTCACGTTGGCGCGCAAGGCCTGCGCCCTGCTGCCCTGAGGTCGCGATGCAGATGAACATCGGTGCCTGGCCCGGCGCTCAGGCCCACCGGAACCCGCACCGCACCGCGCTCGTCGACGGGGACAGCGGCGCCCGCACGACCTACCGGGAGCTCGACGACCGGGTCCTGCGGGTCGCCGCAGCGCTACGCGGGGCCGGGGTGGGCCGGGGCGACCGGATCGCGCTGCTGTCGACCAACCATCCGGACATGCTCGTCGTCATCTTCGCGGTGGCCGCGGTGGGCGGGGTGTGCGTGCCCGCGAACTTCCGGCTCACCGCCGAGGAGATCGCGTTCGTGTTCGACGACGCGGGGGCGTCGCTGCTCGTCGTGTCCGCCGACCTGGTGGGCTCCGGGCGCGACGTGGCCGAGCGCGTCGCGGCGATCGGCCGGACCGTCGTGCTCGGCGGCGAGCCCGCCGCGCCCGACTCGCTCGACACCTTCGTCAACGGAGTGACGCCGCTCGCCGAGCCGGAGCCCGCGACGGCCGACGACCTCGTGTTGATCATGTACACGTCCGGGACGACGGGCCGGCCCAAGGGCGCCATGCTGACCCACGGCAACATCACGTGGAACGCGGTGAACATGCTGTCGGCGGGCGAGGGCCTGCTGTGCAGCGACGTCACGCTCTCGGTGGCGCCGCTGTTCCACATCGGGGCGCTCGGCATCTTCACGTTCCCGCTGCTGTACCTGGGCGGGACCGTCGTCACCGTCTCGAGGTTCGACCCTGCGCAGACCGCGGCGCTGATGGCCCGCGAGCGCGTCACCGTGCAGTTCCTCGTCCCCGCGATGTGGACGATGCTCATGCGCTGCGACGACCTCGACCGTGTCGACGACGCCCGGGTCCGCTGGGTGCTGTCCGGCGGGGCACCGTGCCCGTTGCCGGTGATCCGCTTCTTCGCCGACCGCGGCTGGGCGTTCCTGGAGGGTTTCGGGCTCACCGAGACCAGCCCGACGTGCACGGTCATGGACGCGGCCGCGCTGCCCGACAAGGCGGGATCGGTGGGTCGGGCGCTGCGTCACGTCGACTGCCGGATCGTCGCCGACGACGGCACCCCCGTCCCCGACGGCACCCCCGGCGAGCTGACCGTGTGCGGCCCCAACGTCTTCGCCGGCTACTGGAGGCTGCCGGAGGCGTCGGCGGAGGTACTCGTCGACGGCTGGTTCCACACCGGCGACGTCGCCGTCCGCGACGCCGAGGGCTACGTGACGATCGTCGACCGCAAGAAGGACATGGTGATCACGGGCGGCGAGAACGTGTACCCGGTGGAGGTCGAGCGGGTCCTCACACAGATGCCGGGCGTCGCCGACGCCGCGGTCATCGGGGTGCCCGACGAGAAGTGGGGCGAGCGCGTCACCGCTGTGGTCGTGCCCGCGCCCGGGTCCGGCCTCGGCGCCGACGACGTCGTCGCGTACTGCCGGGAGCGGCTCGCCGGCTACAAGTGCCCGCGCGCGGTCGAGATCGTCGACGAGATCCCCCGCAACGCCACCGGCAAGATCCTCAAGAGGACCCTGCGCGGCCGGTACGGGTCCGAGGCGTCGGTCAGCCGCTGAGCGCGCGCACGACCCGCGACGGCGAGGGCCGGCCCAGCGCCGCCGCCATCCACACGCTGGTGTCGACCAGTCTTCCCAGGTCGGCGCCGTGCGCGATGCCCAGTCCGTCGAGCATCCAGACGAGGTCCTCGGTGGCGAGGTTGCCGGTCGCGGACTCCGCGTACGGGCAGCCGCCGAGCCCGCCCGCGCTGGCGTCGACCGTGGTCACCCCGCGCCGGAGGGCCGCGAGCGTGTTGGACAGCGCCTGGCCGTAGGTGTCGTGGAAGTGCACCGCCAGGGTGTCGACGCCGACACCGGCCGCGGCGCAGGCGTCGATCACCGCGTCGACGTGCCCGGGGGTGCCGGTGCCGATCGTGTCGCCCAGCGACAGCTGCCCGCAGCCCATCTCGACCAGGCGCCGCCCGACCCCGGCGACCTGTGCGGGGTCGACCGTGCCCTCCCACGGGTCGCCGAACGCCATGCTGACGTAGCCGCGCACCCGCAGGCCCTCGGCGCGCGCCCGTGCGACGACGGGGGCGAACATGGAGAACTGCTCGTCGAGGGTGCGGTTGAGGTTCTTGCCCGCGAACGTCTCCGTGGCGCTCGCGAAGATCGCGACGTGCTCCACCCCGGCCTCGAGCGCGCGGTCGAGACCGCGCTCGTTGGGGACCAGGACCGGGTAGTCGACGTCCGCGCGGCGGTCGAGGCGTTCCAGCAGGTCGGCGGCGTCGGCGAGCTGCGGCACCCATTTCGGGTGCACGAAGCTGGTGGTCTCCAACGTCGTCAGGCCGGCATCGGCGAGGCGTTCGACGAACTCCGCCTTCACCTCGACGGGCACGATCCCCGACTCGTTCTGCAGCCCGTCGCGCGGCCCGACCTCGTAGATCGTCACCCGCGACGGCAACCCGTCGGCGGGGACGAGCTGCGGCAACCCGTTCACGCTCACCAGCGGTCCCCGTCCCGGCGTTCGTCGTAGCGGTCGTAGGAGCGGCGCTCGCGGCGCTCGTCGACCTCGGCCATCTGCGAGTAGAGCAGCGAGTGGACCGACTCGACGCCCGGCACGTCGTCGAACTCCAGCGGCTCGTCGGACGCCGACTCGATCACCAGCGTGCCACAACCCAGCATCCGCTCGACGATCGTGTGCCGGAACTGCACGGAGTTGATGCGCCCCATGGGGATGTCGATGCCCTGGCGCGACAGCACGCCCTCGCGGACCAGCACCCGGCGGCTGGTGACGACGAAGTGCGTCGTCCGCCAGCGGATCAGCGGGACGAGGGTGAACCAGGCGACGACCACGACCGCCACGACGGCGATCACGATCCAGGCGACGGGCGCCCAGCTCAGATTGCGCGCCAACGCCGCCAGGTAGGCCGCGAGGCCGACCGTCACCAGGAAGACGAGCACCGGCAGCGCCAGCATCTTCGGGTGCGGATGCTTGTGGACGAGGACCTCCTCGTCCTCGACGAGGAGCTCGTCGGGGTAGGCCATCGGGCCAATCTAACGGTGCCGGGGTCTCCTACCGGTCAGGTGACGGGCCTCAGGTGCACCACGTCGCCCGCCGCCACCGGCCGTCGCGCCCCGGCTGCGCCCAGGACCAGCAGCCGGCCGTGCGCGTCGACGTCCTCGGCCATCCCGATGATCGCGTCGCCGCCCGGCAGCTCGACGCGCACCTGCGCGCCCAGGCTCAGGCAGCCCGACCGGTAGTCCGACCGCAGGCCGACGGCCTCGGCGTCGCCCCGAGCATCGCGCCAGCGCAACTCCCGCTCGGCGAGCCTGCGCAGCAGTGCGACCAACAGCTCCGCCCGGTCGATCCCGGCGGCACCCTCCTCGGCCAGCGACGTCGCCCCCGCGGGCAGCTGCGGGATCGTGGCGTTCACGTTGAGCCCGATGCCGAGTACGACCCCCGGCCCGCCCCCGGTCACCGCGGTCATCTCCGCGAGGATGCCGGCCGCCTTGCGACCTTCCGAGCCGAGCAGCAGGTCGTTGGGCCACTTCAGCCCGGACGGCGCCGCGCACACCTCGCGGACCGTGTCGAGCAGCGCGAGGCCCGCGAGCATCGGCAGCCAGCCGAAGCGGTCGGCCGGGACGCCCTCCGGACGCCACAGCACGCTCACCGTGAGCCCGGCCCCGGGCGGCGACTCCCAGCTGCGGGCCAGCCGGCCGCGCCCGGACGTCTGCCGTTCCGCGACGAGGACCGATCGGTCCGGCGCGCCCGCCGCCGCGGCAACCAGCAGGTCGGCGTTGGTCGACCCGGTCTCGGCGACCAGCTCGACCCTGTTCCACGGCCCGACCGGAGCCACGAGGGCTGGACGCAGCACGTCGATGTCGAGCGGTGCGGCCTGCCTGGTCATGGGCGGACGCTAACCGCTCACCGACGGCCTGCCGCCACGCCGCGAGCGGGCACGCGACGGACGGTGCGCCCCCGTCGCCGAACATGCGCGCGACCCGGCCCGACGTGCGACCGGCGTGACGGAGACCGCTCCCCGACACCCACCTGACGGGGGAATCGTCGGGTTAGGCTCCGAGCCCATGAGCGCCGCGAGCGAACCGACGGGGGTTGCGCCGCACGCCGAGGTCGGCGACGAGGCCCCCGATAACGACATCGACATCCACACCACGGCCGGCAAGCTGGCCGACCTGCACCGACGTTACGACGAGGCCGTGCACGCGGGTGCGGAGGCCGCGGCCGAACGCCAGCACGCGAAGGGCCGCCAGACCGCCCGGGAGCGCATCGAGCAGCTGCTCGACCCCGGGTCGTTCGTCGAGCTCGACGCCCTGGTCCGGCACCGCTCCACGAACTTCGGGATGCAGGACAAGCGACCGTTCGGCGACGGTGTCGTCACGGGCACCGGCACGATCGACGGCCGGCCGGTCGCCGTGTTCAGCCAGGACGCCACGGTGTTCGGCGGCTCGCTCGGCGAGGTCTACGGCGAGAAGATCGTCAAGGTCATGGACGTCGCGGCCAAGGTCGGCTGCCCTGTCATCGGCATCAACGACGGCGGCGGCGCGCGCATCCAGGAGGGTGTCGTCGCGCTCGGCCTCTACGGCGAGATCTTCCTGCGAAACGTCCGCAGCTCCGGGGTCATCCCGCAGATCTCGCTGATCCTCGGCCCGTCGGCCGGTGGCGCGGTGTACTCCCCCGCGCTGACCGACTTCGTCGTCATGGCCGACGAGACCAGCCACATGTTCATCACCGGCCCCGACGTCATCAAGACCGTCACCGGTGAGGACGTGGACATGGAGGAGCTCGGCGGCGGCCGGGCCCACAACACCCGTTCCGGCGTGGCCCACTACCTCGCCGACGACGAGGCCGACGCCCTGTCCTACGTGCGGGACCTGCTGAGCTACCTGCCGTCGAACAACCTGTCCGAGCCACCGTCGTTCGCCGCGCCCGAGCCCGTGGCCGGCTCCATCGAGGACTCGGTCACCGACACCGACCGCGAGCTCGACACGCTGGTCCCCGACTCCCCCAACACCCCCTACGACATCCGCGAGGTCATCTCCCGGGTCGTGGACGAGGGCGAGTTCCTCGAGGTCCAGGAGCTGTTCGCGGCCAACATCGTGTGCGGCTTCGCCCGCATCGAGGGCAACAGCGTCGGCATCGTGGCCAACCAGCCCACCCAGTTCGCGGGCTGCCTCGACATCCACGCCTCCGAGAAGGCCGCCCGCTTCGTCCGCACCTGCGACGCGTTCAACGTGCCCGTGGTGACCTTCGTCGACGTACCCGGTTTCCTCCCCGGCACCGAGCAGGAGTGGAACGGCATCATCCGCCGCGGCGCGAAGCTGATCTACGCCTACGCCGAGGCGACCGTCCCCAAGGTCACGGTCATCACGCGCAAGGCCTACGGCGGCGCCTACGACGTCATGGGCTCCAAGCACCTGGGTGCCGACGTCAACATCGCGTGGCCGACGGCCCAGATCGCCGTCACCGGGGCCTCCGGGGCGGTGGGCATCCTGTACCGCAAGCAGCTCAAGGGCCTGGAGGGCGACGAGCTCGCCGTCAGGCGCGCGGAGCTGCAGACCGAGTACGAGGACACCCTCGCCAACCCCTACATCGCCGCCGACCGCGGGTACATCGACGCCGTCGTCCCGCCCTCGCACACCCGCGGCTACGTGGGCCGGGCGCTGCGGATGCTCTCCACCAAGCGTGGAGAGGTCCCGACGCGCAAGCACGGGAACATCCCGCTGTGAGCACGCCCGAAGAGCGTCGGGCCTTGTTCAGGGTGGTCCGCGGCGAGCCGTCCGACGAGGAGGTCGCCGCGCTGACGGCGGTCCTGCTCGCGGCGGCGGCGGCGTCGGCAGGATCGGGCGACGTCCCGCGCCAGCGCGACCGCTGGTCCGACCCCGCCCGCCGGATGCGCGGGACCCTGCGCCCGGGCCCCGGCGCCTGGCGTGGTTCCGCGCTGCCCCGCTGAGGCCCCGACAGGGTCCCGGCGAGGCACGGGCCGCCGGGTCGGCGGCCGGACGTCAGAGGCCGCGCTCCGCCTCGACCCGGCCGTCGGCGACGGCCGTCACCAGCGCCTGGTGGTCACGCTCGTTCTGGTCCGCGTACGACCGGGCGAAGGTGCCGACAGCCCGGTCGAAGGAGTCCCCCGACCCGAGATACGCCGCGATGGCCACGCGGTCGCCCGAACGCGCGTGCGCCTTCGCCAGGGTCCACCCGCACAGCTCGCCGTAGATGCCCATCCCCGTCGCCACCATCGACCCGACCTCGGCCGACCCCTTCCAGTCCCGCAGCTGCCGCAGGTAGAAGTCCCGCTCCCGTCCGTCGAGTCCCCGCACCCGCACCCAGCCGAGGAAGATGTCACCGGCGCTCTGCATCAGGCGTTGGCCGACCACGACCCGCTGGCCGTGGTTCGGCAACGGGCTCGGCGCGAGGAACTCCTGCAGCACGGAGGGGCCTGCCTCCTTCGCCTGCAGAACCAACGGATCGCGCAGGTCGTCGCCGATGAGCAGCATCATGTACGCGCGCGTCCCGACACTGCCGACGCCGACGACCTTGCGGGCGATGTCCACGAGTCGGTACTGGTCGAACAGCGCCTGGCGTTCCGGGCCGAGACTCGACCGGTACGAGGCCAGGACACCGCGTAGTTCCTCCTCCACACCGCCCTCGTAGATGTCGTCCCCGACGAGATCACGTAGGGGCGTGACCAGCGGAGGGTCCGCGACGAACCGCGGCGCGCCGTCGTGGACGCCGACGAAGCGGTCGAGCGCGCCCAGGTTGTCCTTCGTGTACGCCTTCGCGACCGTGCGGGCGATGTTCTTGCGGTGCCGACGTTCGAGCCGTGGCGCCAGGCGCGTCCGCTCGGCCTCGATGTCGGCGGTCGCGTACCAGACGTCCAGCGTGGGCATCTCCGCGAACTCGCGCATCGCCCGCCGGTAGCCGGCGACCGACGACTCGACGATCTCGCGTCGTGCGTCCCGCGGGTACCCGTTGTCCCGACCTGCGATCTCCAGGCTCGCCGCCAGCCGCTTCACGTCCCACTCCCACGGCCCGGCAA
This sequence comes from Pseudonocardia sp. N23, assembly GCF_002583555.1. Classification (GTDB taxonomy): domain Bacteria; phylum Actinomycetota; class Actinomycetes; order Mycobacteriales; family Pseudonocardiaceae; genus Pseudonocardia. The sequence goes on from NZ_BEGX01000052.1 coordinate 296,970, forward strand.
GGGTCTCGTCGAAGTCGTTGATGTCGAACACCAGACGACGTTCCGGGCTGCCGAACAGGCCGAAGTTGGCCAGGTGCGCGTCGCCGCAGGCCTGCACGACGAGGCCGGTCCGGGGCGTGTCGGCGAGGTCGGCCGCCATGGGCAGCGCAGCCCCCCGGAAGTAGGTGAAGGCGGACACCGCCATCCGGCCGTAGCGGACCGGGAGCAGCTCCGGGACGCGCATCGCGTCCTGTCGTCGCAGGAGGGTCAGCGGGTCCGGCCCGTCGGGGCGTCGGCTGAACCCGGAGTGGTCGGCGCGCCTGGCGACGTGTCGGGCGGCCCTGCCCCGTGCCACCCGCTCCTCTCGGCCAGGACGCGGCGGCGTCTCGGTGGTCGGCGGGGTTCGGCGGCGCCGGGTCGCGGAGCGTGGGGGCATCGAAGTCCTTCCGTTCGGTTCGGCCCCGGTCCGGCTCACCTCGAGGTCCGACACCGGGCCGCTCCGTTCGACGATGTGCGGACATGTCGTGCCGAGCGTCCGCACCTACGCGCACCGTGGCATCACCCGGTGAGGGCGATCGGGCGGTACCGCCGGGCGCGACGTTGCGAGCTCGCCCGCCACGGGTGACGCCGCGGCGCCGTCCCCCGACGATGGTTGCGCCGACAGCGGAGGCCGTGGCCCGCGTGAGGCGTGCGGCACGGGAGAGGACTCGTCGCATGGCTGCAGGAGTGCTCCGCAGGCAGGAGCCGGTGCCGGGCCGCGGGACGCGGACACCCGCCGGGCCGCGTCTCGACCCGTTCGCGCCGCAGTGACCGCCGCGTCGCACTCCCCGCAGGAAGGAGCGGACCCCCGTCCCCCGTGGCACGAGCGCGTCGGCCGGCGTTGGTCCGAGGAGGGCGAGCTCTCCCATGCCATCCACGGCATCGTGGTCGGGTCCGCGGTGATGATGGCCGCGAGCCTGCACGGGACCCTCGGTCAGGTCGTCGTCAGCGTCGCCGCCACCCTGCTCGTCTACTGGGCGACCGAGCGCTACGCCGACCTCCTCGCGGCCGGCGCGCGAGGGAAGGGGCTCGACCGGCGCCGTGTCGTGACGGCGCTCGGGCGGGGATGGCCGATGCTGCAGTCCTCCTACGCCCCCGTGGTCGTGCTGCTCGTCGCGTCCGCGCTGGGCGCGGAGCTCCGGTCGGCGGTGCTGACGGCGCTGGGCCTGTCCACCGTCATGCTCGCCGGCCTCGGGTACGACGCCGCCCGCCGACGCGCCCTCGCCCCGGCACGCGCACTCGGCTGGGCCGGGCTGAGCGCGCTGCTCGGTGTCGCGGTGATCGCCCTCAAACTCGTCCTGCACTGAGTCCCGCATCGTCCTGCACCGGGTCCCACCGGGTCCCGCTGGGGGTTCCGCCCCGCCCCTGCGCCGGGGCCGGCCCGCTCAGGGGACCGGGAGCACCGACACGACCGTGATGCCCAGCGCGTGGAACTGGGCGATGATGCCGTGCAGATGCGACTCGTCCAGCACCTCGCCGTCGATCACCACCTGCGGCGGTTCCTCGGTGATCCGCATGTCGGAGAACGCTGCCCGCGCCTCGTCCGTCAGCCGACCGTCGACCCGGAACTCGTAGCGCCTCGTTCCCATCCGGCCACCTCTCGTCGGTGAGCACGGAGCCTGTTCCCCGGACCTCCGTGCCGGCACCCTGCACCGGCGCCTCCCACGGTGGCATCGCCCGGGCCGGATGAGGTGGGCGACGGCCGGTCCCCGGCGCCGGTCTCATCCCGGCCGGGTGACGACATGCCCGGTCGGCATCCGCAGGGTGGGGATCTCGTCAGCCGCTCTGGGAGGTACAGGACCATGAACGTTCCGGAGGACGGTCCGGGCGACGCGCCGGCAGCCGCCGCGGCGCCCTCACCGGCACCGTCGACGCTGCGCCGGGTGGCGGCAGCCGGTTCGTTGCTGGCGTTCGCAGCCGCGATCGCGATCGCCGTCTCCGGCTTCCTGCAGGAGCCCGTCCGGTTGGTCGGGGCGCTGCTGCTGCTCCTCGCGAGCCTGACAGCGGGGTGGACGGCATTGGTGCACCGCGGCGCGGTCCGGGTCGTCACGTCCGTCGTCACGGTCGCGGCCCTGGCCGGGCTCGTCGTGCTGCTCGTCTCCGGCTCACCGGTGCGGCTCGCCCTGCTCGTGGTGCTGGTCCTGCTCTCGTTGGCCGCCGCGCGGGTGGCGGTCGGGCACGACATGGCCGACGCGCCGCCGGGGATACGGGAGGTCGGACCGGCGGCCCACGGCGTCCTCGTCATGAACCGCTGGTCCGGTGGTGGGAAGGTCCACCGGTTCGGGCTCGAGGCGCAGGCGCGTCTCCGCGGGGTCACTCCCGTCCTCCTGGAGCGCGGGGACGACCTGCGGGCGCTCGCCGAGGCCGCGGTGGCCGGCGGCGCCGACGTCATCGGGATGGCCGGCGGGGACGGCTCGCAGGCCCTCGTCGCCGACGTGGCGCGACGCCACGACGTGGCCTTCGTGTGCGTACCGGCGGGGACGCGCAACCACTTCGCACTCGACCTCGGTCTCGACCGCGCCGACGTCGCTGCCGCGCTCGACGCCTTCAGCGACGCCGTCGAGCGACGCGTCGACCTGGCGCTGCTCGGCGAGCGGGTCTTCGTCAACAACGCCTCCCTCGGCGTCTACGCCACCGTCGTCCAGTCCGACGCCTACCGCGACGCGAAACTCGCGACCACCGCGCAGGTCCTACCGGACATGCTCGGCCCGGGTGGGCGCCGCTCGCCGCTGCGCTTCACCGGTGGGGACGGCGAACCCGCGTCGCCCGCCGACGTCCTCCTCGTCTCCAACGGCGCCTACCGGCTCGACTCCCTCAACGGGTTCGGGACCCGGGAGCGGATCGATGCGGGTGTCCTCGGTGTCGTCACCGTGACCGTCGACGGGGCGCGCGACCTTCCCGTCCTGCTCGCCGCGGAGAGCAGCGGGAACCTCGGACGCTTCCGCGGCTACCGGTCGTGGACCACGCCGGAGTTCGAGGTCGACTCGTCGGAGGAGCTGATCGACGTCGGCGTCGACGGTGAGGCGCTGCGGCTGCCCCCGCCGCTGCGGTTCCGCTCGCTGCCCGGCGCGCTGCGCGTCCGGATACCGCGGCACGCCCCCGGGCTCGCGCCGGCCGCGGTCGCTCCCCACGGCATCGGGACTGCGGTCCTCGCCCTGTCCCGGGTCCTCGTCGGACGTTCGGCGCGCTGATGTTCGGCGCGCTGACGTCGGGGCCCGCCGGCTCGGGCGCGGTCCCGGCGCGCCGGGCCAGGCAGCGCAGCGGTCAGGCCGGTCCGGGCAGCCGCCGGACCGACACGACCTCCAGCCCCATCGCCCTGCACAGCGCCAGGAGGCCGGGGAGATCGGCGACCTCGGCCAGCGCGAGCTCCCCGGAGACGATCGTCTGCCGCGGGACCGCAGTGACGTCGAGGGTGCGGAACGCGCTGCGCACCCGCTCGGACACCGCTCCGTCGATCCGGATCTCGTATCGCGTTGAGACCATCGCGCCCGACTCCTCCGACGTGGACCTGGGGCAGCCGACCCTGCCCCCGGGTGGGCCCGCCGGCATCGCCCGCCGAGGATGAACCGGGCGTCGCGTGATCGCCGTCGCCCGCCACCCGGTGGAGCGGACGTCAGACACGCGTGGCGTCCCTGTGCCGGGCCACGACCCAGATCACCGCGACGCAGACGAGCATGATCAGAACGGCGCCGACGGGGAAGGTGATCAGGCGCCCCGACGCGAGGGCCGCCGGCCCGTCGGCGACGTTCCACACGCCGAGCACGACCAGCAGGACGGCGACCGCGACGACCGCCGCGGACCAGCGGTTCCTGCGCTCCCCGGGTGCTGTGCTCATCCGCCTGCCCGACGTCCGCCCGGGCTCTGCCCGGCAGCGCCGGTCACGACGCCGCGTCCCGGTCGTACACGCACAGTGCCCAGATCACGACGATGTCCAGTGCGATCACGAGGAGCGACCACACCGGGTAGTACGGGATGAACGCGAAGTTCGCGAGGGCGCTCAGGGTGGCGAGTGCGATGCCGACGGCCCGTCCCCAGAGCCGCCCCGCGAGGACGCCCGCGCCGGCTGCCGTCAGGAGAATCCCGATCAGCAGGTGGACCCATCCCCAGGTCGTCAGGTCGAAGGTGAACACGTACTCGCGGGCCGCGACGTACACCTCGTTGCGGAAGAGCGCGACGATCCCCTCCACCGCACCGAAGACCCCGATGATGATCATGAGGATGCCGGCGAACCTGCTGGCCCCGACGACCCAGCCGGCGGGGTGGGCCGGACGGTGTGGAGCCGCGGGGGCGCCGGCATCACGCGTCGGCTGCTGGGATGACGACATCCGGACCTCCTGGACGAGACGGCACGTGCGCTGCGCAGGATGGTGTCGCCCGGGCCTCGTCGTCCCCTCATCCGTGGCGGGTGAGCCGGCGGGCGGCGGCGGGAGCCGGGACGTGGCGCCGGCCTCCTTCGAACAGCGGTGTCCGGTACCGACGAATGGCCCTGTCGGGACCCGGTAGGTGCCGAGTTGACTGGATCGGGAGCAGCCGAGGCGCCGGTCACGAACGACCTGTCGGTCCCAGTCACTCAGCACGACCGCGGCCCGCGCACCATCTGCCCTCGACTCGAGGGGAGGACGCAGGTGCATCCCGACGCCGGGCCTGCGTGCGCGGACACGACCGAGGGGCCGGGATGACGGCCGTCCCTGCACGCATCCCGACAGCGGACCGCGCCCCCGCGGTCGACCGTGCCCCCGCGGTGGACCCGGCCGATCCCCGCTTCGCCGTCCCGGTCGTGACGAACGTGGCCGTCCGGCCACGTCTGCACGATCGGATGTCGGCGGCGAACTCGGCACCGTGCACGTTGATCTCGGCACCCGCAGGGTGGGGCAAGACCGTCCTCGCGGGCTCGTGGCTCGTCGGCACGACGGGCGACAGGATCGCGTGGATCGCACTCGATCCGGCGGACGACGACCTGCGCCGCTTCTGGTCCTCCGTCGTCCACGCGCTGTTGCCACACCTCGACGCGGGGGCTGCGGTGACGCTGCGCGCGACCGGCGGTGACGACGACCTGGAACGGATGCCCGGCCAGATCGCCAGGGCTCTCGCCCTGCACGAGGGCACCGTCATCCTCGTGCTCGACAACCTGCACGAGATCGCCGAGCCGGCGGTGCACGAGAGCCTGCTCCGGCTGGTCCGTCGGCCGCCGGCGGGTCTACGACTGGTCGTGACGACGCGCCGGGACCCGCCGTGGCCCCTGAACCAGCTCCGCCTCGCCGGCCTGCTCCTCGAGCTGCGCACCTCGGACCTGGCGTTCCGCCGCGACGAGGCGGGCGCGCTGCTCGCCGGGCTCGGTGTCCACCTCGACCCGGCCGACCTGGAACGGCTGGTCACCCGGACCGACGGCTGGGCCGCCGGCCTGCGGCTGGCCGCCGTCGAGCTGCAGCGCTCGAGGAACCCTGCCGACGTCGTTGCGGAGTTCTCCGGGAACGACCATTCGATGGCGTCCTACCTCCTGGAGGACGTCCTCGGGGGGCTCGCCCCCGAGCTGCTCGGGTTCCTCGTACGCGTCAGCATCCTCGACGTGGTCTGCGCCGAGCTGGCCGATGCGATCACCGGCCGCAGGGACGGTGCCGTCACCCTGGCCGAGCTGGCCGCCGAGAACCTCTTCGTACAGGCGGTCGGCGGCGGGCGGTGGTACCGGCTGCACCGGCTCATCGCGGACGTCCTGCGGCCGCGGCTCGTCCGGCCCAGGACGGTGCGGGAGCTCCATCGCCGGGCGGCCGTCTGGTACCTGCAGCAGGGGATGCCCTACGAGGCCATCCGGTACGCGCTGCGCGGGCGGCTGTGGCCGTTCGCCGCGGAGATGCTCGGGGTTCACGTCCTCTCCCTCGGGGTCCGGGGCGGTTTCAGGGACATCGACGTGCTCCTGACATCGGCCCCGCGTGCCGTGCTGCTCAGCCATCCGGAGCTCGCAGCCGCCCTCGCCACCACGCGGATCCTGCAGGGTTCACCGGCCGAGCTCGGGGTGCTGACCGCTGCCACCCGCGCGGGCCTCGACAGTCTCTCCGCGCCCCGGGCGAGGCGACTGCGCGTCGTCCTGGACCTCATGGAGATCGGGAACGGCCGGGCCGACGGCGATCTCGCGCGGGTCGCAGCCGCGTGCCGTCGCGTGCCGGGCGACCCCACCACCCTCGCCGGCCTCGGGCTCGCCGGCTGGGACGTGATACCGATGCTGGTGCTGGGCAATGCGGGGACGGCCGAGTTCTGGACCGGCGACCTGGTCGGCGCCGAGGAGCACCTGCGGGCCGCCGTTGACGTCGACCGGGCCGGCGGCATGCTCCGCCCCCGGCTCAACGCCGCGGCCCATCTCGCCCTGCTCCACTGCGAACACGGGGAGCTGGACGTGGCGGCCACGCAGGCGCAGGCGGTGGTCGACCAGGCGGCGGCGACCGGTTGGACGGTCTCGGCCCAGGTCGTGGCCGCGTACCTGGCGCTGGCTCAGCTGGCGTTGGACCGTGACGACCCGCAGGGCGCGGACAGCTGGCTGGTCCGCGTCGCCGAGGTCGAGGCGCTGGTACCCGAGCCTCATGTCCAGCTCGCCGCAGCGGTGCTCGGTGCGCTGCGGCGCGCCGACTCCGGCGACCTCCCCGGAGCACTGTCCGGCCTCAGGCTGGCCGTCGCCTCCGCGGGTGTGCACGTGCCCGCCCCACTCACGGACCGGGCGTCGCAGGTCGAGGCCGCGCTGCTGTGCCGGACAGGTCACCTGGCGACGGCGCGGCAGGTGCTGGCGGGGCTGCGGGGTGGCGTCACCGCGTGCTCGGCGAGGGCTGCCGCCCGCGTCGCGTTGTCCGCGAAGGACCACGTCGCCGCGGGCGAGTCGCTCGCGTCGGTCCCGGGCGACGGGGGGACGGTGCGCGGCCAGGTGGAGGGTGCCCTCCTGCGCAGTGCCGTCGCGGCGCCCTCCGACGGGGCCGCCGCGCTCGCGCAGCTCGACCTGGCCCTGCGGATCGCGGCGCCGCTGGGGTTCCGCCGCCCGTTCCTCGACCTGGCGACCGAGCTGCGGCCCCTGCTCGGTGAGCGGATCGAAGCCGGAACCGCCTCCGCGGGTTTCGCCGAGGACCTGCTCCTGCGGATGTCGGATCGGGTCCTCGAACCGAGGCCCGCACGAGGCGTCACTCTGACCGACCGGGAGCAGCTCGTCCTGCGCTATCTCTCGGGAACGCTGTCCAACGCCGAGATGGCCGCGGAGATGTACCTGTCGGTCAACACGATCAAGACGCACCAGCGGATGATCTACCGCAAACTCGGCGCGGCCGGGCGGCGCGATGCCGTCCGGCGGGCGAAGCGGTCAGGGCTCCTGTGAGCGTGTCCCCTTCATTCCGTGAGGATGACCCGCACTCACCCCCGGTGGCGACAGGATGTATGCCCTCGCGGACTCCCCGGAGGGGACGCGCGTACCGCCGGACCGACCGCCTGCCCGGCAATTCCTGCATTCCGGAAACAATTCCGACCCCCGTTTCGCGCCGCAGCGGTCCCGCATATCGGCTTCACCATTCGCCGGTCGCATTTCCAGCCACCCCGGGCGGGTGATGCCACCCCTGCCGTCCACCGGAACACTCCGGACGGCTTCACGGCCGACTCGTGACGGAGGCGAACAATGGCATTCCCAGGTCTTGCACCTGCGTCCGGACGACGCCGGGCCGAGGCGTGGACCCACTCCTTGACCCGCATCCTGACCATTGAGATCCGCGAGGCGATCCACACCGGGACGATCACCGTGGCGGAGGCGGAGGAACTCCTCCCGCGCCTCGTCCTGGTGATCGACCAGGCAATCGGTGACGCCGGATCCTGACCCGGCCGACGCCATTCCATCGATCCTCGATCGACCATTCAGCGCCGCCGACCGGCGCAATCGGAGGTAAAATCGAGCACATCGTTTGGTCATTGCCACCCCCGCGCCTATCGTGGACCGACAGCATCGCCCGGCGACGTCGATCAGCCGGATTCTCGGGACGTACGGCCAACAGGAGCTGATCGTCATGCCGATCGTTCCGGGCGCGAAGATCTCGGTTCCGGCCCTGCCGCCCGAATTCGTGGGGCGTCCGCATCTCTCGGCGGCGCTGGACGCCCCGGGCGGGCCCGACGTGGCCCTCGTCTGTGCGCCCGCGGGCTACGGGAAGTCGCTGCTGCTCGCGGACCGGGCGCTGGCCGACTCGGCGACGGAGACCGTGTGGGTCACCCTCGACGCCGACGACAACGCACCCGGGCGTCTGTGGGCCGCGGTCCTGGCAGCCCTCACCCAGTGCCCGTCGGTGTGCTCGCTGGAGCCCCTGCACGAACGGAGCACGACGCGGCCGGAGTTCGTCGCCGAGCTCGCCGAGGCGCTCCAGGACCTCCCGAGCCGGGTCCGCGTCATCCTCGACGACGTCCACGAGCTGGTGGATCCGCAGGTCCTCCGGCAGGTGCAGAGCTTCGTCAGGGCGAAGCCGGTCACCGTCCAGCTCGTCCTCGCGAGCCGGCTGGACCCGCCGTTGTCACTCCCGCGGCTCCGGCTGACCGGACGCCTCTGGGAGCTGCGCGCCGCCGAGATGGCCCTCACCCGGGAGCAGGCCGCCGCGATGCTCGAACGGTCGGGACTGTGCCTGTCCCCCACCGAGATCGAGGTGCTGCACCGGCGTACCGGCGGGTGGGCGGCCGGGCTTCGGCTCGCCGCGCTCGGGTTGCGGGAGTCGTCGAGTCCGGACGAGTTCCTCGCCCAGTTCTCGGGGGACGACCGCTCCGTCGCGGACTACCTGATCGGGGAGATCCTCTCCGGCCTGCCCTCGGACATCCGAGGTTTCCTCCGGGTGATCAGCATCAGCGATCCCGTCCCCGTCGGGCTCGCCGCCGAGCTCACCGCCAGGGACGAGGCCGGCAGCGTGCTGCACGGTCTGGAGCGCCGGACGTCGCTCGTCACGGCTCTGGACCCGCTGCACGAGGTGTACCGCGTCCAGGAGCTCCTGCGTACCCACCTGACGGCAGACCTCCATCGACAAGGCGCCAAGCGGCTGGAGAGCCTGCACCGTGACGCGGCGCGATGGTGGGCGGGGCAGGACCAGCCCCTGCGCGCACTCGACCATGCCGCGCGCAGCCGCGACCCGGAGCTGCTGCTGGAGGTCCTGCGTCGGTCCGCCATCCGGCTCGTCCTCACCGGGGAGCACGCGGCACTGCGCCGGGCGCTCACCGGTGCCCATTCCTCCTTGTCCACGGACGACCCGTGGCTCCTGCTCGCCTCGGCGCTGGCGAACCTGGAGGCGGGCGACCTGTCGGCCGCGCACGAGGATCTGAACCGGGTGTCGACCTCATGGGACTCCCGACCGGACACGGCGGAGCTCGCCGTCCTGCACGTGGTCGCCGAGCAGTTCGAGACCGACCGCACGACCGTCGCGGCGAGGACGTCCGAGCCGGTCCGCGCGATCCCGACGGAGCCGGAGTTGGAGGCCCTCGCGCGGCTGAGCCGGGGTGGTGTCCAGCTGGAGCAGAACGATCTCGTGGCGGCCCGGTCCAACCTGGACGCGGCGCTGGCCCTGAGTCGCCGCCACGACTTCGACTTCCTCGAGCTCCAGTGTCTCGTCCTGCTCGGTGTCGCCGCGAGCGGCACGGGTGATCTCCGCACGATGCGGTCCGTGAGCACAGAGGCGCTGGCCGTCGCTGACGGGCACGCCTGGGAGGGGTCGACCTGGTCGGGCGCGGCTGCCGCCATGCTCGGGTACTCCGACCTCCTCCGCGCCGATCCCGTCGCCGCCGCGCGCCGGACCGAGCGCCGCCCGGAGACGGACGCGGCGGAGTCGGTGCCCTTGTTGCGCTACGTCCTGCGCGCGGTCCACGGTGCCGCGCTCTTCGATCTGGGCGAACGGGCAGCAGGGTTGGCCGAGCTCCAGCAGTCGCGCTCGGACTTCGGCGACCACGAGGCGGCGGTCGAGCGTGTCGCCGCGATGGCGGTCCTGGAGTTCTGCGCGGCGCGGACGCTCGGTCACTCCGTCGCGGCCCGCACCGTTCTCACGTGGTTGACCGAGCAGGCGGACGGCAGCGGCGAGGTGTCGGTGATGCAGGCGTGGTCCGACAGCGCCGCCGGTCGCCACGAGCGCGCGCGCTCGCTGGTGCGTTCCGTGCTGGACGGCGATGCCCCACCGCTGCTCCCCGCCACGATGGTCGACGCCTGGTTGCTGGAGACGTCGATCGCGCTGGCCGCGGGCGAACGGCACACGGCGCGCCACGCACTGCGCAGCGCGTTGGCCGTCGGCGACCTCCTCGACGCGGTCCGGCCGTTCGCCCAGGCCGATCCGATCGTCCGCGAGCTGTTGGTGGCGCAACGCGGCAGCTTCGGTCCGTCCGGCGGGTTCGCGGACCGCGTGCTCGCCGCCCGGGCGGGCGAACCGCAGGAGACGATGTTGAGCGAGCGGGAGATCACGGTCCTCGGTCTGCTGCCGTCCATGTTGTCACTCGACGAGATCGCCACCGATCTGACGGTGTCGGTCAACACCGTGAAGACCCATGTCCGGTCGATCTACACGAAGCTCGGTGTGAGCAGCCGTCGGCTCGCGGTTCTCGCCGCCCACCAGCGGGGCCTCATCGCCACGGGCGTGCGCTGACCCCGGCTTCGGACCCACCCGGGGCGCAGGTCAGCGCGACGCCGCGGGTGAGGGCCCCGCCGGCGGCGGACCCTGCGGCTCCGCGACGGGCCGCCCGCGGCCGGTTCGACGGCGCCGCCGCGGGCGGTCCGGGGCCTCCCCCGGTTCCGGCACCTTCGCCGATGCGCGCAGCAGGGCGTCGGCCCACGCGGCCTTGGGGTCCACGTCCACCAGCACCGCCTTCGCCAGGAGCGTCAGCGGGATGGCGAGGATCGCACCGAGCGGACCGAGCAGCCACGCCCAGAACACGAGCGCGACGAAGGTGACGGTCACGGACAACCCGACCGCGTCGCCGATGAAACGCGGCTGGATGATCGACTGCACGACGAAGTTGAGTACCCCGTAGACCGCGATGACGATCAGCATCCGGCTCGGTCCGCCCGAGAGCAGTGCGAGCAGGGCCGGTGGCACCACCCCGATGATGAAACCGACGTTCGGGATGTAGTTGGTGACGAACGCCAGCAGCCCCCAGGTCACCGCGAGAGGGATTCCCAGCAGCGCCAGGGCGACCGAGTCCAGCACCGCGACCACGAACCCGAACACGGTCGTCACGACGAGGTACTGACGTGTGCCCCGGGCGAAGCTCCCGAGCGCCTCGGTGATCCTCGGCCGGTCGACCGCGATCGACGCGAGCCTGTCCCGCGCCCCGCCCGCCTCGATGCTGAGGAACAGCAGCAGCGACAGCAGGAACACGAAGTTCGAGGCGAGTCCCGCGACGCTGCTGAGGAGGACACCCAGGATCCCCGCCAACCTGCCGAGGTTCAGCGAGCCCGCCACCTGCTGGAGCTGCTCCGGCCCGACGCCGAGCTGCAGCAGCCACGAGGACAGGGACGTGACGAGCTCGTCCGCCGACGTGGCGTACTGGGGCAGCTCGGCCGCGAGTCGGGCCACCGAGACGATGACGCCCAGCGCGAGGCCGAACAGGATCGCGTAGACGAGCACGACGACCACGAGGCTCGTGGCCCAGGCCGGCCACCCGCGGCGGATCAGCCATCCCTGCACGGGTGACACCGCGATCACCACGACCAGCGCCATGAACGCGGGGCCGATCAGCCAGGCCACGGCATGGACACCCGCGATCACCACCACGACCGCCGCGGCCCCGAGCAGGACCACCAGTGCGCGCGGGATGGCTCCCGGCCGGCGCCCGGCCGGCACCGCGACGGCTTCGGACGTGGGGTGCTCGGGCCGCTGAATGGTCACCGGGGAACGCTATGGCGGCCCGCGGCCCGGGTCCTCACCCGTCGCGGGCGAAAGACCTGGACAGCCCGCGGCCCGGGTCGCCCTTCGAGGGTGATGCCGGGGTCCGACGCGGGGACCACGGTGTGGGGCGTCGGCAGCGGCATCGCGCCGGGAGTGCGCACGTCCGGATGAAGGAGTTCTCGTGTCGTTCTGGGACATCGTGCTGTCCATCGGATGGTTCATGATCTTGTTCACGTGGGTCTGGATGCTCATCGCCATCTTCGGCGACATCCTCCGCGACCACGAGCTGTCGGGGTGGGCGAAGGCACTGTGGACCCTGTTCCTCGTCGTGCTGCCGTGGGTCGGTGCCCTGGCCTACCTGATCGCCCGGGGCCGGTCGATGAACGAGCGGGCGAGAGCCCGCGCGCGGCACCAGGAGGAGGCATTCGACCAGTACGTCCGGCAGACCGTCGCGACGTCGGGGGCGTCGAGCACCGCCGAGGAGATCGCCAAGCTGGCCGATCTGCGCGACCGGGGAGCGATCACGGCCGAGGAGTTCCAACAGGCGAAGACGAAGGCGCTCGAGGGGCCGGCCGGCCGCACGGACCGGGCCCGGCGCGACGAGCACCCGGTCCGTACCGGCTCCTGAACCGCGCCGGTCCGGTAGTCCGCCGTCGTGATCAGGTGTTCGCCCGCTGAGGGTGATCCCGCCGGTCCGGGGCCGACCGACGATGGCCGCGACAGCCGCGGCCTGGTGCACAGGTCGCTCCCCCGACCGATCCGGAGCAGCGATGAGCGACGGCGCGACGGCGCGACGAGCGGGAGCGGCGGTGGGCGGGGTCCTGCTGACCCTTGCCGCCGGCCAGTTCCTCATGACCCTCGACAGCTCGGTCATGAACGTCGCGATCGCGACCGTGGCGCGGGACGTCGGCACCACCGTGACCGGGGTCCAGGCCGCCATCACCTTCTACACGCTGGTGATGGCGATGTTCATGGTGGCGGGCGGGAAGATCGGCACGATGATCGGCAGGCGGCGTGCCTTCGCCGTCGGATGCGTCATCTACGGCCTGGGCTCGCTCACGACGGCGCTCGCCCCCAACCTCACCGTTCTGGTGCTGGGCTGGTCCGTGCTCGAAGGCCTCGGCGCCGCGCTGATCCTGCCCGCGATCGTCGCGCTCGTCGCCGGGAACTTCCCCGCGGAGGGCAGGCCGCGCGCCTACGGCCTGGTGATGGGGGCCGGTGCCGTCGCGGTCGCGGTCGGACCTCTGATCGGCGGCGTCGCGGCCACGTACTTCTCGTGGCGCTGGGTGTTCGTCGGCGAGGTCCTCGTCGTCGTCGCGATCCTGGCTCTCGCCCGCCGGATGCAGGACACCCCGGCCGAGAACACGCGGACCTTCGACGCGCTCGGCGCCGCGCTGGCCGCCGTCGGTCTCGGCGCGGTGGTGCTGGGGATCCTGCGGTCGGCCGAGTGGGGCTGGGTGGCGCCCAAGCCCGGGGCGCCGTCGCTGTTCGGGGTGTCGCCCACCCTCTGGCTGGTCCTCGTGGGAGCACTGGTGACCTGGGCGTTCTTCGAGCACGAGTCCCGGCTCGAGGCGGCCGGCGCCGAGCCACTGGTGGCGCCGTCACTGTTCGGCAACCGGCAGATGGCCGGTGGTCTGGTGATGTTCTTCGTGCTCTACCTCGTGCAGGCCGGGGTCTTCTTCACCATCCCGCTGTTCCTGTCGGTGTCGCTCGGGCTGTCGGCGATCGACACCGGCGTGCGCATCCTGCCGCTCTCGGTGACCCTGCTGATCGCGGCGGTCGGCATCCCCCGGTTCCTCCCCGACGCATCGCCCCGTCGCGTCGTCCGGCTCGGGCTCCTCGCGATGTTCCTGGGCATCGTGGTCCTGCTCGTCGCCATCGACCCGGACGCCGACGCCCGCATCGTGACCGTCCCGCTGCTGCTGCTCGGGCTCGGGATCGGGGCCCTCGCCTCGCAGCTCGGCGCCGTCACGGTCTCCGCCGTTCCCGACGAGCAGAGCCCTCAGGTGGGCGGCCTGCAGAACACTGCCACGAACCTGGGGGCCGCCGTCGGTACCGCGCTGGCGGGTTCGCTGCTCATCACCGCGCTCACGACCTCGTTCCTCCAGGGCGTCCAGGACAACCCGGCCGTCCCCGAGCAGGTCACCACCGCGGCAACGGTGCAGCTCGCCGGCGGAGTTCCGTTCCTCTCCGACCTCGACCTGCAGGACGCGCTGACGACGGCGCAGGCCGCCCCGGAGGTCACCCGGGCCGTGCTGGAGGCCAACCGGCAGGCCCGCGTCGACGGACTCAGGACGGCACTGGCCGTCCTCTCCCTGATCGCACTGCTCGGGGTGGTCGTCGCCCGCCGGGTGCCCGAGCGGCCGCCGCGCTCCACCGTCGGGACCTCGCCGCCGGTCGCGGAGGAGAGCTGACGGTCAGGTCGTCGGCGGCGGTGCCACCGCTGCTGACGCTGCCGCGGGGCGCGCCAGGAACTCGATCACCGCGAGCACGACGAGCAGCACCGTCACGATGACGAGGATCGCCGCTCCCGTGGGCTGCGGCAGGAACACGAACACCAGCGCGGCGACCGCGACCGCAGCGACCCGCAGGCCCCGCACGTGGGAACCGACCCACGTGCCCACCGGACCCCCTGTCGACCGACCTGCGCGGACCCGGCCCAGGACGCCGCTCGCGCGCCTGCGCACACCGGTCGCCGTCGCCGACGGTCCGGCCAGGAACGCACCGAGCGCGACCACCAGTGCGAGGACGAGCAGCACCCGCCCCGACGCCCGCAGGGAGCCGACCAGGATGTCGAAGCCGGACGCGGCGGCGGCCGCACCCGTCACCGGGACCGCGCCCACCAGCAGGCCACGCACCACGAGCAGCCCGCCCGCGAGCACGACCAGGCCGAGACCGGCCCCGAGGGCAGCCACCGTCAGCGCCCGGGACCGGCGCCGAGCGAGATACACGCCGACGGCCAGCGACAGCAGCGCCACCCAGGGCAGGACGGTGGACACGGAGTCCAGCGCGTCGTAGGCAGACCGGGCCCGGACCAGCTGATCGGCAGGTGCGAGCTCGATGGTCGGGTGCACCTCCGGGATCGCGCCCGCCGCGGTCAGGCCCTCGGCGACGAGGCGCTGCTTCGCCGCCTCGACCAGCGGCGCGAGGTCGAGGTACACCGTGCCGCCCTGCACGACGACCCCCCGGCCATCGCCCGCGAGCACTCCGACCATCTGCTGGTGGGCGATCCGCAGCGCCTGGTTCCACGCGTCGGAGAACTGAGGGCCGGCGACCAGGCGGCCCACCTTGTCGCGCACGAACCTGGTCGCCGCGGTGGCCAGCGTCGGTGTGAACGCCGTCAGCCGCTCGACGAGCCGGGGTGGCAGACCCTGGGTCGCGAGCGCCGCGATCGACTGCTCGGCCAGGTCCTGCACGTCGACGTACTCGAACACCGTGGTCGTGATCCGGTTCGTCAGGGTCTCCTGCACCGACGGGTCGTCGATCAGCGGCCCGACGGACGCGACGAACCGATCGGTGTCCGAGACCTGGTCGTGGGTCCAGACGGACAGCAACGACACCGGTACCGACACGCAGCCGATCACGATCAGCACGGCGGCGACGATCGACCGCCCCCGGAGCCGCCTGCGTCGCGGCGATCCGGCGCGCAGCGCGGAGTTCTCCTCCCGCAGCCGTTCGAGCTCCGCGCGCTCGTCAACGCGCAGGGGGTCCGCCACGTCGAGCGGTGCGTCCTGTGCCTGGGTCATCTCGGCCTCCCACTCGTCGGCGGCGCGGGTGCAGACTCCTGCCTTCGCGGCGCGCCCGCGTCACCCCCGCGGGATGACCCGGGCGCAGGGACATCCACGCCCGCTGTGGCGGGGTGGGGGTCACCCGGCCCGGGTGACGACGTCGCCGACGCTCCCGGTGTTCGCTCGCAGCCGGGGTGTCCGGCGGGCGGAGGGGGACGGCTGTGGCGAAGCTGGCTCCGGCCGCCGGGTACGGACCGACGAGCTACACGGACCTCCCTGCCGGCGCCCGCCGGCGTCTGCTGGCCGGGTCCGTCCTGCGGTCCGCGCTCACCGTCGCGCTCCTGCTTGTCGTCTACTACGGGGTGCCGCTCGACCGGCAGCTCGACGGCGGCACCTGGCTCCGGTTCGGGCTCGGGCTGGTCGTCTTCGCCGTGGTCGTCGCATGGCAGGTGCGGTCGATCACCCGGTCGATCGTCCCTCGGCTCCGCGCGATCCAGGCCATCACCTCGGGGCTCACGCTCCTGATCGTGCTCTACGCCGCCACCTACTGCGTGATCTCGATCAACCTGCCGGACAGCTTCTCCGAGGTGCTGAGCCGGACCGGCGCCCTCTACTTCACGGTCACGGTCTTCGCCACGGTCGGGTTCGGCGACATCGCGCCACGGACCGACGTCGCGCGGGTCGTCACGATGAGCCAGATGCTCTGCGGGCTGGTCGCGCTCGGGTTGGTGGCGAAGGTCCTGTGGGGCGCGGTGGAGCTGGCCGTCCGGCGTCGCGAGGTCGCGGGCTCCACGGCTCCCCCCGGCGTCGGCGGGGCGACGAGGGCTGACCCGCGAGGGCGCGACGAACGATCACCTCGAGCCGCCGACGTCGAGTAGTTGTTCCCGCACGCAGCCCGGGAGAGTGGACGGTGCGACGGATGGGGCGTCCGTAGGCTCACGGGGTGCGTCTCGTCCTCGCCTCCGCGTCCCCCGCCCGGCTCTCGGTCCTGCGCGCCGCCGGGCTCGACCCCGTCGTGTCGGTCTCCGACGTCGACGAGGACGCCCTCCTCGCCATGATCCCGGACGCCTCGGCAGCCGAGAAGGTCACCGCGCTGGCCGGCGCCAAGGCCACCACCGTCGCCCGTCGCGTCGCGGGCCCGCACCCGGACGCGGTCGTCGTCGGCTGCGACTCGATGCTGCTGATCGACGACGAGCTGGTCGGGAAGCCGCACGACGTCGACACCGCCCGCCGGCGCTGGAAGGCGATGGCCGGCCGCACCGGGGAGCTGGTCACCGGCCACGCCGTGCTGCGTCTCGACGACGGCGACATCGACCGGGTCGCGGAGGGCCACTCGGTCACGACCGTGCGCTTCGGCGAGCCCACCGACGCCGAGCTCGAGGCCTACCTGGCGACGGGCGAGCCGCTCGCGGTGGCGGGCGCGTTCACCCTCGACGGGCTGGGTGGCTGGTTCGTCGAGGGGATCGACGGCGACCCGTCCAACGTCATCGGGATCAGCCTGCCGCTGGTACGACGACTGCTCGGCGCGGTCGGCCTCTCGCCCGCGGGCCTGTGGGCCGACCGGACCGGGTGACGGCGCTCCGGGTGTCGGTGCCGCGGACTATCGTCGGAGCCATGGCGCTGCCCGCAGACACCGACCCGAAACTGGCCGACTACGCCCACCCGGAGCGGTTGGTCACCACCGAGTGGCTCGCCGCGAACCTCGGCACCGAGGGCCTCGTGGTCGTGGAGTCCGACGAGGACGTCCTGCTCTACGACACCGGGCACATCCCGGGCGCGGTGAAGGTCGACTGGCACACCGAGCTGAACGACCCGGTCACGCGCGACTACGTCGACGGCACCCGTTTCGCCGAGATCTGCGGCGAGCGTGGCATCGGCCGTGACACCACCGTCGTGTTCTACGGCGACCGCAACAACTGGTGGGCCACCTACGCGCTGTGGGTGTTCGCCCTGTTCGGCCATGCCGACGTGCGCATCCTCGACGGCGGCCGCGCCAAGTGGGTCGCCGAGGGCCGCGAGATGACCACCGAGCAGCCGACGCCGGCGACGGTCGAGTACCCGGTCGTCGAGCGTGACGACGTGACGCTGCGCGCGTTCAAGGACGACGTGCTCGCGCACCTGCCGAAGGTGCGGTCGGGCGACGGCGCCCTGGTCGACGTCCGCTCGCCCGGCGAGTACTCCGGCGAGCTGCTGCACATGCCCGACTACCCCCAGGAGGGGGCGGTCCGCGGCGGCCACATCCCCGGCGCGGCGAGCGTGCCGTGGGCGCGGGCGGCGGCCGAGGACGCGACCTTCAGGTCCCGCGCCGAGCTCGAGGCGATCTACCTGCAGGAGCAGGGCCTGTCGGCCGACGACGACGTCGTCGCCTACTGCCGGATCGGGGAGCGTTCCAGCCACACCTGGTTCGTGCTCACCCACCTGCTGGGCTTCGCCCACGTCCGCAACTACGACGGCAGCTGGACCGAGTGGGGCAACGCCGTCCGCGTGCCCGTCGCCCAGGGGTCCGAGCGTGGCTGAACTCCCCGAAGCGCTCGCGGAGCTGGTCGACGACTTCTCGGCCGTCGGGCCCAAGGACCGGTTGCAGCTGCTGCTCGAGCTGTCGCAGGAGCTGCCCGGTCTCCCCGAGCGCTACGCCGACGCGGCCGACTCGATGGAGCAGGTGCACGAGTGCCAGTCGCCGCTGTTCCTGGCGGTCGAGGTCGACGACGCGGAACGTGTGCACCTGTTCTTCTCGGCACCGCCCGAGGCCCCGACCACGCGGGGCTTCGCGTCGATCATGCACACGGGTCTCGACGGTGAGCCCGCCGCCGACGTCCTGGCCGTGCCCGACGACTTCTACATCGCGCTCGGGCTCGGCGAGGCGGTGAGCCCGCTGCGGCTGCGCGGGATGGCGGCGATGCTCTCCCGGATCAAGAAGCAGGTCCGGGCGCACACGGCCTGAGCACGACGGAGCGCGGCGACGATCTCGAACCTCAAGTCTTGGTGAGGAACGTTCCGTCCGGTCCATGACGGCCGACACACTGTGCCTCGTCCCACGAGGACGAGTCACAGGGGGTGCGTTGACATGAGGCCACTCGCCGCCGCAGGGGACACCTGGGGCATCAGCAGCCAGACGTTCATCATCTTCTACCTGCTCCTGGCCGTCGCCGTCTGGATCGCCGCGGTCCGCACGCGCAAGGCCGCCACGGGCCGGCGCCGCGGGGACCGGCCGTCGGTGGACCTCACCGCCCAGCCGTACGACATCGCCTATCTCAACGGCGGCGCCGACCTGGCCGTCTTCGCCGCGTTGTCGTCGATGCGCGTCGCGCAGACGATCGCGACGGCCGGGCGCGGCACCGTCGTGGCCGCGGGCACCCTGCCCGCGGGCGCCGACGACCTGGAGAGGGCGGTCCACCAGACCGCGTCGTCGCCGGTCGCGCGGACCCGGCTGCGGCTGCACACGCCGATGCGTGACGCCCTCGACCGGATCGAGCGCCGCCTCGTCGACGACGGGCTGCTCCTCGACGCCGACGAGCGGCGCGCCGTCCGGACCTCGGGCGCCTGGATGCTGGCCGTCGCCGCCCTCGGCCTCCTGCGCCTGATCGCCGGGATCGCCAACGGCAAGCCGGTCGGTTTCCTGGTCGCGGCGTTCCTCGGGGTGACCGTCGTCGGCCTCGTGCTGACCCTGCGTGTGCCGCGGCGCACCCCGCTGGGCGACGACACCGTCTCGATGCTGCGGGCCCGGCACCACCGGCTGTCCCCGGCCAACCGGCCCGACTGGATCACCTACGGCGCGGCGGGGGCCGCGCTGGGGGTCGGGGTCTACGGGATGAGCGCCCTGTGGGCGTCCGACCCTGCGTTCGCCTCCGAGCTCGAGGCGCAGCGCGCGGCGGCCGCCGGCGGCGGCAGCTCCGGGGGCGACTCCGGCAGCAGCTGTGGCGGGGGCGGCAGCGACGGCGGAGGGGGTGGCTGCGGCGGGGGTGGTGGTGGCTGCGGTGGCTGATCCTGCACGCGACCCCGCGCGCCGCGTGCAGGGGACGGGCGTCGGCTGGCGCCCCGAGATCGCCGGTGTGGTCGCCGACCTGCCGGGGCTGGGCTTCTGCGAGGTCATCGCAGAGTCGGTCGATCCCGCAGCTCCACCTCGAGGGGTGGTGGAGCTGCGGGATCGCGGAGTCCCGGTGGTCCCGCACGGCGTGCGGCTGTCGCTGGGCAGCGCCGACGGGCTCGACCGGCGCCGCGCCGAGCACCTCGCCGCGTGCGCCGCCGCGGTCGGCGCGCCTCTGGTCAGCGAGCACGTGTCGTTCACCCGGGTCGCGGGCCGCGACGCCGGGCACCTGCTGCCGGTGCCGCGCACCCGCGAAGCGCTCGACGTCCTCGTCGCCAACGTGACCACCACCCAGGCCGAGCTGGACGTGCCGCTCGCCCTGGAACCGATCGCCGCGCTGGTCGACTGGCCGGGCGAGGAGTTCACCGAGGCCGAGTTCCTGACCCGGCTGCTCGACCGGACGGGTGCGCTGCTGCTGCTCGACGTCGCCAACGTGCACGCCAACGCGCTCAACCGCGGCGCCGACCCGCGTGCGGTGCTCGACGCGCTGCCGCTCGACCGGATCGCGTACGTGCACGTCGCGGGCGGGTCCGAGCACGACGGCGACGCCGCCGCGGGCGACCCCGGCGTCTACCACGACACCCACACCGACGCGGTGCCCGACGAGGTCCTGGCGCTGCTCGGGGAGCTGTGCGACCGGGCGCGGCCGGCCGCGGTGATGCTGGAGCGCGACGGCCACTACCCACCCGCGGCGCAGCTCGCCGCGGAGGTCACGTCGATCGCACGCACCGCCGGGTTCCGGGACCCGCGACCGACGAGCCCTGCCGTATGAGCGAGCAGCTGGCCGCGGCGCAGGCCGCGCTGGTCGACGCCCTCGTCGGCGAGGCCGCGGTGCCCGACGGGTTCGACGCCGTCCGGCTGGCGACGGTCCGCCGGGCGTTGCTGCGCAAGCGCGCGGGGGAGGCGGCCCGGGCCTGGCCGCTGCTCGCCGCGGCCCTCGGACGGCGCTGGCCCGCCGCCGTCGCCGAGCACCTCGACGGGGTGGCCCCGGGCGGGTCGCTGCGCGACGGCTGGGACGTCGCCCGCGCCCTGCGTGCCAGGGGCGCGCTGCCCTCGTCCGCCGCCGGCGAGCTCGCCGAGCGCGAGGCCGGGTGGCGCCACGACGGCACGTCCGCGCCCACGCGGCGCCGGTTGCCCGCGGTCCGTCGCGGCGGCGGGCATCTGTTCGTGCAGGTCGGGGGCCGTACCCACCGTCTCGGCGGCCGCGGCGCCTGATCCGGCCACGAATTGCGACCTGCGCCACACCGCTGACACGATCAAGACGTCGTGGACACCGTGATGCGGCCCGCAGAGTCGGAAACGCCACAGAACTCCGCCCCCGGACCGGGCCGCCGGTCCTCTTAGACTCGCGGGACCACTGCGCCGGCGCAACGGGTCGGCCGACCATGGAGGAGCGGACGTGCCCGAGCTGACCAAGGTCCTCGTCGCCAACCGGGGAGAGATCGCGGTCCGCGTGATCCGCGCCGCGAAGGACGCGGGTCTGACCTCCGTGGCGGTCTACGCCGACCCCGACCGTGACGCCCCCTTCGTCCGGCTCGCCGACGAGGCCTTCGCGCTGGGCGGCAGCACCGCCGGCGAGACCTACCTCGACATCGACAAGGTCATCGGCGCCGCGAAGCAGGCCGGGGCCGACGGCATCCACCCCGGCTACGGCTTCCTGTCGGAGAACGCCGACTTCGCCCAGGCCGTCATCGACGCGGGCATCACCTGGATCGGGCCGTCCCCGCAGTCGATCCGCGACCTCGGTGACAAGGTCACCGCCCGGCACATCGCGATGCGCGCCGGCGCCCCCCTCGTGCCCGGCACGTCCGACCCGGTGTCGGGCGCCGACGAGGTGATCGCGTTCGCCAAGGAGCACGGCCTGCCCGTCGCGATCAAGGCGGCGTTCGGGGGTGGCGGGCGCGGCATGAAGGTGGCGCGCGAGGAGAAGGACATCGCCGAGCTCTACGAGTCGGCGGTCCGCGAGGCCACCGCGGCGTTCGGCCGTGGCGAGTGCTTCGTCGAGCGCTACCTCGACAAGCCGCGCCACGTCGAGACCCAGGTCGTCGCGGACCAGCACGGCAACGTGATAGTAGTCGGCACCCGCGACTGCTCGCTGCAGCGCCGCTTCCAGAAGCTGGTCGAGGAGGCCCCCGCGCCGTTCCTCACCGACGAGCAGCGCGCCACCCTCTACGAGTCGTCCAAGGCGATCTGCAAGGAAGCCGGGTACTACGGCGCCGGGACCGTCGAGTTCCTCGTCGGCCAGGACGGGCTGATCACGTTCCTCGAGGTCAACACCCGGCTGCAGGTCGAGCACCCGGTCTCCGAGGAGACCTCCGGGCTCGACCTCGTCCGCGAGATGTTCCGCATCGCGGAGGGCAAAAAGCTCGACCTCACCGAGGACCCGGCTCCCCGCGGGCACTCCATCGAGTTCCGCATCAACGGCGAGGACGCAGGCCGCGGCTTCCTGCCCGCGCCCGGCACCGTGTCGTCGATCAGCTACCCGGCGGGCCCCGGCGTGCGGGTCGACGCGGGCGTCGAGGCCGGTTCGGTGGTCGGGGGCAACTTCGACTCACTGCTGGCCAAGCTGATCGTCACCGGCTCCGACCGGGCGCAGGCCCTCGAGCGGTCCCGGCGCGCGCTCGCCGAGTTCCAGGTCGACGGCATGGCCACGGTGCTGCCGTTCCACCGGCTCGTCGTCGCCGACCCGGCGTTCACCGCCGGCACCGAGGAGGACTTCACCGTCCACACCCGCTGGATCGAGACGGAGTGGGACAACACCGTCGAGCCCTTCACCGGTGCCGGCGACGAGGAGTCCGACGAGGCGCCCCGCCAGTCGGTCGTCGTCGAGGTCGGCGGGCGACGCCTGGAGGTGTCGCTGCCCGGCGACCTCGCGATCGGCAACGGCGGGGGCGGCGCGGCGAAGCCCGCTCCGCGCAAGCGCGGGAAGTCCGGGGGCGGCGGCACGAAGGCGTCCGGCGACTCGGTCACCGCGCCCATGCAGGGCACGATCATCAAGGTGGCGGTGTCCGACGGCGACACCGTCTCCGCCGGCGACCTCGTCGTCGTCCTCGAGGCGATGAAGATGGAGAACCCCGTCACCGCGCACAAGGACGGCACCGTCACCGGCCTGTCCGCCGAGCCCGGCGCGTCGATCACCCAGGGCTCGGTCATCTGCGAGATCAAGGACTGACCCACTGGAACCCGTCGAGATCAACGCGGGCGCCTGGTACCTGCGGGCGCCGCGCTCCGACGACCGTGTCGACGACCGGCCCGCCTACACCGACCTCGGTGTCGACGACGGAGCCGGCGTCGCGGCCGCCGCGGCGGGCTGGGCGGACGACACGACGTGCACCTGGGCCGTCTGCGAGCCGACGACCGGGGAGATGGTCGGCGAGATCGCGCTGGTCGGGGCGCTCGCGGACACCTCGGCCGACCTGCGGGTCCGCGAGCGGCCGGCATGGCCCGGTGCGGTCGGCGACTGCCTGCCCCCGGTGCTGAGGTTCGCCGCGGGCGCGCTCGGGGTCGACCGGGTCCGGTGGTCGGCCGACAACACCGCGCCCGCAGCGGACTTCGGCCTGGTCACGGGCCCAGGAGCGATCGTAGGCGCCGCTTGACCCGATGATCGACTGCTGGCTACCGTGACCGGCACGTCGTCCGTCACGCAGGTGACGGCGGCCGGGCGTCCCGCCGCACGGCAGCGCGCCTGACAACTCCACACCCGTGTGACCATCCACGGGGCCGGTACTTCCGCCACGCGGAGTGACCGCGCCGCGGATCCCGTTCACCGCGTCGGCCGAGCCACGCCACGAACGCGTCCATCGACACTCCGGACTCCAGGATCCGTCATGCCCCACGAGAACGTGTTCGTCAGCAACCACATCCACGTCGAAGGTCCGATCCCCGGCCCGTACTCGCTGCTCACCGTGGCGTCGGCCGCGCACCGCGCGGACGGCACCCTGGTGTCGACGTTCACCGTCAACCTGCGAGAGCTGCCCGGGGCCACGATCCACCCGATCGCGCTGAGGTCCTGGCGCGGCCGGGCCGACGACTGGCTCACCACCCGGCGGGCACCCCGTCCGCCGGCCGCCGCGACCAGTGCGTATGTGCGCTGGGTCGATGCGCTCCCGGCGCCGGCGGTGTTCGTCGCCGGCCCGGAGGCACAGGACCACGTGTTCCTGTACTGGTACGTGCAACGCTTCGTCGGCCACTGGCCGTTCGTCGCGACCAGCACGGACCCCGCGGTCAGGGACACGCTGCCCGACGCCGCGGTCTGCCCGTTGCCGGGCTGCCGCCGCGGCGTCGCCCGCTCCGCGTAGTACCCACGAGACCCCCGCCCGGTTCGCCGGTGCGGGGGTCTCGTCGGTTCGGGTCGGTCCTGGAGCAGGTCAGTCCGTGAGCGCCTGGTTCTTGCGGCCGATCACCGCACCCGCCACACCCGCGACGAGCGTCGCCGTCGCGAGGATCATGCCCAGCCAGCCGAAGCCGCCGACCAGGAGCCCGATGCCCGCCGACACGGCGCCGACCGCGAGACCGGTGCGCGCCACCGACGGCCCGGTCAGCTTCCGGGTGACGACGCGGGCGCCGACCGCCGTCAGCAGCACCGCGAGGAAGGCCGACACCGGCGCGATGATCGCGACGGGCGGCAGGACGAAGTAGGCGAGGTCGTCGACGAACTGCGACGCGACGGCCGCGGCCACGACGGGGACGACCGGCACCCGGGTCATGGCGTTCTGCAGTGTGGTCATGCCGTCGAGCATCGCCCCGGCGCCGGGCCCGGGAATCGGGGTTGTCCCCGATCCGCCCCCGGGATCCGCGCCACGATCCTCACATCCCGGCCGCAGATGTGTCGTCAGTCGAGGTCGTCGTGCTGCATGAGCTGGCGGCCCGCCTCGGTGATCGACCCCGACAGCGAGGGGTAGACGGAGAAGGTGTGGGCGAGGTCGTCGACGGTGAGACCGTTCTGCACCGCGAGCGCGATGGGCAGGATCAGCTCGCTCGCCACCGGCGCCACCACGACGCCGCCGATGACCGCGCCCGTCGCAGGCCGGCAGAACAGCTTCACGAAGCCCCGGCGCAGGCCGCGCATCTTGGCGCGCGGGTTGGTGGCAAGCGGCAGCATGACGGTGCGGGCCGCGACCTCCCCGGCGTCGATCACACGCTGGCTGATGCCGACCGTCGCGATCTCGGGGCGGGTGAACACGTTGGCGGCCACGGTGCGCAGCTTGATGGGGGCGACGCCCTCGCCGAGGGCGTGCCACATCGCGATGCGGCCCTGCATGGCGGCGACCGAGGCCAGCATGAGCATGCCGGTGCAGTCTCCCGCGGCGTAGACGCCCGGCACGGACGTGCGCGACACCCGGTCGACGGTGACGAACCCGCCGCCGTCGGTGTGGACGCCGACCTTCTCGAGCCCCAGCCCCGCGGTGTTGGGGACGGAGCCGACGGTCATGAGTGCGTGCGAGCCGCGGACCTCGGTCCCGTCGGTGAGGATGACGACGACGCCGTCGCCCTCGCGCGTGACCGACTCGGCACGGGCGTTGGCGAGGATCTCGACGCCGCGCTCGGTGAAGACCTCCTGCAGCACCGCGGCGGCGTCGGCGTCCTCGCCGGGCAGCACGCGGTCGCGGCTGGAGACGAGCGTGACACGGCAGCCGAGCTCGACGTAGGCGGACACGAACTCCGCGCCCGTCACCCCGGACCCGACGACGATCAGGTGCTCCGGCAGCGCCGGCAGGTCGTAGAGCTGGCGCCAGGTCAGGACACGCTCGCCGTCGGGGACGGCGGAGTCGAGGATGCGCGGGGTCGCGCCGGTGGCGACGAGGACGATGTCGGCAGGCAGCGACTCCTCGATGCCGTCGGCGGTGGTGACGTCGACGACCTGCGGGGACCCGGGGATGGGCTCGCCGAAGCAGGCGGTGCCGTCGATGATCCGGACGCCCTCGCCCGCGACGCGGTCACGGATGTCGGCGGACTGGGCGCGGGCCAGGCTGAGCACGCGGCCGTGGACCTTGGGCAGGTCGACGCCGGCGGTGTTGCGGTCGAGCAGGACGCCGAGGTCCTCGGCCCGGTGCAGGTCGACGCGGACGGCGGCGGTGGAGATGAAGGTCTTGGACGGGACGCAGTCGTCGAGGACGCACGCGCCGCCCATGCCGTCACGTTCGACGACGGTGACCTCGCTCCCGTGCTGCGCGGCGACGAGTGCCGCCTCGTAGCCGGCAGGTCCGCCGCCCATGATCACGATCCGGGTCACGCAGGTTCGCCCTCCTCGGCGTCGAACGGGACGCCGCAGACAGTACGCCCGTCCTGTGAACGGGGTGTGGCCCCCGGGTGAGGTCGTCGATCGTGGCCCGGGGGCACATGACTAGTCTGTGCGGGTGCCGCTCTACGCCGCGTACGGGTCGAACATGGACCCCGCCCAGATGAAGGAGCGCGCCCCGTACTCGCCCATGGCGGGATCGGGGTGGCTGCAGGGCTGGCGGCTGACCTTCGGCGGTGAGGACTTCGCCTGGGAGGGCGCCCTCGCGACGGTCGTCGAACACCCGGGTTCGCAGGTCTTCGTCGTGCTCTACGACGTGCCCGACCAGGATGCGGCCACTCTCGACCGTTGGGAGGGTGGCGAGCTGGGGCTGCACAAGAAGCTCCGGCTGCGCGTGCACACCCTCGAGGGCGATGTCCTGGCCTGGATCTACGTGCTCGACGCCTACGAGGGCGGGATGCCCTCGGCGCGCTACCTCGGTGTCATCGCCGACGCGGCGGAGCTGGCCGGCGCCCCGGACGACTACGTCGCCGCCCTGCGCAGCCGGCCGTCGAGCAAGTCCGTCTGACCGTTCCGGCCGGGCTCGCCACGCCGAGCGACCGATAGTTGTCAGACATCTGACTGCTCGCCTAGGCTCGCGGGATGGGCCTTCCCTGCGACCAGCCACTGCTCGAACGGCTGGCCCGCTCCTTGTTCCCGCCGGGCAGCTTTCCCGAGGTCGTCTACGCGCGCGCCGCCGACGAGGTCGCACACCACAGCTGGGTGCGTCAGGTCCTGTGCCGCGAGGTCCCCGAGGAGCCCGGCACGGATCCCGTCGCCCGGCTCGTCGACTCCCCGCACGGGACGGCATTGCTGGACGTCATCTCCGACGCCGCGGTGCGGGCGGCCCTCGAGGCCGCCCGCACCGAACACGTCGCCGCGGGCCCCTTCACCGCGCCTGCCTGACCCGGCGGACCTCAGGCCACCGAGGCGCGGTACTCCCCCGCGATGTACTCGGCCTGCCGGATCGCCAGCGCCACGATCGTCAGCGTCGGGTTGGCACCGGCGCCCGTGGTGAACTGGCTCCCGTCGGAGACGAACAGGTTGGGCACGTCGTGCGCCCGGCCGAACCGGTCGACGACGCCGTCCTCCGGCCGCTCGCTCATCCGCGACGTGCCGAGGTTGTGCGTCGACGGGTACGGCGGCGTCTGGATGATCCGCTTCGCGCCGACGGCCTCGTAGACCGCAGCGCCCTGCCGCTGACCGTGCTCACGCATCGCGACGTCGTTGGCGTGGTCGTCGAAGTGCACGTCGGCGACGGGCAGCCCGTGGGCGTCGGTGACCGCGGGGTTCAGGGTGATCCGGTTGCCCTCCTGCGGCATGTCCTCCCCGATCACCCACATCCCCGCGGTGTTGCGATAGTCGTCGAGGTACATCGCGAGGTCGGGACCCCACGACCCGGGTGCGACGAACGAGGAGAAGAACGCCGGTCCGAGCGAGATCGTCTCCATGTAGTACCCACCGACGAACCCGCGGTCGGTGTCGAGCCGCGACTCGTCGGCGATCACCCCGGCCATCGTCTCGCCGCGGTGCATGTTGACCGGCTTGTCGTACTGCCCCCACACCGTCGCGGTGGTGTGGCGCATGTAGTTGCGGCCCACCTGACCCGACGAGTTGGCGAGACCGTCGGGGAACAGCGCGGACGCGGACAGCAGCAGCAGCCGCGGGGTCTCGATCGAGTTCCCGGCGACGCACACCACCGACGCGCGCTGCCGGCGCAGCACACCCTCCCCGTCGACGTAGAGCACACCGTCGGCGCGACCGCGGCCGTCGTGGAGGATCTGCACGACGTGGCTGTCGGGGCGCAGGTCGAGGTTGCCGGTCTTCTCGGCCTTCGGCAGTTCGGCGACCAGCGTCGACCACTTCGAGCCGTTCTTGTCGCCCTGGAAGTTGAACCCGTCCTGGACCGACGCGGGACGACCGTCGTACGGCTCGGCGTTGGTGGCATAGGGCCCGGTGGAGACCCGGCTGTACCCGACCTTGCGGGCACCGTTGGCGAAGACCTTGTAGTTGTTGTTGGCGGGCAGCGGCGGCCGGCCGTGGACGTGGGTGACGCCCATCTTGATCTCGGCCCGGTCATAGTAGGGCGCGAGATCGTCGAGGCCGATCGGCCAGTCGAGGAGGTTCGCGCCGGCGAGGTCGCCGTAGACCGACCGGGTGGTGAACTCGTGCGGTTTGAACCGCGGGCAGGCACCGGCCCAGTGGGTGCTGGTGCCGCCGACGGCCTTGACGATCCACGCAGGCAGCCCGGGGAAGTCCGTCGCGACCTGCCAGCTACCCGACGCCGTCCGCGGGTCGGTCCAGGCCATCTGCGCGAAGGCCTTCCACTCGTCGTTCTCGTAGTCGGCGCCGGTGAGGTGCGGGCCGGCCTCCAGCACGACGGTGCGGATCCCCTGCTGACACAGCTCGTTGGCGAGGGTGCCGCCGCCGGCGCCGGAGCCTACGATGACGACGACGTCGGAGTCGTCGTGGTCGAAACGGCTCATGCCGATTCCTCCTCGTACTCGATCTGGGGGTCGGGCAGCCAGTCGAGGTCGTCGAACCCCCGGTTCACGTAGCCACCCTGGTCGAACGACGGACCCTCGTAGCCGAGCAGGTCCCAGACCTCGTGGTCGTCGTAGAACCTCACGAGGGCGGTCGCCTTCACCGCGCCGAAGAAGGCGGTGGTCTCGATCTCGCGGAGCAGGGCGAGGGCCGCGGCGTCGTCGAGGTCGGCGAAGGGGCGGTCACGGAGCCGGTCGAGATCGGTGAGGCCCTGACAGACCTGGGCGCGCGTACGGGCGTCGCCGCCGACGACCGCCTCGGCGGTCCGTTCGTAGGGGCCGTCGGGGAACGTGGGGTGCGGGAACATCACCCGGAGCATCCGGACCAGCGTGGCGTGGTCCGCGGGGGCGACAAGTGACATGGATACCTCTCCGCGTCGAGAAGACTTCGAGCCCGGATCACAGCCCCTCGGTGGCCCCGGTCACAAGCCCCGGCTGATTCTCGCTGATCGAGACAACGGACCTTTCGGGCGCCGGTGGTGTCGCCCCGACGAGGACCCCGCGCGACCCCAGACGGACCGGGGACCAGCACGTCAGAGCCCCGTCGGCCGGGTCCGTCCAGCCCTGTCACCCTCCGCCGTCGTCTCCGGTCGGGTGGCAAGAGTTCAGACATCTGATGCCTGAACTTCCACCCGATCGGCGCAACGCCCGAGAAGAGGAGCTCAGGTCGTCCGGAACATCTCGAAGATCACGTCGAAGTTCGCGACCGTCGCCGCCGTCGCCGCCGCCGGGTCGCCGGACCGGATCGCGTCGAGGAGCGCCGCGTGCTCGTCGGCGGTGTCGGGCAGCGGCTCCTGGTCGACGAGCGCGGCCAGCGCGTGGGCCAGCGACTCCCGGAACCGGTCGAACAGGTCGAGCAGCAGGCCGTTGCCGGTCATGGCCACCACCCCACGGTGGAAGGCGGTGTCGGCCTCCACGAACGCGGCGGTGTCGCCCCCGACCAACGACTGACGCCGGGCCAGCACCTCTTCGAGGGCGTCGATGTCATCGGGCGAGGCCACCTCGGCCGCGATGCGTGCCGCCTCGACCTCCAGGGCCCGGCGCACCTGGTAGACCTCCAGGATCCGGGCCCGGCGGAGCAGCTGCGACGTGCCCGCGTCGGCGTCGGCGGTCAGCCCGACGGCCATCGGAACCGGCAGCCGGTCGGCGACGAACGTGCCGTTGCCGTGCTGCACGACGAGCAGGCCCTCGCGGGTCAGGAGCTTGATCGCCTCGCGCAGCGACGACCGCCCCACCCCCATCTCGCGAGCCAGGGCGGGTTCGGCCGGGAGCTTGTCCCCCGCCGCCCACCGGCCGTACGCGAGGTCGTCGCGCAGGGCGTTCTCGACCCGTGTGACGACGCTCGAGCTCCCGAGATGCCGCTGCTGCGGACCACCCGTCTGCATAGGACTCCTCGCGTCGGCGGAGCCGCAGTGTACGGCCGACGCGAGGAGTCCGAGACCTCCGCGCACGACCTGACGGTCGTCGCCCGGCCCGTCAGGCAGGGGCCGGGTCTGCGGCGGACACTTCCAGGCGGCACAGCAGCGCGTCCTGCGCGACGCTGTCGCCGATCTTCACCGGCAGCTCCGTCACCGTTCCGGACACCGTGGCGCGCACGGCGTTCTCCATCTTCATCGCCTCGACGACGGCGACGACGTCGCCGGCAGCCACCTGCTGACCCTCGCTCACCGCGAGCTGGACGACGGTGCCCTGCATGGGCGAGACGAGCTGCTCCGGCGACGCTGCGGCGCTGCCGCCGCGGTCGGCGCCCGCGAGCAGCCCCGCCCGGACGGCCTCGGCCGACGCCCCCGTCAGCTCGGCCATGCCCGGCAACGACACCCGCAGCGTGCGCCGGCCCAGCCGCAGCAGTCCGACGGTCGGGTCGGGCACGGGCGGCTCGCGGCGCGGGAGGTACTCCTCCTCGACCCAGCGCGTGTACACGCCGAGCGAGTCGGTGCCGGTGAAGGCCGGGTCGGCGAGGACGTCGCGGTGCACGTCGAGCACCGTGCGCACCCCCTCGACCCGGATCTCGGCGAGCACGCGCCGCGCCCGCGCGAGCGCCTGCGCCCGGTCGCGGCCGCTGACGATCACCTTGGCCAGCAACGAGTCGTACTCGGCACCGACCCGTCCGCCCGGCGCGATGCCGGAGTCGACGCGCACCCCGGGACCCGACGGCACGTCGAACCGGGTGACGGTGCCGGGTGCGGGCGCGAAGCCGCGGTCGGCGTCCTCGG
Source organism: Pseudonocardia sp. N23 (assembly GCF_002583555.1). Taxonomy (GTDB): domain Bacteria; phylum Actinomycetota; class Actinomycetes; order Mycobacteriales; family Pseudonocardiaceae; genus Pseudonocardia. The sequence goes on from NZ_BEGX01000052.1 coordinate 327,691, forward strand.
CGTTGATCCGGAACTCGATCGCGTGCCCGCGGACGGGGACGTCGGCGGGCAGGTCCAGCGGTTCACCTGCGGCGATCCGCAGCTGCGCGCCGACGACGTCGACACCCGTGACCTCCTCGGTCGCCGGGTGCTCGACCTGCAGCCGGGTGTTGACCTCGAGGAACGTCGTGGTGCCGTCGTCGGCGACGAGGAACTCGACGGTGCCCGCGTTGGTGTAGCCGGCCTCCCGGCAGATCGCCGTCGCCGACTCGTGCAGCGTCGTGCGGAGGTCGTCGGACAGGAACGGCGCGGGCGCCTCCTCGATCAGCTTCTGGTTGCGGCGCTGCACCGTGCAGTCGCGGGTGCCCAGCACGGAGACGGCGCCGTGGCTGTCGGCGAGGATCTGCACCTCGACGTGGCGCGCCCGCGGCAGGAACCGTTCGACGAAGCACTCGCCGCGGCCGAACGCCGCGGTCGCCTCGCGGACGGCGGACTCGAACGCGCCCGCGATCTCCCCCGCCTCGTGGACCACCTTCAGCCCGCGGCCCCCACCCCCGAACGCCGCCTTGATCGCGACGGGGAAGCCGTGCTCGGCGGCGAAGGCCTCGACCTCGGCCGCCCCCTCGACCGGTCGCGTCGTGCCGGGCGCCATCGGGGCGCCCACGCGCCGGGCGATCGAGCGGGCGGACACCTTGTCCCCCAAGGCTCGCATCGACTCGGGCGACGGACCGACCCACACCAGTCCGGCGTCGATCACCGCCTGCGCGAACCCGGCATCCTCGGACAGGAAGCCGTAGCCGGGGTGGACCGCGTCGGCTCCGGCGAACGCGGCGGCGTCGAGGATAGCGGCGGCCGACAGGTAGCCACCCCCCGACAGCGCGACGGCCTCGTCCGCCAGCAGTGTGTGCGGCGCACCGGCATCGACGTCGGAGTACACGCCGACGGCGCGCAGCCCCGCGTCGTGACAGGCCCGCACGATGCGGACGGCGATCTCCCCGCGGTTGGCGACGAGAACGGTTCTCATGAGCTCTCCCCCGCGCGCGCCAGCACCTGGCGCGCGAGCTTCAGGTGCACGGCATCGACCATCTCCCCGTCGACGACGGCCACCCCGGCCGACTCGGCCTCCAGCACCCGCCTCGCGCGCGCGATCTCGTCCGGCGACGGTGTGAACACCTCGTGCGCCAGCGCCACCTGCGACGGATGGATGCAGATCTTCCCGGCGAACCCGAGGTCGCGGCCGGCAGCGGCGTCGGCGAGGAAGGCCTCGGCGTCGTCGATCGCGGTGACGACCTGGTCGAGCAGCGGGATGCCCGCGAGCCGCCCCGCGAGCACGGTCTGGCTGCGCGCGTAGAGCACCTCCAGGCTCCCGGGGCTGCGGCGCCCGCCGATGTCGGCGATGTAGTCCTCGGCGCCGAAGAACCCGGTGTCGGCGTGGGCGAACAGCTCCCGGGAGTTGACGACGCCGAGCGCGGACTCGATGCCCGCCATCAGGATCCGGCCCCGGGTGCGCTCCCGGACGTCGGCGAGCACCGCGGGGTCCTCCGCCTTGGGGACGATCACCCCGGCCGCGCCGCTGCTCAGCGCCGCGTCGAGGTCGTCGTCGAACCACGGGGTTCCGGGCGGGTTGACGCGCACCAGGACGGTGGCGCCCCCGGCGTCGAGCGGCGCGTCGCACAGACCGGCGCGCGCGGCGTCCTTGCCCGCGACGGCGACGGCATCCTCCAGGTCGACGGCGACCGCGTCGGGAGACCACCGGGGGACCTTGGCGAGCAGGTCGAGCTTGTCGGCCGGGACGAACAGCAGGCTTCTCATACCGGGCTCACGACGTGATGGCGCTGGTCGTGGGTCCGCTGCCAACCGTCGGCGGCGGCGACGCGGGCGATCAGCTCGGCCCGCAGGTCGCCGGGCTGGACGACGGCGTCGACGACCAGGTCGCTGCCCATCCGCAGCAGGTTGACCTCCGCCTCCTGCTCGGCGACCCGGCGGGCCACGAACGCAGCCCGCTCCCCCTCGTCCTCGATCTGGGCGATCCTGTTGGCGTACATGGCGTTCGCCGACGCCTCGGGAGCCATGGTGCCGATCGTCGCCGTCGGCAGGGCGAGAGTGGCGCGCGGCTCGAACCCGGGCGCGCACATCGCGTAGTAGCCCGCGGCGTAGGCCTTGCGCAGCACGACGGTGAACCGCGGCACCTCGGCCGAGGCCATCGCGACCAGCATCTTCGCCCCGTGCCGGATGATCCCCTGCCGCTCGACGGCGACCCCCACCATGAACCCGGGGACGTCCTGCAGGAACAGGATCGGGACGTTGAAGGCGTCGCACAGCGAGATGAAGCGGGCGGCCTTGTCGGCGGAGTCGACGAAGATCGCGCCGCTGCGCACCGACGGCTGGTTGGCGACGATGCCGACGACCCGCCCGTCGAGCCGGCCCAGCCCGCACACCATCTCCGTCGCCCAGCCCGACTTGATCTCGAAGAACGAGCCGGCGTCGACGATCCGGTCGATGACGTCGTTGACGTCGTAGGGCTGGTTGGGGTCGCTCGGCACGAGGTCCTCGGGCCAGTGCGGCAACGCGGGCGGGCAGGACTGCGTCGTCGCAGGCCGCTTCTCGAACGAGTCGGGCAGGTAGGTCAGCAGCAGCCGGGCCGCGGCGATGGCCTCACCGTCGGACCCGAAGACCTCGTCGCCGCAGCCGGAGACGGTGGCGTGCATGCGCGCGCCGCCCATCTCGTCGAGTGTCGTGATCTCGCCGGTGACCTTCTCCGCGACGCGCGGCGAGGCCAGGTACATCGACGCGTTGCCCTCGACCATGCCGACCCAGTCGGTGAACGCCGGCATGTACGCACCGCCCGCGGCCGACGGACCGAGCAGGCAACACACCTGCGGCACCCGGCCCGAGAGCCGGACCTGCAGGTGGAAGATGCGTGAGGCGCCTCGGCGGCCGGGGAAGAAGCCCATCTGGTCGTTGAGCCGCCCACCCGCGGAGTCGACGAGGTAGACGACGGGGAGCAGGTCGCGGTCGGCGCGTTCGAGGATGCGGATCTGCTTCTCGCAGCCCAGCTCACCCCACGAACCGGCCTTGACCGTGAAGTCGTGGGCGATGACGGCGACGAGCCGCCCCTCGATCCGGCCGACCCCGGTGAGGACGCCGTCGGCGGGCAGCCGTTCGCTGCGCGCGTTGGCGAGCAGCCCGTCCTCGACGAACGTGCCGGGGTCGAACAGCAGCGTGAGCCGGTCGCGGACCGGGAGCTTCGCGGGCCAGCGGGAGGTGTCGAGCCCGGCGAGCGCGGCGTCGCGGGCGGCGGCGACGTCGTCGGCGTCCGGGGCCGCGGGGACCGGCGTCCCCGTGTCGAGCGCGGTCACGACGACGCCTCCGGGGATCGACGGATCAGGCCGGTGCGACGGGCCTTGCAGACCAGCTCGTCACGCTGGTTGTGGGCGCGGTGCTCGAACACGACGATCCCCTGCGTCGGCCGGCTCTTCGACGCCCGCGCGGAGACCACCTCGGACTCGACGCGGATCGTGTCGCCGACGAACACCGGCTTCGGGAAGGTGACGTCGTCCATGCCGAGCTGGGCCAGGATCGTGCCGTGGGTCAGCTCCGGCACCGACAGCCCGACCACGAGCGCGACGGTGAACATGCTGTTGACCAGCACCTGCCCGAACTCGGTGCTCTTCGCGTAGTCCGCGTCGAGGTGCGCGGCGGCCGGGTTCATCGTCATCGTCGTGAACAGGACGTTGTCGGTCTCGGTGACGGTGCGCCGGATCGCGTGCTCGACGACGAGCCCTTCGGTGAGCTCCTCGAACCAGAGCCCGGACACGACCCGGCCCTGCGCGTCACGTTTCTGCTGGAAGGTCATCGGGCTCCCTGGAAGTTCGGTGCGCGCTTGCCGGCGAACGCGGCGAGACCCTCGCGGGCGTCGGGGTTGCCGGTGAGGTGGTCGACGACGGTGCGCTGCTCGGCCGCGAGCGCCTCGCGGTAGGGCGCGGCGAGCCCGTCGGCATACATGCGTTTGACGCCCGCGAGCGCGGACGGGCTGTGCCGCATCAGCCGCGCGACGATGCCGCCGACCGTCGACTCCAGCTCGCCGGGCTCCACGCACCAGCCGACGAGCCCCATCGCGGCCGCGGTCGCGCCGTCGACGATCTCGCCCGTGTAGAGCAGCCGCCGGGCCAGTGCGGCGGGCAGCGCGCGGGGCAGCCGGACCGAGCCGCCCGCGCCGGGGATCATCCCGTACTCCATGTGCCGGTCGCCGATCCTGGCCTCGGTGGAGGCGACGACGAGGTCGCACGCCAGCATCAGCTCGCAGCCACCCGCGACCCCGTACCCGTCGACGATGCAGACCGAGACGAACGGCGCTGCCTCGATGGCATCGAGCGCGGCGCCGATCTCCGCGATGTAGGCGGCGACAGCGTCGCGGTCGTCGCCGAGTCCGAGCAGGTGGGGCAGGTCGGCCCCGGCCGAGAGGGCCCTGCCGCGGCCGCGGACCGTCACGACCCGGCAGCCCGCGTCGGTCACCTTCTCCACCGCGGACTGCAGCCCCTCCACCAGGTCGGGGCTCATCGCGTTGTGCGCCTTCTCCCGGGTCAGGGTGATCGACGCCGATCCGCCGTCGATCACGACCTCGACCGCACTCATGCGTTCCTCCGCACCGTGATGCCCGCCTTCTCGCGGTCCCACAACTCGTCCCTGCCCTCCACCGCCGCCGCCTTCAACCTGAACTTCTCCACCTTCTGGCTCGGGGTCTTCGGCAGCTCGTCGATGAGCTGCCAGTACCGGGGCACCATGAAGTACGCCATGTTGTCGACGCAGTAGCCGACGAGCTCGGCGAAGTCCGGCGACGCACCCTCGGCCGGCACGACGTAGACCATGACGTCGTCCTCCGAGAGGTCCGACGGCACCGCAACGGCCGCCACCTCGTGCACGTCGGGGTGCTTGCAGAGGATGGTCTCCAGCTCGTATGCGGAGATGTTCTCCCCGCGCCGGCGGATGGCCTCCTTCTTGCGCTCGGAGAAGTACAGGTAGCCGTCCTCGTCGAGGCGCCCGCGGTCGCCGGTGAGGAACCACAGGTCGCGGATCGCGCCGACGGTCGCCTCCGGCATGTCGTGGTAGCCCAGCATGATCATCCCGGGGCCGTTGGGCCGGATGCAGATCTCGCCGACCTCCCCGACGGGCAACGGCACGCCGTCGTCGTCGGCGATCTGGACGTCGACGTGGTCGCGCACCCGCCCCGCCGACGCCGCCTTCTCCGGCGGGTCGTGCGGGCCGAGCACCGTCACCGCGCAGTTCTCGGTCATCGCGAACACCGAGGTGACGGTGATGCCGTAGCGCTGCTTGAAGCCGTCGACGAGCGGGCGTGTCGTCGGGACGACCATCGCGGAGCGCACCGAGTGGTCGCGGTCGCCGGGGCCCTCCGGGAGCTGCCAGATGATGTTGGCCATGGCGCCCAACGCGTTGAACTCGGTCGCGCCCGACTCGCGGATGTCGGTCCAGAACGAGCGCGCCGAGAACCGCGGGGCGAGCGCGATGCACGAGTCGCCCCACAGCGCCGCGTACACCGAGTACCAGATCGCGTTGCCGTGGAAGAGCGGCAGACAGGTGTAGAGCACGTCGTCGGGCCCGTACTCGCAGTGCCGGGCCATCAGCTCGCCGACGGCGTGGCCCTGCGAGTGCGGCGAGACCACGCCCTTGGACGGCCCCGTCGTCCCGGAGGTGTACATGATCAGCATCGGGTCGGAGGGCTTGACCTCCGTCGCCGGGGTCTCACCCCCGGTCGCGGCGACGTCGGCGAGATCGTGGACGTCGACGCCCGGCCGCACGGCGGTGTCCGTCCCGCCTCCGCCGGGCCCGTGCACGACGAGGCCGCTCACGGTGTCCGCTCCGCGCAACGCCTTGTCGAGCGTCGGGAGGAAGTCCGCCTCCGCGACCACCCACTCCGATCCCGACTGGCGCAGGTAGTACTCGAGCTGGTCGCCCTTCGCCGCGGTGTTGAGCGGGACCGAGACGGCACCGAGCTTGCCCAGCCCCCAGCACGTGTAGAGGAACTCCGGGCAGTTTCCCAGCATCACCGCGACCGTCGTCCCCTTGCCGACCCCGAGGGCGGCGAACCCGCGGGCGTAGTCGTCGGTGATCCGGTGCAGGTCGGCGTAGGTGACGTCGGTCCAGCGGCTCTCGGCGTCACGGAAACGCAGGAAGGGCCGGCCGCCGACGCGCTGCGCCTTCTCCGCCAGGACCCGGCCGATGGTGCGCTCCTCGCGCGGGTACACGTGCACGTCGCTCATCCCTCCGGCTTCCGGGCCACGAGCGCCTTCAGGTCGGCGACGCAGCGCTGCTCGTCGCGGTGGTTCAGCACGACGAACCGGTAGGTGACGACGCCGTCGCCGTCGGGGCGCTCCGCCACGTCGAGCACCTCGGTCTCGACGCGGACGGTGTCCCCGATGACGGTCGGCGCCACGAACCGCAGCCGGTCGAAGCCGTAGAAGGCCTTCATCGCCGGCGGCCAGAACTCCACCAGACCCAGCCCGAACGAGATCACCAGCGCGCCGTGCGCGATGCGCTGCCCGAACCTCGGGTCCGCGGCGGCGTACTCCTTGTCGGTGTGGATCGGGTGCCAGTCACCGGTGACCATCGCGAACTGCACGAGGTCGGTCTCGGTGATCGTCCTGGCCCGCGACACCGAGGTGTCGCCGACGCGGATGTCGTCCAGGTAGGTCGTGATCACGCGGCTCTCATCCCTGCTGTTTCTGGAGGTCGGCGGCGGACGGGTCGTCGAGGTCCGCACTCCCGCGGGCGATCGTCTTCGCGCTGATCGCCCAGACGCACACCAGCGAGATCAGCGACATCACGCACACGTAGACAGCCACCGAGAGCACCGTGCCCGTCGCTCGCACCAGCGCCGCGGCGATGATCGGCGCCAGCGCCCCACCGAGGAGCACGCCGATCTGGAAGCTCGTCGACGCCGCACTGAAGCGCACCCGGGCGTCGAACATCTCGACGATGTAGGTGGCCTGCGGGCCGTAGGAGATGCTGAAGAAGACCGCGCCCACGAGGTAGGCCCCGATGAGCAGCCCCAGGTTCCCGCTGTCGACGGCCAGCATCGTCGGATAGATCCAGACCGCCATCGCCGCCAGGCCGGCCAGGATCATCCGTCTGCGGCCGAAGCGCTCCGACAGCGCGCCGAACACCGGCAGCATCGCCGCCGCGACCGCCGCGGATATCAGGATCGCGACCAGCATCTCGTTGCGCGAGAACGTCTTCGCCGACGGCCCGTAGCTCAGCGCGTAGGTGTTCACGATGTAGAAGTACGAGCCCGTGCTGACGATCGAGCCGATGGCCAGCAGGATCTGCAGCGGGTACGTCCTGATGGCGAGCCACAGCGGCACGCGGGCCTCGGTCCGGGTCTCGCGGACCTTCTCGAACACCGGCGTCTCGGTGAGCTTCAGCCGGATGAACAGCCCGATCGCGACGAGCACGATGCTGATCAGGAACGGGATGCGCCAGCCCCAGCTGCGGAACTGGTCGTCGGGCAGGCCGCTGACCGCCAGGAACGCGAGGGTCGACAACAGCAGACCGGCGGGGACGCCGATCTGCGGGAGGCTGCCGTAGAGGCCGCGTTTGCCCTTCGACGAGTACTCGACTGCTGTGAGCACCGCGCCGCCCCACTCGCCGCCGACCCCGAAGCCCTGGAACAGCCGCAGCACCACCAGCAGGATCGGCGCCCAGATGCCGATGGTCGCGTACGTCGGCAGCAGGCCGATCAGGAACGTCGCGACCCCCATCATGGTCAGCGACATGACCAGAACCTTCTTGCGGCCGATGCGGTCGCCGAAGTGCCCGAACACGATCCCGCCGATGGGGCGGGCGCCGAAGCCGATCGCGAACGTCGAGAACGCGAGCAGCGTGCCCGCGAGGGGGTCGACGTTCGGGAAGTACAGCGGCGCGAACACCAGGGCGGCCGCCGCGCCGTAGAGCTGGAAGTCGTACCACTCGATCGTCGTGCCGATCAGCACCGACAGCGCCACCCGGCGCATCGGTGGCCGCACTTGCGTCCCCACGGGTGTCGAACCCGCCGGGGTCGATGCTGCAGGCGTCGCCATGTCGTCTCCTCGTCGGACCGCGCGGTCCGCCCGTGGTGGGCGGGCCGCGGACTTCGTCGTCGTCCACGGTCAGGGACTGGCGCGGGGGCCGCGTGGCAGGAGCGGCCGCTCGCGGGGCCCGGCGACTGGCCTCGCCGACGGGTCTCGTGCTGCGTTCCGGGTGGTTCCGGGTAGCGCTGTTCCGTACTGGGACACGCCCTGCCTGAATTAACGTTCATTCAGGGCGGAATCCACGATAGTGTGACCCGCGTGACGCGGTCAACGCCTGTCTCCTCGGAGACGGTCCACCAGGCGGCGCGCGACCTCTTCGCGGCGCAGGGCTACCGCGGCACGTCCATGAAGGACATCGCGCAGGTACTCGGCGTCTCCGCGCCGAACCTCTACAACCACGTCCCGTCCAAGCAGGACCTGCTGTTCTCGATCATGGACGTCGCCATGGACCGGGCGCTCGACGCGCTGGCCGCCGCACTGACCGGGGTCACCGACGTCGCCGAGCAGCTCCGCGCCGCAGCCGCCGCGACCGTGCTGGACTTCCTGGAGAACCCGGCCGAGGTGACGGTCTGCAACACCGAGATCCGCAGCCTCGTCGAGCCCTACCGGACCACGATCATCGGCAAGCGCGACGCCTACGGCGCTCGCATCCGCGGCATCGTCGAGCGCGGCTGCACCGAGGGCCGCTTCCACGTCGCCGACCCGCGCACCGCCAGCTACCTCATCCTCGAGATGGGCAACAGCGCCAAGGCCTGGTTCCGCCCCGCAGGCACCTACACCGCCCGCCAGGTCGCCGACCAGTACGCCGACTACGCACTCCGGATCGTCGGCACGGTGACTTAACGATCGTTCAGCGAAGGACGTCCTCACCGGCTCGCGTGCAAGTCTGCCGCAGCGCGAGTATCGCGGTCTCGGCGCGGCTCGAATGCAGTGCCCCGTCGGACATGGAGCCGCCCGGGGCTCCTGTGGGGGAGCCGCCGGGCGGCGGGAGGGGCCGTCGGGGGCCGGCCCTCTGTGGTTCGCAGTGGATCAGGCGGGCGGGACCTCGAAGGCCGCCAGCGCCGACTGCACCAGGACCCGGACGCCGACGGGCAGTGCGCGCTCGTCGAGGTCGAACGTCGGCTGGTGGATGTCGCGCATCGGGCCGACACCCGACCACACGCCGAGCCGTGCCATCGCGCCCGGCGCCTCCTCGAGGTACCAGGCGAAATCCTCGCCGCCGGAGGACTGCTCGGTGGTACTGGCCGCCTCGGGGCCGACCGAGGCGATCGTCGCCTCGCGCAGGATGCCCGCGCTCACGGCCTCGTTGACCACCGGCGGGACGCCCCGGATGTGGTCGAGGACGTAGCCGACACCCGTCGGCGCCAGTACCGACGCCACGAGCGAGCGCAGCTTGGCCTCGACCTCGTTCCACGTCGCGTGGTCGGCGGTGCGCAGCGTGCCGCGCAACGTGCCGCTGCGGGGGATGGCGTTGGCGGCGTGGCCGGCCTCGACCGCCCCCCACACCAGCACGGTTCCCGAACGCGGGTCGACCTGGCGGGTCAGCAGCAAGGGGAGCTGGGTGATGAGCAGGCCCATGGCCTGCACCAGGTCGGCCGTCAGATGAGGACGGGCCGTGTGGCCGCCGGGCGAGGTCAGCCGGATCTCGATGAGATCGCACGCCGAGGTGATCGGCCCGACGCGGGTGCCGACCTTGCCGACCTCCAGGCGCGGGTCGCAGTGCAGCGCGAAGATGCGCTCCACGCCCTCCATCGCGCCGTCGGCGACCATGTCGAGCGCGCCGCCGGGCTGGACCTCCTCGGCGTGCTGGAAGACCAGCCGCACGCGCCCCGGCAACGACGGCGCGGCCGCGAGCGCGAGCCCGGCACCGAGCACCATCGCGGTGTGCGCGTCGTGCCCGCAGGCGTGCATGACGCCCGGGACCGTCGACGCGAAGGGCAGCCCGGTGTCCTCCTGCAGCGGCAGCGCGTCGAGGTCGGCGCGCAGGCCGACACAACGGTCGCCGAACCCGACGTCGCACACGAGGCCGGTGCCGCCGGGGAGCGTGCGCGGCTCGAGCCCCGCGGCCATGAGCCGGCGGGCCACCATCTCGGTGGAGCGGCGCTCGGCGCGGCCGAGCTCCGGGAGTGAGTGCAGGGATCGGCGCCAGGCGACGACGTCGCCGCGGCGCGCGTCGAGCCACGCATCCAGCCAGTCAGGTCCGGTGCCGGCTCCGAGGTCGGTCACCGGGAGGTCACCGAGCGCCGCGAGTCCGGCGTCCGCCTCCAACAGCGTCACGCCTCATCACCGTCCCTCGGGTCCGTGTGCGCTCCGTGTGGAACGCCAGCCGTGTGAACCATCGACTCATAGTCCTCACCCGGTCGGCGGTTCACCAACGGAAAGTCGGCACGATGCCGAAATGCGCGGCGAGGGGTCGCCGGTCTGCTGCGGGCGGGCGAAGGGTCGCCGCTCGGCGACGCCGGCGACCGGATCCCGGGTGATCGTCCTCACCCACCACTGCATTCGGGCCGCTCACCGCGCCGCGACGGCCGCGCCGACAGTTCGTCGCACCACAGGGACCGGCCGCCTGCCCGACGACCGGTGGGCCGGATGGATCCCTCGCGTACCGTCAGACGGCTGTCACGGTGCGTCATCGGCCCGGCGGCCGATCGGGGGTTGCTCGTCCGGTGTCGGCGGGGTGCGGCGACAATGGGCGGGTGTCGAGCCCCGTAGAGGACGGCGAGCGTCGCGTCGGCGGCCGCTACACCCTGTCCGCGCAGCTCGGCAGTGGCGCGATGGGCACCGTGTGGCGCGGTTACGACGAGGTGCTGCGCCGTGCCGTCGCCATCAAGGAGCTCAAGGTCCCGCTCGGCATCCCCGAGCGTGAGGCGTTCGCGATGCGTGAGCGCATGCTGCGCGAGGCGCGCGCACTGGGCGGCCTGTCCAACCCGCACATCATCACCGTCTACGACGTGGTCGACGTCGACGGCGCGCCGCTCGTCGTGCTGGAGATGCTGCCGTCGCACAACCTGGCGACGATGATCGGCGAGCAGGGCCGGCTCAACGCCCAGCAGGCCGCAGTCGTCGGCTACGCCACCGCGGGCGCGCTGCGGGCCGCGCACCGGGCCGGCATCACGCACCGCGACGTCAAGCCCGGCAACGTCCTCGTCGCCGACGACGGCCGCGTCAAGCTCACCGACTTCGGCATCGCCCGCAACTCCGCCGACGCGCCGATGACCACCGCCGGGCTCGTCCTCGGCTCCCCCGCCTACATCGCGCCGGAGGTCGCCGCGGGCGCGCCCGTCACCCCGGCCGCCGACCTGTGGGGCCTGGGGGCGACGCTGTTCGCCTCCATCGAGGGCCGCCCACCCTACGACGTGCGGGGCGATCCCGTCTCGACGATCACCGAGGTCGTCGACGGCGACGTGCCGCGTCCCCGCGACGCCGGCCCGGTGTCCGAGGTCATCGCGGCCCTGATGGTCAAGGACCCCTTGCAGCGCATGCCGCTCGACGAGGTCCGCAACCGGCTGCGGCCGTTGATCGCCGACCCGGACGACCCGCTGTACCCGGGGTCGCCCGACTCGCCGACGGTCTCCGCGGTGCCGGCGCACATCCGCGGGCCGGAGCCTGCGGATGTGCCGGACCCCGCCCCGTCGACCGGGGTGCCGTTGCCCCGCCCGCGGGTGTCGGCGTCGGGTCCGATCCCGGCGGGGGGCTCCACGCCGCTCGCCGCGGCACCGGGCAGCTTCCCGGGCCTGCGACCGCCCCACGAGTCGGGCACGTTCGCCCGGCAGGGCGCCCTCGAGAGCAGTGGCCACGGGCCGGCCGCGCCGCCGCGGCCGGCCCCGGTCGCGACGACGGGCGTGCAGGCGTCACGCCGGCAGACGGCCGCGGTCGCCGCGACCCGCGAGATGCCGAGCTGGTGGGCGGCGCCGCTGGTCGTCGCCGGTGCCATCGTCGTCCTGCTCGGTGCCGCGGGCGGGTGGGCGGCGACGCGGTCGATCGCGGGGCAGTCGCCGATGTCGACGGTCACCGTCACGACCGACCGCGCGCCGATGGTGCCGCACACCGATCTGCTGGGCTTCTCCGTCGAGGTCCCGGAGACGTGGGCGCAGTACCGCTACGACGCCGCGGGGACCACCGGGGTCCGCTTCGTCAGCCCCGACGGCTCGGAGGAGCTGTCGGTGCAGCGCGGCTCGACCGCCGACGCGGTCCTCGGTGGGCTCACCGCCGACGGGCTGGGCGTCGACACCGTGAGTGCCGACCCCGCCGCCCCGGTCGCGGGGACGTCGGCCGGCGTGCAGCAGACGGTGTACCGCACGACGTCGGGATCTCAGGACCGTACGACGTGGCTGCGGATCGTCCCCGGCACCGACGGGGTGTGGGAGCTGCGGCTGAGCATCCCGGGCGACTCGGCACAGACCACGTCCGCCGACCTGTTCACCGCCATCGCGCGCGGGTTCACCGTCACCGGCGCCTGACGGGCCCCCGGCCCACGTTGATCTACCCTGCCTGCATGGGCACCCCGGGCGATCCCGCCGCGCAGGCGCAGGCCGCGGCCGCGGCGCTGGCGACGGCGACCGGGGTCGGGTCACACGACGTCGCGCTCGTCCTCGGGTCGGGCTGGCGGCCCGCGGCCGACCTCGTCGGCCCGCCGGACGCCGAGATCGGCATGGCCGACCTCCCCGGGTTCGTGCCACCGACGGCCGCGGGGCACGCCGGCACGGTCCGCTCGGTCGACGTCGACGGGCGCCGCGCGCTGGTGATGCTGGGCCGCACCCACCTCTACGAGGGCCACGGGGTCGACGCCGTCGTGCACGGTGTTCGGACGGCGGTCGCCGCCGGCTGCCGCACGGTGCTGCTCACCAACGCGGCGGGCGGGATCCGCGAGGGAATGGCCGTCGGCGACGCCGTCATCGTCTCCGACCACATCAACATGACGGCCCGGTCCCCGCTGGTCGGAGCCCGTTTCGTCGACCTGACGACGTTGTACTCACCGCGGCTGCGCGCGCTGGCCCGGGCATTGGCGCCCGGGGTGGGCGAAGGCGTCTACGCAGGCCTGCCGGGCCCGCACTTCGAGACGCCCGCCGAGATCCGGATGCTGCGCACGGTGGGCGCCGACCTCGTCGGGATGTCCACGGTGCTGGAGGCCATCGCCGCGACCGCGGAGGGCGCCGAGGTGTTCGCGCTGTCGCTGGTGACGAACCTGGCCGCCGGCATGTCCGGTGAGCCGCTGAACCACGAGGAGGTCCTCGCCGCGGGCGACGCGGCCGCCACCCGCACAGGCCCGTTGCTGCGCGAGCTGATCTCCCGCTCGTGACCCCGCGGGCCGTGCGCGACGCGGCGATGCGCTGGATCGCCGACGACCCCGACCCCGCCACCCGGGCGTCGCTGCAGCAGCTGGTCGCCTCGGCGATGGCCGGTGTGCCCGGCGCCGACGACGAGCTGGCCGACCTGATGCGGTCGCCGCTGCGGTTCGGCACCGCGGGGCTGCGCGGGCCGGTGCGCGCGGGGCCCGCGGGGATGAACGTGGCCGTCGTCGTACGCACCACGGCGGCGCTGGCCGAGTGGTTGCGGCGCAACGGCCACGGCGGTGGGACGGTCGTCGTGGGGCGGGACGCCCGGCACGGGTCGGTCGCGTTCGCGGCGGCGGTGGCCGGGGTGCTCGGCGCGGCGGGGTTCGACGCCGTCGCGCTGCCCGGCGCGAGCCCGACACCGCTGCTGGCGTTCGCGGTGCGGCACCTGGGAGCGGTGGCCGGGGTGCAGGTGACGGCGTCGCACAACCCGGCGTCGGACAACGGGTACAAGGTCTACCTCGGCGACGGCGCGCAGCTCGTCCCGCCCGTGGACACGCAGATCGAGGAGCTGGCCGCGGCGGCGGGCGCGGCCGTCGCGATCCGCGCCGACGGACCCGTCCGCTCGGCTGACCCGCTGCCCGAGTACCTGGAGCGCGTCGCCGCCCTGCCCAGGGGTGCTGCGCGGGGGCTGCGGATCGCGCTCACCCCGCTGCACGGCGTCGGCGGCGCGGCGGCCGTGCAGGCGCTCGCTCTGGCCGGGTTCACCGACGTCCACGTCGTCGCGGCGCAGGCCGTGCCCGACCCCGACTTCCCGACGGTCGGCTCCCCCAACCCCGAGCATCCCGGCACCACGGACGCGCTGCTCGCGCTGGCCGCCGACGTGGACGCCGACCTCGCCGTCGCGCTGGACCCGGACGCCGACAGGTGCGCGCTCGGCGTCGCGGAGCCGGCCGGGTGGCGGATGCTGAGCGGCGACGAGACCGGCGCCGTGCTGGGCGAGCATCTGCTGCGCACCGGCCGGCACCCCGACCCGCTGGTCGCCACGACGGTCGTGTCGTCGTCGATGCTGCGGGCCGTCGCGTCGGCGCGCGGGGCCCGGTTCGCCGAGACGCTCACCGGGTTCAAGTGGATCGTCCGCGCCGGTGCGGGGCTCGTCTACGGCTACGAGGAGGCGCTGGGGTACTGCGTCGACCCGGACGCGGTGCGCGACAAGGACGGGATCGCCACGACCGTCGTCGCCGCCGACCTGGCCGCGACGCTGCGGGCCACCGGGTCGTCGCTGCCCGCACGGCTCGACGAGCTGGCCGCCACGTACGGCGTGCACGCGACCGCGCAGGTCACGGTCCCGTTCACCGGTGGCGGGCTGCCTGCGGTGTTCTCCACGCCGCCCGGGGGCTGGGACGTCGAGCGGCCGGCTCCCGATGTACTGGTCCTCCGCCGGGGGGCAGCGCGGGTCGTCGTGCGGCCGTCGGGCACCGAGCCGATCCTGAAGACGTACCTGGAGGTCGTCGAGGAACCGGGTCCCGACGTCACCGCGGCCCGGGCGCGTGCGTCCGCGCAGCTGGAGGCGCTGGCGACCGAGACCCGTGAGTGGCGGTAGTCGCCCCGGCGACCATCGCCGCTCACAGCGGTCAGGCTGCGGCGCGGGTGTCCAGCCACTGCCGGATCTCGCCGTCGAACATCGCGGCGATCCGCACGTAGCCCGCGGTGTTGGGGTGCAGGCCGTCGTGGAGCTGGCCGGGCGCCAGGAGCGTCGAGGTGTCCAGGAAGTCGACCGAGTGGCCCTGGATCCGGTACTTCCCGACGATGACCGGCGTGAGCGCGGCGAGCCTGTCGCGGGCGGTGCGGGCCTTGGGCAGCGGCGCCCACACCCCGGCCACGATCACGTGCGCGTGCGGGGCTGCGGCGACGACCTTGCCGATCACGTCGTCGAGACGCCGTGCGGTGAGCTCGCCGGACACCCCCTGGCCGAGGTCGTTCGTGCCGGCGTGCAGGATGACGACGTCGGGCTGCGCGGCGCGCACCCAGGCGTCGACCTTCGGGGCGAGCATGGCCAACGTCCAGCCCGAGTGGCCCTCGTTGTCCCTGTCCTGCAGCCACGACGGGCCCGACCGCAGCGAGCCCACGTAGTCGACGTTGATCGCGTCGCGCTGCAGCATCCGGTACAGCGGGCCGCGATACCCCGCCGTCGACGGGCTGCCGATCCCCTCGGTGCTCGACGCCCCCAGCGGCATGACGCGCAGCGGGACGACAGGCTTGGCCGTGGCGATCCGGACCCCCACCGGTTCGTCGCCGGAGTGGTCGGCCGGCAGCAGGACCCCCACCACCAGGATCGCGATGAGCCCGAGCACCAGCCGGACCCTGTTCCTGACCTTCACCGCATCCCCCGATTCGCGGCAGCCGTCGCGCGGCTCCCGCGGGATCTCGCGCGCCGGGACGCATGCGTTACGCGCAGGTCACGCGGGGGGCGGCGTGCCAGGACGAGCGACAGGAAACGGTGGTGCGTAGCGTGGCGGGATGCCGCGTCCGAAGGTGCACGACGAGGCGCTCCGCGCCCGGCTGCTCGAACAGGCGGGCGAGACGCTGTCCACGCAGGGTCTCGACGCACTCAGCCTGCGCAGGCTGGCCGCCGACGCCGACACCTCCACCACGGCCGTCTACTCGCTCTTCGGCGGCAAGCCCGCGCTGCTCACCGCGCTGGTCGACGAGGCGTTCCGCCGCCTCGCCGCGCACCTGGAGCGGGTGCGCACCACCGACGACCCGGTCGAGGATCTCGTCGCCCTGGGGCTGGCGTACCGCGACAGCGCGCTGGCCGACCCACGCCTCTACGACGTCATGTTCGGCGCGCCGGTCGACGCGCCGGCGCCCGGCGTCCGGGAGGGCGACCGGTCGTCGGCGCAGGCGTTCGCGCCGCTGCGCCGGGCCGCCGACCGGGCCGCCGCCGCGGGCCGGCTGCGCCCGGGTGCCGAGCCGGAGACGGTCACGCTGGCGGTCTGGGCGACCCTGCACGGGCTCACGTCGGCGGAGCTGCGCGGCGTCGGCCCGGGGTGCGCCGACGACGTGAAGGTCGTCTTCGAGACGGTGTTGCGCGCCACCGTGGCCGGCTGGGGCGGTTGAGCGTCCGGCTCAGCCGCCGGTCCCGAACTGACGGTCCCCGGCGTCACCGAGGCCCGGGAGGATGAACGCGCGGTCGTCGAGACGCTCGTCGACGCATCCGACGACCAGCCGGATCGTCGGCGCCTCCGCCTCGAGCCGGGCGACCCCCTCCGGCGCCGCGAGCACGCAGACGACGGTCACGTCGGTGGCGCCGCGAGCGGTGAGCAGGCCCAGCACGTGGACGAGCGAGCCGCCCGTCGCGAGCATCGGGTCGAGCACCAGCACCGGTGTCGCGGCCAGCGACTCGGGCAGCGACGTCAGATACGGCAGCGGCTGGTGGGTCACCTCGTCGCGGGCCACGCCGACGTACCCGGTGGCCGACTCCGGCAGCAGCGTCCGGGCCGCCTCCGTCATGCCCAGCCCCGCGCGCAGCACCGGGACCACGAGCGGTGGCGCCGCCACGGTCCAGCCGGCCGTCTCCGTCAGCGGCGTCGACACCGTGCCGGTGCGCAACGGGAGGTCACGCGTCGCCTCGTAGACGAGCATCAGGCTCAGCTCGTGCAGGGCCGCGCGGAACGCGGCGTCGCCGGTGTCGCGGTCGCGCAGCACGGTGAGCCGCGCGGCGGCCAGCGGATGATCGACGACCCGGACGTCCATGACCGGGGAGGCTAGCGGTCGGCCGGCCACTCACAGGGTGCGCACCAGGTCCACGACGACCGCCGCGAGCGCGGGCCCGGCGTCCTCCTGCAGGAAGTGGCCGGCGCCGGTGATCGTCGGGTGCTCCCGGCCCGCCGCGCCCGGCATCGTCGCGCGCAGCACCGGTTCCATCGACGCGGTGATCGGGTCGCCGTCGCTGAAGGCGCAGACGAACGGCACGTCGAGGGTCCGCAGCACCTCCCAGGCCGCGCGGTTGGCCTCGGTCGCCGGGTCGTCGGGCCGGGTGGGGACGATCAGCGGCATCGCCCGCGGCCCGGCCATGTACGCCTGGTCGGGGAAGGGGGCGTCGTAGGCCGCGCGGACGTCGTCGGTGAACGGGGTGCGGCAGCCGGACTGCACGAGCCGCGCCACGTCGAGGCGCCCGGCCGCCCCCGACCTCTCGACGGCCCTGCGGAACTGCCACCAGACCTCGGGCATGTCGTGGTCGCCCGTCGGCATGCCGGTGTTGGCCGCGACGACGCCCGCGAAGCGGTCCGGGTCGGCCGCGAGCAGCCGCAGCCCGATCAGCCCACCCCAGTCCTGCCCGACGAGCGTGACGTCGCGGAGGTCGAGCACGTCCGCGACCAGCGCGCGGGTCCACTCGACGTGCCTGGCGTAGCTGTGGTCGGCGATCCCGGTGGGCTTGTCGGAGCGGCCGAACCCGACGAGGTCGGGCGCGACCGCCCGCAGGCCCGCGGCCGCGAGCACCGGGATCATCGTCCGGTACAGGAACGACCAGCTCGGCTCGCCGTGCAGCAGCAGGACGACAGGCCCGTCGGCGGGGCCGTCCTCGACCCACGCCATCCGCAGCGTGCCGCCGTCGCCGTCCGGGACGTCGGTGTGGTGCGGCGGGTACGGGAAGCCGGGGAGGTCGCCGAAACGGTCGTCGGGGGTGCGGAGGACGCGCATGGCCCGATCCTGCCCCCACCGGGGCCGCAGCGGGCCGTGGACGGGCTGCGAGGTCGTGGACCGTTCAAGCACCACGTGCCGTGATCACGACGGCACCCCGAGGATGGCGCCACGATCCCGGGCGGCCCTGCCGCCGCCGCACGGGGCGCCCGGACAGGACACGCTCCGTCGCCGCGCGAACCCCGGCGGGGCGTGACCGGCGCCACCGACGCGCACCGTGACCGACCGCGCCGTGGATTCCGGCGGGATCCACCGTCGATTCCGGTTCGTGAGCACTCCGTCCCCACTTCTGCACGATCCGTGTCCAAGCTGGGGAATCACCTGACCCGAACGGGTGGTAAGCCCGGAACGGTGTCACGCCAGAGCCTCCGCCGACGCTGTACTAGATGACTAGGAGGTGATCCGGTGCCGGAGAACTCGACTTCCGACGAGGCGACGTTGGTCGCTGCTGCCGAGAAGCTCACGCAGTGCGACGGATACGTCGTGCTCGCTGTGGACCCGCAGACAGGCGAGGTCGACGCGCACGGCCCGTTCGACGGGCTGACCGCGACGATCAAGGCCGACCAGCTCCGCCGCGACTTCGACCGCGGCGGTCTGGAGGACGTGACCGTGGGCGTCGTCCGTCTGCACAGCACCACCTGAGCCGTCCCCGCGGTTGCTCCACCCCGCTCCACCACCGGTTCGCACACGCGGGCCGCTCGGCGCACCAGGGACGCGCCGGGCGGCGGACCACCGGCCCCATCGGGCCGGCCGTCCTAGACTCGCCCGTGTGACCAGCACGGACTCCGCGCGACGGGCCCCGGTCCCGCCGCCGTACCCGCGGACCGTGCACCCGTCCTCCCTCGCGCGACAGCGCACCGTCGCACCGCACCTCACCCGCGGACGGCGGTGACCTCGTGCGCGCCGGGGAACCCACGACCACCGCGACGCCGCGGGTCCGTCGCCGCCTCCCAGTACCCAGGCGGCTCGGTGCGGTCGTGGCGGGGCTCGGCGCCGTCGGTGTCGCCGCCTGGGTGGCGGTGAGCCGGTGGACCACCGTCGCGGCGGGCAACCCCGCCTACACCTGGCTGCTCGTCGCCCTCGCCGTCGCGGGCGTGACGATGCTGGCCTGGTCGACGCGTGCCCGGCGACGGCGCGACAGGGGTGGCTGGAACCGTGCGGCACGGACCGTGCCGGCGATCGTGCTCGTCCTCGCGGCCGTCGCGGCCGGCTGGCTGCGCCCGTTCCCCGCGACGGCGGCCGACGCCGCCACGGGTCCCGACGTCGCGGACCTGACGTCGACGATCGAGCTGCGCCCACCCGGGCAGGCCACGGGCAGCGGGTTCGTCTTCTATCCCGGCGCCCGGGTCGATCCGCGCGCCTACGTGGGGATCCTGCGTCCGCTCGCGGCCGCAGGGCACCTCGTCGTCATCGTGAAGCCGCCGCTGGGGCTCGCCCTGCTGCAGCCGTCGCAGGCGGCCGCCGTCGTCTCGGCGCATCCCGAGATCGGGCGCTGGGTCGTCGGCGGGCACTCCATGGGCGGGGTGGCCGCGGCCGACTACGCCGCCGCGCCCGGCTCCCGCGCCGCCGGGCTCGTGCTGTGGGCGTCCTACCCGTCGGGAAGCCTGGCCGGGCGGACCGGTCTCGCCGTCACGTCCGTGTCGGGGACCGCCGACGGCCTCACCACACCCGCCGACGTCGACGAGTCGAAGGCGTCGCTGCCACCGTCCACGCGGTTCGTGGCCGTGCCCGGTGCGGTGCACGCAGACTTCGGCGACTACGGCCCGCAGCCCGGTGACGGCGCCCCCGGCATCGACCACGCCGACGCCCAGGAACGCATCCGCGCGGCCACCCTGACCGCACTCGGGTAACGACACGGCTCTGATCAGGAACGTCTCAGCCGTCGCGGCTATCCTCCGGCGCGTGGCAAGCGACATCGTCCCGGTCCGGCTGTCCCTCACCGCAGGTGACCTCGTGACGCTCTGGGCGCCGCAATGGCGCGAGGACGGCGAGGAGTGGGAGGCGTTCCTCGGCGACGAGGACAACCTGTTCGCGTTCCCCGAGGTCGCGCAGCTCGCCGCGTTCGTACGGACGGCCGAGGGACACGACCTCGTCGACCACCCGGCGTGGGGCGTCGTGCCCGAGCTGAGCGTGGCCGAGCTGACCCCCGAGGACACCCACGTCTACGACATCGTCGGCGTGCCCGAGGTCGTCGCGCAGGACCCCGACACGTGGACGATCGGCGACCTCGCCGAGACGATCACGATGATCACCTCGATCGCCGACGTCTGCGGGCTCGAGAAGGTCACCGCGATCCTCGACTCCACCCCCGGCTTCGCGATGCTGCAGCAGGGCACGCTGCCCTTCACCGGCCGTGAGGGCGACCGGCTCTGGAGCAAGCTCGTCGCGACCGTCGCCAAGCGCTGGGACGAGGTGATCGATGCGCTCGACGCCGTCGTCGCCACCCCGGAGGTCGACGAGAAGGCACTCGCAGCGGCGACCGTCGAGGCCGAGCGGCTCGCCGAGCGCGAGGCAGCGGCCGTCGCGACGGTCCGCTCGGAGCACCCCGGCTCGTCCGAGGACGACGAGGACGAGCGCGAGCTCGAGGACGACGCCGTCGAGGAGGCCATCGAGGACCAGGTCGACGACGACGAGGCCGAGCAGGAGGCCGAGCGCGAGCCCACCTTCTGGGAGAACGTCGGCATCGACCCGATCCGCATCGTGCTGGCCGATGTCGAGTACGTGACGCTGCGCTGCTACCTCGGCGACGATCCCGTGTTCCTCGGCTCCGAGGGCCGCATCGACGTCTTCACCAGCGAACGGGCGCTCGCCCGGCACCTCGCCGACGCCGACCGCAGCGACTCCGACAACGACATCGCCGGCGCGTCGACGTGGGACGAGGTCCTCGACAAGGCGTCCGTCGGCGAGCTCGAGGTGAAGGTCGACGAGCTCAACACCTACATCCTCGCCGGGATCGCCGACGACATCGCCGACGGCACCCTCACCGTCGACCCCACCCAGCTCGACCTGGCCGTCGAACTCATGATCGACATCGGCGACTGGGCGGGCGACCCGATCCCGCGCGAGGAGTTCGCGGAGTCGGAGAGCCTGGGCTGGCTGGTGTCGTTCGTGATCCGGCCCGACCCGACGCGGCTCGCGCCGAGCCCGCCGTTCGACGTGGAGTCCGCGCGGTTCGCGGCGCTGGTCGAGCGGGTGCGGTCGCGGCTGCGGCCGGTCTGACCCCTAACGCTGCAGGTCGGCGTACGCCGGCTTGATGACGTCGTTGATCAGGGCGAGGCGCTCGTCGAACCCGATGAACGCCGACTTCATGGCGTTGACGGTGAACCACTGGATGTCGGCCCAGTCGTAGCCGAAGGTGTCGACGAGCGTCGCCAGCTCCGAGGTCATCGTGCAGCCCGACATCAGCCGGTTGTCGGTGTTCACCGTGACCCGGAAGCGCAGCTTCGTGAGCAGGCCGATCGGGTGCTCGGCGATCGACTCCGCCGCCCCGGTCTGGATGTTCGACGTCGGGCACATCTCCAGCGGGATGCGGGTGTCCCGGACGAACGCGGCCAGCCGGCCCAGCGCAGGCAGGCCGTCGTTGCCGACGGAGATGTCGTCGACGATGCGCACCCCGTGACCCAGGCGGTGCGCCCCGCACCACTGGATGGCCTCCCAGATCGACGGCAGCCCGAACGCCTCGCCCGCGTGGATCGTGACGTGCGCGTTCTGCTGGCGGACGTACTCGAAGGCGTCGAGGTGACGGGTGGGCGGGAAGCCCTTCTCCGCGCCCGCGATGTCGAAGCCGACGACCCCGGCGTCGCGGTGGCGCACAGCCAGCTCGGCGATCTCCCGCGACCGCGCCGCGTGCCGCATCGCCGTCAGCAGGCAGCCGATGCGCGTCGACCGTCCCGCAGCGCCCGCCCGCGCCGTGCCCGCCGCGAAGCCCTCCAGCACCGCCGTCACGACCTGGTCGAGGTCGAGCCCCTGCTCGGTGTGCAGCTCCGGGGCGAAGCGCACCTCGGCGTAGACCACACCGTCGGCCGCCAGGTCCTCCGCGCACTCGGCCGCGACACGGTGCAGGGACTCCGCCGTCTGCATCACCGCGACGGTGTGGCCGAACGTCTCCAGGTAGCGCTCCAGGGAGCCGCTGTGAGCGGCGCCGAGGAACCACTCGGCGAGCTCGCCGGGATCACGCGTCGGCAGTGACCGGTAGCCGACGGCATCGGACAGCTCGACGATCGAGGATGGCCGCAAACCGCCATCCAGGTGATCGTGGAGCAGGACCTTAGGGGCGGTTCGGATGTTCTCCGGGCTCAGGGGCGCGGGCACGCCGGCCACGCTATACCCGGCGGTCCGCTCCCCGGAACGGGCGTGAGGAGACGCCCGAACGGCCCAACGGTGACTCCCTGTCGAGCTAAATGGGCCAGTCGCTACGCTCTGTTCAGCTCCCCCATCCGGCTCAGAGGAAGCACCATCGATGAGCGATAACACCACCCTGTCGTTCGACCGGATGCGCGGCATGCTCATGCGTGCTGCCGAGATCCGCGACAGCGAGCAGCAGCAGATCTTCGACTCCCTCGACGAGATCCACGCCCGGCTCACCGCACTCGACGCGATCGGCACCGTTCGCAAGCGGCTCACCGAGCTGCCCGACCGGACCGAGGTCAGCGTGCTGGCCGAGCGACTCGACGAGACCGTCGCCAAGCTCGACGCACAGGACGCCGCTCTCGCCACCGTGGTGCGCGCGATCGAGTCGCTCCCCGACAAGCTGGCCAAGCCGTTCGCCCAGCTCGACGGCCGTCTCGACGGGATGGCCGGGCGCCTCGAGGGTGTCTCGGGCCGCATGGACGGCCTCGACGACCGGCTCGGCGGCCTCCACAAGCGCCTCGACGACCTCGACAACCGGCTCGACCGGCACGAGATGCGTCTCGACGCGATGCCCAACGCCGTCGCCACCCCGATCAAGGAGCGCGTCGACGGCGTCGAGCGCATGGTGCGCGAGCAGCTCGACGGCGCACTGCGCTCGGTCGAGGAGAACAACGAGGGCGTCCGCAACCTCCTCGGCGACACCAGCGTTGGCCTGCACCGTCGTCTGGAGGACCTGGCCTCGCGGCCGCAGGTCGACCACACCCCGGCGCTGTCCGGCCTCACCGAGCGTCTGGAGACCCTCGCGGAGCGCCTCGAGGCCGTCGCCGGCCGCATCGACACCGTCGAGGACGCTCTCACCGGCGCGCTGTCGTCGCTGAGCAGCGGTGTCGAGAACAAGCTCGGTGCGCTCGAGTCGGCGCTGGGCGACCGGCCCGACACCGCCGCGGTCACCGAGCTCGTGGTGCGCGCCAACGGCGAGTCCGAGCGGCGCAACGCCGGTCAGCTCGACGAGGCCATGGCCACCTTCGCCGAGCTCATCCTCGGCCGGGGCAGCTCGCAGATGCAGACGCCCCCGCCGCCGCCGCGCCCGACCGCCCGGCGCAGCAACAACCACCGGGCCAAGGCCGCGGTGAAGTCGCCCAACGGCGCCTCGGCCGCCGACACGGTGACCGACGACCCGGACGACTGAGTCCCGCTGCGTCGTGATGACGGCCGGTACCCCAGCGGGGTGCCGGCCGTCGGCGTTCCGGGGCCGCACGACCGGGCGCAACCTCACTGCTGTCCGGCGCGCGTCCGACGACCGTGAGGTTGCGCTGGGGACCGTCGTCGACCGCTGATCAGGCCCGGCTGCGGCTGCGGGAGCCGCCGAGGCGCCGCCACACCGGTTCCAGCTCACGCTGCCGGAACACCCACAGCATCGCCAGCATCACCGGGGCCGCGACGACGAGCGCCAGCACCAGCTGCGCCCACGCGCTGCCCGCACCCGCGCCCCAGCCGCCGAGCAGGTGCCCGATCCCGAGCACCACCCCGTAGGCGACGATCGCGCCGACCACCGACGACAACGTCGTCGTCCCGACCGTGCGAAGCACCTCGCCCGTCGCGATGTGGCCGAGGCGCCGGGCCAGCAGCCACTGCCCCACGATCGCGCCGACCACGAACGACAGGCTGTTCGCCGCCGCCAGTCCCAGCACCACGTCCTGCGGCGGCAGCAGCACCGGGCACAGCAACAGCATCGGGATCTTCACGACGACGATCACCAGCTGGATCATCGTCGGCGTCCGGGAGTCGGTCAGCGCATAGAACACCCGCAGCTGCAGCAACGTCACCGCGTACGGCAGCAGCCCGAACGCCGACACCGCCAGCGCCGCACCGAGCGTCGACGCCCCGCCGTCGCGGTCGCCGTGCCCCAGCGAGAACAGTGCCACCCCGACCTCGGTGCCGAACACCGTCAGCAACGCCGAGATCGGCACCAGGAACACCGTCGACAGCCGGCTGCCCAACGACAGGTCGATCACCACGTCGTCGATGCGGCCCTCGGCGGCCGCCTTGCTCATCCTCGGCATCAACGCCGTCAGCAACGACACGCCCAGCACGCCGTACGGCACCTGCAGCAACAGCCACGCATTGCTGTAGATCGCGACGGCACCGCCGTCCGCGGCCGCGGCGACCCGCGTCGTCACGATGTAGCCGGCCTGGCCGATCAGCACGTAGCCGACGACCCAGATCGCGAGCCCGCCCGCCGAGCGCAACCGCGGGTCCCAGCCGAACAACGGCTTGAACGACACCCCGACGCGACGCAGCGCCGGCAGCAGGATCAACGCCTGAACCGCGATACCCAGCGTCGTCCCGATGCCGAGGACCAGCAGCTTCGTGTTGCCCATCTCGACGGGGTTCACGCTGATCTCGCCGGGCACCAGCACGAACACGCCCAGCACCACCAGCACCACGACGTTGTTCAGCACCGGGGCCCACGCGAACGGCCCGAACACGCCCTTGCTGTTGAGCACCGCGCCGAACAGGGCGCCGATTCCGTAGAAGAAGATCTGTGGCAGCAGCAGCCATGCGAACGCCGTCGCCAAGTCGGGGTTGGCCGTCGCCGTCGTCTCCCCACCCAGGTACAACCTGGTCAGCAAGCCCGCGGCGAGCATCGCGACGATCGTCGCCAGCAGCAGCGCGACGCCCGCAACCGTGAGCAGCTTGCGTGTGTAGGTGGCGCCCCCGTCGGGGTCGTCGCGTTGCGCGCGGACCAGCAGCGGGATCATCACGCTGCTCAGCACGCCGCCCAGCAGCAGCTCGTAGACGATGTTCGGCAGCGTGTTCGCGACCGTGTAGGAACTGTTGACGATGCCGAGCGACAGCACTGCGACCAGCACGATCTGCCGCAGGAAGCCCGTGACTCGGCTGACCAGGCTCGCGATCGCCATCATGCCCGTCGACCGGCCCAGCGACCGGCCCTTGGGCTGCGCCGGAGCGGGCGCCTCTGGCCGGGTGAGCAGCTCGGTGTCGTCGGTGATCGCGGGGATGAGCTCGGTCGGCGAGTCACCCAGCCACGGGTAGGCCTGGGTACCCGGCTCGGCACCGGCCCGCAATGCCGCACGCACACCTGTGCCGCTGACGATGCGCGTCTGCATCGCCGCCTCGTCCTGCGCCGCCGCTGCCCGCAGCTCCGCGCCCGAGAACAGCTGGGTCGGGGCCTGGTCCGGCGAGAGGCCGCCGGGCATGGGCTGGGGGCGCAGGGTCGGGAGGTCGGCGCCGCGGACGAGCGGGGTCGTCGGCAGGGCAGCGCCGGGCACCGAACCCGGGCCCCGCTGCCACGGCGGCGGGACGGGGCCGGGATCGGGAGGTGAGTCGGGGTCGCGGGGGTCGTATCGACGCGGGCGACCGCGGGTCACGGCCTGAGGGAACTGGCCCTGTCCGGGCCCGGGTCCCTGCCCCGGTCCCGATCCGGGCCCCGGTCCCGATCCGGGCCCCGGTCCGGGGTGACCCTGGCCGGGATGAGGCGCCGGACCGGGCTGGCCGGGGTGGCCTTGCCCTTGTCGGGCGGGAATCTGCCGGCCGGGCCCCGGCTGTCCCGGGCCTGGCCGGCCGGAGCCTGGCTGTAGGCCCGGGGCCGGGCCTGGGCCCGGCCGCCCGGGCGCGGGCCTGCCGGAGGTCGGCTGTGCGGGGTCGGCGTTGCCCGCGGTGGGTTGGCCGAGGCCCGGCTGCGCGTGGCCGGGCTGTCCCGGACCCGGCTGTCCCGGACCTGACTGACCGGGGTTCTGCTGAACGTCGTACCGCTGGTTCGGGTTCTGCTCCGCGAAACGCGAGTGCCCGAGGCTCGGGCGGTCAGGGCCCGGCTGCCCAGGGCCCGGGTGTCCAGGTCCCGGGTGTCCAGGTCCCGGCTGCGCGGGGCCCTGCGCCTGCTCACGCCGGACCGGTACCGGCTGCCCGGCACCTCCGGGCCACAGCGCGCGGCGGGGATCACCGGGCGGGTACGGCCCGAGAGGGGCGTCGCGGCGGCGTGCTTCCGGTGGCGTCTCGTGCCGTCCCGGATCCCGGCTCTCCTGCTCGTGACGGCCCTGCTCGCGCGGATCGGCACCGTGCCGACCAGAGTCCGGCGTGTGCGGGCCCTCGATCTCGGGACCGGCGGGCGGGCGGGGCGCCGGCGCGACCTCGGGCAGCCGCGCCGACGAGCGGCCGACCGGTGACGGCACGTTCGGGGGCTGGACGTTCGGGGGCTGGACGTTCGGGGGCTGGACGTTCGGGAGCTGGGCACTCGGGGGCTGGGCACGAGCAGCCTGCGCATGGGCGGCCTGCGCTCGGGCTGCCTGCGGGTTCAGCGGTGTGGCGCCCGGCGGGAGGCCCTGGGGTGCGGCGGGCCGTGGGGCGTCGGCGGGCCCGACCACTGCGGTCGGCGGGCCGTCGTCGCGGGGGCGACCCACGGGGTCGTGCAGGACGGTCGGCGGTCCCGGGTCGGGCGGCGCGTCGCGGTGGGCGTGCGGGCCGGAGAAGATCTGCCCCGGCTCGACCCGGCCCCGCTCGGGCAGAGGGCGAGGCACCTCGGGCTCGTCGGGCCGGGCGTCGGCGACGTCGGTCGCGGCGGCGCGTGGGTCGCGACAAGGGGGCGCGTCGTCGTCCGCGACCGGCCCCCCGGCGTGGGGGTCGCTCGCGGGAACAGGGCTCGGCTCGTCACGCATCACCGGCAATGGTGCCGGACCGGGCGTCGGGCGGCACCGTCGCCCGACGGTGTGGCGTGTCCGTCACACCGTGGGAGTCCGTCGCGGGGAGGACGGGCGGCAGGCGAGAGGAGCGTCCCCGTGGACGAACGCAGCAACGACGTCGCGGCCCCCGCGGAGGTCGTGCGGGACCTAGTGAGCGACGCAGGAGACCCAGGCCGCGGTGAAGGCCCGCGCCGAACGCGACGCCACCCCCTGACCTCTCCGCGGGACGCGGCCCGCCCAAGGACCCGCGCCCCCGTCCCTCGGCGCCTCGTCCGCGGGGGCACCCGGGCGGCCGGATCCGCAGCGCGGCGGAGCCGGGGACGGCGGTGCGGCGGCTAGTGTCGATCGTCGTGCGGGGGCGGATCAGGGCGGTGGCCGTCGGGGCGGCGGTCGCGGCGATGCTGTCGGTGGCGACCGTGGCGGCGGGACCGGCGCGTGCACAGGCTCCCCCGGTCTGCCACGAGCATGCGGCACCACCCGGACCACCCGCGGTCGAGGAGGGACCGACCCCGGTCGCACCGCTGCCCGTGCAGGACCCGGCCGTCGGCGGGCCCGCGTTGGGCACGTGCGACCTCGCGCTGCCGGCCGGCGCACCACCGCTGCCGACGGGGATCGACGCGGCGGGGTGGGTGGTCGCCGACCTCGACTCGGGTGCGGTGCTGGCGGCGCGGGACGCGCACGGGAGGCAGCGCCCGGCGTCGACACTCAAGCTGTTGACGACGCTCGTGGTGCTCGACCGGCTGCCGATGGACCAGGTCGTGAGCGGCGACATGTCGGATGTGCAGGTCGACGGCAGCCGCGCGGGGATCGGGCCGGGCGGGACGTACACGGTGCAGCAGCTGTTGTCGGGGTTGCTGCTGAACTCGGGCAACGACACCGCGCACGCGCTCGCCCGCACTCTGGGCGGGGTGCCGCAGACGCTCGACCTGATGCAGCAGCGGGCCGCGGCGCTGGGGGCCCTCGACACCCGCCCGGCGACGCCGTCGGGGCTCGACGGTCCGGGTATGTCGACGTCGGCCTACGACCTGGCGCTGCTGTTCCGCGCGGCGATGCGCAACCCGACGTTCGCGGAGCTGACCCAGACGCGGTTGGTGCAGTTCCCGGGGTTCGGCACGCACGCGGGCTTCATGCTGTCCAACGACGACCCGCTGCTGCGCTCCTACGACGGCGCGCTCGGCGGGAAGACAGGTTTCACCGACGCGGCGCGGCACACGTTCGTCGGCGCCGCACGCCGGGACGGGCGTCGGATCGTGGTGGCGCTGGTGCGCGGGGAGCAGCACCCTGTGCGGATGGTGGCCCAGGCGAGCACGTTGCTGGACTACGGCTTCGCGCTGCCCGCAGGCCTCGCTCCGGTCGGGACGCTGGTGGATCAGGCGCCGGTCACGTCGGCACCCGCGACGCCCGGGGCCCCCGCACCGCAGGGGTCGTTGCCGGAGTCGTCGAGCCCGGTGGGATGGATCGTCGCGGGACTGGTTCTGCTCGTCGGGCTGTCGGCGGCCGTCGGGTACGTGGTCCGCCGGGTGCGCGCCGGCGCGGACGACTCCGACGGCTACCTCGACGGCCCGGCCCGGCCGCGCCGTCCCGCCGGTCCGCACACCCCGCCCTCGGCGGCGCCGCCCGAGCCGCGGGCCGACGAGAGCTGAGTCAGCGGCGCTTCCCGGACAGGGCGCGCAGGCCCAGCAACCCGGTCAGCACCCCGACACCGACGAGCCCTGCGGCGGCGGCCGGCGTCGGCCCCGACCTCACGACGACCTCGGACCGGATGACCGCCGGCGCGGGCACGTCGACGGGCTCCTCCTGCTCGTTCTCCTTCGACGTCGCTGCCCAGGCCGTCACGAAGAGGATGAAGCGCGAGGTGAAGAAGACGAAGATCAGCAGACCGATGATCGACCCGAACGCCGCCCCTGCGGGCGAGCTGGTGATGCCGCGCAGGTAGATCGTCATGACCTGCTTGAGGATCTCGAACCCGACGGCGCCCAGCAGGGCGGCCTTGAGCGCACTGCGGGTGGCGACGGGAGCGCGCGGCAGCCTGGCGATCACCCAGACGAACACGAGCCAGTTGGCGGCGAGGCCGAGCAGCACCCCGACGACGCCGAGCAGGAACAGCGCCCAGCCCTGGTCGCCGAGGCCGACGAGGTCGAGCAGGAACCGTCCGAGCCCGGTACCGACGGCCGTCACCGCGAACGACACGACCAGCGCGAGCCCCAGCCCGAGGAGCGCGAGCAGGTCGAACAGCAGCTTCTTGATGGCGTTGGGCGTCTCCGGCGGCTGCGCCCACTGCTCCGACAGTGCCTCGCGCAGGTTGCTCATCCAGCCGATCCCGGAGTACAGGGCACCGACGAGGCCCAGCGCACCGACGGCGCCGGCCTGGTCGATGGACTTCTGGATGATGTCGTTGAGGGTGTCGCCCAGCCCGCCGGGGACGGCGGTGGTGATGCCGGCGCGGAGCTGGTCGAGCAGCTCGGGCTGGGCGCGCAGCACGAACCCGGCGGCGGCGAACGCGATCATCAGCAGCGGCACGAGCGCCAGCACGCTGAAGTAGGTGATGGCAGCGGCGTAGTGATCGCCGTGCCGGTCGGTGTAGCGGGCACCGGCGCGGACGACGTGGTCGAGCCACGGATACCTCTCGCGGAGCTGTTCGAACTTCGTCGGCCCGGTGGGCGCGTCGTCGGCGTCCTCGTCGGCCGGCCTGTCTGTCGGCTTGGCGTCGACGGCCACGGCAGTCACCTCACGTCGTCTGGCGGTTCGGAGATCTTCTCGCGAGCCGGACACCACTGTCGCGGCGATCGGGTCACCGTTCGGGCTCTTTCCGTCGTCTACCCGTTCCCACGACGGGACGAACGGGCAGCGCCCGACCCGATCGGGTTGTGACCGGCGACACCGCGGCCTAGCGTCGGGATGGTCCAGGTCTCGGTACGGGAGGTCAGCGGTGACCACATTCGACGAGCCCGCGGCCGTCGCGGTCGAGCAGGCCGACGAGGAGAACCCGTACCTGCTCGGGATCTTCGCGCCGGTCCGCGACGAACTGACGGCCGACGAGCTCACGGTGATCGGTGAGATCCCGCGCGACCTCAACGGCGTCTACCTGCGCAACGGCCCGAACCGCCGGTTCGACGCGCCCGGCCGCTACCACTGGTTCGACGGCGACGGCATGGTCCACGCGATGGCCTTCGAGAACGGGACGGCCCGCTACCGCAACCGGTTCGTCCGCACCCGGGCACTGGAGGCGGAGGAGGCCGCGGGCTCGGCGTTGTGGTCGGGCGTCATGGAGTCGCCACGCGGGAACCCCGTCGGCTCGGCGCGGGGGCTGCCGTTCAAGGACTCCGCCAACACCGACCTGATCCATCACCGCGGCCGGGTCCTCGCGACGTGGTACCTGTGCGGCCAGCCGATGAGCATGGACCCGCTGTCGCTGGAGACGCTGGGCGTCGAGACCTTCCTGGGGACGCTGAAGGGCGACGTGATGGCCCATCCCAAGGTCGACGAGCACACCGGCGAGCTGATGTGGTTCGACTACGGCGCCCGCAGCCCGCTGCTGCGCTACGGCGTCGTGAACGCGGCGGGGGCGATCGACCACGAGGTGGAGATCGACCTGCCCGGCCCGCGGCTGCCCCACGACATGGCGATCACCGAGAACTGTTCGATCCTCATGGACCTGCCGCTGACCCAGGACCCCGCGGCGGCGGCGCAGGGCCGCTACAAGATCGCGTTCGACCGCGGCACGCCGTCCCGCTTCGCCGTCATCCCGCGCCGCGGCCAGGCGCGCGACGTGCGCTGGTTCGAGGCCGAGCCCTGCTACATCTACCACGTCGTCAACGCGTGGGAGGAGGGCCGGACCATCGTCATGGACGTCTGCCGGGTGACCCGCCCGGAGCCCGTCCCGACCCGCCCGGGACCGCTGGGCAAGCTGCTCGGCTACCTGCGCCTGGACGCCCGGCTGCACCGCTACGTCTTCGACCTCGACTCCGGCACCACCACCGAGGCGCAGCTCGACGACGTCAACACCGAGTTCCCGTCGATCGACGCCCGCGCCTGCGGCCGTCCCACCCGCTACGCCTACAACGTCCACATCGCCGACGCCGAGACCGTCCGCTTCGACGGCCTGCTGCGCTACGACCGCGTCACCGGGCAGCGTCAGCACCACTGGTTCGGCGAGGGCCGGTTCGGCAGCGAGGCCCCGTTCGCGCCGCGCGACGGCAGCACCGGCGAGGACGACGGCTACCTCGTGACCTTCGTGACCGACGAGCGCGACGACCGCTCCGAGGTGCAGATCCTCGACGCGTCGGACCTGGGGGCGGGCCCGGTCGCCCGTGTCCTGCTCCCGCAACGCGTCCCGCTGGGATTCCACGCCACGTGGGTCCGCGCCGACCAGCTCCTGTGAGTGGCAATGGTCGCTGTGGCGACCATTGCCACTCACGACCTCTCGTCGCGCTTCGGAGGCTCTGGTGAGGCTGCATCCGCAGACCCGTATCGACGAGTACGTCGCCGCCGGGTGGTGGCGTGACGACCCGGCGTGGACCTGGGACGCGCTGTTCCGGGCGCGGGTCGCCGAGCGCGGGGACGCGACGGCCGTCGTCGACCCCGCCAACCGCGAGGCGTTGCTCGGCACCCCGCCACGTCGGCTGAGCTGGACCGGGCTGGACGCGGAGGTCGACCGGTTCGCCGGCGTGCTGCACCGGGCCGGGGTCGGCGTCGACGACGTCGTCGGGACACAGCTGGCCAACACCGTCGAACTGGTCGTCGCCTATCTCGCGTGTGTCCGGCTCGGCGCGATCGTGTCGCCGTTCCCGATGCAGTACCGCGAACACGAGCTGTCGACGCTGGCGCCGGTCGCGGGGCTGCGCGCGTTCGTGACCGTGACGCGGTTCGGCGACCGCCCTCTCGCCGAGGAGGCCGGGTCCGTCGGCGGATTCCCGGTGATCACGCTCGACGGCCCCGTCGCAGAGCCCGCCGGGGAGCTGCCGAGCGTGGAAGGGCATCCCTCCGACGTCGTGACCCTGTGCTGGACCTCCGGCACCGAGGCCACGCCCAAGGGTGTGCCGCGCTGCGCGAACGGCTGGAACGTCATCGGCGAGGGCTGCGCCGCGGCGCCCGCGCTCACCGCAGACGACGTCATCCTCAGCCCGTTCCCGCTGGTCAACATGGCCGGCTTCGGCGGCGTCCTCGTGCCGTGGCTGCTGACGGGCGCGACGCTGGTGCAGCACCATCCCTTCGACCTGCCGACGTTCCTCGGCCAGATCGCGCGCGAACGCGTCACCTACACGCTCGCCACGCCCGCGCTGCTGACCGGCATGCTGCGCGCACCCGGGCTGCTCGACTCCGCCGACCTGTCGAGCCTGCGGGTGATCGGGTCCGGCTCGGCGCCGCTGTCCGGGTGGCTGATCAGGGAGTGGCGTGACCGCTTCGGCATCGAGGTCACCAACTTCTTCGGGTCCAACGAGGGCGTCCCGCTGATCTCCGACCAGCACACCGTCCCGGACCCCGACGCCCGCGCCGCGTACTTCCCGTGGTTCGGCGGACCGGGCCTGACCTGGCCGAACCCGACGAGCGCCGGGGTGCGCACGAGGCTCGTCGACAGGGAGTCCGGGGACGACGTCACGGAGCCGGGCCGACCCGGTGAGCTGCGCGTCACCGGGCCGACGATCTTCTCCGGGTACTGGGGTTCGCCGGGGGGCGAGCCGTTCGACGAGCGGGGCTACTACCGCAGCGGCGACGTCTTCGAGATCGCCGCCGAGGACCCGACGATGCTGCGCTACGTCGACCGGGCCCGCGACCTCGTCGTCCGCGGGGGCATGAACATCTCCCCAGCCGAGGTCGAGGCGCTGATCGTCGCGCACCCGGCCGTGGCCGAGGCGGCGGTCGTCGGCTACCCGGACGAGGTGCTGGGCGAGCGGGCGGCAGCGGTGGTCGTGCCCGCCCCGGGAGTCCCGCCGCCCACACTCGAGGACCTCGTGGACGCCCTGCGCGCGCAGCGCATCGCCTCCTACAAGCTGCCGGAACGCCTCGAGGTCGTGGAGGCGTTGCCGCGCAACCCCGTCGGCAAGATCCTCAAGCGCGAGCTGCGGGAGCGACTGCGGGAGTCGTCGGGTGGTTGAGCTGTCGGTGTCGCTCGGGCTGTGGCAGGACCGGCCGTCGATAGAGGCGGTCGGGACGGCCCGCGCCGCCGACGAGCTGGGCTACGCGCGGCTGTGGATCGGCGAGATGGCGACGTACGACGCCTTCGCCCTCGCCGCGGCCCTCCCGGGGACGATCCCGCTGGTCCTGGGCCCGTTCGCGGTGGCCGTGCGCACCCCGGTGCAGATCGCGATCGGCGCCGCGACCGTCGCCGAGCTGACCGGGCGGACCGTGGAGGTGGCGATCGGGTCGTCGAGCCCCGTCGTCGTGTCGGGATGGCACGGCAGGGCGGCACCCTCGCCCGCGCGGGCGCTGGCCGAGACCGCGCAGGCGCTGCGGACATTGCTCGACGGCGGGCGTGCCGACGTCGACGGGAAGGTCGTGCGCACCCGCGGCTACCGGCTGCGCGCCCCGGCGCCAGGCGGGGCGTTGACGGTCGCGGCGTTCGGTCCGCAGGCGGTGCGGGTGGCGGGCCGGTACGCCGACCGGATGGTGCTGAACCTGTTGCCGCCGAGGGTCGCGGCGCGACTGGTCGAGGCGGTGCGCGTCGCCGCGCGGGAGGCGGGCCGGGAGCCACCGCGCGTCGCCGTGTGGGTGACCGCCGCCGTCGACCCCGACGAGGAGGCGCGCGCCCGGCTCGCGCGTGCGGTCGTCGGCTACCTGGGCGCGCCGGGGTACGGCGAGGTGTTCGCCGAGGCCGGGTTCGGCGAGCTCGTCGCGTTCGCGCGGACCCGGCCGCCGCCGCGCGAGCTGCTGGCCGCGGTCCCCGACGGGCTGGCCGGGGCGGTGGGCGCGATCGGCCCGGTCGACGACGTCAGGTCACGCATCGCGGAGTACGCCGCGGCCGGGGTCGACGAGGTGTGCCTGGTGCCCGTCGCGACCGACGCCGACCCCGCGGGCCGCCGCACGGTGACCGCACTCGCACAGCGGTCGTGAGTGGTCAGTCGCTGTCGCCCGCGTCGCCGCCGACGTCGACGGTCTCGGTCGCCTCGAACCCACCCTCGGTCGCGGAGCCGGGGCGGTGCAGCACGACGGTGTTGGAGTCGAGGTCGATCGGCCCGAGCTGCCACTTCTGGCCGTCGCCTGCCTCGCTGCTCTCGTCGCGGATCTTCGGCGTCGGGAACATCTCTCCGAGAACACCCATGAGGCCATCGTACGTGCGCCCTGCCCGCGGCGACCCTGCTCGCGTCCGCGCGATGCGCCGCCGCGGACCGGTCAGACCACCCTCACAGTCAGGCCAGGGTCAGCGGGATGCCCCGGCGGGCCGGGGTGAGGCGCTCGGGGATGCCGCGGTAGGTCGTCGTCCGCTGCCGGACAGGGCGGCCGGCGGCCGCGGCGATCGCGGTCAGCTCCGCGACCGAGCGGGCCGAGCCGTTCTCCGACCCCGCCATCCGCGAGATGGTCTCCTCCATCAGCGTGCCGCCCATGTCGTCGGCGCCGCCGCGCAGGATCTCCGCGGAGAGGGCGTCGCCGAGCTTCACCCAGGAGCACTGGATGTGGTCGATCCGCCCGTGCAGGGCGAGCCGGGCGAAGGCGTGCACGGCACGGTTGTCGCGCTCGGTCGGGCCTGGGCGGGCGATGCCGGCCAGGTAGATCGGGGCGTTGTGGTGTACGAACGGCAGTGGCACGAACTCGGTGAACCCGCCGGTGCGGTCCTGGATCCCGGCCAGCGTGCGCAGGTGCCCGAGCCAGTGCGACGGGGTGTCGACGTGCCCGTACATCATCGTCGAGCTCGACGCGATGCCCAGCTCGTGCGCGGTGGAGACGACCTCGACCCACTGTGCCGCAGGCAGTTTGCCCTTGGTGAGGACCCAGCGGACCTCGTCGTCGAGGATCTCCGCGGCGGTGCCCGGGATGGAGCCGAGCCCGGCGTCACGCAGCTCGGTGATCCACTCCTTGATCGAGACGCCCGCCTTCGCCGCCGCCGACACGATCTCCATGGGTGAGAAGGCGTGCACGTGCATGCCCGGCACGGCCGCGTGCACCGCGCGGACGAGGTCGGCGTAGAAGGTGACGGGCAGCTGCGGGTCGATCCCGCCCTGCATGCAGACCTCGGTGGCGCCGTCGGCCGCGGCGTCCGCGGCGCGGGCCGCGACCTCGTCCAGGGACAGCCTGAAGGCGTCGGTGTCGCGCTCACGCTGGGCGAACGCGCAGAACCGGCAGCCGACGTAGCAGACGTTGGAGAAGTTGATGTTGCGGTTGACGACGAAGGAGACCTCGTCGCCGACCGTGTCCCGGCGGACGTCGTCGGCGAGGCGGGCCAGTTCCTCCAGCGCCGCACCGTCGGCGGTGAGGACGGCCATCGCCGCGGCCTCGTTCTCCGGGCGCAGCAGCGCGGCGGGGTTCCAGGAAGCCAGCCGGAGCCCGGCGCGGACGTCGGAGTCGAGCCGCTCCGGCGCTCCCGCCGCCGACACCGCGGCGGCGGACACGCTGTCGCGCAGCGACTCCCAGTCGCCGTACACCGAGTCGAAGTCGCCGCGGCGGTCCTCGGTGCGGCCCGTCGTGTCGATGGAGGCGTTGAGGTCGATGCGACCCGTCGAGGCGAACCCGCCGTCGGGTTCCTGCCACGGCCTGCCCACCACGCCCGCGTCCTCGTTGGCGAGCCCGTCCGGCCCGGCCAGTGCGGCGACATGGGAGTGCAGCCGGGTGTCGATCCACGGCGAGCCCGCCTGGACGTAGCGCGGATAGACGGTCAGCCGCTCGCGCAACGTGAACCCGGCCTCGGCGGAGCGGGCGGCCAGCTCGTCGATCGCGGGCCACGGCCGCTCGGGGTTGACGTGGTCGGCGGTGACGGGTGAGACGCCGCCCCAGTCGTCGATGCCCGCGCGCAGCATCAGCGCGAACTCCTCGCCGACCAGGTTGGGCGGGGCCTGCACGCGCATCTTCGAGCCGAGGACGATCCGGGTGACGGCGATCGTCGCCGCCAGGTCCTCCAGCGAGGCGTCGGGGTCGTCGCGCATCGCGGTGTCGGGCTTGGCCCGGAAGTTCTGGACGATCGTCTCCTGCACGTGGCCGTGCGCACGCGACGCGGCGCGGATCGCGAAGATCGACTCCGCGCGCTCGGTGCGGGTCTCGCCGATGCCGATCAGGATGCCGGTGGTGAACGGGACGCCGACGCGCCCGGCGTCGGTGAGTGCCCGCAGCCGGACGGCGGGCTCCTTGTCGGGGCTGCCGTGGTGCGGGCCGGACTTCTCCGACCACAGTCGGGTCGCGGTCGTCTCCAGCATCATGCCCATGCTCGGTGCGACGGGCTTGAGCCGCGTCAGCTCCTCCCACGACATGACGCCCGGGTTGAGGTGGGGCAGCAGGCCCGTCTCCTCCAGGACCGCGATCGCGCAGGCGCGCACGTAGTCCAACGTGGAGTCGTAGCCACGGGCGTCGAGCCACTCCCGGGCCGCGGGCCAACGCTCCTCCGGCCGGTCGCCGAGGGTGAACAGCGCTTCCTTGCAGCCCGCCGCCGCGCCCGCGCGGGCGATCTCGAGGACCTCGTCGCGTTCCAGGTACAGCGACTCGAGGCGGTGCGGGACCGTCACGAAGGTGCAGTAGTGGCACCGGTCGCGGCACAGCCGGGTCAGCGGGATGAACACCTTGCGCGAGTACGTGACGACGCCGGGGCGACCGGCATCGACCAGCCCCGCGTCGCGGACACGCGCAGCGGCGTCGAGGAGCTCGTCGAGCTGCTCCCCACGGGCGGCGAGGAGCACAGCGGCCTCGGTGACGTCGAGGGCGGCGCCGTCGCGGGCGCGCCGCAACGCCCGCCGCACCGCGGACGAGGAGGGCTCTGGCTCAGCGGCGCGCGGATCGGGCAGGACGTCGACCATGACGGCCACACTAGGTCGCCCCCGCGCGGGGGTCGACCGACCGGCCGGTCCCGTAGTGCTCTCGTCACACGACCCGTCGTTCGCGGAACATCCCGGACCCCCTCCGCGGTTGTACCCGCCCTCGTCCAGGGCCCGGTTCGTCCGGGCAGGAGGGCGGGGACCTCAGGAGCCCGCGATCCGTGTCTCGGTCAGCTGCGCGCCGTCGGTGCGGCCCAGCACGCAGAGCACGCTCCGGGAACCGGCGCTGCTGCCCGCGTTGGCCGCGTCGAAGGTCTGTTGTCCGGGAACCAGCACCGTCAACGTCAGCGTGGCCTTGTCCGTCCCGGTGACGCGGGCCGAGTCGAAGATCAGCGAGCAGGCGGACCGGCCGTAGTCCGTGAGATCTTTGACGGCCGGGTAGGGCACCTTCGTGCTGCTGTCGAACGGCGTGAGCGACTCGAAGATCTCCAGGTCGTGCCGGTCGGTGCAGCTGGTCGACGCATTGGAGGTGATGAACCGGCCGGGGACGAGCTGGGCGTTCAGACAGGTCGGGTACGTGTAGTCGAACTGCGGGATCTGGCCGCCCGGGCCGTAGGTGAACGACTGCACGACCGATGCGGTCGTCCCACCGCCCCCGCCGCTGCCGCCCCCGAGCAGGCTCGCGCCACCCCAGGCGCCCAGGCCGAGCCCGGCCAGCAGCGCGACGACGGCGGCGATCACGATCGGCAGGGTGCGCCCCTTCGGGGCGGGCGCGGTGCCGGTGCCGAACGGCGGGCCCGGGTGGGTCGGGGCGACGATACGGCTGGTCGGGCTCGTCCCCATCGTGCCGGTGACGTCGCCGGGACGGGCCAGCATGACCTCGGCCTGCTCCGCGGTGAGCCGGGTCGCCGGGTTGCGGATGAGCAGGCCCGCGATGACGGCACCGAGGGGGCCGGTGCACCGCGGCGGCGGCGGGTCCTCGTTCATCACCGCGTAGATCGTCTGCGGGGTGGTCTCCCGGTTGAACGGGCCGGCCGCCTCGACGGCGTAGTAGAGGGTCGCGCCGAGGGCCCAGAGGTCGGCGGGCGGCGCCGCGTCGGCGCCCTCCAGCCGCTCGGGCGCCATGTAGCCGGGTGACCCGACGAGCAGGCCCGTCGTCGTCAGGCGGGGGTCGTCGGCGGCGTGGGCGATGCCGAAGTCGGTGAGGGTGACGCGGCCGTCGTTGCCGAGCATGACGTTGCTGGGCTTGACGTCGCGGTGCACCACCCCTCCCGCGTGGGCCCGGCGCAGCGCGGCCAGGACCTGGCGGGCGATCTCGGTGGCGGACCGCTCGTCGAGGGGGCCGCCGTTGCGCGACACCACATCGGTCAGGGTGTCGGCCTCGATCAGCTCCATCACGATGTGGTCGACGCCCTCGTCGGCGACGACGTCGTGCACCGTGACGATGCCCGGGTGGTTGAGCCGGCCGGCGGTGCGCGCCTCGCGCAGCAGCCGCTCGCGGAACCGGGCGTGCTCCTCGGGCGAGAGGCCGTCGGGCAGCCGCAGCTCCTTGACCGCGACCTGACGGCCGATCACCCGGTCCTCCGCCCGCCACACCACGCCCATGCCGCCGCGGCCCAGCTCGCCGAGGACGACGTAGCGGCCGCCGATGACCCTGCTCGGGTTCACGACGCGTACCGGACGGTGACGGGCGCGTGGTCGGACCAGCGTTCCTGGTGAGAGGGTGCCCGCTCGACGACGGCGGTCTGCGCGCGCGCCGCCAGCCCTGCCGTGGCCACCTGCAGGTCGATGCGCCAGCCTGTGTCGTTGTCGAACGCGCGGCCGCGGTAGGACCACCACGAGTACGGGCCGTCGACACCCGGGTGCAGGCCGCGGACGACATCGGCCCAGCCGCCGGCGTACAGCTCCGACAGCCAGGCGCGCTCGTGGGGCAGGAACCCGGAGTTCTTCACGTTGCCGCGCCAGTTGCGGATGTCGGCCTCGGTGTGGGCGATGTTCCAGTCGCCGCAGACCAGCACCTCACGGTCCTCCGCGGCCGCCTTGTCCCGGCGCAGCGCCAGGTAGGGCGCGAACGTCGCCAGGAACCGGTCCTTCTCCTCCTGGCGCGGGGTGCCGACGGTGCCGTTGGGCAGGTACAGCGACGCCACCGTGACGCCCGGGAGGTCGACCTCCACGTAGCGCCCGGCGTCGGCCCACTCCGCCGCGTCGACCCCGACGCGCACCGCCTCCGGTTCGGTCCTGCTCAGCACCGCGACACCGGCCCGGCCCTGCGCCGCCGCACTCGGGGCGAGGGTCAGGTTCCAGCCGTCGCGGACGAGGACGTCCAGCAGCTCGGCCGGGAGATCCTCGTGGCGGGCGCGTGTCTCCTGCAGGCAGACGACATCGGCGTCGGTAGCGGCCAGCCACGCCGTGAGGCCCTTGGGGCCCGCTGCGCGGACGCCGTTGACGTTGACGGAGCTGACCGTGAGCACGGGAGGAGACTGACAGATCGGTCGCAGGCGCCGTAACGCCGGGTCAGCAGCTCGATCCGGCCTTCGCGGAGAGGCTGGAGTCGAGCGCCCAACGGTTCTCCCCCGACAGCTGCCGGTACCCGTTGACGACGTTGCGCTGCGCGTCGACCTCCTGCCCCTTCGTCAGCTCCCCGACGGGACCGAGCTCGACGCCGGGGTTGCCCCGCACGTTGACCGTGTCGGAGCCGACGACCATCACGCACCCCGTCGACCCGGTGGCGCCCTTGGAGAACTGGCCGGCGTCGATCAGCGCGAGGATCGTCAGGACGGTCCCGGCGACGAGGACGAACGCCCACCCCTTGAAGGTGGACGAGTCGAGCTTCGGGACCGTGATCTTGGACGCCATGAGCGGTCTGCGGCCTTTCGGGTGCGCGGGACCCGTCCACCGTAGCCGAGAGCGACACCCCGATGACGCCCCGAAACGCCACACGGCGCGCACCCCGTCGTGGGATGCGCGCCGCGTGGACGGACCGCTGCGTCAGGCGCGGGCCTTCTGCAGGTTCGCGTCCAGCGTCTCGAGGAACTCCTCGGTGGTCTGGAACGGCGCGTCCTTGGAGATGAGCAGCGCCAGGTCCTTGGTCATGCTGCCGCTCTCGACCGTCTTGATGACGACGTCCTCGAGCGCCTCGCTGAAGCCGATCAGCTCCTGGTTGCTGTCGAGCTTGCCCCGGTGGGCCAGGCCCCGCGTCCAGGCGTAGATCGACGCGATCGGGTTCGTCGACGTCGGCTTGCCCGCCTGGTGCTGGCGGTAGTGCCGGGTGACGGTGCCGTGCGCGGCCTCCGCCTCGACGGTCCTGCCGTCCGGGGTCGCGAGGACCGACGTCATGAGGCCGAGCGAGCCGAAGCCCTGGGCCACGGTGTCGGACTGCACGTCACCGTCGTAGTTCTTGGCAGCCCAGACGTAGCCGCCCTCCCACTTCAGCGCCGCCGCGACCATGTCGTCGATCAGGCGGTGCTCGTAGGTGAGGCCCGCGGCGTCGAACTGCTCCTTGAACTCCGACTCGAAGACCTCGGCGAACAGGTCCTTGAAGCGGCCGTCGTAGGCCTTCAGGATCGTGTTCTTGGTCGACAGGTAGACCGGGTAGTTCCGGGCCAGGCCGTAGTTCAACGACGCGCGCGCGAAGTCGCGGATCGAGTCGTCGAGGTTGTACATCGCCATCGCGACGCCGGAGCCCGGCGCCTGGAACACCTCGTGCTCGATCGGCTCGGAGCCGTCGGCCGGGGTGAACGTGACCGTCAGGGTGCCCTCGCCGGGGAACCGGAAGTCGGTCGCGCGGTACTGGTCACCGAACGCGTGACGGCCGACGATGATCGGCTTGGTCCAGCCCGGGACGAGCCGCGGGATGTTCGAGATGATGATCGGCTCGCGGAAGATCACGCCGCCGAGGATGTTGCGGATCGTCCCGTTCGGGGACCGCCACATCTTCTTCAGGCCGAACTCCTCGACGCGGGCCTCGTCAGGGGTGATCGTCGCGCACTTGACGCCGACGCCGTACTTCTTGATGGCGTTGGCCGCGTCGATCGTGATCTGGTCGTCGGTCTTGTCGCGCGCCTCGATGCCGAGGTCGTAGTACTCGAGGTCGACGTCCAGATACGGGTGGATCAGCTTGTCCTTGATGAACTGCCAGATGATCCGGGTCATCTCGTCGCCGTCGAGCTCGACGACCTTGCCCTCGACCTTGATCTTCGCCATGTCGGCGGGCTCTCCTCTCGGGACGCGTCTCTTCTCCGGACAAGCGTACTGGTAAAGCTCGGGGCCACCCGGGTGACGTCCGCCCCGTTCACCCCGCCCGGTCAGGCCGCACTGGTCACACCCGGTATGCGGCCCTCCCGGAACGCGTCCACGAACAGCGCGTGGTCGGCCCGAACCCGCGCCGCATACGTGTGCGCGAACTCCGTCACCCACCTCGTGAACTCCCGCTCGCGGCCGTCGGTCACCGCGAGGATCGCGTCCTCGGTCTGGAACGGCACCAGCGAGTGGTCGGCGTCCGCGTCGGCCACGCAGTGCACCTTCGCCGTCGCCAGCCCCAGGTACTCCACCACCGGCGCGATGTCGTCGGGTTCCGACAGGTTCGACCAGTCGAGGTCCGCCGCGTACGGCGACACCTCGCTCACGACGTACCCCACCCCGTCGAGCTCCGTCCAGCCGAGCAGAGGGTCCGCGTGCGCCTGCAACGCCCGCTGCGAGACGGCCGTCCGGTGCCCGTGGTGGGTGAAGTACCCCGACACCGACGCGTCGGCCACCACCCGCGACGGCGCCGCCACGTTGCCCTGCTTCATCGACAGCACGACGTCGTTGTCCAGCGCCTGGTTGTAGCCCTCCACCAGCAGCGTGTACGCGGGCAGCCCCGCGCTGCCGATGCCGAAACCCGACCTGCCCGCCACGTCCTTCACCGTGTACGTCACCGGGCGCGAACGCTTCGCCTCCGGGATCGTCTCCAGGTAGCGGTCGAACGCGGCCAGCACCGACGCGCGCTCGGCGTCGTCGAGCCGGCGCAGGCCCGCGACCTCTCGCAGCACCCGCTCCGTCCCCTCGATCTCGGTGATCTCGTCGAGCAGGTCGACGCGGGTGTGCAGCTTCGCCTCCTGCAGCACCCGGTGTACCGGACCGTCGGTCGTGTCCAGGCGCAGCGCGAACCGGCGGTCGCCCTCGTGCTCGGCGAACCAGCGCACCTGGTCCAGGTAGGCGTGGCAGTAGCGGGCGACCAGCGCCGAGATCGCCTCGTCCGACAGCGCCTTGCGCCACCCCAGCAGCGCGAGGCTCGCCGCGAACCGCGTCACGTCCCACGTGAAGTGCCCGACGTAGGCCTCGTCGAAGTCGTTGACGTCGAAGATCAGGACGCCGTCGCCGTCCATGTACGTGCCGAAGTTCTCCGCGTGCAGGTCGCCCTGGATCCACACCCGGCCCGTCCGGCCGTCGGCCCACGGGTCCTCGCGGCCCGCCACGTCGGCGTAGA
Organism: Pseudonocardia sp. N23; assembly: GCF_002583555.1. Classification (GTDB taxonomy): domain Bacteria; phylum Actinomycetota; class Actinomycetes; order Mycobacteriales; family Pseudonocardiaceae; genus Pseudonocardia. Next base: position 370,141 of record NZ_BEGX01000052.1, read on the forward strand.
ACAGGCACGCGCTGCCCCGGTAGAACGCGAACGGGTCCGCCGCCATCTTGCGGAACTTCGTGCGGAACGCGGCCGGGTCGGCGCGCATCAGATCGGAGAACGCGTCGACCAGGGTGTCGACGATCACCCCGGCCCTCGTCGCCTCGGTCGTGGCAGGGTCGCTCATGGCGGTGATCGTGCCCGGATCCGCCGACGATGTCCTACCTCGCCCGGGGGGTCCGCCCGGGGCGGGGCACGTGGCGAGGTCGGCGACAACGGGGTCGGGAACAATGGGACCGTGACCGCGACGGTGATGGACGGCAAGGCGACCCTGGCAGAGATGCTCGTCGAGCTCTCGGCGCGCGTGGAGAAGCTCACGGCGGCGGGAGCGACGCCCGGGCTCGGGACCGTGCTCGTCGGCGACGACCCCGGCTCGCACTCCTACGTCCGGGCCAAGCACCGCGACTGCGAGAAGGTCGGCATCCGCTCGATCCGCCGCGACCTGCCCGCCGACGCCTCCCAGGCCGACGTCGAACGTGCCATCGACGAGCTCAACGCCGACCCGGAGTGCACCGGCTACATCGTCCAGCTGCCGCTGCCCAAGGGGCTCGACTCCGGCGCCGCGCTCGAGCGCATCGACCCCGCCAAGGACGCCGACGGCCTGCACCCCTCCAACCTCGGACGGCTCGTCCTCGGCGAGCCCGGCCCGCTGCCCTGCACCCCGCGCGGCATCGTCGAGCTGTGCCGGCGCTACGGCGTCGAGCTCGCCGGGGCCCGGGTCACGGTGATCGGCCGCGGGGTGACCGTCGGCAGGCCACTGGGGCTGCTGCTCACCCGGCGCTCCGAGAACGCGACCGTCACCCTCTGCCACACCGGCACCCGCGACCTCGCCGAGGAGGTCCGGCGCGCCGACGTCGTCGTCGCGGCCGCCGGTGTGCGCGGGCTGATCACCGCCGACATGGTCCGGCCGGGCGCCACGGTGCTCGACGTCGGCGTCAGCCGCACCGACCTCGGGCTCGTCGGCGACGTCGACCCCGAGGTCACCGAGGTCGCCGGACTGATCGCCCCGATGCCCGGGGGCGTCGGGCCGATGACCCGCGGCATGCTGCTGACCAACGTCGTGGAGGCCGCCGAGCGGGCCCTCGGATGACCGACGTCGACAGCACCCGCCGCGGCTGGCGGGCCGTGCTCGCCGACCACGGCGCGCTGCTGCTGGTGCTGGCCATCGCGCTCGCCGGGATGCAACGGGTGCTGACGGCGCACTGGCGCGAGGGCGCCGTGCTGCTGGGCGGGGCGATGATCGTCGCCGCCGTGCTGCGGGTGATGCTGCCCCTGGAGCGGACGGGGCTGCTCGCGATCCGCAGCAAGGTCGTCGATGCGCTGCTGTACTCGGGCTTCGGCCTGGTCATGATGATCCTCGCGATCACGATCACCCGCGTGCGCCTGTCGGCCCCCTGACCTGATCCGACCCGTCCCGACCCTCACGCGAGTTCGGCGCGGCTCTCGGCGGGGCGTGGTGCGCGGCGCGGGGCTCAGCCGATGACCAGGCCGTGCGCGACCGCGAACCGGACCGCCGTCCCGGCGTCGACGGTGGCGCCGGTGAGCCGTGCCTGGACGAGCCCGTCGGCATCGATCCGCGCGCCGCGCAGGTCGGCGCCCTCGAGCCGGGTGTCGCGCAGCCGGGCCCCGGAGAGGTCCGCCCCCGACAGGTCGGCCTCGCGCAGGTCGGTCTCCACGAGGTTCGCCTCCCGCAGGCGCAGGCCCGACAGGTCGGTCTTGCGGAGATCGGCTCGGCCCAGCGCGACGAGCGTCAGGTCGCAGTCGGCGAAGGTGATCGGCCGTAGCCGCGCGCCGAGCAGGCTGCTGCCCATCAGCGAGCACCCGCGGAACTCCGCGCCGAGCAGCGTCACCCCCGTGAACGAGCACGTGCGCAGCGCCGTGCCGCGGTGCTGCGAGTCGCCGAGGTCGGCGCGGGAGAAGTCGCACTCGTCGAATGTGCAGGCCTCGGTCCGCAGTCCGCGCAGGTCCGATCCAGTGAACGAGCAGCGGACAAAGCGCCGCCGGACCCAGTGCTCACCGGCCGCGACGATCTCGGAGAAGTCCTCGTCCTCGTGGACCGGCTCCTCCGCCGGGTCGACCCCGCGGACCTCCTCGTCCCCGTCGACCGTTCCCGGCGCCTCCACCACTCCGCTCCTCCGAATTCCTCGACCGTCCCCGTCGGAAAGCACAGTCCCACACCCTCCGGCCGTTCTGTCGTACTACCCGGCCCACTAGGTGCCGGCCGCATCCGTCATTCGATTCGGATTCGCCCCGAACAGCCCTCCCGTCACCCTGGGTTCACCCGATCCGTTGACGGCACTGCCCGTTCGCAGGGGTGTATTCCGCCGTGCCGGGGCGCACAATCGGACCACCGATGGCGTTGGACGCCACCCGGTGACCGTCTCGACGAGGAGTGTGGTCATGAGCGTTGAAAGCGACGTGCAGTCCGGGGCGCATGCCGCTGCGGAAACAGCTGCCCCGGCACCCGTTGGAAATCCCCTGCTGCTCGGCCTGGCGACCTTTCTGCCCGGTGGTATCACCCTTGGACTGTGGTTCGTCGGATATCTCGACACAGCGACGCTCCCCGGCGGGATGATCCCCGTCGTATCGATCTGTACGGGCATCTTCATGCTGGTCGCCACGGTCTGGGCCGGCCGCCTCGGGATGAGCACGGTCGCCGCCGTGCTCGGGACGTTCGCAGGCTTCTGGGCGAGCTTCGGAGTGCTGCTGGTCGGCCTGACCAGCGGTTGGTGGGGTGTCACGCAGGCCCCCCAGGTCGCGTCGGTGCAGCAGACCTACCTGTTGTCGTTCCTGATCGTGTTCCTGATCCTGACGCTGGCGACGCTTCGGCTGCCGATCGTCTTCACGTTGGGACTCCTGTTCGTCGTGGTGACGTTCGCGCTCGCATTCATCGCCGTGAGCGCGGGCAATGCCGGTCTGTTCCCCATCGCCGGCATCACGACGTTCATCTTCTGCGCGATCTTCGCCTACATCTTGATCGACGGCATCGGTCAGGATCTCGGTGGTCGGCCCATGCCCATGGGTAACCCGATGGTCAAGTAGGTCCGTTTTACCCACCGGACACCCCGCCTTTCGGGCGGGGTGTCCGGTCGCGTTTCCGAAATGTAATGCAATTCGTGCTCCCCCTCGTGGTCATCGGAAGTCCCGCGACGGGACGGCGATGGCCAACGCCAACTTCTGCACGCGATCGGCCACCAGGTTGAGGACACCCTCGGGGCTGCGTTCCAGCCGCCCGCGCACCAGCAGCGCGCTGCTGCCCAGCGCCACCGACCGGTAGCGGGCCCAGAGCCCTTCCGAACAGGTCACGTTGAGCATGCCGGTCTCGTCCTCGAGGTTGATGAACGTGACCCCGCCCGCGGTGGCCGGCCGTTGCCGGTGCGTCACCAGGCCGCCGACCAGCACCCGGGGAGGGCGCACGTCGGGGTCGTAGGGGTCGAGGGTCTCGACGACCGCGTCGCCCCCCTCCGAACCGCCCAGCCCTCCCCTGCCGGTGCGGCGCGCGGTCCCGGCCATGGCCCGCCTCCCCACCTCGTCGAGCATGTCGATACGCACCGCGCCCAGACCGTCGAGCGTCGGGCGCAGGTGCTCGATCGGATGGCTGTCGGGCGAGACGCCCGTGGCCCACACGTCGGAGACGGTGAGCTCGACGTCGGTCATCCCCGGCAGGGCGGGCGCCTCCATCCCGACAGCGGCCCCCGGCAGGTGCTCCGGCCGGACCGCCGCGACCACCCCCGCCGCCCACAGCGCCGACCGGCGGTCGATCCCGAAGCAGCCGAACGCCCCGGCCGTGGCCAGCGCCTCGGCCTGCGGCGCGGTCAGCCGCACCCGGCGGGCCAGGTCGGCCAGGTCGCGGTAGCGCCCGTTGCGGACGCGGTCGGCCTCGATCTCCTCGGCCTTGTCGATCCCGACGCTGCGTACCTCGCCCATCCCGAGCCGGATCGCCACCCCGCCCTCGCTGCGCGGCTCCTGTTCCAGCGTCGCCTCCGCGCCGCCCTCGCAGACATCGGGACCACGGACGAGGACCCCGTGCCTGCGCGCGTCGGCCACCAGCGACTGCGGGGAGTAGAACCCCATCGGCTGGGAGTTCAGCAGAGCCGCGCAGAACGCCGCGGGGTGGTATCTCTTGAACCAGGCGCTCTGGTAGACCAGCGACGCGAAGCTGATCGAGTGGCTCTCGGGGAAACCGAAGTTCGCGAAGGCCAGCATCTTGGTGAAGATGCCGTCGGCCACCTCGCCGGTGATCCCGTTGGCGGCCATGCCGTCGAAGAAGCGGCCGCGCAGCCGCTCCATCTTCTCGGTGGAACGCTTGGAGCCCATGGCACGGCGCAGCTCGTCGGCGTCGGCCGCGGAGAACCCCGCCACGTCGACCGCGACCTGCATGAGCTGCTCCTGGAACAGCGGCACCCCGAGGGTCTTCTGGAGTGCGCCCGCGAGCAACGGGTGCTCGTGCTGCCAGGTCTCCAGGCCGCGGCGGCGGCGGATGTAGGGGTGCACCGAGCCGCCCTGGATGGGACCCGGCCGGATCAGCGCCACCTCGACGACGAGATCGTAGAAGCGCTCGGGCTTCAGCCGCGGCAGCGTGGCCATCTGCGCACGCGACTCCACCTGGAACACCCCGACCGAGTCGGCGCGCTGCAGCATCGCGTAGACCTCGGGATCGACCGGTTGCAGCTCGTGCAGCTCGATCCGCCTGCCGTGGTGCTCGGCGACCAGGTCGATCATGATGTGCAGGGCCGTGAGCATCCCCAGGCCGAGCAGGTCGAACTTCACCAGGCCCGCCGCCGCACAGTCGTCCTTGTCCCACTGCACGACCGAGCGGTCCGCCATCCGCGCCCACTCGACGGGGACGACCTCCGACACCGGCCGGTCGCAGATGACCATGCCCCCGGAGTGGATGCCCAGGTGCCTGGGGAACCCGAGCAGCTGCTCGGCGAGCGCGAGCACCGCGGGCGGCATGCCCTCGGGCGCGGGTGGGCCGTCGGGACCGCCGATGCCGTGCCAACGCTCGATCTGCGTGCTCCACGCGTCCTGCTGGCCGGGCGAGAAGCCCAGCGCCTTCGCCATGTCGCGCACCGCGGACCGCGGCCGGTAGGTGATGACGTTGGCGACCTGCGCGGCACAGCCCCGGCCGTAGCGTCCGTAGACGTACTGGATGACCTCCTCGCGGCGGCCCGACTCGATGTCGAGGTCGATGTCGGGGTAGCCGTCGCGGGCCGGGGAGAGGAACCGCTCGAACAGCAGCCCGCTGGCCACCGCGTCGACGTTGGTGATGCCCAGGGCGAAGCAGACCGCGGAGTTGGCCGCCGATCCCCGCCCCTGGCACAGGATGTCGTTGTCCCGGCAGAACTCGACGATGTCGTGGACGATCAGGAAGTACCCCGGGAAGTTCTTCTCGACGATGATCGTCATCTCGTGCTGGATCATCTCGGCGGCCTCGGGGTTCTCCGCCTGGCTCCCGTAGCGGCGCATCGCCCCGATGTGCACCCGCTCCCGGAGCAGGGACGCCTCGTCGTGCCCCTCGGGGACCTCGAACGGGGGCAGGTCGGGCGCGACGAGATCGAGGGTGAAGGCGCACTCCCCACCCATTGCCGCGGCCCGGCCCACCGCCCCCGGGTACCGGGACTCGAAACGCGCTGCCATCTCCGCCCCGGAACGCAGGTGCGCCGTGGCCGCGGGCGGGAGCCAGCCGTCGGCCTCGTCGAGGCTGCGCCGCGCCCGGACCGCCGCCAGTGCCCCGGCCAGCGGGTACCGGCCCGGCGTGGCGTAGTGGGCCGCGGTGGTGGCCACCGTGGGCAGGCCGGCGTCGGCCGCGAGGGCGGCCAGCGCGTCGTTGCGTTCGGTGTCACCCGGCAGCCCGTGCTGTGTGAGCTCGACCACGACGTGCTCCCGGCCGAACCGGTCGACCAGCCAGGTCAGCGCCTCCACGGCCGCCGCGGGCCCGCCCGACCGCAACGCCCGGCGGACCGCGCCCTTCCGGCACCCGGTGAGCGCGACGACCCGCCCGGCCGTCTCCCCCACGACGTGGTCCAGGTCGTACACCGGGCGGCCCTTCTCCTCGCCCTCGATCTGAGCCTTGCTGATGACCCGGCACAGCGCGCGGTAGCCCTCCGGGTCGCGGGCCAGCAGCAACAGGTGGCTGCCCTCGGGATCGGGCACCCCGTTCTGCGGCGCGGACAGGCCCAGGCTCAGCTCGGCCCCGAAGACCGTGGCCACCCCCAGCTCCGCCGCCGCCTCGGCGAACCGGACCACCCCGTACATCCCGTCGTGGTCGGTGAGCGCGACCGCGCCGAGCCCCAGCCGGGCGGCCTCCTCGACCAGCTCCTCGGGATGGCTCGCACCGTCGAGGAAGCTGAAGTTCGAATGGCAGTGCAGCTCGGCGTAGGGCACCCGCCCGCCCCCACCGTCCGCCAACGGCGGGGCCCGGTAGGGCTCACGCTTGCGTGACCAGGCAGGACTGTCACCCCCGTCGCCTTCGGGGGGACCGCCGGTGAGGCTCGCGCCGTCACGCGGCCGGCCGGAGAGCACCGACTCCAGCTCGGCCCAGCTGACGTCCGGATTGTTGAAACCCACGCGCCGAGTCTACTCGAACACCTGTTCGATCAGGTCGGGTCGGGTCGTCCACAGGGTCACGCGGACCCGCCGCGACGGTGCCGCCGGCGCGGCGAGCCGCTGCGCCGCGACGTCGTGGTCGCGCTCGGTCCGCCGCGCGACGGCGAGTCCGCAGCCGATCATGAGCACCACGCAGACAGCATGAACGTCCATCCGCGCCGGAACGCCGTGACCGTGGTCGGCAACATCCGCGCCGACCGCATCGGCCTCGTCGTCGAGGGCCTTCACGGGCAGCGCTCAGGATCCGCGCCGCGCCCGGCTCGGCGAAGCCGCAGTCGGCATTCAGCCGCGGTCCGGGCGCTCAGCCGCAGGTCCAGGACTCGACCACCGATCCCGGACTCAGGCGTGGGTCCGGGTGGGAAGGTGCTCGTCGAGCATCGCATCGAGCACCGACTTCGCCCGCGCGCCGACCACCCGCGTCACCCGCTCACCGCCGATGTAGAGGTCGAGTGTCGGCATCGCCATGACACCGGTGTCCCGGCAGACCCGCGAGTTGGCGTCGGCATCGACCGACACGACCCGCAGCCGTCCCTCCCGCTCCCGCCCGATCTGCGCGAGCACCGGGGCGACCATCCTGCAGGGCGGGCACCAGGCGGCCCAGAAGTCGACGAGCACCGGCACATCGGACCCGAGCACCTCCGTCGCGAAGGTGGCGTCGGTGACGGCGGGCAGGTCGGGTGCGGACATGGTTCCTCCCGGGAACGTCGTGCGGGTGAGATGGATGGACCGCGGGACGCGGCGACGCGCTACGGCTCGATGCCGGAGAACTGACAGCGGGCGCGCGAGGCCTCGGTGAGCTGGCGGGCGAGCTCGCCGCGGACCTCCTGCAGGCGGTCGACGTAGTCGTCGACCTCGGCGATCTTGCGGCGCAGCACGGCCAGCGAGTCGGGGCAGCTCGCCGCCCGCTCGTGGCCCGACCGCAGGCACTCGACGAACGGCCGTGTGTCCTCCAACGCGAACCCGAGCGCCACGAGCATGCGGATCTCGCGGACCGCACGAAGGTCGGCGTCGTCGTAGACGCGGTACCCGTTCGCGCTGCGGCGCCCGGTGAGCAGGCCGAGTGCGCCGTAGTGCCGCAACGTCCGCGTGCTCACGTCCGTGAGTTGCGCCAGCTCACCGATCCGCATCGCCGCCCCCTCAGGTCGAGGTCGACGCTAGACCTTGACACCGACGTCAACGCCAGCCCGAGCGACCGCGCCCGCCGACGATCCCTCCCGAGGACCCCGCTCACCGCCCGAACGTGTCTCCAGCGCACCCCACCGGCTCACGTGACACGCTCGACGTCCGAGCCCGCCGCCGGCGTGTTCTCTGCGCGCCCGCACGACCGTGACGACACGCTGAACGGCGTGGCTCCGGACCCGCCGGGCCGGCCGGCCGAGCCCGAACGTGTCGTCAGCGCAGGCGTCCGCACCGCACGACACGCTCGACGATCCGGTCGACGCCGCCGCCCGTCGCACCGAGCGTGTCACCGGCGCACCCGGATCACTCTCACGGCACGGCGGGACGCGACCCCCACGACGGCGCCGGTCGGGAGCGGCGGGTCAGCGTCGGGTGTCGACCAGAGAAGCGTCGATGTCGGCGACGGAGGCGGCACCGAGCTGCGACATCACCCGCACGACCTCGTTGCGCAGCAGCTCAAGCACCCGGTCGACGCCGGCCTCGCCCGCGGCGGCGAGCGCGAACATGTAAGGGCGGCCGACGAGCACGGCCTGGGCGCCGAGCGCGACGGCCTTGACGACGTCGGAGCCCCGGCGGACCCCGCTGTCGAGGAACACCTCGGCCCGGCCGGCGGCGGCGTCGACGACCTCGCCGAGGACGTCGATCGTCGCGGGTGCGCCGTCCATGTTCCGGCCGCCGTGGTTGGAGACGACGATGCCGTCGACACCCAGGTCGACCAGCATGGGGACCTCGTCCCCGCGCAGGACGCCCTTGACGACGAGGGGGCCGTCCCAGCGCTCCCGCAGCCAGCGGATGTCCTCCGGCGTCACCGACTTCACGTGGCTGATGGCGTCGGCCAGGTTGTCGTAGGCGCGCTTCGCGGCCATGACGTCGACGGCGGGCCCGGCGCTCTCGCCCGGGGCCGGTGCCGGTGCGCCGGCGCCACGGCCCGCGAGCGGGTTGAGCTTGGCGGCGACCCGGCCGAGCCCGGCGCTGCCGAGGAGGTAGTCACGCGCCCAGAGCGGCCGGGAGGCCCCGGCGAGCACGAGCTGCGGGGTGATCTTGAGAGGGATGCCGACGCGGTTGCGCAGGTCCTTCTCGCGGTACGGCTTGATCGCACTGTCCAGCGTTACGCACAGGACGCGGTAGCCGGCGCCCTCGACGCGGTCGATCAGCTCGACGTTCGCCCGGTGTTCGGGCTTCATGTACAGCTGGTACCAGAGCGGGCCGGTGGCCGAGCGGGCGATGACCTCGGGCTTCTCGCTGGCCCCGCCGGCGACGGCGAACGCCGTGCCCAGCCGGCCGGCGGCGCGCGCGACGGCGGGCTCGGAGTCGCTGTGGCACATGCGCGCGGAGCTGCACGGGGCGAGCATGAACGGCACCGACACCTGGTCGCCCAGGATCGTCGTGGCGGTGTCGACCTTCGTGACGTCGGCCAGCGCACGGGGGCGCAGGGCGATCCGGTCGAGCGACTCCCGGTTGCGGCGCAACGTGACCTCGTCGCCCGCGCCGCCGTCGACGATGTCGAACACGGCCCGTGGCAGGCGCCGACGCGCGAGGCTGCGCATGTCCTCGACGTTGTGGACCTGCGCGAGTCTTCCGGACCTCATGACGACTCCTCCCGGACCGGCCGTGATCCGGGTCAACGTACTTTCGTCCTGTAGCTGATGAACGTCCGGGGTCCGCGGCGACGGCTCCGTACGGTACGGAACGGACAGGCCGCTCAGTCGTAGACGGCGGCGAGCCACCACCTGCCCCGGGCGGCCACCAGGAGCACGGCGACGCCGTCGTCGAGCACGACCTGCAGGCGTGCCGTGCTCACCGCTCCGGGCACCCACCAGCGTTGTTGCACCGGCCACGGCCCCGCCCAGCCGACGACCGCACCCGACGGTCCGCCGGAGGTGTCGAGCCGGGCGGGGACGGCGTCGAGCAGGTCGGCCGCGCGGAGCCCGACGGGCGCGCCCGCGGCGTCGAGCAGGACGGCGTGCCGCGGTTCCGGCAGGACCGACGCGGGCGACGGCGCGGGGAGCCGTCCGGGCCAGACGGGGGCCGGCGACAGCAGCCCGGGGCGGGCGGCGCGGACCGGTTTGGTGCGGCGGGTCCCGCGCCGGGCGTTGCGGCGCATGGGTCCGGCGGGCGAGAGCGGTGGCTGGACCCCGGGGCCCGGCTCGCGCGAGCGCCCCGGACCCGCGCTTCCCGTGCGACCCGGCCGGGCGGCGGGGCCGCCGCCCGGTTCGGACGGCCCCGGCTCCGCGGCCGGCGGCTCTCCCGACATCGGACCGGCCCGGTCGTCGGAGACGCCGTCGAGCGTCGCGCGGGCATCGCCCCAGGAGACGAGCCGGACCCGCTCGGCCGGGTCACGGCCGCCGGTGAGCACCGCGGTGACGACCCCGCCCGGCCCCAGCAGCGCCTGCACCCGGACGAGCGCGCGGCCTGCCCGCTCGTCGGCCACCCCGACCTCCCCCCACAGCCCGAGCTGCAGCGCACCTGCGGTGACCGTCTCCTCCGGGGTCAGCCGCATCCGCACGACGGCGCCCGACCCGCCGCGGGTGAGCCACGCATCGAGCTGCCAGCGCACCCGGTCGACCGTGCCCGACGGGGTGAGCGGCTCGGCGCAGCGCCAGATCCGCAGCAGCTCCTCCCCCTGTTCCGTGGTGGCCGCGACGCCCAGCCGGGTACAGGACAGCCCGTGCCCGGCGAGCACCCGGTGCAGCCGTTCGGCGAGACCGCGGGCGGCGAACGCGGCGGCGTCGACCCGGTCGACCGGCGGGTCGAGCTCCAGCTCCACCGCCAGCTCCTCCGGCGGGCACCGCCGCACCGGAGGCCTCGGGTCGAGCCCGCGCGCCAGCCGGTGGGCGAGGACGGCATCGGCGCCGAACCGGGACGCGACGTCGGCCGCGTCGAGCGACCCGAACGCGCCCAGGCTGCGCAGCCCCAGCCGGCGCAGCAGCCCGACCAGTTCGGACCGGTCGACCTCCGGCTCGCGGTCGAGCTCGACGACGTCCATCGCGGCGAGGAACGCCGGCGTGGCCCCGGCCTCGACGGCGACCCCGCGGCGGGCGGCGAGCACCGCGGCGAAGAGCCCGTCGGCCACCCCGACCTGGCACTCGACGCCGGTGCGCGCCGCGACCCGGTCGACCAGCCGCTCCGCGGCCCCGAGCTCCCCACCGAAGAACCCGGCGGGCCCGCGGGCGGGGAGCGCCACCAGCCCCGGCCGGACGACCTCCACCCCCGGCGCCAGCTCCTCCACCGCGACGACGACGGGCTCGAAGAGCCTGGCGTCGCGCTCCGGATCACGCCCCAGCACCGCGAGCTCCGGACAGCGCGACTGGGCCTCACGGCGGCGCAGCCCCCGGCGCACGCCGTGGGTCCGGGCGGTGGCCGAGCAGGCCAGCACCCGGTTGCCGACGACCACCGCAGCGGGCCGGTGCGACGGGACACCTTCGGCGCGGGCGGCGGCGGTGACCGGCCAGTCGGGCGACCAGAGCGCCAGCACCCGCACCGGTTCCTCTCCGCCCGGGGCGGCACGACACCGGGCGGCGGTGCTCATACGGCGGCCACCCGCGCCGGGACCGGGGCAGCAGCCAGGTCCGGCCCCGGTACGGCGATCGCCTCGGGCGCGCCCACCGGCCCGGGCAGCAGCAGCCGGGCCTCGCGCCCGCCCGGGGCGATCCCGCGACCGCGCACCCGCACCCCGGCCCGCCGGGCCCGCAGCCGCCCGGCACCGCCGCCGACCAGCCCGTCCCAGCGCTGCCGGGTGCAGGTCAGCTCCAGGTCGGCGCCCGGCCACACGCCCAGCGCGATCAGCACCGTGCCACGCTGCCGCGCCCGCGCGGCCAGCCGTTGCCGGTCGGCCGCACGGACACCCGCCCGTTCGTGACCGGCGAGGGCCACCACGTCGAGCCCATCGACCAGGGCGGCGACCACCGCGACGAGATCGCGCCCGGGGTCGGGCACGAGTGCCAGCCGGTCGAGCCGGACACCGGCCTCCGCGGCGGCGAGCGCCCCCAGGTCGGGGCGGCCGACCACCGCGGCCCAGGCCCCCGACGCGGAGGCCTCGACCAGCAGCGCGAACAGCAGGGACGTGGCCCCCGGCGCGGCACCGACCGCCACCGTCGACCCCCGGCGCAGCCCGCCTGCCGGCAACACCCGGGCCAGCGGCCCGGGTACGGGCAGGACCCGCCCGTCGTCACCCGGGGTGGGCGCGGCCCGGGCCGGGTCGAGCCGGGCGGGCCGCTCCAGCCGCCGCAGCAGCCCGCGCGCGACCTCGAGCCTGCTCGCCGCGTCGGCCCCCGCGGTCTCCGCCATCGCCCACCCCCGCCATCGTTCGAACCTATGTTCGAACAATAGGCAGCGACACCGACGAACTCAACCGCCCCCCGAGGGACCGTGGACGACCCACCGCAGACCACCGGCGACCGACAGTCACTCGATCGAGGAATGCCGCTCGCAGGTGCCGTGACTGTACGAATATCCCGCCGGGCGAAACGTCGTCCCGGGCCTTCCCTCCCGACTCATTGGAGCGACACACGTGACGCGGGGTCAGAAACGCCGGAGCCAGCTGGCCACCCTCACCCTCGACCTCCCCTCGGCCCCGCTCGACCACTCGCTCGCCCTCCACCACGCCCCCGCGCCGCGGGTCGTCGCCCTCGTCCCCGCCCACGACGAGCAGCGGGCGATCCCGGAGGCGCTCGCGTCGCTGCACGGGCAGACCATGGCGTTGCACCGCATCGTCGTCGTCGCCGACAACTGCACCGACGACACCGCGGTCGTCGCCCGCAGGCACGGGGCCGAGGTCGTCGAGACCACCGGCAACCGCGACCGCAAGGCGGGCGCGCTGAACCAGGCGCTCGACCTGCTGCTGCCCACGCTGTCCGACGACGACCTCGTCCTCGTCACCGACGCCGACTCGATGCTGGTCCCCGGCTTCGTCGAGACCGCGGAGCGGAGGCTGCGCACCGACCACACCGTCGGCGCGGTCGGCGGCGTCTTCCACGGCGAGGCGGGGGCAGGACTGGTCGGGGCGTTGCAGCGCAACGAGTACACCCGCTACGCCCGCGAGATCTCGCGGCGCGCCGACCGGGCGTCGGTGCTCACCGGCACGGCCACCGTCTTCCGCGTCGGGGTGCTGCGCGAGGTCGCGCGCGCCCGGGGCGACCGGCTGCCCGGCCCGGCCGGCCACGTCTACGACCCCGGCGCGCTCACCGAGGACAACGAGATCACCCTGGCCGTGCGCACCCTCGGCAGGCGCACGGTCTCCCCCGCGGGCTGCGGCGTCCTCACCGAGATCATGCCGACGTGGGGCGACCTGTGGCACCAACGCCTGCGCTGGCAGCGCGGCGCCCTGGAGAACCTGCGTGGCTACGGGCTGACCGCCGTGACCGCGCCCTACCTCGCCCGGCAGGTCGGTATGTACCTCGGCATCATCGCGGTCGCGCTCTTCCTGCTGGCCACCACCCTGTTCGCGACGGCAGGCCTGCTCGGTCCACCTGCCGGGATCTGGGTCGGCGTCACCGCGGTGTTCGTCGTCGAGCGGGTGTGGACGGTCCGCGCCCGCGGCTGGAGGGGGATCGCGCTCGCGCTGCCGATGGTGATCGAGTTCGGCTACGACCTGTTCCAGCAGGCGGTCTTCCTGCGCGCGGCTGCCGACGCCGTGCGCGGCCGCCGCGCCACCTGGCATCACCTGCAGCCCCAGGAGGCGTGACCCGGTGTACGCCAAGCTCTGCGCGGTGGGCGGAGGCGTCGCGGCACCTGTCGGGCTGGCCGCCTACGCCGTCGACGACCTGCCGTGGCCGCTGGCGGCACTGTGGCACGTCGTCGCGGTCACGACGCTGCTCGCCGCGGCCCTCGCCCTGCTGCGGGTGCTCCCGAGAGGGCGGGGCCGCGGGTAGCCCGGAACCGACTCAGTGCGCGAAGTGCCGGGTCCCCGTCAGGTACAGCGGAACCCCGGCGGCGGCGGCCGCCTCGGCGACGACGTCGTCACGGATCGAACCGCCCGGGTGCACGACGGCGGCGACGCCGGCCTCGAGGAGGATCTCCAGGCCGTCGGGGAACGGGAAGAACGCGTCCGACGCGGCGACCGACCCGCGAGCCCGGTCACCGGCCCGGGCGACGGCCAGGCGCGCCGAGTCGACCCGGTTGACCTGCCCCATCCCGACGCCGACGGCAGCGCCGCCCGACGCCAGCAGGATCGCGTTGGACTTCACCGCGCGGCAGGCCCGCCACGCGAACAGCAGATCGGCGAGCACCTCGTCGGAGACGGGCTCACCGGTCGCGAGCGTCCACGAGGACGGGTCGTCGCCGGGGGCGTCGATCGCGTCGCGCTGCTGCAGCAGCAGCCCACCGGAGATCGCCCGCTGCTCCACGCCGCCGCGGCGGACGTCACCGTCGATACGCAGGAGCCGGACGTTCTTCTTGCGCTGCAGGATCTCCAGCGCCTCGGGCGAGTAGGACGGGGCGAGGACCACCTCGGTGAAGATCTCGGCCACCTGGCCCGCCATCTCCGCGTCGACCTCGGCGTTGACCGCGATGACGCCGCCGAAGGCGCTCAGCGGGTCGGTGGCGTGGGCCTTGCGGTGCGCCTGGGCGACGTCCATGCCGACGGCGATGCCACAGGGGTTGGCGTGCTTGATGACCGCGACCGTCGGCACCTCGCCGTGGTCGTGCGCGGCGCGCCAGGCGGCGTCGGCGTCGACGTAGTTGTTGTACGACATCTCCTTGCCGTGCAGCTGCTCCGCGCCCGCGAGACCACCACCGGTGCCGTCGAGGTAGAGCGCCGCGGCCTGGTGCGGGTTCTCGCCGTAGCGCAGCGTCGCGGCGCGCTCCCAGGTCGCGCCGGCCCACTCCGGGAACGGCCCGCCCTCGGGGTCGGCCGCCAGCACGCTGCCCATCCAGGACGCGACGGCGACGTCGTAGGTCGCGGTGTGCCGGAACGCGTCCGCAGCGAGCCGGCGCCGGTCGGTCAGGTCGAACCCGCCCTGCTTCACCTGCTCGAGCACCCACGCGTACCGCGACGGGTCGACGACCACCGCCACGCTGTCGTGGTTCTTCGCCGACGCCCGGACCATCGCGGGGCCGCCGATGTCGATCTGCTCGACGCACTCCTCCGGCGTCGCGCCCGAGGCCACCGTCTGCGTGAACGGGTAGAGGTTCGACACGAGCATGTCGAACGGGGCGATGCCCAGCTGCTCCAGCTGGGCCAGGTGCTCGGGCTTGCGGGTGTCGGCCAGCAGCCCGGCGTGCACCCGCGGGTGCAGCGTCTTCACCCGGCCGTCGAGACACTCGGGGAAACCGGTCAGCTGCTCGACCGGTGTCACCGGGACCCCGGCGTCGGCGATGCGCTGCGCCGTCGACCCCGTCGACACGATCTCCACGCCGAGCGCGTGCAGGCCCGTCGCGAGATCGAGCAGCCCGGCCTTGTCGTACACGCTGATCAGGACCCGTCGAACCGGTCTGCGCTCGCTCACGGAAGGTCACCTCTCGTCCGGTCGCGCCCGTCGCGGACGAGCGCGGCGACGGTGCCCACCAGCAACCGCCGCTCTGTGATCTTGATGCGTTCGTGCAGCTCGGCCTCTGTGTCGCCGGGCAGCACCGGAACCGCCTCCTGGGCGAGGATCGGTCCGGTGTCGACGCCGCTGTCGACCAGGTGCACCGTCGCACCACTGATCTTGACCCCGCGGGCCAGCGCGTCGCGGACCGGATGGGCTCCGGGGAACGCGGGCAGCAGCGCGGGGTGGGTGTTGATCATCGGGCACGTGATGCCCGCGAGGAAGGCCGGCCCGAGGATCTTCATGAACCCGGCCGACACGACCAGATCGGGGCGGTGCGCCGCAACGGCCTCGGTGAGGGCGACGTCCCACGCCGCGCGGTCGGGATGTGCGGAGACGGGGACGGAGAAGGTGTCGACGCCCGCGGCGCGTGCCCGGTCGAGCGCACCCACGTCGGTGCGGTCGCTGCCGACGGCGACCACGCCCCCCGGGTAGCCGGGGTCGGCGACGGCGTCGAGGAGGGCCTGCAACAGGGTGCCGGTGCCCGATGCCAGGACCACTATCCGGCTGCGGACGGGCGACGCGGGCACACCACTCCTCGGGCACGGCGGGGCGACGGGTAGGAAGGTCGAGGTCAGCCTAGGCCGAGGTCGCCGTCACACCGTCGCCGCCCCGGTCACCAGTCCGCGTCGCCGTCCGCCTCTCGCTGGGCGACGAGCTCGGCGACGGTCTGCGGCTTCCGCGCCGCCGCATCCCCGTCCCGCTGCTCGCCCGCCCCGACGTCGGGCCCCGGGGCGTCGATGTCGATGACCGTGCCGGCGTCGTCGTTCGGGTCCGCGTCGTCGGGCACACCCTCACGGTCCTCCCGACGGCCCCGGGCAGCCGTGACGGTGCGCGCGGGGTCGTCGGGACCGGACTCGTCCGGCTCGGCCGCGTCGTCGACGTCGGAGTCGCGCTCGTCGGAGTCGCGCTCGTCGGTCTCGTCGGCCTCGGCATCGACCTCGGCATCGGCCTCGGCATCGACCTCGGCGTCGGCATCGGCCTCGGCCTCGGCGTCGGCGTCGGCCTCGGCGTCGGCCTCGGCATCGACCTCGGCGTCGGCATCGGCATCGGCATCGGCATCGGCCTCGGCGTCGACCTCGGCGTCGGCGTCCTCGATCTCCTCGAACTCGGGCTCCTCGACCAGCGCGACGGCGCCGGGCACTGAGCGCTGGAACGTCGCCACCAGGAGGGCTGGACCACCGACCCACAGCAGGACAGCGGGCAACAGCAGCTCCGGACGCAACCGGACCGGGTCGAACTGGCCCGCGGCGAGCCGGCCCCCGGCGAGCAGCGCGGCGACGACCATCCCGACCGCGACGAGCACTGCCGCGGCGGCGGTGGCACGCAGCCGGAGCCGGACGTCGGGGACGTCGGCCAGGGCGCGTCGGCAGGCGGCGCCGACCACGGCACCGACGGCCAGCGGGACGAGCAGGACCCCGAGCACCCAGGCCGGCGGCGGAGTATCGGGCAGCGCGGCGAGCAGCGGGAACGGCATCCGCGGCCCGGCGGCGACGGTGAAGGGCGACGCCGCGGCGGCCCCGACGGAGACCCCGGGCCCGAGCAGCCACGACGCCCCGGCGACGACGGCGTTGGGAAGGTAGGCCGTCGCGAGGACGAAGACGCCGAGCGTGGAGCCGAAGCCGGGCGCGAGCGTCGCGAAGGTGGCCTCGACCTCCCCCGCCCGCAGCACCATGCCGACGGCGAGGACGGCCGCCCCGGCGGCGAGGAGCGCGAGGAGCCCGGCGGCGGCGCCGTGGAGGGCGGGCGGCGCCCAGCGAGGGAGGCGGGAGCGCCACTCGGTGGGGACGCCGCACTGGCGCAGCAGCCCGAGCCCGGCGGCGAGGGTGGCGACGACGCCGGCCCCGACCATCGCGGCCCAGGGTGCGACGGACACGGGTGCGGCGGCGGGCAGCAGGGCGCTGGCGAGGACGGCGACGGCCGCGTGCGCACCGGCCTGGGCGGCGAGGACGGCTCCGGCGTCGGTGCGCAGCCGGCCGCCGAGGCGCCGGACCGACCAGCGGGCGCCGGCGGCGACGACGAGCACGAGGACCAGCGTCGGCAGCAGCGGGAGGACGCTCAGCGGGGCGCCGACGACGGTCAGCGGGATCTGGTGCGCGGCCAGCCACAGCGGGATGGCGGTGGCGAACACGCCGTCGACGGACATGCCGGTGCCCGCGGTCAGGACGACGAGCGCGGCCGCGGGCAGCAGGATGCCGTAGCTGACCAGCACGGTCCCCATGGCGGAGGCGAGGAGGACGCGGAGGCGGTCGAGGCCGTCGCCGGGGTTCCGGCCGGCGGCCGCATGGTTGTCCGGGGCCGGGTCGGGGGCGTCGGGCGTGGCCGGGACCGACCGGGGCCGGGGAGGGTGGGTGCGGCTCACGCCGTCCACCATCTCAGCGCGGGCGGCCCGAGTCGGTCAGGCACGCCGGGCGCTCGTGGAGGGCGGCGTGGCTCACTGCTGCTGTGTGGGGGGCTGCTGCTCGCCGGTGGCGCCGTGGTGGATGGTCTGCGTCGAGTCGCCCGCGGGCTGCGGGACGGCCTGCTGCTGGCCGGTGTTCGGGCTGCCCCAGCCCTGCGCGCCGTAGGAGGGCTGCGACTGCGGCTGGCCGTAGGGCGAGGGCTGCGGTCCGGTCGGTCCACCGTAGGCGGGCGGCTGCTGGGCGCCGTAGCCGGGCGGCGGCTGCTGCATGTATCCGCTCTGGTAGGGCTGGCCGTAGCCGGGGGGCGGGCCGTAGGCGGTGGGCGGCTTGGGCGCCGGGGGCTTGATGATGCCGAGGTCCATGAGCACGACGACGACGGCGCCGACGGCCTCCAGCAGGCCGAGGATCATGACGATGATGATGATCGTCGGCAGCGAGGCGCTGGAGGAACCGAGGCCACCGGAGACGGCCGACACGGCCGAGGACGCGGCGAGCGAGCCCTGCAGGACGGCGAGGCCGCCGACGAGGGCGACGACGGCGCCGGGCAGGACGAGCGAGCGCCGGATCAGGCCGGCCGCGACGAGCAGCCCGCCGATCATCAGCATCTGCTGGCCCTGGGTGAGGTACAGGAAGATCGCACTCGAGAACGAGCAGAGGTAGACGACGATCCCGAGCGCTCCGACCCCCATGGCGACGAACCGGACCGGGCCTTCCAGAGCCTTGGCCTGCTGGGCCTCGGTCTGCTGCGACATCGAGCTTCCCCCTCGTCGCGCGACCGGGGCCGCACGTCGTCCTGCGAATCAGTTTGGGACGGTAACCCATCCGGTGGACCCACCATTGGCGGGTCCACCGGAGGAGCCGGTGCCGGCCTCGGAGCGCGCTCCTAGAGGCCCGCGATGATCTCCCGCATCAGGTCGGCGGTCTCGGACGGCGTCTTGCCGACCTTGACCCCGGCGGCCTCGAGGGCCTCCTTCTTGGCCTGGGCGGTGCCCGCGGAGCCGGAGACGATGGCGCCGGCGTGGCCCATCGTCTTGCCCTCGGGGGCGGTGAAGCCGGCGACGTAGCCGACGACCGGCTTGCTGACGTTGGCCGCGATGAAGGCCGCGGCCCGCTCCTCGGCGTCGCCACCGATCTCACCGATCATCACGATCGCGGCGGTCTCGGGGTCGGCCTCGAAGGCCTCGAGCGCGTCGATGTGCGTGGTGCCGATGATCGGGTCGCCGCCGATGCCGATGGCCGTCGAGAAACCGATCTCGCGCAGCTCGTACATCATCTGGTAGGTCAGCGTGCCCGACTTCGAGACGAGCCCGATCCTGCCGGGGCCCGCGATGTCGGCCGGGATGATGCCGGCGTTCGACTTGCCGGGCGAGATGATGCCGGGGCAGTTCGGCCCGATGATGCGGGTCTTGTTGCCCTTGGCCACGGCGTGCGCCCAGAAGTAGGCGGAGTCGTGCACCGGGACACCCTCGGTGATGATCACCAGCAGCGGGATCTCGGCGTCGATCGCCTCGATGACCGCGTCCTTGGTGAACTTCGGCGGGACGAACGCGACGCTGACGTCGGCGCCGGTCTCCTTGATGGCCTCCTCGACGGTGCCGAAGACCGTGATGTCCTTGCCGCCGATGCCGACAGTGGTGCCGGCCTTGCGGGCGTTGACACCGCCGACGATGTTCGTGCCGGCCGCCAGCATCTTGGTGGCGTGCTTGGTGCCCTCGCCGCCGGTGATGCCCTGGACGATGACCTTGCTGTTCTCGTTGAGGAAGATCGACATGTCAGGCCCCCGCAGCCGCGAGCTCGGCGGCCTTGTCGGCCGCGTTGTCCATCGTGTCCACCTGCGTGACCAGCGGGTGGTTCGCCTCGTCGAGGATGCGCCGACCCTCGACGACGTTGTTGCCGTCGAGCCGCACGACCAGTGGCTTGGTGGCGGCGTCGCCCAGGATCTTCAGGGCCTCGACGATGCCGTTCGCGACCGCGTCGCACGCGGTGATGCCGCCGAAGACGTTGACGAACACGCTCTTGACGTCGGGGTCGCCCAGGATGACGTCGAGACCGTCGGCCATGACCTGGGCCGAGGCGCCGCCGCCGATGTCGAGGAAGTTGGCGGGCTTGACGCCGCCGTGCTTCTCGCCTGCGTAGGCCACGACGTCGAGCGTCGACATGACCAGCCCCGCGCCGTTGCCGATGATGCCGACCTGGCCGTCGTCGAGCTTGACGTAGTTGAGGCCCTTGGCCTTCGCCTTGGCCTCGAGTGCGTTCTCGGTGCGCTCGTCGACGAGCCCGGCGTGGTCGGGGTGCCGGAAGTCGGCGTTCTCGTCGAGGGTGACCTTGCCGTCGAGCGCGATCACCTTGTCCTGCGGGTCGCGGACCAGCGGGTTGACCTCGACGAGCGTGGCGTCCTCGGAGACGAAGGTCTCCCAGAGCTTCACGATGACGTCGGCCGCCTCGCCGGCGACGGCGGCGGGGATCTTCCCGGCAGCGACGATCTCGGCGGCCTTGGCCTTGTCGACCCCGGCGATCGCGTCGACCGGGATGCGCGCCAGGGCGTCGGGACGCTCGACCGCGAGCTGCTCGATCTCCATGCCGCCCTCGGCCGAACACATGGCCAGGAAGGTGCGGTTGGAGCGGTCCAGCAGGAACGAGAAGTAGTACTCCTCGCTGATGTCGCTGGCCGTCGTCACCAGGACGCGGTGAACGGTGTGGCCCTTGATGTCCATGCCGAGGATGGCCCCGGCCTTCTCCTTCGCCTCGTCGGCGGTCTCGGCGAGCTTGACGCCGCCCGCCTTACCGCGGCCGCCCGTCTTCACCTGCGCCTTCACGACGACGGCGGTGCCCAGTTCGGCGGCCACCGCGGCCGCGTCGTCCGCGGTCTCGACGGTCCGGCCCGGCAACACCGGGACTCCGTGTGCAGCGAAGAGATCCTTCGCCTGGTACTCGTACAGGTCCACTCGGCTCTTCTCCTGATCACTCCGGTGTGCCAAGGCGGCCGCGGGCGCGTGATCGGACGCGTCGCGTCGCCGACCACCGGACTCGACCGTGCTCTCCGCCCCAGGACCCTAGCGACGGTCGGTGCACCGGCCCTGACCTGGCCCGGTGAGACCAGTCACCTTGCCGGTGGGGCTGCTCACACCGGGTGATGCATCGCCTGGGGACGACATCCAGGATGGGCAGGACGTACCTCGTTGACCTACCGTTCAGTACATGGCGGCCCGCAGCGCTCTGGCCCGCCTCGCCACGGTGGCGGGCGGGGCGGGGTCGGTCGCCCGTGAGGCCGGCCGCGCCGCGGGTTACGCGGTGCGCACGTTCGGCTCTCCCGCGGGCCTGCGGGGTGTCGCGCTGGAGAGTGCGTGGCTCGCCGTCCACGTCGCGAGCTACCCGCTGGGGCTGCTCGCCGAGTCGGTCCGCGATCCCGACCACTACCGCACCGACGCCCTGCCCCCACGCAGCCGCAGCCTCGTCGTGTCCGACGTGGCCGCCGCCGGGACGCCGATCCTGCTGGTGCACGGGATCATGGACAACCGGTCGGTGTTCAGCGTGTTCGGCCGGGCGCTGCGCCGTCGCGGCTTCGGCCGGGTGCACGCGGTGAACTACGGCATCCTCACCGGTGACCTGCGCGACGCCGCTCGCGAGCTGCGCCGGGTGGTCGAGGAGATCCGCGAGTCGACGGGCGCGGACAAGGTGCACGTCGTGGGGCACTCGCTCGGCGGCATGATCGCCCGCTACTACGTGCAACGGATGGGCGGCGACGAGGCGGTCGACACCTTGGTGACGCTGGGCAGCCCGCACACCGGGACGGCGACCGCGTACCTGATGCCGACGCCGCTGGCGCGCCAGCTGCGGCCGGGCTCGCCGATCATGACCGAGCTCGCCGAGCCGGCGCCGCGGTGCAGTACCCGGTTCCTGGTCGTCTGGAGCCGGATGGACGAAATGGTCGTGCCGCAACGGAATGCCCGGCTGATCCATCCCGACCTGATCGTCGACGAGCTCGAGCTACGTGACGTGGGTCACCTCTCGCTCCCGATCGACCCGCGCACCGTCCACTGGGTGGCGACGGCCCTCGCACGAATCGATGCTCCGACTGATCACTTCAGCCGCAGGTCGCGCTCCCGAAGGCCTGGATCCACAACACTGCGTGACGAATCCTCGCTCGCCTGACCTCGTCCGGGTGCATCTACCCACACGCCGTCGGGGGATTTGCCACCCCACCGCGGAGCCCGCTAGTTTCGCCAGGTCCGGATCACGGACGGGTCACGACAGGTGACGAGCCGGCCCCGAATCGGCTCGCCGAGGGTCTCCCCACCCGACCTGCACGCCCACCGTGGACGGGCTGCCTCATCGTCATCGAGAAGGGCAGTTCTTGTCGTCGCGCCACCGCTCCCCACGCGGCGCCGACCGGGACCCCGACGTACGTACGCCTCACGGTGCACGTGCCGTCCGGGGAGGACACCGGTTACCGGCGCCACCGCCTGCGCACGTCCGTGGACGTGCGACGGTCGCCTTCGCGGCGGCCGGGGCGCTCGTGGCCGCAGGACAGTCGCTCGCCTCCCTCTGGGGAGCGAGCCACCCCGTCGACGAGCCGTACGCGAACCTCTCGACCAACGCGATGATCCCCGTCTCGACGACCACCGAGGCCGTCCCCGACGACGTCGGACCCGCCCCTGCGCAGCCCGCCATCGGCGCGAGCCGGCTGCGCACCGCCCAGGCCGGCGACGGCCTCGACGCGGGTGAGGACGTCGACGTCGCCAACCTGACCAAGGCCGTCGACATCGGCGCCAGGATCGCGCAGCAGGCAGGCGTACTGCGGCAGGCACTGGCCGCGGGCGCCCCGCAGGGCGTGCTGTTCCAGGGGGCGGCCTACGTCCTGCCGACCACCGGCCGCTTCACCTCCGGCTTCGGCGCCCGCTGGGGTGTCACGCACTACGGCATCGACCTCGCCAACAGCATCGGCACGCCGATCTACGCGGTCACCGACGGCGTCGTCACCGAGTCGGGCCCGGCCAGCGGATTCGGCATGTGGGTGGTGCTCCAGCATCCCGACGGCTCGCACAGCGTCTACGGCCACATCAACCGCAGCCTGGTCAAGGTCGGCGAGAAGGTCACCGCCGGCGAGAAGATCGCCGAGATGGGCAACCGCGGACAGTCGACCGGCCCGCACCTGCACTTCGAGATCTGGACGCCGAGCGGCGCGAAGATCAACCCGCTCCCGTGGCTCGCCGCCCGCGGCATCGTCATCGGCGGCACCGGCGACGACGGCCCCTCACACGACTGACCCTGCTCACACAGCAGGGGCCGCCGCGAGCTCTCCCAGGTGGCGCAGCGAGTTCGTGAGGTGCTCGGCCGGGAACGGCGGGAACGAGATGAACTCCCGGATCTGCGACGGGACCTGCGCCCAGTCGTAGGTGAGGACGACCTCCGTACCCGAACCCACCGGCGTCAGGTCGTAGCGCCACGTCCAGCCGCCGAACTCCAGGCCTGCGTCGCCCTCCTGGCCCGGTCGCCACCCGATCACGCGCGGCGCGTCGAGGATGTACACCTGGTTGGCCATGAGGTAGTCGCCGTCCGGATGGTTCGAGTGGAACATGTTGATCCGGAAGACCTGCCCCTCCGCCGTCAGCGGCGCCGGGTCGACGGCGTCGCGCACCCAGCCGGTGCCGTCGATCGCCGCGTGCGCCGCGGGATCGGCCAGCACCGCGAACACCGCCTCGACGGGCGCGTCGACGGTGACGGTGACGGTCATGGTCTCGTCGGCGGGCACGGTCTCGTCGGCGGGCACGGTCTCGTCGGCGGGCACGGTCTCGTTCTCGGCGCTCATGGCACTCCTCGTCGTCCGGGGCCTCCCCACGGGATCGCGGGAGGCCTTCCCCGGTACTGACGACGCAGCGGCCCGGAACTGAGCGGTCAGAGCTTCTGCAGCGGAACACCGCCGATGAGCATCAGCCGCACCGTGCCCGCGCTGCCGAAGTCGATCGTCACCGTGGCGCGCGCGCCCGCGCCGTCGGACGCCACGACCGTGCCCAGGCCGTACTTGTCGTGGTTGACCCGGTCGCCCACGTCGAGGCTGATCGTCGCCTGGTTCAGCTTGCGCTCCGGCACCCGCCAGTCGCCCCGGTCGGTCGCGCCGGGTCGGCGGCCGAACCCGAAGCGCCCCACCGGCGCCGACGGCCGCTGCGCCTCCTCGCGACGCCACTCCACCAGCTCGGCCGGCACCTCGTCGAGGAACCGCGACGCCGGGTTGACGCTCGGCTGGCCGAACGCCGTGCGCACGATCGCCCGCGACAGGTACAGCCGCTGCTGCGCCCGCGTGATGCCGACGTAGGCCAGCCGCCGCTCCTCCGCCAGCTCCGCCGGGTCGCCCAGGGCGCGCATGTGCGGGAAGACGCCGTCCTCCCAGCCGGTGAGGAACACGACCGGGAACTCCAGCCCCTTTGCCGTGTGCAGCGTCATCAACGTGACCATGCCCGAGTCGTCGTCGGGGATGGAGTCGGCGTCGGCGACCAGCGCGACCCGCTCCAGGAACGCCGCCAGCGACCCCGGCGCGGGGGCACCGACGTTGGTGTCGTCGGTGTCGAGCGCGAGCTCCCCCGTACCGATGACGGTGCCGTCGGGGTCGCCCGCGCCGCCGTCGGCCAGGTCGGCCACCGCGGCGTCGCCCGCGAACTCCCGCGCGACGGTCACGAGCTCGGCCAGGTTCTCCAGCCGGGAGCCGTCCTGCGGGTCGTCGCTCGCCTCGAGCTCGGACACGTACCCGGTCCGCCCGTAGACCGCCTCCAGGATCTCGGCGGTGTCGTCGCCCCGGTCGACGAGCTCACGCAGGTCGTCGAGCATCCGCTGGAAGTCCGCGATGTTGCGCTGCGACCTGGTGGCCAGCGCCGGCAGCTGCTCCGGCTGCTCCGCCGCGACCCGCAGCGCCCGGGAGAACGACGTCCGGTGCCGCTCCGCGTACTCCGCGACCACCGCCTCCGCCCGGTCGCCGATGCCGCGCTTGGGCACGTTGAGGATGCGCCGCAGGCTGACCGTGTCCTCCGGGTTGGACAGCACCCGCAGGTAGGCCAGCGCGTCACGGATCTCGCGGCGCTCGTAGAACCGCACCCCGCCGACGACCTTGTACGGCATCCCCACGCGCAGGAACACGTCCTCGAACACCCGCGACTGCGCGTTGGTCCGGTAGAAGACCGCCACGTCGCTGTTGCGGACGTCCCCCGCGTCGACCAGCCGGTCGATCTCCCCGGCGATGAACGACGCCTCGTCGTGCTCGTTGTCGGCGACGTAGCCGACGACCTTCTCGCCGTCGCCCTGGTCGGACCACAGCCGCTTGTCGCGACGGTCGGCGTTGCGCGCGATGACCGAGTTGGCCGCGGAAAGGATCGTCTGCGTCGACCGGTAGTTCTGCTCCAGCAGGATCGTCCGCGCGTCGGGGAAGTCCTGCTCGAACTCGATGATGTTGCGGATGTTCGCGCCGCGGAACGCGTAGATCGACTGGTCGGAGTCGCCCACCACGCACAGCTCCGCGGGCTTCCCGCCCGGCGTCGCCGGCTCGACCAGCTGGCGGACCAGCTCGTACTGCGCCTTGTTCGTGTCCTGGTACTCGTCGACCAGGACGTGCCGGAACCGGCGCCGGTAGTACTCGGCGACGGCGGGCAGCCGCGACAACAGCGACACCGTCTCCATGATCAGGTCGTCGAAGTCGAACGCGTTGGCCTGCCGCAGCCGTGACTGGTAGCCGACGTAGACCTCGGCGACCCGGCGCTCGAAGTCGTTGCCCGCCCGCTCCGCCGCGTCGTCGGCCGAGAGCAGCTCGTTCTTCAGGTTCGAGATGTGTGCGGCCAGCCCGCGCGCGGCGAACTTCTTCGGGTCGAGCTCCAGGTCCCGCGCCACGATGCCGACGAGGCGGCGCGAGTCGTCCGCGTCGTAGACGGAGAACGCGCTGCGCACCCCGAGGTGCTTGGCCTCCCGGCGCAGGATGCGCACACACATGGAGTGGAACGTCGACACCCACATGGCGTTGGCCCGGCGGCCCACCAGCGCGTCGACCCGCTCCTTCATCTCGGCCGCGGCCTTGTTGGTGAAGGTGATCGACATGATCTCGCCGGGATGCACGTGCCGCTCCGCGAGCAGCCAGGCGATCCGGTGCGTGAGGACCCGGGTCTTGCCCGAGCCCGCGCCCGCGACGATCAGCAGCGGCGACCCGGCATGGGTGACCGCCTCCACCTGCCGCGGGTTGAGCCCTTCGAGCAGCTTCTCCCCCCGCTCGGTGGTGGGGCGGGCGGGGTTCTCGGAAGGCAGTTCGAACAGCGCGCTCATCGTGTCGAACACGGTACCGGCGGGGTACGACGGAGCGCGCCGCGGCGCCGGTGTGGCAGACTTGCGGTCGTGTCGGCGGCGCAGCGATTTTCCCGCGGGTACCGGATCCCGGTCCCCGTCGCCGCCTGACGCACTCAGCCCCGACGCCCCGGAGTCCACTGGACCCGGGGCGCTTGCATGTCACGGGCCGGTGGAGCCACAGGAGGAGACCATGTCCGTGACCACCGAGCCGTCCCACGAACCGGCCGTACCCGCCGACGCCGCCACTGGAGCCGACGTGAGCGACAACCCGACCGCCGACACCGTCACCGGCGACGTCCCGACCACAGGCATCCCGACGACCCCGGACGAGATCGACGTCCTGCGCCGCGAGATCGACCGGCTCGACGCCGACATCCTGCGCCTGGTCCAGGAACGCACCGAGGTCTCCCGTCGCATCGGCGCCGCCCGGATGGCGGGCGGCGGACCGCGGATCGTCTACAGCCGCGAGATCCACGTCCTGGCCCGCTTCCGCGAGCTCGGCGAGGAGGGCCGCGAGCTGGCGATGCTGCTGCTGCGCCTGGGCCGGGGCCGGCTCGGCGGGCGCTGAGCACCCGCACAGGGCACACACAGGGACGAAAACCCGCCGCCACCGGGCGATCCGGTGGCACAGTGGAGGCATGGGGACCGTCTTCGGCATCGTCGCATTCGTCATCGCGCTCGTCGGCGTGCTCGCCGCGCTCGGCCACGTCGGCTACCTGGCGATGCTGAACAAGAGCGCCAAGGAGCGAGGCCTGTCCGGCGGCGCCACCGCCGAGTACGTGAGCGGCCGCTGGAAGGTCGCGGGTGGCACCGCGCTCGTCGCGCTCGTGGGCCTGCTGCTGACGACGGGCGGCGTCGTCCCCGACATCCTGGGCATCATCGTCGCCGGTGGCGCGGGCATCGCGGCCAAGGGCGCGCTCGACTCGACGCGGCGCGAGTTCCGCGGCCAGCTGCCGCGCTAGGGGGTCCCGCGGGAACCGCGGTCCCGCGTCGGCGCGCGACACCTCCGTGGCGTGGGACCGGTCCCGCCGTACCCCGCCGCCCCGGCCCGTCCGCGCGGATGAGCCGTTCGGCCGGTTCGTGTCGTCGTGACGTCCGCGCTCGGTCGCTGTGGGTCCGCTCCCCCGCACGGGTGGTCTTGCGGGGGACGCGGCTGATCGCCGCCGGCGATGCCCCGTTCGGACGCACCGCTCGGCGAGAGGTGACCCTCGCCACGGTCGATCGGGGGCGAATGGCCGCATCCGTGACGCTGCCTGGCCGTTCGTGCCTGCATCCGCCCCGTGAGTGATCGGCTCCGGAGCGCTACCAACGCTCAGCGGTCGGTGGCCATCGGTGAGCGGGATTCACCCTTCCGGGGCGGTAGCGATGAGCGGGCGAATGACACTTGGTGAACATTCTGCGGGTCCGGTAAGTGTGTTCCTTGCAAGTAATCACCCGAAGGAGGTCGGCGCACCGTGGTCCCGTTCGCTCAGCGTGGTTCGTCCCGGCGTGAGGCGGAGATCGTCACGGTCGCCGAGTTGGTGCGGCGCAACGTCCCGGCCCCCCGGGCGGCATCCGACGTCGACGATGACCGCCACCCCACCGACGAGGTCCACGTCCCCGACCAGCGCGGCCCGGACTACGTGTCCGTCGGCAGCCTGATGCGCCGCGAGGGTCGCGCCCCGCACACGTTCGACCGGCCCCTCAAGCCCCGCGCCTCCCGCGTCGAGCGCTCGTCCGACGATGCCGCCGACGAGCGCGCCTCGGGCCGGCGCAGGATGACCGTGGCCGCCGCGGCCATGCTCACGATCGGCGGCGTCCTCGGCGCAGCCGTGTTCACCGACGCGGCCTCGAACTCCTCGGCCGCGCAGGATCAGCTCGACGGCAGCTTCCCCGGCCGCGGCGGGACCGGCGACGGTTCCGGCTCCGTGGCGCTGCCGTCCCCGGGCAACGCCCTCGCCGCCGGTGTCGCGGCCCCGACCTCCTGGATGAACGTCGCGTTCCCGTCGGCCCTTCCGGCCGCCGGCGGCAGAGGCGGCGCCGGGGGCACGGTCTTCGGCTCCGGCGGTGCCGGGGGTGGCAGTGGCACCGGCGTCGTCGTCCCGCCGGTCGGGGGCTCCGGCGGCAACGCGGGCGGCACCGGCGGCAACGGCGGCGGCCAGGTCCCCGTCGACAGTGGGCAGCCGCAGCACTCGCCGATCGTCGACGACACCGTCACGAGCGTGACCCACCCGGTTGCAGGTGTCGTGCGCGACGTCGGCTCCGACACCCCGCTCGAGCCCCTGACCGACGGTGCGAGCGGTGCCGTCGAGGGGCTCGGCGACGGCCTGGGCAAGACGCTCGGCTCGGCAGTCGGCACCGTCAACAAGATCGCCGAACCCGTCACCAAGCCGGTCAACCAGGTGCTCGCGCCCGTCACCGGCCAGGTCAAGCAGCTCGCCCCGCCGCTGGCCCCCGCGCTCGACCTGCTCACCCCGTCCAACCCGGCCCCGGACAGCGGCCCGCAGCAGTCGGTCGTCGAGACCGTCGGCCGTGGCGTGAGCGACACCGCGGGCGGCCTCGTCGAGACTGCGGGCGGAACCGTCGGCGGGCTGGTCGGCGGCCTGACCGGCTCGCGCTGACCTCCGGCGGACCCGCCCGCCGCCACCGGGACACCCACCGCCGAGTTCGACGTGATGCTGCTCCGACGGTGTCGGGCACCAGTCCCAGGTCGAGCTCGGCGGTGTCGTGCGTGTCAGACCAGGCGGCGGTCCGACGCCCAGCGGGACAGCTCGTAGCGGTTGGACAGCTGCGTCTTGCGCAGGACGCTCGACACGTGGGTCTCGACCGTCTTCACCGAGATGAACAGCTCCCCCGCGATCTCCTTGTACGCGTAGCCCCGGGCGAGCAGCCGCAGGACGTCGCGCTCGCGGCGGGTGAGCAGGTCGAGCTCGGGGTCGCCGGGCGGGGCGGCACCGGGCCGGTCGGAGAACACGTCGAGCACGAAGCCGGCGAGCCGCGGCGAGAACACGGCGTCGCCACCGTGGACGCGGCGGACGGCGTCGGCGAGGTCGCGGCCCGAGATCGTCTTGGTGACGTACCCGCGCGCCCCGGCCCGGATGACGGCGATGACGTCCTCGGCGGCGTCGGAGACGCTGAGCGCCAGGAACACCACGCCCGGGGCCTCGGGCCGGACCTTGCGCAGCACCTCGGCGCCGCCACCGTCGGGCATGTGGACGTCGAGGAGCACGACGTCGGGGGTGAGGTGGCGGATCGCGGCGACGGCCTCGTCGACGGAGCCGGCCTCCCCGACGACCTCGACGTCGGGCACGCCGCGGTCGAGCTCGGCGCGCACCCCCGCCCGGAAGAGGCCGTGGTCGTCGACGAGGAAGACCGTGATCGGCGTCCCCGCATCCTTCCCCGAGCCGGTCGTCCCGGCACCGCCGGTCCCGCTGCCCATGTCGGTCTGCTCGTCGCTCACGACTGGACCTCCTGCCTGTCGTCGGAGCCGTCCGCGTCGACGGTCTCACGACCGGGGTCCTGCGGTGCGCGTTCGGCTGTGTCGGCGGTGCGGACCGGAACCGGCGCACCGGTGCCCTCCGTGCTCGCCTCGGTGATCGTCATGGCGAGGTGCACCTCGGTGCCCTCCCCCGGTGTGCTGCGCAGCCGGACACGTCCGCCGTGGCGGGCCATGCGGGCCTTGATCGAGCCGGCGACGCCGTGCCGGTCGGCGGGGACGTCGTCGGGGTCGAAGCCCTTGCCGCGGTCGCGGACGAAGACGTTGACCTCGTCGGGCTCGATCTCGACGTAGACGCTGATCTCGTCGACACCGGAATGCTTCGCCGCGTTGACCATGGCCTCGCGGGCGGCGAGGACGAGGGCACGCAGGTCGGCGTCGAGCGGGCGGTCGGCGCCGACGAGGACGGGGCTGACCGTCAGCGCGTAGGTGTCCTCGACCTCGGCCGCGGCCTTCGTGAGCGACTCGGCGAGACCCTCGTCGAGGGCGGGCGCCTTGACCCCGCCACCGGAGCTGCCGCGGCCGTAGCCCTGCGGACCGTAGAGCCAGTGCCGCAGCTCGCGTTCCTGCCCGCGGGCGAGCCGCGTGACCTCACGGGGCTCGTCGGCCTGGCGCTGGATGAGGGCCAGGGTCTGCAGCACGGAGTCGTGCAGGTGTGCCGCGATCTCGGCCCGCTCGGCCTCGATGATGCGCTGGCGACGTTCCTCGCCGAGGTCGCGGGCCAGCCGCAACCACCACGGGACGGTGAGCACACCGATGCCGACGATCGTCGCGATCACGGCGAGCAGGCCGAACTGCACCTGGCCGAGGTTGATGTTGCCGATCAGGAACACCGCGATGCCCAGCGCGACGAACAACGCCCCGGCGACGACGCGGATCAGCGCGGTGCGTCCGCCCCCGGCCGCCCCGGCGACCCCGGAGCGGGCGCCGGCGGCCCAGCGGCGACGCTGCGACTCGTCGGCCTCGCGCCACACGACCGCGGCGCCGAGTGCGGCGACTCCGAGGGGCCCGACGATCCAGCCGATGACGGCGTTGCCGAGCAGCGCGGCGACGAGCCCGATGCCGAGCCCGAGCGCGACCAGGCCCATGGCCTGCTGACGTTCACGGCGCGGGACGGTGCGTTCGGTGTCGGCGCTCTCCTGACGGACGAACATCCAGAGCAGGGCATAGCCGACGACGCCTGCGCCGTTGATGGCGGCGAGCACGACGAACGCGGCGCGCACCCACAGGACCCCGATGCCGAGGTGGTCGGCCACGCCACCGGCGACACCGGCGACGAGCCGGCCGGATCGGCGGCGTTCCAGCGGGCCGCGCGTCGGCACGGGCGGTTCCGGGACACCCGCGGCGGGGGTCCCGGGACGCGCCGCGCCGGGGGCGCCGCTGGTCGCAGCTGGCTGACTCACGCCACCATGGTCACACGCAGGACGGCCCCGGGGCATCGGGGACGACCTCCGGGGGACCTCAGGGTCGTCCCGGATGGGCGCGGGCCCGCCACGCGGGACGCTGGTGCCCATGGTGGAGGGGGAACGGCGATGAACGGAACGGACGTACAGTCGACCTTGCGGGAGATGTGGGAGACGCGCCCGGCGCGGCCTCGTCACGACCGCAAGGTCGCGGGGGTGGCGGCGGCGATCGCCCGCCGCTACGACATCGACCCGGTGCTGGTGCGGGTGGGATTCGTGGTGGCGGCGATCTACGGGATCGGCGCGGTGCTCTACATCGCCGGCTGGGTCCTGCTGCCGGAGGCGGACCGGGACGACCCGACCGACGGCGCCGCGTCGTCGCAGGGGCCGGGGAAGCGCCCGCACCCCGGGCTGCTGATCGCGCTGATCGTGGCCGCGGTCATCGGCACCGGCGCGGTCTTCGGTGACGGCGGCGGCATCATCTGGCCGGCGATCATCGCGCTGGGACTGCTGTTCCTGCTGCACCGGGCGCGGGGCGCCCGTGGCATCGCCGGACCCGGCAGCACACCGCAGGCCGCCGCGTACGACGCCGCCCCGACCGTCTCCCTCCGCAAGGACGGCGACGAGACGGTTCAGCAGGATGCGCAGCAGGCGACGACGGTCATCGACCCGGTGACGGGTGAGCCGACGCCGGTCCCGCCCGCGTGGGACCCGCTGGGCGCCGCGCCGTTCGCGTGGGACCTGCCCGAGCCGACGCCGCAGCCCGCGCCGGAGCCGCCCGCTCCGCGACGGCGCGCGCCGGTCACGGCGGTCACGCTGGCCGTGGCGCTCGTCGTCGGCGGGGTGCTGGGGGCGCTGCTGCTCGGCGGGGCGAGCCTGGTGCCGCTGCCGACCCTCTTCGCGATCGTGCTCGCGATCCTGGGCGCGGGGCTGGTCGTCGGGGCGTTCCTTCGCGCCGGCCGCGGGCTGATCCCGTTCGCGCTGATCATGGGCCTGCTGACATGGGGGGCGATGCACGTCCCGACGGACTCCCTGCGTGGCGGGGTCGGCAGCACCGAGGTGGCGCCGACGTCGATCGAGACGGTCGCGCCGTCCTACGAGCGGGCCGCCGGCAACGTCGGGATCGACCTGCGCGGGCTGGACCTCTCCCTGCCGGCCGGTGGTGACGGGGCGGCCCTGCCCGCGACGACGGAGGTCGTGCCCGTGCAGACCCGCGGCGACGTGGGCATGGGCAACCTGGAGGTGTGGGTGCCCGCGAACGCGGACGTCACCGTGTTCGGCTCGGCCGGGCTCGGGCACGTCCAGTTCGGCGACCGGGTCAGCGAGGGCAGCAACGCCCACGTCGACGTGATCGACGACCTGGGTGCGGACGGCGTCCGTTCCGGCAAGCCGATCGTCCTGTACCTGCACGCGGGTCTGGGCAACGTGGAGGTGCACCGTGGCTGACAAGCCGACCCCGGCGACGACCCGCCGGTTCCCCGACCTGTTCGCCCTGGTCGTGGGGCTGCTCAGCCTGGGGGTCGCGGGCGCCGCGCTGACCGGGCACGACCCGCTGCAGACCGGCTTCGACTTCCGGTGGGTGCTCGCGGGCGCGGCCGTCCTGCTCGGGCTGCTGATGCTCGTCGGCAGCCTGCGCCGGGGCAACCAGTAAGAACAACGGTGGCGTCAGGGGAGGCGCCGCCCGCCGGAACGGCCGTCCGGGCCGTCCCGCCCTCGGGGGAAGGCGGAACGGCAGGGGACCGGACGGCCCTGTGAGTGGCGATAGTCGCTGTAGCGACTATCGCCACTCACGACGTCGGCGCCACTCACGACGTCGGCGCCACTCACGACGTCGGCGCCACCCACGACGCCCGGGTCATCCCCGCGGCCTCGAGGATCTCGGGGACGCCGCGCTCGTCGCCGACGACCATCACGTGCACCCCGGCGACACCGGGCAGCTCCCGCAGCTCCTGCAGCGTCTCGACGCACGCCGCGACGCCCTCGGCCGCGACCCGGTCGGCCGGGACCCCGCGCAGCCGGCGCTGCAGCGCCTCCGGGATGACGACGCCGGGGATCGACGACATGAACTCCAGCGCCCGCAGCGACCGGATCGGGCCGACCCCGGCGAGGACACCGCAGCGGGTGTCGAGGCCCCGGTCGCGGACCTGGCCGAGCCAGCCGCCGAACGCCGCGATGTCGAAGACGAACTGGGTCTGCACGAACTGGGCGCCGCCGTCCACCTTCTGCTCGAAGCGGTCGGCCGACGGACCGGGGCTGTCGACGGCACCCAGCAGGTAGCGCGGCGGCGGTTCGACGGCGCGCCCCGACAGCAGTGTGCCGTCGTCGCGCAGGGTGCGGGCGGCGGCCATGAGCGCGCCGGAGTCGAGGTCGAACACCGGGGCGGCGTCGGGGTGGTCGCCCCGCTCGGGCCGATCACCCGTCATGAGCACCAGGTTGGGGACGCCGAGCGCCGACGCCGCGAGCAGGTCGGACTGCAGCGCGATCCGGTTTCGGTCGCGGCAGGTCATCTGCATGACGGGCTCGACGCCCTCGTCGAGCAGCGCGAGGCTCCCGGCGAGGCTCGACACCCGCACGTTCGCACCCTGGTTGTCGGTGACGTTGACGGCGTCGACCCAGCCGCGCAGCACCTGCGCGGCCCGGCGGACCGGCGCGAGATCGGCCCCGCGCGGGGGCCCGACCTCGGCGGTGACGGCGAACCGGCCCGAACGCAGCGCGTCCGCGAGCCGGCCGGGGATCTCCGGTGACAGGTCTGTGGGGGTGGTCACGGGTCCATCATCGCGGTCAGTCCAGACCGGTGCGCCCGGCCGCCCGGTACGCCTTCCCGACGACCCGGCCCGGCTGCCGCACCCGGCCGCGGACGTCGCGAGGGCGAGCCCGACGCTCGACTCGTCGCCGACGGAGACCACCCGCCCGGTGCAGGCCCCCGCCTGATCGGGTGACCCTCACCAGACGCTACTCCCACTCGATCGTGCCCGGCGGCTTGCTCGTGACGTCGAGCACGACGCGGTTGACCTCGGCGACCTCGTTGGTGATGCGCGTCGAGATGCGTTCGAGCACGTCGTAGGGCAGGCGCGTCCAGTCGGCGGTCATCGCGTCCTCCGACGACACCGGCCGCAGCACGACGGGGTGACCGTAGGTGCGGCCGTCGCCCTGGACGCCGACGCTGCGCACGTCGGCCAGCAGCACCACCGGGCACTGCCAGATGGTCTTGTCGAGGCCCGCGGCGGTGAGCTCCTCGCGCGCGATCGCGTCGGCGGCGCGCAGCGTCTCCAACCGGTCGAACGTGACCTCGCCGATGATCCGGATGCCCAGGCCGGGCCCGGGGAACGGCTGTCGGCCGACGATCGTGTCCGGCAGGCCCAGCTCGGCGCCGACCTTGCGCACCTCGTCCTTGAACAGCGTGCGCAGCGGCTCGACCAGGGCGAACTCGATGTCGTCGGGAAGCCCGCCGACGTTGTGGTGGCTCTTGATCGTCGCGGTGCCCTTGCCGCCGCCGGACTCGACGACGTCGGGGTAGAGCGTGCCCTGCACCAGGAACCCGACGTGCTCGGTCTCGGCGACCTCGGCCGTCGCGGCCTCGAAGACCCGGATGAACTCGCGCCCGATGATCTTGCGCTTCTGCTCCGGGTCGGTGACCCCGGCGAGCGCGCCGAGGAACCGGTCCGCGACATCGACGGTGTGCAGCTTCGCGCCGGTCGCGGCGACGAAGTCGCGCTCCACCTGCTCGCGCTCACCGGTGCGCAGCAGCCCGTGGTCGACGAACACGCACGTCAGCCGGTCGCCGATCGCCCGCTGCACCAGTGCCGCGGCCACCGCCGAGTCGACGCCACCCGACAGCCCGCACACTGCGTGCCCGTCGCCGACCTGGGCGCGGATCGCGGCGACCGAGTCGTCGATGATCGACGACGTCGTCCAGCTCGGGGCGACGCCCGCGACCTCGCGCAGGAACCGCGTGAGCACCTCCTGGCCGTGCGGGCTGTGCCCGACCTCCGGGTGGTACTGCACGCCGGCGAGCCGGCGGTCGACATCCTCGAATGCCGCGACCGCGACCCGGTCCGACGACGCCGTGACCGTGAACCCCTCCGGCGCGCGGACCACCGAGTCGCCGTGGCTCATCCACACCGGGTGCTTCACGGGCAGCCCGTCGTGCAGGGTGCCCACCGTCGACGTCAGGGCCAGCTCGGTGCGGCCGTACTCACGGGTGCCGTCGGGCGCGACCTCCCCGCCGAGCGCCCTGGCCATCGCCTGGAAGCCGTAGCAGAGGCCCAGCACGGGGATGCCCGCGGTGAACAGGGCGGGGTCGACCGCGGGGGCGCCGTCGGCGTAGACGCTCGACGGGCCGCCCGACAGGATCAGCGCGACGGGCTTGCGGGCCACGATCTCGGCGACCGGCGTGTCGGAGGGGACGATCTCGGAGTACACCTGAGCCTCACGCACCCTGCGGGCGATGAGCTGGGCGTACTGGGCCCCGTAGTCGACGACGAGGACGGTCGGCTGCTGCACCACCCAAGGATAGTTCGTGGCCCCCGCCACCCCGGGGGCGGCGACCTACGGTGTGACCATGACCGACGACCTGGTGCTCCTCGACCGTGCCGGCGCGACCGCGACGATCACCCTCAACCGGCCCGGCGCGCTGAACGCGCTCACCCCCGAGATGCTCGACCGCCTCGCCGCCCGGCTCGACGAGGCCGCCGCCGACGAGGCCGTCCGGATCGTCGTGCTCACGGGCGCCGGCCGGGCGTTCTGCGCCGGTGTCGACCTCAAGGCCCTCGGGCAGCTGCGGATCGTCGACGGCGCGGTGGGCGACGTGCTCGACGTCCCCGCCCGCGCCGTGATCACCCGGTTGACGTCGATGCCGAAGCTCGTCCTCGCCCGCATCCAGGGGGCGTGCTTCACCGGTGGGCTGGAGATCGCGCTGGGCTGCGACCTGCTCGTCGCCGCCGACGAGGCGAAGTTCGGCGACACCCACGCCAAGTTCGGGCTGCGACCGTCGTGGGGCATGAGCCAGCGGCTGATCCGGCTCGTCGGCGTCGCCCGGGCCCGGCAGCTGTCCTACACCGCGGCGACGTTCACCGGGGCGCAGGCGGCGGCGTGGGGCATGGTCACCCGCTCGGCACCGCTGACCCATCTCGACTCCGCCGTCGGCGACCTGGTCGACTCGGTGCTGGCCAACAGCCAGGGCTCGCTCGCCGCCTACAAGGACCTCTACGCGCACGCCCTCGACGGCGCCGGTCTGGCCGACGGGCTCGCCTACGAGTCGGCCACCGGCTACCCGATCCCCGACACCGAGGAGCGCGTCGCCGGGTTCCGGTGAGACCCTAGGGTGCCGGGCATGCACTCGACCCGTGTGTCCCTGCTGGTCCGGGCCCCGCGATCCGTGGTGTGGCGGGCGCTCGTCGACGCCGGGGCCGTCGCCCGCTGGCGCGTCCCCGACGGCATGACCGCCGAGGTCCACGAGTTCGACGCCCGCGAGGGCGGCCGGTTCCGCATCTCGCTGACCTACACCGACCCCGCCGCCGGGTCCGGCAAGACCGACGCGCACACCGACACCTACCACGGGGTCTTCACGACGCTGCGCCCCGAGGAGACGCTCGTCGAGGCGCTGGAGTTCGAGTCCGACGACCCCGCGGCACGAGGCACCCTGACCCAGACGACGACGCTCGCCGACGCCGGCGGCGGCACCGAGGTGACCATCGCCCACGACGGCATCCCCGATGCCGTCTCCCCCGCCGACAACGAGATCGGCACCCGCATGGCCCTGGCGAACCTGGCAACCCTCGTCGAGGGCTCCTACCAGTAGGCCCGGCCTCGGGTCAGGGTCGACGCGGGGCGATCATCTCCGCGAGTCGGGCACTGATCGGTTCGACCGTGTCCAGACGTCCGTCGGCGACGGCGATCACGAGGTCGTACAGCGGGTCGTCGCCGGCCGTGACGACCCAGCCGTTGATCCACAGGAACGTCTCCGTCGCGAGCCGGCCCAGCCGCTTGTTCCCGTCGACGAGCGCATGGTTGCCGACGAGCGTGCGACATCAGCCGCGGACGGTCAGGCCTGCCTTCTGGAACTCCTTGAGGTCGGAGTAGCCGGTCTTGGCCATGGCCCGGCGCAGCGCGCTGAAGAGCGCGACGTCGCCGTACGGGCTGTCCGACGGGCCGAACAGCACCTGCTCCAGCGTCCGCTCGCCGGTGTCCTGCACGGTGATCTCCGACCGCGGCAGCGACGGGTGCGCGGCTGCCGAGGTCCAGTACAGGCCCCCGCCGGGCGACTCCGCCGAGGCGGCGAGCTGCTCGCCGAGCATGACGGCATCGGCACCGCAGGCGATGGCCTTGGCCAGGTCGCCCGAGCCGGCCATGCCGCCGTCGGCGATGACGTGCACGTAGCGTCCGCCGGTCTCGTCGAGGTAGTCGCGCCGCGCGGCGGCGGCGTCGACGATCGCGGTGGCCATCGGCACGCCGATGCCGAGGACGGAGTCGGTGGTGGTGCCCGCCGACTCGCCGTAGCCGACGATGACCCCGGCCGCGCCGGTGCGCATCAGGTGCATCGCGGTGCGGTAGTCGCCCACCCCGCCGGCGACGACGGGCACGTCGAGGCCCTTGATGAAGTCGCCCAGGTTCAGGGGCTCCCCCTGCGAGACGTGCTCGGCGGAGATGATCGTGCCCTGCACGACGAGGATCTCCACACCGGCCGCGAGCAGCGTCGGGGTGATCTCCCGGGCCCGCTGCGGGCTCACGCGCACCGCGACGGTCACGCCTGCCTCGCGGACGGTCTTGAGCGCCTCGGTGAGCAGGTCGGGCTGGATCGGCGCGGCGTGCAGCTCCTGCAGCAGGCGGATCGCCGCGTGCTCGTCGCCGGAGTCGGCGGCGTCGAGTACGCGCTCCAGGGCGGCGTCGGCGTCGCCGTGCCGGGCCCACAGCCCTTCGGCGTTGAGCACCGGAAGGCCGCCCAGCTGCCCGATCCGCACCGCACTGGCGGGCGAGACGACCGCGTCGGTGGGGTGCGTCATCAGCGGGATCTCGAAGCGGTACGCGTCGAGCTGCCAGGCGAGCGTGACCTCCTTCGAGCTCCGCGTCCGCCGCGACGGAACGATCTCGATCTGCTGCAGGTCGTAGCTGCGACGGGCCGTCCGGCCCATCCCGATCTCAACGAGGTCACGCACGAGTGACCAGGGTAGGGGGTGTCCGATGGGGCGCCGTCGATGGGCCCGGGCGCCGGGACCGCGGCGGACGTTCCGTCGCGGACCCCCCGGGCCTACCTCGACGCGTAGTTCGGCGCCTCGACGGTCATGGTGATGTCGTGGGGGTGGCTCTCCTTGAGACCGGCCGCCGTGATGCGCACGAGCTGGGCCTGCTGCAGCTCCGGGATGGTCTGCGCCCCCGCGTAGCCCATGCCGGACCGCAGCCCGCCGACCAGCTGGTGCACCACCTGCGACAGCGGCCCACGGAACGGGATCCGGCCCTCGATGCCCTCGGGGACGAGTTTGTCCTCGCTGAGGACGTCGTCCTGGGCGTAGCGGTCCTTGGAGTAGGACTTGGCCGTGCCGCGCGACTGCATCGCCCCGAGCGAACCCATCCCTCGGTAGGTCTTGTACTGCTTGCCACCGACGAGGATCAGCTGCCCCGGCGACTCCGCGGTGCCCGCGAGCAGGCTGCCCAGCATCACGCTGGAGGCGCCCGCGGCGATGGCCTTGGCGATGTCGCCCGAGTACTGGATGCCGCCGTCACCGATCACGGGGATGCCTGCGGCCGCGCAGGCCTGGGCCGCCTCGTAGATGGCCGTGATCTGCGGGGCACCCACCCCGGCGACCACGCGCGTCGTGCAGATCGAGCCCGGCCCGACGCCGACCTTCACCGCGTCGGCGCCGGCCTCGACCAGCGCCAGCGCGCCCGCCCGGGTCGCGACGTTGCCGCCGACGACGTCGACCCCGTCGCCCACCTCGGCGCGGAGCTTCGCGACGGTCTCCAGCACGCGCCGCGAGTGACCGTGCGCGGTGTCGACCATCAGCACGTCGACACCCGCCTCCACCAGCAGCATCGCGCGGGCGTATGCGTCCTCGCCGACACCGACCGCCGCGGCGACGACGAGCCGCCCGTCGGGGTCCTTGGTGGCGAGCGGGTACTTCTCCGTCTTGTTGAAGTCCTTGATCGTGATGAGGCCCCGCAGGATGCCGTCACCGTCGATGATCGGGAGCTTCTCCAGCTTGTGCCGGCGCAGCAGGCCCAGCGCCGCCTCCGCGGTGACCCCGACGCGGGCCGTGACCAGCGGCGCCGGCGTCATCACCTCGTGGACGGGGCGGTCGTGGTCGACCTCGAACCGCATGTCGCGGTTGGTGATGATGCCGACGAGCTTCCCGTCGGCATCGGCGACGGGGACGCCCGAGATCCGGTACTTCGCGCACAGCGCGTCGACCTCGGCGAGCGTCGCGTCGGGCGAGCAGGTCACCGGGTCGGTGACCATCCCGGCCTCCGACCGCTTCACCACCTCGACCTGCGCGGCCTGCTCGTCGGGCGAGAGGTTGCGGTGGAGCACTCCCAGCCCGCCCGCGCGGGC
This sequence comes from Pseudonocardia sp. N23, assembly GCF_002583555.1. GTDB lineage: Bacteria > Actinomycetota > Actinomycetes > Mycobacteriales > Pseudonocardiaceae > Pseudonocardia. The sequence continues at coordinate 409,638 of NZ_BEGX01000052.1, forward strand.
CATCGCGATCGCCATGCGGGACTCGGTCACCGTGTCCATCGGCGAGGACACGACGGGAACCTGGATCTTGACGCGTCGCGTCACGTAGGTGCTGGTGTCGGCAGCGCTCGGGACGACGTCGGACTCCGCGGGGAGCAGCAACACGTCGTCGAACGTGAGACCCAGCATCGCGAACTTCGGCGGCAGTCCGGTGGTCTCAGTGGTCATCGCAGGCGTTCAGCCCCTCACCGGTCAGCACGTGCGGACGGCCCGGGCGCCGCCCTTCGTCCCATCGTATCCGTGCGGCTCGGCGGGACCGAACCGACGAGTCGCGCGGCACACCCGCACCCCGGGAGCACCTGCGCCGATCGGGGGGCCGTCGATCTTGCGGGTCTCTGTCGTCCCGGCCACGCGCCGGGCGTCGTCGGGGTACGGTGTCGAGCGTGTCGGCCGACGCGATGCCTCCGGATCCCTTCGCGGGTGATCCGCACGATCCCGCCCTCTCCCTCGACGACGCGGCGGACCACGACGACCTCAGCACGCAGGAACGCGAGGAGGTCGTGGCCGACCTCGCCGACCTCGCCGTCTACCAGGCGCTCCTGGAGTGCCGTGGGGTGCGTGGGATAGTCGTCGACTGCGGCGACTGCGGCGAGCAGCACTTCCACGAGTGGCGCCTCCTGCGTGCCAGCCTGCAGCAGCTGCTCGACGAGGGCCAGATGCGCCCGCACGAGCCCGCCTTCGATCCCGACCCGTCCGACTACGTGACGTGGGAGTACTGCCGCGGCTACGCCGACGCCACGATCAGCGACGACTGAGCCCGGCCCCTGACACGCGGGAAGGCCCCCACCCGGTCCGGGTGGGGGCCTTCTCCTCGATCGGTACGGCGTCGTCGTGCCGTGCTCAGCTGGGCGGCGTCACCGGGGTGCGGTCGGAGGTGACGGTCGAGCCCATCCCCGACGTCGTCGACGACGAGTCGGGCTGACCCTCCGAGGTCGGCTTCACCGTCCCCGACGGCGACTGGGTCGTCGTCGGCGACGTGGTCGTCGACGGCGGCGGCTCCGACGTGGTCGGCGGCGCCGTCGGTGTCGACGTCACCGAACCGCCGGGCGGCGCGGACGGTGAGGTCGGCGTGCTCGGCTTGCCGGGGATCTTCGGCGGTTCGGGTGCCGGGGTGCCGTCACGCAACGGCGCCTCGGGATCGGCCTTCTGACCCGCCGGCGTCTCCTGCAGCTTCGCCGTCAGGAACCGCTGGTTGGCCTCCAGGACGGGCGCACCGTCCTCGGGCTTCACCTTCGGCATCAGCTGCTCGACCGTGGTGAGCTGCTGCGCCGCGCCGCTCGTGTCGCCCGCGGCGAGCGACTCCTTGACCGCGACGATGCCGGCCTGCGCGTCGACGGCGGCCTGCCGCGACTGCGCGGTCTCGGTGTAGAGGACCTGGGTGACGCCGAACAGCGCGTCGCCGGGCTGGGCCCCGTGCGCCCCGATCGACACACCGGTGACGGCGACGACGATCAGTGCGGCCGCACCCGCGAGCGGGACCAGGTGCCGGGCCCGCTTGCCGGGACGCCTGCTCGGCCGCATCGGCGTGACGGTGCCACCGGAGTCCTGCGCCGGGCCGTCACCGCCGACGGCGCCCTGCGGGCCGGTGGCCACGAGGTCGGCCCCGGGCCTGACGACCGGGAAGACCGTGGTGTCGACGTCGATCGGGCCACCGGTGACGGCCATGATCGTCGCCAGCGCCGTGTCGGTGTCGACGAGCTCCGGGATCGGGTCGGCGTCGACCTCGGCCTTCCAGACGGCGAGCATCGCGGCGATCCGGTCGTCCTCGCCCCCGCCGCCCCCACCGCCGCCGTAGCCGCGGGACAGGGCGTCGATGAGCGCGTCGTCGGACTGCACTGCCATCAGGTCGGGCGCCTCCTCGGCACCCGCCACCGGCGTGGTCGCGGGCTGCGGGACCCGGGGCGGCAGGGGCCGGCCCATCGCCGGGACACCGTTGCCGCTGACACTGCCGTTCATGTGGCTGCCGTTGACCGGGCTGCCGTTGACCGGGCTGCCGTTGATCGGGCTGCCGTTGATGCGGTTGCCGTTGACCGGGCCGCCGTTGACGTGGCGGCCGTCGCCGTGGCTCCCGTCGACCGGGGGCTGCCACGAACCACCTGGCTGCGGGGAACCCGGGTGGGGCTGCTGCCAGCGGTCCTGCGGACCCCCGTCGCGCGGCTCGAAGGGCACACCGTTGTGCGGGGTACCCGGCGCTGCGCCGTCGGGACGGCGGCGGTGACGGCCGCGGCGGGGGGTCTCCTCGGGACCGCCGTGTTCACGATCGCTCATGTCTAGACCACCTCCTCCTCGGGCATCGACTTGCGCAATCGGGCGAGTGCGCGGTGCTGGGCGACGCGGACGGCGCCCGGTGTGGATCCGACGGCTTCCGCCGTCTCCTCCGCCGAGAGTCCGACAACCACTCTCAGCACGAGGATTTCGCGTTGCTTCTCCGGTAGCACCTCGAGCAGCCTGGCCATCTCGCCGGACAGCTCGACGCGCAGTGCGCGCTGTTCGGGTCCGTCGGAAACCTCCATGCCGTCGGGCACGTCAGCGACGGGTTCGGAACGGTTGCGGGTGGCGGCCCGGTGGGCGTCGATCACCTTGTGTGACGCGATGCCGTACACGAATGCGAGGAAGGGCCGCCCTTGGACCCGGTAGCCGGGCAGGGCCGTCAGCACGGCCAGACACACCTCCTGCGCGACGTCGTCCGCCGAGACGGACGATCGGTCCACCCGACCCAGCCGTGCGCGGCAGTAGCGCACGACCAGCGGCCGGATGATGGCCAGCACACGTTCGACCGCTCGTCGGTCACCTGCCATCGCAGATGCCACGAGTTCGTCGAGAACGTCTGTCGGTTCACTCATCGCAGGCCGTGCTCCGGGTGTTACGCAACATGGTCGACATCATCCGTTCGGTGAGGACGACTACGGACAGTGTCGTAATCAGTCCTCTGCAACGAACACGGTAGCGAAGCCCGGGCTCGAACTGCGGGCAAGGCCTCGATCGTGCGAACGAGCGACGACGCCGAGAGGTCACGCCGCCGAGTGGCGCAATTCTCCCGAGCGACGCCGCCGTTCGGTCTTGATCTCTCCACCGTACGGAGTCATCGAAGAGCGGTCACGGGGTCCCGGAACGGACACGGGCACATCAACCGGCGGGTCACGACGCTCCGCGACGACGGTCGTGGGGCAGGGCCGGAGCGGGACGGCGGAGTCGACCGGCGGCTCGTCGTGGGCGACGGAGCGCGACCGTCGGCGGGGTGCAGCCGGCCCGGCACAGCGGCCCCGGAGACAGACGACTGAGACACAGGACCGAGACACAGGACTGAGACACAGGACACGGCGCGCGACGACAGAAGGTGGCGGCGACCGCGTCGACAGTGTACGCACAGTGGACGGAGCGCACGCGGCGCTCGAGGCGGTCGGACCGCTGCTGCGGCGCCGGCGGTGGGAGGACGCGTCGGACCCGGCGCCCGGCTGGCCGGGATCGGCCGTGGCGACAGAAGGCCACGACCGGGGTCGCCGGGTGACCCGGCGACCCGCGGGGAGCGAGGGGACGTGCCACGACCCGGATCGAGCCCTCTGGGGCGGGAACTCGAGCCGGCCACGCGGAACGCCCGGGACGGAACGATCAGCGGCGACACCAGGGGGGCGCCGAACGTCCGTCGTGGTCGCGTACCGGTTCGGGGTCCGGCACGACGACCGGGTGCCCGGCAAGGGGGTACCGGGCGACCGCCTCTCGGCGGACGAACGTCAGGACACCAGGCCGCGACGGAAGCCGTGCGCGACGGCCTGGGCGCGGTCACGAACACCCAGCTTGCGGAACAACCGCCGCGCGTGGGTCTTCACGGTGTCCTCCGAGAGGTAGAGCTCGCGGCCGATCTGGCCGTTGCTCTTGCCCTGGCTCATCCCACGCAGCACCTGCAGCTCGCGCTCGGTGAGCTGGACGCCCGGGTCGGCCGGGGTACGCGGTGTCGGGACCGCGGTGCTGGCCAGTGTGTGGGCGAGGGCCGCGACGAGCTCCGGCCGGGACGCGTCCCAGCGGAGATAGCCGCGTGCGCCGCCCGCGATGGCCGCGGCGATGCTGCCCGCGTCGTCGGGGGCGCCGAAAACGATCACGTTGGCCTGTGGGTGGGCGGCGACCAGTCGTCGGGTCGCCTCCACCCCGGTGGGAACCGCACGCTGGGTCCCGACCAGAACGACGTCGACCGGCTGCCGGGAGAACCGGGCCAGCAACTCGTCGCCATGAGCCACACAGTCGATCCGGTGCACCCCCGGCACCGCGGACATCACGCGGGTAAGACCTTCGCGGACGCTGCGACGATCGTCGCAGATGAGTACCGTCGTCACGACGATTCCTTCCTGCAGCTTCCTGCAGCCGGGTGATGTGTCACCCTCCTCTTCGGCGGGTGACAGCCTCACCTTGACACGATCAGGGCGAGTTTGTGCCCTCCATTCGAGCGCGTTTCGCCGAGTGGCACTCGTCATGTGGGTGACGAACGTCCGAACGGAGTAATTACATTACCCCGAGCCACTGCGCCACCCACGCCGACTCCCCCATCAGGCGCCTGCCGATCGGGTCCGATCGGGAGTAGAGGACGCCGAGCGTCAGCGCGGCGGCGTGTCGTCGGCGTGGCGCGTCGCTCACCGTGTCATTCGGCGCATCGGAGGATCGATTCACCTGTCGGTCGTTTGCGCTTCCGGAGCACTCGGCGACGTCGGAAGGTCGATGACGCGAGGCGGACGGCAGGGCCGATCGGGTGGCCCCCCGACGGGGCTCCTGACGGCCGACCGGCCGTCGCACAGGGCCGTCCGGGGGATGGCAGGCAACCTCGGCGCCCGATGCGAGTCCCAGCGCATCGGCCCAGCGTCGAGCCTTCCGGACCCCCTCCGCGGACCTCTCCGCGGCGGCCTCGGCGACGCCCGGGCGGTCTGCCAGATCGGCCGCAGCGAGTGCGGCGGGCCAGTGCAGCGGGAGGAGTCCGAGGGCCAGTGCGGCGCCCGCGAGGGCGTCCAGTTCGAGGAGGGCCTCGGGAGCCGTCGCGGGGTCGGCCACCGCGCGCGACACGCCGGCGACCATCGCCGACTTCACCCGGTGCCGCGACGAACGGCTCCCCGCCGCGCGCCGCGCCGCCCCTGCGGCCGCGCGTGTCGCCGCAACGGCGTTCCCGGACACGAGCTCGAGCTCCGCGGTGACCCATCCGGCGCGGACCGTGCACCGACCCTCGTCCGGCGCGGTGGCGGCGTCGGCGGCCTCGCACACGGCGCGGGCGACGTCGAGCAGCCGCCGGGAACCGCACAGGTCACCGATGCCGAGTGCGTCGGCGGCGAGACCGACGAGCGCGTCGGCACGGGCCGCGACGGCGCTCGGACCGTCCGGACCGGCCGGCCGGGACGCGATCCCGGGGTCGGACGCGAGGCGCAGGCCCAGCGCGTCGAGCCGGCGCGCCGCGGCGTGCCCCCCGAGCTGCCGCCGGTGCGACGCCAGCGTGACCGCGGCGTGCGCGGCGACGACGCGCGGTGCGGCGGGGTCGTGCAGCAGGCCCAGCAGCAGCGTCGCGGCGCGGGCGTAGTGCCCCTGGCCGCCGAGGGCGACGGCAGCGGCCCACCGGTTCGCGGCGGGCGCGCCGGGGGCCACGACGACGGCCCGCCCCGGGTCGGCACCGAAGGCGACGTCCCGCACGTCGTCCACCGGGCTGCCGCCCACCGGGCTGCCGTCCACCGTCAGGCCCTCACGACCCCGGTGAGCATGTCGGCGGCCTCGACGAGGGAGGCCAGCCGTGTGGTCGTCGCCGGCAGCGTGACTCCGTCCCAGCCCCCACCACCGACGAACACCCGGTGCCGCGGACGGGTGCGGGGCAGCCCGGCGACGACGTCCGCATCGGCGGACCCGGCCATCTGCGACCACAGCACGAGCGCGGCCGGTGCGACCCGCCGGACGGCGGCGGTGAGGGCCTCCGCCGGCAGATCGGCGCCAAGGGGGCGGCAGGGCAGCCCGCGGGCCGAGAGGACGGCCGAGAGGACAGTCAGCGGCAGGACGTGGTGCTCGCCGGGCATCGCGGCGAGCAGCACGGGCCGCAGGTCGGGGTCGACGGCCGAGCCGGCGGCGTTCGCGTTGTAGACGGTTGCGACGGCGTCGCTGACCAGGTGTTCGATCTCGACGCCTCGACCGTTGGACTCCCAGCGTTCGGCGACGGCGACCAGGACCGGGCACACGACGTCGTCCCAGGTCGCGACGAGACCGTCGGCGGCGATCGACTCGGTCAGCACGGCGCGTACGGCGTGCACGTCCAACGCGAGGACGGCCCGGGCGAGGCCGCGCGCGCGTGGCCCGGCAGCCGGCAGGCGCAGCAGCCGCCCACCGCGGCGGGGACGGCCGCCGGGGTCGAGGTCGGCGGGCGCATGGGCTCGGAGGACCGGAGCGGGGTGGCCCGGGGAGGGATGGCCCAGGGCGTCGGTCCGACGCGGGGCCGCCGGTGAGCTCTCCCGCGGATCCGCCGGCGCGAGTGCCAGCCGGGCCGCCTCTGCGGGCCCGGCCCCGTGGGTGAGCGCGCGGTGCATGACCTCGAGACGTGCGAGGTCGGCGGCGTTGTAGCGGCGGTGATGGCCGGGGAGGTGACCGGTGGGTTCGAGTCCGTAGCGCCGGGCCCAGGTGCGCAGCGTGGCGGGAGCGACCCCGAGGCGGCGGGCGACCGCGGCCACGGGAAGCGCCACGTCGAGACCTGCCTGGTCCACATCGTCCTCGGTCACCGCCGCCTGCGCTCCCTCATCGGGATCCCGTCGCGGCCGGCCGGCCGGGGCGAGGCGGGGTCCGCTACCGGTCCGCGCCGGTCATCGTCGGCCGCCGACCGTCCGGCGGTCAAGCCGAAACGCGTCACGAGTACTCTTGTTGAAGTAGATTTGACGCGATTGACTACGGGTACTACGGCGTCGACGACAACGTTCGAGCAGACAGGCTGGTGAGGGTCGTGGCGGACACCCGACGACTTCCGGTCCCCGTATCGGAGACCTGGGACTGGCAGATGCGCGGCTCCTGCCGCGGCATGGACAGCGCGTTCTTCTTCCATCCCGAGGGCGAACGCGGTCCGGCCAAGGTCAACCGCGAAGCGCGGGCCAAGGCCGTGTGCCGGGCATGCCCGGTCGTCGAGGAGTGCCGCCGGCACGCCCTCGCCACGCACGAGCCGTACGGCGTGTGGGGCGGGCTGTCGGAGTCCGACCGTCTCGAGGTGCTGCACGCCCGCGACCGGCGGCTGCGTCAGCCGCGCCAGGGCGCGGTCCAGTAGCGCGCGCCGTCGTAGCGGAGCAGGAACGACGCGAGGGCGGGTGCGGACACGAGGTCCGCACCCGCCCTCGGCGGTTCATCGAACTGCTATGACATCCCGGGGACGGTCAGTGACCGTGCCCGTGACCGCCATGGCCACCCGCGGGGGCGGCCGCCGGCGGCTCCGGCTTGTCGACGACGGCGCTCTCGGTGCTGAGCACCATGCGCGCGATCGACGCGGCGTTGACGACCGCGGAACGGGTCACCTTCACCGGGTCGATGACGCCGTCGGCCAGCAGGTCGGAGTAGGTGAGGGTGGCGGCGTTGAAACCGTGGCCCCACTCCTGCTCGGCGACCTTGGAGACGACGACCGCGCCCTCGACACCGCCGTTGGAGGCGATCCAGAACAGCGGGGCCGACAGCGAACGACGGACGATCTGGACGCCGGTCGCCTCGTCACCCGAGAGGCCGAGGCCGTCCTCGAGCGCCTTCGCGGCCTGCACCAGGGCGGAACCGCCGCCGGGGACGATGCCCTCCTCGACCGCGGCCCGGGTCGCCGACACCGCATCCTCGATGCGGTGCTTGCGCTCCTTGAGCTCGGTCTCGGTGGCCGCGCCGACCTTGATGACCGCGACGCCGCCGGAGAGCTTCGCGAGACGCTCCTGGAGCTTCTCCCGGTCCCAGTCCGACTCGGCGTTCTCGATCTCGTTCTTGATGAGCGCGACGCGGGAGTCGACGGCGTCCTTGCTGCCGCCACCCTCGACGAACGTGGTCACGTCCTTGGTGACGACGACGCGCCGGACCTTGCCCAGCAGGTCGACGCCGGCCTCGGACAGCTTGAGGCCGACCTCGGCGTTGATGACCGTGCCGCCGGTGGCGACCGCGAGGTCGTCCATGAACGCCTTGCGGCGGTCGCCGAAGAACGGCGACTTCACCGCGGCGACGCGGACGGTCTTGCGGATCGAGTTGACGACGAGCGTGGACAGCGCCTCGCCCTCGACGTCCTCGGCCACGATCAGCAGGGGCTTGCCGTCGGCCAGGACCTTCTCCAGCAGCGGGAGCAGGTCGGCGATGGCGCTGATCTTGTCGCGGTGCAGCAGGACGTAGGCGTCCTCGAGCACGGCTTCCATCGACTCGGGGTCGGTGACGAAGTACGGCGAGAGGTAGCCCTTGTCGAACTGCAGGCCCTCGGTGATCTCCAGCTCGGTGGCGAGCGTGGAGCCCTCCTCGATGGTGACCACGCCATCGGAACCGACGGTGCCGAACGCCTCGGCGATCAGCGCGCCGATCGTCTCCTCGCGGGAGGCGATGGTGCCGATCTGGGCGATGTGCTCGGCCCCGTTGACCGGGGTGGCCTTGTCCTTGAGGAAGTCCGAGACCGCGTCGGCGGCCGCGGCGATGCCCTTGCCCAGCGCCAGCGGGTTCGCACCGGCGGCGACGTTGCGCAGGCCCTCGCGGACCAGCGCCTGCGCCAGCACGGTGGCGGTGGTGGTGCCGTCACCCGCGACATCGTTCGTCTTGGTGGCGACCGTCTTGGCGAGCTGGGCGCCGAGGTTCTCGTACGGGTCCTCGAGGTCGACCTCGCGGGCGATCGTCACGCCGTCGTTGGTGACCGTCGGGCCGCCGAACTTCTTGTCGATCACCACGTGCCGACCGCGCGGGCCCAGGGTGACCTTGACCGCGTCTGCGAGCTGGTTCACCCCACGCTCGAGCGCACGGCGCGTGTCTTCGTCGAAGCTGATCTGCTTCGGCATGTTCGCCTCTCTCGATGTTCTTGTCGTGCGGCGTCCCGCCACACACCACCGCCCCGGTTACCCGTCGGTCGACGGTCGGCCGGGGCGGTGATGACGGCCGGAGTTCAGCCGGGTGGTGTCAGTTGACGACCGCGAGGACGTCACGCGCGGAGAGGATGAGGTACTCCTCGCCGTTGTACTTCACCTCGGTGCCGCCGTACTTCGAGTAGATGACGACGTCGCCCACGGCCACGTCGAGCGGCACGCGGTTACCGTTGTCGTCGATACGACCCGGGCCCACAGCCAGGACCTTGCCCTCCTGGGGCTTCTCCTTGGCGGTGTCCGGGATGACGATGCCCGAGGCGGTAGTGGTCTCCGCCTCGCTGGCCTGGACGACGATCTTGTCCTCGAGCGGCTTGATGTTCGCCACTGGATGACCTCCCCTTCCATGGGGTACGAACTCAATTGACCTATGGCAACTGACAGTCGTCCGGGAGCCCCGCCGTCGCGGGTGCCGGGGCGTCCCGATCGCACTGTGCTCTGGCACTCTACCCATGAGACTGCCAACCGCTCAACGTCGGGAGTGAACCGTGTCGCAGGGAAGTGCCGGACCGGGCCGGACGGGGCCGGCATCCGGGTCCCGGCCACCCCCGACCGCGACCGCCGTCGCCGCGCTCGTCGCGTCGTTGCTGGTCCTGGCGTCGGCGTTGACGGTCTTCCTGCTGCGCGACGACCTGCTGAACCGCCGGGTCGTCGGCACCGCGTCCGCGGCGGCGGCCACCGTGGGCGGACCGGGTACCGGAGTCGGGGCGGGGACGACGACCCCGCCGGGGTCGCTGTCGGCGGGTGATCCGTCGGCGGCGCTGCAGCAGCAGGTCGGGAACGACCGCAGCCGCGCGGAGGGCCTCGTCGGGCGGTGGGTGCCGCAGATCGGGTCGAAGGCGCCGGGCCTGGTCGTCAACGGCCGGACGTTCGACGAGTCGTCGATCCTGGCCGACTTCACCGTGTCCCGCTCGCGGTTCCCGCAGGCGCTGCTGGTGCGCTCCGACGACTTCACGAGCTTCCGCCGCGGCGGCTTCTGGGTGACGCTCGTCGCGCAGCCGTTCGCCACCGCGCAGGACGCCAACGCCTGGTGCGACCAGCAGGGACTGCTGCGCGACGACTGCTTCGCGAAACGCCTGTCGCACACCGAGGGACCGGAGGGCAACAGCCTCGCCCGGTGATCGGTGCGGCGATCGGGCCGTACGGTTGTCGTCATGACGACGATCGGCTCCAGCGACCTGGACGTCTCCCGGCTGTGCCTCGGCGGCAACGTGTTCGGGTGGACCATCGACGAGGACGACTCCTTCGCGGTCCTCGACGCCTATGTCGCGGCGGGTGGCAACTTCATCGACACCGCCGACTCCTACTTCTGGCGCAAGCCCGGCAACAGCGGCGGCGAGTCCGAGACCATCATCGGCAACTGGATGGCCGCCCGCGGCAACCGCGACAGCGTCGTGATCGCGACGAAGGTCGGCAACCTGCCGAGCAGGCCCGGCCTGTCCGCGGCGAACATCGCCGAGGCCACCGACGACTGCCTGCGCCGGCTGCGCACCGACCGCATCGACCTGATGTACGCACACAAGGACGACGAGTCGGTCGCCCAGGAGGAGACCCTCGATGCGTTCGCGACGCTGGTGAAGGCCGGCAAGGTGCGGACGCTGGGCGCGTCGAACTTCACCGCGGAGCGGCTGCGCTCGGCGCTGGAGATCTCCGACCGCGACGGGCTGCCCCGCTACGAGGCCGTCCAGCCGCACTACAACCTGATGGAGCGCAACGACTTCGAGGCGTCCCAGGCGCCGCTGCTGCAGGCGGAGGACATCGCGTGCCTGCCGTACTACGCGCTCGCCAAGGGCTTCCTGACGGGCAAGTACCGCGACGGGGGCCCGTCGGTCGACAGCGTCCGCGCCGAGGGTGCCCTTGAGTACCTCGACGACCGCGGCAGGGCCGTACTGGCCGCGCTCGACGAGATCGCCGCGGGCCACGAGGTGCCGGTGGCCGCGGTGGCACTGGCCTGGCTGGCCGCGCAGCCGACCGTGGCGGCTCCGATCGCGAGCGCCCGCACGCCCGAGCAGCTGGCCGCCCTGCTGCCGGTGCTGGACCTGGACCTGACCGACGACGAGCTCCGGCTGCTCTCCCACGTGAGCGACTGACCCCTGTGCGTGGCGATGGTCGCTCCGGCGACTGTTGCCGCTCACGAGGGTCGGCCGGCACCGCCGCCTCGGGCACGGCGGTGCCGGGGTCAGCTCACCAGGACCTCGGTGACCGGCAGCGACGAGTCGGCCGGCAGGTCCATCGACGACGGTGTGGCGTCGCCCGCGAGCAGGTGCGCGCCGAGCGCGGCGACCATCGCGCCGTTGTCGGTGCACAGCGCCGGCCGCGGCACCCGCAGCACCAGACCCGCTGCGTCGCAACGCTCCTGGGCCAGCGCCCGCAGCCGTGAGTTGGCCGCGACCCCGCCGCCCAGGCACAGGATCTCCATGCCGTACTCGCGGGCGGCCTTCACCGCCTTGGCCGTCAGCACGTCGACGACGGCCTCCTGGAAGCTCGCGGCGACGTCGGCGACGGGGACCGGCGTGCCCGCCCGCTCCAGCGCCTCGACGTGGCGGGCGACGGCCGTCTTCAGGCCGGAGAACGAGAAGTCGAAGGGCGCGTCGCGGGGGCCGGTGAGGCCGCGGGGGAAGGCGACCGCGCGCGGGTCACCCTCGCGGGCGACACGGTCGATGTGCGGGCCGCCCGGGAACGGCAGGCCCAGCAGCCGCGCGACCTTGTCGAAGGCCTCGCCCGCGGCGTCGTCGATCGTCGCGCCGAGCGGGGTGACCGGCCCGGCCAGGTCGGGCACCGACAGCAGGCTGGAGTGCCCGCCCGAGACGAGCAGCGCGAGCGCGGGCGGCAGCGGCCCGTTCTGCAGGGTGTCGACGGCGACGTGCGCGGCCAGGTGGTTCACCCCGAACAGCGGGACGTCCCAGGCCGCGGCGTAGGCCTTGGCGGCGGCCACCCCGACGAGCAGCGCCCCCGACAGGCCGGGCCCGGCGGTGACGGCGACGGCGTCGACATCCGTCGCGGTCACGCCCGCCGTCGACATCGCGCGGTGCACCGCGGGCACCATCGCCTGCAGGTGCGCCCGTGACGCCACCTCCGGCACGACGCCGCCGAAGCGCGCGTGCTCCTCGACGCTCGAGGAGATCTCGTTGGCCAGCAACGTGGTCGTGCCGTCACCGTCGACGCGCACGATCCCGACGCCGGTCTCGTCGCACGACGTCTCGATCCCCAGCACCAGCCCGCTCGTCACGTCCGTGCGTCCCTCCGCATCGTGTAGGCGTCGGCCCCCGACGGCCGGTAGTACCGCTTGCGCACGCCGACGATCTCGAAACCCTCGGACTCGTACAGCCCGCGGGCCGGCTCGTTGTCCGTGCGCACCTCGAGGAAGATCGTGGCCCCCACCTGGTCGGCGGCGTCGAGCAGCCGGTGCAGCAGGACGCGGCCCAGGCCGCGGCCCTGGTGGGCGGGGTCCACGCCGATGGTGTGCACCTCGGCCTCCGGCTGCGGCGGACCCGCCGTGAACGCGAGCCCCGCGTAGCCGACGAGCAGGTCACCGCTGCGGACACCGACGTAGACGTGCCCGGCGCCGATCTCGTCACGGAACGCGCTCGCGCTCCACGGGTCGTCTCCGGGGAAGAGCAGTTCCTCCAGCTCGGCGCAGCGGGCGGCGTCGGAACGCAGCAGCGGCCCGACGACGACGCGTTCCTCGTCCGCGGAGGTCACGCACTCACCCGTTTCCGGGCCCCCGGCTCCACTGCGTCGGGTCGGCGCAGGTACAGCGGGCGCACCGGACCCGGCTCGGCGCCGGAGCGCAGCGCGTCGGCGGCCACCGCGACCAGCCCCGTCACCCCGGGTGTCGCCGGCCCGACGACGGGCAGGCCCGTGACCTCGGCTTTCTCCCCCGCCGCGGCGACCGACGGGAAGCCTGCCAGCCGCTCGACGAGTACCGCGGGCGCCTCGACGTGCGGACCCGTGATGCGGGCGCCCTCGGCGTCGTAGCCCGCCCAGTAGACCTCGCGGCGCCGCGCGTCGGTGACGACGAGCAGGTTGCCGGACAACCGTTGTGCACACGCCTCGCGGGCGATCGCGTCGTGCGAGCAGACGCCGTGCACGGGCTTGCCGAGTGCGTCGCCCAGTGCGGCGGCGGTGACCATCCCGACCCGCAGCCCGGTGAACGGGCCGGGCCCGGCACCGGTGACGATCGCGTCGACGTCGCGCAGCGCGACACCGGCCTCCGCGCAGGCGGCGAGCACGTTGGGCATGAGGAGCTCGCCGTGCTTGCGGGCGTCGGCGGACACCCGCTCCGCGCGTACGACCGGAGCTCCGGCGGGCGGCAGCTCCACCACGCCCGCGGTCACGGTCGACGTCGCGGTGTCCAGGGCCAGAACCAGCACCCGGCCAGCCTACGAGCCGTCGTTCACCAGCCGCGCACGACGTCCGGCAGCTCGGCGAGCCGCTGGATGACGGCGTCGGGCGAGACGTCGACAGGCACCTGCTGGTCGGGCGGGATCTCGCTGTGCGGCACCAGGACCGCTCGCATCCCGAGCGCCTTGGCCCCGCTGATGTCGTCGTAGGGACGGTCGCCGACGAACACGCATGCGGCCGGGTCGTCGACACCCACCGACGCCATCGCCGCCCGGAACGCCGACGGGTGCGGCTTGGTGAACGGCAGGTCGCTCGACCAGGTGCGGCCGTCGAACAGGTCGAGGACGCCGTCGCGGCGCAGCCAGTCGTCGTGCCAGTCGCCGGGCCACATCGTCGACGACAGGATGCCCAGCCGCAGGCTGTCGGCCTTGAGCGCGCGCAGCATCGGCGGGGCCTCGGGGTCGGTGTGGGTGGCCTGCACCCAGTGGTCGCGGTAGGCGGCCAACGCCTGGGCGTGCTCGTCGTCGCGGTGGTCGGCGGCGGCGTCGGCCAGGACGTCGGCGATGGTGAACGCCTTGGCGCCGTCACGGATGCCGGTCCAGCGGGCAGTGTCGGCGGCCGCGAGGGCGTCGGCCAGCTCCGCGGCCCGCGTCGCGTCGCCGGCGTGGCGCAGCTCGGCGTAGGCGCGCCAGCCCATGCGGAAGTCCATCGTGCGCCACGGGGTGAGGGTGCCGCCCCAGTCGAAGATGACCGCTCTGATCACGCGGGCGACACCCGCTGCACGGTGGCGACGCGCACGTCGTCGGGGCGCCGCTCCAGGCGCACCAGCACGTGCGACGACGACAGCCGCTCCGCCACGCCCTCGCCCCACTCGACGACGACGACGGCCGTCGTGAGGTCGGTGTCGAGGTCGAGGTCGTCGAGCTCGTCGGCGACGTCGATGCCCGACGAGCCGAGCCGGTAGGCGTCGACGTGCACCAGCGGCACCCCGGCGCCGCCCGGGGCGGGCCGGTGCTCGCGGGCGATGACGAACGTCGGTGAGGTGACCGCGCCGCTCACCCCGAGGCCCCGGGCGATGCCACGGGTCATGGCCGTCTTGCCGGCGCCGAGCGGCCCGGACAGCAGCACCAGGTCGCCCGCGCGCAGCTGGGCGGCCAGCGCCTCGCCGAGGGCCTCGGTGTCGGCCGGTGCGGGCAGCTCGTGCTCGGCCTCGAAGAGTGCGGTCATGCCCGCTTCCGCATCCGACGCACCGACCGTCCCGCCGCGACCCGCTTCGCCGCCGCGTCGATCAGCTCCACCAGTGCGGCGTCGAACTCTGCCGCCCGCTCCATCATCGGCATGTGCCCGACGCCGGACAGCCGCAGCAGCCGCGCGTCCGGCAGCTCGCCCGCGATCCGCTCGCTGTGGGAGTACGGGATCATCTTGTCGGCGTCCCCGGCCGCGACCAGCACCTCGCACCCCGCCAGCGCGGGCAGGGCGGCGATCCGGTCGTGCGTGCCGAGGGTGTCGACGAAGTCGGTGAGGGCGTCCACCGCGTTCGCTCCGATCATGGTGTCGACGAGGTCGACCAGCGCCGGGTCGACCGACCGGTCACCGTAGGCGTAGCTGCGGGTGATCGACCAGATGAGGTCGCCCGCCGCGCGCCGCACGCCCTCGACCAGCTTCGGCTGCACCCGGGCCAGCAGCCCGACGCCGCGCAGCAGCGGGTTGGTGCGCGACAGCAGCGTCGCGGACAGTCCCTGGGCGCCCATCTCACCCGCCGACGTCGACACCAGCGCCACACCCGCGACCCGTTCCGCGAACAGGTCCGGCCGCTGGTCGGCCAGCGCCATGACGGTCATGCCGCCCATCGAGTGCCCGACGAGCACCAGCGGGCCGTCGGGGGCGAGCGCGCGGATCACCGCGTCGAGGTCGTGGCCGAGCTGGTCGATCGTGCAGGTCTCCCGCGCCGCGCGCTCCGAGCGGCCGTGGCTGCGCTGGTCGTACATGACGATCCGCACGGCCGGGTGCCGCAGCGCGGTCAGCACCGGCAGCTGCAGCGACCAGGTCCGGCGGTCGAGGGCGAAGCCGTGCACCAGCACGACGGTCAGCACCGGGCGGACGTCGGCGGGCGGCTCGATCTCCTCGCACGACAGCCGGACCCCGTCGTCAGCGGTGACCGAGGACTTCTCGCTGCGCGGTGTCGCCTCGGCGGGCGGCGTCGCGGTCAGCTGGGCGGAGAGGCGGCGCCGGGCGGACGCGACCCGGTTGCGGCGCCGCGCCGCGACCCCGACCCCGACCGCGGCCCCCGCCGCGCCGGCGACCCCGCCGGCGATGCCGAGTGCCTGCCACACACCGGGTTTCACGCCGGGTCCCCCGCGGTGCCGGTCACGACGGTGCGGGTGACGCGGCGCGCCTGCACGCCGGTGACGACCTCGTAGTGGATGGTCCCCAGCTCGTCCGCCCATTCCTGGGCGGTCGGTCCGCCACCGTCCCCCGGACCGAACAGCACCGCCACGTCACCCTCCCGCACCTCGGGTTCGTCGTCCGGGCCGCAGTCGACGACGACCTGGTCCATGCACACCCGGCCGACCACCGGCAGCGACCGTCCCGCGAGCCACACCCGCATCCGGCCGCCGAAGTTCATGCGCCGCGGGACCCCGTCGCCGTAGCCGAGCGGGACCAGCGCGAGCGTCGTGTCCTGCGTCGTCGTGAACTCGTGCCCGTACGACACGCCCTCGCCGGCACGCACCCGCTTCACCATGACGACCCTGGCGCGCAATGTCATCGCCGGCCGCAGGGGGCTCTCGGCGACCGGCCGGTCGAACGGGTCGAGTCCGTACACCGCGATGCCGGGGCGGACCAGGTCGTAGTGCAGGTCCGGCCGCGCCATCGTGGCCGCGGAGTTGGCGAGATGGCGGATCGGTCGCAGCCCGCGCCCGCACGCGAGGCGCCACGCGGCGTCCAGGCGCGCCGCCTGGGCGTCGGTCACCGGGTGGTGGGCGACGTCGGCGAACGCCAGGTGCGACCACACCGCGACGACCTCGCACTGCCCCGACGCCGCCGCCTCGGCCGCCGCGTCGACCAGGTCCGGCCAGTCGTCCTCGGTGCTGCCGTTGCGGCTCAGGCCGGTGTCGACCTTCAGGTGCAGCCGCGCGGGCAGGCCCGCGCGGCGGGCGCCGTCGAGGACCCGGTCCAGGTGCGCGAGCGACGACACCGACAGGTCGACGCCCGCCGCCACCGCCGGGGCGAAGTCCTCACCGGGCAGGTGCAGCCACGACAGCACCGGGGCGTCGATCCCCGCCGCGCGCAGCGCGAGCGCCTCGTCGAGGGTGCACACCCCGAGCCACGTCGCGCCGGCCTCCAGGGCCGCTCCCGCGACGTCGGCCGCGCCGTGGCCGTAGCCGTCGGCCTTGACGACGACCATCGTCGCCGCCCCCGACTCCGCCGCCGACCGCGACAAGAGCCCGACGTTGTGCCGCACCGCCGCGAGATCGACGACCACCTCGGCACGCGGTCCGGGGTCGGTCGGTATCGGCTGCGCCACGTCCGCATCATCGCACCCGCACCCCCGCCCCGTCCGGGCGTTCGGCGCCGCCCCCGGCTCCGACGTGTGGCGGCGTGGCCACCGTCACCACGGGGCCGCCGGTCAGCAGTTCCCGGCGTCGGGGGCCGGGTGCGCCGCGCCGGCGCACCGGCCGTGGACGTGGGTGCGCAGCTGCTCGCCGATCTCACCGAGCGCCGCGATCTGGGTGGGGCCCAGCGGGTCGAGCACCAGGTGCCGGACGGCGGCCACGTGCCCAGGGGCCGCGTCGACCACCTTCTCCCAGCCGGCAGCGGTCAGGATCGCGACGGTGTAGCGGCCGTCGCCGGGGTCCGGTTCGCGCCGGACGAACCCCCGCTGCTCCAGCCGCTTGACGACGTTGGACAGCCGCGACAGCGAGCCGCCGGTCAGCTCGGCGAGCACGCTCATCCGCAGCGCCCGCTCCGGCGCCATGGAGAGCCGGCTGAGCGTCAGGTACTCGAACAGGTTGACGGCCGAGTCGTGCTGGAGCTGGGCGTCGAGCGCTGCGGGCAGCTGCAGGACGAGCTGGGCGACGGCGATCCACGCCTGCTGCTCGTCGTCGGAGAGCCAGCGCGGTGCGTCGTCGGCAGCCGTGTGGGTGGGGCGGGCGGCCATGTGACGGATCGTACGAGGTCGGCCTGCCACGCGAGTTGACTTCAAGCGTGAAGTCACGCACTCTAAGTTCAACATTGAAGTCGATACCGTGGGAGTTCCGCATGACCCTGTTCCGTCTCGACGCCAGCATCCGCACCGACGGGTCCGCCAGCCGCGAGATCGCCGACATCGTGGAAGCCGAATGGCTCACCGGCCACCCCGGCGACACCGTCGAGCGCCGCCACATCGGCGTCGACGTCCTGCCCGCCGACGCGTGGGCCGCCGCCGTCGGCGGCGCCATGACCCCCGCCGAGGACCGCACCGCCGAGCAGCGGGCCGCCGTCACGCTCGCCGCCACCCTCGTCGACGAGCTCGTCGCCGCCGACGCGGTCCTGCTCGCCGTCCCGCTCTACAACTTCGGGGTGTCCCAGCACGTCAAGACCTGGATGGACCTGGTGATCTCCGACCCGCGCGCCGGCGCCGGATCGGCCCCACTGCTCGCCGGCAAGCCCGTCGTGCTCTGCACCGTCCGGGGTGGGGCGTACGGAGGGGGGACACCCCGCGAGGGCTGGGACCACTCCACCGGCTACCTCCGGCGCATCCTCGCCGACGTCTGGGGTGCCGACCTCACCGTCGTCGAGCGGGAGTTCACCCTCGTCGGCGTCAACCCCGCACTCGACGACTTCACCGACCTGGCCGCCGACATGCACCAGGGCGCGCTCGCCTCGGCCCGCGAAGCGGGCAAGGCCCTCGCAGCGGCCCACGCGGCCGCCTGACCTGCCCGAGCACCCCGACCTGCCCCCTGACCCCGGAGCCCTGACCCCTCATCCGGCATCCCGCGCCCCGGCGTCCCGGCGTCCCGGCGTACCTGCCGCGCGTCACGTCGTCCGCCGGTCCCTCGTCCGCCGGTCCGTCGTCAGGTCGTCTCGTTCGCCGCGACGAGGGTCCGCAGCGCCGCCGGGACGTGCGTCTGGATCGCCGAGGCCGGGGCCGGGACACCCTGCGCGGCAAGGGACGCCGCCAACCCGTGGACGTGCGTCGCTGCCGCTCCCGCCCACACGGGGTCGCGGCCCGCGGCGAGCAGGGCACCGACGACGCCGGACAGCACGTCGCCGGACCCGGCCGTCGCCGCCCACGACTCCGCCGACGGATGCACGAAGACCGTGCCCGCCGGGTCGGCCACGACAGTCGCGTTCCCCTTGAGCAGCACCGTCACCCCGAGCTCGGCGGCGGCGCGGCGGGCGGCGGCGATCCGGTCGTCGCCCACCTCGCCCGCGACCCGGGCGAACTCCCGGTCGTGCGGGGTCACGATCAGCGGGCGTCCACGGACCGCCTCGCGCAGGTCGGCGTGCAACCCGAGCAACGTGATGGCATCGGCGTCGACGCACAGCGGCACGTCCTGGGCGATCACGGCGGCGAGCGCGTCGTGGCCGGCGTCGTCGGTGCCCAGGCCCGGGCCGACCGTCCACGCCTGGACCCGGCCCGCGTCGCCGAGCACGGCGGTCGCGACCACCTCGGGCCACCGCGCCCGGACCTCGTCGGCGGCCGATCCCGCGTAGCGGACCATCCCGCTCGTCGCCAGCACCGCGGCGCCGGTGGCCAGCACCGCGGCACCCGGATACGTCGACGATCCGGCCGCGATCCCGGTGACGCCCTGGGTGTACTTGTCGTCGGCCGGACCGGGCAACGGCCAGCCGGCGGCGACGTCGGCGTCGTCGAGGACGCGCGCGTGCGGCTCGGGCAACAGCGGTCCGAGCCCGATGTCGACGAGGCTCACCGACCCGCAGCGCGCCGCGGCCAGCACGTGCACCGGCTTGAGGGCCCCGAACGTCACCGTCTCGACGGCCGTCACGGCCGGACCCACGACGGCACCCGTGTCGGTGTCGACGCCGCTGGGCAGGTCGACGGCCACGACCGGGACCCCGGCCTCGGCGGCCGCGTCGACCAGCGCGGGCGCGGGATCACGCAGCGCGCCCCGCCCAGAGATACCGACGATCCCGTCGACGACGAGGTCCGCCCGGACGATCGACGCGATCGCGCCGTCCACGGTCACGACCCTGCCACCCGCCGCCCGCAACGCCGCCAGCCCGGCAGGATGCGCCCGGTCGGGCACGAGGAGCACCGCGGTGACCGCCACGCCCCGGCGGCGCAGCTCCGCGCCTGCCCACAGTGCGTCGCCACCGTTGTCCCCGGCGCCCACGAGCAGCACCACCCGCGCACCGGACACACGCCCCACCCGGTCGTCCAGGTTGCGCCTCAGATGTACGGCCAGCCCGAACGCCGCCCGGCGCATCAAGGTGCCCTCGGGAAGCCGGTCGATCAGGACCCGCTCGGTGTCGCGGACCTGCTGCGCGGTGAAGACGCCTCTCACACCACCGGAAACTAGTGCGTCGTGGGCGTCAGGTCTGCGGAATCCAGCTGAACTTGACCAGGCCCTGGTCCACCGCGGTGACCGTCACGTCGAACGCGACCTGCTCACCGGGCGCGACGACCGTGCACGTCGTCCGCGACCCCACCTGCGGCTGCAGGTCGTCGGTGCAGGTCGTGGACTGGATCGTCACGCCGGCCTGCTGGCCGATCTGCTCGGTCAGCGTCTTCTGCAGCAGGTCCTTCGACACCGGGCGGGCGACCAGCTCGACGTCGTAGCTGACGTTCGCGTCCTGCACCGAGGTCACGGTGACCTTCGCACCGACCGGCTGGCCGCCCGTGGTGAACGAGCACTCGATCGACTGCCCGTTCTGCGGCGCCAGCTCCGACGGGCAGGTCAGGTCGGAGGTCTGGACGTTCTGCTTCGCCAGGTCGGACGTCACCGACTTCGCGAGGACCGCGGGCACCAGCGCGCGTGCCTTGGGCTTCGCGGTGTAGTTGACGGTCGATCCGTCCACCGTGTCCACCGTGACGACGACGTCGACGGGCTGCCCGTCGGCCGTCGTGTACTGACAGGTGACGGACGCGCCCTTCTCGCCCTTGAGGTCCTCGGGGCAGGTCATGCTCTTCGCATCGACCTGCTGCTCCGAGAGCTTGGCCGTGACCGACTGCGCGAGGTCGTTCTTCGCGACCGTCACCCCGCACGCACTCAGGCCGAGGACCACGGCCGCCGCCGTGCCCGTCGCGGCGAGAATGCGGACCAGCCTGGACGTCATCGTGATCTCCTCGTCATCGCGGACCCCTCGGCCCGTCCCGGCGAGAACGGTAGAGATGATCAGCGCCGAGGTCAGGGGTACTGGCACCACCCTGACCGGGGGTGACCATCACGGTTCGGCGACGACCCCCGCCCGCGCCGACCCGCCGCCGAGTTCGACGAACGGGGCGGATCGGGTCGGGACAGTACTCGCCTTCCGCTCGGGGCCGGCCGGGCTGAGCAGGGCAGGCCCCCGGCGAGCTCGATGTGAGGTGCCTCCCGACGCCGGTGACAACGGTCCGAGGTCGAACCCGGTCGCTGCGGTGGCTCGGGGGTGACCCGGACGGGGCCCGCCCGGAGTGGGCGGGCGGTGATCGTCGGCGGTACCGTGCTGCGGTGACCCGGACCAGCACGTTCACCCGGCCCGAGCCGACGCGCGGCGCGAAGGATGCCGTCGCGCAGCTGTCGCGGCCGGGACCCAACACGGTGCTGCGGGGCGACCTCGGCCTCGTCGGCGTCCCGGGCGTCGTGTTCGCCCCCGCCGAGGGGCTGGGCCTGCCCGCGATCGCGTTCGGGCACGACTGGCTGCAGCCCGCCACCCGCTACACCGAGCTGCTGCGCCACCTCGCGTCGTGGGGATTCGTCGTGGCGGCGCCGTCGTCGCACCGCGGCGCGCTCGCCAGCCACGCCCGCTTCTCCGCCGACCTGCGCACCGCGCTCGACACCTGCGCCGGGGTCCGTCTCGGTGACGGGCACATCAGCGTCGACAGCCGCCGGATGGCGTTCGCCGGGCACGGCATCGGCGGTGGGGCCGCGCTGCTCGCCGCGGCCACCCACCCCAGGGCTGCGGCCGTCGTCACGCTCGCTCCCTCGCAGACCAAGCCGTCGGCCGTCGAGGCGGCGCGCGCCATCTCGGTGCCGACGCTGCACGTCGTCGCCGGTCAGGACACCGTCGCCCCACCCGGCGGGCACGCCGAGCCCATCATGCAGGCCGCCGGCGGTCCCGTGACGATGCGGACGCTGCCCAAGGCCGGGCACACCGCCTTCCTCGAGGGCATGCACTGGAGTGACCTGCTGCTGGCCACCAACAAGGACGGCAGGTCGCGGCGCCTGGCCACCGCGCTCATGACCGCGTTCCTGCTCCATCACCTGTGCGACGAGGACCGCGTGGACGTCCTGGTCGACGGGAAGGTCCCCGGCACCGAGCTGCTGGTCCACACCCCCTGACCCGACCGGCCCGGTCAGCGGGCGGGCGGATCGGGCAACGTCGCGATCCGCATCCCGGTCCCGGGCAGCACGCGACGTCCCTCGGTCCCGCCCAGCAGTGGTCCGGCCAGCAGGGGCCCGACCGGCAGGGCTCCGGCCGCGGGATCGGGGACCGTCCGGGCAGGTTCGACACCCTCGCGGAGGGCGTGCTGTCCGACGAGGGCCGCACTCTGCTGCAGGGCGCTCTCCTGCACGGCACGGGCCGCGCTGTCCTCTGCGGCCCGGGCGGTGCGCGTCGCGAGATCGGCGGCGTCGTCGGCGTGCCGGTCGAGGTCACGACGCACCAGGTCCGCGCGGTCGACCCAGCCGGCTCCACCCGGGTCCTGCCAGTCGGCGGCGACGTCGGCGACGAGCGCCCGCACCGACGTGAGCGCCTCCCGCAGCTCGCCGGCGTAGCTCCCGAGGAGCCTGGCGGCCTCGTCGAGCTGCTCGGTGGTCGCACCGGGATCCGCCGACTCCGGCGCCGTCACGACACGCCGTCCCGCACCCCTCGACCTGCGAGGGCGTCGGTGATCGGCGACCTGCCCCCGCCTCCCGAGGCGAACTGGAGCACGACGTCGCGCTGCGCCCGGTCGACCTCCTCCGCAGCGTGCGCGGCGGCCCGCAGCTCGGCCGCGAGCGCGCCGAGACGCCCGGCGACCCGGCGGACGCCGCCGACGATCCGCTCGAGCTCCGCGCGCCCGCTCGTTCGTCCCGGCACGTCCGGCCGACGCCCGACCAGGGTGTCGGCGAGCACCTCGGCGCGGCGCGCGAGCGCCCGCAGCCGGTCGGGATCGAGGTGGACCTCAGCCATGCCGCGGATCGTCGCCCGCCGAGGACCGTCGCGGGCCGGAACGGCGGAAACCGGATGCGCCCGGAAACGCGCGTCCCGGGGACCGGCCCCGGGACGCGGCCTCAGGACGCGGCTGCGACGACCTCGGCCAGGCTCGTCGCGGTCCGCTGCGCGGTCTCCGACGTCGGCGCCTCGACCATCACGCGCACGAGCTGCTCGGTACCCGAGGGGCGCAGCAGCACCCGCCCGGTGTCACCGAGTGCCGCCTCGGCCTCCGAGACGGCCACGCGCACGGCCTCGGACGCGGCGACGGTGGCCTTGTCGCCGACCGGGACGTTGATCAGCACCTGCGGCAGCGACGTCATGACGCCGGCCAGGTCGGCCAGCGACGACCCCGTCCGGACCATGCGCGCCATCAACCGCATCGCGGTGAGCAGCCCGTCACCGGTGGTGGCGTGCCGGGGCAGCACGACGTGACCCGACTGCTCGCCGCCCAGGCTGTAGCCGCCCTTGCGCAGGTCCTCCAGGACGTAGCGGTCTCCGACGCCAGTGGTGCGCAGCGTGATGCCCTGCTCGCGCATGGCCAGGTGCAGCCCGAGGTTGCTCATGACGGTCGCGACGAGGGTGTCGTCGACCAGCTCGCCCGCGTCGCGCATCGCGACGGCGAGGACGGCCATGATGTGGTCCCCGTCGACGTCGGCGCCGCGCGCGTCGACGGCCAGGCAGCGGTCGGCGTCGCCGTCGTGGGCGATGCCCAGGTCGGCGCCGTGCGCGACGACGGCCTCCCGCAGCGGGCCGAGGTGGGTCGAGCCCACACCGTCGTTGATGTTGAGGCCGTCGGGGGCGGCGTTGAGCGCGATGACGTCGGCGCCCGCCTTGGCGTACGCCTCCGGTGCCGCCTCGGACGCGGCGCCGTGGGCACAGTCGACGACGACGCGCAGCCCGGCCAGCGAGACCGGGGTGGCGGCGACGAGGTGCGCGCCGTAGCGGGCGATCGCGTCCGGCAGGCTGCGGACGCGGCCGACCGCGGCACCGGTCGGTCGGATCGCCGGCTGGGTGAGCCCCGCCTCGATCTCCAGCTCGACCTCGTCGGGCAGCTTCTGCCCGCCCGCGGCGAACAGCTTGATGCCGTTGTCGGGCATCGGGTTGTGCGACGCGGAGATCATGACGCCGAGATCGGCGCCCTGCTCCGCGACCAGGTACGCGACCGCCGGCGTGGGCAGAACACCGACGAGCACGGCGTCGGCGCCCGCGGACGTGAGTCCCGCGACGACCGCGGCCTCGAGCATCTCACCGCTGGCCCGGGGATCCCGGCCCACGACGGCGACCGGCCGGTGCGACCGGTCGTGGGCGGCGAGGACACGGGCGGCCGAGGCCGAAACAGCCACGGCGAGCTCCGGAGTGAGGAGCTCGCCGTTGGCCAGGCCCCGGACGCCGTCGGTTCCGAAGAGACGACGCATCCGGGTTCGTATCAGCGCTTGCTGTACTGAGGCGCCTTACGGGCCTTCTTGAGGCCGTACTTCTTGCGCTCGGTGGCACGGGCGTCACGGGTGAGGAAGCCGGCCTTCTTGAGCGGCGGGCGGTCCTCGATGTCGACCTCGATCAGCGCACGCGCGATCGCGAGTCGCAGCGCACCGGCCTGGCCGGAGATGCCGCCACCGTGGAGGTTGGCGAAGATGTCGAAGCGCTCGTTCTTGTCGACCGTGACGAGCGGCTCCCGGATGAGCTGCTGGTGCAGCTTGTTCGGGAAGTAGACCTCGAGCGGCTTGCCGTTCAGGGTGAACTGGCCCGAGCCGCTGACGAGGCGGACGCGGACGACGGCCTCCTTGCGGCGGCCGACGGTCTGGATGGGCCGGTCGATCAGGACGGCCGGGGTCTCCGCGGTGAAGTCGTCGTCCGCGGCGAAGTCGTCATCGGCGGCGAAGTCGTCGGCGACGGCCTCCTCGACGGCGACGTCCTCGGCAACGGCCTCGACAGCGGTCTCGTCGGCAGCGGTCTCGTCGACGGCAGCCTCGTCGGCTGCGGTCTCCTCGACGGCGGTCTCCTCGGCGGCGACGGTCTCGTCGACGCCCTCGGACTCAGGGCTGGTCACGTGCTGTCCCTCTTCGTTGCTCGGGTCGGCGGAGGTCACTGCGCGACCTGGGTGATCTCGAAGGCCTGCGGCTTCTGCGCGCTGTGCGGGTGCGACGGCCCGGCGTAGACCTTCAGCTTCTTGGCCATCGCACGGCCCAGGCGGTTCTTGGGAAGCATGCCCTTGATGGCCTTCTCGACCAGCCGGTCCGGGTGCTTCTCGATCATCTCGCCGACCGAGCGCTGCTTGAGGCCGCCCGGGAAGCCGGAGTGGCGGTACACGAACTTGTCGGCACGCTTGTTGCCGGAGACGGCGATCTTCTCCGCGTTGATGATGATGACGAAGTCGCCCGTGTCCATGTGCGGCGCGTACGTCGGCTTGTGCTTGCCCCGCAGCAACGTCGCAGCGTGCGTGGCGAGCCGACCGAGGACGACGTCGTTGGCGTCGATCACGTGCCAGGCGCGCGTGATCTCGCCGGGCTTCGGGCTGTACGTGGACACGGATGTACCTCGTCGTTCTCGGCTCGGGATGCCTGTCGTCGCTGGGTGCGGCTGACCTGAGGGCTACCCCGGGGGGCGAGCGCACCGCTCCTGATCCGGAACGGCGGCGGCTCGCCCGCCGCACATCGAAGGTCGAGGGTACCCGCCGCCTTCGAGGCGGGTCAAAACGCCCCCCTCCCCGCTGTGCGACGGGTCCCCCGGAGATGTCACGACTCATTGCCAGCGGCGGGCGTTCGCCTGCTCGACCTGCTGATAGTTGTCGTTGGCGGCGCCGAGCGCCACCCCGATCCGGCTCAGGACCGCGGCCAGGTCGGCCGCCGCGGTGTCCCACTGCCGCTGCCGCGCCCGGTAGTCGGTCGCGGCCTGCCCGTCCCACGTCGCGGCGAGCGGCGCGAGGAACCTCTTGAGCTCGTCGAGCGTCGCGGTGATGCGCTGTGCGGTGCTCGCCACGTTCTGCTGGGCGGCGCCCAGCTCACCGAAGGCGACCTTGATCTCCGACATCGTCGTCCCCCTCAGCCCAGTGCCGCCCGGATCGCGGACAGGCCTGCGGCCTGCTCGTCCTCCTGGCGCTGGTAGGCCGCGGCCGAGCCCTGCACGGCCGATCCGATCGCCTGCAGCGCCTCGCCGAGCTTGCGTGCGTCGGCGTCCCAGCGGGCCATCAGCCCGGTGAACGCCGACGCCGCCTCTCCGCGCCACGCCCCCGCGAGCGGCATCAGACCGTTGCGCAGGGCCGAGAGGTCGGCCTGCACCTGGTCGTTCACCTCCAGGACGTGCCGTCCGGCCCGCTGCATCTCCGCGGTACTGGTCCCGTACCCACCTGACATGTGTGCACCCTTTCCTTCCGTCGGGTGCCCACCGTCGCAGGACCGCCGTCGTGCCCGTGGCGCTTCGGCGGAACCGTTCGCCACGGTGAACGGCGGCGTCAGGAGGGGCGGCGCGCGGGGTGCAGGTCGAGGCCGAAGTACCGGCTCGACGGCATGTCGGCGTAGTACCCGAACCCGTCGACCGGCGTGTAGCCCTCGGTCTCGTAGAGCGCGATCGCCTCCGGCTGCCGGATGCCTGTCTCGAGCACGATCCGGGTGTACCCGGCCGCGCGGGCGCGGTCCTCGGCGGCGTGCAGCAGCAACCGGGCCAGGCCGCGCCTGCGTCGGTTCGCACGGACGTAGAGGCGCTTCATCTCCGCAGCACCCGGCTCCGCGGCGGCACGTATCGCGACCGACCCCACCGCGACGCCGCCGCACGAGCCGACCAGTACGAAACCGCACGGCAGCCGGAACTCGTCCGGGTCGACGGGCGTCCGGTCGCGGTCGCCGTAGCGCACGACGTACTCGCCCTGCACCTCCTCGACGAGCTCCGCGACGACCGCGTCGGTGTAGTCGTGTACCCGCACCTGCAGCGGGACGGTGTCGTGACGTTCCACGACGCCCATCCTGCGCGCCCGCCCGCCGGGAGCCCACGCCGTCGCCGACTTCGACACATGACCGGTTCCGACGGCCGCCGGCAGCCCCTGTCGGACCGGCCCGGAGCGGACGTCAGCGGCGGCGCCCCCGCACCCACCGCCGAGCTCGGCACCGGACTGGTGTCGACGACTTCTGCAGCATTCCTGTGTCGAACTCGGCGCGGGGAGGAAAGGCACCAGGGGGAACCACGACGGGCGTCTCAGGCGGGGGTGACCGACGCCACTACCTCCGCACACGCCGCCAGCAACGAGGCCGAGGCCACCGGCCCGTGCCGGCAGCCGACGCTGAGCTGCGCGGTGCCGTCGAGCACGACGGTCCAGTCGACGCGCCCGTCGACGGTTGTCTGCCGGTAGGTGTGGACGTCCCGCTCACCGGCCCGACCCGGCGCGAAGCCGTCCAGCCGGCCGCCCGCGGCGACGGAGTCGTCGTAGCGGGCGCGCAGGTCCGCGGCGGCCCGTGCCGGTTCGAGCGTCGCGTCGTAGGCGAGGTCGGTGCGTTCGACCGCCATGAGCTCGACCCCGTCCGGCGCCGCGGCCGGGGTGACGAGGGTCCGTCGCCGCTCGGGCAGCCCGCCGGTGTGCGCCCAGCCGGCGGGCAACACGAACCGGTAGCCGTACTGCACGAGCGACTCGGGTCCCGTGTCGTCGGCGTGCCGCGACAGGGTGGGAACGACGCCCGCGGTGCCGACGCCCAGCACCGCCACCGCCACGACCGCGGCGGCCACGACGGATGCGCGTCGGCGCCGCGGGACCGGCAGCAGCCGGCCGGGAACGTCCACGGCGGAGTCGGCAGACGGTGCCGCGACCGCGACCGCGCCGAGAACGGCCGCGGAGTCCGGCCCGGCAGGCACGCGCACGGGCGGGAGGTCCGCGGAGTCGAGCAGCGCGGCGAGCCGCGGGTCGCGGGCGCGTCCACCGACGAGGACGACCTCCCCGACGGGATGCTCCCGCGCAAGCCCCACGACCTGCGCGCACATCTCCCCGAGTGCCACCTGCCGCGTCGCGACCACTCGCCCACCGTCCACGACGGACACCTCGACGCGCGACGCCCCGGCGTCGACGACGAGCCGCCGCGGCGCCCCCGAGACCGCCACCCCGACCGGGGTCCCGCCGGGACCGACCACCGTCGGCGCCACGGGCCGGGCGAACAGCAGCACGACGGCCGCCTCGGCGGTGACGTACCCGGGCAGCTCGGCGACGAGCCGGGGCTTCGGGTCGGCGACGGCCACCCGCGTCGTCGCCGTCCCGGGGTGCACCGCGACGCGCAGGCTCACGCGTCGGGCTCCGGGGCGAGCCAGGCGAGCTGAACACGCCGGGCGCCGCGGCGGCGGTCGACGAGCATCGCCCGCCCGGGCGGCATCGGCGCGGGCTTCACGGTGTCGACGAGCGCGCCCTCCTCGGGGCTGCCGTTCATCACGAGACCGGGCGAGCCCAGCTCGCGCAGCCGGCCGAGGACCGGGTCGTACAACGCTCGCCCGGCACCACCGCACCGCCGGGCGACGACGACGTGCAGGCCGACGTCCTTGGCCTGCGGCAGGAACTCGGCCAGCGGCAGCAGCGGGTGCGGCGCACCGGCTCCGGTGGGCGCGACGAGGTCGTAGTCGTCGACGAGCAGCCACACGTCGGGGCCGGTCCACCAGCTCCGCCCGCGCAGCTCCCGCGCGGTGACGGCGGGGCCGGGGAGCCTGCGGCGCAACGAGTCCGCGATGTCGCGAACAGCGGCGGCGATCGCGTCGGGGGTGCTGGGCGCGGCGAGCAGGTGGCCGTCTCCGACGGCGCCGAGCAGACCGCGGCGGGGGTCGACGACGACGATGCGCGCCTGGTCCGGGGTGTGGGTCCCGGCGATCTCGGCCGCGAGCAGCCGCAGCAGTGCGGTCTTGCCACTCTCGGCGTCGGCGAAGCACAGCAGGTGCGGCTCGGCGGCCGGGTCGATGTCGACGAGCGCGAGCCCGTCCTCGTCGAGGCCGATCCGCAGCCGGCCGGACCCGCCGGCCGGCAGGTCGTCGCGGTCGACGCAGGCGGGCAGGGTCCGGACCGACGGCATCCCCGGTGCGGCACACCCGTCCGCGAGGGACGCGACGAGTGCGGCGGTGTCCCGCCCGGACGTCCACGGCGCGGCGACGATCGCGGCGGCGCCGTCGGGGGCGAGACAGTGCCCGGGCCGGGTGGGGACGGTCGCGGCCCGGCGACGGTCCACTTCGGACTCGCCTGGCTCCCCGAGCCGCAGCTCGACCCGGGTGCCGAGCAGCTCCTTGACGGCGGGCCGCAGCTCGCTCCACCGGCCCGCACCGACGACGAGGTGCACGCCGTAGCCGAGGCCCTGGGCGGCGACGCCCTGCAGCCGGGCCTCGACGTCCTCGAACTCGGTGCGCAGCGCGAGCACGCCGTCGACGACGAGCAGCACGTCGGTGGCGGGCTCGTCGGCGAAGCCGCCGGCGGCGCGGCGGGCCCGGAACGCCTCGACGGAGGTGAGTCCGGCGTCGCGGAACAGCCGTTCGCGGCGGGCGACGAGCCCGGCGACCTCGGCGACGGTGCGCCGCACCAGGTCCGGGTCGCCGCGGTCGGCGACGGTGCCGACGTGCGGGAGCCCGCCGAGCTGCGCGAGGGTGCCGCCGCCGAGGTCGACGGCGTGCACGCCCAGCTCGGCCGGGGTGTGGGTGCGGGCGAGCGCGAGAACGAGCGTCGCGAGCGCGGTCGACTTCCCGGACCGGGGCCCGCCGACCACGACGACGTTGCCGGCCGCACCGGACAGGTCGACGACGAGCGGCTCCCGTCGTTGCTGGTAGGGACGGTCGACGACGCCGATCGCGGCCCACGGAGCCGACGGCGCCGGGCCGGTCGGCGGTCCGAGCTCGTCGAGGGGCGGGGGCTGGGCCAGCGGCGGCAGCCACACCCGGTGGGCGGCGGGTCCGAGCCCTGCCGCGGCCGAGATGAACCCGTCGAGAACGGTCACGCCGGGATCCGGGCCCGAGCCGTCGGGAGGCGGGTCGTCGAGGACGGGTTCCGCGACGGTCGCGGCCGTGAACAGCATCGGCCGGCGTGCCGGACCGGCGCCCGCGGCGGGCACGTCCGCGGGCGCCCCAGACACGTACGACGAGCGGAACCGGACCAGCTCACCGGTGCCGTCGGAGAGGAACGCCGCGCCCGGCACCGGCGGCAGCAGGTGTGCGTCGGGGACGCCGAGGACCGCACGGGACTCGGCGGCGGAGAAGGTGCGCAACGCGATCCGGTACGACAGGTGGGACTCGAGCCCCCGCAGCCTGCCCTCCTCGAGCCGTTGCGACGCGAGCAGGAGGTGCAGCCCCAGTGAGCGGCCGAGGCGTCCGACCATGACCATCAGGTCGATCAGCTCGGGCCGCTGCGCGAGCAGCTCGGAGAACTCGTCGACGACGACCAGCAGTGCGGGCAGCGGCGGCAGGTCCGGGCGCTCGGCGCGGACCGCGGCGTACTCGGCGACACCGGTGAGGTTCCCTGCGGCGCGCAGCAGCTCCTGGCGACGGGTGATCTCGCCGGCCAGCGCGTCGGCCATCCGGTCGACCAGCGTCAGCTCGTCGGCGAGGTTCGTGATCACCGCCGACACGTGCGGCAATGCCGACAGCCCGAGGAACGTCGGGCCGCCCTTGAAGTCGACGAGCACGAGGTTGAGGTCGGCCGGGTCGTGCGTCGCGGCGAGGCCCAGGACGAGCGTGCGCAACAGCTCGGACTTTCCCGAACCGGTCGCGCCGACGCACAGCCCGTGCGGGCCCGAGCCGCCCTGCGCCGACTCCTTCAGGTCGAGCAGGAGCGGGCGGCCGTGCTCGTCGACACCCAGCGGCACACGCAGACGGTCGGCCGGCGTGCGCCGCCACCGCGCACGGACGGCCACCAGGTCGGCCGCCGCGGGCCGGCCGGGGACGCCGAGCAGCGCGGGAAGGTCCTGCGCCGCGACGGGAACGCCGTCGTCGGCGACGACCGCACCCGAGGGGCGGAACCGGGCGAGCCGCCGCGCGAGGGCAGCCGCCTCGGCGACGTCGAGCGAGTCGGGGACCCCGACGGGGGTGATCGTGCCGTCGGGCGCGACGCGCCCGAGCCTGCCGGCGGCCACGGCGAGGCGCACCACCGACGGCGCCGCCCGCCGCCCGGGTGGGGCGCCGACACGCAGCACCGTCACCCCGGCGGCGCCTGCCCACGGGCCGGGCCCCTCGACCCCGTCGACGACGACCAGCACGTGCGGCTCGGCCGGGCCCGGCCCGGGTGGGCGGGCCGCGACGTCGGCGGCGAGGAGCCTGCGGAGCTCATCGGGATCCGACGTGACCAGCCGGCAGGGGCCCAGTGCGTCGACGGTTCCCGTGCGGGCGTTGTGCGGCAGCCACTTCGCCCAGTCCCAGGGTGCCGGGTCGGCGGCCAGTACCGCGACGACTGCGGCGTCGGGGCCGTGCCACAGCGCGAACTGGGCCACGATCGCGCGGGCCAGGCTCCGGGCCGGTCCGGGATCGGCCCCGACGCGTTCGAGCCAGACAGTCGCTCCGGCACGCATGTCGAGGGCGACGGGCAGGTCGGGCACGACGGAGTGCCTGCCGAGGAAGCGGCGCAACGCCGCCGCGGTGACGGGCTCGATGCCGTCGAGGGGGCCGGTCTCGGGCGCGGTGAGCCGCGTCGCCAGCCGCTGGACCCCGAGCGCGACGCGGACCTGGCCGAAGTCGGGGTCGGAGACGCCGCGTTCCCAGTGCCTCCCGGCGGCGACGACGTCCGCCCACGCCGTCGGATCGGGGTGGACGGCGAGCAGTGCCGCACGCTGGGCCGCCGACACGGCGACGACCCTGTCGCGCTGCACGCCGAGGTAGCGCAGGTAGTCGCGGCGGTCCTCGTCGAGGCCCGCGGTCCGGGCGGCACCGCTCTGGCCGCCGTTGCCGGACACCAGCATCGCCACGCTCGACAGCGCCATCATGCCGCCGAACATCCACATCGACGGGTTGCTCGACGCGAGCAGGACGACCATCACGATCGACGCCACGATCATCCCGATCGGCAGCACCTTCGCGAGCAGCCCGCCGGGGACGACGCGTTCGAGCTCCGGCGGCGGCTCCAGCACCAGTTCGCCACCCGGCATCGGCAGCGGTGTGCGGCGGGTCCGCGGCTTCCCGATCGTGCCCACGCGCCGTCCTTCCGCGGCGGTGTCGCTCAGGTGCGAACGATCTGCCGCCTGCTTCTCCGAAACGGCCCACGGCGGGCCGGATGCGCGGCGACAGTAGGCGCCCACCCGTCCTCGCCGCGGGCGTTCACGGGAATCCGTTGCACCCGCAGAACCCCGCGCGCCCCCGACCGAACCCGAGGTCCCCCGTGACGCCGTTCCCGGCTCCGCCCCTGCCCGACCCGGGCGCCACGGTGCCGCTGGGCGCCGACCCGTTCGCCGCGGCCCGGCGGGCGGCCGCCGCCCGCGCGGGACGCCCGGAGCCCGACCCGCCCGTCGTCACCGCCGCGGCGTGGTGCCGGGTGACGGTGTGCGCGCCGCACCGCACCGCCGACGTCGCGCTGCCCGCGGGGGTGGCGGTCGCGGAGCTGATCCCGATGCTCCTGGACCTGCTCGGCCGCCCACCCGCCGCGGCGGCGCCGGCGCGGTGGCGGCTCGTGACGTCGGCGGGGGTGGAGCTGCCGCCGGCGGCGTCCCTGGCCGCACTCGGGCTGCTCGACGGGGAGCTCCTGCAGTTCCGGCCCGACACGGCGGCACCCGCACCGCCCGTGCTCGACGATCCGGTCGACGTGCTCGCCCGCTCCGCCGCCGACACCGCACCGGGCCGCGGCGTCGCCGTGCGGACGGTTCTCGCGCTCCTGCTGGCCGCGGTTGCCGCGGCTCTCCTCGGTGGCGCGGCGACCGGCGGGGCGGGGTGGGCCGCCGCCGTCGTGGCGGGGCTGCTCGCGCTCGGCGGGGTCGTGGTCGCGGGCCGTCGCCCACTCGACGACGACGGGCTGCGCGAGGCCCGGACCGCCGCGCTGGCCGCCGTTCCGTTCGCCGCGGCGGCGGGCTGGGCCGTGCTGCCCGAGGCGGCGGCGGGTGTGCTGCTCGCGGCCGCCGCGGCGGGGATCGCGGCCACCGCGGGACAGCTCGTCGTCCGGGTGGTGACGCCTGCGCTGCTCGCGGCGGTGGCCGTCGCGGCGACGGGCCTGCTCGCCGCCGCCGGGGCGCTGCTCACCGACGCCGGTGCGGCGCCGGTCGCGGCCGTCGTCGCCGCCGTCGCGGTCGCGGTGGCCCCGCTGCTCCCCCGGTGTGCGCTACGGCTGGCGGGGGTGCCGCGTCCGATCGTGGCGTCCGACCTCGACGACCTGACCGGCGCCGACCCCGGTGGTGGCCTCTCCCCCGACGAGCTCGCCGACCGCGCCGACCTCGCCCGCGGCTACCTGACCGGGACGGCGAGCGGCGTCGCCCTGGTGGCGGCGGTTGCGGCGGGGCTCGCGGCGGGGGGCACGTCGGGCGGGTGGTCGGGTGCGGCGCTCGCGGGGGTCGTCGCCGTCGTCCTCGGCCTGCGGACCCGGGCGACGACGGATCCGGTCGTCACCCAGGTCCTGACGGGCGCCTCCGCCACTGCGGGCCTGGCCGGGCTGGCGCCCGTCGCGGTCGCGGGCACGGCCGGTGCCGTGATCGCCGTCGCCACCCTGGTCGCCGGGGTCGCCGTACTGGGTGCGGCTGGTCCGGTCACGCCGACCCTGTCGCCGGTCGCGCGGCGCGCCCTCGACATGGTCGAGGCCGCACTGGTCGCGGCGACCGCGCCGCTGGCCGTCGCCGCCGCGGGCCTGCTCGCCGTGGTGCACGTGCTGTGATGGCGGCCCTGGCCACGCTGGCCGCCGCGGCGGTGCTGGCGCTGGGCCCGCTTCCGGTCGTCGACGCCCCGCTGCCCGACGGCAGCGCTCCGCGTACCCCGGCGGCCGGCCTGCGGGCACCCGAGCGGTGCGAGGACAGC
The DNA here is from genome assembly GCF_002583555.1 of Pseudonocardia sp. N23. Classification (GTDB taxonomy): domain Bacteria; phylum Actinomycetota; class Actinomycetes; order Mycobacteriales; family Pseudonocardiaceae; genus Pseudonocardia. The sequence continues at coordinate 443,357 of NZ_BEGX01000052.1, forward strand.
GGCGGCGGCCCTGTCCCCCGGGTGCCCGATCCGGCCGTCGTCACCATGGGACTCGATGCGGCGCACCGGATCGCGACGGGTCGCGGCGTGCGGATCGCGGTGATCGACACGGGCATCGCCCCGCACCCGCGGCTGTCCGGACGGGTCACCGGCGTCGGCGACTACGTGCGCGGCGGCTCCGGTCTGGAGGACTGCGACGGGCACGGGACCGCCGTCGCCGGGCTGCTCGCCGCCACCCCGGACGCCGGGGACGCGTTCCGGGGGGTCGCCCCCGACTCCTCCCTGCTCTCGATCCGGCAGTCCAGCCAGGAGTTCCGGGTTCCCGCGCCGGGCGGCGGCGACCGCGGGGTGGGGAACACCGGCACGCTCGCCGACGCGCTCGTCCTCGCCGTCCGCGCGGGCGCCGACGTCGTCAACGTGTCCGAGGCCGCGTGCGTCACCCCCACCGATGCCGAGGCCGCCGCCCCGCCCCTGCGTGCGGCGCTGCGGTTCGCGGCGGAACGCGACGTCGTCGTGGTCGCCGCCGCCGGCAACGTCGGCAACGGTGGCTGTGCCGAGGGGCAGGTCGCGCTGCCGGGCTGGCTCGGCGAGGACGTGCTGACCGTCGGCGCCCTCGACGAGCGCGGCGGGCCGGCGCCGTTCGGCGTCCGGGGCCCGTGGGTCGACGTCGCCGCCCCCGGCGCCGGCCTCACCTCGCTCGGCGTGCCGGTGGGGTTCAGCCGGGAACCTCTGCGCGGCACCAGTTTCGCGACGCCTTTCGTTGCCGGCACGGTCGCGTTGCTGATGCAGCGCAGGCCTACGGCGAGCGCGCGGGAGATCGTCGGGACGGTCGTCGCGACGGCCCGGCCCGTTGCCACCGCGCCAGGGGACGCGGTGGGCCGCGGTGTCGTCGACCCGGTCGCGGCGCTGACCCGCGGCGACGCCCCGGAGCCGCCTGCCGACACCGGAGCGGCGAACGCGCCCGCCGACGTGCCCGCGCCGCCACGGACGGAGACCGGAACCCCGACGAGCAGACCGACCGCGCTGCTCCCCGGCGCCCCCGACGACGCCGAGGCGCCGCTGTCGACCGGGACCGCCGTCGCGATCGTCGTCGCCTGCGCGGGTGCGCTGCCGCTCGCGATCCGCATGATGCGCAGGCCCCGCCCCTGACCGCGACGACAGCGGTCGGACGCGACAAGCCCGACCGGCTCCCGCACCGTCGCGGACGTCTCGTCCGGATGGTCGGGCCGACCGCCGTGGGACGCGCCGGGCGACGACTCGGGCGAGCCGCCGAGCGCGGCGGTGGGCCGGGTGTGCGTCCGCCGGATGTCGCTGCTCCGGCTCCCGGCCGGCGGTGACGACGACGGCGCGGCGCTCAGCCCACCCGGTCCAGGACGTCGACGACCCGCCTCGCCGCGTCGACGTCGAGTCCCGGGCCCGCGGGCAGTAACCGCAACGCCCAGCCCGGGGCATCCGCGGGGTCCCCGACACCCAGTGCGTCCGCCGTCGCCCGGTCCCGGATCACGTGCAGGACACCGGTCGTCGACACCAGCGCGACCGTCCCCTCGGCCTCGCCCCCGATCCGGACGGGGCCGCCGGCGCCCGCGCCGAGCACGACCGCGTCGGCCCGCGGCCCTGGCCCGTCCCGCTGGGCGAGCTCGACGGTGACGACGTCCCCCGGCACGGGTGCGGTCGCGCCGACCACGACCTCGGGATACCGGGTCTCGCCGGGTGCCGAGACCCGGCAGAGCACCGGTTCGGTCGCGGCGTCGGCCCAGCGCTGCGGCGGGCGCGGCCAGGCGCCGAACGACGGCGCCGACAGCCGCGGTAGCGCCGTCACGACCGACTCCGGCACCTCGACGATCCGCCGGCCCGACGCCGCCGCCAGCGCCAGCCCGGCCAGCGGCGGCACCTCGCGCAGCCCGGTCGGCAGCACGAGGAACCTGCTGTCCCCCAGCGAGACGACGTCACCCGACCGGGCGTCCACCCCGGGTGGGCCGTCGCCGCGGGGCAGCGCCGGAACGGTCAGATCGGGCCCGGTGGGCACCGACGCGAGCAGCGCCGCGCCCACAGGGCGGGCGGCTCGCCGGTCCGTTCCGAGTGCGTCGAGCACCGCGCGGTCACCCGCGTCGACGCGGTAGCGCGTGCCGTCGACGATCGCCCACAGCTCTCCCACGCTCTCGGCGAGCACCGCGACGCCCGCCCCCGCGACCGGGTTCGCCACCCCGGCGACGACGGTCGTCCCGACCAGGCGAGGTGTCGCGTCGCTGGTCACGGTGTCGCACACCGCCCAGCCTCCGGACGGCCCGGGCGCCTCCGGCTGCACCCCGGACGCGCCGGGGACCGCAGCCACGGCGGTGCGCGGGGCGGCGGCGAGCACCCGGTCGGCGACCGGCGTCGCCGTCGCACCCGACGCGCCCTCCACTCCGAGCGCGGCGAGCACCAGCCGCGCGGCCGCGAGGTTGGCCACCGGGACGAGGAGGTCGAGCCGCTGCGCGACCGCGTACATCGTGCCCGCCGACTTCGTGACGACGATCTTCTCCGACCGCCAGTTCGTCGCCGACGTGAACCTTCCGTGCGCTGCGACCCCGCCCAGCACCAGCAGGGCGAGCAGCACCCCGGCGAACGCCGCCCGTCGCTGCGACCGCAGCTGCTCGTGCAGCAGGACGGTGTCGCCGCGGGCGAGCGCGGCCTCCATGCGGCGCACCCCGAAGCGGTAGGCGTCGGCCTGGTCACGGGTGGCGGGCGTCCGCGCCGGGGCGGGAGCGGTCGGACGGACCATGGCGCGGACCGTAACCGCGCAGCCCCTGTGCCCGTGGCGGTTCGGGGAAACCCGTCAGCCGGCCCAGCCCGGCCGCACGCGCCCGCTCTCGTAGGCGAGCACCACCAGCTGCGCCCGGTCGCGGCAGCCGAGCTTGCCCATGGCCCTGCTGACGTGCGTCTTCGCCGTCGCCGGGCTGACGACGAGCCGCTCGGCGACGTCGTCGTTGGTCAGCCCACCGGCCACCAGCGCGACGACCTCCCGTTCGCGATCGGTGAGCACCGTGAGCGCGGCCGTGGCCGCCCCGCCGGCCGGCGACGACCGCACCGCGAACTCCGCGATCAGCCGGCGGGTGACCCCCGGCGACAACAGCGCGCCCCCGTCCGCGACGACCCGCACCGCGTGCACGAGCTCCGCCGGTCCGGTGTCCTTCACCAGGAACCCGGATGCACCCGACCGGATCGCCTCGAAGACGTACTCGACCTGGTCGAGCTCACCGCCGACCTGCCCGCCCCTCCCCCGCCACCTGCCCCGCCCCCGTCGAAGCAGGCCCGGACGAGGCTGGGAGTCCACGGGATCGTCGTCGCCGTCCTGGCGACGACGCTGGTCATCGGCTGGGCGACCTCGGCCGCCCTTTCTTCTGGCCGGCGTGGCCGATGTTCTGGCCGGCCCTGAGCCTGTTCCTGCACGCCGCCGCGAGGCCCGACCGACCCCCGCCCGCTGCCCCTGCCCCCTGACCTGGGCCGCTGCCCCGGCCCGCCGCACCCCAGCCCGCGCTCGAGCGGGCCACCCCCCGTCGAACGTGTCACCAGCGCGACCGGCGCGCTCTCACGACACACTCGACGGCAGTCACCGGACCGAGCGTGTCACCAGCCCGGCCTGCGGACTCTCAGCACACGCTCGCCGCGGCGGAGCCCGGACGGGGCCGCTTCGCGCGCCCCGGTCAGCGGGTGCGGACGTTGCGGGTGACGGCGGCGCGGGCGCCGAGCTCGTCGTCGGCGGGGTAGTCGACGCCCACGAGGGTCAGCCCGTGCGCGGCGGCGACCGCGACGTCGGAGGCCCGCTCGGTGCGGTCGAGCAGGCTCGCGGGCCATCCAGGGGCGCGCCGGCCGCGGCCGACGTCGAGCATCGCCCCGATGAGGCTGCGCACCATGGAATGGCAGAACGCGTCGGCCGACAGCCGCGCGGACAGCACGCCGTCGGCGTCGGCGGACCAGTCGAAGCGCTGCAGCGTGCGGATCGTGGTCGCGCCCTCACGGCGCCGGCAGAAGGCGGCGAAGTCGTGCTCGCCCAGCAGCGCGGCGGAGGCGCGGGCGACGGCCTCGACGTCGACGGGGTGCGGCCAGGCGAGGGTGTCCCTGGCGCGCAACGGATCGGCCCCCCAGGGCGCGGTGGTCACGCGGTAGACGTAGTGGCGGCGCAGCGCGGAGAAGCGGGCGTCGAACTCCGCGGGTACGACGGCGACGGCCGGTACCCGCACGTCGGGCGGCAGCAGCCGGGCGAGCCTGCGGACGAGCCGGTCGGGGTCGGTCCCGGCGGCGACGTCGGCAGGGAGGTCGACGTGCGCAACCTGCGCAGCCGCGTGCACGCCGGCGTCGGTGCGCCCGGCGACCGTCAGCGCCACCGGCGTGCGGAGCAGCCGGGCGAGCGCCTCGGTGAGGACGCCGTACACGGTGCGCAGGCCGGGCTGGGGGGCCCAGCCGGAGAAGCCGGTGCCGTCGTAGGCGATGTCGAGCCGGTATCGCCGGGCCGCAACACCGACGAGCCCGCCGTCCGGGTGGACGGCGGGCTCGTCGTGGTGCGGGGTGGTGCTCAGGCGTCGCCCTTGGCGTCGTCGTCCGACGACTCCTCGGACTCGTCCTCACGCTGCGACTTCGGCAGCAGGAAGCCGGCGGCCTCCGCAGCCTCCGCGTCGCGGAACCAGACCTCGGCCACGGTGCGGTCGTAGAACGACGTACCGGGGAGGTGGTAGAGCATCGAGTCGGCGTTGCCCTTGACCGGGAAGCCCTCGGGGGCCTCCTGGGGGTCGTCCAGCGGGGCGTGGCTGCCCTCGCCGTGCGGGGCAGCGGCCTCGTCGGCCGGAGCCTCGACGACCTCGGCGGCCTGCACCTTGTCCTCGGCCGCCTGCTGCGACGCGGCGACCCGGCGGGCGCGCTCGGCCTCGTCGGTGACCGTCTTCTGCGACACCAGCTCGATGACCGCCATCGGGGCGTTGTCGCCCTTGCGCGGCATCGTCTTCGTGATGCGGGTGTAGCCGCCGTTGCGGTCGGCGAAGAACGGGCCGATGTCGGTGACCAGGCGGTGGATGATGTCCTTGTCCCGGATCACCTTGGCGATCTGCCGAATGTTGTGCAGGTCGCCCTTCTTGGCCTTGGTGATCAGGCGCTCGGCGTAGGGACGCAGCCGCCGGGCCTTGGCCTCGGTGGTCGTGATCTTGCCGTGCTCGAACAGAGACGTCGCCAGGTTGGCCAGGATCAGCCGCTGGTGCGCGGGCGAACCGCCGAGGCGGGGACCCTTGGTGGGCTGAGGCATGACTACAACTGCTCCGTTTCTGCGTAGTCCTGACCGTCGTCCCCGAAGTTGTCGGGGTCGAACCCGTCGGAGCCGTACTCGACGGCGGCGGCCGACGGGTCGAATCCGGGCGGGCTGTCCTTCAGCGCGAGGCCGAGGCCGACGAGCTTCATCTTGACCTCGTCGATCGACTTCGCACCGAAGTTGCGGATGTCGAGCAGGTCGGCCTCGGACCGGCCCACCAGCTCACCCACGGTGTGGATGCCCTCGCGCTTGAGGCAGTTGTAGGAGCGGACCGTGAGGTCGAGCTCCTCGATCGGCATCGCGAAGGCCGCGATGGTGTCGGCCTCCTGCGGCGACGGCCCGATCTCGATGCCCTCGGCGTCGACGTTCAGCTCGCGGGCGAGACCGAACAGCTCGACCAGGGTCTTGCCGGCGGAGGCCAGCGCGTCGCGCGGCGTGATCGACGGCTTGGTCTCGACGTCGAGCACGAGCTTGTCGAAGTCCGTGCGCTGCTCGACACGGGTGGCCTCGACCTTGTACGTCACCTTGAGGACCGGCGAGTAGATCGAGTCGACCGGGATGCGGCCGATCTCGGCGCCGGTGGCCTTGTTCTGCATGGCCGGGACGTAGCCACGACCCCGCTCGACGACGAGCTCCACCTCGAGGCGGCCCTTGTCGTTGAGGGTGGCGATGTGCAGGTCCGGGTTGTGCACGGTGACGCCGGCCGGGGGCACGATGTCACCCGCGGTGACGGGACCGGGGCCCTGCTTGCGCAGGTACATCGTCACCGGCTCGTCCTCCTCGGAGCTCACGACGAGCTCCTTGAGGTTGAGGATGATGTCGGTGACGTCTTCCTTGACCCCCGGCACGGTGGTGAACTCGTGCAGCACGCCGTCGATGCGGATGCTGGTCACCGCTGCCCCCGGGATCGAGGACAGCAGGGTGCGGCGGAGCGAGTTGCCGAGCGTGTAGCCGAAACCGGGCTCGAGCGGCTCGATGACGAACCGGGAGCGGGTCTCGGTGACCGAGTCCTCGGTCAGAGTGGGGCGCTGAGAGATCAGCACAGAGTTATCTCCATTCGTATGCCGCGGCAACCACTATTTGATGCCGCAGTGAGCCCCCCGCCCCACAACGGGACGGGGGGACGAACAGAGACCGGCGAGCGCTACTTGGAGTAGAGCTCGACGATCAGCTGCTCGGTGACCTGCGTGTCGATCTGCGCGCGCTCGGGCAGCTGGTGCACGAGGATGCGCAGGTTCGAGGGAACGACCTGGAGCCAGGCCGGGACCGGACGATCGCCGACGAGCTCCTTGGCGATGACGAACGGGTCCATCGGCATCGACTTCGGCTTCACGTCGATGATGTCGTACTGGCTGACGCGGAAGCTGGGGATGTTCACCTTCTGGCCGTTGACCAGGAAGTGACCGTGGTTCACCAGCTGACGGGCCATCCGCCGGGTGCGCGCGAGGCCCGCCCGGTAGACGACGTTGTCGAGCCGCGACTCGAGGATCTGCAGCAGGTTGTCACCCGTCTTGCCGGGGCGACGGTTGGCCTCTTCGTAGTAGCGGCGGAACTGCTTCTCCAGCACGCCGTACCCGAAACGGGCCTTCTGCTTCTCCTGCATCTGCAGGAGGTACTCGGTCTCCTTGATCCGGATCCGGCCGTGCTGGCCGGGCGGGTAAGGGCGACGCTCGAACGCCTGGTCGCCGCCGACGAGGTCGACCTTGAGCCGGCGGGACTTGCGGGTCATGGGTCCGGTGTAACGAGCCATGTCTTGTTACTCCCTCTCCCTTAGACCCGGCGCCGCTTGGGCGGGCGGCATCCGTTGTGCGGCTGGGGGGTCACGTCGCTGATGGTGCCGACCTCGAGGCCTGCGGCCTGCAGGGAACGGATCGCGGTCTCACGACCGGAGCCGGGGCCCTTGACGAACACGTCGACCTTCTTCATGCCGTGCTCGGCGGCCTTGCGGGCGGCGCTCTCGGCGGCCATCTGCGCCGCGAACGGCGTCGACTTGCGCGAGCCCTTGAAACCGACGTGGCCGGCGGAGGCCCACGCGATCACAGCACCGGTCGGGTCCGTGATGGACACGATGGTGTTGTTGAAGGTGCTCTTGATGTGCGCGTGGCCGTGCGCGACGTTCTTCTTCTCCTTGCGGCGGACCTTCTTGGGTCCGGCCGCGCCACGGGTACGGGGCGGCATTACTTCTTACCTGCCTTCTTCTTGCCGGCGACCGTCTTCTTCGGTCCCTTACGGCCGCGGGCATTGGTCTTGGTGCGCTGGCCACGCACCGGCAGGCCCCGGCGGTGCCGGATCCCCTGGTAGCAGCCGATCTCGATCTTGCGACGGATGTCGGCCTGCACCTCGCGGCGAAGGTCCCCCTCGACGCGGAAGTTGGCCTCGATGTACTCGCGAAGGGCGGTCAGGTCCTCGTCGGAGAGGTCCTTGGTCCGCAGGTCCTTGCTGATACCCGTGGAGGCGAGAATCTCGAGCGAGCGCGTACGCCCGATCCCGAAGATGTAGGTGAGCGCGATCTCCATCCGCTTGTCGCGGGGGAGGTCCACGCCTGCGAGTCGTGCCATACGGCGGTGTTCTCCTCTGTTCTTGTCCCCAGGTCTGCCCGATGTCCGTCCCGGTCCGACTCGTGGTCCGGGCCCCGGCCTGGGGGCCGGGGGTGGGCCGCGCCCGAGTGGCGCGGCAGGTGCATCGGGTCCTCTGATGCGGTCAGGACGACCGCGACGTGCCGGTTGCTGCGATCAGCCCTGGCGCTGCTTGTGGCGCAGGTTCTCGCAGATCACCATGACCCGGCCGTGACGGCGGATCACCTTGCACTTGTCGCAGATCTTCTTGACGCTCGGCTGGACCTTCACGTCTTCTGCCTTCTTGTTCCGATGGAGCGGGCGATCACTTGTAGCGGTAGACGATTCGGCCGCGGGACAGGTCGTAGGGTGAGAGCTCCACGACCACCCGGTCCTCGGGGAGGATCCGGATGTAGTGCTGCCGCATCTTCCCGCTGATGTGAGCCAGGACCTTGTGCCCGTTCTCCAGCTCCACGCGGAACATCGCGTTCGGCAGGGGTTCGACGACCCGGCCCTCGACCTCGATCGCCCCGTCTTTCTTGGCCATGTCCTCCGCGTTCCGTGACGGTTGTGCGCAATTCGTGCATCTGACGGGTGGTGCTGGGGACGACCGCGACCGCCGACGGAATTGCCGGCTGGGTCATGGCGTCCGGTGGGCACGAGGGGCACCGGAGGCGACATGCGGGAGGCACGACGGAACCGGCGCATCCAGCGCGCCGAACTCTCAGTGTACGGGTCTTGCGAAGTGCCGTTGCAGTCGGGTACACGCGCGCGGCATGCGCCACGACGCGCCGCGCCGACACCACGACGGATCGGACAATCCGCTTGACCTCGACCCGGGTCGAGATGGTCGCATCATGACGTGGAGAACCGCCCCGACCCCGCATCCCACGATACGCGCCTCCCCCGGGCGCTGCGGCCGTTCCGCCGGCGCGAGTACCGGATGCTCGCCACGTCGATGCTCTTCTCCCTGTTCGCGACGGGCGTGTGGCTGGTCGCGATCGTCTGGCAGGTCATCGAGCTCGGCGGCGGGCCGTCGCAGCTGTCGCTGGTCGCGGCGGCCGGGAGCGCGGGCCTGCTGCTCAGCGTGCTCGCCGGTGGGGTGGCCGCCGACCGGCTCCCACGGCGGCGCGTCCTCGTGACCGTCGAGACCGTCCGCATCCTGTCGGCGGCGACCGCGGCGACGCTCGCCCTCACCGGCAGCCTCGCGCTGTGGCACCTCGCGGCCGTCGCGTTCCTGCTCGGGACGGCGGACGCGTTCTACTACCCGGCGGCGTCGGCAATCCTGCCGTCGCTGCTGCCGGCCGACGAGCTGTTGGCCGCCAACGGGGTCGAGGGCACGCTGCGACCCGTCGCGATGCAGGCCGCGGGGCCCGCCGTGGCCGGGCTCGTCGTCGGCGCGCTGGTCCCGGCAGCAGGCTTGGTCGCCGCGACAGCCGGCTTCTGCGTGGCCCTGCCGCCGCTGCTGGCCATGCGCCGCACCCCGGTCACCGACCGCACGCCCGCCACCGCGGAGGACGTGCCCCGCGCCTCGGTCCTCGCCGACGTCCGCGAGGGCTTCGCCTACCTGCTGCGCACCGGCTGGCTCTTCACGACGCTGGCGTTCTCGTCGCTGTACGTGCTCGTCGTCATCGGGCCGATCGAGGTGCTGCTGCCGTTCGCGGTCCGCGACCAGACCGGCGGCGGCCCGAGCAGCTACGCCATGGTGCTGGGCGCCTTCGGCATCGGCAGCGCCGTCGGGTCGATCGCGACGTCGTCGATCCGGCTGCCGCGGCGCTACCTGACGGTGATGATCCTGGCGTGGGGCGTCGGCGGGGTGCCGCTGGCGTTCATCGGCCTGACCGACGCGCTCTGGGTGATGACGGCCATCGCGTTCGTCGTGGGCGTCCTGAGCGCCGGTGCCATGGTGATCTGGGGCACGCTGCTGCAGCGAAGGGTGCCGTCGCACCTGCTGGGCCGGGTGTCGAGTCTCGACTTCTTCGTCTCGCTCGCGTTGATGCCGGTGTCGATGGCGCTGGCCGGGCCGATCGGCGAGTGGCTGGGCATCCCGCTGACGTTCCTGCTGGCCGGGACCGTGCCGGTACTGCTGGCGGTGGCGGCGCTCGTCGGCTTCAGGCTCGACCGCGACGAGACCGCGCACCCGCTCGACACCGCTCCGCCTGCGGAGCCGGACCCGCCGACGCGCGACGGTGCCGACCCAGCGGCCGAGGCGCCGGTCCCCCGGTCGTGACCCGGACCGCTGTCAGGGTGCCGCGGTCAGGACCCGCGGCCCGTCGTCGGTGATTGCGACCGTGTGCTCCCAGTGCACCGCACGCCTGCCGTCAGCCGTGACCACGGTCCAGCCGTCCTCCAGCTCACGCGTCTCGGGCTCGCCCGCGGTGATCATCGGCTCGATCGCGAGCACGACCCCTGGCCGCAGGCGCAGCCCGTGGCCCGGGTCGCCGTAGTTGGGCAGGAACGGGTCCATGTGCATCGACGTGCCGATGCCGTGGCCGCCGTACTCCGCGACGATCCCGTAGTCGGCCCGGTCGCGGTTCGCCGCCTTCTCGACGGCGTCCTGCACCGCGTGCGAGATGTCGGTGAGCCGGCCCCCGGGCAGGGCCGCCGCGATGCCGGCGTACAGCGACTCCTCGCAGGCGACCGACAGCAGATGGTCGGCCTCGGAGACGGTCCCGATCTCCAGCGTCACGGCCGAGTCGCCGTGCCAGCCCTCGACGACGGCACCGCAGTCGACCGAGATGATGTCGCCCTCGGCGAGGACCTGCGCCGCCGACGGGATGCCGTGCACGATCTGGTCGTTCACCGACGCGCAGATCGACGCCGGGTACCCGTGGTAGCCGAGGAAGGACGGCACACCGTTGCCGTCGCGGATGGTCTCCTCGGCGAGGGCGTCGAGCTCGGCGGTACTGACGCCGGGAGCGGCGAGCGCCCGGACGGCGGCGAGGGTGCGGGCGACGAGCAGGCCCGCGACCCGCATCGCCTCGATCTCGCCTGCCGACTTCAGCTCGATGTCACGTCCACGGAAGCGGGCCAACGCGCCCCGCACCCCGCCTCGTCCGCCGCCGTTCATCGACGCTCCTCATGGCTCGTGGCGCCGCCGCAGTGGTCAGCGCTCGGGAAGGGCCGAGAACACCCGGTCGGTGATCTCGGCGACCTCGCCGACGGCGTCGACGGTGACGAGCCGGTCGCGGTAGTAGTCGAGCAACGGCGCGGTCTCCTGGCGGTAGACCTGCTGCCGGTTGCGGATGACGTCCTCGGTGTCGTCGGACCGGCCGCGCGCGAGCAGCCGCTCGACGACGACGTCCTCCGACACCTGCAGCTCCACGACGGCATCGAGCTCGTCGCCGGTCGCGGACAGGATCTCGGCCAGCGAGTCGGCCTGCGACGTGGTGCGCGGGAAGCCGTCGAGCAGGAAGCCCTTCGCGGCGTCGGCGTCGGCCAGCCGGGCCTTCACCATCCCGACGGTCACCGAGTCGGGAACGAGGTTCCCGGCGTCCATGTACCCCTTGGCCTCGAGGCCCAGCGGGGTCTCCTCGGCGAGGTTGGCCCGGAACAGGTCACCCGTGGAGATGTGGGGGATGCCGAGCTGCTCGGCGATCCGCACAGCCTGAGTTCCCTTGCCCGCCCCCGGCGGACCGACCAGAACGAGTCGCACGCGAAACCAACCTCCCTGAGAACACGATCGCGGTGGTGCCGAGCGTCGCCGGCGGGGTGCGGCGAGCGGCGGGACTGGGCAGCGTGCGGCTGCGGGTGACGCGCCGCGCTGCCTGCCGTCCATCGCACCTTAACGCAGGAAACCCTCGTAGTTCCGCTGCATGAGCTGGCTCTCGATCTGCTTCACGGTGTCGAGGCCCACTCCGACCATGATCAGCACTGCCGTGCCACCGAAGGGGAAGTTCTGGTTCTGCCCGCTCCCGGTGACGCCGAGGAAGAAGTTCGGCAGCACCGCGATGACGCCCAGGTAGAGCGATCCCGGCAGCGTGATGCGGGAGAGCACGAAGTTCAGGTACTCCGCCGTCGGCCTGCCCGGCCGGATGCCCGGGATGAAGCCGCCGAACTTCTTCATCTCGTCGGCCCGCTCCTCGGGGCTGAACGTGATGCCGACGTAGAAGTACGTGAAGAAGATGATCAGGGCGACGTAGAGCAGGATGTGCAACCAGTTCGACTGGTCGACGAGATAGGTCGCGACGAAGCGCTGGAACCAGCTGTCGCCGCTGCCCGCGAGCTGCGCGATGAGGCTGGGCAGGTAGAGCAGCGAGCTGCCGAAGATGACCGGGATGACGCCGGCCTGGTTCACCTTGAGCGGCAGGTACGTCGACGTGCCGCCGTACATGCGCCGGCCCACCATGCGCTTCGCGTACTGGACCGGGATGCGGCGCTGGCCCTGCTCGACGAACACGACGCTCGCGATGATGGCGAGGCCGAAGACGCAGACGCCGGCGAAGACCAGGCCGCCGGAGCTGTCGAGGATGTTCTTGCCCTCGGCCGGGATGCGGTGCGCGATCGAGGCGAAGATCAGCAGCGACATGCCGTTGCCGATTCCGCGCTCGGTGACCTGCTCGCCGAGCCACATGACGATGGCGCAACCGGCCGTCATCACGATGACCATGACGGCGAGGGTGAAGATGCTCTGGTCCGGGATGACCGGGACGTTGCAGCCCTGGAACAGCACACCGCGCACCGCGAGCGCCACGATGCCCGTGGCCTGCAGGATCGCGAGTGCGATCGTGAGGTAGCGGGTGTACTGGGTCAGCTTGGCCTGACCGGACTGCCCTTCCTTCTTCAGCTGCTCGAACCGCGGGATGACGACGGTGAGCAGCTGGACGATGATGCTGGCCGTGATGTACGGCATGATCCCGAGGGCGAGGATCGACAGCTGCAGGAGCGCGCCACCCGAGAACAGGTTGATGAGCGAGTAGACGCCGGAGTTGGCGCCGCCCTCGACCGCGGCGATGCACTGCTGGACGTTCGGGAAGGACACCCCGGGCGACGGGATGTTCGCTCCGAGGCGGTAGACCGCGACGACACCCAGCGTGAAGAGGATCTTCTTCCGTAGGTCTGGCGTCGTCAGTGCTGACCGGAACGCGCTGAGCACTCGGGCCCCTCCTACTACGTCGGCGGCGGACCGCCGGTTGCCGGCACGACCGGCTGCTGGTGGGGCCTGCGGCGTCTGCCCCTTGCGGGGACCTCGACGGCCGGCTGCGACCCGGCGACCGCGCGCCACGAGTGCATGCGGCGGTCGCGAGCGACTCTAACAGCGGCGACGCCGCCCGCTCCCGCACCCCGTACTGGACGGGGTCGACTCGGGAACGAGCGGCGTCGGCCGGCTCACAGCTCGGTGGCGGAACCGCCGGCTGCGACGATCTTCTCCTTGGCACTGCCGGAGAACTTGTGCGCCGACACGGTCAGCGCGACACCGTCGAGCTCGCCGGTGCCAAGCACCTTGACCAGCTCGTTGCGGCGGACCGCACCCGCGGCGACCAGCTCGGCGGGGCCGATCTCGCCACCCTGCGGGAAGAGCGCCGCCAGGTCGCCGACGTTCACGACCTGGTACTCGACGCGGAAGCGGTTCTTGAAGCCCTTGAGCTTGGGCAGCCGCATGTGCAGCGGCATCTGCCCACCCTCGAAGGCGGCGGGAACCGTCTTGCGCGCCTTGGTGCCCTTGGTACCGCGGCCGGCGGTCTTGCCCTTGCTGCCCTCACCGCGACCGACACGGGTCTTCGCGGTCTTGGCACCGGGGGCCGGACGCAGGTCGTGGATCTTGATGGACTCGGTCATCAGGAACCGACCTCCTCCACCGTCACGAGGTGACGAACGGTGTTGATCATGCCGCGGATCTGGGGGTTGTCGTCCCACTCCGCGGTCTGACGGATCTTGCGCAGTCCGAGTGACTTGAGCGTCGCCCGCTGGTTCTGCTTACGCCCGATGGCGCTGCGAACCTGGGTGACCTTCAGCTTCTTGTCGGCCACGTCGCTCACGCCCTCGCAGCCGCAGCGGCTTCGGCACGCCGACGGAGCATGGACTCCGGCGCGACGTCCTCCAGCGGCAGGCCGCGGCGGGCCGCGACCTCCTCCGGACGCTGGATCATCTTGAGCGCCGCGATCGTCGCGTGCACGACATTGATCGCGTTGTCGCTGCCGAGCGACTTCGACAGGATGTCGTGGATGCCGGCGCACTCCAGGACCGCGCGGACCGGGCCACCGGCGATGACACCGGTACCGGGGCTCGCGGGGCGCAGCATGACCACGCCCGCGGCCGCCTCGCCCTGGACCCGGTGGACGATCGTGCCGCCGATGCGGGGGACGCGGAAGAAGTTCTTCTTCGCCTCCTCGACACCCTTGGCGATCGCCGCCGGGACCTCCTTCGCCTTGCCGTAGCCGACGCCCACCATGCCGTCGCCGTCGCCGACGATCATCAGCGCGGTGAAGCTGAAGCGCCGACCACCCTTGACGACCTTGGCGACGCGGTTGATGGTGACCAGCCGCTCGATGTACGGGGTCTTGTCCTGGGCCGCCCCGCCACGGCCTCCGTCGCGGCGGTCCCGACGGTCGCGGTTGTCGCCGCTGCCGCCACCGGGGCCTCCGCCGTCACGCCGCGTACGTCCCGGCATCAGACGTTCCCTTCAGTGTGCTTCATGGTCATCAGAACTTCAGCCCGCTCTCGCGTGCCGCATCTGCCAGCGCCGCGATCCGGCCGTGGTAGCCGTTGCCGCCGTGGTCGAACACCACCGCGTCGATGCCGGCTGCCTTGGCGCGGGCGGCGATGAGCTCGCCGACCTTGGCCGCCTTGGCCTTCTTGTCGCCCTCGAGCGACGCCACGTCGGCGTCGAGCGTGGAGGCCGACGCCAGCGTGTGGCCGGCCAGATCGTCGATCAGCTGCACGAACATGTGCCGCGAGCTGCGCTTGACCGCAAGCCTGGGGCGGACCGTCGTGCCGTTGATCTTCTTGCGCAGCCGGGCGTGGCGACGCGTACGCGCCGTCCGCCGGGCGCCGGAGATGTTCGACGCGGCCCGCTTCTTGGCGTTGGCCGAGATCGTCTCTGTCTGAGCCATCACTTACCCGTCTTCCCGACCTTGCGGCGGACGACCTCGCCCGCATACCGCACGCCCTTGCCCTTGTAGGGCTCCGGCTTGCGGATCTTGCGGATGTTGGCGGCGGTCTCGCCCACCAGCTGCTTGTCGATGCCCGACACCGAGAACTTGGTGGGGGACTCGACGGCGAACGTGATGCCCGCGGGCGGTGTGATGACGACCGGGTGGCTGAAACCGAGCGCGAACTCGAGGTTCGCCCCCTTCAGCGCGACGCGGTAACCGACACCGACGATCTCGAGCTTCTTCTCGTAGCCGGCGGTGACGCCGATGACGAGGTTGTTGACCAGCGTCCGCGTCAGGCCGTGGAAGGCCTTCGACTTGCGCTCGTCGTCCGGACGCTTCACGACAACCGCGCCGTCGTCACCACGCTCGATGGTGATGGGCTCGATGACGGTGTGCGACAGGGTGCCCTTCGGGCCCTTCACGGTGACCGTGCGGCCCTCGATGGCCACGTCGACGCCCGACGGAACGGTGATCGGAAGTTTTCCGATGCGCGACATCGTTACTCCCCTCTCACCAGACGTAGGCGAGGACTTCCCCGCCCACGCTGTCCCTGTTCGCCTGCCGATCGGTCAGCAGGCCCTTCGACGTCGAGATGATCGCGACGCCGAGCCCACCCAGAACGCGGGGCAGGTTGTTCGACTTCGCGTAGACCCGCAGGCCGGGCTTGGAGACCCGGCGCAGGCCCGCGATGCTGCGCTCGCGGTTGCGGCCGTACTTGAGCTCGATCACCAGGGACTTGCCGACCTCGGCGTCCTCGGTGGTGTGCGACGCGATGTAGCCCTCCTTCTGAAGGATCTCCGCAATGGCGACCTTCAGCTTGGAGTGCGGCATCACGACGCGGTCGTGGTATGCCGAGTTCGCGTTTCGCAGACGGGTCAACATGTCTGCGATCGGATCGGTCATCGTCATGGTGACGTCACTACTTTCCCGCCCTGGTTCCCCCTGGCCCAGAGAAAACTGGACGCTGTCGGGGGCCTGTGGCGATCAGGAACTACCAGCAGCCGGCGATTACCAGCTGGACTTGCTCACACCGGGCAGCTCGCCCGCGTGCGCCATCTGGCGCACGCAGATACGGCACAGCCCGAACTTGCGCAGAACGGCGCGCGGACGCCCGCACTTCTGGCAGCGGGTGTAACCGCGGACCTTGAACTTCGGGGTCTTCTCGGCCTTGATCCGAAGCGCCTTCTTCGCCATCTCAGGCCTCCTTGAAGGGGAAGCCGAGCTTGCGCAGGAGCTCCCGGCCTTCCTCGTCGGTGGTCGCCGTCGTCACGACCGTGATGTCCATGCCGCGCGGCCGGTCGATCGAGTCGGGGTCGATCTCGTGGAACATCGACTGCTCGTTGAGACCGAAGGTGTAGTTGCCCCGGCCGTCGAACTGCTCGGCCGACAGCCCGCGGAAGTCACGGATGCGGGGCAGCGCGATCGACAGCAGCCGGTCGAGGAACTCCCACATCCGGTCGCCCCGCAGGGTGACCTTCGCGCCGATCGGCATGCCCTCGCGGAGCTTGAACTGCGCGATGGACTTGGTGGCGCGGCGGACCTGCGGACGCTGACCGGTGATCGTGGCCAGGTCGCGCACGGCGCCGTCGATCAGCTTCGCGTCACGGGCGGCGTCGCCGACACCCATGTTGACGACGACCTTCACGACGCCCGGGATCTGCATGACGTTCTCGTAGGAGAAGTGCTCGCGCAGCTCTCCCCTGATCTCGTCGCGGTAGCGCTGCTTGAGACGCGGCGCCACCTTCTCGGCGGTGGTCATGTCAGATCTCCTTCCCGTTGCGGCGGGAGATCCGGACACGCTTGGCCTTGCCGCCGTCCTCGGCCTCGACGACCGACTTGCCGACACGGGTCGGCTTGCCGTCGGAGTCGATGACCATCACGTTCGAGACGTGGATGGCAGCTTCCTGCGTCACGATGCCGCCGGACTGCGCTCCACGCTGGTTCTGGCTCACGCGGGTGTGCTTCTTGATCCGGTTCACGCCCTCGACGAGGACCCGGCTGCGCTCGGGGTAGGCCTGGATGACCTTGCCCTTGGCGCCCTTGTCCTTGCCGGCGATCACCAGAACGGTGTCACCCTTCTTGACCTTCATCCCTACAACACCTCCGGAGCGAGGGAGATGATCTTCATGAACCTCTTGTCGCGAAGCTCGCGACCGACCGGACCGAAGATGCGGGTCCCTCGCGGCTCGCCGTCCGGCTTGATCAGCACGGCGGCGTTCTCGTCGAACCGGATGTACGAGCCATCCGGGCGGCGCCGCTCCTTGACGGTGCGGACGATGACGGCCTTGACGACGTCACCGCGCTTCACACCGGCACCGGGAATGGCGTCCTTCACGGTGGCGACGATGATGTCGCCGATGCCCGCGTAGCGTCGGCCCGAGCCACCCAGCACCCGGATGCAGAGGATTTCCTTCGCACCGGTGTTGTCGGCGACGCGCAGCCGCGACTCCTGCTGGATCACTTGGCCTTCTCCAGGATCTCGACCAGGCGCCAGCGCTTCGTCGCCGACAGCGGTCGGGTCTCCATCAGGCGGACCCGGTCGCCCACGCCGGCCGTGTTGGCCTCGTCGTGCGCCTTGACCTTGCTCGTCCGCCGGATGACCTTGCCGTACAGCGGGTGCTTCACGCGGTCCTCGAGCGTGACGACGATCGTCTTGTCCATCTTGTCGGACACGACGAGGCCTTCACGGACCTTCCGCTCCCCGCGCTCATTCGCGTTCTGGTCGCTCATGCCGCGCCCTCGTTGTCGGTCGGGGCGACGGACAGGCCCAGCTCACGCTCGCGCATCACCGTGTAGATGCGCGCGATGTCGTGGCGGACTGTCCGCAGCCGCCGGTTGTTGTCCAGCTGCCCGGTCGCCATCTGGAATCGGAGGTTGAACAGCTCCTCCTTGGACTCCTTGACGCGCAGCACGAGCTCCTCATCGGTCAGCTCGCGCAGCTCGGCAGCGGTCGTACCCGCGGAGGCCATCAGATGTCACCACCCTCGCGGGTCACGATCCGGCACTTCATCGGCAGCTTGTGGATGGCGCGACGGAGCGCCTCCCGAGCGGTCTGCTCGTTCGGGAAGCTCATCTCGAAGAGCACCCGGCCGGGCTTCACGTTGGTCACCCACTTCTCGGGGGAACCCTTACCGGAGCCCATGCGGGTCTCGGCGGGCTTCTTGGTCAGCGGCCGGTCCGGGAAGACGTTGATCCAGACCTTGCCACCACGCTTGATGTGCCGGTTGATCGCGATACGCGCCGACTCGATCTGGCGGTTGGTGACGTAGGCGGGCTCGAGAGCCTGGATACCGAAGTCACCGAAGGTGACACGGGTCCCGCCCGTCGAGGCGCCGGTGCGGTGCGGCCGGTGCTGCTTGCGGTGCTTCACCTTGCGTGGGATCAGCATGACTCAGGACTCCCCACCGGTGCTCGGAGCCTCGGTGGTGGCCACAGAACCCCCGCCGGCCTGCTCGGCAGCGGCGCGACCGGCGTCCGTGCTCGTCGCCGTGGTGCCGGAAGCACCGGAACGGCGGCGGGCGGGACGCTCGCGACGCGGACCACCGCGGCCCGGGTCGGCAGCGGCGGGCGCGCCTTCACGGCGGCCACCGACGACGTCACCCTTGTAGATCCAGACCTTCACGCCGATGCGGCCGAAGGTCGTGCGGGCCTCGAAGAGGCCGTAGTCGATGTCGGCACGCAGCGTGTGCAGCGGGACGCGACCCTCGCGGTAGAACTCCGAGCGCGACATCTCGGCACCGCCGAGGCGGCCCGAGCACTGCACGCGGATGCCCTTGACCTGCGGGCTGCGCATGGCCGACTGGATGGCCTTGCGCATCGCGCGACGGAACGCGACGCGGTTCGACAGCTGCTCGGCGACACCCTGCGCGACGAGCTGCGCGTCGGACTCCGAGTTCTTGACCTCGAGGATGTTGAGCTGGACCTGCTTCTTGGTCAGCTTCTCGAGGGCGCCACGGATACGGTCGGCCTCCGCGCCGCGGCGGCCGATGACGATGCCCGGCCGTGCGGTGTGGATGTCGACACGCACACGGTCACGAGTGCGCTCGATCTCGACCTTGGAGATGCCGGCCCGTTCCATGCCCTTGGAGAGCAGGCGACGGATCTCGACGTCCTCCTTCACGTACTCCGCGTACTGCTTGTCCGCGTACCAGCGGGACTTCCAGTCGGTGGTGATACCGAGTCGGAACCCGTGCGGGTTGATCTTCTGCCCCATCAGCGGGCCCTCCCCTTGGCACCACGTCCGCCGCGTCCGCCGGCCTTGACGACCGCCCGCGACTCGACCTCGATGGTGATGTGGCTCGTGCGCTTGCGGATCCGGTACGCACGACCCTGCGCGCGCGGCCGGATGCGCTTGAGCGTCGGGCCCTCGTCGACGTAGGCGACGGCCACCACGAGGGTGTCCGGGTCCATGTCGAAGTTGTTCTCGGCGTTGGCCGCGGCACTCGCGATGACCTTGGCGAGCGGCTCCGCAGCGGCCTGCGGCGAGAACCGCAGGATGCTCAGAGCCTCGGCGACCGGACGCCCCTTGATCAGCTCGACCACACGCCGCACCTTGGTCGGCGACATGCGGACGAACCTCGCCCTGGCGAACGCGCGAGCAGGCTCGAGCGCGGCGCCGGCGGTGTCCTGGCTGGTGTCAGCCATGTCTTTCCACCTCTCCTTGTCGCTACTCGGGCCGCTCAGCGCCTACGCGCTTTGCGGTCGTCCTTGATGTGGCCACGGAAGGTCCGCGTGGGCGCGAACTCCCCCAGCTTGTGGCCGACCATCGAGTCCGACACGAACACCGGCACGTGCTTGCGGCCGTCGTGCACCGCAATCGTGTGGCCGATCATGTCGGGGATGATCGTGGACCGTCGGGACCAGGTCCGGATGACGGTCTTCTTGCCCGACTCGTTGAGCGCGTCCACCTTCTTGAGCAGGTGGTCGTCCACGAACGGGCCCTTCTTCAGGCTACGCGGCATGTCTTAACCTCCCTGCTCAGCGCTTCTTGCCGGTACGACGCCGGCGGACGATCAACTTGTCGGACGGCTTGGTGCGGCGGGTACGCCCCTCGGGCTTACCGTTGGGGTTGACCGGGTGGCGACCACCGGAGGTCTTGCCCTCACCACCACCGTGCGGGTGGTCGACCGGGTTCATGGCGACACCACGGACGGTCGGGCGCTTGCCCTTCCATCGCATGCGGCCTGCCTTGCCCCAGTTGATGTTCGAGTGCTCGCTGTTGCCGACCTCGCCGATCGTCGCGCGGCAGCGCACGTCGACGTTGCGGATCTCGCCGGACGGCATGCGCAGCTGCGCGTAGGGCCCGTCCTTGGCGACCAGCTGGACACTCGACCCGGCGGACCGCGCGATCTTGGCGCCGCCACCGGGGCGGAGCTCGATCGCGTGGATCACGGTGCCGGTCGGGATGTTGCGAAGGGGCAGGTTGTTGCCGACCTTGATGTCGGACTTCGGGCCTGCCTCGACGACGTCGCCCTGCTTGAGCTTCGCCGGCGCGATGATGTAGCGCTTCTCGCCGTCGGCGTAGTGCAGCAGTGCAATGCGTGACGTGCGGTTGGGGTCGTACTCGATGTGAGCGACCTTCGCCGGAACGCCGTCCTTGTCGTTGCGCCGGAAGTCGATCAGCCGGTACGCACGCTTGTGGCCGCCACCCTGGTGACGAGTGGTGACCTTGCCGTGCGCGTTACGGCCGCCCTTGCTGTGCAGGGGACGGATCAGCGACTTCTCCGGCGTCGAGCGGGTGATCTCGGCGAAGTCCGAGACGCTCGAGCCACGACGACCGGGGGTCGTCGGCTTGTACTTACGGATGCCCATGGGTCAGCTCACTCCCTCAGCTCGCCCGGCCGCCGAACACGTCGATCGTCTTGCTGTCCTCGGACAGCGTGACGATCGCGCGCTTGGTGTCCTTGCGCTTGCCGTAGCCGGCCTTGGAGCGCTTGCGCTTGCCGGGGCGGTTCAGCGTGTTGACGCTGAGAACCTTGACCCCGAACACCTTCTCCACGGCGATCTTGATCTCGGTCTTGTTCGCGTCCGGGCGGACGACGAAGGTGTACTGGCGCTCTTCGAGCAGCCCGTAGCTCTTCTCCGACACCACCGGCGCGAGCAGGATGTCGCGCGGATCCGCGATCACTTGCTCTCCTCCTCAGCAGCCTTGCGCTGCGACGGCGGCAGAGCGAAGCCCGCGGCCTCGGCATCCGCCTCGGTGGCGAACCACACCTCGGCGACCGTGCGGTCGTAGAAGGCGGAGCCCGGCACGTGGTACAGCTTCGAGTCCTCGTTGCCCTTGATCGGGAAGCCCTCGGGGGCCTCCGACACGTCGTCGAGCGGCGCGTGGCTGCCCGAACCGTGCGGGGCGGAGTCGGCCTTCAGCAGGCCGATCTTCGCGGCACGGCGCTTCGACGGCGCGGCCGCGACCGGGCCGGCGAGGAACGAGTCGAGCGACTCGGACGTGAATATCACGTCGTCGTTGACCAGCACGTCGTACGTGTTGAGCTGGTCGGGCGCGATGAGGTGCACCTGCGGCAGGTTGCGCAGGCTCAGCAGGTTCACCGAGTCGTCGCGACCGACGACCACGAGCACGCCGCGGGACTCGGTCCCGATGACGGCCTCGAGCGCCAGGCGCGCGGCCTTGGTCGAGGGGGCGTCCCCACCGACGAGGCCGGACACGACGTGCACGCGACCGCCACGGGCCCGGTCGGAGAGGGCGCCACGCAGGGCGGCGGCCTTCATCTTCTTCGGGGTCCGCTGCGAGTAGTCGCGCGGCTGCGGGCCGTGGACGACACCACCACCGGTGAACTGCGGCGCGCGGACCGAGCCCTGACGGGCGCGACCGGTGCCCTTCTGGCGGTAGGGCTTGCGCCCGCCGCCACGGACCTCGCCACGGGTCTTCGTGGAGTGCGTGCCCTGGCGGGCCGCGGCCTGCTGGGCCACGACGACCTGGTGCATCAGCGGGATGTTCGCCGTGACGTCGAAGACGTGGGCGGGAAGCTCGACGCTTCCGTCCTTCTTGCCCTCGGCGTTCTTCACATCGACCGAGCTCACTTGGCACCACCCTTCGCGGCCGTCTTGACGACGACGAGGCCACCGCGCGGACCGGGCACAGCGCCCTTGATCAGCAGCAGGCCGCGCTCGGCGTCGACACGGTGGATGGTCAGGCTCTGGGTGGTGACGCGCACCGAACCCATCCGCCCGGCCATCCGCATGCCCTTGAAGACACGACCCGGGGTGGCGCAGCCGCCGATGGAACCCGGCGAGCGGTGCTTGCGCTGGGTGCCGTGGCTGGCGCCGAGGCCCTTGAAGTTGTAGCGCTTCATGACACCGGCGTAGCCCTTGCCCTTGCTGGTGCCGACGACGTCGACCAGGGCGCCGGCCTCGAAGGCATCGGCGGTGATCTCCTGGCCGAGCGAGTACTCGCCGGCGTCGGTCGTGCGCAGCTCGACGGTGTAGCGCCGCGGCGTCACGCCGGCCTTGGTGAAGTGGCCCGTCTCGGGCTTGTTCACCCGGCGCGGGTCGACCGCGCCGTAGGCCAGCTGGACCGCGACGTAGCCGTCGCTCTCCTGGGTTCGGATCTGGGTCACGACGTTGGGTCCTGCCTGGACCACGGTGACCGGAACGACCCGGTTGTTCTCGTCGAATACCTGGGTCATCCCGAGCTTCTTGCCCAGGATCCCGGTGATCTGCCTGTCAGTCATCGCCTGGTCAGCCCTACTGAATGTTCACGTCGACGCTGGCCGGCAGGTCGATGCGCATGAGCGCGTCGACCGTCTTCGGCGTCGGGTCGAGGATGTCGATCAGCCGCTTGTGGGTGCGCATCTCGAAGTGCTCGCGCGAGTCCTTGTACTTGTGCGGCGAGCGGATGACGCAGTACACGTTCTTCTCGGTCGGCAGCGGCACCGGCCCGACGACCCTGGCACCCGTACGCGTTACGGTCTCGACGATCTTTCGCGCCGACGCGTCGATTGCCTCGTGGTCGTAGGCCTTGAGCCTGATGCGGATCTTCTGTCCCGCCATGTCCTCGGTCGTCCTCTTCTTCCTGCCGCTGCTTCACGGTCCACCGGGTAGCGCCCGCGAGGAGCCCCGCACCCGCATTCGTGCCTCTGTACAGATGTCTGCGACATCCGTCGTGGGCTCGCGCTCTGTTCAGGTCTCACTCCCTGGGCTCCGGTCCACGAGGTCGGGCGTGTCGCGCTCGTCCTGCAGACTGGTCCCCGGGTCACGTGCATCCACGGGGGGATGCTCGAGAGCTCTTGGGGGCTGGCACCGAACGCGGCGCGCGGGAGCTGGTCCCGCGCGCCGCGTTCGACGCGCAACCCGTCAAGGATGCCACACCGGAATGTGGCCTCCTCAACCGGGGGGTGTTACTTGCTGATCTTGATGACCTGGCCGGCGCCCACGGTCCGACCACCCTCACGGATGGCGAACTGCAGGCCCTCCTCCATGGCGATCGGCTGGATCAGCGCGACGCTCATGGTGGTGTTGTCGCCGGGCATGACCATCTCGGTGCCCGACGGCAGGGTCACGACGCCCGTCACGTCCGTGGTACGGAAGTAGAACTGCGGGCGGTAGTTGTTGAAGAACGGCGTGTGCCGGCCACCCTCGTCCTTGGACAGGATGTAGACCTGGCCCTCGAACTCGGTGTGCGGGGTGATCGAGCCCGGCTTGACGACGACCTGGCCGCGCTCGACGTCCTCACGCTTGATGCCGCGGAGCAGCAGGCCGACGTTCTCACCGGCGCGACCCTCGTCGAGGAGCTTCCGGAACATCTCGACACCGGTGACGGTGGTCGAGGTGGACTTCTCCTTGATACCGACGATCTCGACGGTCTCGTTGACCTTGACGATGCCACGCTCGATACGGCCGGTGACGACCGTGCCGCGACCGGTGATCGTGAAGACGTCCTCGATCGGCATGAGGAACGGCTTCTCGATGTCGCGCTCGGGCTCCGGGATCGACTCGTCGACCGCGGCCATGAGCTCGAGGAGCTTCTCGGCCCACTCGGCGTCGCCCTCGAGGGCCTTGAGCGCCGAGACGCGCACGATCGGCAGGTCGTCGCCCGGGTACTCCTGCGACGACAGCAGCTCGCGGACCTCGAGCTCGACGAGCTCGAGGATCTCCTCGTCGTCGACCATGTCGGCCTTGTTGAGCGCCACGACGATGTAGGGCACGCCGACCTGACGGGCGAGCAGCACGTGCTCGCGCGTCTGGGGCATCGGGCCGTCGGTCGCCGCGACCACCAGGATGGCGCCGTCCATCTGCGCCGCACCGGTGATCATGTTCTTGATGTAGTCGGCGTGACCGGGGCAGTCGACGTGCGCGTAGTGCCGCTTCTCGGTCTGGTACTCAACGTGCGCGATCGAGATCGTGATGCCGCGCTGACGCTCCTCAGGAGCCTTGTCGATCTGGTCGAACGCCGAGGCCTCGTTGAGGTCCGGGTACTTGTCGTGCAGAACCTTGGTGATGGCCGCCGTCAGCGTGGTCTTGCCGTGGTCGATGTGACCGATCGTGCCGATGTTGACGTGCGGCTTGGTCCGCTCGAACTTCGCCTTCGCCACTGCAGTGTCCTCCTGGACTGAGTTCCTTTTGTCCGCCGTGCTGACGGCAGGTTCTTGGGGTGGTGCCGATGTCGGCGCCGGGTGGCTGTCGGATGAGTGACGGCCACCGGGCCGCGGACCTTACCGGTCCGCGGCCGGGACCTCTTACTCGCCCGTCGCCTTCGCGATGATCTCCTTGGCCACGTTGGTCGGGACCTCCGCGTAGGAGTCGAAGACCATCGTGTAGTTCGCCCGGCCCTGGGTCCGCGACCGGAGGTCGCCGACGTAGCCGAACATCTCGGAGAGCGGCACGACCGCCTTGACGATGCGAGCGCCGGCCCGCTCCTCCATGGCCTGGATCTGGCCACGGCGGGAGTTCAGGTCGCCGATCACGTCGCCCATGTAGTCCTCGGGCGTGGTGACCTCGACGGCCATCATCGGCTCGAGGATGGCCGGGTCCGCCTTGCGGGCCGCCTCCTTGAGTGCCATCGAGCCGGCAACCTTGAAGGCCATTTCCGAGGAGTCGACCTCGTGGTACTGGCCGTCGAGGAGCGTCAGCTTGATGCCGGTCAGCGGGTAGCCCGCCAGCACGCCGTACTGCATGGCGTCCTGGGCGCCGGCGTCCACCGACGGGATGTACTCCCGAGGGATGCGGCCGCCGGAAACCTTGTTGTCGAACTCGTACAGCGCACCGTCGGCCGTGTCGAGCGGCTCGAGCTTGATGATGACGCGGGCGAACTGGCCCGAACCACCGGTCTGCTTCTTGTGCGTGTACTCGAACTTCTCGACCGTCTTGCGGATGGTCTCGCGGTAGGCCACCTGCGGCTTACCGATGTTCGCCTCGACCTTGTAGTCGCTCTTCATACGGTTGACCAGCACCTCGAGGTGCAGCTCTCCCATACCGGCGAGAATGGTCTGGCCACTCTCGTCGTCCTGGTGGACCTGGAAGGTCGGGTCCTCCTCGGCGAGCTTCTGGATCGCGATGCCCAGCTTCTCCTGGTCGGCCTTGGTCTTCGGCTCGACCGCGACCTGGATGACCGGGTCGGGGAAGGACATCGACTCGAGGACGATCGGGGCCTGCGGGTCCGACAGGGTCTCCCCCGTCGTGGTGTCCTTCAGGCCCGTGACCGCGTAGATGTGGCCGGCGAGGGCCTCATCCACCGGGTTCTCCTTGTTGGCGTGCATCTGGAAGAACTTCCCGATGCGCTCCTTACGGTCCTTGGTCGAGTTGATGACCTGGGCGCCCGCAGCGACCTTGCCCGAGTAGACCCGGATGTAGGTGAGCTTGCCGAAGAACGGGTGTGCGGCGATCTTGAACGCGAGAGCCGAGAACGGCTCGTCGATGCTCGGCTTGCGCGACGCCGGGGTCTCCCCGTCCGTCAGCGTGCCCTCGACCGGCGGGACGTCGATCGGCGACGGCAGGTAGTCGATGACGGCGTCGAGCATGGGCTGCACGCCCTTGTTCTTGTACGCCGATCCGCAGAGCACCGGATACGCGACCCGGTCGTTCACGATCTTGCGGATGCCGAGCTTGATCTGCTCGGTCGTGAGCTCCTCACCGCCGAGGTAGAGCTCCATGAGCTCGTCGTCGGTCTCGGCGACGGCCTCGACGAGTGCGGTGCGGTACTCGGCCGCACGCTCGACCAGGTCGGCCGGGATCTCCTCGACCGTGTAGTCCTCGCCCATCTTGACCTCGCCGCGCCAGGTCAGTGCGCGCATCTCGACGAGGTCGACGACGCCGATGAACTCGCTCTCGGAGCCGATGGGCAGCTGCAGCGGCAGCGGCTTGGCACCGAGGCGGTCCTGGATCGTCTGCACCGTGAAGTAGAAGTCGGCGCCGAGCTTGTCCATCTTGTTGACGAAGCAGATGCGCGGGACGTCGTACTTGGTGGCCTGCCGCCAGACCTGCTCGGACTGCGGCTCGACCCCCTCCTTGCCGTCGAAGACCGCGACCGCGCCGTCGAGCACCCGCAGGGACCGCTCCACCTCGACGGTGAAGTCGACGTGCCCCGGGGTGTCGATGATGTTGATCTGGTGGTCGTTCCAGAAGCAGCTGATGGCGGCAGACGTGATCGTGATGCCGCGCTTCTGCTCCTCCTCCATCCAGTCCATCGTGGCCGCGCCGTCGTGGACCTCACCGATCTTGTAGTTCAGACCGGTGTAGAAGAGGATCCGCTCGGTGGTGGTGGTCTTGCCGGCATCGATGTGCGCCATGATGCCGATGTTGCGGACCTTGCCCAGGTCCGTCAGCACGTCCCGTGCCACGGTTAGCTCGCTTCCCTCAACAGGTTGGCGCGGACGATCGGGCCCGTCACCAGCGGTAGTGGGCGAAGGCCTTGTTGGACTCCGCCATCTTGTGCATGTCCTCGCGCCGCTTGACAGCAGCACCGAGACCATTGCTCGCGTCGAGGAGCTCGTTCATGAGCCGCTCGACCATGGTCTTCTCGCGACGCTGGCCGGCGTAGGACACCAGCCACCGCAGCCCGAGCGTGGTCTGCCGGACCGCACGGACCTCGACCGGGACCTGGTAGGTCGCGCCACCGACACGGCGGCTGCGGACCTCGAGGGCCGGCTTCACGTTGTCGAGCGCCCGCTTGAGCGTGACGACGGGGTCGGTGCCGGTCTTGTCCCGGGTGCCCTCGAGCGCGGCATACACGATGCGCTCCGCGAGGGAGCGCTTGCCGTCCTTGAGGACCTTGTTCACCAGCTGGGTGACCAGCGGCGAGGAGAACACCGGGTCGGAGACCAACGGCCGCTTCGGGGCGGGACCCTTGCGGGGCATCAGCTCTTCTCCTTCTTCGCTCCGTAGCGGCTGCGCGCCTGCTTACGGTTCTTGACGCCCTGCGTGTCGAGCGAGCCGCGGACGATCTTGTAACGGACGCCGGGCAGGTCCTTCACACGGCCGCCACGCACGAGCACGATGCTGTGCTCCTGCAGGTTGTGACCCTCGCCCGGGATGTAGGCCGTGACCTCGATCAGGCTGGACAGGCGGACGCGGGCGACCTTGCGCAGCGCGGAGTTCGGCTTCTTGGGGGTCGTCGTGTACACGCGCGTGCAGACCCCGCGGCGCTGGGGGCTGCCCTTGAGCGCGGCGGTCTTGGTCTTGGCGACCTTGTCCTGGCGGCCCTTGCGGACCAGCTGCTGGATCGTGGGCATGGACCGTGTGCTTCTTCCCGTCGGCGTGCTCGGCTGTACTTGCTCGTTCTGTTCGGGGCACGGGGGACCCTGAGGCTCCCGTATCCCGAGGTCGGGCGTGTCGCGCTCGGTGAACCCCACTCCAGGGCGGGGAAACCCTGACGGGAGTCCGAGCGGCCGTGGCTGGACCGATCGGCACAGCCAGAACCCCGGAGGGCCGGCGCGCCGGGACGACAGGCACACGGAGCAACCCGACCATGGTCGAGCGCAAGACAACAGAGTACCTGCCCCCTGACGAGAGGGTCAAAACGGGTCCGTTGTCGGCGACGGCGGGTTCCCGCAGCGTGCCCGACGACCACGGTCCCCGCAAGCCGACTCACCCGCTCGCCGCTCGCGAACGTCCGCTCGTCGCACCCCGGGACCTGCAGATCCCCTGCTGCCGACGTGTCCAACGCGCCGGGCGCGCCGCTGATTCCCGATCACCGGCCGGATCCGCACGCCCGGTCGACATCGCCGTAGGTCTGCCGTCCTGCAGCCGGAGGGCGCCGTGGTCCCCTCGTCCGGCGACCGATCCGGACCCGTTGGGACACAAGCCCTCGCTCCGGTGAACCAGGTCCGGGAACGCCGAACGGGGCCGGACACCGCCACGGGAGAGCAGTGTCCGGCCCCGTCCGGGACCGTCCTCGGGGCGGGCCCGCCGTCGCGGGTCCGTTCACGATCCGAGGAGCGCTGACGAACTCCGGCCTGGTGCGGCCGGAGTTCCCCAGCACCCTCCTAGCGGAAGTCGCGCCCGAAGTCGTAGTCGTCCAGCGGCACCGCGGCACCGCTGCCCGTGCCGAACACGTCGGGGCTGTAGTAGCCGTCGTCGTAGTTCGGCAGCGCGTAGGCGGCCGCGCGGGCCTCCTCCGTGGGCTGGACCTGGATGTTGCGGTACCGGCCGATGCCCGTACCGGCGGGGATCAGCTTGCCGATGATCACGTTCTCCTTGAGCCCGACGAGCTTGTCGCGCTTTCCGTTGATCGCGGCATCGGTGAGGATCCGGGTGGTCTCCTGGAACGAGGCCGCGGACAGCCACGACTCCGTCGCCAGCGAGGCCTTGGTGATCCCCATGAGGACGGGACGGCCGGAGGCCGGCTCGCTGCCCTCGGCGACCACACGCCGGTTCTCCGACTCGAACTCACCACGCTCGGCGAGCGCGCCCGGCAGGAACTCCGTGGCGCCCGAGTCGATGATCGTCACCCGGCGCAGCATCTGCCGGACGATGACCTCGATGTGCTTGTCGTGGATGTCGACGCTCTGCGTGCGGTACACCTTCTGGACCTCGGCCACGAGGTGCAGCTGCACCTCGCGCGGACCCATGACACGCAGCACCTCGTGCGGGTCGGCCGTGCCCTCGAGGAGCAGCTGGCCCACGTGCACGTGGTCGCCGTCGGCCAGCGGACGCTCCTGGCCGTCGACCGAGTTCATGGCCAGCCACTGCCGCTTGGACAGCTTCTCGTAGACGATCTCCTCGCCACCGTCGTCCGGGGTGAGGGTGATCTTCCAGAAGCGGTCGCCGTCCTCGATGCGGATGCGGCCGTCGACATCGGCGATCGGCGCCTTGCCCTTCGGGACCCGGGCCTCGAAGAGCTCGGTGACACGGGGCAGACCGGTCGTGATGTCGTCGCCCGCGACGCCACCCTGGTGGAACGTACGCATCGTCAGCTGCGTGCCGGGCTCACCGATCGACTGCGCGGCGACGATGCCGACGGCCTCGCCGACGTCGACCAGCTTGCCGGTGGCCATCGAGCGGCCATAGCACATCGCGCAGATGCCGGTACCGGACTCGCAGGTCAGCGCACTGCGCACCTTGACCCTCCGGACGCCGGCGGCCACGAGGGCCTCCAGCGCCGGGTCGCCCAGGTCCCCGCCGCGGGCGACGATGATCTCGCCGTCCGGGCCGACGACCTCTTCGGCCGAGCAGCGCGCGTACACCGACGTGCGGATGTAGCGGTGCGGGATGAGGCGACCGTCGCTGGTCTCCTCGGTGACCGCCATGGCGACCGACCGCGACGTTCCGCAGTCGACCTCACGGACGATGACGTCCTGCGAGACGTCGACGAGACGACGGGTCAGGTAGCCCGAGTCGGCGGTCCGCAGCGCGGTGTCCGCCAGACCCTTACGGGTGCCGTGCGTGGAGATGAAGTACTCCAGCACCGACAGGCCCTCACGGAAGTTGGCCTTGATCGGGCGGGGGATGTACTCACCCTTGGGGTTGGCGACCAGACCACGCATACCGGCGAGCTGCCGGACCTGGGTCATGTTGCCCGCCGCGCCGGACTTCACGATCGTGGGGATCGGGTTGTCCTCGGGGAAGTTGTCCTCCATGGCCTTGGCGACCTCTTCGGACGCCTGGGTCCAGATCTTGACCATCTCGTCGTTGCGCTCCTGGTGGCTGAGTGCACCACGCTGGTAGCGCTTGTTGACCTGGTCGGCCTTGATCTCGTAGCCGTCGAGGATCTCCTGCTTGTTGGGCGGGACCACGACGTCGGAGATCGCCATCGTGACGCCGGACCGGGTGGCCCAGTAGAAACCGGCGTCCTTGAGGCGGTCGAGGCACTGCGCGACCTCGGTCATCGAGTACTGCTCGGCCAGCTCGTTGATGATCGCGGCCTGACGCTTCTTGGGCAGCAGCTCGTTGACGAACGGGTAGCCGGCCGGGAGCAGCTGGTTGAACAGCACGCGACCCAGCGTCGTCTCCGCCAGCCAGACCCCGCCCTCCTCGACCACGACGCCGGGGATCGGCTCCACACCGGGGAGCCGGATCTTGATCGGCGCCTGCAGGTGGAGGACCTTCCGGTCGTAGGCCATGATCGCCTCGGCGACCGAGCCGTACACGTTGCCGTCGCCGGTCGCGCCGGGACGCTCACGGCTCAGGTGGTACAGCCCCGTGACCATGTCCAGTCGGGGCATGGCCAGCGGCCGGCCCGAGGCGGGCGAGAGGATGTTGTTGCTCGAGAGCATCAGCACCCGGGCCTCGGACTGTGCCTCGGCCGACAGCGGCAGGTGCACCGCCATCTGGTCACCGTCGAAGTCCGCGTTGAACGCCTCGCAGACCAGCGGGTGGAGCTGGATGGCCTTGCCCTCGACCAGCTGCGGCTCGAACGCCTGGATGCCCAGGCGGTGCAGGGTCGGCGCACGGTTGAGCAGCACCGGGTGCTCGGAGATGACCTCTTCGAGCACGTCCCACACCTGCGAGCGGCCACGCTCGACCATCCGCTTGGCGGACTTGATGTTCTGCGCGTGGTTGAGGTCGACCAGCCGCTTCATCACGAAGGGCTTGAAGAGCTCCAGCGCCATCTGCTTGGGCAGACCGCACTGGTGCAGCTTGAGCTGCGGGCCGACGACGATGACCGAACGGCCCGAGTAGTCGACGCGCTTGCCGAGCAGGTTCTGACGGAACCGGCCCTGCTTGCCCTTGAGCAGGTCGGACAGCGACTTGAGCGGGCGGTTGCCCGGACCCGTCACCGGCCGGCCGCGGCGGCCGTTGTCGAACAGTGCGTCGACGGCCTCCTGCAGCATCCGCTTCTCGTTGTTGACGATGATCTCGGGCGCGCCGAGGTCGATCAGTCGCTTGAGGCGGTTGTTGCGGTTGATGACCCGGCGGTACAGGTCGTTGAGGTCCGACGTCGCGAAGCGGCCACCGTCGAGCTGCACCATGGGGCGCAGGTCCGGCGGGATGACCGGGACGCAGTCGAGCACCATGCCCATGGGGCTGTTGCCCGTCATCTGGAACGCCGCGACGACCTTGAGGCGCTTGAGGGCGCGGAGCTTCTTCTGCCCCTTGCCGCTGCGGATGGTCTCCCGCAGGTTCTCGGCCTCGGCCGGGATGTCGAAGTTCTGCAGCAGGGTCTGGATCGCCTCGGCGCCCATGGACCCGGTGAAGTAGTCGCCGTAGCGGTCGTAGAGCTCGCGGTAGAGCCCCTCGTCCGCGATCAGCTGCTGCACGTCGAGCTTGGAGAAGGTCGTCCAGATCTCGTCGAGCCGGTCCAGCTCGCGCTGGGCACGGTCACGGAGCTGGCGCATCTCGCGCTCGCCACCCTCCTTGACCTTGCGGCGGACGTCGCTCTTCGCGCCCTCGGCCTCGAGCTCGGCCAGGTCGCCCTCGAGCTTCTGGGCCCGGGCCTCCAGATCCGAGTCGCGGCGCTGCTCGACCTTCTTGCGCTCGACGGTCATCTCGTTCTCGAGCGTCGACAGGTCGTTGTGGCGCAGCTCCGCGTTCACCGATGTGATCACGTAGGCGGCGAAGTAGATGATCTTCTCGAGGTCCTTCGGAGCCAGGTCGAGCAGGTAGCCCAGCCGGCTCGGGACGCCCTTGAAGTACCAGATGTGCGTGACCGGCGCGGCCAGCTCGATGTGGCCCATCCGCTCACGACGCACCTTGGCACGAGTGACCTCGACGCCGCAGCGCTCACAGATGATGCCCTTGAAGCGGACGCGCTTGTACTTGCCGCAGTAGCACTCCCAGTCGCGGGTCGGGCCGAAGATCTTCTCGCAGAAGAGCCCGTCCTTCTCCGGCTTCAGGGTGCGGTAGTTGATGGTCTCGGGCTTCTTGACCTCGCCGTGCGACCACTGGCGGATGTCCTCGGCGGTGGCCAGGCCGATGCGCAGCTCGTCGAAGAAGTTGACGTCGAGCACTGTGTGAGTCCTCTGTTCCTTCGTTAGTCGGCTCTGGGCGGGGTCAGTTGACGACGTCGTCGACGGTCATCGAGTCGGAGCCCGGGCGGCTGGACAGGTTGATGCCCAGGTTCGCCGCGGCCCTCTCGAGGTCCTCGTCGTCGGTGTCGCGCATCTCGATGGCCGCGCCGTCGCTGGACAGCACCTCGACGTTCAGGCACAGGGACTGAAGTTCCTTCAGCAGCACCTTGAACGACTCGGGGATGCCCGGCTCGGGGATGTTCTCCCCCTTGACGATCGCCTCGTAGACCTTGACCCGGCCCACCACGTCGTCCGACTTGATGGTGAGCAGCTCCTGCAGCGTGTATGCCGCGCCGTAGGCCTGCATCGCCCAGCACTCCATCTCACCGAAGCGCTGGCCACCGAACTGGGCCTTACCGCCGAGCGGCTGCTGGGTGATCATCGAGTACGGGCCCGTGGAACGTGCGTGGATCTTGTCGTCCACCAGGTGAGCCAGCTTCAGGATGTACATGTAGCCGACGGCGACGGGGAACGGGTAGGGCTCCCCCGAACGGCCGTCGAGCAGCTGCGCCTTGCCGTCCGGGCCGACCATGCGGTCGCCGTCGCGGTTCGGCAGCGTCGACGAGAGCAGTCCGGTGATCTCCTGCTCCTTGGCGCCGTCGAACACCGGCGTGGCCGTGTTCGTGTTCGGCGGCACGGAGTAGAGCTCGTCGGGCATCTTCGACGCCCAGTCCGGCTTGCCCTCGATGTCCCAGCCGGACTTGGCGATCCACCCGAGGTGGGTCTCCAGGACCTGGCCGATGTTCATCCGTCGCGGAACACCGTGGGTGTTCAGGATGATGTCGACGGGCGTGCCGTCCGGCAGGAAGGGCATGTCCTCGGCAGGAAGGATCTTGCCGATGACGCCCTTGTTGCCGTGCCGGCCGGCGAGCTTGTCGCCGTCCTGGATCTTGCGCTTCTGGGCGACGTAGACCCGGACCAGCTCGTTGACACCCGGCGCCAGCTCGTCGTCGTCGTCGCGGGAGAAGACCCGGATGCCGATGACCTTGCCGTTCTCGCCGTGCGGGACCTTGAGCGAGGTGTCGCGGACCTCGCGCGCCTTCTCACCGAAGATCGCGCGGAGCAGGCGCTCCTCCGGGGTCAGCTCGGTCTCGCCCTTGGGCGTGACCTTGCCGACCAGGATGTCGCCGGGCTGCACCTCGGCGCCGATCCGGATGATGCCGCGCTCGTCGAGGTCGGCCAGGACCTCCTCGGAGACGTTCGGGATGTCCCGGGTGATCTCCTCGGCGCCCAGCTTGGTGTCGCGGGCGTCGATCTCGTGCTCCTCGATGTGGATCGACGTCAAGACGTCGTCCTGCACCAGGCGCTGCGAGAGGATGATCGCGTCCTCGTAGTTGTGGCCCTCCCACGGCATGATCGCCACGAGCAGGTTCTTGCCCAGGGCCATCTCGCCGTTCTCGGTGCACGGACCGTCGGCCAGGACCTGCCCGACCTCGACCCGCTGTCCCTCGTCGACGATGGGCTTCTGGTTGTTGCAGGTGCCCTGGTTCGACCGGCGGAACTTGTTGAGCCGGTAGGTCTGGCGGGTGCCCTCGTCGGCCATGACGGTGATGTAGTCGGCGCACAGCTCCTCGACCACACCCGCCTTCTCGGCCACGAGCACGTCGCCCGCGTCGACCGCGGCACGCAGCTCCATGCCCGTACCGACGAGCGGCGACTCGCTGCGCAGCAGCGGGACCGACTGACGCTGCATGTTCGCGCCCATGAGGGCACGGTTCGCGTCGTCGTGCTCGAGGAACGGGATGAGCGCCGTCGCGACCGAGACCATCTGCCGCGGCGAGACGTCGATGTACTCGACGCCCGTCGGGGCGATGTAGTCGACCTCGCCGCCCTTGCGGCGGACCAGGACGCGCTCCTCGGTGAAGGTGCCGTCGTCGTTCAGCGGCGCGTTGGCCTGCGCGACGACGTAGCGGTCCTCCTCGTCGGCGGTCAGGTAGTCGATCTGCTCCGTCACGACACCCTCGACGACCTTGCGGTACGGGGTCTGGATGAAGCCGAACGGGTTGACCTGCGCGAACGTCGACAGCGAGCCGATCAGGCCGATGTTCGGGCCTTCAGGGGTCTCGATCGGGCACATGCGGCCGTAGTGCGACGGGTGCACGTCGCGGACCTCGAAGCCCGCCCGCTCACGCGACAGACCACCCGGGCCCAGCGCGGACAGACGCCGCTTGTGCGTCAGGCCGGCCAGCGGGTTGTGCTGGTCCATGAACTGCGAGAGCTGCGACGTGCCGAAGAACTCCTTGATCGCGGCCACGACAGGCCGGATGTTGATCAGGGTCTGCGGCGTGATCGCCTCGACGTCCTGCGTCGTCATGCGCTCGCGGACGACACGCTCCATCCGGGACAGGCCGACACGGACCTGGTTCTGGATGAGCTCGCCGACGGTGCGCAGGCGACGGTTGCCGAAGTGGTCGATGTCGTCGGTCTCGACGGGAATGGTCTCCCCGGGGATGCCGGCGGCACCGGTGCCGCCACCGGGCATCGAGGTCTCACCGGCGTGCAGCCGGACGAGGTACTCGATGGTGGTGGCGATGTCCTCCTCGGTCAGCGTGCCCGTCGACTTCTCGATGGCCAGGCCGAGCTTCTTGTTGGCCTTGTACCGGCCGACCTTGGCGAGGTCGTAGCGCTTGTCCTTGAAGAACAGGTTCTCCAGGAGCGTCTGCGCGCTCTCGCGGGTGGGCGGTTCGCCCGGACGCAGCTTGCGGTAGATGTCGAGCAGGGCCTCGTCCTGCCCGGCGGTGTGGTCCTTCTCCAACGTGGCCATGATCGTCTCGGAGAAACCGAAACGCTCCTGGATCCGCTCGTTGGTCCAGCCGAGTGCCTTGAGCAGCACCGTGACCGGCTGCCGGCGCTTGCGGTCGATGCGGACACCGACGGTGTCGCGCTTGTCGACGTCGAACTCGAGCCAGGCGCCACGGCTGGGGATGACCTTGACCGAGTAGACGTCCTTCTCGGTCGTCTTGTCGATGTTGTGGTCGAAGTACACGCCGGGCGAGCGCACGAGCTGCGACACGACGACGCGCTCGGTGCCGTTGATGATGAAGGTGCCCTTGTCGGTCATCACGGGGAAGTCACCCATGAACACCGTCTGGCTCTTGATCTCGCCAGTGGTGTTGTTGGTGAACTCCGCGGTGACGAACAGCGGGGCGCCGTAGGTCATGTCCTTGTCGCGGCACTCCTCGACGGAGGCCTTGACCTCGTCGAAGCGGGGGTCCGAGAACGACAGGGACATGGAACCGGAGAAGTCCTCGATCGGAGAAATCTCCGTGAGGATCTCCTCGAGACCACCGGCCGGGCTCTCGTCACCGGCGTCGATTCGACGCTGGAACCAGTTCTCGCTCCCGATCAGCCATTCGAACGACTGGATCTGGAGGTCGAGCAGGTCGGGCACCTCGAGCGGTTCGCGGATCTTCGCGAACGACACCCGGGTCGGCGCACCCGGGAAACTCGGGTTTGCCGAGACGGCGGAGCCGGGGGTCGCAGTGGTCACGGTGGCGCGGGAGACAGCCAAGATGCGTCCTTCCGAGAACTACGCTCTCGTCTGGCGTACACCGGGCCTCAGGCGCTACCGTCTGGTCGTCCCGCTCCGTGCAGGCGATCGTCGGGCTGGTCGAGGATCGATGGACGCCGTCTGTGTTGTCGACGCGACGCCTCTGGCCAGGTTCCGAGTCCGCGGCCGGAACCATCCCTGATGGGGAGCTCTCGACAGCGCGCACACGTCACCTGGGCGGAGGCAGCGCAAAGAGGCAGTCTAGCCGCAAACGCAGCCGCTGTCGAGATGGGTATCCAAGCCTCGCGGCAAGGGAACCACCGAGACCTAAGAGTGACCTGACAGGCGCACCGAGTCAAGGCTCTACCCGTCGGTAAGTGGTCCCTTTCGCCGGACGACCGGCAACCACCACCGTTGAGCGGTGCGCCGGACCGCAGTGTCCCGGCCTGCGAGAACCCCTCGTCAAGGCCTGCCTACCGCCCGTCGGGTCGGCCTCGTCCGCGACCCGACCGCTCGTCCACGCGACAGGCGGTACGCCCGGAGGCCACCGACCACCATGGTCACGCTCCGCGACGGGGCGCCTTGACACCGCACCGGGGGCGGCTGACGATCGGCCGCGATGGCCGATGCAGGTGCATCAGTCGTCCTGGACGGCGACGCGGTGGTCGCCGCCGAGAGCGAAGGAGCCCGATGACCGCGTACGCCGACAAGCCGTGGACAGCGCTCTACGAGGCGGGGAAGCCGGACACCGTCACGGCCGGCCACTCCGACGCCCTGAGCATGTTCCGCGCAGGCGTCGAGGCCGACCGCGACGGCATCGCGATCCACTACTTCGACGCCGGCCTCACCCGCCGCGACGTCGACACCCTCTCCGACGCCCTCGCGTGCGCCCTGCTCGACGCCGGACTCGGACGCGGCGGCCGGGTGGCCCTCTACCTGCAGAACGTGCCGCAGTTCGTGATCGGGCTCGTCGCCGTCTGGAAGGCGGGCGGCATCGCGGTCTCGGTCAACCCGATGAACCGCGAACGCGAGGTCGAGCTCCTCCTGAACGACTCGGGCTCGACGATCCTGCTGACCCTGGAGTCGCTCTACCGCGACGTCGCCGCGTCGGTCGTGGAGCGCACGCCGGTCCGCACCGTCATCACCACCTCGGAGCTGGAGTTCCAGTCCCGCAACGACTCCCGGCTCTTCGCGGGTGTCGTGCGCATCCCTGCGGCCGAGCAGACCGCGCCCGACGGGGTGTCCGTCGTGGACCTGGCCGAGCTCCTCGACCGCTTCCGCGGCACCGTCCCTCCCCCGGTGACGCTCGCGGCCGACGACGTCGCGATGCTCACCTACACCTCGGGCACCACCGGTCCACCCAAGGGCGCCATGAACGGCCACGGCAACATGACGTTCAACGCCGAGGCGTTCCGGCAGTGGTGCTCCATCGGACCCGACGACGGCATCTTCGGGGTGGCGCCGCTGTTCCACATCACCGGCCTCGTCGCCGACGTCGCGCTCTCGATGCTCACCCGCGCCCCCCTCGTACTGTTCCACCGCTTCGAGCCGTCGGTCGCCCTCGACGCCATCCGCGAGCACCGCCCGACGTTCACCGTCGCGTCCATCACCGTGTTCATCGCGCTGATGAACACCGAGGGCGCCACCGCCGACGACTTCTCCTCGATGACCAAGCTGTGGTCGGGCGGGGCGCCCATCCCGCCGTCGACCGTCGACGCCTTCGAGCGGCAGTTCGGCCGCTACGTCCACAACATCTACGGCCTCACCGAGACCACCTCGCCCAGCCACGCCGTGCCCTACGGCGCGACCGCGCCCGTCGACGAGGCGTCCGGAGCGCTCTCGGTCGGCCTGCCCTGGTTCGCCACCGGCTCCCGCATCGTCGGCGACGAGGGCGACGAACTGCCGCCCGGCGAGGCGGGCGAGATCGCCATCAGCGGGCCGCAGGTCGTCGCCGGTTACTGGGACAAGCCCGAGGCGACCGCGCAGACGTTCCCGGACGGGGAGCTGCGTACCGGCGACGTCGGGTACATGGACGACAAGGGCTGGTTCTACATCGTCGACCGCAAGAAGGACCAGATCAACGCCGGCGGGTACAAGGTGTGGCCGCGCGAGGTCGAGGACGTGCTCTACGAGCACGAGGCCGTGCGGGAGGCCGCGGTCGTCGGCGTCCCGGACCCCTACCGCGGCGAGACGGTCAAGGCGTTCGTGAGCCTGCGTCCCGGGCACGCCGTGTCGCCCGAGGAGCTCATCGCCTTCGCCAAGGGGCGGATGGCGGCCTACAAGTACCCGCGCCAGGTCGAGATCATCGACGAGATCCCCAAGACGGCGTCGGGCAAGCTGCTGCGCCGAGAGCTGCGCGGCCGCACCTGACGGCTCCGGGAGCGCCGAAGGGCGGCACCGGGTTCCGGTGCCGCCCTTCGGACGGTGGAGCGGGAGCGACGTCAGCTCAGGCTGACCTTCGCGCCGGCCTCCTCGAGCTTGGTCTTCGCGGCCTCGGCGGCGTCCTTGGCGACACCCTCGAGGATCGGCTTCGGGGCCGACTCGACGAGGTCCTTGGCCTCCTTGAGGCCCAGGCCCGAGACGAGCTCGCGGACGACCTTGATGACCTGGATCTTCTTGTCGCCGGCGGCGTCGAGGACGACGTTGAACTCGTCCTTCTCGGCCTCGGCCTCGGCCGGCGCACCGGCGGGGCCGGCGGCGGCGGCGACCGCGACGGGCGCGGCGGCGGTGACGTCGAAGGTCTCCTCGAACTTCTTCACGAACTCCGACAGCTCGATGAGCGTCAGGTCCTTGAAGGCCTCGAGCAGGTCGTCGGTGGACAGCTTCGCCATGATCGGCTCTCTTTCTGCGGGTGGAGCACTACGGGTGGGGGTGGTCGGCTCGCGCCGGGCCACGTACTACTCGGACGCCTCGGCGGGCGCCTCGGCAGCGGCATCGGCGGCGGGCGCCTCGGCGGCCCCACCCTCCTCGGCACGCTTGTCGGCCAGTGCCTGCGCGAGACGCGCGACCTGCGACGCGGGGGCCGCGAACAGCCCGGCCGCCTTGCTCAGGTTCGCCTTCATCGCGCCGGCCAGCTTGGCCAGCAGGACCTCGCGGGACTCCAGCTCTGCGAGCTGGTTGACCTCGGCGACGGTCAGCGGGCGACCGTCCATGAAGCCGCCCTTGATCACCAGGCCCTGGTGCGTCTTGGCGAAGTCGCGCAGCGCCTTGGCCGCGTCGACCGGCTCGCCCTTGACGAACGCGATGGCGGTGGGGCCGCTGAGCAACGCGTCGAGACCCTCGACGCCTGCGTCCGCGGCCGCCCGCTTCACCAGGGTGTTCTTGGCGACGCGGTACGTGGCGTCCGGGCCGAGCGAGCGGCGCAGCTCGGTGAGCTGGGCCATGCTGAGGCCGCGGTACTCGGTGACGACCGAGGCGGTCGCGCCCCGGAACCGGTTGGCGATGTCGTCGACCGCTTCGACCTTGTCGGGTCGTGCCATCCCTGTGCCTCCTCTCGGTGTCGGTGCGATCCACCGCTTCCGACTCCCGAGAAACACGAACGCCCCGGCGCAAGGAGCGCACGGGGCGTACAGGCACGACATGCCCGGAACCTCGTCCTCCTGCGCGGGTCGCCCGTTGGTACGGGACCTTCGTACGGTGCCGGGACGCTTACCCCGGACCCGCAGACCTGCGGTCTTCGGTGGAACCGTCGGCCAGCATACGTGTCCGGCCGCGAGCCCCGTCGGCCGGGGCCCACGGGCCGGACCGGGGCTCAGACGACCTGGACGTCGGCGATCTTCCAGACCCCGTCGACGAGCTTGCCCGTGACCGTGAGCCGGCCTGCCGACGCCGCCTGGGTCTGCCCGTCGCTCGCCGCGGCCTTGGTGGCCTGCTGGTCGACGAAGACGACCGCGACCGCGGTGTCGCCGTGGATCTCGCGGACGGCGATCTGGGAGATCGTGGCGCTCACGACGGCCTGCTGCTGCGTCCCGAGGGCGCGGACCTGCTCGAACAGCTTGTCGTAGTCGGCCTGGAAGTCGGGGGTGATGACGTCGCGGGCGGCCTTCTCGTTCTGGTCGAGGCGGGTGTAGTCGAACGAGTAGACCTTCTTCACCGCGTCGCCGAGCTGCTGGGACACCTGTGCTGTGGTGGCGACGTCGACGAGCGCGGTGTTCTCGGCCGCGGCGGAGTGCGCGGTGCGCCACCACGAGACGCCCAGGAACGCCGCCGCGGCGAACAGCAGGACGGCGACGGCTGCGACGACCGCCGCCGCCTTCCGCGTCGTGGCGACGGGGAGCCGCGAGATCACGGACCGCGTCCGACGCGTCCCGCCGTCGGCACGCTCCTTCCCCTCCTCCGGATCGACGGTGTCGGACCCGGTGCCGGGGGCCTCCGCGTCGGTGTCGGACCGCAGGGAGCCGGTGTCGGGAACCGGGGCGTCGGCCCCGGAGGCCAGGGCGTCGGTGACAGCAGCCGGGTCCTCGGCGGCAGGAGCCGGGGCGTCGGTGACAGGAGCCGGGCCCTCGACCGCGGGGGCCGCGGTGCGCGCCATGCGGGTCGGGAGGACCGACGCGATCCCCCGGGGCCTCGACGGGCGGCGGGCCGGCGCGGTGCGGGCCGACCCGTCGGCCTCGGGGGCGACGGGGCCGGCCTCGGGCTCCGTCGCGCGGGCCTCGACCGCGCTCTCCTCGGCGGGGCGCGACGTGGTGCCGGCGGGGACGCGGCCGGCGACGCGGGGCGCGCGGACTCCGGCCGGGCGGCGGCGGTGGTTCGGGGGCATGTCGGTGACCTCCTGGGAGTCGGTCGACCTCGGGGACCGGGACGGGGCACGGGACCGGCTCAGCCGGTCGCGCCGCCGACCGGGGCGATCTTGACGACCTTCCAGCCGTCATCGGTGCGCGTCATCTGCATCTGGAGGCGCTGCCGGGTGGGCGGGGTCCTACCCCCGTCGTCGAGGGCGACGTCCATCCCGACGATCACACGGGCGGTGCCGGCGCGGTCGTCGAGCTCGGCGACGGCCGCGTCGGTGACCGTGCCGTGCGCGCTCGCCGGGAACTGCCCGATCATCTGCGCGTACTGGTCGTGGCTGGTGCGGAACTCGTCGAGCTGGGCGTCGGTCGCGACGGCCTCCCAACGGGCGAGGGTGCCGTTCGGGTCGTTCTTGTCGACGGAGGTCACCGTCGTGGCGGCCTGCCGGGCGGCGACGAGCGCGGCGTCCCGGTCCTCGGAGAGCCGGGTGGTGCCGCTGGTGGCGGCGACGATCCAGAGGATCCCGGTGACGAGCACCAGCGCGGCGCCGACGACGACCGCGACCGAGAGGCCACGCCGCAGCCGGTCGGGCGGGTTCGTGGGGGGCGCGTCGTCGTCGGCCGGGGGACGTTCCGGGGCCTGCGTCGTCATCGGGCACTCCATCCGGCGGCGGGGAGCCGGCCATCGGGGACTGCGTTCACTCGACCGAGCACGATGTCGAGGATCATCGCTGGTCAGGGTTCGAGGATCTGCGCCGGGGTGGTCAGCGGGACGCGCCACGGGTCGGGATCGGAGCCGGCGGGGAGGATCTGCCCGTTGCCACCGCTGCGGGTCCCGGGCGGCGGTTTCGGGGTCGAGGCTCGCGGGACGTTCTGTGCGCCACGGACGTCCGACGAGCTGCCGGGCGGCTCGGCGCAGTAGGCCTTGCCGTTGACGGGGACCTCGGCGACGTCGTTGCCCGGGCGCCGCTGCGTGGTCTCGTAGCCCTCGGCGCAGACGATGGGGTCGAACAGGTTGACCACGAGGCCGAGGTGGGCTGTGCCGTCCCCGGGGACGGTGGTGTAGCCGCTGGCGACGACGCCGGGATAGGTGACGAGGAGCTGGCGCAGCCCGGCCTGGCGCGGCTCGGCGACCCGGCTGACGGTGAGCAGGTTGTCGATGACGGTGCCCAGGCCGCTGCCGCTCTCCGACAGCAGCGCGCTGACCTCCTGCGCCGCCCCTGGTCCGGCTTCGATGAGCCGGCGCAGGTCAGGGTCGGACGTCTTGAGCTGGGCGGCCAGCAGCGCGAGGTTGCGGCTGAAGTCGGTGAACTGGCCGGCGACGTCGTTCTGGGTGGTGAGGACGGTACGCCCGTCCGACAGCAGTGCGGTCGTCTGCGGGAGGGCGTCGACGGCGGCGCGGGTGAACTCGTTGCTCGAGTCGAGCAGCTGCTGCAGCGGCTGGGAGGTACCGGCGAACGCGGTCCCGAGCTGGTCGATGACGGTGCGCAGGGAGTCGAGCGGCACGGAGCGGACGAAGTCGTCGAGGCTGGACACCAGGTCGTCGACGGGGACGGGGACCGAGGTGCGGTCGACGGGGATGACCGAGCCCGAGGAGAGCATCGTCCCGCCCGCGGTCTGTGGGGTGAGGTCGACGTACTGCTCCCCGATGGCCGACAGGTTGCGGACGGCGGCGCGCAGGTCGGCCGGGATCTCCGGGGCGGACTTCTCGATGTCGAGGCGGACGTCGACGCCGTCGGGGGTGACGGTGAGGTCACCGACGCGTCCGACGCTGACGCCGCGGTAGGTGACGTCGGCGCCGGAGAAGATGCCGCCGGAGTCGGCGAGCCTCATGGTGACGGGGTAGGTGGTGGCACCGAAGACGTTGCCGAGCCCGGCGTAGCGGACGCCGACGTAGCCGACGCCCAGCAGCGTGACGGCGAGCAGCGCGATCAGCTGCAGCCTGATGGTGCGGGTGATCACCGGCCACCTCCGAGGACTCCGCCGAGGAGGCCGCCGACTGCCGGCGGGGCCGTGGTGGTCGTCGGCGGGGGGCCGGGGGTCGTCGCGTCGGTGGCGGGCGGCGGGGGCGGCGAGGTCTGCGGGGTCCCGGGGGTCAGCGGTGTGGGGACCTGGCCGAGCAGCGGGAAGACAGGCCGGTCGGGGTCGCCGCCGAGCAGCGGGGCGAGCAGCGCGGCGGTGCCGGGGAGCTGGTTGAGCAGCGGCGCGTCGGGGCCGATCAGCGGCTCGCGGGACCGGGACAGGTTGTCGAGCAGGTCCTTGAGGTCGAGGTCGGCGCGGATGTAGAGGTTGGCGTAGTCGCCCGCGAAGGCGGGGACGGCGGCGTCGGTGAAGGGGAACGTGCCGATCATCTGCAGCGAGTTCGGCAGGTCCTGTCCGGACTCGGCGAGCTTCGCCAGGGTGGGCTGGAGGGCACGGAGGTCGGCGACGAGGTCGTCGCGGCTGCGGTCGACGACATCGGTGGCGACGCCGGAGAGCCGGTCGAGGGCCTTGAGCATGTCGACGAGCTGTTCGCGCTGGTCGGCGAGCTCCTGGATGCCGGGGCCGAGTTGGTGGAGTGCGTCGGAGATCTGGCCGCGACGTTCGGCGAGGGTGGCGGCGAGCCGGTTGATCGAGTCGAGCGCGCGGGTGATCTCGGACT
Source organism: Pseudonocardia sp. N23 (assembly GCF_002583555.1). Lineage (GTDB taxonomy): Bacteria > Actinomycetota > Actinomycetes > Mycobacteriales > Pseudonocardiaceae > Pseudonocardia. The sequence continues at coordinate 486,538 of NZ_BEGX01000052.1, forward strand.
TGTGCGCGTCGAGGGTGCCGACGAGCGTGTCCAGGTTGCTCAGCAACGAGCGGATCTCGGGCTCGTTGCCCGACAGGGCCTTGTTGAGCTCGGTGGAGATCGTCTTGATCTGGCCGACGCCGCCACCGTTGAGCAGCATCGACAGCGCGCCCAGGACCTCCTCGACCTCGGCGGCGCGGCCGGTGGCGGCCAGCGGGATGGTGGCGCCGTCGCGGAGGCTGCCGGTGGCGCCCTGGGTGGGCGGGGACAGCTCCACGAACTTCTCGCCGAGCAGGCTCGTGGCGCGCACGGACGCACGGCTGTTGGCGGGCAGGGTGACACCGCGGTTGACCTTCACCGTCACGACCGCGTCCCAGGTCTGCGGGTCGACGCGGATGTCGGAGACGGACCCGACCGACACGTCGGCCACCTTGACCAGCGACTGCGGGACGAGGTCGGCGACGTCGGCGAACCGGATGGTGACCGTGTACGGGTCGTCGCCGAGGTCGGCTCCGCCGGGGAGGTCGACCCCGCGCAGGCCGCCCGAGAGCACGCTGCACCCCGACAGCAGCAGTGCCGCGACACCGAGCAGGGCCGCGAGCCGGGTCCTCATCGGCCACCTCCGAGCAGGCCGGGCAGCAGCCCGGGCGCGGTGGTCGTGGTGGTCGTCGGAGGCGTCTGGGTGGCAGGGGCGAGTGCCAGGCCCGGTGGCGGGTCGACCGGCACCGCCATCGCGGGGAACGGCGGCACGGTTCCCTGCTGCAGCGAGGTGATGACGGCGGCGGCGGACGGCAGCGGGACGGCCCCGGAGATGACGGGTTCGAGCGTGGTGCAGGCGTCGGTCAGGTTGGCCGGGACCGGGCCGGAGCGGCGCAGCATCGTGCACAGGAACAGCACGGGCGGGAACGACAGCTCGTTGATGTTGGCGCGGGTGTCGAGGGTGCCTGACGCGCCGTTGTAGGTGTTGGCGAGGTTGCCGACGGCGGTGGGGGCGACGTCGAGGATCTCCGCCAGCGCGCGCTGCTCGTCGGCGAGGACGCCGGTGACCTCGGTCAGCTTGTCGATGTCGGACTTGAGTGCCGCGCGGTTGTCGGCGATGAACCGCTGGACCTCGCCGAGCGCGAGCGACAGGTCGCGCAGCGCGGAGCCGAGGTCCTCGCGCTGGTCGGCGAGGATCGTCGTGACGGAGTCGAGGCGGCCGGCGAACTCGCGGACGGTGCCGTCGCTGTTCTTGAGGGTCTCGGTGAACTTCTGCAGCTCGGTGATGGTGCCGAACAGGTCGCCGCTGGACCCGGCCAGCGTCGTGGAGAGCTGCCCGAGGTTGTGGATCGTGTCGTTGAGGGCCTGGCCGTTGCCCGCGAGGTTGGCAGCGCCGACGTCGAGTGCGTCCGAGACCGCGCCCTGCTTGTTGGCGCCGTCGGGGCCGAGTGCGCGGGCGAGCTCGGTGGCGGTGCGGCTGAGGTCGTCGACGCCGAGCGGGACGGCGGTCCGCTCGAGCGGGATGACCGCGCCGTCGGACATCTCGGGGCCGGAGGTCCAGATGGGGGTGAGCTGGACGTAGCGGCCGGTCACCAGGCTGGGCGAGACGACGACGGCCTTCACGTCGGCGGGCAGCTTCACGTCGCGGTCGGTGATCGTCATGTCGACGCGCACCCGCGTGCCCTCGGGGGTGACCTTGTCGATGGTGCCGACGGACACCCCCAGAACACGGACGGAGTTGTCGTCGAACAGCGCGGAGGCGTTGGTGAAGTAGGCGGTGATCTTCCGGCCGGCCTCGCCGGTGACGAGCCAGATGCCCGCGGCCAGCAGCACGGCGACGACCGACACCAGCGCGACGAGCTGCATCCGCGCCTTGTCCCGGGCCCATTCCGGCATGGTCAGCATCCCCCCGGGTTGAGCGGGCCGATGCTCGGCGTGGGGAGCAGCGCGCAGATGTAGTTGTCGAACCAGTGGCCGCTGCCGACGGCGTTGGCGAACAGCCGCACGAACACGGCCTCCTTCTCCAGCACCTGGGCGAGGTTGTCCTGGTTGCGCTGCAGCACGTCGACGACGCGGTCGAGGGCTTCGAGGGTGGGCCGCAGCTGCGCGGTGTTGTCGGCGACGAGGCCGCGCAGCTGCTCGGACAGCGCCCGGGTGCCCGACAGCAGCCGCGAGATGGCGTCGCGGCGCTGCTGCAGCTCGCCGAGCAGGAGATTGCCGTCGGACAGGAGCGCCTCGATGTCGCCGCGGCGGTCCGCCAGCGTCGTCGACAGCGTGCGGGTGCCGGCGAGCAGGCTGCGGAGCTGGTCGTCGCGGCTCGCGATCGTCGTCGAGAGGCGGGTGAGGCCGTCGAGTGCGCCGCGGACCTCGGGCGGGGTGTCGCGGAAGGTGTCGGCCAGCGTGGTGAGGCTCTTCGCGAGCTGGTCGGTGTCGAGCTGGTCGAGGGTGCCCGACAGCCCGTTGAACGCCTCGACGACGTCGAACGGCGACGCGGTGCGCGAGCGCGGGATGACCGTGTCGGGGTCGAGCTCGGCGCCGCCCTGCGGGTCGAGCGCCAGGTACTTGGCGCCGAGCAGGGTGCGGATGCCGATGGAGGCGGTCGTGCGGTCGCCGACCCAGGCGTCGTCGACCTGGAACGTGACGACGACGTGGTCGCCGTCGAGGCCGACGCTGCGGACCCGCCCGGTCTCCACCCCGGCGACGGTGACCTTGTCCCCCGGCTGCAGGCCGGCGGCCTCGGTGAACTCGGCGGAGTACGTCGTGCCCCCGAACAGGGACGGGCCGTTGAACGCGATCAGCCCGGCGACGAGCAGCACGATGATCCCGATGGTGGCGAGCGCGACGGGACGCTGGGCGAGCTTCACGAGCCACCCCCGATCAGCGGGAGGTTCGTCGGCACGGCGGGGATCGCGGGCAGCTGCGTCGGGATCGGCAGGTTCGACGGGGCGGGCAGCAGCGGCGGGCTCTGGCCGCCGGAGCCGGCCGGGTCGGACCCGCACCGCGGCGCGTCGGACCGGAAGACGGGCAGCTCCTGCGCGGGGACGAGGCCGCCGATCCCGACGGACCCGGTGAGCCCGCACAGGTAGAACTGGAACCAGCTGCCGTAGCTGGCGGCGCGGCCGAGCTTGTTGAGCTTGTACGGGGCGAACTGCAGGAAGTGCTCGACGGTCGGCTCGGCCTGGTTGAGCTGGCCCGAGAGGTCGCCCAGCGACGCGATGTCCTGCTTCAGTGCGGGGCGGCCCTCCTCCAGGAGCCCGGCGGTGGTCGTCGTCAGGTCGCCGAGGGAGGCGATGGCGTCGCCGATGGGCTTGCGGTCCGCGGCCAGCCCCGAGACGAGCCGGCGCAGCGACACGATGAGGTCGTTCAGCTGCTGGCCGTTGTCCGACACCGTCTGCAGGACCGCGTTCAGGTTGTCGATGACCTGGCCGATGACCTGGTCGCGGTCGGCGATCGTGGTGGTCAGCGAGGCGGTGCTCGCCAGCAGGCTGTCGACGGTGCCGCCCTGGCCCTGCAGCACCTGCACGATCTCCATCGACAGCGTGTTGACCTGTTCCGGGTCCAGCGCGGCGAACAGCGGCTGGAACCCGTTGAACAACGTGGTCAGGTCGAGCGGCGGCGTGGTGCGCTGCACGGGGATCTCCCCACCCGGCGGCAGCGGCACCGGGTTGCCGCCGTCGCCCCGGTCCAGCGCCAGGAACCGCTGCCCGATGAGGTTCTTGTAGAGGACTGCAGCCGTCGCCGAGCCCGGGAGCGTCTGGGCCGCGTCGACGCTGAACTCGACCTGCGCGAAGCGGCGGTCGACGACCTCCACCGAGTCGACGCTGCCGACGACGACACCCGCGATCCGCACGTCGTCGCCCGGGAGCAGGCCGGACGCGTCGGTGAAGCGGGCGCTGTAGGCGGTGCGCTCCCCGCCCTGGGAGTTGGCGATGGTCAGCGCGAGGACCGTCGTCGCGAGGGCGACGACGAGGGCGAACACCAGGAACTTGACGAGCGGTGCGACGGGGACGCGGCTCACGTCAGCGTCACCTCGCTCCCGCGGTAGAGCGGGCCGACGAGCATGCTCGACCAGGCCGGGACCTGCGCGGGCGAGACGCCCTGCTGCACGGCCACGACCTCGGAGACCATCTGCCGGTCGGCCGGCGAGTTGGCCAGGCCCATCCCGGTGCGCCACGACGCCGGCTCGTTGGTCGCCGCGCCGCCGCGCACCCCGCCCCACGACGACGCGCCGTCGTAGCTGCCGTAGGTGTCGACGCCGAAGGCCTCCGGGTTGCCGACGGGGTTGCCCACCGGCGGCGGCGAGGGCTTCGACCCGTCGCGGAACGGCCCGTCGGGCGGGCTCTGCGACCCCGGATAGGTGATCGGGTAGCAGCGGGGGCCGCGGTCGTCGAGGTAGCGGGGCTCCTCGCCGGGGCTGTACTTGCCCTTGTTGTTGACGATCTCCAGCGTGATGTGGATGCCCGGCTTGTCGGTTCCCTTGCCGAAGGCGTTGTCGGCGAACGGGACCAGCCCGGCCATCTGCTGGAAGAAGCAGGGGAACTCGGGGGCGTAGCGGGCCAGGCTCTCCAGCGTCGGGCGGCTCGACGCCGACAGCGCGACGATGTCGTCGCCGTTGGCACGCAGGAAGCCGGTCAGGTCGTCGGAGGCCCCGGTGACCGACGACGCGAACGCCCGCAGGTTCGCGCTCTCGTCGACCAGGGTCCGGCTCGTCGTCGTCAGGTCCTCCAGGGCGTTCAACAGGTCGGGCGCGGCGCCGTCGAGGTTGTCTGCGTAGTCGGCGAGCTGGGTGATGTCGGCGTTCAGGTCGGGCAGGCTGGGGTTGAGGCCCGCGACCAGCGTGTTCAGCTGTACGAGCGTCTGTCCGAGCTCCTCCCCGCGCCCGGACAGCGACTGCGACAGCGCACCGAGGGTCGTCGCCAGCTTCTGCGGCTCGACGGCGCGCAGCAGCGGCAGCAGCCCGTCGAGGACGCGTTCGAGCTCGCGCGCGGCCTGGCTGCGGTCCTCGGGGATGACGTCACCCGCCTGCAGGTGCCGGCCCGTCGACGCCGGGGGCGGCACGAGCGAGACGTACTTCTCGCCGAACAGCGTCTTGGGCAGCAGCCGCGCCGACACCCCGGCCGGGACCGCGCCGATCTTGTCGGGGTCGAGGCTCATGCTGACGGTGACGACGCCGCCGGCGGTGGAGATGTCCTCCACCCGCCCGACGACCATGCCGCGGACCTTCACGTCGGCCCGCGTCGCGAGCTGCGTCCCCGCCTTGTCGACCTGCAGCGTCACCGGCACACCCGCCCGGAACGCCCCCGCGTACTCCGCGACGGCGAGGCCCGCGAGCAGCACCAGCGCCACGACGAACGCGACGCCCTGCAGGACCCGGCGGGTGGACCTCATCCGGCCACCTGCACCGACGTCGACGTCCCGTACATCACCAGGGTGAGGAAGAAGTCGAGGATCGCGGTCGACACGATCGACAGCCGCACCGCCCGGCCGACCGCCACCCCCACGCCCGCCGGCCCGCCCTTGGCGCGGTAGCCGTAGTGGCAGTGGATCAGGATGATCACCGTGGCGAAGACGACCACCTTGAGGTAGGAGAACAGCACGTCGCTGACCGGGAGGAACAGGTCGAAGTAGTGGTCGTACGTGCCGCCCGGCAGCCCGTTGACCACGGTGACGTTGAGCCGGGACGCGGCGAAGCTGGCCAGCAGGCCGATCGTGTACATCGGGATGACCGCGACGATCCCGGCGAGCACCCGCGTCGTCACCAGGAACGGGACGCTGGGTACCGCCATGACCTCGAGCGCGTCGACCTCCTCGGAGATCCGCATCGCGCCGAGCTGGGCGGTGAAACCCGCGCCCAGCGTCGCTGTCAGGGCCGCCGCCGCCACGAGCGGGGCGATGTCGCGGGTGTTGAAGTACGCGGTGATGAACCCGGTCAGGGCCTCGACGCCCAGCGAGTCGAGCGCGCGGAAGCCCTGCAGTCCGACGAGTGAGCCGACGAACAGCGACAGCGCTGCCATGACCCCCGCGGTGCCGAGGATGACGATCAACGCGCCCGACCCGAAACTGACCTCGGCCAGCAGCCGCGCGATCTCCTTGCGGTAGCGGCGGATCGTCCGCGGGATCCATGCGATCGCCCGGGCGTAGAGCGACAGCTGGTCGCCCAGCTCCTCGAGCTGGTCGAGCGGTCCGCGCATCGCACGCCGGGCCCGGGTGCCGAAAGACGTGCTCATCAGACCCCCTTCGGCGGCACGATCTGCAGGTACAGGGCCGTGAGGACGAGGTTGATCAGGAACACGAGGACGAACGAGATGACGACGGCCTGGTTCACCGCATCCCCGACGCCCTTCGCGCCCGGCGGCGGGTTGAGCCCGCGGTAGGCCGCGACGACGCCGGCGGTGAAGCCGAACAGCGCGGCCTTGAGCTCGGACACGACGATGTCGGAGACCTGCGCGATCGCGGAGAAGCTCGCGACGTAGGCGCCCGGCGTCCCGCCCTGGACGACGACGTTGAAGAAGTAGCCGCCGCCGACACCGACGACCGTCGCCAGCCCGTTGAGCACCACGGCCGTGACCGTCATCGCGAGCACCCGCGGCACGACGAGCCGCTGGATGGGCGAGATGCCCAGCACCTCCATCGCGGCGATCTCCTCGCGGATGGTGCGCGCGCCCAGGTCGGCGCAGACCGCGCTGCCGCCCGCGCCGGAGATCAGCAGCGCCGTGACGATCGGCGCCGCCTGCTGCACGATCGCCAGCACGCTGCCCGCGCCGGTCTGGCTCTGCGCCCCGAACTGCGCGGTGAGCTCGGCCAGCAGGAGTGCGATCGTCGCGCCGAAGGGGATGGTGAACAGGGCCGTCGGCAACGCCGAGACCTTGGTGACGAACCAGGTCTGCTCGATGAACTCGCCGAGCTGGAACGGCCGCCTGAACGTCATCCGCACGACGGCGCCACCGAGTGCGAACAGCTTGCCGACCGGGGTGAGCGCCCGGGTGACGAGGCTCGGCGGGGCAGGGTCCTGGTGTGTGGTCATGGGGCGCGGTGCCGCCCGTCGGGGTCGTCGGCCGGGTCGTCGACCAGGGGGAGCCGGGCGGTCGGCCGGTCGTCGTTGGCCACCGGCATCCACTGCGTCGGTGCGTCGCCGCTGTTCGCGCCGCCGTTCGCGTACGAGTCGCGGATCGCGTCCTGCGCCGCCGCGGGCAGCGTGTGCATCATCGCCTCGACGCGTTCCCTGCGACGTCTCACCGCCTGCCGCTGCGGCAGTCCCGCCGTCGGTTCCAGCTGCGGCTTCAACGGCGGCAGCCCGGCCAGGTCGTCGATCTCCGCCATCTCCCGCTGGGCCTGCGCGGTGTCCTTCTCCTCGCTCATCCCGATCGGGCCCTGCCTGCGCCCGTTGAGGAACTGCGCGACGACCGGCTCCTCGCTGGTGAGCAGCACCTCGCGGGGGCCGAACATCGCCAGGTGCTTGCGGTAGAGCATCCCGATGTTGTCCGGGACGGTCTGCGCGGTGTTGATGTCGTGGGTGACGATCAGGAACGTCGCGTCGGTCTGGGCGTTGAGGTCGATGATCAGCTGGTTCAGGTACGCCGTGCGGACCGGGTCGAGGCCCGAGTCGGGCTCGTCGAACAGGATGATCTCGGGGTCGAGCACCAGCGCGCGGGCCAGCCCGGCCCGCTTGCGCATCCCGCCGGAGATCTCGCCCGGCAGCTTCTTCTCGTCGCCGGTGAGGCCGACCATCTCCATCTTCTCGGCGACGATGTCGCGGATCCTCGACTCCGCGAACTTCGTGTGCTCGCGCAGCGGGAAGGCGATGTTGTCGTAGAGGTTCATCGACCCGAACAGCGCGCCGTCCTGGAACAGCACCCCGAACAGCTTGCGCAGCTCGTAGAGCCGCGTCTCCGAACACTTCACCAGGTCGGTGTCGTGGATGACGATCGAGCCCCGCTCCGGCTTGAGCAGCCCGATCAGGGTCTTGAGGAAGACGGACTTGCCGGTGCCCGACGGGCCGAGCAGCACGCTCACCTCGCCGGGCGGGAGCGTCAGCGTCACATCGGACCAGATGTTCGCGCGGCCGAAGGACTTGGACAGCCCCTCGACCTTGACCTCGACACCCGGCACGCGACGCGCCTCCGTTCGCCTGTGACTGCGCTCGGCCGTGAACGCAGCCGCCTCTGAGGACGGGGAGCCGCCGCGGGTGCTGGGGAGCGCGCAGTCGGCTACCGACAACCGGTCAACGAGGCCGGTCGGGGTGGGTTACTGGCGAGTTGTGGTCCCGTCGCCAAGTTGGTCCGAATGGAGGGCGTGTTGCGGCTGAGTGTCGGAACCGTCGCCGCCCTGGGTCACCGGACACCCCGTCGGGAAGGTCCCGAGTCCCTCGACGGTGAACCCTCCCGGATAGCTGCGAACACCCGGGAGGTCGCGGAACATGCTCGGCTCGTCGCGCACCGCCATGAACCGGACGAACTTCCCCCGTGCGTGTAAAGCCCTGCGCGACAATGCCTCCACGACCTTCGGGGGCGACCGGTAGGCCAGCGCACTCCGCAGGGGCGCATCCATCAGCGAGCGGGCGAACGCGTCCACGGCCGCGCGCGGGGCGAGATGGTTGGGCGGGAACGTCGCCAGCAGGGCGAGCGTGTCATCGGCGACCGCACGGGAGCCCGGGTCGTAGCCGAACCGCTCGCGCTCGTAGTCGTCGAGGAGCGTCTCGAAGTCCCGCCACGTCGCCGGGATGCCGGGGATGCCCATGTGCCGGCCGAGCTCGCGGTAGTAGTTGGCCGACGCCGTCTTCTCCCCCTCGGTCAGCGCGCGCCAGCCATAGTCGTCGAGCCAGCGGATCGGGGTCACGACGAACGTCGCCAGCACGTAGCGCATGTCGTCGTCGGAGATGTCGTAGCTGCGGTGCATCCGGTTGATCCGGCGGACGGCGGCGCGGCCCTGCTCCGAGGAGAAGCCGTGCTCCAACACGGACTCCAGCAGCAGGCCGGTGTCGTCGTAGCGCTTCTGCACGCGGCGGGTGAACTCCCCGGTCTCGTGCAGGAGCATCCCGATCGAGGGCACCGCGTAGGTCCGGAACAGGGCGAAGCTCAGCGCCTGGTTGATGTCCCACGGGAACTCGTGGAGCGCGAGCTGCCGGTAGATCTCGTGGAAGTCGGTACCGGGGTCGAGGCGGGCCAGCGCGTCGCGCCTCTCATACCGCTGCCGCGGCCAGCTCACGGGTGTCCTCCACATGGAACCGCTCCTCCAGTGCCTCGGGTGAAGCGTCGACGTCGATCACCGCGAGGTCCGCCCCGCGCGCCGACTCGATCGCCCCGAGCCGGCGACCCAGCTTGTCCATGGCGTACTCGGCCAGCTCGTTCATGTCGACGTCGAACGGCACGGTCCCGCCGTCGGCCTCGACCTTGTCGAACGTCCCCGTGACGACGCCCATCGACGGCACGATCAGCTCCTGCATCCGCTCGTCGACCACGTCGTACATCGCGTCGTCGGCGGCGACGTGGCGGCGGCAGGTGAACGTCCCCCACGCCATGTGGCGGCGCTCGTCGTCACCGATGTGCTTGATGACCTGCTGCATCCCGGGAAGGATGCCGCGGCTCGTGCAGATCTTCGCCCACGTGAAGTAGCCGGTCAGCGCCAGCGTGCCCTCGACGATGTGGTTGTAGGTCACCGACGCCCGGACCTGGTTGCGCGGTGACGGGTCGTCGGCCAGCGCGTAGAGGCTCGCCGGCAGCTCCTCGGTGAAGATCTGCATGTAGTGCTCGTTGAACTCGATGTAGGAATGCAGGTCCTCGGTCATGCCGACGGCGTCGAACCAGCGCCGGAAGGCGTCGGTGTGCTTGGCCTCCTCGAACACGAACTGCGTCAGGTACAGCTCGTCGGCGAGGCGGCCCTCCGCGGCCATCGCGGCGACGAACGGCTGCAGGTCCTGCGTCACCGACTCCTCCCCCGCCATGAACTGCGCGGCGAGGGCGAAGGTCCACCAGCGCTCGTCGTCGGTCATGGCCTCGATGTCGCGGGCGTCCTGGCTGAAGTCGATGTCGGCCGGGTTCCAGTGCCGGGCATTGCCCTTGGCGAACAGGCGCATCGGGAAGGAGTCCCGGTTGAGCCCTCCCCGGCCGAGGCTCGCGAATCCCTCGCGCTTGCCGTGCTCGATGCTGCGCTGCATCGGATCCTCCGTCTCAGTAGCGGATCAGGCCGCGGATGTTGCGGCCCGCCCGCATGTCCTCGTAGCCGCGGTTGACGTCCTCCAGCGCGTACTCGGCGGTGATCAGCTCGCCCAGCTTCAGCTGTCCGGTGTTGTGCAGCTCCAGCAGCCGCGGGATGTCGTGCTGGCTGTTGGCGCTGCCGAACATCGCGCCCTTGACCTGCTTCTCGTAGACGGTGAGGTCGAGCAGCGACATCGTCGCCGTCTCCTGCTCGTGCGGCGCCAGCGCCGTCACGACGACCCGGCCCCGCTTGCCGACGAGCTCCAGCGCCGGCTGCACCATCTCTCCCTGTGCCACACCGGTCGTGATGATCGCGGCGTCGGCGAGGCGGCCGCGGGTGAGCTCCGAGACGATCTCCCACGCCGCGTTCAGGTCGACCGCGGTGTGCGTCGCGCCGAACTCGGTCGCCTTGTCCCGCTTGAACTCCACCGGGTCCACGGCGACGATGTAGCGGCAGCCGGCGATGCGCGCGCCCTGGATCGCGTTGGCCCCGACGCCGCCGACGCCGATCACCACCGCGGTGTCGCCCGCCCGCAGGTCGGCCGTCTTCGTCGCGGAGCCGTAGCCCGTCGTGACACCGCAGCCGACCAGCGCGGCCAGGTCCAGCGGGAAGCCCTCGTCGATCGGGACGACCGACTTCACCGGCACCACCGTGTGCCGGGAGAACGTCCCCAGCAGGCACATCTGCCCGATGTCCTCGCCACCGGAGTGGAAGCGGTAGGTGCCGTCGAGCTGCGGGCCCAGGGTGGCACCGGCGCCGTCGTCGCACAGGTTGGTGATCCCGCGGACGCACCACGTACAGCGCCCGCACGACGGCAGGAACGCCAGCACCACCGGATCGCCCACCGCGACCTCGGTGACGTTCTCGCCCAGCGCCGTGACCCGGCCCGCGCCCTCGTGGCCGCCGACGATCGGCAGGCCCACCGGGAGCTGGCCCGTCACCAGGTGCTCGTCGGAGTGGCACAGCCCGCTGGCCGTCAGCTCGACGAGAACCTCACCAGGGCCGGGCGGGTCGAGGTCGACCTCGCCGACCTCCCACTTGCCCCCGACCTCCCACAGCACCGCTGCTGTCGTACGCATGCAAGCAGCATGACGCCGATCACGTCCACTCCGCACCGGTTCACCCGCGCCTGCGCTGTCCCGCGGGTGCCACCACCCGTTCGCGTGATGCAGTTCCACAGCCCGCCTCGTGGCGCGCCACAGACCGCGCGCAACCTCACGGTCGTCAGCGCGCCCCGGGGAACAGTGAGACTCGGACACTCGCGCACATCGTGGTCGGCTCCGGGCGCCCGAAGAGCTGGGGTTGCGCGCTCCTACCTCTCGTCGAGCAGACCCGCCCGGCCCGCGAGGGCCGCGGCCTCGATCCGGTTGGCCGCCCCGAGCTTGTGCAACAGCGAGGCGATCATCCGCTTCGCCGTCCGCTCGCTCACCAGCAACGGGCGCGCGATCTCCGCTGTCTCCAGCCCTCGGGCGAGCATCGTCCAGAGCTCGACGTCGCGGTCACCGAGCCGGTCGAGCAGCCCGTCGGCGGTGCGGTCGGCCGCGACGAGCAGGGCGTCGAGCAGCTCCGCGCGCACCACCCGCACCCCCGCGACGAGCGCGAGCAGCGGCGCGACCAGCACCTGCGGATCGGCGGACTTGCCGAGGTAGCCGTCGGCCCCGGCGCGCAGTGCGGCGGCGGCGAGGTCGAGGTCTTCTGTGCCCGACAGCGCGAGCACCCGCGTCGCCGGATAGGCGGCCTTGACCCGGCGGATCGTCTCCACCCCGCCGAGCGGGGGCAGCGCCAGGTCGACGATCGCGATGTCGGCGCCGTGCCTCCCGACGAGGGCGACCGCGTCCTCACCCGAGGTCACGGACCCGGCGACCTCGAAGCCGTCGCCCGCCCGCGCCTCCAGCAGCAACGCCAGGCCCTCCGCGAAGAGGGCGTGATCGTCGACGATGACCACCACGTGTCGCCCGTCACGCACCCGGTGACCCTACTGTCGCCGCGTGCAACACCTCTGGACGGACCGCGCCACCGACGAGCAGTGGACGACGTCGGTACTGCGGCTGATGGTCGTCGCCGCGGTCGGGCTGGCACTCGCGATCGGGCCGGAGCTCGCCCGCGGGATGCTCGTCGCCGCGTGGGTGCTGGTGGCGGCCACGGCCTGCTACGCGACGGCCCAGATCGTCGCGACCTGGCGTGGGCGTCCGCTGCTGCCACCGTGGGCGGTGACGGTCGTCGACGGGCTGCTCGTGATCGTCGGCTGTGCGTGGACAGGCGGCGCCGACAGCATCATGGTCGCCGCGCTGCCGTTGGTCGCGATCGCCGCGGCCGTGCGGGGCGGTGCCGTCGCCGGGCGGGTCGGGGCGCTGCTGCTGGGGCTGGCGTACACGGTCGCGGCGGTCCTCGGGTCCGACACCGGCGTCTCCCTCGCCCACCGGCTGCTCGCCGGGGCCTGGTGGACGGGGTTCCTGGTGTCGTTCGCGGTGCTCGTCGGCGTGCTGGTGCGGCTGCTGGAACGGGAGGCCCGCGCCGCGGAGTCCGAGCGGGCGCTGCGGGAGCAGCTCGTCGCCACCCAGCGGGCCCGCATCGACGGCGTCCGCGTCGTCCTGCACGAGTTCCGCACGCCGGTCGCGTCGCTGTCGGCGCTGGCCGGGGACCTCGCCGCCGGCCGGCTCGACGGCCCCGCCCGCGACCGCGCGCTGACACTGCTCGCCGACCACGCGACCCACCTCGACGACATGCTCGACGGCCTCGCCGACCTCGCGCTCACGGACGGCAGCCCGCTCGGCCGGGTCCGGGAGCGTTCCGTCGGCCTGGCCGAGCTCGCCGCCGCCGTCCTCGACGCGGCGGGGGTCCCGCCGGACCGTCGCGTCGCGACCGTCTCCCCGGGGGACGCTGCCGTCCGCACCGATCCGCAACGACTTCGCCGGCTGCTCACGAACCTCGTCGAGAACGCCGCGCGGCACGGTGCCGCCGAGCAGGTCGAGCTGGCCCTGTCCCACGCGGGCGGCGTGCTGACCGCCGAGGTCCGGGACCGCGGTCCGGGCATCCCCGCGGGTCAGGAAGGTCTCGTGACGGCCAAGGGCGTCGCGCTCGGGGAGCGGCGCGGGACTGCCGGGCTGGGCCTGTGGATCGTGGAGGCACTGGTGGCGTCGATGGACGGCGAGCTGGCGCTGCTGCCGCGCGAGGGCGGTGGGCTCGTCGCGAGACTGACCCTCCCGCTGGCCGGTGCCTGAGTGCCCGCGCGCAACCTCATGGCTGCCGTGGGCCGGCGGGACGACCGTGAGGTTGCGATCGGGCTCGGCCCGCACGGGCCGGGCGCCGCGCAGGCCCGGGTGGGCCAACGGTGGCCCGATCGTGGAGTCGTGCGGACGCCACGTCGTCGACCAGACTGCGCGACAGTCGACGGGGAGGAGTCGCGTCGTGGCGGCGTTCGAGAACGAGGACGAGGTCTACCGGTTCCTGGGCGGGGTGTTCCGCATCGGCATGGAGAACCCGGACCTGGTCGCGAAGCTGACGCCGTCGGGCGTCGTGCTGCGGGTGACCTACACCGACCCGGACGCGGTGATCACCGTCGACATGCCGAACGCAGAGCTGTTCACCGGCGCGGGCCAGGGGCCGACGCCCAACGTCGAGCTGTTCATGTCCGCTGACACCGGCAACCGGTTCTGGCTGGGCAAGGTCGTGCTGCCGGTGGCGCTGGCGAAGGGCCAGGTCCGGGCGAAGGGGCCCGTCGCGAAGCTGCTGACGGTGCTGCCGCTGGCCAAGGGGCTGTTCGGGCCGTACCGGCAGAGCCTCGAGGAGGCCGGGCGGGCGGACCTGCTCGACGCCTGACGAGGGACGATCGCCACCCGTTCCAGTGACTTGCCGGGCCGGGACCGTCGCCACCGGCCGATACTCGCGGCGGAGGCGATCATGGACGTGGTCTGGCTCGACGTGCAGATGTGGACGCCCCTGCGCGGCCACATGCACCCCTTCACCGACATCGAGTGCGACGCGCCCGATCCGGCGCCCACGGTGCAGAACGTGTGGGAGGAGTGGGCGCTCGACCACCTGACCGCGGTCGCGGTGCACGACGGGTGGCAGCCGGGCCGCTACCACTACACCGCCGAGCGTCGCGACCGTGGCGGTCACACGGTGGAGGTCTTCGCCCGCGGGTACTGGGAGTGGACGCCCTGAGCGAGGGCGCGCTCGTCGGCGGTGCGCTGCGGACGGGCGGTTGCACGGGCCAGCCGTGAGCCCAGGGCGGCAACGTCGGCGGTGACGGTGTGCCGCCGTGGTGGCCGCTCGAATGCGGGGCGACCGGTGCGCTCGCGGCTGTCGGCGCCATAGCGGGTGACCGCCGCACTGAGGGCGGCGAGGACCAGAACCAGAACCAATAGTGTCGTCATGCCCATATTGTGGCTACGATTGGCCTGGTCCGGCATAGCCAATTCGCGGAGAGTGGCCCGTCATGCCCCAGGACGACCTGGAACGGCGCATCGGCGCCCACACGTTCGCCCGCATCCTCGGCTCGTGGCGCCCGCCCGAGGGACGCGCGCTGGCATCGGCCCTCACCGACCAGATCCGGCTGCTGATCCTCGACGGCCGGCTCCCTCTCGGCACCCGGGTGCCCGCCGAACGCGAACTGGCGGGGGCGCTGGAGGTGAGCCGTACGACCGTCGCGGCGGCGTACGAGTCGTTGCGCGAGAACGGGTTCCTGCACAGCCGGCGCGGATCGGGCAGCTGGACCCGGCTCCCCGACGCCCAGGCGGGCGACCACTCCCCCACCCTCGGCGCGTTCACCCCGATCCACGACGACACCGTCCACGACCTCGCCTTCGCGGCACTACCCGCACCGCTCGACGCGGTCCGCGCGGCTGCCGCGGCCGCCGTCGGCGATCTCGACGCCCACCTGAGCAACCACGGCTACGACGTCACCGGCCTGCCCGTGCTGCGCACGGCCATCGCCCGCCGCTACACCCAGCGCGGCCTGCCCACGACGCCCGACCAGATCCTCGTGACCTCGGGCGCCCAGAACGCGATCGCGCTGGTCCTCAACGCGCTGGTCACCCCGGGCGACCGGGTCCTCGTCGAGCACCCGACGTATCCCAACGCGCTCGACGCGATCCGTGTCCGCGGCGGGCGGCCCGTGCCGGTGCCCTTCACCGCCGACGGCTGGGACCTCGACCAGGTCACCGCCGGGGTCCGCGACGCCGCGCCCCGGCTCGCCTACCTCATCCCCGACTTCCAGAACCCCACCGGCCACCTGATGCCCCCCGAGGACCGGGAGGCCCTGATCGCGCTGGCGCGGCGTACCGGCACGACGCTCGTCGTCGACGAGACGCTGTCCGAGCTCCCGCTCTCGGTCCCGCAGCCGCCGCCGTTCGCCACCTACGGTGGAGCGGCCGAGTCCTCGCTGGTCATCACGGTCGGCTCGGCCAGCAAGATCTTCTGGGGTGGCCTGCGGGTCGGCTGGATCCGCGGCCCGGCGGCGACGATCCGCAGGCTGGCGTCGGTCCGCCCGGGCATCGACCTCGGCGGCGCCGTGCTCGACCACCTGGTCGCCGCCCGGCTGATCGACGACATCACCGTCGTCGCCGAGACCCGCCGCACCGAGCTGCTCGCCGCCCGCGACCACCTGCGCGGCCGGCTCGCCGAGCTGTTCCCCACCTGGACCTCGACGCGGCCCGGCGGCGGCCTGAGCCTCTGGCTCGACCTGGGTGCACCGGTGTCGAGCAGGCTGACGTCAGCGGCGCGGCGGCACGGCGTACTCCTCGCCGCCGGCCCCCGGTTCGGGATCGACGGCGCGTTCGAACGCAACCTGCGACTGCCGTTCACCCTGCGCCGCGACCGGATGGACGCGGCCCTCGACGACCTCGCCCAGGCCTGGTACGCCCTCGACGGCACCGTCGTCGCCGGTGACCACGATCCCATCGCGGTCGCGTGAGCCGGGAGGACCGCTGATCTAGGGTCGGTCCGAAGACGTCGGTGCGGACGAAGGAGTCGGTGTGGGCAAGGGGCCTCTGTCAGGACTGCGAGTCGTCGAGCTGGCCGGGATCGGACCGGGGCCGCACGCGGCGATGATCCTGGCCGACCTGGGCGCCGACGTCGTCCGCATCGACCGGCCCGGCGGCCTGCAGCTCGGCGACAGCTCCGCCGACGTGGTGCAGCGCGGCCGCCGCCGCGTCGTCGCCGACCTCAAGGACCCGGCAGGCCGCGAGACCGTACTGGGCCTGGTCGAGCGGGCCGACCTGCTCATCGAGGGCTACCGGCCCGGCGTCACCGAACGTCTCGGCGTCGGTCCGGACGACTGCCTGCGCCGCAACCCCCGCCTCGTCTACGGCCGCGTCACCGGCTGGGGCCAGGAGGGCCCCCTTGCCGACCGCGCCGGCCACGACATCAACTACATCTCTCTGACGGGTGCGTTGCACGCCATCGGCCGCGAGGGCGAACGGCCCGTGCCGCCGCTGAACCTCGTCGGCGACTTCGGCGGCGGGTCGATGCTGCTGCTCGTCGGCGTACTGGCCGCGCTGTGGGAGACGAAGAACTCCGGCGAGGGCCAGGTCGTCGACGCCGCGATGATCGACGGTGCCAGCATCCTCGTGCAGATGGTGTGGTCGCTGCTGTCGCAGAAGCTGTGGACCGACCGGCCTGCTGCCAACCTGCTCGACGGGCACGCCCCGTTCTACGACACCTACACCTGCTCCGACGGCCGCCACGTCGCCGTCGGGGCGATCGAGCCCCAGTTCTATGCCGCGCTGCTGCAGGGCCTCGGGCTCGCGGGCGAGGACCTGCCCGCCCAGATGGACACCGACGGCTGGCCCGTGGTGCGGGCCCGGATCGCCGGCGTCTTCGCCTCCCGCACCCGTGACGAGTGGGCCGATGTCTTCGCGCCCACCGACGCCTGCGTCACCCCGGTACTGACGTTCGCCGAGGCCGCCGCGCACCCCCACGTCACGGCGCGCGACACGATCGTCGAACGCGACGGGGTCGCCCAGGCCGCGGCGGCACCGCGGTTCTCCCGGACCCCGGGCGCGGCGGGTTCCACGGGCGCCGAGACCGTCGACGCGGCCGCGGTCCTCACGGGCTGGGCCTGATACGACGACGCCCCCGCCGCGGGAGGCGGCGGGGGCGTCGTCGAGCAGGTTCGTGTCAGGCGCTGGGCGCGTCGTCCACGAGCAGGTTGCGGGTGCGGTTCGGGTCGATCTGGATGCCCGGGCCCGTGGTCGTGGAGACCGTGATCTTCTTGATGTAGCGGCCCTTGGCGGCCGACGGCTTGGCGCGCAGGATCTCGTCGAGCGCGGCGCCGTAGTTCTCCACCAGCTTCTCGGTGTCGAACGACGCCTTGCCGATGACCAGGTGCAGGTTGGCCTGCTTGTCGACCCGGAAGTTGATCTTGCCGCCCTTGATCTCGTTGACGGCCTTCGCGACGTCCGGGGTGACGGTGCCGGTCTTCGGGTTCGGCATCAGGCCACGCGGGCCGAGGATGCGCGCGATCCGACCGACCTTGGCCATCTGGTCCGGCGCGGCGATGGCCGCGTCGAACTCCAGCCAGCCACCCTGGATGCGCTCGATCAGGTCCTCGGCGCCCACGACGTCGGCGCCCGCGGCCTCGGCTTCGGCAGCCTTGTCGCCGGAGGCGAAGACGATGACCCGGGCGGTCTTACCGGTACCGTGCGGCAGGTTCACGGTCCCGCGGACCATCTGGTCGGCCTTGCGGGGGTCGACGCCCAGTCGCATCGCGACCTCGACCGTCGGATCCTGCTTCGACTCGATGGAGGTCTCCTTGGCCAGGGCAGCGGCCTCGAGCGGGGTGTAGAGCCGGTCGCTGTCGATCAGCTCTGCGGCCTTGCGGTAGTTCTTGCTGCGCTTCATGTCTGTCCTTCGATTCTGGTCAGATCGTGGTGCGAGCCGCGCAGGCTCTCCCACAACTCCTGGTGTGGCTGGGTCAGCTCTTGACCGTGATGCCCATCGAACGCGCGGTACCGGCGATGATCTTCGCCGCGGCGTCGATGTCGTTGGCGTTGAGGTCGCGCATCTTCGCCTGGGCGATGTCGCGGACCTGCGCCATGGTCACGGAGGCGACCTTCTTGGTGTGCGGCTCGCCGGAGCCCTTCTCGACGCCCGCGGCCTTGAGCAGCAGCCTGGCGGCCGGAGGGGTCTTGAGCTCGAAGGTGAACGAGCGGTCCTCGTACACCGAGATCTCGACCGGCACGACGTCCCCACGCTGCGACTCGGTCGCGGCGTTGTACGCCTTGCAGAACTCCATGATGTTGACGCCGTGCTGACCCAGCGCGGGTCCGACGGGCGGCGCGGGCGTGGCCGCGCCGGCCTTGATCTGCAACTTGATGATCGCGGAGAGCTTCCGCTTCTTGGGAGGCATTTCTACTTTTCCTCTTCGATCCCTGCTCGGGGTGCGCCGCGGACCTGCCTGCCGGGGCGCGAGTTCAGTGGTTGCCCGGCCTCAGATCTTCGAGACCTGGCTGAAGCCCAGCTCGACGGGCGTCTCACGACCGAAGATCGAGACGAGCACCTTGAGCTTCTGGGCGTCGACGTTGACCTCGTTGATCGTCGCCGGGAGTGTCGCGAACGGGCCGTCCATGACGGTGACCGACTCGCCGACCTCGAAGTCCACCTCGACCGTGGCCTTGCCGGGCGTCGAGGCGGCGCCGGACTTGCCGGCGTCCTTCTTCGCGGGCTCGGTCTTGGGCAGCAGGAACTTGAGGACGTCGTCGATCGTCAGCGGCGAGGGCCGCGACGTCGCTCCGACGAACCCGGTCACGCCCGGCGTGTTGCGCACGGCGCCCCACGACTGGTCGTTGAGCTCCATGCGCACCAGGATGTAGCCGGGCAGCACCTTGCGCTGCACCTGCTTGCGCTGGCCGTTCTTGATCTCGGTGACCTCTTCGGTGGGCACCTCGACCTGGTAGATGAAGTCCTCGACGTCCAGGGTCTGCACCCGGGTCTCGAGGTTCGACTTCACCTTGTTCTCGTAGCCGGCGTAGGAGTGCACGACGTACCAGTCGCCGGGGGCGCGGCGCAGTGCCTCGCGCAGCTCCTCGGCCGGGTCGACGTCCTCGGCTTCGGAGTCGTCGGCGGCGGGCTCGTCGTCGGCCTCGGTCTCGACGGCCTCGGCCTCGATCTCGTCGCCGGCCTCGGCCTCGGTGTCCGCGTCGGCGTCGGTGTCCGCGTCGTCGGTGTCCGCGTCGTCGGTGTCCGCGTCGTCGGTGTCCGCGTCGTCGATGTCCGCGTCGGCGGTGTCTGCCTCGTCGCTGTCCGCGTCGTCGGCGGAGCTGTCTGCGTCGTCGGCGGACTCGTCGGCGTCGGCTGCCAGCTCGGCATCGACCTCCTGAACGGTCGCCGTCTCGGCCTCGACGTCGTCGTCACCGGACACGGCGTCGATCACCGCCTCGTTCGCCGCGATCTCGTCGGCGGTGAGGTCGGTGTCGGCTGCTCCGCGGCTGCCGTCTGGGGAGGTCACGTACGTCTCGCTTCCTTCGTCTGCGTGGCCGGCGGCGCTGTGGTGGTCCGCCGGCCGGGGTGGTCGGCCACGCTCGTCAGGGTCCGAAGACCGCCCCGATCGCCTGGCCGAACACGAAGTCGAACCCGGCCACCAGAGCGACCATGAACGACACGAACACGAGCACGACGATGGTGTAGGTGACCATCTGCTTGCGCGTCGGCCAGATGACCTTGCGCAGCTCCGCGACGACCTCGCGGAGGAACCGGGCCAGCCGGTTCGGCAAGGACACCTTGGTGGGCCGCGAGTCGCGGACCGGGGTGGCGCGCCCCTTGCCGGACGCCCCCGATGCACCGGACGCCGCGGCGGCACGCCGACCACGACGGTCGGCCGCGGTGCTCGGACGTTCCCGTCCGGACCGCTCCTGCTCCTCGCTCACGCCCGCTGTCCTCCGCCCGCACTGGGCGCATGCCGCCCGGCGCTGTCACAACCGTTCGTACTTGGTCTCCGTGCATGTCGCGATGGCAGGGGTGACAGGACTTGAACCTGCAACCTGCGGTTTTGGAGACCGCTGCTCTGCCAGTTGAGCTACACCCCTAAAGCCTGCCCCGACCCGGCTGCGAGCCGATGCGGGACGGGCGAATGTCGCCTCGGAGGGCGGGCTCCGGTGATCCTCGGGAACGATCTCCCGTACGACCCCCGCACACGCCCCACCGGCACGACGTACCCGGCCCAGCGAGTGTACGGCACCCCGCGGACGGGCTCGAAACCGCACACCTCCCGGCCCCCGCCGCGACCCCTGAAACCCAGTGGCGCCGGCCCGGGAACCGTGGGGGATTATGGCGCCATGGCCACCGCTTCGACCACGTCAACGCCACGGAACCGCATTTCGGCCCGGATCGGGGGCATCGCCGAGTCGGCGACGCTGGCCGTCGATGCGAAGGCGAAGGCCCTCAAGGCGGCGGGACGACCCGTCATCGGTTTCGGGGCGGGCGAGCCGGACTTCCCGACGCCGCCGGCCATCGTCGCCGCCGCGCAGGCCGCCTGCGCCGACCCGAAGAACCACCGCTACACCCCCGCGGCCGGGCTTCCCGAGCTGCGCGAGGCCATCGCCGCGAAGACCAAGCGCGACAGCGGGTTCGACGTCGCCGCCTCCCAGGTCCTGGTCACCAACGGCGGCAAGCAGGCCGTCTACCAGGCGTTCGCCACGATCATCGACCCGGGCGACGAGGTCATCCTCCCCGCGCCGTACTGGACGACCTATCCGGAGGCGATCAGCCTCGCGGGCGGTGTGCCGGTCAAGATCGTGACGGGCCCGGACGCGGACTACCTGCCGTCGGTGGAGCAGCTCGAGGCCGCGCGCACGCCACGCACGAAGGCGCTGCTGTGGTGCTCGCCGTCGAACCCGACGGGTTCGGTCGCCTCGCGTGAGCTCACCGAGGCCGTCGGCCGCTGGGCCGCCGAGAACGACGTGTGGGTGATCACCGACGAGATCTACGAGCACCTCGTCTACGACGGCGCCGAGGCCGCCTCGGTGCCGGTCGTGGTGCCCGAGATCGCCGACCGCACGATCGTGCTCAACGGCGTCGCCAAGACCTACGCGATGACCGGCTGGCGGGTCGGCTGGATGATCGGACCGGCCGACGTGATCAAGGCCGCAGGGAACCTGCAGTCGCATCTGTCGTCCAACGTCGCCAACGTGTCGCAGCGCGCCGCGCTCGAGGCCGTCTCCGGTCCGCTCGACGCGGTCGCCGAGATGCGCAAGGCGTTCGACCGCCGCCGGCGCACCATCGTCGAGCTGCTGTCGGCGATCCCCGGCGTCCAGTGCCCGACGCCGCGGGGCGCGTTCTACGTGTACCCGGCCGTCGGCGAGCTGCTCGGCAAGGAGATCCGCGGAACGGTCGCGAACACCAGCGTCGACCTGGCTGCGCTGATCCTCGAGCACGCCGAGGTCGCGGTCGTCCCCGGTGAGGCGTTCGGGACCCCCGGCTTCTTCCGGCTGTCCTACGCCCTCGGTGACGACGACCTGCGCACCGGCGTGACCCGCATGGGCGAGCTGCTGGCCGAGGCCAAGTAGCCGGACCATCGACACGCGAAGGGGCGGGCGCCGGTCGGCGCCCGCCCCTTCGTCGTCGGAGCTGCTACTTGTCGGTGTCGGCGAGCGCGGCCAGTGCGGCGGCACGCTTCGCGTACTTCCAGTCGGCGAGGTCCTGGATCGTCTTGATGCCGAAGGCGGCGAGCTGCTCGTCGTGCTTCGGGGTCAGGCCCTCGAGCGCCGACGGCGGCGCGGCGAGGACCTCCGCGGCCGACTTGTCCTCCCACGCCTTGTCCACGAGCTTGGCGAACTTCAACGTTCTGCTCCTGTCGATGCGACGATGTGCCGGCCCTCCACGACGGAGATCCGGTGTGGCGTGCGCAGCATCGACCCGTGGACCGGGCCCGGCAAGTCGGCCGGGGGAAGTTCAGCCGGGCAGGGTGATCTCCGCCGACGCGCGGCCCAGCACGGTCCGCCCGTCGAACTTCGCAACGATGTCGACCTTCGCGATCCGGGCGCCGTCGTCGCCGTCGAACACGTCGCGGACCTTGCCCGACAGCTCCAGCAGTGCGCCCTCGTCGTCGTCGGGGACGAGCACCGGGCGGGTGAACCGCACGCCGTAGGTGCGGATGGCGGCCGGGTCACCGACCCAGCCCGTGACGAGCCGGCCGGCGAGCGCCATCGTCAGCAGACCGTGGGCGATCACGCCGGGCAGGCCGACGGCCGTGGCCGTGCGGTCGTTCCAGTGGATCGGGTTGAAGTCGCCGGAGGCGCCCGCGTAGCGGACGAGGTCGGCGCGGGTGACGTGGACCTGCAGCGGGGGCAGCTCGTCGCCCTTGGCGACGGCCGAGAAGTCGGTCACGAGGCGGCCTGGGTCACGAGCATCGCCTTCGTGGTGGAGACCGGGGTGCCCTCGACGTCGGCCAGCTCGCAGCGCAGCGTCAGCATGTGGCTCCCGGCGCGGGTGGTGAGCTCGTCGACGTGGATGACCGTGACCAGCTCGTCGCCACCATGGATCGGACGGTGCAGCGTGATCGTCTGGTCGCCGTGGACCATCCGTGAGTAGTCCCAGCCGAAGTCGGGGTCGCGCAGGAAGGCCTCGATCAGCGGCATCGTGATCGTCGCCGTGAAGGTGGGCGGGGCCACGACGTCGGGATGCCCCGCAGCGCGGGCCGCTTCGACGTCATGACAAATCCGCGAGCCCTCACCGATGGCGGTGGCGAACTCGCGGATTTTCTCGCGGCCGACCCGGTAGGCCTCGGAAGGCTCCAGTGACCGGCCGACGTAGCTCTCGTCGGGCACGCTCAGCGGGTCTCGCGGTGCTCCCGGTGCGTGCCGCAGTTAGGGCAGAACTTGTTCATCGCGAGACGGTCGGGGTCGTTCCGACGGTTCTTCTTCGTGATGTAGTTCCGGTGCTTGCACTGCTCGCACGCCAGCGTGATCTTCGGCCGAACGTCCGTGGCCTTACCCATCGCGGGTGCCTCCTGCTTGCGCTTCTCTGAGAACGACGGTGTGGTAGCGGTGGCCGGACTTGAACCGGCGACACAGCGATTATGAGCCGCTTGCTCTACCGACTGAGCTACACCGCTGCGGGAGACCGATACTACGTGGCATCGGGTCTTCCTCGAGCCCCTTTACGGAATCGAACCGTAGACCTTCTCCTTACCATGGAGACGCTCTGCCGACTGAGCTAAAGGGGCGGCACGGCCTTCCGGGGTGTCGACTGCTTCCCCCGGCTGACCCGGAGAACCTTACACACCCCCGCCGAGCGGCTCAGCAGGCGGGGTGGGCATACCGGCCGACCTGCGGGAACGCGTTCCGGGAGGGCTACGCGACGCCCGGAACGCGGCCCGTCACCAGGACGACTTGCGCACTCCCGGCAGGAATCCGTCGTGGGCCAGCTCACGCAGCCGCACCCGGGAGACGCCGAACGCCCGCAGGTACCCGCGGGGCCTGCCGTCGACGGCATCACGGTTGCGCACCCTCGTGGCACTCGCGTCACGCGGCTGCCGGGACAGCTCGCGACGGGCCGCGTCGCGCACCTCCGCTGTGGACGTCGGCGCGGCGAGGACCCGCTTCAGCTCCGCGCGGCGCTCGGCGTGACGCGCCACGACGACCTTGCGTCGCTCGTTGGCGGCGATCTTGGCGGTGCTCGCCATCAGACCTTCCCTCCCCGGGCCCGGATGCGGGCGACGGCCGCCTCGATGCCGATGCGGTCGATCGTGCGGATGGCGTCGGTCGACAGGCGCAGCCGCACGTGCCGGCCCTCCGAGGCCAGCCAGTACCGCTTGCGCTGGACGTTGGGGTCGAACCGGCGGCTCGTTCGCACGTGGGAGTGCGAGACCGAGCGGCCGAAGCCGGGCTCGCGCCCGGTCAGGTCGCAGCGACGGGACACGTGCTCACCCCCGCCCGGTGCCCGCGTAGGGCAGCAGCGCCATCTCGCGGGCGTTCCTGATCGCGACGGCCACCTGCCGCTGCTGACGTGGAGTCAGTCCGGTGACGCGGCGGGCGCGGATCTTGCCGCGGTCGGACACGAACGTCCGGAGCAGCGCGGTGTCCTTCCAGTCGACCTCCTCGATGCCCCGGGCGTGCAGCGGGTTCGCCTTCCGTCGCGGTGGGCGTGGACGGCGGGCGGGGGCCGCCATCAGCGCTCCTCGCGGAAGTCGACGTGCCGGCGGACCTTGGGGTCGTACTTGCGCAGCACCATGCGGTCGGGGTCGTTGCGCCGGTTCTTGCGGGTCACGTAGGTCGTGCCCGTCCCGGCAGTGGAGCGAAGCCGCACGATCGGCCTCGATTCCGTCCTCGCCATGCACCCTCCTAAAAACGAGAATCATTTTCATCTACAGTACACAGGACGTCACCCCCGAGGAGGAACCCGTGCCACCCGACCCGCGCGCACCCCGCCGCACCGAGCTGCTCGTGCTCGCCGGCCTCCCCCGCGATACCACCGAACGCATCGCCGGCCTGCTGCTCGCCGACCCCGGGACCGTCGTGGTCGGGCACGACCTGCGCGACGTCGCCACCGGCCTGGTCCGCCGCCGGGTCCGCACCAGCAGTACCGACACCCGCACCGACGTGCGGCTCGCCCACGGCTGCGTCTCCTGCACGCTGCGCGAGGACCTCCTGCCCGGGCTCCTGCGCCACGCCGGTACCGCCGCCCGCGTCGTCCTGCACCTCGACCCGGTCCTCGAACCGGAACAGGTCTGCTGGGCGCTCGCCCACGTCCTCGCCGACACCCCCGACGGCGGACGCGCCGTCGTCACCGACGTCCTCGACCTGCGCGGCGTCGTCACCGCCGTCGACTCGCCACGATGGCTCGACGACGCGACCGGCGACGCCGAGCTCGACGACCGCGACGTCGGCCGGCTGCCCGACGACGAACGGACCGTCGCGCAGGTCGTCACCGGGCAGGCCGAGTTCGCCGACCTGCTCGTCCTCGGCGGGACCGCGCCCGGCTGGACGCTCGCCCGTACCCACGCCGCCCTCGCCCGCCTCGCCCCCACCGCCCGCCGGGCCACGCTCGCCGCCGTCGCCGCCGACCCCGGCCTGCTCGCCCTGCACGACCTGCCCGCCGACGCCCGCCGCGGACGCGTCGACGACGTGCACGCCCCGTTGCTGCGCGGCGCACCCCCGCTCGACGAGGACTGCGGCCTCGCCCTGCACGTCTTCACCGCGCGCCGGCCGTTCCATCCCGAACGGCTGCACGAGGCGATCGACGTGCTTCTCGACGGCGTCGTCCGCACCCGCGGCCGGGTGTGGCTCGCAACCCGGCCCGCCGACGTGCTGTGGCTCGAGTCGGCGGGCGGCGGGCTGCAGATCGGGCACGCCGGGAGCTGGCTCGCCGACACCGGCCCCGACGTGTGGGAGGCCGCCGACCCGCAGCGTGTCGCGCTCGCCGCCGCCGGCTGGGACGAGCGGTTCGGCGACCGCGCACAGGACGTCGTCGTCCTCTCCGACGGCGCGCGCTCCGAGCCGATCGACGCCGCACTGCACGCCGCACTGCTCACCGACGACGAGCTCGCCGGCGGCCCGGACTCGTGGGCCGCGCTGCCCGACCCCTTCGGGTGGTGGCACACCGACCCCTGCGACACCACCGCCGCACATGCACCGGCCCCGAACCGTTCCGACCGAGGAGGACACCGCTGATGGCCGTCCCGAAGCGACGGATGTCGCGCGCCAACACCCGCAACCGCCGGGCTCGGTGGAAGGCGACCGCGCCCGGGCTCGTGCCGATCGTCCTCGGCGGCAGGCGCCACCTCGTGCCCCGGCGACTCGTCGCCGCGTACCGCCGCGGGCTGCTGCCGCCCCCGGACTGAGGGCCCCTTACCCCGGGTGGGTGGCAGGTCCGGGACGACTGAGGGCCCGACCCGGCGAGTACGGGGTCGACGCCCGATGCCCGGACCGGGGCCTCAGCACGACCGTGGAGTCATGTTGGTCAGCCGTCATTTCGAAGCGGAGATGTTCGTCCACCGCGACCGGCTCCTCGCCGACGCCGCCGCGTTCCGGCTCGCCCGCCTCGCCCGCGCGGCCCGTCGCCGACGGCGCCGCGCGGCAGGAGCGGGCTCTGCGCCGGTCCGTGAGGGACCTGTTCCCGTCCCGCCGGTCGCCGCCCGGCCGGGTGGCGCCCGGCCGGGCGCCACCCACGACGGGGACACCCGCGGGGACGACGGCGCCACGCGGGACAGGGACGCCACGCGGGACAGGGACGCCACGCGGGACAGGGACGCCACCGGAAACAGGGACGCCACCGGAAACAGGGACGGGAAACGTCGGGGTGCCGTGCGAGCATGAGCGACGTGCCGCGGCTGGGCGTCGGGATCCCGCTGGTCGGCCGCCGTGACGAGCTGCGCGCACTCTCCGCCGCTCTCGACGCGGCCGCCGCCGGGACGGCTGGTGCCGTCCTGCTGGCGGGCGAAGCCGGGGTCGGGAAGACACGGCTGGTCGCCGAGACCGTCGGCAGGGCGCACGCGGCCGGGTTCGCCGTCCTCACCGGACGGTGCCTGGACACGGGCGAGGCCACACTGCCGTACCTGCCGTTCACCGAGGCGTTGCGCGTCCTGGCCACCGACCGTCCGGATCTGGTCGACGCCCATCCGCCGCTGCACCGGCTGCTGCCGGGGTCGCGGCCCCGGGAGGAGGTCAGCGCCGGCGAGCGCGACCTCGGTCAGCTGCGGGTGTTCGACGCGGTGCTGTCGGTGTTGGAGCAGCGCTCGGCGCAGGACCCGGTGCTGCTGGTGCTGGAGGACGTCCACTGGGCCGACACGTCCAGCCGCGACCTGCTGGTGTTCCTCGCCTCGCGGCTGGGAGCGCAGCGGCTGCTGGTGATGGCGAGCTACCGGGGCGACGACCTGCACCGTCGGCACCCGTTGCGCCCCTTGCTCGCCGAGCTGGTGCGGCTGCCCGCGGTGGCCCGCGTGGAGCTGGGCGCACTCGGGGTCGCCGACGCGGAGGAGCTGGTCCGCGAGCTCGCCGACGGCGCGTTGACCGACCAGGAGATCGCCCGGATCGCCCGGCGCAGCGAGGGCAACGCGTTCTTCGCCGAGGAGCTCGTCTCAGCCTCCGACGAGGGGGTGCCCGACGGGCTGGCCGAGGTGTTGCTGGCCCGGCTCGACCGGGTCACCCCGGAGGCGCGGCGGGTGCTGCGGGCGGCGTCGGTGGCGGGCCGGCGGGTGCGGCACGACCGGCTGGCGGCGGTGCTCGACCTGGGTGTCGACGAGCTGGAGACAGCGCTGCGCTCCACCGTCGCGCACCACATCCTGGTGCCGGAGCCGGGTGGCCGGTCGGTCACGGCGTCGGACACCTACGTGTTCCGGCACGCCCTGCTGCACGAGGCCGTCTACCAGGACCTGCTGCCCGGTGAGCGCAGCAGGCTGCACGCCGCGTTCGCCGCGCTGCTGTCCCCGGGCGGGGACCGCGACGAGCCGGGCGCCGTCGCCGAGCTCGCCCATCACGCGCTCGCGGCGCACGACCTGCCGTTGGCGTTGTCGGCGTCGGTGCGCGCAGCCGACGAGGCCGACCGGCGCGGCGGCCCGGCCGAGGTGCTGCTGCATGCCGAGCGGGCGCTGAGCCTCTGGGCGGCGGTGCCCGACGCGCACGAGGTCACCGGCGCCACCGAGATCACGATCACGCGGTGGGCGGCATGGGCGGCCGCGGCCACGGGCGACCCCGACCGCGGGGTGGCGCTGGCGCGGCGGTCCGTCGAGCTGGCCGACCGCGAGCACGACCCGCTCCAGGCGGCCGACCTGCGCGTCCGCTACGCGTTGCGGATGCTGGAGCTGGGTGAGGGTGAGGAGCCGCGGCGCGTCGTCGGCGAGGCGCTGGAGCTGTACGCGGACGCACCGCCGTCGGGTGACCTGGCGTGGGCGCACGCGGTCGCGGCCCGGTCGGCGATGCGGCTCGACGACATCGCCGACGCCGGCAGCCGGGCCTACGTGGCGTTGCAGGTGGCGTGTGAGGTCGTCGAGCGCGGGCTCGACGGACACGACGACGCCGTCGCCGCGCAGGCCGACGCGCTGGTCACGCTCTCGGTGTGCGAGGAGGCGCTGGGGCGCGACGAGGCGGCGCGCGGCCGGCTGGCCGAGGCCAAGGAGCTGGCGCGGACCTCGGGAAACCTGGGCGTCGAGCTGCGGACGTTCTTCAACACCGGCATCTCCCTGCTCGACGCGGGCCGGCTCGGGGAGGCGGCCGCCGAGTTCGCCGCGGGTGAGGAACGGGCCGTCGCGACCGGGACGACGTGGAGCAGCTACGGGCTGGAGCTGCGGGTGGCGCACGTGCTGGCCGCCCACATGCGGGGCGACTGGGACGACGCGGAGGCGTCGGCGCGGATGGGCGTGGCCGCGGTGTCGGAGACGGTGGCCACGCGGGTGGCCGCGGCGGCGTTGCTCACCGAGGTGGGACGGGGCCGGTTCGACGCGGCGGAGCGCCGGCTCTCGGGGTTGTCGGCCACCCGTCCCACCGACGACCAGGTGCTCCTGCTGCTCGGGCAGGCCGGCGCGGAGTCGGCGCTGTGGCGCGGGGAGCCGCGGCGGGCGCTCGAGCGCATCGCCTCCGCCCGCGAGGGCCTGCTGGCCTGGGATCCGCACCATCTGGCCGGGATCATGCTGTGCGCCATCGGCGTCGCCGCCTTCGCCGACCTCGCCGCCGGCGGCACGATGGATCGCGGCGAGGCGGTGACCGGGGCCTGCGAGCTGGCCGCAGCGGGGCGGGAGGCGGCCGCGAAGGGCACCCCGCGGGGAGCGCAGCTGGGCGTCGAGGGGCTGGCGTGGCTGGCCCGGATCGAGGCGGAGCTGGCCCGCGCCCGCGGCGACGTCGAGGCGCCGCAGCGATGGGCGGACGTCGTCGAGGCGTTCGGGTACGGCGACCGCTACCGGCAGGCGCTGGCCCGTCGCCGGCGGGCGGAGGCGCTGCTGCTGGGCGCGCCCCCCGATACCGGCGCCGTCGTCGGGGGCGGCGGAGGGAGCGGCGGAGGGAGCGGCGGAGGGGGCGAGCCGGTCCGCCGCGCCGAGGCCGCCGACGAGCTCCGCCGCGCCCTCGCGACCGCGACCGAGCTCGGTGCGGCGCCGCTGGCCGCCGCGGTCCGCGACCTGGCCGACCGGGCCGGGGTGGCACTCGCAGCGACCGACGGTTCCGCTCCCGTACGTGACGTCCTCACCCCGCGCGAGCGGTCGGTGCTGGAGCTGGTCGCGGGCGGGCGGACCAACCGGCAGGTCGGCGCCGAGCTGTTCATCAGCGAGAAGACCGTCAGCGTCCACCTGTCCCGGGTGATGGCCAAGCTGGGCGCCGCGAGCCGCACCGAGGCGGTGTCGCTGGCCTGGTCGCGAGGTCTGCTCGGTCCCTGACCGCCCGCCTGTACCCGCGAGTAACTATGCTCGGTGAGCGACTGCTCACACCAGTACGGGAGGACGGCGATGACGCCGACCGACGTGACGCGCTCCGGCCGGGGCGTGACCGGGATCGACCTCTCGGATCTCGACGGCTTCTGGGCCGCCCCGATCCCCGCCCGCGCAGCGGCGTTCGCCGAGCTGCGCGCCCGCGATCCGCTGTCGTTCCATCCGGAGCCGGACTCGCCGTGGCGCGACCCCGACGGCGGCTTCCACGCCGTCACCCGCCTCGACGACGTGCTCGCCGCCAGCCGGGCACCGCAGGTGTTCTGCTCGGGCAGGGGCTCGACGTCGATCCCGGACATGCCGGCGGAGTTCGTCGAGTTCTTCGGCTCGATGATCGGCATGGACGACCCGCGGCACGCCCGGTTGCGCCGCATCGTGTCCCGCGGCTTCACCCCACGACGGCTCGCCCGGCTCACCGAGGACGTCGCCGCCACGGCCCGCCGGATCGTCGACGAGGTGATCGACCGCGGCGAGTGCGACGCCGTCACCGACATCGCGGCCCGGCTGCCGATGACGATCGTCTGCGACCTGATGGGGGTGCCGGCGAGCCAGTACGACTTCGTGTTCGACGCCTCCAACGTCGTGCTCGGCGCGGGCGACCCCGACTACGTGCCCGAGGGCAGCGACATCGTCACCGCGATCCTCACCGCGGCGGGCGGGCTCGCCGAGCTGATGCGCGACCTCGGGGCGAAGCGGGCGCAGGACCCCACCGACGACGTCACGTCCGCGCTGGTCAACGCGGAGATCGACGGCGAGCGGCTCACCCCCGACGAGCTGGCGAGCTTCTTCATCCTCCTCGTCGTCGCGGGCAACGAGACCACCCGCAACGCGATCTCCTGGGGCCTGCACCTGCTGACGGAGAACCCGGACCAGCGCGACGTGTGGCTCGCCGACGTCGACGGGGTGACGCCGACGGCCGTCGACGAGATCGTGCGGCTGGCGTCGCCGGTGATCTTCATGCGCCGCACCTGCACGCAGGACACGGAGCTGGGCGGGACGGCGATGCGGGAGGGCGACAAGGTCGCGCTGTTCTACTGGGCCGCCAACCGCGATCCGGCACACTTCACCGACCCCGACCGGTTCGACGTGCGCCGCGACCCGAACCCGCACGTGGGGTTCGGCGGGCCGGGCCCGCACTTCTGCCTGGGCGCGCACCTGGCGCGCCGGGAGATGTCGGTGATGTTCCGCGAGCTGTTGACGCGGGTGCCCGACATCCACACCACGGCCCCGCCGAGCCGGCTGCGATCGATGTTCATCAACGGTGTCAAGGCGCTGCCCGTGGCGTTCACGGCGGGAGGTGTGCGATGAGCGCCCGGTCGGCGGTGCGGCTGGAGTACCCGGACGTGCCCGTCGGGGCCGTCCTCGCCGGGTCGGCGCGCCGGTTCGACGACCGCGTCGTGATCCACTACCAGGGCCGTGAGCTGTCGTACGCCGGGCTGTACGCGCGGGCCTGCGCGTTCGCCAACGCGTTGCGCGCGAACGGGGTCGGCCGCGGCGATGCCGTCGCGATCCACCTTCCCAACTGCCCGCAGTACGCCGTCGCCTACTTCGGCGTCCTGCTCGCGGGCGCCACGTTCACCCCGGCCAACCCGCTGCTGCCGCCCGACGACCTGGGCTCCCAGCTCGCCGACTCCGGCGCCCGGACCGCGCTGACGTGGGCGCCGGTCGCGCCCGCGCTGCTCGCGGTGCAGGACCGGACGCCGGTGGAGCTGGTCCTGGTCACCGACCGCGAGCAGGGCGTCGACCCGGCGCACCGCCCCGCGCTGCCGGACCGCACCGTCGACTTCGAGGACTTCCACGCCGGCGCCCCGACCACGCCGCCCGACGCCGACACCGTGCCCGCCACCGATCTCGCGCACCTCTCCTACACCGGCGGGACCACGGGCCGGTCGAAGGCGGTGCAGCTGACGCACCGCAACGTCGTCGCCAACGTCCTGCAGTACGCGTGCGGTGGCGCCGGCGCGGTCAGCCGGGTCGACGACGCAGGTGGGCTGTGGATCGAGCAGACCAGCCCGCCCGAGGAGCACCCGACGCGCCTGGGCACGGGGGTGTCGATCTGCCTGGCGCCGTGGTTCCACGCGATGGGCACGATCGGCGGCCTGAACGTCCCGGTGCTGTCGGGGACGACGATGGTCCTGCACGAACGCTTCGAACCCGCCGCCTACCTCGCCGACGTCGAACGCTTCCGGGCGACGACGCTGTCCGGCGCCCCACCGCTCTACGCCGCGCTGCTGCGCCACCCCGACCTCGCCACACGCGACCTCACCTCCGTGCGCGGGCTCAGCTCCGGGGCGGCGCCCCTGCCCGTCGAGATCATCGGCGGGTTGCGCGCCCGGCTCGGTGACGACGTCGTCATCGCCGAGGGCTACGGGCTCACCGAGGTGACGATGGGCGCGACGATCGGGCCGTCGGCACGCACGGCCGTCCGCAAGCCGGGGACGGTGGGACCACCGGTGCCCGACACCGAGATCGCGATCCTCGGCCCGGACGGCGCCGAGGCGCCCGCCGGCGCCGAGGGCGAGGTCTGCATCCGCGGCCCACAGGTCATGCGGGGCTACCGCAACCGCCCGGAGGAGACTGCGGCGACGCTCACCGGCGGCTGGCTGCACACCGGTGACGTCGGCGTCCTCGACGAGGACGGCTATCTGCGCATCGTCGACCGGCAGAAGGACATGCTGATCTACAAGGGGTACAACGTGTACCCCCGCGAGCTCGAGGAGCTGCTGCACGCGCAGCCCGGCGTCACCGGGGCGGCGGTCGTCGGGCGCCCGCAGGCCGACGTCGGCGAGCTGCCGGTGGCCTTCGTCGTCGCGCCGGGCCTCGACCCCGCGGGGGCGCAGGCACTCGTCGAGCGGGTGAACGCCCAGGTCACACCCTACAAACGGCTCCGGGAGATCGTTCTCGTCGACGAGATCCCGGTGTCGGCGGCGGGCAAGGTGCTGAAACGGACGTTGCGCGAGCGCCTCACGGCGGGGCGACACCCGGGAGCGCCGCAGGTCGGTCCGTTCCGGGACCAACGACCCCGATAGGGTGATCAGCGCTAACAGTCTCGCTCGCGACGACGACATGCATCACGTACGGACACCCGGGGAGCCCCACGGGACCCGCACAGGCGGTCGCCTCTCTGGTGGCCGCGCTCCCCCAGAGAGGTGGTCCGCCATGACGACGCAGGTCGCCCCGAGCCAGGCACGCCCGGTTCCCGCGCCCCGCTCGTTCATGGACGTGCCCACCCAGCGAATCGTTCCGCCGGCCCACCTCGTGGTGGACGCGCGGACCCGGCCGGCTCCGTCGGCCTCGACGTCACTGGGGAGCGGCGTCGTGAGCGTTCGGACGGTCGGGGCCGTCCGGACACGGAGCCGTGTCGGGACCATCGTGGACGTCGTCGGCCGGCTCGGGACCGTGGTCTCGTTCGCGGCGATCGTCGTCGTGTCGACAGCCATCGGGGCCTCGACCGACAACGCCGCACCGGCCGGCGACGCCGCACCGGCCGGCGACGCCGCGAACGCGGGCATGACACTGGGCGCCCCGTAACGACGCTCCGTCACCGGCGCGTCCCGGCGACGGCGTCGTGCGTGGCGCGTGCTCCGGCCGGGCCCGTGAAATCCCGGTTGGTCCTGCGTACTCCCGGACGGTGCTGCCCGACCGGACGGCCGGAGCTGTCCGGTCGGTGAGGTGACCGGAAGGTCAGGCCGCCGCTTCGCCCTGCGTCGCCAGCGGGGTCTTCAGTACGTGGTCGACGAGCCGGCTGATCAGCTGGGCGCCGCCCAACCGGTAGCCGAACTCCTCCCAGGTGAGAAGCTCCTTGGAGATCATCTCGCCGACCGGCCCGGGGTACAGCCGGGTCGCCCGGAACGCCGCGGCGCGCAACCGCATCTTCTCGTGGTGGTCCATCGGGCTCACTTGCACTCCTCGCCGTCGACGTGACACGTACGGACGAGCGCCTCGACGCTGAAACGCACCCTCTCGGCCATGGTCGCCCACCCCTGCAACGCCGTGGCATGACCGACCCCATGGAGTGACGAGTATCTCACACTGTGCGCACGGAGCGCGGTTGCACCGCCACGACCTGCACAAATGATCAACGACCGGTCGGAGGCTCCGCGGGAGCCGATCTAGATTCGTGCACGTGAGCCTCACCGAAATGCTGTGGTCCGACGTCGAGGACGTCTACGCCAAGGTCCTCGCGCACCCCTTCGTGACCGGCCTGACCGACGGGTCACTGCCCCACGAGTCGTTCCGGCACTACATCGTGCAGGACTCCCACTACCTGCGCGGCTACTCCAAGGCCCTCGCGGCCTGCGCCGCCAAGGCACCCACCGACGACGAGACCGTCATGTTCGCGACGAGCGCCACCAGCGCCGTCGCCGCCGAGCAGGGCATGCACGCCGCCCTGGTCGACGCCCTGGGCACCACCGCCGAGGCCGCCGCGAAGGAACCCGTCGCCCCCGCGACGCAGGCCTACCTGAGCTACCTGCTCGCCGTCGCGCACGGCGGGTCCTACGGCGAGGCCGTCGCCACCGTGCTCCCGTGCTACTGGATCTACGCGAAGGTCGGCGCCGAGCTCTACGCCCGCAGCTCCCCCGACCCCCTCTACGCCCGGTGGATCGCCATGTACGGCGACGAGGAGTTCCAGTCCGTCGTCGACGCCGTCCTCGCCGTCACCGACCGGATCGGCGAGACCGCCGGCCCGGCCGAGATCGAGCGCATGCGCCGCCACTTCCACACCACGACCCGGTACGAATGGATGTTCTGGGACGGCGCCTGGCGCCGCGAGACCTGGCCGGTCTGAACCCCGGCGCCGGGACATGAGCGACACCGCTGACGCTCATGTCCCACGCCCGGCATCGCCCCGCGGGCCTGCAGGAGTCAGCGCTGGTCGAGCCGGTCCGGGATCAGCACGTGCAGCAGGAACGACACGACGCCGACGATGATCGCGCCCCAGAACGCCGCCCAGAAGCCGTCGAC
This sequence comes from Pseudonocardia sp. N23, assembly GCF_002583555.1. GTDB lineage: Bacteria > Actinomycetota > Actinomycetes > Mycobacteriales > Pseudonocardiaceae > Pseudonocardia. Next base: position 521,003 of record NZ_BEGX01000052.1, read on the forward strand.
GGCGAACGGGAGGCCCACCTTCCCGGCGATCCAGCCGGCCAGCCACAGCAGCAGCGCGTTGACGACGAGGCTGATGAGCCCCAGCGTCAGCACGTAGAGCGGGCAGCCGACCACCTTGATGATCGGCTTGAGCACCGCGTTCACGACGCCGAAGATGATCGCGACGACGACCAGCGTGCCGATCGTCGAGGCTGTCGTCGAGTTCGGGTTGACCTCGGTGCCGACGCGGATGTCGGAGAGGATCAGCGTCGCGACCCACAGGGCTACCGCGACGACGATCACCCGGATCGTCATGGCCAGGGCGTTACTCATGGTCTGTCACCTTCCGTCCGGCCTAGTCGACCAGGGCCTGCATCACGAGCGCACGCAGCTGCGGGCGCAGGGGGTAGGTGCTCGACGGCATCAGCTGTGTCATCAGCACCGCGGTGACGTCCTCCACCGGGTCGACGTAGAACGCGGTGGAGGCCAGTCCGCCCCAGGCGAACTCGCCGACGCTGGTGAGGCTCTTGCCGACCGCCGGGTCGATGACGACGGAGAAGCCCAGCCCGAAGCCGACGCCCGCGTACGTCGACTCGGCGAAGATCGGCCGCCCGATCGTCTCAAGGTCGGCCCCGCCGGGCAGGTGGTTGCGGGTGGCGTACGCCAGGGTGCGGTTGCCGAGCAGGCGGACGTCGTCGAGAGCGCCGCCACCGGCGAGCATCTGGGTGAACCGGTGGTAGTCGTGCAGCGTCGAGGCGAGGCCCGCGCCGCCGGCGAGCAGCGTCGGCGGCTTGGTGATCAGCTCGCCGAGCGGGCTGCGCACGAGGCCGCCACCGGGCTTGGGCTGGTAGAGCGTCGCCAGCCGGTCGGCCGCGCTGTCGGCGACCTGGAACGCGGTGTCGGTCATCCCGAGCGGGCCGAGGATGCGGTCGGCGAAGAACCGGTCGAGCGACATGCCCGACGCGACCTCGACGACGCGGCCCAGCACGTCCGTCGACACCCCGTAGTTCCACTCCGTGCCCGGCTGGAACAACAGGGGCAGCGACGCGAACTGGTCGCACGCGGCGGCGAGGTCGAGGTCGCCGGGGGTGGTCAGGTCGTGACCACGCAGCCGGTACATCTCGTCGACGGGGTGGGAGTGGTGGAACCCGTAGGTCAGGCCGGAGGTGTGCGTGAGCAGGTGCCACACCCGCACAGGCTCGGTCACCGGGTCGGTCGCCGGGGCGAGTGCCGACCCCGAGCGGTAGACCCGCAGCCCGGCGAACGACGGGATGAACGCCGACACCGGGTCGGTGAGGGCGAGCGCGCCCTCCTCGTAGAGCATCAGCGCCGCGACCGAGGTGATCGGCTTGGTCATCGAGAAGATGCGCCACACCGTGTCGGGCTCGACCGGCAGGCCCGACTCGATGTCGCGGCTGCCGTAGTGCGCGACGTGCGCGAGGCGGCCGTTCCGGGCGACGGCGATCGACCAGCCCGGGAGCCGGCCGTCGTCGACGTACCGGCGGAAATGCGCGTCGACACGCGCGAGCCGGCCGGCGTCGAAGCCGACTTCTGCCGGGTCCACGTCCACATCGAGCACACCCACGGCGCCGACCCTACCGGCGCGCGATCACGGGCGCGTCTCCTTCTGCCCGTTCGGGTTCAGTGCGCTCCCGACAGGTTCAGCAGCACGACGCCGGCGATGACGAGCACGACCCCGCCGACCTTCGCCGGGCTGATCCCCTCCCCCAGGAACAGCACGCCGACCAGGACGACCGCGGCCGTCCCGATGCCCGACCACAGCGCATACGCCGTCCCCACCTCGAACGTCCTCAACGCCTGCGACAGGCACGCGAACGCCGCCACGTACCCCACGACGACGACGATCGACGGCACCGGCCGGGTGAAGCCCTCGGACAGTTTGAGGCTCGTCGTGGCGACGATCTCCGTCGCGATCGCGCCGAGCAGCCACCCCCACGCCACCACCATGCGGGCCAGCATGCCCGGGGCGGTGACGTCGGTCGGCGACCGGTCCGCCGGAGCCGGGACCGCGTCACAATCGACGTCATGCCGTCCACGCCCGGCCGGGGCCCCGCCGCGAGGCTGTCCGGCGACGACGAGGTCGTGCGTGCCCTGCTCACCCGCACCGTCGGGAAGCTGCGCCGGTCCGATCCCGGAACGCGTCCGCCGCTGTGGGCGCGGGGTATCGACGTCGTCGGCCCCGGCCTCGGCGCGATGACCCAGGACGTCCGCCGTCACGCGCCCGGCCTCGATCTGCTCGCCGGCGCCGCCCATCCCGACCGCGGCGACGCCCACCTGATGGCGATCTCCCCCGCCCGCTCCGCCGGGGTGCGCGGGCTGACGACCGACGTGCCCCGCATCGAGGACGCCGTCGTGCTCGGCCGCGATGCGGTCGTCACGGCGTTGCGGGCGGTCTCAGTGCTGTGAACGGTCACCGCGGGTGATCGACCCCGGTTCTCACTCAGCGCAGTGACCTGCCCACTTCGATCATGAGTTGTCCACAGGCCCGCGACTCGTCACAGTAGGTGACATGATTGTGATTCACTCACACGTCGGCCGTCGATCCACAGGTTGGTCACAACCTGTGGATCGCGACACACCACAGCGCGAACCACTCCGATAGCCGCGTTGACCGGATTCACGCGGCAGGGCCAGGGTTGGTGGTGATCTGCGCTCTCCACGACGAACTGCTCCGCGACGCACGCGACTTCGGCGGCCCCGACCTCGTCGCCGACATCGACCACGAGGCCCGGACGTGGGTCGACGAGGCACATCCGTGGGACGGCACCGGCGACGAGCCCGGCGACCGCCGGTCGGCCTACCTCGCCGTCTGGTGGCAGCGGATCGACCTCGAACGCGCCGAACGCATCGGCACCCTCGTGCAACGTTCCGACGGTCGCTGGGAGCCCATCGGCCCGGTCCGCTGTCCCGACGGACACACCTTCGGGCCGCGCCGCGTCCTCATCGGCTGGATCCCCTGCCAGTGCCGCGGCCATCACTGCTGGACCTGCCAGGCCCCCACCGACGACGGCGTCTGCGGCCTGCAGACCGTGCACCCGTTCCCGGGCCCGCGGTGTCGCGAGGTCGGCATCGGCGCCCTGCCGCGCACGACCTGACCTCCGCACCGATCGGGCGTGTCACCGGTGCACGACGAGCACGCCCACGACTCGCTCGGTGTCGCCCGGTGAGCGCGGAGCGTCAGCCGCCCAGGTGCTCGACGAACCAGTCGCGCGCCGGGCCGGAGGCGCCTTCGAAACCGTCGACGTACGCGTCGAAGTGCCCGCCCGGCAGGATCACCAGCCGCTTCGGCTCACGCGCGTTCTCGTACGCGTCGATCGCGAGGTGCGCCGGCGTCAGATGGTCCCCGCGGGCGACGACCATCATCAGCGGCGTCGGGCTGATCCGGCCGATGTAGGTGCCGGGCTCGTACTCGCCCAGCATCTCGACGGTCCGCAGCGTCACCTCGTTGCGCCACGACGGTGCCCGGTCCTTGCCGGTCTCGGTGAACCAGGTCCAGGAGTCCGGCGTGGGCAGGGCCGAGGGAGCCGTCGGGTCCGCGTCGACGACCGGCACCATCGCGGGCGGGTCGCCGGCGTAGCGGGCGGCCCGGTCGGCGTCGAACATCTCGCGGAAGCCCGCGCGGAAGTCGGCCCGCACCAGCTCCCCGATGTTCGCTGAGCCGCTGACCAGCGGGACCTGGGCGACGACGGCCTTCACCCTGCGGTCGATCGCGCCGACGACGAGTACGTGCCCGCCGGAGTAGCTGCTGCCCCAGATCCCGATGCGGGTGGGGTCGACCGTGTCGAGGGTCGTCGCGTACGTGATGGCGTGGCGGTAGTCGCGCACCTGCTCCCAGGGGTCGATCTCCTGGCGCGGCTCACCGTCGGAGGCCCCGAAGTTGCGGTTGTCGAACACCAGCACGTTCAGCCCCGCCGCCGCGAAGGACTCCGCGAACGAGTCGAGGTACATCTCCTTCACCGCGGAGAAGCCGTGCGCCATGACGACGGTCGGTGCCGGGCCCGATGCCCCGTCGCCGCCGTAGAACCAGCCGCGCAGCGTGACGCCCTCGGCGTCGAACTCGATGTCTCGTCGGGCCATGGTCGCTCCCCGGGTCACCCGGTCCCGCCCCGCGCCGGACCGGTCCTGCAGCCGGCCTCGACTCCGCTGTGAGACCGGCCACTCCGACGCTAGGCGCTGACCCCGTGTCTCCATGCCGCCGGACGGGTCACGTCCCGCACCGCACGCAACCTCACGGCTGCCCGCGAGGCTCCACAGAGCCGTGGGGTTGCGGCCATCCGTCCGCGCGGGACCTCACGGCTGTTCCGAGCCGCTCGGGCAGCAGTGAGGTCGCATCCGGTCGTCGCCGCGCCTGGTCCGGCCGTCGCCGCAGTCAGGAGGTCGCGGGGCGGAAGATCATGCAGGAGCTGGTGGCGTGGGCGAGGAGGCGGTCGGCACCGTCGAGCAGCTGCGACTGCGCGAGCGCGGTGCGCCCGCCGAGCTGCAGGACCTCACCGACGCAGCGCACGGGGCCCGTGCCGTCGGTGATGGGGCGCAGGAACTTCACGGTGAGGTCGAGGCTCGTGTAGTAGGCCCCGGCGGGCAGGCGGGACTGCACGGCGCAGGCGGCGGCGGAGTCGAGCAGCGTCGCGTAGACGCCGCCGTGGACCGAGCCGATCGGGTTGTAGTGGTACTCCGCGGGTTCGAGCCCGAACTCGACGCGGCCGGCGTCGACGGAGACCAGCGTGATCCCCAGGGTGTCGACGATCGGCGGGGACGGGAGCTCGCCTGCGGCGATGCGGCGCAGGAAGGTGAGGCCGTCGTCGACGCGGGCCGCGGCGGCGGTGAGGCGCGGGTCGCCCCACTCGTAGGTGCGGGACCGGACGGGGGCCTCGGGCTGGGCGGACATGGGCCCGACTCTACGAGGCCTGGGTATCGCTGAGCAACCCAGCTAGGATGGCGGGCGTGGACGCAGCGACGACATGGGCCGACCTCGACACGGGCAACTGCTCCGTCGCGCGGACGGCGGCGATCGTCGGCGACGCCTGGACCCTGGTGCTGCTGCGCGACCTGTTCAACGGCGTGCGCCGGTTCGACGAGCTCGCCGCGCATCTCGGCGTCGCCCGCACCGTGCTGACCCGGCGGCTCACCACACTCGTCGACGCCGGGCTCGTCCGGCGCGAGCCCTACCGCGAGCCCGGCCGACGGGAACGTCACGAGTACCGGCTCTCGGCCGCGGGGCGGGACCTGCTGCCGGTCGTCCTGGCCCTGATGGCCTGGGGCGACGCCCACCTCGCCGACGACGAGGGTCCGTCGGTCGTCGTCGAGCACCGGGGGTGCGGTGCGCCGGTGCACGTCGCGCTGCGCTGCGCGGACGGGCACGAGGTCGATCCGCACCGCGGCACCGTCGCCCGTCCCGGACCGGGTGCGCGGACGCAGGTGCGCGCGTCGTCGTGAGCGGCTCACAGGGGTGGCACAGGGCCGCAGGGTAGAACCGGGGCGTGCGCGGGGCGAGGGCAGCGGCGGCGGGGATGCTCGCGGCGGCGCTGGTCGTCGCGGGGTGCGCGGCGGCGCCGGTCGGACAGCCCGTCGACCCCTCCGCCGTCCACGAGCGACCCGCCGTCGCAGGCTTCCACGGCGAGCTGCACCTGCCGCCCGGCGGCGGGGCGACGGCGCGGCCCGCGGTGCTCGTCGTCGGCGGGGCGGAGGGCGGGATCATGATCGACCCGCTGGCCGCGGCGCTGGCGCGCAAGGGTTTCCCGGCGCTGGCGGTGGCGTACTTCGGGCTGCCCGACCTCCCGCCGACGCTGAGCCGCATCCCGCTGGAGTATTTCGCCGGGGCGCTGCGGACGCTGGCCACACAGCCGGGGGTGGACCCGCACCGGATCGTCGTGTGGGGTGTCTCGCGGGGAAGCGAGGTGGCGCAGCTGCTGGCCGTCGACTTCCCGGACCTGGTGGCGGGGGTCGTCGCCGACTCGCCCAGCTCGGTGGTGCACGCGAGCAGCACCTCGCCCGACGTGGCGGCGTGGACCCTCGGCGGGCGCGATGTCGCCTACACCTCGGTCGCCCACCAGGACGACCCGCAGGCCCCGGGCGCGACGGTCGACGGCTCAGCGATCGACGACGCCGCGATCGTGGGCCCGATCCTCACGATCTGCGGGGACGCCGACCGGCTGTGGCCCTCGTGCGCCTTCGCCGACGCGATCGCGGCCCGCTCGCCGCGCGTGACCCGGCTGGTCTTTCCGGGAGCCGGGCACTCGTTCGTCGGGCTGTACCTGCAGGGCGCGCAGGCGCCGGGGGTCGCGGCCCGCTCCGCCGCCGCGGGCGGCACCCCGGACGCGGACACCGACGCGGCGATCGACGCCTTCGACCGTGCGGTGGGGTTCATCGCGTCCGTCTGACCGGCCCCGACCCGCCGGGTCGACAACAGGCTGGTTCCGGCGGCGCGCAAGAGCAGTCCGGTGTCGAGCTCGGTGCCGCGGCTGCATCGGCGGAATCCGGTCGACGGCATCGCGAGAATGATCGGGTGGACGTCCGATTCACCAAGCTGCCGCGGGGCCGGCGCACCTACAGCGTGGTACACCGGGCCGACGGCGTGCGCTGGAGCGTCGACGGCGGCGTCGCCGGGCCCGGGCTCCCGCACGACCTGGTGCACTTCGTCGTCGAGCGCGCGATCGGCGAGGAGCACGGCTTCTGGGGTTCGGTCGCGGCGGGCGTGGTGTTCGGGAGCATGTCCCATCTCGACGGACGCCGGCCCCCGCACGGCAGGGAGAGGTCGACCCTGCTGCTGCGGGAACGCCGCGGTGGGCTGCAGGCGGCGGAGCTGCTGGTGAACCTGGTCGAGCACGTCGCCGAGCAGGGCATGACGTCGACGGAACAGGTCCGCGCCGCAGCCCGCACCCACCTGTCGACGGTGCAGCGCGCCGAGGTCGATCCCGCCCGCGTCCTCGACGCCGCGCAGGCCCTGCACGACATGGAGTCGCGCTGGGCCGAGCTCGCCGAGGGCGAGGAGCTGACGGTGCAGTGGCCGACCCCGCGCCCCGCGCGTCGGCGACGGCGCTAGGAGCGACGTCCGCTCGCCCGCAGGTGCGCCCGTTCTCCCATCTTCCCGAACAGGCTGAGCGCCTCGACGGGCTGGTCGCCGGTGGAGAAGCCGTGCGGGACGTGGCAGTCGAACTCCGCGGCCTCGCCGGAGCCGAGCACGATCTCCTTGTCGCCCAGGGTCAGCGTGAGCCGGCCGGTGATGACGTAGACCCATTCGAAGCCCTCGTGCGTGCGCAGCTCCCCACACTCCAGGCCGGGCGGGTAGACGAGCCGGTAGGGCCGCGGCTGCACCGGGCCGCGCGTCAACGGGTAGGCCGTCGCCCGGCCCATGCGTACCGGTTCGAGGCCCCGTACCCGCGGGTCGGGGACGGCGGGTTCGGTGCCGACGAGGTCGTCGAGGCCGACGCCGTGCGCGCGGGCGATGGGCAGCAGCAGCTCCAGGGTGGCCTTGCGCTGCCCGGACTCCAGCCGCGACAGAGTGCTCGTCGAGATGCCGGTGGCGCGCGAGAGCGCCGCGAGGGTGAGGTCGCGCTCGCGGCGCAGCTGCGCGAGCCGGGGCCCGACGCCGGCCAGCACGGCGGTCGGGTTCTGGGTCATCGTCTCGGCGGTCACGATTCCTTGCTACTCCAGCAACGACGTTGGCGCAATGGCACGCCCTTGTTGCACGGTGGCGGCATGACAACGCAGAACTTCGACGTGGTGGTGGTCGGCGGCGGCGCAGCGGGGCTGTCGGCCGCCCTGATGCTCGGGCGGTCCCGCCGTTCGGTCCTGGTCCTCGACGCCGGCGAGCCGCGCAACGCCCCCGCGGCCGGGGTGCACGGCCTGCTCGGCCACGAGGGCACCCCGCCCGGCGAGCTGCTGCGCGCGGGCCGGGCGGAGGTCGAGGCGTACGGGGTGGTCGTCCGGGCGGCCCGGGCGAGCGCCGCGACCCGCGACGACACCGGCTTCGTCGTGACCCTCGACGACGGCACCCCCGGCGACGGCACGACTGTTCATGCGCGGCGGATCGTGCTCACCACCGGCGTCGTCGACCAGCTGCCCGACGTCCCCGGCCTCGCCGCCCGCTGGGGTCACGACGTCCTGCACTGCCCCTACTGCCACGGCTGGGAGGTGCGCGACAAGAAGATCGTCGTCCTCGCCACCGGGCCCATGGCCGTGCACCAGGCGCTGCTGTTCCGCCAGCTCTCCGCCGACGTCACCGTCGTCCTGCACGAGCAGCCCCCGCTCGCCGACGAGCAGGCCGAGGAGCTCGCCGCGATCGGCGTGCGGGTCGTCGCCGAGGAGGTCGCCGAGGTCGTGGCCGAGAACGACGTGCTCACCGGTGTGACCCTGCGCTCCGGGCAGGTCGTCGCGGCGGAGGCGGTCGTCGTCGCCTCGCGGCCCGTCGCCCGCCCCGACCTGCTCGCCGACCTCGGCCTGGAGACCGCCGAGCTGCCGGGCAACATGGGAACGCACGTGCCCGCCGACGCGATGGGCGTCACCGCCGCACCCGGGGTGTGGGCGGCGGGCAACCTCGTCGACCCGTTCGCACAGGTCGGAGCCTCCGCGGCTGCGGGCGCCAAGGCCGGCGCGATGATCAACGCCGACCTCGCCGCCGCCGAGGCCCGCGAGGCGGTGCAGCGCCGGCGCGCCCTCCACGCGGAGCCCGCCCGGTAGGGGGATGTGACCTGCGCGTGCGGCCGGCGTGAGATTTCCAGCCTCGTGGCAGGCTCCCCGGCGTGAGCATCTCCCTCGAACAGGCTCAGACCGTCGTCACCGCCGCCCTCGCCCACGGCACCGAGCAGGGGTTCAACCCGCTCACCGTCGCCGTCCTCGACCCGGGCGGCGCGCTCGTCGCGCTGGCCCGTCAGGACAACTCGGGCAACCTGCGGCCGGACCTCGCCGTCGCCAAGGCCTACGGCGTGCTCGCGCTCGGCATGACCAACCGCGCCATCGCCGCCCGCGCCGCCGACTCCCCCGAGTTCTTCACCTCCGTCGCCACGCTCGCCGGCGGCAGGATCCTGTCCGTCCCGGGCGGCGTCTTCGTCCGCGACGACGAGGGCCGGCTCCTCGGCGCCGTCGGCGTCACCGGCGACGCCTCGCTCAACGACGAGGCCGCCGCCGTCGCCGGCATCCGCGCCGCCGGGCTCGTCCCGGTGACCGGCGCCGAATAGGCCCTCCTTCGGCGGGTGCACAGCGCGCACCGGCGGGGCACTATCGGGGAATGACCCCGGACCTGGTGCGTGCCTTCGAGAGCGCGGTCAACGCCGTCGACGTCGACGCGGCCGCCGCGCTGGTCACCGACGACGTCGAGGTCGGCGGCCCGCGCGGCGCCGCCCACGGCGTCGACGTCCTGCGGCAGTGGGTGTCCGGCTCCGGCATCTCGCTCACGACAGTGCGGTTCTTCGGCCGCGACGACGTCGCCGTCGCACTGCAGGACGCCCGTTGGATCGACGACGACACCACCCGGCCGGTCGCCACCGAGTTCGCCACCCGCGACGGCCGGATCAGCCGCATCGTCCGCCACGACTCGGGGCTCGACGACGCGCTGACCGCAGCCGGTCTCAGCGAGGCCGACGAGATCGCGCTCTGACCCCCGGCCTGCGTCGCGTCCGGAGGCGACGGTCGCCCGCGAGACCGGACCTGCCCGTCAGCGACTGAGCAGCCCCGGGAACGCCAGGATCCAGCGGCGCTGCCCCGGCGTCTCGACGGCATGCGGCCGGTAGTTCGCGCGCACCCAGGTGAGGGCGTCGTCGGCGGGGTGACCGGCGAGGATCGCCATGCACGCGATCACGGTTCCGGTGCGGCCGGTGCCGCCCAGGCACGCGATCTCCACGCGCTCCCCCGCCCGCGCCCGCTCGTAGGTGGCGACGATGCGCGCGGCGGCATGGGCGTCGTCGCGCGGCGTGCGGAAGTCCGGCCAGTCGAGCCACTCCGCGGGCCAGCCGGGCAGCCGGACGGCCTTGCGGGACCACCACGTGCGCTCCGGGCTGCCCAGACAGAGCCCGAACTCCGGCAGCGGGCCGGCGGGCACCGGCTGGCTGCGTCCGCGGCCGCGGACACGGGTGCCGTCGGGGAGGGTCGTCGCGTCGGTCAACGTGCTCACGCGGTCAGTGTCCGGGGCCGGCCGCCGGGGGTCGACGCGCACCCGGCCCTGGTCCGCGTCATCACCCCGAGCGTGGTCCCGGAGCTGCGCGGCACTCTGACGACACGCTCGATCGGGAGCCCGTGCATCGAGCGTGTCACCGGCGCGGGACCGCGCTCACGACACGCTCGGTCCCCGAGGGTGGCCCGGGGGCGGGGCGACGGGGTCGGGGCGACGGGGTCGGGGCGACGGGGTCGGGGCGACGGGGTCGGGGTGCGGGCGCGAGACTCGGGCCCGCATCCCGCTCGCGAGAGGAACCCGTGTCCGAGACCTTCCCCGATCCCGCGCTGCGCGACCGCACGATCGACGCGCTGCGCGCCGCCGGCTGCGTCTTCGCCGAGGACGAGGCGGCGCTGCTGCTCGCCGAGGCCCGTGGGCCGGAGGCGCTGGCGGCGATGGTGGCCCGCCGCGTCGAGGGCGACCCGCTCGAACAGATCGTCGGATGGGCGGAGTTCCGAGGGCTGCGGGTCGTCGTCGAGCCGGGGGTCTTCGTCCCGCGGAGGCGCACCGGGTTCCTCGCCGGGCTGGCGGTCGCGGCGACCGGCGACGGCGCGACGGTCGTCGACATGTGTTGCGGCGCGGGCGCCGTCGCGATGGCGGTGCGGGCGGAGTCGGGGGCGGCGTCGGTGCACGCGACCGACGTCGATCCGGCCGCCGTCACCTGCGCCCGGCGCAACCTCCCACCGCGGACCGTGCACGAGGGAGACCTCTACGCCGCCCTCCCGACGCAGCTGCGGGGCCGGGTGGATGTCGTCGTCGCCAATGCCCCCTACGTCCCCACCGACGAGATCGCGACGATGCCACCCGAGGCCCGGCTGTTCGAGCCACCGGTCGCGCTCGACGGTGGCGCCGACGGACTCGACGTCGCCCGCCGGGTCGTCGCCGGTGCCCCGCACTGGCTGGTCGCACGCGGCACCCTGCTGGTGGAGACGAGTGTCCGGCAGGCGCCGGCGTTGCAGGAGTGGTTCGCGCGCAACGGGTTCGAGGCGACGGTCGAGTCCGACGACGAGATCGGCGGCACCGCGGTCCGGGGCGTGCTCAGCGACGCTCAGGGCGGCCGCCGGGAGTGACGCGGCGGCGCACGCCGAAGGCCCGCCGCTCCGGCCCGTGGTCGCGCCGGTGCCGCAGCCGGCGCAGCGCGTCGTCGACGGACGGCCGCGTGCCAACCCGGTGAGCCTGCGGTGCACCACGGGGTCGAGAAGCACGGCGGCGGTGTCGACGGCCGCGTCCCGGTCGAGGCGCAGCGGGCGAGCCCGTCGACGACCCACGCCGCGACGACACGGCGGCGCCGGTCGATCTCGCGGGCCAGCTCGGCGATGGCCGGGTCACCGGCCGCGGCGGCGTCGACGACGGCGTGCACCCCCGCGACCCGCTCCCCGACGACGGCGACGAGGCCGGTGACGGCGGGTGCGGCGAGGTCGCCGGACACCGGGTCGAGGGCCGTCCGCCCGCCGGACAGCCGGGGATCCTGGTGAACGTGCTGGTCCGCGGCGGGTCCCGACAGGCAGGTCACCCGATGGGCCGGTCCCCGGCTCGGGCAGCCTGGTCGCATGCACCATGCCGGACGGCCCGTTCCCCAGCCCCGCGGGGTGAGGGTCGCCGGCGCGCTGGAACGCCGGCAGGTCCCGCTGTACGTGGGCGCGATCGTCGCGGGCGTCGTGCTCGGGCTGTGCGTGCCTGGTGCCGGTCCCGGCTTGTCGACGGCCGTCGACCCGGTGCTGGGCGCCCTGCTGTTCGTGACGTTCCTGCAGGTCCCGGCGCGGGAGCTGGCCGGGGCGTGGCGCGCGGGGCGGTTCCTGGGCGCGGTCCTGCTGGTGAACTTCGTCGTCGTCCCGGCGGTCGTCGCGGTCCTCGCCGCCTTCCTGCCCACCGACGACGCGCTGCGTGCCGGGGTGCTGCTGGTGCTGCTCGCGCCGTGCGTCGACTACGTCGTGGTCTTCAGCCGCCTCGCCGGCGCCGCGGCCGACCGGCTGCTCGCCGCGACCCCGCTCCTGCTGGTCGCGCAGATGGCGCTGCTGCCGGTGTACCTGCGGATGCTCGGCGGGCCGGGTGTCGGCGGCGACCTCGGCCCGTTCGTCGAGGCGTTCCTGGTGCTGATCGTCGTGCCACTCGCGTCGGCGTGGGCCGTGCAGGCGTGGGCGGCGCGGCACCGGGCGGGAGCGGTGTTCGCGGCGGGCGCGGGGACGCTGATGGTCCCGTTGATGGTGGCGACGCTGCTGCTCGTCGTCGCCTCCCAGGTCCCGGCGCTCGGCGGCGACCCGGCCGTCCTCGTCGTGGTCCCGGTGTACGTGGTGTTCCTGCTGATCATGCCGTTCCTCGGGCTCGGGGTGGCCCGGCTGCTGCGGCTCGGCCCCGGCGAGGCCCGGGCGGTCGTGTTCAGCGGTGCGACCCGCAACTCGCTGGTCGTCCTGCCGCTCGCGCTCGCGCTGCCCGCCGGCGCGGGGGTCGCGGCGGCGGCCGTCGTGACGCAGACGCTCGTCGAGGTGCTGGCGATGGTCGGCTACGTCCGCCTCGTCCCGCGCCTCGTACCCGCGCGGGCCTGACCCTCACGGGTGTGGTGGGCTGTCCGGCGAACGGACCGGGCACCTCCGCCGGACGCGAGACGACCTTCCCCCGGGCGCCGGAGGCCGTTCGACGACACCCGGATGACGTAGCGCCCACCGGCTGCTTTCATCATCGTCATGGCAGCGCGGCGACGGTCGGACGTGATGGCGTCCATCGGCGCCGCCGAGTTCGAGACGGCCGAGACCGCGGAGCTCGCCCGGCTCGTGCGCGCCGAGCGGATCATGGTGCGCATCCGCTGGGGTGGCGTGGCGTTCGCGCTGGTCCAGGTCCTGACCTACTACCTGCCGTACCCGCCCGGGCTGCTGGAGGCGGCGCTCGCGCTGACCGTCCTGCTCGGGGCGGGCAACATCGCGTTCTGGCGGGCGATCCCGTCGATGACGACGCTGCGCCGGGCCCGGCGGATCAGCGTGCTCGCGTTGCTGCTCAACGCGGTCGTGTTCGTGGGCCTGGTCGCGGTGTACACGTTCGACACCGAGACGGCGATCTGGGCGGTGCTCTACGTGCTGCCCATGGAGGCGGCGATCCGCTTCCAGCTGCGCGGCGCGATGTGGACGATCGGCGGGCTGGCCGTCGTCTACACGATCCGCGAGGCCGTCGGCACGATCGTCTACGGGCACCCGTTCCTGGTCGTGTCGATCACCTACCGGATGGGCATCGGCCTGATCATCGCGTCGGTGGCGGGCGCGATCGCGCAGAGCCTCACCCAGGACCGCCGCCAGCTCGCGGTGCTGGGGCGGGTCACGCGGACGGTGGCGTCTGCACCGACGCTGCGCACCGTGCTCGACCGTGCCGCCGACGACACCGCCGACCTGTTCCGGGTCCCGGCGGTCGCGGTGGCCCTGGTCGACGAGGCCGACGCCCTCCTGCGGGTCCAGGCCACGCACGGCAGCGGCTTCGCCCCGGGGACCGAGGTCGACCGCGGCGGCGACGGCGCGGTCGCACGGGCCCTCGACCAGCGCCGGGCGGTGTGGACGCCGTCGGGATCGCGCGACGGGCTGCTGCGCCGCACGGTCGGCCGGGCGCGGTTCAGCGGCGGGCTGGTCGCAGCACCGCTGCTGGCCCGCGACGACGTCATCGGCGTCGTGCTGCTCGACACCGGGGAACGCGACCGTCGCTTCTCGGCCGCCGAGCTGGCGCTGGCCGAGACCGTGGCGGGCCAGCTGGCCGGCGCGATCACCGCGGCCCGGCTGTTCGAGCAGGCGCAGGCCGCGCGGGCCGCGGCGGACGCCGCGAACGAGGCCAAGAGCGCGTTCCTGGCCAACATGAGCCACGAGATCCGCACCCCGATGAACGCCGTCATCGGAATGACCGAGCTGCTGTCGGCGACCGAGCAGTCGGAGGAGCAGCGCGACTACACGGGCGTGATCGCGCAGAGCGCCGACGGCCTGCTCACCGTCATCAACGACGTACTGGACTTCTCGAAGATCGAGGCCGGGAAGCTGGAGCTGGCCCGGGAGCCGTTCGACCCGCGCGAGTGCATCGAGGACACCCTCGGCCTGCTGGCGCCGCGCGCCGCGGCGAAGGGCCTGGAGCTGGTCGCGGCCGTCGACGGTGACGCGCCCGAGGCCGTCGTCGGCGACCCGGGCAGGCTGCGCCAGATCCTGGTCAACCTGGTGGGCAACGCAGTGAAGTTCACCGAGCGCGGCGAGGTCGTCGTGACGTTGTCGGGGCGGCTCGCCGACGGCCGCTGGGAGCTGCGCATCGACGTGACCGACACCGGCATCGGCATCTCCGCCGACCAGGCGGCGCTGCTGTTCCGCTCGTTCAGCCAGGTCGACGAGTCGGCGACGCGCCGCCACGGCGGCACCGGCCTCGGGCTGGCGATCAGCAGGCGGCTGGCGGAGCTGATGGGCGGCACCGTCGTCGTCGACAGCGAGCCGGGCCGGGGCTCGACGTTCACCGCGACGCTGGTCGGCGAGCCCGCGACCAGGCCCGGCACGGCCCCGGACGGGCCGGTGGAGTCGCTGCGCGGGCGGACCGCGCTCGTCGTCGACGACAACGCCACGAACCGGCGGATCCTGGTGGCGCACTGCAAGGCCTGGGGCATGCAGGCCCGCGCCGCCGCCACCGCGGAGGAGGCGCTGGCCTGGGTGCGCGACGGGGCGCGGTTCGACGTCGTCGTCACCGACCTGCTCATGCCGGGCCTCGACGGCGCGACGCTCGCCGCGCGCCTCGCGGAGATCCACCGGGTGCCGACGGTGTGCCTGTCGTCGCTGGGCGCCGACCGCGACCCGGCGGCACCGATCGACGCGTGGCTGACCAAGCCGGTCCGCCGGGCCCAGCTGGCGCAGACGCTGGTCCGTCTCCTCGACGCGGGCCCGGTGGACGCCGAACCCACGCGCGCTCCGGCGCCGATCGACAAGGCCACCGAGCTCCGGCTCCTGCTCGCCGACGACAACCCCGTCGGGCGCCGCGTCGGACTGCTGCTGCTCGAACGCCTCGGGCATCGCGCCGACACCGCCGCCACCGGGCTGGAAGTGCTTGCGGCACTGGAGCAGCGGGACTACGACGTCGTGCTCCTCGACGTACAGATGCCCGAGCTCGACGGTCTGGAGACGGCGCGGCGGATCACCGCGACGCGGCCGCCGGGGGCCCGTCCGTGGCTGGTGGCGCTGACCGCCAACGCGATGGCCGGCGCCCGCGAGGAGTGCCTGGCCGCGGGGATGGACGACTACCTCACCAAACCGGTACGGATCGCCGACCTGGCGGCGGCGCTGGACCGCCGTCCCGCCGCCCCGGCCGCCGTCACGGAGAACCAGCCGGATCTCGGTGAGCTCGTCGCCTCCTTCGGCGCGGAGACGGCCGCGGAGCTGGTCGGCGAGTTCGCCGCCAACGCCCCCGTCCTGGAGGCCGACCTGCGCGACGGCCTCGCCGCGGGCGACGCGCCGCGGGTCCGCCGGGCCGCGCACACGCTCAAGTCCAACGCCGCCCTGTTCGGTGCCGGCGCGCTCTCCGCGCGTTGCGCCACGCTGGAGGAGCACGCCGCCGCGGGTGGGCTCGACGCCGCGGAGGTCGACGACGTCGCCGGTGCGCTCGGCCCGCTGCTGCGCGAGCTGCGCGCGGCCGTCGCGGGCGAGGAGAAGGAAGTGGCGGGCACGTGACCGACCAGCGCACCGGGACCGTCCTGGTCGTCGACGACGATCCCACCAACCGGCTTCTGCTGCGCCGCGGCCTGGAACGCGAAGGGCTGCAGGTCGAGACGGCCGTCGACGGCGTCGAGGCCCTCGACCGGCTCGCCGCACCCGGTATCGACCTCGTGCTGCTCGACCTGCTGATGCCCCGCCTCGACGGCCACGAGGTGCTCGCCCGGATGCGGGCCGATGCCCGGCTGCGGCACGTGCCCGTCATCGTCGTCTCGGGTGCCGACGACACCGCGGAGGCGGTGCGCTGCATCGAGCTGGGCGCCGAGGACTTCCTGCCCAAGCCGTTCGACCCGGTGCTGCTGCGGGCCCGGATCGGGGCGAGCCTGTCGCGCAAGTGGTTGCGCGACGTCGAGCAGGACTACCTGCAGCAGGTGGGGCTGGTGCTGCGCGCCGCGGGCGAGGTGGAGGCGGGCACGTTCGAGCCCACGACGCTCGACGCCGTCGCCGGCCGCGACGACGCGCTGGGCGGCCTGGCCCGCACCTTCCAGACGATGGCCCGGGAGGTCCGGGCCCGCGAACGGCGTCTCGAGCAGCAGGTCGGCGCTCTGCGCATCGAGATCGACCAGGCGCGCACGGCGCGGCAGGTCGCCGAGATCACCGAGACGGACTACTTCGCCGACCTGCAGCGCAAGGCCGCGAGCCTGCGCGGCGGCGGCCACATCCGAACGGAGGGCCCGTGAGCCGAATCGTCTCGATCCACTCGTTCCGGGGCGGCACGGGCAAGTCCAACACCACGGCCAACGTCGCCGCGATCCTTGCGGCGCAAGGGCGCAGGGTGGGCGTCGTCGACACCGACATCCTCTCCCCCGGCATCCACGTGCTGTTCGGGCTCGACCAGGACGCCGTCGGCAACAGCCTCAACACCTACCTGTGGGGGCAGTGCACGATGCCGGAGGCGGCCTACGAGGTCACCCCGCCCGGCGTCGGCGGCGGGGGCCGCGTCTGGCTCGTCCCGTCCAGCGTTGCGCCGCAGGACATCGCCCGGGTCATGCACGACGGCTACGACGTCGGCCGCCTCGGCGACGGGTTCCGCGCGCTGGTCGACGCACTCGACCTCGACGTGCTGATCCTCGACACGCACCCTGGCCTCAACGAGGAGACGTTGCTGGCCATCGCGATGTCCGACGCGCTCGCGATCGTGCTGCGCCCCGATCACCAGGACTACGAGGGCACCCAGGTCACGGTCACCGTGGCGCGCAAGCTCGCGGTGCCGACGATGGTGCTCGTCGTCAACAAGACGCCCGCGGTGTTCGACGAGGACGAGGTCCGCGAGCGCGTCGAGAAGGCCTACGAGTGCCGGGTCGCGACGGTCGTGCCGCACTCCGACGAGCTGATGGCGCTGTCGAGCGCGGGACTGTTCGCGGTCGGGTTCCCCGACCATCCCGTGACCGACCGGTACCGGGCACTGGCCGCCGACCTGATGTCCTGACACATGACCGACGGATTCTTCGACCGTGACGCCATCGTCGCCGGCCGCGGTCGTGGGCGCAGACGACGCACGATGCTGTTCCTCGTCGAGAGCTTCAGCAATCCCGACGGCCCCGATGCCGGTGCGGCGCTGGACTTCTTGGCTTCGACGGAGATCTTCGGCGGGCTCGACCGCGAGACGCTGCGCGGGCTGCTGCCGCACCTGGAACCGGTGCACGTCGGCGCCGGGGAGTCGGTGGCCCCGGGCGACACGCTGCTGCTGGTGGGCCACGGCCGGGTCACGGTCGTCGGCGCCGACGGGTCGACGACCGAGCGCGGGCCCGGGCAGGTGGTCGACGCCGCGGCGTTGCTCGGCGGTCCGGGTGAGGGTGTGCAGGTCGAGGCCGTGCGCGACTCGATGCTGCTGACCCTGTCCGCCGACGCCTTCGAGGCGTTCGCGCACCGCCACCCCGCAGCGCTGCTCGGTCTGTGCCGTCAGCTGGTGCGGCTCTCGACCCGGCCGGCCGAGGCGGTCGCCGTTCCACAGGCGACTAACACGGTCGCGGTGCTGCCCGCCGGCCGCGCACCGGTCCCCGGCTTCTTCGTCC
Organism: Pseudonocardia sp. N23; assembly: GCF_002583555.1. Lineage (GTDB taxonomy): Bacteria > Actinomycetota > Actinomycetes > Mycobacteriales > Pseudonocardiaceae > Pseudonocardia. The sequence continues at coordinate 538,870 of NZ_BEGX01000052.1, forward strand.
CCGCACTCGCCGAGGCGCTCGCCGCCCACGGGAGCGTCGCGGTCCTGTCCCGCGACACGGTCGGCCCCGAGGCCGCCGACGTCGACCCCGCCGACCCCCGCAACGGTGCCGTCGTCGCCCGCCTGCAGCAGGCCGAGCAGCGGAACCGGTTCGTCGTCTACGTCGCCGACCCGCACGACTCGGCATGGACGCGCCGCTGCGTGCGGCAGGCCGACCGGGTGCTGCTCGTCGCCCGCTCCGGCACCGACCCGCTGCCCGGCCCCGCCGACCCCCGCCGCAGCGCCGACCTCGTGCTGCTGCACCCCGCCGGGACGGAGAAGCCCGTCGGCACCCCACGCTGGCTCACCGGCCGCGACGTCGACCTGCATCATCACCTGCGCGAGGGCCGCGCCGCCGACCTCGCCCGGCTGGCCCGCCACATCGCCGGGACCGCCCGCGGGCTCGTCCTCGGCGGGGGCGGCATGCGCGGCTTCGCCCACCTCGGTGTCATGCGGGCGTTCGACGACGCGGGCGTCGACGTCGACGCCGTCGCCGGCACCAGCATCGGCGCGATCATGGCCGGGCTGCGGGCGGGCGGGCTCGACCACGCCGGGCGCCTGGAGACGTCGGTGAACGCGATGGTCCGGCAGGGCTCGATGGTCCCGGCGACGCTGCCGCTGGTGTCCTACTCGTCGGCGCGCAAGGTGACGCGGCTGCTGCACGACGTGCCGGTGTTCCGGTGGGACATCGAGGACCTGTGGCTGCCGTTCTTCTGCATCTCGGCGTCCCTCGGGCACGCCCGGGAGGTCGTCCACGACCGCGGGCCGGCCTGGCGCGCGATCCGGGCCAGCATCTCGCTGCCCGGCGTCTACCCACCTGTGCCGCACGACGGCGACCTGCTCGTCGACGGCGGTGTGCTGAACAACGTCCCCGTCGACGTCATGACGGCCCGCCTGCGCGGGGGCCGGGTCGTCGCCGTCGACCTGGCGCCGGAAGAGGCGTCGGGCCCGCCCGCGGTCTTCGGGGAGACCTTGTCGGGCTGGCGGGTCCTCGGCGCGCGGGTGCGCAGGCGGGCGCCGCTGCACGCGCCTGCCCTGCCCGACGTGCTCGTCCGCGGTCTCATGCTGGCGAGCTCGCGGGGTGACAGGGCCCGGCTGGCCGACAGCGCGGGGACGATCGTGCTGCGCCCTCCGCTGGGCACCGGGGGGCTGCTCGACTTCAAGAACGGTCCCGCCCTCATCGACCCGGCGTACCGCTACACCCGCGACGTCCTGCCGACGCTGAACCTCTGACCGCCGGGCCTCCGACGACCGTCGGGCCGGACGGCCGGCCCGGCCCGGCCTGCCGGATCACCACGGCGCGCCGAGTTCGACACCAGGCTGCCGATCTCCATGATCGAATCAGCCTCACGTCGAACTCGGCGCCGGGGTCGGTCGACCCCATCCCGCCGAGGTCCCGATCGACGCCTGGGTCACCGACCTGGCATTCGAGCTGGCCGACTGACGCCGTCCGGACAAGGAGAGGACGCCGGCACTCCCCGGCGGGCGTCCACTGGGCCCGCCCCATGTGTGGTGGCGCCGCCACGACGAATACTGAGCCCGTGTACGTGCCGACGCATTTCGCCCCTGCCGACGCCGACGTCGCAGCCCTGCTCGCCCGGCCCGGCGCCGCCGACCTCGTCACCGCCGGTCCCGCAGGGCTGGAGGCGACGCTGCTGCCGTGGGTGCACGACCCCGGCCGCGGCGCCCTGCTCGGCCACGTCGCCCGCAACAACGACCACTGGACGCGCGCAGACGGGCAGGCGGGGCTGGTGATCGTCCGCGGGCCCGACTCGTACGTCAGCCCGGGCTGGTACGCGTCGAAGGCCGAGCACGGGCGCGTCGTCCCGACGTGGAACTACGTGACGGCGCACGTCCACGGCACGGTCACGGTGCACGACGACCCCGCCTGGGTCGACGACGTGGTGCGTCGCCTGACCGCGGTACACGAGTCGGGCCGCGACGCACCCTGGTCGGTCGACGACGCCCCGGAGAGGTTCGTCGCCGGGCAGCTGCGGGCGATCGTCGGGATCGAGCTGACGATCGGGCGGGTCGACGCGAAGCTCAAGCTCAGCCAGAACCGGCCGGCCGCCGACGTCGACGGCGTGATCGCCGGGCTGCGCGCCGACGGCGACGAGGCCGGCGCACGCGCCGTCGAGGAGCACCGCCGGCAACCCCCTCGCCGGACGGACGGGGCCTGACACACCGTCGTGCCATGGCGGTCGTGGAGTCGGTGAACGTCGGGGTGGCCCGGGCCATCGGCGCGCGGTCAGGTCTGACGGGCATCGACAAGAGGCCCGTCGACGGGGCCGTGCGGGTCGAGGAGCCCGGTCCCGCGCAGAGTGGGCTGGCCGGCGACGACATCTGCGACGCCCACTTCCACCGCCCCGGCACCTACCTGCGGGTGCTGGAACCGGGACCGGTGCGGGCGGGCGACACCGTCGACGTCGTGCACCGCCCCGCCCACGGCGTCACCGTGCAGACGGTGTTCCGCGCGTTCACCGCCGAGCGGGAGCTGCTGGCCGGCCTGCTCGCCGTCGACGGCGAGCAGGCCGACGTCCGCAACCATGCCGAGCGCCGGGCCGGTGTGCACACCTGACACGGCCGACGGCCCCCGCCCGCGGATGCGGACGGAGGCCGTCGGGAAGAGCGGTGCGGGTCAGCGCACGTCGTAGCGGTCGGCGTCCATGACCTTGGCGAACGCCGCGACGAAGTCCTGCACGAACTTGTCCTTCGCGTCGTCGCTCGCGTAGACCTCGGCGACGGCGCGCAGCTCGGAGTTCGAGCCGAACACCAGGTCGGCGCGGGTACCGGTCCACTTGACCGCGCCCGAGGCGTCCTTGCCCTCGAACGAGTCGTCGTCACCGGCGACCGAGGACCACGTCGTGTCCATGTCGAGCAGGTTCACGAAGAAGTCGTTGGTCAGGGTGCCGACGCGATCGGTGAGCACACCGGCCGTCGAGCCGCCGGTGTTGGCACCCAGCACCCGCAGGCCACCGACCAGGACGGTCAGCTCCGGCGCGCTGAGGCCGAGCAGGTTCGCCCGGTCGACCAGCAGGTACTCGGCACCCAGGCGGTGGCCCTTGCCGCGGTAGTTGCGGAAGCCGTCGGAGGTGGGCTCCAGGTACGAGAACGACTCGACGTCGGTCTGCTCCTGGGTCGCGTCCGTGCGGCCCGGGGTGAACGGGACGGTGACGTCGTGGCCCGCGTCCTTGGCCGCCTTCTCGACCGCCGCGACGCCACCCAGGACGACGAGGTCGGCGAACGAGACGTCCTTGCCGAACGTGGACTGCACGCCCTCGAGGGCCCGGATGACCTGGGCGAGCGAGTCGGGGTCGTTGGCCTCCCAGCCGACCTGCGGCTGCAGCCGGATGCGGCCGCCGTTGGCGCCACCGCGCTTGTCGGAGATGCGGAACGACGAGGCGGACGCCCACGCTGCCGCGACCAGCTGCGACACCGAGACACCCGAGTCGAGGATCTTCGCCTTGAGGTCGGCGACGTCGGCGTCGGACAGGGTGTAGCCGTTGGCAGCGGGGATCGGGTCCTGCCAGAGCAGCTCCTCCTGCGGCACCAGCGGGCCGAGGTAGCGCTGGATCGGGCCCATGTCGCGGTGCGTCAGCTTGTACCAGGCACGCGCGAAGACGTCGTAGAACTCCTCGGGGTTCTCCAGGAAGCGACGCGAGATGGGCCCGTAGATCGGGTCGACGCGCAGCGCCAGGTCCGTCGTGAGCATCGTGATCGGCCGGTTGAGCTCGCCGGTCTCGGGGTCGGGGATCTGGTTGTCGCCCGAGCCATCCTTGGCCACCCACTGCCACGCACCGGCCGGGCTCTTGGTGACCTCGTACTCGAAGCCGAACAGGTTCTCGAAGAACTTGTTGCTCCACTCGGTGGGCGTCTGGGTCCAGGTGACCTCGAGCCCGGAGGTGATGGTGTCGCGGCCCTTGCCGCTGCCGAAGCCCTGCTTCCAGCCCAGGCCCTGCTCCTCGATGGAGGCGCCCTCGGGCTCGGGGCCGACGTTGTTGTTCTCGTCGGGGTTGGCGGCACCGTGGGCCTTGCCCAGGGTGTGGCCACCGGCGATGAGGGCGACGGTCTCCTCGTCGTTCATCGCCATGCGCGCGAAGGTCTCGCGGATGTCGCGGGCCGAGGCCAGCGGGTCCGGGTTCGCGTTGGGGCCCTCGGGGTTGACGTAGATCAGGCCCATCTGGACGGCGCCGAGCGGGCGCTCCAGCTCCCGGTCGCCGGTGTAGCGCTCGTCGCCGAGCCACTCCCGCTCCGGGCCCCAGTACACGTCCTGGTCGGGCTCCCAGACGTCGGCGCGACCGCCGGCGAAGCCGAACGTCGTGAAGCCGGAGACCTCGAGCGCGCGGTTGCCCGCGAACACCATCAGGTCGGCCCACGAGATCTTGTTGCCGTACTTCTTCTTGACCGGCCACAGCAGACGGCGGGCCTTGTCGAGGTTGCCGTTGTCCGGCCAGCTGTTGAGCGGCGCGAAGCGCTGCATGCCCGCGCCCGCGCCACCGCGGCCGTCCTCGACCCGGTAGGTGCCGGCACTGTGCCAGGCCATGCGGATGAACAGGCCGGCGTAGCTGCCGAAGTCGGCGGGCCACCAGTCCTGCGACGTCGTGATCACGGCGTCGACGTCGGCGGCCAGAGCGTCGAGGTCGAGGCTGTTGAAGGCCTCGCGGTAGTCGAACGCACCACCGAACGGGTCGGCGACGGCCGGGTGCTTGCGCAGGATGCCCAGGTTGAGCTGGTTGGGCCACCAGTCACGGTTGCTCCCGCCCTCGGTGGGGTGCGAGATCTGCCCGTGCGCGACCGGACAGCCCCCGGCCTCCTCCTCGTTCATCTCTCCAACAACGGCGTCGGGCTTGTCAGACACGGGAATCCTTCCGGGATCGTGGGGTCGCTCAGGCGGCAGCGGTGGAGCAGGCCGGGCAGAGGCCCCAGTAGACGACCTCGGCCTCGTCGATGACGAAGCCGTGGCTGTCGGATGCGGTCAGGCAGGGGGCTTCGCCCACTGCGCAGTCGACGTCGGCGATGACGCCGCAGGACCGGCACACGACGTGGTGGTGGTTGTCCCCGACTCGCGACTCGTACCGGGCCAGGGAGCCGGGCGGCTGGATGCACCGCACCAGTCCCGCGGTCGTCAACGCGCGCAACACGTCGTAGACCGCCTGGTGCGAGACCTCACCGAGCTCCGTACGAACGGCACCGATGATCGAGGCGGTGTCGGCGTGCGGCTTGTCGTGCACCGCGGACAGGACGGCCACGCGCGGGCGGGTCACCCGCAGCGAGGCCCCCCGCAACATGAGTTCGAAGTCCACGGTCGTCGACACACCCGCAGTGTGGCCCACTTTCTGGAATGAATCAAGAATCGATCGGGGACGGTCCGACGACGCGCCGTGGGAGAGCGGTCAGACGGCAGGATGTCGCGGCGGCGCGTCCCCTGCGACCACGTCGTCAGACACCCCCGCCTGCGGCCGGTGCAGCATCAAGGCCAGCGTCGGGAACACCAGCACTGTCAGCACCCCGGCCCCGACCAGCGCGGCCGCGTTCTCCGGCAACATCGTCCCGTTGCGCAGCCCGATCTCGGTCAGCGCCACGACCAGCGGCAACGCCGTGGCCGACACCAGCATCGTCTGTATCCGCTCCCGCACCGGCAGCACACCGACGTACACCACCAGCGCCGGCAGCCCCCGCACCGCGAGGATCAGCCCGAAGAACAGCAGCAGCCGCAGCGGTGCCGTCCCGATGGCGTGCAGGTCGATCGTCATCCCCGAGTAGACGAAGAAGATCGGGATCAGGAAACCGTGCCCGGCGACGTCGAGCTTCTCCTCCAACGCCGGCGCACTGGTGCCGGCCCAGCGGCGCAGCACCATGCCCGCGACGAACGCGCCCAGCACCGCGTCGAGATGGAACCGCTCGGTCACCGCCAGCAGCAGGACCAGCAGCAGGACCGTGAACCGCAACGTGATCTGGCTCGTCTCGTGCTGACGCTCCAGGAACACGTCGGCCAGCCGCCCGCGCCCCGCCTTCAGCATCCGCGACGCGCGGCTCAGCAGCACGGCCAGCACCACCACGGCACCGAGCGACAGCAGCGCGACGAACCGGCTCGTGATCCCCAGGAACACCGCGATCGCCAGGATCGGCAGCAGCTCACCGACCGCACCCGCCGCGAGCAGGTGGCCGCCGAGCCGGCCGCGCAGCATCCCGTTCTCCCGCAGGATCGGCACCAGCGTGCCCAGCGCCGTCGTCGTCATCGCGAGCGCGACCGCCACGAACGCCTGCACCACGCCCGTCACCGTCAGGATCGCCGTGACACCGATGGCGAGCACCAGCGACACCAACCACGCGACCAGCGCCCGCCTGCCCGTCTCCTGCCGGTGCAGCCGCTGGTCGATCTCGTAGCCCGCCAACAGGAACACGAAGCCCAGCCCGAGGTCGGCCAGCGGCTGCACCGAGACCGGTGATGCCAGCCCCAGCACCTGCGGGCCGACGACGATCCCGCCCGCCAGCAGCAGCACCACCTGCGGAATCCGCAGCCACGGCAGCAACCCCAGCAGCAACGGCGCGAGGGCCGCCACCGCCGCGATGGCGAGCAGGCTGTCAAGCGCGCTACCGACGTCGTCCACCTGCACGTTCTCCTTCACCACGGGTCGCGCGGATGGGGTCGCGGGACGCGCCCGATCCGTTACCTGCGGTGAGGTCTACCGGACGTCAGCCGATCGGGCGCATCCCGCGCAACGCCCCTCGACCCGGCGCACAGGGTCTTCCACCGCACGTCGAGATCGTCGACGACCTGCGCGGTCCCGTCGTCGAGCAGCTCCAACCACAGCGGCATCCCGCCCCCGAGCAGGTCGAGGACAGACTGGCCGCGCTCCGGCCAGTCCGCGGCCACGTAGACGGTGTGTCCGACCCGTGGACGGTCCGCGCGCTCGGTGATCGCCATCCCGCCGGACGAGCGCCCGACGAGCACGACCGGGCCGTCGAGCGATGCGATCGTCTCCCCGGCGGTCCGCAGGTCGGACGCCGTGTCGGTCACCGTCTCCGCGTCCGGCCCGCACGACGGCAGCTGCTCGACGACCGCCACGCGATGGCCGACCTCCCGCAGCGACGAGGCCGTCTCGGCCCAGTACTCGCCGCCGACGAACCCAACCGCGGACGAGCACGTGGTCGGTCATCGCCCCGCTGTGACCACCTCGCACATCGTGCAATCCGCCTGCCGGCCCCGATCCCGGACATCCACCTGCGGCACACACCTCACCGACAGCCCACCTGCGGTCGCGTACCGGAGCCTCACATCGTGAGCACCGGGTCGGAGCCGTACGGGTCGACGATCCGGCCGACACTGTTCGCCGGGTCCGGCATCGACGTACTGGGGAGCCTCCACGTGTCGAGCTCCATCCGCACCGTCACCGCACCCATGGGGTACCCCGAGGCGTCCCTGATCGCGTAGGTCGCGACGATCGCGTTGTCGTACCCGAACAGCCACTGGACCTCGAAGGCCTGGCTCTCCCCCGGCGCCATCGAGCTGCCGAGCTGCGGCCTGCCCTCGTCCTTGCCGCTGATGTCCACCAAGGTCATCGTCCAGCCCGGGCGCAGCTTGTTGTGCAGGGTGAACCTGTTGCTGAACTGCGCGTCCACCGTGCCGGGCGCGGCCGACACGGTCGCCGGCCCGGACCCCGCTCCCGGAGTGGCCGCCTGGGCGGCGGTGACGCCGAAACCGGTCAGCACACCGGCGACGACGACGACCGTCGCGCCCCGGGCGATCGCTCGTGTCCGCATCGTCTGCTCCCTCTCGCAGCGCCCGGACCCGACGTCCGGCGTAGCTCCACTGTCGAGGCACCGCGGCCGACCAGCCGTCGGCTCGTCGACGGAACGGACGGACGATCCCGGTGTCCCCCGATCGGCCCCGCCGTAGGGGTCGGGAACGTGGCGAACGCGAAGATCGTCCCGATTCTCGCGAGCCGGCCCCTCGACGACGTCGTCCGCTTCCGGGAGGCGCTCGGCTTCGAGGTCACCTACCGCCAGGCCCGCCCCAACATCTACGCCGAGCTCCGGCGACGCCCCGTCGACCTGCACTTCTTCGGTCTCGACGCCCACGACCCGGCCACCTCGCCGGGCAGCGTGATCGTCCAGATCCCCGGCGCTGTTCGACGCCGTCGCCGGCGGCCTGCGCGCCCACGACGGGAAGCTCCCGACGACCGGCATCCTGCGCATCACCCGGCCCCGCCGCAAGCAGGGAAGGGCCGGCGGGTTCACGATCGTCGACCCCGGCGGGACTGGGTGCGGGTCGCCTCCGGCCGCGATGACGACGAGGTCGCCCCGCCGGCGGGGGACTGGCGCGCGTACTGGAGAACGCCGCCCGCCAGGTCGACGCCCACGGCGACGAGGCCCGGGCGATCGCCATGCTCGGCACCGGACTGGCGCGCCACCCCGACGTCCCCCTGGCCCGACCGGCTGCCCGTCCTCCTCCACCTCACCGAACTGCTCACCCGCACCGCCGACCTGATCGCCGAGCCCGACGTGAGTGCTGCTGGACGCGCCGTCCACAGCACTCATGTCGGTGTCGATGCCCGCGGCCCCTCGCGGCGGGGCACGGTCGCCCGCTCCGGTCCGCTGCCGATGCGACACGCGCCGCGGTGACGCGGATGCCGGTCGGCGCCGTGCCGCTCCAGGGCCGGGCGCTCACGAGCGGTGACTTCCGCGCGACATGGGCGGTGGAGCTCGCCGTGCACCACCTGGACGTCGGCCTCGGCACGCCCACCGCGGAGTCGATACGACTGGTCCGCAGCATGATCGAAGCGCCTGCCGCGCAACGGCTCCCGTCAGGCTGGAGCGACTGGACCTGCATACTGGTCGGGCGCGGGCCGACCACGACACCGCGCAGACGCGGAACCGCGGGCTGCCGGTCCTCGGTTGACCCGCCCCCCGGATGGACGACGGACCATCTCTCGTCCGGGACGATGACCGAGAAGAACTGTGGCGCAGCCGTTGCGTCGACCTGTTCGCCTACCGGCTCCCCGCTGACGCCGTCGAGCCGTTCGGTGAGCCTGAGCCGCTTGCATTCGTCACCATGAAGGCCGTTCGCCCGCTGGGCCGCCGGAGAAGGTCGGCGACCTCCTGGCTCTCCACGAGGCCGACGGCATCCAGCTCCGCGTACTGCCCCGCCTGGGCGCGTTCTGGGCAGCGGTCGTCGCATGCACGTTGGAGTTCGGCGCGATCCGACTCGGAAACGCGCAGGAGTAGCGACGCGGCCGAGCTCGTAGCTCGTGAGATGACGCCCTCCGACCATCAGGCCGAGGTAGCTGGTCCGTAAACGGTCCGTGAGTATCCATGATCACCGGTCACGAGCCGGACACGACCGGACCACGCAAGAACGGCCCCTGAACCGCGTTTCCGCAGTTCAGGGGCCGTTCTCACAGGGTGTGGCAGGTGAAGGATTCGAACCTTCGTAGGCTAAGCCGACGGATTTACAGTCCGCTCCCTTTGGCCACTCGGGCAACCTGCCGGGGTGCGCTGGGCGCGGGGAGAAGGATACGACAGCCGATCTCGGGCCCATGCAGGGGCCCGGCTCTAGGAGGACACGCATGGCCGACCCGTCGTTCGACGTGGTGAGCAAGGTCGACCGGCAGGAGGTCGACAACGCCCTCAACCAGGCCGCGAAGGAACTGTCGCAGCGGTTCGACTTCCGCGGCACCGGAACCGGGATCTCCTGGTCCGGCGAGGAGGCGATCACGATCGAGTCGGAGACCGAGGAGCGGGCCAAGGCCGCGGTGGAGGTCTTCAAGGAGAAGCTGATCAAGCGCAACATCTCGTTGAAGGCGTTCGAGGTGGACGAGCCCGCCGTGTCGGGCAAGGTCTACAAGGTCAGCGGCAAGATCCTGCAGGGGATCGAGTCGGACAAGGCCAAGGAGATCAGCAAGGCCATCCGGGACGAGAAGTTCAAGGGTGTCCAGGCGCAGATCCAGGGCGACCAGCTGCGCGTCTCGGGTAAGAAGAAGGACGACCTGCAGGCCGTCATCGCGCTGCTGAAGGGCAAGGACTTCGGCATCGCGCTTCAGTTCACGAACTACCGCTGAGGTCGACGCGGCCGGCCGGCGATCGTGCCGGCCGGCCGTTCGCAACGCGCCGCCGTGATCACCGGGGCGCGCGGCACAGGCCGCCGCCGTGTGGATCGGGGTGGCGCACCACCTCGTCTGGGCCGTCGTGGTCTCCGCGACGGCGGACCATCGTGTGGTCGACCGGCAGTGATCGAGCTCGTCGAGCCCGGCGTGCCGGCCGCACCCGTGCACCACGACGGCGCCGATCTCGACGACGCCGCGCTCGCGGACATGACCACCCGGGGGCGGACGTCGGCGACCCGGGCGACGGCCGGCGCCCTCGACGAGCTGGCCGCGGACCTGCCGGAGCCTGTGGTGTCGCTGTCGCTGCGCGGATGGCGCCCGGCTCCCCCACCGATCTCGCCACGCTGCGCCGGGCGCCCTACGAAGCCCGGGCCCGGGGAAACCCCGGGGGTGGGGCTGGCACCACCCCGGGAGTCGGGAGTTCCGCCCCGCGCGATCGGGGGGTTTCACCAGCGATTTCGTTCGTCGTCGGCGGGAGCCTTGTCCTCGGAAGGCGTACGGCCCGAGGAGGACGACATGACCCGCACGACGACCCGCTGGATCGCGGTTCGCGCAGCGTTCCTCGTGGTGGCGACGTGCATCACGATGTACGTCGCGAACGAGGCGGTGGCGTTCGGGCACATGGTCACCCACATCCGGAACCCGCACGCGCACTCCGCCGAGCACGTCCCCGGACACCAGCCGTCGACGCAGGTCGCGGTGTCGCGGCCCGACGAGCAGGACTGCCCGGCGTCGCTCGGGACCCTGCGCACCGGCGGCGACGTCCGGCACCCGGGTGGCGCCGACACGTGTGCGGCACCGCGGACGACCGAACCGGCGCAGCATGTGCCGGTGGTCGCGGCGGGCGTCGTCCCGTGACGTCAGGGCGGGGTGTTCGGCCGGAACAGTGAGCCGGGCTCGCCGTCGGAGGTCGCGGTCGCCTCGTCGGCGGTGGGCGTCGTCGGACCGGACGCGGCGGCCGGCTCCGCCGGGCCGGATGCAGCGCGCGGCCCCGTCGCGCCGGCCTCGGCGGAGGAGCGCCGCCGACGGTCCAGGACGAGCAGCACCACCCCGGCGACGACACACACGACGGCGACGACCAGCCAGCCGGTGAGGGTCACCAGGCGTCCCGGCCGGGCGCCGCCACCCGCGAGGGGTGGCGGCGCATTGACCGTGGGAGCGGACGGCACATGCTCGCAGCGTCGGGTGGGGTGAGGGGGGCCGTCAACCCGTAGCCACAGGTCATGGGCCGTCCGGCCGCATCCGCTGCCCCGAGCGGCCCTGCCGCCCGGAACGGGTTCTAGGTGGAGACCGCTGCTTCCTGCCGGCGGCACGCCCTCGCGTACGCGACCGGTGTCATGCCGATGGCCGCGGTGAAGTCACGGATGAAGTGCGACTGGTCGAAGTAGCCGAGCTCCGCGGCGACCTCGGCCCACGGCTTGTCGTGCTCCTCGGCGAGGCGGGCGGCGGCCTCGTGCAGCCGATAGCGGCGCAGCACCCATTTCGGGCTGACCCCGACGTAGCGGGAGAACAGCCGCTGCAGCCGGCGCGGCGGGATGCCGAAGCGGGACACCACGTCGTCGACGCGGGTGATCGTGCGGTCGTGGAGCAGGTCGGCGACGATGCGCCCGACGAGCTCGACCTGGGGGTCGGGCTCGGGCAGCCGGGCCCGCAGGAAGTCCTCGACCTGCGTGATCAGCTCCTCGGCCGGCCCGGTCATCGACGCGGCGAGCGCCACGGCGGGCGGACCCCAGAGCTGCTCGGCGAGCATCCCGGAGTCGGTGAGGCCGGCGACCGACGACGCGAGGAAGGGCTGGAAGGCGCCCGGCCGGAACTTGGTGCCGAACACCCAGCCGACACCGCGGTAGACGTAGGTGAACCGGCCCGTCCCGATCCCGGCGACGCTGAGCGTCCCGCCGTCGAGCACCACGTTGATGCACGGGTGCCCCAGCAGGGTGACCGACGCGGTGCGGTCCCCGGGCAGCTCCCAGGAGACGAGCCAGTGCCGCTCGACGAGGTGGGCGAGGTCGGCCGCGGGTGCGAACCGGTCGAGCGTGAAGTCGACATCGCGCACGCCGACCACGCCGTACTCGCTGGTGGTGGCGACGTCCCGGAGGTCCACGTCGCCAGCATGGCCTACCCCGCCGACACTTTCCCGACGGGCCGCAGACGTGCGGACGGGATGTGGCCACGCGTCCCGGCAGGGTCGGTCGCATGACGCAGACCACCACGCTCTCGGCCGTGCCCGGCTACCGCGACGCCCACCGCGCGATCGCCTGGCTGCGGGAGGCCCTCGCGATCGGGACGACCTCGATCGTCCCGGACGACGACGGCGGCATCGCGCACTCCGAGCACCGGGTCGGGATGTCGTCGTCATCGTGTTCACCGACCGTGAGGGATACGAGCGCCCGCAGCGCAGGGGCGACACCTGCGGCATCAGCCTGTACCTGGCCCTCGCCGACGACGCCGCGGTGGACGCGGCCCACGCGCGGGCGGTCGCGGCGGGCGGTGACGAGGTCTGGGCGGCGCTGACGTCGGAACGGGGCAACCATCGCAGCCGCGTCGTCGACCCCGGCGGTGTGGAGCGGACCTTCGGGACCCACCGGCCCGGCGAACCGGCCGACTCGGGCTGAGCTGGGGCATGCTCGGGGCCGCCGGTGTCCCGGCATCCCCGACGACGTGAGGTGATCGAGCATGGAGCCGGCCGAGATCTACCGACGGGCCAGCGCGGAGTTCGCGGCGCGGGTGCACGAGGTCGGCGACCGGTGGGCCGCGCCGACGCCGTGCCCCGACTGGGATGTCCGCGGCCTCGTCAACCACCTGGTGAACGAGGAGCGCTGGACCCCCGAGCTGCTGGGCGGGGCGACGGTCGGGCAGGTCGGCGACCGGTTCGACGGCGACCTGCTGGGCGCCGATCCCGTTGCGACGCACGGTGAGGCCGCGGAGACGGCCCTGGCGGCGGTGCAGGCCGCCGATCCCGACCAGGTCGTGCATCTCTCCTTCGGTGACCGGCCGGCCCGCGAGTACCTGACGCAGCTCGCGGCCGACCATCTCGTGCACGCCTGGGACATGGCCCGCGCGCTCGGGACGGACGAGCGCCTCGACGAGGAGACGGTCGCGACCCTGCTCGACTGGTTCGACCGCGGCACCCGCGACCTCTACCTGGAGATCGACGTGATCGGCCCGGTCGGCGGGACCGGCCCCACCGCAGGACCCCAGGAGCGCCTGCTGGCCCTGTTCGGCCGCACCCCCTGATACCGCACCCCCACCCCGAACTCCCCCGCACCGCGCGCACGGCCCCGCCGCGCACCACGGCCCGCCTTGACAAATGTTATTGTCGGTGACACTTTCGGGCGGTGCTCGACGTCGCCGTCATCGACGACCCCGCCGCCGCGGAGGTTGCTCTCGACCCCGTCCGGGCCCGGCTGCTGGCCGAGCTCACCGAACCCGGATCGGCCACGACGCTGGCCGCGAAGGTCGGGCTGACCAGGCAGAAGGTGAACTACCACCTCCGCGCGCTGGAGCAGCACGGTCTCGTCGAGCTCGTCGAGGAGCGGCGACGGGGGAACATGACCGAGCGTGTCCTGCGGGCCACCGCGGCGAGCTACGTCATCTCCCCCACCACGCTGCCCGCGCTGGCTCCCGACCCGGGCCGCGAGCCCGACCGGCTGTCGGCGCGGTGGCTGCTGGCCGTTGCTGCGCGGGTCGTGCGGGAGGTCGGCGCCCTGCTGTCCGGGGCGGCGACGGAGGGCAAGCCGGTCGCGACCTTCGCCGTCGACGGTGAGGTCCGGTTCGCCTCACCCGCCGCACGGGCCGCGTTCGCCGCAGAGCTCACCGAGGCCGTCACCACGCTCGTCGCCCGCTACCACGACGACTCCACCCCGACCGGCCGCACGCACCGCGTCGTGCTCGCCGTCCACCCGATCCCGCCCGCCCAGGAGGCGACCGATGCCCGCCGATGACCGCGCGAAGAGGGAGCTCCGCAGGGAGATCGAGCTCGACGCCACCCCCGAGCAGGTGTGGGAGGCGATCGCGACGGGCCCCGGGATCGCCACCTGGTTCGTGCCGCACCGCGTCGAGGAACGCGAGGGCGGCACGATGTCGGCCGACTTCGGCGGCGGCTTCGCCGACACCGGCCGGGTCACTGCCTGGGAGCCGTTGCGCCGCTTCGCCTCCGGGACGGCAGAGCCGCCGGCGGACGGCAGGCCCGACTACGCCTGCGAGTTCCTCGTCGAGACCCGCGACGGCGGCGGCACGGTGCTGCGGTTCGTCCAGAGCGGGTTCCTCGACGGCGCCGACTGGGACGGCGAGTACGGCAGCTTCGACGCCGGCTGGGCGCTGTTCCTGTTCAACCTGCAGCAGTACCTGGCGCACTTCGCGGGCCTGCCCGTCGCCAACGTCGTCACGATGGCGTGGGCCGACGGCGGAGCGTCGACACTGTGGCCCGTGTTGCGCACGGGGCTCGGCCTCGACGGGCCGCCGGCCGTCGGCGACACGATCACGCTGAGCCCCGAGGGGATCGTGCCGATCACGGGGATCGTCGACGTCTCGACCGACGAGTTCCTCGGCGTCCGCTCCGCGCGCGGGCTGCACCGGATCGGCGCGGAGGGGGAGTCGGGGTGCGGCGTCAGCGCGTACCACTACGTCTACGGCGACCCGGCCCCCGACGTGGAGGCGCTCACGGAGGCGTGGCAGGCCTGGCTGGAGTGGACGGTGCCGCTCGGGACGGGCTGACCCGGCCGCAGCCTCCGGGTCGTCGTCGGGCCGTACGTCAGCGCCGAGGTTGCGCTCGGGTGCGCCCTGCCGGCCGGCCGCGCCGGCCGCCGCTCAGCCGCGGCGGGCCATCTCCTCCAGCCGGCGGATGCGGTCCTCGATCGGCGGGTGCGTCGAGAACATCCGGGCCATGTGCTCACCGGCCCGGAAGGGGCTGGCGATCATCAGGTGCGACTGCGAGACCAGCTGCGGGTCGGGCGGGAGCGGGGCGAGCTGGGTGCCGCGCTCCAGCTTGCGCAGGGCCGACGCCAGCGCCAGCGGGTCGCCGGTCAGCTCGGCACCGGAGGCGTCGGCCTGGTACTCGCGGCCCCGGCTCACCGCCATCTGCACGACGGCGGCGGCGATCGGCCCGAGCAGGGCCAGCAGGACGGTCGTGAGGACGCCGGGGCGGTCCTCGTCGCCACCGCCGACGAGGCCGGCGAACATCGCCATGTTGGCCAGGAAGCTCACCATCGACGCCAGTGCCCCGGCGACGCAGGAGATCAGGATGTCGCGGTTGTGGACGTGGCTGAGCTCGTGTCCGAGGACGGCCCGCAGCTCGCGTTCGTCGAGCAGCTCGAGCAGGCCCGTCGTGGCGCAGACGGCGGCGTGGCGGGGGCTGCGGCCCGTCGCGAAGGCGTTGGGGGCGCTGGTGGGGCTGATGTAGAGCTGCGGCATGGGCTGGCGGGCGGCGCGGCTGAGCTCACGCACGATCCGGTACATCGCGGGCGCCTCGGGCTCGGTGACGGGCCGGGCGTGCATGGCGCGCAACGACATCTTCGCCGAGTTGAAGTAGGCGTAGGCGTTGATCCCGAGTGCGACGAGCACGGCGACGACGAGACCGGCGCGGCCGAACAGCGACCCGACGAGCACGACGATCGCGCTCATCGCGCCGAGCAGCAGCGCGGTCTTCAGCCCGTTCATGTGCCTGTGCACGGGAGTTCCGTCCTTCCACTGGGTCACCGTGGGCCCCGCAGGATGAACGGCCGGGACGTGCCGGGCGTTCCGCGACGGTCAGGGACCCACCTCACGCCGGCCGGTCTCGGACCGGGCGGCGACGACCTCCTGGCGGCGTCCGGCCTCGAAGTGCTTCCGCGGCACGACGAGGAACAGCCCCTCGCCCTCGGCGGCCAGCGGTCCGTCGGGGGCGTCGAGCCTGCCCTCGCAGGTGAGCCGGAGCTTGCGGCCTTCGCGGGACTCGACGCGCGAGCGCATGTACAGAACGGTGCCGACGGGGATGGGCTTGCGGTACTGCGTCGTCAGCGAGGCGGTGACGGCAGGCTCCTGGAAGAAGCTCTGCAGCGCACCCATCATCTCGTCGAACGCGGCCGCGACGATGCCGCCGTGCGCGAGGCCGGGGGCGCCCTGGTGGGCGTCGGTGATCTCGAAGGCGCAGGTGAGACTGAGGTCCTCGGCGGCGACGATGTCGAGGCGCAGCCCGTCGACACTGTGCCCGCACGCGAAGCAGTACTCGTGGTGTTCGCCGAGGTGCCGGCCGGGCACGGGGGCGTCGGGATGCGCGACGGGACGCGCGGCGGGAGTGGTGATGGTCGCTTCGGGCACGGCCGACGGTAACCCGCGGGGCAGGATGGCGGCATGAGCGACGATGCCCATGCCGAGGTCCGCACCGAGATCACCGACCGCGTGGCGGTGCTGACACTGTCCAACCCGCAGCGGCGCAACGCCCTCAACCTGGACCTCTCCCGGAAACTGGGCGAGGCGGTGCGGGCCGCGGCGGCCGACGACGGCGTCGGTGCGATCGTCGTCACCGGTGAGGCTCCGGCGTTCTGCGCGGGCGGTGACCTGGCCGAGCTCGCCGAGGCAGACCACGCCGTGCTGCGCGAGGTGTACTCGGGTTTCCTGGCGGTCGCGGACTGCCCGCTGCCGACGCTGGCCGCGGTGAACGGCGCGGCCGTCGGCGCGGGGCTGAACCTGGCGCTGGCGTGCGACGTGCGGCTTGCCGGGCCGCGAGCCCGTTTCGACACCCGGTTCGCCCAGCTGGGCCTGCACCCGGGCGGCGGCTACACATGGATGGCGCAGCGGGCGCTGGGCGCGCAGGGGGCGGCGGCGATGACGCTGTTCTGCGAGGTGCTCGACGCGGCCGAGGCGGAGCGGGTCGGGCTGGTCTGGCGGGCCTACGACTCCGACGAGGCGCTGCTCGCGGGGGCCCTGGAGCTGGCCGGCCGGGCGGCGGCGGCGGACCGGGGCCTGATCGCGACGACGAAGTCGACGCTGCGCGTCACGGCCGACCTGACGCACGCGCAGGCGACCGAGGTCGAGGTCCGGGCGCAGGCCGTGACCGTGAATTCGGACGACTTCCGCGAACGCCTCGAAGCGCTCCGCTCGAAGATCAGCAGTCGTTAGCACGTCGACACGTCTGTGACCTCCCCCCGCTGGGGGGGACATCGGGGGAGAAGCGGGTTAACCTCGGGTGACCGATCACACGGTTCCCCGAACCCCGAGGACTGACCTCGCATGACGACTGGCGACATCGACGTCGGTAATCCTTCGCATCCCGACGCCGGCCCCGCGCCACTGGCCCGTGACCGTGTCGTCATCCGGTTCGCCGGTGACTCCGGCGACGGGATGCAGCTCACCGGCGACAGGTTCACCTCCGAGACCGCAACCTTCGGCAACGACCTCTCCACGCTGCCGAACTTCCCCGCCGAGATCCGCGCACCTGCCGGGACCCTGCCGGGGGTGTCGTCGTTCCAGCTGCACTTCGCGAACTACGACATCGTCACCCCCGGCGACCGGCCGGACGTGCTCGTCGCGATGAACCCCGCCGCGCTCAAGGCCAACATCGGCGACCTGCCTCCCGGCGGCATCCTCATCGTCAACACCGACGAGTTCACCAAGCGCAACCTCACCAAGATCGGCTACGCGGCCGACCCGCTCGAGGACGGCTCGCTCGACACCTACCAGGTGCACCCCGTCGCCATGGCGACGCTGACGCGGGGCGCCCTGGAGGAGACCGGTCTGTCGAAGAAGGACGCCGAGCGCGCGAAGAACATGTTCGCCCTCGGTCTCCTGTCGTGGATGTACCACCGGCCCAGCGAGGGCACCGAACGGTTCCTGCGGGAGAAGTTCGCCCGCCGCCCCGACCTCGCCGAGGCCAACATCCTCGCGTTCCGCGCAGGCCACGCCTACGGCGAGACCACCGAGTCGTTCGCCGTCACCTACGAGGTGGCCCCTGCGAAGCTGGAGTCCGGCACCTACCGCCAGATCACCGGCAACACGGCGCTGTCCTACGGGATCGTGGCCGCCGGACAGGTCACCGGCCTGCCGGTGTTCCTCGGCTCCTACCCGATCACCCCGGCGTCGGACATCCTCCACGAGCTGTCCAAGCACAAGGCCTTCGGCGTGACGACGTTCCAGGCCGAGGACGAGATCTCCGGCATCGGCGCGGCCCTGGGCGCGTCGTTCGGCGGCGCCCTCGGCGTCACCACCACGTCGGGCCCGGGCATCGCGCTCAAGTCCGAGACGATCGGCCTCGCGGTGGCCCTGGAGCTGCCGCTGCTGATCGTCGACGTGCAGCGCGGCGGCCCGTCGACCGGGCTGCCCACCAAGACCGAGCAGGCCGACCTGCTGCAGGCCATGTTCGGGCGCAACGGCGAGGCCCCGCTGCCGATCATCGCCCCGCGCAGCCCCGGCGACTGCTTCGGCGCCGCCGTCGAGGCCGCCCGCATCGCCGTCACCTACCGGACACCGGTCATCCTGCTCTCCGACGGTGCGCTGGCCAACGGCTCCGAGCCGTGGAAGGTCCCGGACGCCTCGACGCTGGAGTCCGTCGACCCGAACTTCGCGACCGAACCCAACGCCCCCGACGGGTCCGACGAGTTCTGGCCCTACCTGCGCGACGCCGACACGCTGGCGCGTCCGTGGGCGGTCCCGGGCACGCCCGGGCTCGAGCACCGGATCGGCGGCCTGGAGAAGGCCGACGGCCGCGGCTCGATCTCCTACGAGCCCGACAACCACGACCGGATGGTCAGGCTGCGCGCCGAGAAGATCGGTGGCATCCGGGTCCCGGACGCGGAGGTCGACGACCCGTCCGGCGACGCGGACGTCCTCGTCGTCGGCTGGGGCTCCACGTACGGGCCGATCGTCGCCGGGGCGCGCCGGGTGCGGGGCATGGGCCACCGCGTCGCGACGCTGCACCTGCGCAACCTCAACCCGTTCCCGGCCAACCTCGGCGAGCTCCTGCACTCCTACGGGACGGTGCTCGTGCCCGAGATGAACCTCGGCCAGCTCGTGATGCTGCTGCGCGCCCGCTACCTCGTCGACGCGCAGTCCTACACCAAGGTGTCGGGCCTGCCGTTCAAGGCCGAGGAACTCCAGGACGTGTTCCTCGGCTACCTGGACGGCAGCCATCCGTCGTCCGGTGAACGCGGCTCCGCGCCGCAGGGAGTGGACGCATGACCGACCAGCACACCTCACCCGCACTCGGCGCACTCGTCGACCTGGGGCTGCCCGGGATCGGCGGTCTCGACGGTGTGCCCACCGCCGAGGAGCCGCAGTCCGCCAAGGACTTCACCTCCGACCAGGAGGTCCGCTGGTGCCCGGGCTGCGGTGACTACGCCGTGCTCGCCGCCGTCCGGTCCTTCCTGCCGACGCTGGGCATCAAGCGCGAGAACACCGTCTTCGTCTCCGGCATCGGCTGCAGCTCACGCTTCCCGTACTACCTCAACACCTACGGGATGCACTCGATCCACGGCCGCGCCCCGACCATCGCGACGGGCCTGGCCATCACCCGGCCCGACCTGTCGGTGTGGGTCGTCACCGGCGACGGCGACGCCCTGTCGATCGGCGGCAACCACCTGATCCACGCGTTGCGGCGCAACGTGAACCTGAAGATCCTGCTGTTCAACAACCGGATCTACGGGCTCACCAAGGGCCAGTACTCGCCGACGTCGGAGCAGGGCAAGGTCACCAAGTCGACGCCCCTGGGCTCGATCGACCACCCGTTCAACCCGGTGTCGATGGCGCTGGGCGCCGAGGCGACGTTCGTCGGGCGGGCCATCGACAGCGACCGCAAGAACCTCACCGCCGTCCTCGGCGCGGCCGCCGCGCACCGCGGCACCGCGCTGGTCGAGATCCTGCAGGACTGCCCGATCTTCAACGACGGCAGCTTCGACGTGCTGCGCAAGGACGGCAAGGAGAACCGGATCGTCCCGCTCACCCACGGCGAGCCGATCCGCTTCGGCTCCGAGGGCGCGGACGGCCTGGGCACCCACGCCGTCGTGGCCGACGGGCTCAGGCTGAAGGTGGTCGACGCGGCGTCGGTGGACCCGTCGGACATCGTCGTGCACGACGCGGGCAGCCACGAGCTCGCCTTCGCGCTGTCGCGGCTGTCCGACCAGGACCTCACGCACACCGTCACGGGCATCTTCCGCGATTCGTCGCGGGCCACCTACGACGACGCCGCGCGGGCGCAGGTGGCGCAGGCGAAGGCCGCCGACAGCGCGCCGTCCCTGCAGTCCCTGCTCAACGGCCGCGACACCTGGACCGTCGCGGGCTGAGCCCGGGTCAGTCCTCCGGCGACCCGTGCTGCGTCGGCACGGCGGGCCGGCCGTCCTTGCGGAACCGCACGCCGGGGCCGGGTTCTGATCCTTCGGGGCCCGGCCCGGCGGGTGTGTCCTCGGTCGGCGGCTCGTCCGGCGGCTGGGATCCCACGCCGAGCCGTTCCAGCGCGCTCGTCGCCTCCTTCGCCGTCCCCGGCCGCACCCCGGACGGGACGTTCCACGCGTCGAGGGCGGCCAGCGCCGAGTTGAGCGACCCCAGCGGGACACCGGGCGGCGGTGTCGACGGCGGCTCCTGCCCTGCCGGGCGGGTGTGCCCCGGGTGCGGCTGCCGCACCCCGGTCGGTGGCGTGGGGTTCCACGCGTGGTCGACCGTCGGACGACGACGCCCCGCCCGCCGCGCCGGGGCCACGAACGTCACCCACGTCGCCGCCGCGCCCAGCAGGAACGCGACCAGGCACAGCAGCCAGACCTGACCGAACAGCCACGCCATCGCGACTCCCCCCACCGCGGCGCCGACCCCGCACCTCGGCCGGCCGCGTCACCGTATCGGCCGCCGGGCCGCCCGTCGACGGTTCCGCCGCGCGCCCCGCGCAGGTCAGCCCGTGCGGGTGTACTCGTTGACGACCGCGCCGGAGCGGTAGGGCGTCGACCCGGACACCCCGACCGACGACGTCCTCGACGCTCTCGTGGCCGGCTCCTCCCCCGCGACCAACTAGCCCGCGACGATCTCGACCCGCCTGCTGGCCGCCGCGGTCGGCAGCGGGTCGGCCTCGCCCCTGCCCTCGACGGCGATCCGCGACCCGTCGATCCCGGCGGCCCGCAACGCGTCCCCGACGGCCCGGGCCCGATCCAGCGACAGCGCCTGTGCCACCGCGGGCGGGCCGGGGGTGTCGGCGGCGTGCCCGGTGAGCCGCACCCGCGCGTCCGGGTGGGCGGCGAGCCACTGCCCCACGCGGATCACCGTGTCGGCCGCCGGGCCCTGCAGTACCGCGCTGTCCGCGGTGAACGTGACGGGTGCGGCGGCGACGAGCGCGGTGACGTCGGCCGCGGCCGGGCCCGCCGGCTCCGGTCGCGACGGGCCCGCGGCCACCGACACCTCCCGCACCCCGGTGACGCCGTCGACGACATCGCGCGCCCGGTCGAGCGCGTCGGGCGGGACGCCGGTGAGGGCGACGTCGCGGCCGGACACGCCGACGCCCACGCCGGCGATTCCCGCCGCCGCCAGCGCCGCCGAGGTCCGGGCGGCGATGTCGTCGGCGATCCGGGGCGCCGGCCACAGCAGCGCGAGCCCCCCCAGCAGCGCCGGGACCACGACGACCGCGAGCAGCCACACCGACAGCCGTTGCCGGGGACGCGACGCGTGCGAGGCCACGCGCGTATCCCACCACCGCCGTGTCACGACAGGATCACGCTCCGCAACACGACCACCGGGGCGCGTGCGGATCGTCGGGCCTTGGTTCCCTTCGTGCACGACTACGGCAACGGCGGCAACGGCGGCAGCCGGTCGTGGGGCTGCGCGGCGCGGGTCCTGGAGCTGGTCGCCGGTTCGTGAGCGGCCCGTGCGGGTGACCGGGTTCACCCCGGCGGGCGCGTCGTGCGGGTGTTCTGATGGAGGTCCTGACCGCCACGGATCCGTCGACCTCCGGGGCGGTCGACCGCACCGGCCTCGCGGCGGCAGCGGTGGCCGGCACGCTGTGGGGTCCGGCCACGGCACGTTCGGTCACGGCGCCGGCCACACCACGTTCATGGTGGTGGCGGGGTTCGCGACGGTCGTGCCCATGCTCCGGGTCCCGGCCTCGACCTGACCCGGTCCTCCGCCCCGCTCCGCAGGCGGGTCACCGGACGACGCCTCCGCCGGCCCGGGCCGGCGCATCGCGGCCTTCCAGAACACCCGCCGGCAGGGCTGGGGCCCACCGTCGGGTTCGACGTCGGACCGGTCACGTCGATGCGTGAACCGGTCCCGCGCCGGACCCGGCAGGTCCTGGTGGGCGGATCAGCCCGTGCGCTCGACGACGTAGGACGTCAGCGTCGAGAGTGCCGCCGTCGCCGGGCAGTCGGGCAGCAGGGCCAGCTGCGCGCGGGAGTCCTCCGCGTAGTGCGCCAACGTCTGGCGGGAGCGGTCGAGGCCGGGGCCGGTGCGCAGCAGGTCGAGCGCCTCCTCGACCTCGGCGTCGTCGCTGATCGGACGCGACAGCAGGTGCCGCAGCCGGTCGGCCCCCGGCTCCTGCACCGCGTAGAGCATCGGCAGCGTCTGCACGCCCTCGCGCAGGTCGGTGCCCGGGGTCTTGCCCGAGTCGTCCGATGGCGACGCGATGTCGATGACGTCGTCGGAGATCTGGAACGCCGTCCCGATCGTCGCCCCGAAACGGCGCAGCGCCTCGGTCTGCTCCGGCGTGCAGCCGGAGAACATGCCGCCGTAGCGGCCCGACGTCGCGATCAGCGACCCCGTCTTCTCGGCGACGACCCGCAGGTAGTGCTCCACCGGGTCGTCGCCCGGGCCGGGGCCACGGGTCTCGCGCATCTGACCCGTGACCAGCTCGGCGAACGTCTCGGCGATGATCCGCACCGCGTCGGGGCCGAGGTCGGCCACGAGCCGTGACGCGTGCGCGAACAGGAAGTCGCCCGTCAGGATTGCGACGGTGTTGTCCCACCGGGAGTTGGCGCTCTCGGCCCCGCGGCGCATCGTGGCCGAGTCCATGACGTCGTCGTGGTAGAGCGTCGCCAGGTGCACGAGCTCCACCACGGCCGACGCCGTGATCACCTCGTCGCTGTCGGGACGGGGCCCCACCTGCGCCGACAGCAGCGTGAACAGCGGCCGGAACCGCTTCCCACCCGCGTCGATCAGGTGTAGCGACGTCTCCGCGACGAAGTGGTACTCGGCCTGGACCTCGCGGTGCAGGAGGTCCTCGACCCGCTTGAGGCCGTCGGTCGTGACCGCGGCCAACAGCGGGTCGCCGACCTCTACTCCCGCGACGATGTGTGTCTCCACCCCTTCAGCCTACGAACTCACCCGACGAAGGGGCCGCCGGAGGCCATACCCAGCGCCAGCGACGGGACGATGCCCAGCAGGAGTGTGACGAGGACGCCCAGGGTGATGGCCGCCGTCGTGAACGCTCCGGGCACCGTGACGGTGGGCCCGTCGGGTGCCGGCTCGTTGAAGTACATGAGCACGATGACCCGCAGGTAGAAGAACGCCGCGACCGCGCTGGCGATCAGCGCGACGATCACGAGCGGGGCCATCCCGTCGTCCAGCGCCGCCGCGAAGACCGCGAACTTGGCCGTGAAACCACTCGTCAACGGGATACCCGCCAACGCCAGCAACAGGAACGTCATCACCCCTGCGAGCAGCGGGGATCTCTTCGCGAGCCCCGCCCACTGGGACAGGTGCGAGGCCTCTCCGTCGGCGTCGCGGACCAGCGAGATGACCCCGAACACCGCGAGCGTGGTGAAGCCGTAGGCCAGCAGGTAGAACAGCGTGCCGGAGACGCCCTGCTCGGTGATGGACATCGAGCCGAGCAGCAGGAAGCCGGCGTGCGCGATCGACGAGTAGGCGATCATGCGCTTGATGTCGGTCTGGGTGAGACCGAGCACGGCGCCGATGACCATCGAGACGATCGCGACGGCCCACAGCACGCCCCGCCACTCCCAGCGGGTGGTGTCGAACGCCACGAAGAGGACCCGGGAGATCGCGCCGAACGCCGCGACCTTCGTGCAGGCCGCCATGAACGCGGTGACCGGCGTCGGGGCGCCCTGGTAGACGTCGGGCGTCCAGGTGTGGAACGGTCCGACCGACCCCTTGAAGAGCAGGCCCACGACGAGCAGCGCCAGACCGCCGAACAGCAGCGTGTCGGAGCGGTCGGAGCCGGCAGCCGCCTGCGCGATCGCCGAGAGCTTCACCGAGCCCGCGTAGCCGTAGAGCAGCGCGAGGCCGTAGAGGAAGAACGCCGACGCGAACGCGCCGAGCAGGAAGTACTTGACGGCCGCCTCCTGCGAGAGCAGCCGGCGGCGCCGCGCGAGCCCGCACATCAGGTACAGCGGCAGCGACAGGACCTCGAGGGCGATGAACATCGTCAGCAGATCGTTGGCCGCGACGAAGGTCATCATGCCGCCGAGCGCGAACAGCGCGAACGGGAAGACCTCGGTCTGCATCGTCGGGGCGGAGCCCGGCTCACCGTAGTCGCGGTCGTCCTCGGCCTCGATGCCCGGGAGGACGGATTCGCCGCCCCCGCCGGCCGCGGCCGCCCGGGACGCCGACGACGGGATGAACGCGCCGCCCGGCTCCACCGAGCGATCGGCGATCAGCAGGATGCTGCCCAGGCCGAGCAGCAGCAGCGTGCCCCACAGGAACAGCGTCGGGTTGTCGACGGACAGTGCGTCGCCCAGCGTCGTCAGGGCGGCGGGACTGCCGCCGGCGTGGACGCCGAGGGTGACACCCGCCGCGGCGAGGATCACGAGGCTCAGGGCCACCTGGACGGGCCAGCGCTGGTGCCGCGGCAGGAACGCCTCGACGAGCACCGCGACGCAGGCACCGCCCAGCACGATCAGCACGGGGGCGATGGCCCCGTAGGCGATCGGCGGCGCGGTGATCGCCCCGCCGGTCGCCTGCGCGAGAAGAACCGGGGTCACCGGGACACCCCTCCCACCGGGTCGGGGAGTCCGACCTCGGTCATCGTGGCGGCTGCCGTCGGGTTGATCACGTCGAGCACCGGGCCGGGGAAGAACCCGAGCACCAGGATCAGCACGATCATCGGCGTCAGGACGCCGATCTCCCGCTTGGACAGGTCGGGGAATCCGGTCGCGCCGCGCTCGGCGGCCACGGCCGGGTCGATCATGGTGCCCGGGCCGTCACCGCGGCCACCGCCGAGGGCGGCGAGCACGGCCGAACCGCGCAGCGGGCCCTGCATGGTGCGCTGGTAGAACCAGAGCACGTAGAGCGCGGCGAAGATGATGCCGACGGTCGCCAGGATCGTGAAGACGGGCTGGCGGGGGAACGAGCCCAGCAGCACCAGGAACTCGCTCACGAACGAGTTGGTGCCCGGCAGGGCCAGCGACGACAGGCCGGCGACGAGGAACGCACCCGCCAGCAGCGGCGCCACCTTGTGCACGCCCCCGTAGTCGCCGACGAGCCGCGACCCGCCGCGGGCGATCACCAGGCCGACGACCATGAACAGCATGCCCGTCGAGACACCGTGGTTGACCATGTAGAGCACCGAGCCGCTGATCGACTGCGTCGAGAAGGCGAAGATGCCCAGCGCGATGAAGCCGAAGTGCGCGATCGAGGTGTAGGACACGAAGCGCTTCATGTCGGTCTGCCCGACCGCCAGCAGGCCGCCGTAGAGGATGCCGATCACCGCGAGGGTGAGCACCAGCGGTGCCAGCTTCTGCGAGGCCAGCGGGAACAGCGGCAGGCAGTAGCGCAGGAAACCGAACGTGCCGACCTTGTCGAGGATGCCGACGAGCAGCACGCCGGCCCCGACGGGGGCCTCGGCACCGGCGTCGGGCAGCCAGGTGTGGAACGGCACCAGCGGCGCCTTGATCGCGAAGGCGACGAAGAAGCCGAGGAACAGCCAGATCTGGGTGCTCTCGGGCAGCGACGCCGCCATCTTCTGCAGCTCGACCCAGGTGAACGTGCCCTGGCCCAGCTCGCGACCGCTGACGACGAACAGCCCGATCACCGAGGCGAGCATGATCAGCCCGCCCAGCAGCGAGTACAGGAAGAACTTCACCGCGGCGTACTGCCTGCGCGGGCCGCCGAAGCGCCCGATCAGGAAGTACATCGGGATGAGCATCGCCTCGAAGAAGACGTAGAACAGGAAGACGTCGGTGGCGGCGAAGACGCCGACCAGCAGCCCCTCGGTGGCCAGCACGAGGGCGAAGAACCCGGACTGGGTGCGCCCCTCGGGGAGCTTCTCCGACCAGGAGAACGCCATCACGATCGGCACGAGGACCGCGGTGATCGCGAGCATGACGAGCGCGAAGCCGTCGATGCCGAGCGCGAAGCGGGTGCCGAACGCCGGGATCCAGTCGACGGCGAACTCGAGCTGGAACCGGGTGCCGCCCTGCGCGGCCGGGACCGAGTACGCGAACCAGGCGACGACGACGAGCGCGAGCTCGACGACCGACACCGCGACGGCCACCCACTTGGCGGTGACCTGCTCCCTGATCGGGGCGACCAGCGCCGCACCGACCAGCGGCACGAGCAGCAGGACGAGCAGCAGCACGGACGAGCCTCCAGTCATGCGAACCTCACCGCCAGCAACGCGGCGATGACGAGGACCGAACCGCCGAGCATGCTCAGCGCGTAGGACCTGACGAAACCGGTCTGCAGCCTGCGCAGCCGGCCGGACGAGCCGCCGAGGGTGGCGGCCGTTCCGTTGACGAGGCCGTCGACACCCCGGTTGTCGATGAACACGAGCGCCCGGGTCAGCCAGACGCCGGGGCGCGCGATGAGCGCCTCGTTGATCGCGTTGGCGTACAGGTCCTTGCGGGCGGCCCGGACCGGCAGCGACACCGGCTCGGGACGCTCGACCGGGGTGGGCCGGCGGCCGACGAACAGGTAGGCCAGCACGACACCCAGGGCCGAGAGCCCCAGGACCAGCCACGGGACGACGGAGTGCGGCAGTGCGCCACCCTTCAGCTCCTCGAGCTCGCCGAGGGTCGGCGACAGCCACTCTGCGAGCCGGTGGCCCTGCGTGAGCAGGAAGCCCGCGAAGACCGAGCCGAAGGCCAGCACGATCATCGGGAACGTCATCGCGATGCCGGACTCGTGCGGGTGGTAGTCGTGGCCGTCGGGGGCCTTGATGTCCTTCCAGCGCTTCTTGCCGAAGAACGTCATGATCATCAGCCGCGTCATGTAGAACGCGGTGAGACCCGCGGCGACCGCGGCGACGAGGCCGAACACCCAGCCCTGCCACCCCGGCTGCGCGAACGCGGCCTCGATGATGGCGTCCTTGGTGAAGTAGCCGGACAGGAACGGGAACCCGATCAGCGCGAGGTAGCCCAGCCCGAACGTCACGAACGTGATCGGCATGTGCCGGGCGAGCCCGCCGTAGTGGCGCATGTCGACGTCGTCGTTCATGGCGTGCATGACCGAGCCGGCGCCGAGGAACAGTCCGGCCTTGAAGAAGCCGTGCGCCAGCAGGTGTGCGATGCCCAGCGCGTAGCCGACGGGCCCGAGCCCGACCGCCAGGATCATGTACCCGATCTGGCTGACCGTGGAGTACGCGAGCACCTTCTTGATGTCGTCGTACGCGCAGCCGATGATCGCGCCGATGAGCAGTGTGATCGTGCCGATGAGGGCGACCACCAGCCTGCCGTCGGCGCTGAGGTTGTAGATCGGGTTGGCGCGGGCGATGAGGTACACGCCCGCGGTGACCATCGTCGCCGCGTGGATGAGGGCCGAGACCGGGGTCGGGCCCTCCATCGCGTCCGGCAGCCAGGCCTGCAACGGGAACTGGCCCGACTTGCCGCAGGCGCCCAGCAGCAGCAGGATCGTGATCGCGAGCGTCGTGCCCGGCGGCACCTCGCCGATGCGGGCGAAGACCTCGGTGTACTGCGTGGTGCCGAGCTCGAGCCACAGCAGGAAGATCGCCAGCGCGAGCCCGACGTCGCCGACGCGGTTCATCAGGAACGCCTTCTTGGCGGCGGTCGCCGCGGCCGGGCGGTCCTGGTAGAAGCCGATCAGCAGGTACGACGCCAGACCGACGCCCTCCCAGCCGAGGTAGAGCATCACGAAGTTGTTGCCGAGGACCAGCACCAGCATGGCCGCGACGAACAGGTTCAGCTGCGCGAAGAAGCGCCGCCGCCCGGGGTCGTGGCTCATGTAGCCGGTCGAGTAGATGTGGATCAACGAGCCGACGCCGGTGATCAGCAGCACGAACGTCAGGGACAGCGGGTCGAGCCGCAGGCCGAAGTCGATGTGCAGGCCGCCGACGGAGATCCACTCGTAGACCGACACCTCGCGGGTGCGCTGCGAGGGGTCCAGGCCGATGGTGTCGAGGAAGATCAGCAGGCCGATGACGAACGAGGCGACGACCGTCGCGACGCCCAGCCAGTGGCCCCAGCGGTCACTGCGCCGTCCGGAGACGAACAGGAACAGCGCGCCGAGGGCCGGCAGCACCACGAGCAGCCACGCGAGCGATGCGACACCGCTCGCAGCCGCCACTTGCCCCGCTTCGGGGAGCTGGGTAGGCACGGGGAGCTCCTAGTACTTGAGCAGGTTGGCGTCGTCCACCGAGGCGGACCGGCGCGTGCGGAAGATCGACATGATGATGGCGAGCCCGACCACGACCTCGGCCGCGGCGACGACCATGACGAAGAACGCCATGATCTGGCCGTTGAGCGCGCCGTTGATCCGCGAGAACGTCACCAGCGTCAGGTTCACCGAGTTGAGCATCAGCTCGATGCACATGAACACGACGATCGCGTTGCGGCGCACCAGGACGCCGACGGCTCCGATGGCGAACAGCAGCGCCGAGAGGAGCAGGTAGTACGTCGGGGTCATCGGTCACCGTCCTGCGAGGGGGTGCCGCCGGTGAGGGCGCGGGGGTCGGGCGGCACCTGCTCGATCTCCTCGACCGGGGTCGACTCGATGATGTCGGAGAGCGACTCCGGGGCGATCGAGCCGTCGGGGAGCAGGGCGGGCACCGCGACGGAGTTGGCCGTCGCGAACACGCCCGGGCCGGGCAGCGGGGAGATGCGGGCGTGCTGCCCCCGCAGCCGGGCGAGCACGGTCTCGCGCTGGGTGGGCTTGTCGTGCGCCTTCGTCTGCGCGTGCGCCAGGACCATCGCGCCGAGGGCCGCGGTGATCAGCAGCGCGGAGGTCAGCTCGAAGGCCAGCAGGTAGTCGGTGAAGATCAGCCGGCCGATGCCCTGCAGGTTGTTCGTCGAGCCGTTGCCGCCGGCGCCGAGGCCCACGGGGGTGACCTCGACGAGGGCGCGGGCGATGGCCGAGACGAGCAGCACCGCGAGGCCGAGGCCGAGCACGAGGCCGGCGAGCCGTTGCCCGCGCAGCACCTCGACGACCGAGTCCGAGCTGTCCCGGCCGACGAGCATCAGCACGAACAGGAACAGCATCATCACGGCGCCGGTGTAGACGATGATCTGCACGAAGCCGAGGAACGGCGCCTGCTGGACCATGTAGAGGATGCCCAGGCTGAGCATCGTCATGACCAGGAACAGCGCCGAGTGCACGGCGTTGCGGGCCAGCACCGTGCCGAGCGCGCCACCGAGGGCGATCGGGCCCAGGATCCAGAAGGCGATCGACTCGCCGAGCGTCATCGGCCCGCCGGAGTCGGCCACGGCCTGCGCGAGCGTCGTGATCATCGGCTCTGCTCCCCGACAGGGTCGTTCGAGTTCTTCTCGCCCGCCGCGGACGCCCGGGCGAGCTTCGGGCCCTGCACGTAGTAGTCCTGCTCGGTCTCACCGAGGCGCATGGGGTGCGGCGGCTGCTCCATGCCCGGCAGCAGCGGCGCGAGCAGCTGCTCCTTGGTGTAGATCAGGTCCTGGCGGTTGTCGTCGGCCATCTCGTAGAAGTTGGTCATCGTCAGCGACCGGGTGGGGCACGCCTCGATGCACAACCCGCAGCCGATGCAGCGCAGATAGTTGATCTGGTAGTCGGCGCCGAAGCGCTCGCCCGGGGAGAACCGGGCCTCCTCGGTGTTGTCGCCGCCTTCGACGAAGATCGCGTCGGCGGGACAGGCCCAGGCGCACAGCTCGCAGCCGACGCACTTCTCCAGCCCGTCCGGGTGGCGGTTGAGCTGGTGGCGCCCGTGGTAGCGCGGCGCGGCCGGCGGGAAGTCCTCCGGGTACTCCTCGGTGACGACCTTCTTGAACATCGTCGAGAAGGTGACGCCGAATCCCTTGAAGAAGTTGACGAACTCGGACATCTACTCGGTCTCCTTCCCGGAGTCGCCGGAGCCCACTGCAGCGGGCTCCCGGCCTGCCGGCCCGGCGACCCGACGGGTGCGGGCGCGCGGCGGCGTCGGCACCGTGAGGTCGAGCGGCGGGACGGGATAGTCGGAGCCCAGCTCGATCGGCAGGGCCTCCGTACGTCTGCGGTCGGGCACCAGGAACGCGACGATCAGGACGACGACGAGCACGATGCCGCCGGCGACCAGGAGCGTCGTGATGTCGCCGGACTCGCTGTTGCGCCAGGCGCGGACCGCGAAGATCAGCAGGATCCACAGCAGCGACAGTGGAACGAGGCACTTCCAGCCCAGCCGCATGAACTGGTCGTACCGGAACCGGGGCAGCGTGCCGCGGAGCCAGATGAAGAGGAACAGGAAGATCATCGTCTTCAGGATGAAGGCGAGGAACTGGAACCAGCCGTTGTCGAAGCCGGACCACAGGTGGCCCAGCCATGGGATCTGGCCGCCGCCGAGGAACAGCGTCGTGGCCATCGCCGAGACGGTCACCATGTTGACGTACTCGGCGAGGAAGAACAGCGCGAACTTCAGCGACGTGTACTCGGTGTGGAAGCCGCCGACCAGCTCCGACTCGGCCTCGGGGAGGTCGAACGGCGCGCGGTTGGTCTCACCCACCATCGAGATCACGAAGACGACGAAGCTCGGGATCAGCAGCCACACGTACCAGCCGGTGCCCTGCGCGGTGACGATGTCCGACGTCGACATCGAGCCGGTGTAGAGGATGACGGCGACGATCGACAGGCCCAGCGCGATCTCGTAGGAGATCACCTGCGCGGCCGAGCGCAGCGCGCCCAGCAACGAGTACGGCGAGCCGGAGGCCCAGCCACCGAGGACGATGCCGTAGACGCCGATCGACGAGCAGGCGAGCACGACCAGCACACCGACCGGCAGGTCGACGAGCTGCAGCGCCGTGCGCTCACCGAAGATCGAGACCTCGCCGCCGAACGGGATCACCGAGAACGCGACGAACGCCGGGATCGTCGAGATCACCGGGGCGATGAAGTACACCCGCTTGTCGGCGAGCGTCGGCATGATGTCTTCCTTGAACGCCAGCTTCAGCCCGTCCGCGAGGGACTGGAGCCAGCCGCCCGGACCGACCCGGTTCGGGCCGGGGCGCTGCTGCATGCGCCCGACGACCTTGCGCTCCGCGTTGATCATGAGGAGCGTCAGGACGACGCCGAGCGCGAAGAGCCCGACGACCTTGATGAGGATGATCCAGATCGGGTCGTCGGCCAGCAGCTGCTGGGTGTGGTTCACGCCGCACCTCCGTCAAGGTTGCCGGCGCCGGTGACGCCGACCAGGTCGCCGTGGCCCGCGCCCAGCGCCGTGCGGACGCCGTCGGCGTCCACCGGGTTGGCGGGTAGCCACACCACGCCGTCGGGCAGGTCGGCGAAGGCCACCGGGAGCGTCACCGCGCCGCGTGCCGTGCGCACCGTCGCGTCCACCCCCTCGGCCAGGCCGAGGCGCTCGGCCGTCGCGGGGTTGACCCGCAGCACCGCGGCCCGGGCCGTGCCCGCGAGGTGCGGCTCGTCGACCGACAGCGAGCCGCCACCGATCAGCTGCCGCCACGTCGCGAGCACCGCCTGGCCGTAGCCGGGGGCGATCGCGTCGGCGGCGCCCACCGCGGGCACCGCACCCGACGCCGCGACCGACCCGACGCGGGCCATGTCGCCCGCGGAGGCCGCCGGCGTCTGGGTGAACAGGTCGACGTCCATCTCGACGGCCAGCGTGTCGAGCACCCGGCAGTCGGGCAGCACGCCCGACGAGTCGAGAGCGACGCGGAACTCGCGGCGCCGGCCCTCCCAGTTGACGTAGGCGCCGGAGCGCTGCACGTCGGGAGCGACCGGCAGCACGACGTCGGCGAGCTCGGTGACCGCCGAGGTGTGCATCTCCAGGCTGACGACGAAGCCGGCCTTCGACAGCGCCTCGATCGCGCCCGCCGGGTCGGACAGGTCGTGCGGGTCGACCCCGCCGACGACCAGTGCCGACAGCACTCCGTCGGCCGCGGCGGCGAGGATCTCGTCGGCGTCGCGGCCCGGGGTGGCCGCGATCGTGCCCTCGGCCATGCCCCACAGCTGCTCGACCTCGGCGCGGGCCGCGGCGTCGGCGACGCGGCGGCCCCCGGGCAGCAGCGACGGGACGGCGCCCGCCTCCAGCGCGCCCCGGTCGCCCGCGCGGCGCGGGACCCACGCGACCTTCGCGCCGGTGCGGGCGGCCAGCTCGGCGACGGCGGAGTAGAGGCCGGAGACCTCTGCGGCCCGGTCGCCGACCAGGATCACCGCGCCCGTGGCGCTCAGAGCGTCGACGAGCTCGCCGCCCGTGGCCGCCAGGTCGCCCAGGACCGCGGCCTCCCCGCCGGGAACCGCCGGGATGAGCGTCGCGTTGGTCTTGTGGGTACCGGGGGTGGTCCACTGACCGAGCTGGAAGACGCGCAGGCCGTGCTTGCGGACGGCCTTGCGCAGCCGGAGGAAGACGATGCCCGCCTCCTCCTCGGGGTCGAGCCCGACCGTGAGGACCGCCGGGGCGGCCTCGAGCGCCGTGTAGGTCACGCCGGTCTCCGGCGTCGTCCCGACGACGGCCGACGCCAGGAACTCCAGCTCCTCCGCGCTGTGCGGGCGCGCGCGGAAGTCCACGTCGTTGGTGTGCGCGGCGACACGGGCGAACTTCGCGTACGCGTAGGCGTCCTCGACGGTCAGCCGACCACCGGGCAGCACCCCGATCCCGCCGGCCGCGCGGGCCGCGAGCAGCCCCTCGGCCGCGACGCGCAGCGCGTCGGTCCAGGACGTCTCCGCCAGCACGCCGTCCGACCCGCGGACCAGCGGCCGGGTGATCCGGCCTGCCGAGGTGAGGTACCGGAACCCGAAGCGGGTCCGGTCGTCGATCCACTCCTCGTTGACCTCGGGGTCGTTGCCGGCGAGGCGGCGCATCACGGTGCCGCGGCGGGTGTCGGTGCGGATCGCCGCACCGCTGGAGTCGTGCTCGGTGACCCCGGGCGTCGACACCAGGTCGAACGGGCGGGAGCGGAACCGGTAGGCGGCGCTGGTGAGCGCGCCGACCGGGCAGATCTGGATGGTGTTGCCCGAGAAGTACGACTGGAACGGCTGGTCCTGCGCGACACCGATCTGCTGCTTCGCGCCGCGCTCGAGGAGCTCGATGAACGGGTCACCGGCGATCTCGTCGGAGAACCGGGTGCAGCGCTGGCACAGGACGCACCGCTCGCGGTCGAGCAGCACCTGCGTCGAGATCGGCAGCGGCTTGGGGAACGTCCGCTTGGTGTCGACGAACCGGGAGTCCGTGCGCCCCGAGGTCATCGCCTGGTTCTGCAGGGGGCACTCGCCGCCCTTGTCGCAGATCGGGCAGTCGAGCGGGTGGTTGATCAGCAGCAGCTCCATGACGCCCTGCTGGGCCTTGTCGGCCACGGACGACGTGTGCTGGGTCCTGACGACCATCCCGTCGGCCACGGTCATGGTGCAGCTGGCCTGCGGCTTGGGCATCGGCCGGCCGCCCATCTCCACCTCGACCAGGCACTGGCGGCACGCGCCGGCCGGGTCGAGCAGGGGGTGGTCGCAGAACCGCGGGACGATGATGCCGAGGCGCTCGCACGTGCGGATCAGCAGCTCACCCTGCGGGGCGTCGACCTCGAGGCCGTCGATCGTCAGGCGGACGTGACCCTCGGGCACCGGCCTGGTCTCGGACTTCTCCGGCGACAGGGTCACGCGCTCGCTCCCGTCATCTCGGCCAGCTGCTCCGGACGCGGGACCGCGGGCTGTTCGGCGATCAGGTCCAGGAACTCCTGGCGGAAGTACTTGATGCCACTGGTGATCGGGCTCGTCGCGCCGTCACCGAGCGCGCAGAAGGAACGGCCCAGGATGTTGTCGCAGATGTCGAGCATCGTCTCGACGTCCTCACTGGTGCCCTGCCCGTGCACCATCCGTTCGAGGATCTGGACGAGCCAG
>NZ_BEGX01000053.1 GCF_002583555.1 Pseudonocardia sp. N23
TGTGAGGCTGGTGGTACCGGCCCGGTAATGGTGGGTTGGTGCACGACGACAGCAGGTGTGGCCCTTGCTCTGACTGGCCCTGCGGGTGCCTTCAAGCGGGACTTGCCCGCCTGGTGGCGTCGGCGCCGGCCCGGCCGGAGCAGCTGGCCTGATCAGGAGCTTGACCGCCGGTAGCCGCCGGCGTGTCCCGTCACAGTCTTGCCGGCTCCGAACCGGGACCGGGACCTTCCACGTCCCTCCCGGCAAGGAGAACGCAGTGCCCATGCTGACAGAGCCCCTGGAGAAGTCCAGGCTCGCTGAGACCGTTGACGTCGTGATCGGCGTCGATACCCACACCAACACCCACACCGCCGCCGCGGTCACCGCGGCGACCGGAGCGCTTGTGGCGACGGTGACGGTGTCCGCGGACGCCGACGGGTACGGCGAGCTCGTCGAGTTCGCCGACACCCACGCCGGTCTACGGGCCTGGGCGATCGAGGGCACCGGCGGCTACGGCGCCGGCCTGGCCCGCCACCTCGCCGCCATCGACGAGCTGGTGGTCGAGCTCGACCGGCCTGGACGTCCGGCACGTCGTGGTGGTCGTAAGTCCGACCCGCTCGACGCCGCCCGCGCTGCGCGCGAGGCGCTCTCGCGCGCCCGGTTGGCCCAACCCAAGACCGGTGCTGATCGGGCGGCACTGCAGATGCTGTTGACCGTGCGCCGGGGCGCGGTCAAGGCGGGCGCGGACGCTCAACGTCAGCTACGCGCTCTGGTGATCACCGCCCCGGAGCGGGTCCGGGACCGGTTCCGCGGGCAGAGCATCGTCGTCATGACCTCGACCGCGGCCAAGCTGCGCCCGCACACCGCCGCTGAGGACGTCCACGTGTTCACCGCGATGACCGCTCTGCGCAGCCTCGCGCGACGTATCCACGACCTGGACACCGAGGCCGGCGAGCACGAGAAGGCGATCCGAACCATCGTGCGGTCCTGGCGCCCGGACCTGCTCCCGCTGCCCGGGGTTGGCCCGATCACCGCCGCCACCGTTCTGACCGCCTGGTCGCATGCGGGCCGCTGCCGTGATGACGGCGCGTTCGCCATGCTCGCCGGGACCGCGCCCATTCCCGCGTCCTCGGGCAAGACGGTGCGCTACCGGCTCAACCGCTGCGGGGATCGTCAGCTCAACCGGGCCCTTCACACCATCGCTGTCTCGAGGCTGCGTTATGACCCCGACACCCGTGCCTACGCCGAGCGCCGCCGCGCCGAGGGCAAGACCGACCCAGAGATCCGTCGCTGCCTCAAGCGCTACATCAGCCGCCAGTTCTACCGACAGCTCGAACATCCACCGGTCACCTCAAGAGCTTGACGAACCATAGGAGCGTC
>NZ_BEGX01000054.1:0-9135 GCF_002583555.1 Pseudonocardia sp. N23
CGGGACTGCCATCTCGTGGCGCCGACCCGCTGTCGTTCTACTGTCGTTCCACAGAAGAGGCAGAGAAGGTCATGGACTGATGACCAGCAACAGCCAGACTTGGCCGCGGGAGGGGGACTCGGAGCGCACCATGCGCGCCGTCGGCAGGGCGGGTGTCGGGGGTCGGGCGAACAGATCGGCGGACCCC
This sequence comes from Pseudonocardia sp. N23, assembly GCF_002583555.1. Classification (GTDB taxonomy): domain Bacteria; phylum Actinomycetota; class Actinomycetes; order Mycobacteriales; family Pseudonocardiaceae; genus Pseudonocardia. The sequence goes on from NZ_BEGX01000054.1 coordinate 188, forward strand.
CGCGTGCCGTCGTGCGGGAGCAACCCCCGGGAATGCGAAAGGCGGGATCCGGGCCGTCGGTGGTCGGGCCTCGCCTCTGCGGGAGGTCGCGGTCAGTCGGTGCCGGTCGGGGCGGAGTCGGGACCGTCCTTCGGCTCCTGCGCTCCGGGCTCGGCGGCGGCCGTGGTCGGGCGGGCAGCGCGGATCATCGCGCGCACCTTCTTCACCGGTACGCCGGTGAGCGCGGCCAGGTCGTCGGCGTTGCGACCCAGCTCGTGCAGCTCTAACAACGCGGCCGCCTGCGCGGCTTCCTGCTCGCGCTCAACTTCCATCGCCTTGTCGCGCTCGGCAGCGGCCCGCCGCTCCAGCTCGACCGTGCGTGCCTCCGCCGCAGCTCGTGCCTTGCGCACCTCACCGGCCGCCCGCGCGTAGCGCTCCAGGGCGGCATCCTCCCGACGCCGGCGCTCGACGTCGCGCGCATCCAGCTCGGCACGCCGAGCGCGCAGCGCGGTCAGCTCGTCGGCGCCGCTGGCCGTGCGCCGGGTCCGTCGAGGCTTCTTCTCAGCCGTCATCTCATCACCTGTCCTCTCCCCACTACGCCCGACCTGGGCCCCTCACCCTACGGCCGCACGCCTCGACGAACGGCACACCGACCAGCCGTGATCTGCCCTATCCTGGAGACAGGACGGTGGCGCTGCGGGTGATCGGCGACCCGGACGACGTGACCCGAGTCCTCGCCGTTCTCGGCGACGTCCTGGACCTCGAACGGAACGGCCGCAACTACCCGACCCGCGACGGCCAGGGTGTCCGTGTGTACCTCGACGCGCGGCCGCCGGCAGGTGCTCGATCTGGGCTTGCGACTGCTCGTCGGTCGTGACCTCGTACACCCGGCTACAGGCCCAGCCGCGCCTTGGTCCGAGGCAACGGCTCGTCGGCGGGGATGTCCTCCCCCGTGAGCCGAGCGGCCGCCCGCCGGTACATCGCGCGATGCCCGGCCGCACCGGCCGCCGCGGTCAACCGGGCGACCCGACGCCACGACTCCAGCGTCTCCAGAACCTCGGCCAAGTCGAGCGTGTCGGCAGCCTTGGCCAGCACCGTGCGCCACTCGCGCTCGAACTCCGCGGCCTCCTCCGGGACCAGCGCAGCCCGAACCTCGGCCGGGCTCGCGTCCCGGAAGGCCGGCCCCGGGCCGGGCCTCGGGCCAGACGCTGCGGCGGCCACCCGAACACCATAGCCCGCCATTTTGACACTTAAACGTCAATATTTCGGGAAGCTACGGACGCCGGGCTCGACGGGCAGCGCGAGGGGCCGGTCGTCCTCAACGCGGCAGCGCCGCGCCCTCCTCCTGAGCCACGGCCTGCATCTCGGCCTCGCTGCCGTCGAGCGTGCACACCACCCGCAGCTCGGCGCGCCGTTGCCGCAGCGCGTCGACCTCCTCCTGCACCCAACCGAGCAGCTCCGCCAACGACGCGGTGAACTCAAAGTCCGTGCCCACGCTGGCGTCGCGCACTCCGCCCTCGGCCGACCAGCCCGCGACGTCCTGCGGGTCCTGCGGGTCAGGCTCGTAGCGGCGGACCTCGACGTCATAGACCGGCGGGCTCTCATCGAGCAACGCGACGTCGACCGGCTCGCCCTCGTCGTCCAGCTCGCGGTCGGCCCTCACGTACCGCACCACCGGCGGCAACAGATCGTCCGGGCCGGGGAGCAAGGGATCGGGCGGACCCGGCCGCTCACGCCTGGCCTCCCGGTTCGCACGTCGGGCGGCCTTCGCCGCTCGCGCAGCACCCCGGTTGCGGGGCCCCTTCGCCTTCGCCACGGCGGCGATGATGACACCCCCAGCCGACGGGGCCAGGCCGACCCGCCGACTGGCCCGCGCTCGCCGCGTCCTCACGAACGCCGCCGGTGGCCGTCGACAGACGGTCGTTTCCCGACGTCGCGGCGGCGGGTGGCGACACGCCCGGCCGGGACCGGGTTTCGGCGTCGGGAAACGGTGTCGGAAAGTCGGTGTCGTCGGCAACGCGCGGGCCGCCGTTTCCCTACGGTCTGCGCCATGACCGATCACGCCGGGCCGGCCCTTGACGACGAGCTGTTGCTGCCGGTGCCCGCGGCCGCCGGCGCGCTCGTCGGCTACGGCCGGGTGAGCACCCGGGACCAGCACCTGGACCGCCAGCTGACCGCGCTCAACGCCGCCGGGTGCGTGCGGGTGTTCACCGACAAGCTGTCCGGGCGCAAGGTCGACCGGCCGCAGCTGTGGGCGTGCCTGGACTACCTGCGCCCCGGCGACGTCCTGGTGGTCGTCTCCCTCGACCGGCTCGGCCGCTCGCTGGACGACCTGCTGGCCATCGTGGGCGGTCTGCGCCGGCGCGGGATCGGCTTCCGCTCGCTCAACGAGTCGATCGACACCACCACCGCCGGGGGCCGGCTCGTGTTCCACCTGTTCGCGTCGTTGGCAGAGTTCATCCGCGAGCTGATCGTGGAGGGCACCCGCGACGGCCTGGCGGCCGCGCGGGCCCGCGGGCAACGCCTGGGCCGGCCGCCGGCGCTGACTTCGGAGCAGGTGCAGCACGCACGGGCCCTGCTGGCCAACCCGGCGAACACCATCGCTTCGATTGCCCGGCTGCTGGGCGTCAGCCGCGCCACGATCCACGCGCACGTCCCGGAGCTCGCGCAGGGCCGGGACGCACTCGCCAGCGCAACGCCGTCGTTGCCCGCCGCCAGCCCCGGGCGGTGAGCCCGCATCACCACGCATCACCCCGCATCAGCCCTGTTGGAGACCCGCATCAGGGTCTGGTGGGGACCCGCATCAGGGCAGAGCTGAGAGGGCGACTTGGTAGACCCGGGTGGGGCGGCCGAGGATGCGCGGGCTGGCTTGCCAATCGCCAGCTCGCCTACGGGAAGGGGGGACGTGCAGCTCGCCGCGCTGATGAAGTTCGTGACAGATCCCAGAGCCGTCGAGCCCGAGTTCACGGGTGAGCTGGCGCCAGGTGCTGGGCAAGATGTGGAGCCAGTCGCCCTGCAGTAGGCCCCTGACGTGCCTGCGTTCTGATTCGGCGGTGCTGGAGTATGTCCCCAGGGTGGGCCACGAGTCTGGCTCGGCGAGAAGGGAATGTCCGAGAGCGGCCAGCAGGCGGGTGCGCTGCTCGCCGAGGCGGGTCCCGGGCCGGTGACGCCAGCGGTTGAGCGTGGCGACCACAGGAGCCAGGTCGAGGGAGTCGGCTGCCCGGGTCAGGGCTTCTCGTAGCTCCTGGTTGAACGCGTCAACTTCGTCTTGAGGGAGACATTTCCGCAGCGCTGTGGCTGGATCCATGGCGCCGTAGTCGGACCGGCTCACCAGCGGCCACCGCGGTAGACCTCGCGGCGGTGGGCCAGGTGCAGGACAAGGACCAGGAGCCGGTCGTCCTCGATCTCGTAGATCACCCGGTAGTCGCCCACTCGTAGGCGCATCTGGCCGTCGCCGCCGACGAGGGCGGTCGCCGCGGCCGGGCGCGGGTTGTCGGCGAGGGCGTGGACCGCCGCGTACAGCCGGCGGGCGACGGGCGGGTCCATCTTGCGGAGCGTCTTCACGACCGAGGGGTGGACCTCGACCCGATAGCGCGGCGGCACGGTCGGTCAGAAGCCCAGCTCTCGGGCGACCTCGGCCAACGGGATGGACGGCTCCGGGTCGGCCTTGGCCTCGCGGGCCGCCCGCAGCAGGTACTCGGTCTCGATCTGCTCGATGTAGTCGGCGACGTCGACCGGGACGATCGCCGCGACCCGGCGGCCGTGGTTGGTGACGACGGTCGTGTGGCCCTGTTCCGCGCGGCGCAGGACCGCAGCGAAGGTGGCGCGGGCCTCCTGCGAGGACAACTCGTCAGGGGCGGGCTCCGGCCGGAAATCAGGCGCAGCACTCATGTACAGACTGTACCAACCGTACGGAAATCAGGGTCCAGTTCGTGCCGCCGCCGGTGTTGCCCGGCCGTCGGGCCGTGACCTTTCCGCCGTTCAGACCCGACCAGGACGAGTAGTGGCCGGGGGCCGGCGCTGCCACGGCGCAGTGGCCGGGTGGCTGGCCGATCGCTGCGCGGCCGCGAGGCGGCGGGACAGCACGACGAGCACCTGGACGTCGTCGGCGAAGCCGATCGTGGCGTCGTCGCGGCCCGCGACCGGCACCACCGGTTCCCCGTCGTGGTCGTAGGTCCCGCCGCGGCGTAGCTCGAGCGCGGCCAGCAGCTGTGCGCCGGTCGGGAGGTCGGCGCCACCCTGGCCGTCGCGGGCGACCGCCTGCAGGTAGGGGCCGAGCTGGTGCAGACCGTCGCGGCAGTCGATGAGCCGGCGGTAGTAGCGGCGCGAGAGCCAGGCCGCGACCGGCGGTGCGGCCGCGTGGTCGGCCGAGGCCGTGTAGCTCGACCCGCCCACCGCCTCACCGCCGCCGGGGGCGTGCGGGCCGCCGTCCTCGTGGGGGAACACCTCGCGCAGCTGGCTCCACAGCGGTTCGAGCTCGCGGGCGGTGGCCCGGTTCTCCCGCACGATCCGCAGCGCCGCCGCCGCGCTGGCCACCGCCGGCACCGCCAGCCCGAGCACGACCGCCAGCAACCCAGCGCCGAGCAGGACCAGCCCGACACCGTTGAGCGCGGCCGGCGGGGAGATCCCGGCCCACCGGATCAGCACCGAGACCGTCAGCACCGACGTCGCCGCGACCAGCACCACCGACCCGAGCCGCAGGACCCGCAGCCCCTGGCGAAGCGCCGGCGGGAGCGGGCGGCGTAGATGGCGGGTGGCCCAGACGGTGGCGATCGCGAACGCGCCCAGGTAGTAGACGTTCTCGATCAGGAAGAACAGGGCGACCGGGGTCGAGGAAACCGGGCCCGCGCCGGACACCGCGCTGCCGTTGGCCATCGCGGCGAGCTCGTCGCGCAGCCCGGTCGGGGTCAGCTCGGCGTCGACCGCGAGGCCCGCGACGGCCACCAGCAGGATCGCGACCTGCCACCACCACGCCGCGCCGACTGTCCGCCGCGCCCGTGCCGACGCCGGCGCCGTGGCGGGGCGGGCGACCGGGGTCGCCAGGACGAACGCGACCAGGCAGGCCGTCGCGACCAGGCGCAGGACGTGCTCGACCGTGCGCGCGTCCAGCCGGTCCAGGCCCAGCGTCCCGCTGCCGGAGTTGGCGATCACCCCGAACGGCCACGACATCGCCCAGAACGCCAGCAGCCCCAGCAGGGCCAGCAGCCGCGGGGCCGCAGCCACCCTGCCCAGCTGCGCGAGCAGCCACAGCAGGCCGCACCCGGCGACCGCGGCCAGCGTCACGTAGAAGGCGGTCATATCCAGGCCCCCCCGCCGCGCAGGGCGTCGTCGAGGGCCCGGGAGCCCGGATCGGCCGGCCGCTCACCGAAGCGGCGGGTGTGCAGCAGCGCCCGCTCGGCGAGCACGACCGCGATGCTCTCGGCCGTCCACTCCCGCTCCCGCGCCGCGTCGTGGTCGCCGGTGTGGTCGCCGGCGGTGGTGGCCTCCCCGTCGATGTGGCCGGCCAAGATGTGCCCCAGCTCGTGCAAGACGATGTGCTCCTGGTGCATCCGCGTCGTGTTCGCCGCGACCACCACGTAGTCCCTGGTCTGCTTGTCGTAGGCGAAGCTGAACCCGAACATCCCCGGCGGCAGCGCCCGGTACCTCACCTCGATCGGGCGCCCACGCAGCCGCCCGACCGCCGTGCAGAGCGCCTCGACCTCCAGCGGAGGTTCCGCGCCGGCCGCCCGCACGACACCGCGGCAGAACCGCCGGACCTGCCGGTAGGACGGCCACAGCGGCAGCGGCGCGGGAAGGCTCGGCGGCCGGGCGCCGCGCAGGAACATCAGCACTCTTTCCCTCCCCGTGGCCGCCGGATGGACCGCGCTGTAACCAGCCGACCGCAGCCCGTGACACCTTCGATTAGACCGACCAGCGGTGACGTGGATCAACGGTTTGGCGTAATTCACTCGACCGTCCAGCGCAGCCGCTGCGGTGGCCGCTGGCAAGATCAGCGGTCATGACCTCCCCGAGCCCGGCGGCCGTGTTCGATGCGCTCGCGCGTTCCCTCGCGGCGCGTGACTGGGACGCCGCCGCCGAGCTGTACGCACCGAACGTCGTCGTCATCAACCGTTTCGACCCCGACGGCCCGACCACCAAGACCGGCCGCGATGCCGTGCGGGAGTTCTTCTCCGGGCTCGGGGGCCGGCTCGACAGCCTGACCATCCAGCGCCCCGACCTCACGCCCGGGGCCGACGAGGAAACCCTCACCGCGGAATTCACCCTCGCCGCCTCCGCGGCCGGCGGCACCGTCCGATTCACCCTGCCCGCGGTCTTCGTGATGCGGGTCCGCGACGGCCAGATCATCGAGTCCCACGACTACATCGGGCCGCGACAGGCATAGAGGCTCGCACCGCCGATCCGGGCCCGGACCAGCAGTTACCCGACCGGCAGGCAGGCTCCCTCGGTGGTGAGCACGCGCTCGGCCAGCGTCAGGAACTCGCTGCGGGCCCGCGCGATCGCGCCGCGGCCGGGCGCGGCCACCCCGAGCAGCCGGGCGGCCAGCTCGGCCACTGTCCAGCGGACCAGCACGCCGTGCCGGGCGAGGTAGAGCCCCACGGTCCGCACCCGCCACCGGTCGTCGGTGTCCAGCCAGGCATAGCCGAGCAGCTGCCACAGCCACCGGGCCGTGCGCGCCACGTCGTCGGTCCGCACCACGGTCTTGACGTCCAGCAGCGCGCAGCCCTGCCCGTCGTCCAGCAGCAGGTCCCCTTCGGCCCAGTGCGCGACGAACACCGGGCCGGCGTACCCGAGGGACCGGCCCGCGGGCGGGTCCCCGGCCAGCCGGCGCAGCTCGGCGAGGCTGCCGCTCCTGTGCAGCTGGTGGGCCAGTTCGACGAGCTCGGCGGCCACGGGCTCGGGCGCGGTCGTGCGGAGGGTCTCGACGGACGGCACGGACCGGCCGAACAGCTCGTGCATCGGCCCCGGCTGACCGGTCCGGTAGACGTCCTCGAACGCCGAGACCAGCCAGAACACCCGGCCCAGCGCGGCCTCGACGGCCGGTGTGCCGACCGCGCCGGGTGGGGCGTGCTCGGCGAGGTAGCGGCGCGTGCGGTCGAACAGGTCGGCCAGCACCGGCTCGGCCGGCGTCGGCGCGACGTCGGCGACCATCGGGCCTCCGAGCGCGAGCCACCCGCCGGGAGTCGGTCGTAGGTCGAGGGCGGGGAAGCCGGTGGCCAACCCGGTGTGTGTGGGCCACAGACAGGCCTGCGCGTCGGCCCACGCCCGCGACACCACACCGGCCCGGACCAGGCCATACAGCGCGGGGTAGGGCGGGGCGGGCTCGACCAGCGCGGCCAGGCGCAGCCCGAATGCCCCGCCGACCTCGGCCCAGTGGCGGCCATCGACCCGGCCGGCCGGGCGAACCGGTGGGCGCGCGCGGGCTGCGGCGTCGACCTCGGCCGCGGTGGCCGCGGTGCCCGGCAGCCGTGCTGCGCACCACGCGGCCAGCTCGCCGGCGTGCAGCTGCGTCGTTAGCGACATCTCGCCCTCACCCCGCCGGCCGGCGCCGGGATCACCGACACCCGCACCGCGACGTCGCCCACCTCGGCCTCGTACCCGTAGAAGCGCCCGGCCGGGCCGCCGGTGCCGCGACGAGCAGGGCGTGGGTCCAGTCGGCCTCGGTCAACTCGGCGTCGACGGTCCACGCGGCGTGGTGCAGGGCGGTGGACAGCTCACGGGCCGCGGCCGGGTTCAGGATGCCGTCCAGGCCCACCTCGATGCCCGCTCCGCCGCGGCGCACCGACCAGCCGGCGCCCCGCCACTCGCTCGCGCTGTCGTGCTCGTCCTCGTGCTCGGGCATGGGTCACTTCTCCTTCGCGCCGGCGCGGGTTCGGCCGGGACGCTCGCCCGTCTGGGCGCCCGCGAGCTCGCGGCGCAGCTCAGCCAGCTCGACGCGCAGTCGCTCGGCCGCGGCCGCCGCCTCATCGGCACGTGTGCGCTGGTCAGCCAGCCTCTCGGCGGCGTGCTCGCGATCGGCGTCGCCCTGGCGGCGGGCCGCCTCCAACTGCGCGGTGACCGTGGCCAGCTCGGTGCGAACCTGCCCCGCGGCCGCCCGCTCCTCCTCGACGACGCCGCGCGCGGCCTCCAGCTCGCCCCGCACCTGCTCGACGGACTCGCGGGCCGCCCCCAGCTGCGCGGTGACCGTGGCCAGCTCGGTGCGAACCTGCCCGACAGCGGCCCGCTCCTCCTCGAGGACGGCGCGGGCCGCGTCCAGCTCCCCGACCAGCCGGGCACGCTCGGCGGCGAGGTCGGCCACCTCCTGCTTGGCGCGCTCCAGCTCCCCGCGCAGGTCCTCGGCCCGGGCGCGGGTCTGCTCCAGCTCAGCAGCGAAAGCGGCGGCCCGCTCGCCGGTGCGCTCCAGCTCCCCGCGCACCACCTCCAGCGTCTGCTCGGCGTCGTCGGCGCGCCGGCGCTGCTGGTCGGCCACCTGCTCGGCGGCCGCCTGGGCGGCCAGGGCCTCGACGCGCGCGGCGTCAGCGGTCTCCTCGTTCTCCAGCGCCGACTCGGCCGCCTCCTCCGCCGCGGCACGAGCAGCCTCGGCCGCCTCGACCGCCTGCGCGCTCGCGCGGGCCGCCGCACGGGCGGCGTCCCGGTCGGCCTCGGCCGCGTCGACCAGCGCCCGGCTCGACCGCTCCACGGCCGCGATCTCGGCGGCCGCCTGTTCCTGATCGGCGACGGTGCGGGCCGCGACCTCCAGACGCTCAACGAGCCCCGGCAGCGTCCCGAGCGTGGCCTGGACGTGCGCGAGCACCTGCCCGTAGGTCTGCCGGGCCACGGTCACCGGCTTGTCCCCGCGCCCCCCCGACTCCTCCACCGCCGCGCTCGACGACAGGCCGACTCCCCCGCTGCCCGGTGCGGGCACGGTGATCCGCCCGCGCTTGGCCAGCGACTTGTTGAGCCGCGTGTGCCGCAGCCCGTCCACCCACTCC
>NZ_BEGX01000054.1:9145-25300 GCF_002583555.1 Pseudonocardia sp. N23
TCGGCCACCCCCTACCGGTTGCGGGACCTCGTTCGGACAGCCCCGGAACCAGCAGCGCCCCCGCTCCGACGGGTCGGGCCAGGCAGCCGGCTCGGCCACCGCGTCGGCGCTGGCGGGGGTCTCGGGCGGGGTCGTCGTCATGCGTACATCCTCCCATGTTTCGTATCGTTTCGTCAACTGTATTGTATCGTATTTTAGTATTGTATTGAACGATACTATATGTTTGACACTTAAGTGACAGCTAATGCGCGCACGAGAAGGCCCCCTGCCGGTCGCGCTGGCAAGGGGCCTCGTCGAGGGTCTGTCTGTGGTTGTTGCCCGGGGGGCGACCGTCAGGCGGTCGGTCCCGGCATGCCTTGCGGCACAACGGGACTCTACTCGTCGGCGCTGTCTTCCGCACCGTCCTCGTCGTCGTCCGGAGCGGTGAACTGCTTGCCGCACGCCCCGCACGTGATCGGTGCGACGTCGAGGGTCGAGCGGGCCACCCTGATCTTGCGCGGGCACGCGCACTCGGCGACCAGAAGGTTCTTGCTCTTGGACTTGCCGGGCAGGCCGGCCACCTCGGCCCGCCGGAAGGCCGTCATCGCGGCCGCCAGCTGGTCGAGCACGTCGGCGTAGCGCTCCTGGGCCTGCGGCCCCAGCGCCGTCCCGGACCAGCCCAGCGTCCCGGCCTCGGTGATGACCAGGCCCAGCTCCTCGCCCAGCGCCTTGAACCGCTTGTTGTGGTAGCGGCCCTGCCGCGAGGTGTCGACGACGCCCCGGGCCGCGGCCAGGCCGTGCGCGGCCTCATGCAGCAACGTCGCGAGCACCTCGGCCGCGCCGCGGCGCAGGCCCTCGCCGGACACGAACAGCTCGTGCAGCCCCTGGTCACCCTCCCCCGCGTCGGCCAGCTGCCACCGACCGGCGGCGAAGTGGCCCAACGTCGTCTCCCCGCCGCGCTTGCCGAGCGTGCCCGACCCGAGAGTCAGCACGACGTCGGGAACCTCCGGGTGCTCACCCTGGATCGCCCGCCACGCGGCCGTGAGCGCCGAGACCAGGCGCTCAGTGATCGTCTGCTCGGGCGCCGCGGTCGTCATCGTGGAGGCTCCTTCGGTTCGTTCCGGGTGACCTCAGTCTAGCAGATTTTGACGCTTAAGTGTCAATCTATTCAGGCTGGTCCGCGCGGGTTCTGGGTTGTTGAGGGCTCTCCGAGAGAGGCCGGGTCCGGGCAGCGCCCGGCCCCCGGAGGGTCCGGCCCGTGAGGGCCGGCGGCAGTGCTCCCAACTGGTGCGCGAGGCAGCCGCCACCCGCTGGTGATCGTGGTCTCTCCTCGCTTCGGCGCGACGGGTCTTGCCTGGGGTTCTGTTGGTGTGCCGGGCTCGCCGCAGGCGACCGCGGAGCGGCCGGAGCGCAGCGGAGGGCCTGGCGGACCAGCAGGTTCCCGGGCACCGTCGCAGCGGCGAAGGGAGGAGAGACCACCCCCCTCGGGCCACCGCACCCACCACCGACTCACAGCCGCCGCGCCGCGAGCCGGTCACCACCGCACCCGGCGACGTCGGCCGGCTCCTGGGCTACGGCCCTCCGCGCGGGCTCGGGCCAGCGCGAGCGCGTGGCGTTCCTGCGGTGTCTGTGCTGGTCCCGGCGGGGTCCAGGCGATCGCGTTGACGACGGCCTGGTCCTGCCCGCGCTCGGCGCCGGCCGCGAGCTCAGCGGCCGCGGCGCGGGCCTGGTCGAGCAGCTGCTGGCGGTCGACGTCGCGGCGGCGCTCGCGCTCGGCGCGCTGCTCAGCGCGCCACCGGTCGGCGACCTCGCGCACGTGGTCGGCGCCGGCGACGTCGGCCGGCGGGCGGATCGCGTCGCGGTCGTCGGCGAGCTCGGCCGCCCGGCGCCGGCGCAGGATCTGCGCCGCGGCGTCGACCTGGGCCCGGCCGTAGCGGCGCACGTCGGCCGCGCAGAGCCGATCGGCGCCGGCGGGCATGGCCTCCAGCCCGCCACGGCCCCAGCGGGCCACCACGGCCCGCTCACGGGCCGCTGAGGCGCCCGCTCGGGGCTGCTGGCCGCTGTGGTGACCAGGCAGGACCCGGCCAGCGTCGGTGCGCCACGCGGCCAGGCGCGAGGCCGCCCACCGGTACGGCGCAACGATCCGGGCTAGCGCCATCGCCGGCAACCGCGACCAGCTCGACGGGCGGAACCACAGCGCGTGGCGGACGTCGTCGTTTGCCCACCCAGCGGCCCAGTACGGGCGGCAGAGCGCCCGGACCCCCCGGATGGTCAATCGGGCCAGGATCGGCTCCTGACGGCGCAACTCAGCCGCCGCAGCGAGCATCTGGGCCTCGCTGGTCGGCGACGTGCCCGCGAACGCGAGCCATCCCCTGTCAAGGCGGGCCCGAAGGGCCTCATCGTTGGGCCGAACCGGCGCCCTGACCTGCGAATTGTGGAAAACCTCGCTCGCGCGTGAAGAAACCTCCTGATCAACCTCAGAAGAAGAACCAAAGAAACCCGTAGGGGTCCAGGTTTGCTCTCCGCCGACGTGTTCGTGCTGGTCCGACGGGGGGAACGGGAACGCCGCGACGTCGCCGGCGGCGGCCGCGGTGACGGTCTCCAGCTCCGGCCGGGCCGGGACCGGGCCGGCCTCGCGGGGTGCGCCGGCGCGGTGCAGTGCCGGCACCCGCAGCGCGTAGACGGCGCGGCGGTTGCCCTCGACGTGGGCAAGGGCCATCGGGCGGAACGCCGCGGTGCTGCCGGACTCGATCAGCGACAGCCAGCCCAGCAGGCGAAGCTGACGCAGCCAGCCGGCCAGCGTCGACCGGGCCCACCCGGTCACGTCCATGAGCCGGTCCCAGCCCGGCCAGGACTCCCAGCTGTCCCAGTTCGCGCGCAGCATCAGCTCGCGCACCAGGGCCAGCACGCGGGCGCGGGCGTCGCGGCGCAGCTGGCCCAGCCACGGCTCGGCGGTCAGGCTGGCGAGCCATTCCCGCTGGTCTCGGGGGTCGCGAGACCCCAGGGCCTCCATCGGGGCCGGCCCGATGTCGACGGCGTCGGGCGACCCGCCGAACACCGCCCAGCAGGGGCCGCAGTGCACCGAGCGCAGCGGCGTCGCCCGCGCGATGCCGGGCGTACGGCCACAGCTGGCGCACAGCAGATCGGCAGGTACGGGCGTTGGGGAGATCGGCGCGGCCGCCGGCGCCCGCGTGTCGTGAGCGGGCAATGCTGGGCCGAACCGGGGCCGGGTTGCTATGGTGGCTCCAGTTTCAGGGACACGAAAGTGCGCACCGAGGGCCGGGGACTCCGCCAAGAGAATGGCGCTCGGTGTGCGTGTGCGGATGTTCAGTTAGCGGCTAGAAGCGCTTCACCGGAGTTGGGAGCTCCGGTGGGGCGCTTTCGTCGTTCAGGCGCTCAGCGGCAGCCCTCCCTGCGGGTCGTAGGGCACGCCCGTGGCCTCGCTGATGAGTTCGCCGACGAAGTCCTGCATGGTCATGCCACGCCGAGCGGCCTCGTCCGCGGTGGCCGCCGCCAGGTCCAGCGTCAACCTCGTTCGCAAGGTCTTGTAGTTGGCCGGGTCCCACCTGCGGGGCCGGCCACGGCCAACCTTTGAGCTGCCCTTCATGCCGCACGTTCTATCGGTTTTCCTGGGATGAGAAACGCAAGACACGCCGAGGGCTACTCAAAAGAATGAATGCTTCGCACTTGCAAAACTGCGGCCTCGCGTGCTCGTGTACGCGCGCACGTGCGCGAGTACGCGCGTACACGAGCACGCGCGTACGTACGCAGGTGCGCCGCGCGACCAGTACGTTCACCTGCGACGATGCCCCGGCGAACCGCCGGGAGTTCGCGCGGGATCGGAGGGCCTGGAGTTGAGACGATGGCGAACATGACCCTTTCGGCGGCGCTGGCCGAACAGGACGAGCTATCGGCGCTGGTCCGACGGCTGCGCGAGCTGGGCGCGCAGCGGCTGGCCCGCAAGGTCGTCACCGTGATGTCGGCCAAGGGCGGCATCGGCAAGACTTTCGTGGCGATGGAGCTCGCCTGGCTGCTCGACGCCGTGCTGGTCGATCTGGACTGGGACGACGGCAACGCCTCCACCGCACTCGGGCAACATCACGACCGGTTCGCCCGGATCCCGCTGCTCGACGCCCTGGAGACCGAGAAGCCGCCGCGGCCCAAGCGATCGGGACGACGTCCCGACCTCGTGCCGTGCCACCCCGACTTCGCGGTGAACCAACCGGACCCCGAGCGGCTGGCGAAACTGCTTTCCCGCTGGTCCCAGGACTGGAACCGGGGCGTCGTGGCCGACACGCACCCCGGCGGGTCGGACTCGACGCTGGGCGCGGTCGGCGCCGCCGACCTCATCGTGATGCCCGTGGTCCTCGGAACCCGCGAGCTCAACGCCCTGGAAGGCGCGCTCCGGGAGCTGGTGGGCTACCCGATCCTGCTCGTGCCGAACTGGATTCCCTCGACGCCGCCGGCGGCCGAGCGCCGGCGGCTGCGCGAGCTGGCCGACCGCTACAGCGTCGCGGTGGGCCCGATGATCTCGACGTACGGCTGGCTGCGAACCCGCAAGCTGCGGACGGTCATCACGGCCGCCCCGACCTACAGCCGGCGCACGACGCCGGTCGTGCGCGAGCTCACCGCGGTGGCCGGGGCGGTGATCGAGCATGCCGGCTAACGGGCTCGACGCGCTCGACGCCAAGGCCGAGCAATCCAAGCGCCGGCACCGGCGGCCGCCGCCACCGAAACGCACGCCCGCGGACCCGGTCCCGGTGCCGGAGACCAGCGACGATGCGGCGGCGGGCGCCTCGCCCACACCGGTGCCCGAGCTGCCAGCGCCAGCCGCAGAACCGGCGCGGGTACCGGACGCTCCGAGCACGGAGCACCGCCCCTGGTCTGCAGAGGCAGCCGGCCCCCTCAACCCGGCGGCAGTGGCCTCGGCGGTCAAGGTCGCGCACGATCAAGCGCTGGCCTACGGCGCGGCCCTCCGCCGAGAGCGCGAGCGGAGGGACGTCTGGCTGACCAGGCTCGCCGCAGCTCGACGAGCCGGCGCCCCGCCCGGTGCGCTGCGCGCCAGCCTCGACGCCGCGGCACGCCGCGCCGGAATGCCCGTGGAGACGATCCCCGCCGTGGTGTGGAAGGCGGCCGGCCTGACTCCACCGGGTTGACGGGAGCGCCTCGCGCGCGTACGCGCGTACGCGCGCGAGAACCGATCAACCAGTTACAACGATGCGGCAGGAAGGTTCCAGTGGCGCGAGGTCTAGCCGAGCCGGACCCCCAAGAACGCGGGGATCAGCAGAAACAATCTGCTAGCTATGAACCTAGCAACCATGATAGGATCATGGAGACCGACAACGCGAAGGAGACCGGAGTGGCCAGCCCAACGCTGGATCAAGCACCACCACCGCCAGCTCGGGACCCGATCCCGCGGGTGCAGTTCAACCAGCGCATTCGCGGCGATCGCCGGAAGGCGCTCGATCTCTACCGGCGGCAGTACGGCTCGACGTGGCAGGCGGTCTTCGACCAGATGGTCGACGAGTACCTGGACCGGCGGGGCCTGCTCCCGCCGGAGGAATGACCCTCTGACCAGCACGAAAAACCCCGGCGCGGTGGGCGAACACCGGCCGGGGCGAATCGGACACACCACAGATTGGATGAGGATGTCCAGCACCAATGGTACGACCCTGAGCCCTGCGTCGGACACGACCACGCAGGCGAGCCAGGTAGCCGGCGCCGGGGACTACGTGCGCCAGATGGAGGACACCGCGCCCTTGGACGTCGTGGACCGGCCGGTGCCGGACCGCGAGGACGACGACCCGAGGGCGGTCGTACGGGCGCTGAGCGAGCGCGTGGAGGTCGCCGAGGACGTCGTGAAGCTGACCGCCCGCCGGGCGCTCATCGAGCACATGACGCCCGCTGAGGTCGACGCCGAGCGCGAGGTAGTGCAGCTCGGGCGCGAGCTCGACCGCGAGTACACGAAGTGGAAGGTCACGCGGGAGCTGCGGGCCCGGAAGTGGCGGGACCGGCGGGGCAGCTGGCGGCGGTGGCTCGACGAGCGCGCCGACGTCCGCGACCGCAACGCGACGACCAGTGATCAGCGCTGGCACCTGCGGGCCCAGCGGGTCCGCAAGCGGCTGACCAGCCTCGACGCCCGGACCGCGACGCACATCCGGTCGGCGACGCTGTGGAGCAACCTCCTGATCGCGCTCATGGTCGTGGGACTCGCGTACACGGGGTTCGTCGTGCAGCACAACTTTGTGCCCAGCGGCGACCGCTCCGACCCGCTGTGGTGGCTCTCGCTGGGGCTGGAGGCCCTGGCCTCGGTGGCCCTCATGGCGCTGATGCGCCACGACGCCCGCGCGGCGCTCGCCGGCATCGTCCGCGACGACGCCGACACCCGGCGGGCCTGGCTGGTCAAGGCCGGCTTGCTGCTTGCGTCGCTGATCGCGGCGGCCGGCCCCTCGATCGCGGCGGGGGACCTCATGGGCGTGGTGCGCACCGGATGGGCTCCGGTGCTGGTCGCGGCGGTGCTGCTGATCCACGACCGGATCTCCCGCGGTGACGCGCAGATCCTGACCAAGCTCCACGCCGAGGCCGACCGCTCCGAACTGCGCGACCTCGTGGTGATCGTGGAGTGGGCCCTGGCCCACGAGCTCGTCGCGCCGTCCCAGGACAACAAGCCCGGCGAGGTCGCGCCGTCGACCTCGAAGATCGCCAGCTACTTCCGCGTGAGCAAGACGAACGCGGCCGCGGTGCGCGCGGAGATCAACGCGCGAGCGGCGGCCCTCACGGCCTGATCGCACCTGCAAATCCGAGAACTGGATGTTGCCTGTCGGGGTCGAGTGCGACGCTGAGAAGTACTCGACCTCGGCAGGGTCCACCCAGGACCAGCCACGCAGCGCGGCAGAGGCAGGAATTGCCCTCCCACCCCTGCCGCTAGACACGAGGAGAAGTGACCTCCCATGTCCACGGACAAGGATGCACGACGCAAGGAGATCAAGGCCGGCGGCCTGGGTCTCGCCGCCGGCGGGCTGACCGCCGGGATCGACGCCCTGCCCTTCCACGACGCCGCCGCGCTCGCCACCATCGGCGAGGTGACCGCGATCGGCTACACCACGAGCGCCCTGCTCGTGGCCGGCGCGATCGCGCACAACCGGTGGTGGCACATGCCGCACAAGCGCCTCCAGCGCGAGCTCGGCGAGGGCGGCTGGCTCAACCGGTACGACCTCAAGGAGTCGGCCGGCGGCTCGGCGATGCGCCGGCAGGCCGAGTTCATCCGGCCCGAGCTGCCCGCCCGCCCCGACGGCCCGCTGCGCCGCTGGCCGGTGACCCAGTACGCCAACCTCATCGGCAAGGTCGTCTCCGGGCCTGCCTGGATGCGCGGCCAGCGCGTCTACAGCCCGCACTCGCGCGGCACGATCGTGGTGGGCCCGCAGGGCTCCGGCAAGTCGTCACTGATCATCCACAAGGTGTTCGACTTCCCGGGCGGGGTCTACGTCAGCTCGACCAAGCCCGAGCTGGCCGTCATGGCCGCGGCCGCGCGCGCAGAGCGCGGCCCGGTGCACATCTTCAACCCGGCCAACATCGGCGGCCTGGGCTCGTCGTTCGCGTGGGACCCGGTGCAGGGCTGCCACGACCAGGCCGTCGCCGACGCGCAGGCGTGGGCGCTGGTCCGCGGCGGCGGCGGCGCCTCCGGAGTCGACCGCTCCGACTTCTGGGCCCAGAAGGCCCAGGAGATCATCCGCTGCTACCTGATGGCCGCGGCCCTGGCCGGCTACGACATGGGCGCCGTCCACTACTGGGCCACCCAGCCCGACGACCCGACGCCGGTCGGAATCCTCGAGGCAAGCCCGAACCGGGCGCCAGCCGCGTGGGTCGGCACGCTCAAGACCCACCTGGCGGCCAGCCACAACACCCGCACCGGCTACTTCGCCACCGTGGTCTCGTGCGTCGGGTTCATGGACAACCCGACCGTGGCCGCGGCCTGCCGGCCGTCGCCCTCGCAGAACTTCGACATCGTGGACTTCCTCAACGGCGGCGCACTGTTCGTGATCGCCGGGGACGACAAGCGGCTCTCGCCGCTGATCACCGCGCTGACCGAGCACGTGTTCCGGCAGGCGAAGATCGTCGCGTCGACCTGCAAGGGCGGGCGCCTGCCCAACGGGCTGGCGATGATCCTCGACGAGGTCGCCCAGACCACGCCCGTCCCGCTCGACAAGTGGGCGGCGGACTCGCGCGGCTGGGGCATCGAGGTCACCGCCGTGGTCCAGGACCTCGCGCAGCTGCGCACCACGTGGGGCCCGGACCGCGCCAAGACGATCTATGCGAACCTGCCGACCAAGGTCATCCTCCCCGGTGTGGCGGGCAAGGACGACCTGGAGGAGCTGGCCTACCTTGCCGGGAAGCGCCGGGTGCAGAAGGTCTCCAGCGGCGAGTCGGTCCAGGACGGCGACGGCCTACTGAGCCGGCGGTCGGTGAGCACCACCCGCCACACCACCACCGAGCCGGTGATCAGCGGCGAGACGATCTACGGGCTGCCGCCGTGGCACGCCTACGTCCTCGGCCTCGGGCCGCGCGCCGTCGTGGTGAAGTTCGAGCCCGGCTACAAGCGGGCCCGCCGCATCCACCGCAAGCTCCGCCGCGCCGCCGCCGACCGCGACCTGCCGCAGATCGGCGCCGAGCCCACCGCCGGCGAGGCCGGCGCGGTCACATGAGCAACGCACCTGACGGCGGGCCGGCGAACAGGGGGACGCCGGCCCGCTCGCGGCAGCTGGTCGACCTCGCCGAGGACGTGCGCAAGGTCCGCGGCGACGTCGGCCGGCTCCGCACCACGGTGGGCGACCTGGCCGGCACCGTCGCCGAGTTCGCCCCGCAGCTGCTCGACGTCCAACGCGACCTCCTCACCGTGCGCGGCGTCGTCGAGGAGCTGGCCACCGCCAAGGCGGCGGCGGACAACCCGCCGGTGGACTGGTTCGCCATGTCGGCGGCCGAGGCCGAGACCGAATGGATCAAGCTGGGCGACTGGGTGCACAGCGTCCTGGGCGGCTGGTACCAGGTGACGCGGGCCCAGCTGCCGGACCGCTGGGCCCTGCACCGCCCCGCGTTCCTCCAGGTGGCCTGGCTGAGCACCAGCCACGCAGAGGCGTACCTGCCGCTGAGCCACCCCAACCAGGCCGCCGAGTGGAACACCCGCTGGCTCGACGCGGCGCTGGCCAAGGTCGAGCAGCACATCCTGCCGAAGCAGTGCCGTGCCGTACCGGGCGGACCGGGCCAGCACCTCGTCGACGAGCTCGACGCCGCCCAGCAGGAAGCGCGCGGGCCCGCCGCCGGCGGGACCTCGCCCTACCCGAACCCGTACCCCCAGCAGCAGTACGCGGAGTCGGCGGCGGCCCGGGCTGCTCGCTCGTACGCGCAGCCGCAGCACGTGGAGCCGGCGCACACCCGGGCCGCCCGCTCGGCAGGCCAGGAGACGATCCGGCCCGACTACTGGGGCCCCTACTTCAGCGAGGCCATGCGGGCCGACCTGGCGTGGCGGCGCGAGCGGGACGACGCCCTGGCCCAGCGCGCCGCGGCCGCGGCCGCGGCCACAACCGATCCCGACGCCGACGCCGACGACGAGGGAGAGGCAGGCTGAGCCCCCGCCAGACCCCCAACAACGAGCAGCAGGCCCCCGGCTCCGAGAGCCCGGGGGCCTGCTGCGTGTGCAGGGTTTGGTGACGTCACCGGGCTCGCCCCCGCGGCCGAGTATCCCCGCTGCTCACTGCTGGTCCAGGTCGTTCGTCCTCGCTGCGCTGCGGGCGCTCCACCTGGACCAGCAGCTCGTCAGCGGCGTGCTGGCCAGGACGAGCAAGCCCGGCACTCGTGCCCGGGAGACCTCGTTTGGTCGCGACCGTCGGCGGGCGCCCCTACCATCGTGGGTTGTGCCGTGACCGCCGACATGGAGGAGGCACCACCATGCCGGTGGACATCACCCCGAGGTACTTCGACCCGAACGACCCGGACGACTACCTGGCGCGCCAGTTCGCGGCGCAGCAGCCCGCGCCCGCCGCCGAGTCCGAGTGCCCGTGGGTCGAGCCGGATTACGCCTCGATCCCGTCCGACGGCGAGCTGCCGTGGGATCAGGAGGCGCGCGACCTGGTGTGGCCGGGCCCGGCCATGATCATGCCCGCGGGGCTGCTGCCGGACGGCAAGCCGTACAGCCGCGACGAGCGCGACAACGCCTCGCGGATCTGCGGCGAGGTCGTGACCCGCGGGGTGGAAGCCGACGCGGTGGTCCGTGCCTACCAGCGTCAGCAGCACGCGCTCCGGGCTCGTGCTGGGCTTCCGCGGGCGCTACGTGGTGAGAACGGCCTGGAGGACTTGCCGGAGACGCTGCGGACGATCGAGCAGATGCACCGCGACGAACGCGCCCGACGTCAGCGGGCGCACCGTCGCCGCTGGGCCGGCTGATCAGTAGCTGAGGTCCAGGCTCTGGTCTTCTGGCTGCTCCATCTGCACGATCTCGATCTGCGGCCCCTCCGCTTCTGGGAGTTCAGGGGAGCGCGAGCGCGGCGCGGATACCGGCGGCGACACGGGCCATCGTCTGCGGGCTCGCAGCCCCTACGTCGCGGACAATTTCGTCGCGGAAAAGCTGAGTGAGGTCGTCGCAGAGCGCTCGACCAACGAGCGGGTCGGCGGAGGTGAGTTCGACGATCGTGGGCATGGCCGGCTTGGGGGTCGTCGTGATCCGGAGCGCCAGGAAATTCCCGAGCGCACGGTTGCGCTGGTTGTTGCTGACGACGAGCCAGGGTTTCTGTCCGTGGCCGAGATCAGCCATGTAGATCCGTCCACGGACGGGAATGGTGTCGGGCATCGTGCGATCAGTCGTCGGCGCTCTCGCGGCGTCGCTGGCGCATCGCTGCGCGGTAGGCACGGTCCTCGTCGTCGACCTCGGCAGCGAGTTGGGCGTAGCCCTGGGCCAGCGCGCGCTCGTTGAGCTGGGCGAGCCCGAGTGCGACGAGCGCGTGAAGAGTGCTCGCTTCAGACCGCAGGGCAGCATCGCCCACGACGTCGATGAGTGCTCCGTGCAGGGCGGTTCCCTCGGTGCGCACGGTCGCAAGGACGTCGAGTTCTTCTTGTGTCAGTGGCACCGCCTTGCGGTACATCTCAACCGTCATGCCGCAGATTATGTCACAGAATCTGACACAGTTCTATCGCAGCAGCTTCCACCCGTGCTCGTCGACGGCCCTCCAGTGTCGACGGTCCACCGTCGGCAGACGCACCGTCCGTCTGCGCCGCCGATCAGTAGCCGAGGTCCAGGCCCTGGTCGTCTGACTGCTCCATCTGCACCAGCTCGATCTGCGGGCCCTCCGCGTGCCGGGCGCGCTCGTGCTCGCTGCGCCGCTCCTGCGCCCGCTCGGCCGTCTGCTGGGCGGTCAGGTCGCGTTCGGCCTTGTCTCGCCGGGTCCGGTCGGCCTCGACCTCCTGCGTGGCCTGAAGGCGGCGCTCCTCGATGCGGGCCAGCTTGCCGGCCTCGCGCTGCTCCCGGATCGCCTGCGCCAGACGGGCCTGCTGCCGGGCCTCGGCCAGGCTGACACGCACCTCGGTGTCGTCCTGGCCCTGCTCGACGTCCTGGCCGCGCTCCGGGGTCTCGACGCGCAGCGGCTGCGCACCCACGCGGTCCTCGTCGGAGAGCTCGAACAGCGCCAGCTGGTTCTCGTCCTCGCGGTCGGGCTCGGCCAGGGCCCGCTCGTCGCGCTCGCGGTCGGCGGCCGCGGCCCGCTCCACCGTCCGGTCCACCGCCCGGTCCTCGATCCGCTCGGCCGGCGCGCGCTCGGTGGCCGGCTCGGCCTTCTCCCCGGCCAGCTCCTCGGCGGCCGGCTCGACCTCGGCCGGCTGGAACCGGCTGACGATCTGGTCGCGCCACCGCTGCCACCAGCCCACCGACTCCGCCGGTTCGGCCTCGACACCCGGCCGCGGCTCTACCTCCTGCAGCTCGACGGCCTGGTGCTCGACCGGCTCGACCGGCCGGCGGCCGTGGTCGGTAGCCGGCTCGAAGTCGGTCGTGATGCGGAACAGCTCCAGCTGCTCGGGCTCGACCGCGGCCGCCGGGGCCGGCTCGACGACGCCGCGGCGCTGCAGCTCCTCCCCGGCCAGCAGGTCACGCACCCGGGCGTCCTCGGTCGCCGCGACCCACTGCTGGCGGGCCTCGTGCACGGTCTCCAGCTGGCGGGCCCGCTCGGTGTAGTCGACGGCCAGCCGCTCGGCGCGCTCGACGTCGAGCCGGGTCGACTCGTAGTTCGGGCTGTCGACGTCGAGGGTCTCCAGCTCGGCGGCGTAGATCGCCGCGTCCTGCCGGTAGCCCTCGGCCACCGTGTAGGCGGCCGCCATCTCGTCGGCGACGAACGCCGGCGCCCAGGTCTGCTCACGCTGCCAGCGGGCCCGGACCTCGCGCAGCTCGGCGTCGGTGGCCGTGGCCAGGTCCAGCGCGTCGACCGGGCGCCCAAGGGCGGCGTGGGCCTGCTGCCACAGCGCGCGGCGGAACTCCTGCTCACGCGCTGGCGCGGCGCCGATCGACACCTGGTCGGCGGGCACCGCCGCGAGCTCGCGGTACGCGGCGACGATCCCGGCCCGGCGCACCCACTCCTCACGCTGGCTGGGCTCGGCCGGCGGTGTGCCCAGGTGGTCGACGGCCCACCGGGGCAGCTCCTCGGCCACCTGCTCGCCGAGGTCGTACTGCCGGTCAGTGGCCAGCACGGCCATCTCGTGCAGCCACTGGCCCACCGGGCCCTCGATCGGCGGCCCGAGCGTCGTCCAGTCCCGGGCGTCCACCTGCTGCTCGGGCAGCCGCTGGTCGACCAGCAGCCGCACCCGGTAGCGCAGGACGTCGGTCACGCTGTCGGCGTCGTCGAGGCTCCGGGCGTTCACCGCGGTGGTCAGCACCTGCTCGACGTCGTGGCCGGCCAGCTCGGCCTCGCGCAGCGTGCGCATGAGCCGGCCCCACCCGTGCTCGTCCTGCGCCGCCTCGACCGCCGCGGCGTCGTCGAGCAGCCCGGCCAGGGTGTCGCTGTAGCGGTACTCGGCCCATTCGGAGGCCACGAGGTCCCACTGCGTGCCGATCCAGGCAAGGCTCTGGCCCTCCTCGACGGCGGACCGGTGCTCGAGCTCGGCCGCGCGGCCCGGGTCGGAGTTGTCCAGGATGTTCGACAGGGCCGTGACCGGGTCGACGGCCAGCCGCTCGGCGTCGTGGGCGTCCGGGGCCCGCTCGGTGGTCAGGTAGGCCGTGTTGCGCTCCCGACCGCGGGTCAGGGCGACGTAGGCGTCCTCGCGCGTCGACTGCACCCCAAGTAGGTCGTGGGAGGTGTCGACGGTTCGGCCCTGCGCGGTGTAAATCGTGCCCGCGTAGCCGAGCGTTACATGCTCGTTCACGTAGGAGCGCGGCAGGTAGGCCGTCGCGCCATCGCGGGTATCGGCGATGAGCCGGCCGTGCTCGTCGACGCCGCGCACGGTGTAGATCTCGCGGTTGACGACCATGCCGCGCCCGCCGCGCACCTCGATGTTGTAGTCGTTGCGACGAGCCTGGATGACGTCGCCCACGCCGATCCTGTTGCCGTCCTTGCCCGTCGCCAACGTCTCGTTGCTGACTCGCCCGAGCGCGACGAGCTCCGACCGAACGCGCCTGGAGAGGTCTTCGGCTTCTTCGTTGCCGCCGACGATGAGCAGGGAGTCCAGGCCGGCCAGGGTGTCGGCCAGGTAGCCGCGCACCGCGGCGTCCTGCATCTGCTCGGCCGTGCCGCCCTGCAGCCGGCCCCGGTTCTCGTACTCCGCGAGGACGCTCGTGTCACCGACCCGCAGCCGGATGCTGGCCTGCTTCTCCCAGTCGGCCCGGAACCGCCGCACCGCCTCCAGCTCGTACGCGCCGTTATCGGTCGCGAGCAGGTCCAGCATGCCGCCGGCCTGCACCGCGGCGAGCTGGTGATGGTCACCGGTGTAGAGCAGCTTCCCGCCACCCGCCTCGACCAGCGCACTGATCCGGGCCAGCTCGACCGTCCCCGACATCCCGGCCTCGTCCACCACGAACAGGTCGCCGGCGCGCACCTGGTCCCGGGCCACGCCGGTCTCGGCGTCCGGCGAGAACCGCATCAGGAACTGCGTCGTGTTGATGGCCTCCAGGCCCTCCTCGTTGAGCACGTCCGTCGCGCGCTGCGAGGTCGCCAAGCCCATCACCCGGCCGCCGGTGTGCTCGCTCCACACCTTCGCCAGCGTCGCCACGGTGAAGGACTTGCCGGTACCCGCCGGCCCGATCAGCACGTCGCCGGCGCGACCCGAAGAGACCACCCCGAGCACCGCAGCCCGCTGGTCCTCGGTGAGCGTGGTCGCCGCGAGCTCGACCCGCAGCAGCTCCAGCTCGGGCCCGCTGATGGCCGGCGCGGTCAGCTGCCGGGCACCGACGACGATGCGCCGCTCGGTGTCCAGGTGCGCCTCGGTGGTGTACGCCTCGTCGATGTGCGGCCGGTAGATCAGCCG
This sequence comes from Pseudonocardia sp. N23, assembly GCF_002583555.1. Taxonomy (GTDB): domain Bacteria; phylum Actinomycetota; class Actinomycetes; order Mycobacteriales; family Pseudonocardiaceae; genus Pseudonocardia. The sequence continues at coordinate 23,618 of NZ_BEGX01000054.1, forward strand.
GCCGTCCTCGGACCGCTGCAACGCCACCGGAACGTCCACCGGGTCCGCCGCGGTCAGCACAAGCACCCCGAGATCGTTCCCGGCATGCAGGGCCTCGCGGGCCATCTCCTCGATGTAGGCCGGCCGCTCCTCCGGCGTGCACGGCAGCGTCAGCACCTGCCGGTCCACCGCCGCAACCAGGTTCCCCAACGTCCACGTCGGGTACCGCGACTGCACGTCCTCGACCGCGGCCCGCAGGATCGCCGCCCGGTCGGCCTGGTCCGGCATCACCCGGGCGTCCGGGTGGCCCTCGCGCGCCACCATCTCCGCCGCGGCGTCGACCTGATCCAGCATCTCGACCAGCCGCGCCGTGCGCTGCTCGCCCCACGCCCGCAGCGCCGCCGGCCCGGCCTCCGGGCCCTTCGCCTGCCGGGTCTCCAACGTCGCCATCTGCGCGATCGCCTTGCGCGCGGCCGGGCTCGGCTCGCGCCCGTGCCGGTCCACGTACGCCTCGATCAGCTCCGCGGCGCGCTCCTCGACCTGCGCGCGCCGGCTCGACGCCTCGGCGACCAGCGACGGGTCCACACCCAGAATCTCGCGCGCCTTGCCATCCGGTCGGGTGGCGAACGCAACCCCGAGCTCGGCGGTCAGCTTGTCCTCCAGCGCCCGCTCGTAGGCGACCGCCACGGCCTCCTTGATCGGGCGGAAGCCCTTCGCGTCCAACGCCCTGATCTGACCGTCACTGGCCGTCTCAGCCCGGTTCAGCACCGCCGCGTGGCAGTGCAACTGCGGCTCGTTCGAGCGGCTGGTGGAGTGATCAAACTTGATCACGTTGAGCCCAGTCGCACGCTCGTAACGGCCGACAGAACGGCCGCCCATCGTCTTGCCGTGGTAGCCGGTGCGCACGTACGCGCCGTGCTTCTCCAGGTAGCCCAGTGCCACGTCCACGGCCTCGCGGTGCGCTTGCAGCACCGTCTCCGCCTCGGCGTGCGCACCCGCGGCGACCAACGCCGTGTAGTAGACGCTGACGCTCTTGACAGGAGAGAAAGTGAAGTCGTAGTAGGCGACGGCCTTGCGGCCGTCGGTGCGCGCGGCGTCGTGGATCTCCTTGACCCGCTCGGGCGTCGCACCCGGCTCACGCTCCAGCGCGGCAGCCACCCGGGCGTCGTAGTCCTTGAACCGCCGCGGCGCCCGACCCAGGAACTCGTCGGTGTCCGGGTGCCGCAGCTCCCCGAAAATCTTGCGGACGTCGTCGGCGGTAGCCGCGCTCCCTGCGGCCATCCCGAGCATGCCCAAACCGCTGCCGTACCACCGCCCAGCGGCCTCACCGTGCTCCTGTGCCGACAGGAAGTATCCCGCCGCATCCGGCGTGCGCTCCGCGCCCTGCTCGACCTCCTGAGCGGGCGCCTGGTTGCGCTCCTGCGCGTGCGCGTGCTCGGCGCAGCCGGAGCCCTTCAACAGGTACTCGACCGCTCCGGCGGACACGGCCGTGATGCGGAGCACGGCCGCAGCGTACCGGACCCGAGCCATGATCATTATCTAATGCATAGGTGTGTTGGGTTGTTGGGTAGTTGGCATGAGGGGTAGGAAGTGTGAAGAAGGAGGGTGACGGGTGAGCTGACGAGAAGGTGCGATGAGAAGAGGTGAGATTGTCGAGCGACATGGAAATGTCAGTGACGGCGCCAGGGCGTGTCAGTGAATGAC
>NZ_BEGX01000055.1 GCF_002583555.1 Pseudonocardia sp. N23
CGACACCCATCCTGACCAGCCAGTCCCAGACCAGCCAGATCCAGACTCACAGATGGCTTCGGTGGGCCCGTTGCTGGTGCCGGGTCGGTCGAAGTAGGCCAGCACGTCGTCGGCGCGCCGCTTGAGGGTGCGGCCGAGCTTGCGCAGCTCGTTCAGTGCGGCGGGGAACGCCGTGGCTGAGGGAGTCGATCAGCTGGCACATCAGCTGCTGTCCTCGTGTCCTGTCGACCTCGCGGTAGGCGGTGATCATCTGCTGGTAGACGCCCCAGGTCGCCTCGACCTGGACGTGCTGCTCGCCGTCGAACAGCGCATTGACGCGCTGGGTCTGCTTGTCGGTGAGCAGGTCGGCGCCGGTGTGCAGGGTGCGCCGGGCGGCGT
>NZ_BEGX01000056.1 GCF_002583555.1 Pseudonocardia sp. N23
CGTCCGGCTCCGGGAAGTCCACCCTCATGCACGTCCTCGGCTGCCTCGACGTCGCCACCACCGGCACCTACCGGCTCGCCGGCGCCGACGTCGGCACCCTCGACGAGGAGGCGCTCGCCCTCGTCCGCAACCGGCGCATCGGGTTCGTCTTCCAGCAGTTCAACCTGTTGTCGTCGCTGTCGGCGTGGCGCAACGTCGAGCTCCCGCTCTGCTACGCCGGTGCCCCGCGACCCGAACGCAAGGAACGCGCCCTCGCGGCGCTCGCCCGGGTGGGCCTCGCCGACCGTGCCGAACATCGTCCCGGCGAGCTGTCCGGCGGCCAGCAGCAACGCGTGGCCATCGCCCGGGCACTCGTCACCGAACCCGCACTCCTGCTCGCCGACGAACCCACCGGCAACCTCGACTCCGCCGCCACCACCGACGTCCTCGCCCTCCTCGCCGAGCTCAACGCCGCCGGCCGCACCGTCGTGCTGATCACCCACGAGGAGGACGTCGCCGCCGCGGCATCACGGGTCGTCCGCATCCTCGACGGCGAGATCCACTCCGACACCGGGCGCGAGGTGGCGGCGTGAACTGGCAGGAGACCATCCGGACCGGCTGGGACGCCGTCCGCTCCCACCGGCTGCGGTCCGGGCTCACGATGCTCGGCATCCTCATCGGGATCGCCGCCGTGATGCTCACCGTCGGGCTCGGGCAGGGCGCCCGGCAGACCGTGACGTCGCAGATCAACGCTCTCGGCAGCAACCTGCTCGTCGTCACCCCCGGTTCCACCACCGCCGCGGACGGGGTGCGCGGTGGCCAGGGCAGCGCGTCGACGCTCACCCTCGCCGACGCCACCGCCCTCGCCTCCCGCGACGTCGCCCCCGACATCTCGGCCGTGGCCCCGACCGTGCAGCGCTCCGAGTCGTTGACGGCGGGCTCCGCGAACTGGACCACCACCGTCGTCGGGACCACCCCCGACTACGCGACCGTCCGCGCCCGCACCCTCTCCGCGGGCCGCTTCCTCACCGCCGACGACGTCACCACCCACGCGCCCGTCGTCGTCCTCGGCCCGACCACCGCCTCCGAACTGTTCGCCGGCGCCTCACCGCTGGGCCGCAGCGTCGCCGTCGCCGGGGTGCCGATGACGGTCGTCGGCGTCCTCGCCCCCGCCGGGTCGTCGGCCGCGACCGACCAGGACGACCAGGCCCTGCTCCCGTTCAGCACCGCCGCCGACCGCGTCCTCGGCGGCACCGCCCGCAGCGCGGTCCAGACCATCTACATGCAGGCCGCCACGAACGAGGCGCTGCCCGCCGCCTACCAGGAGGCGAACGCCGAGCTCCTCGCGCTGCACCGCGTCACCGACCCCGCGAACGCCGACTTCAGCATCACCAGCCAGCAGTCCATCCTCGACACCGCCAACGCCATCACCGGCGCCCTGACCGCCGTCCTCGGTGGGATCGCGGCCATCTCGCTGCTCGTCGGCGGTATCGGCGTCATGAACATCATGCTGGTGTCGGTCACCGAACGGATCCGCGAGATCGGCCTTCGCAAGGCCCTCGGCGCGACGCCCTCGGTGATCCGCCGGCAGTTCCTCGTCGAGGCCGGCGTCCTCGGGCTCGCCGGCGGCATCGCCGGGGCGATCCTCGGCGGGCTCGCCGCCCTCCTGCTCTCCGAGGCCATCGGCCAGCCGATCCTGGTGTCGGTACCGGTGACGATCGGCGCGATCGTCGTCGCCATCGCGATCGGCCTGGTCTTCGGCGTGTACCCGGCGAGCCGCGCCGCGCGGCTCGCCCCCATCGACGCACTGCGGAGCGAATGACATGTCCGCCGTCCTGCACCCTCGCTCCTGGCGGACCCGCACCTGGGTGGCCGTCGGCGCCGTCGTGGTCCTCGCCGTCGGGCTCGCCGTGACCGGGGTGGCCCGCGCCGACGACTCCGGGCGCTACCGCACCACCGCCGCCCGCACCGGCGACGTCGCCGCCACCCTCGACGCGACCGGCACCGTGACCCCGACCTCGGAGGCGGACCTCTCGTTCCCGATCGCGGGGCAGGTGACGACGGTCGCGGTGGCCGTCGGGCAGCAGGTCGCCGCCGGCGCGCCCCTGGCCGCACTGGACACGACGACCCTCGACGCCCAGGTCGCCCAGGCCCGCTCCACGCTTGCGACGGCGCAGGCGAAGCTCGATGCCGACCGGTCGGGACAGACGTCCGTGACGTCGGCGGGGGCGTCGTCCGGGGCGTCGGGCGCCGGGTCCGGGGCCGCGCCGGCGGCGTTCACGGGGGGCGCGATCGTGGTGCCGGCCGTGTACGCGGTCGCCGGCGACCTGGTGCCCGCCACGAAGGTCGTGGCCGCGGGTCGGGACGTCGTGCCTGTTCCGGCAGTCGTGCCTGCGTCGGCAGTCGTGCCTGCCGGGGCGGGCGGGGGCGCCGTGGCGAAGGCGCAGGCAGCGGTTCTCGCCGACCAGCGCACCGTCGACGCGCTGCTCGCCGCCGCACAGCGCGACCTCACCGCGGAGACGACCGCGTGCGCTCCCGTGCTCGCCGCGACGGCAGCGGTGACCGACCCCGGCACGGGGCCCGGTTCCGGCTCCGGGGCGACGGGCCCGGGTGCGGCGGGTTCCGGCGCGACCGGTTCGGGTGCGACCGGTTCGGGTGCGACCGGTTCGGGTGCGGCGGGTCCGGGTGTGGCGGGGTCCGGTGCGGCGGGGTCCGGTGCGGCGGGGTCCGGTGCGGCGGGGTCCGGTACGCCGCGCGGATCGGCCGGGTCGCACGCGGCCGCCGCGGTGTTCGTGACCGGTGCCGGGACCGTCGTGCCGGTGGGCACGTCCTCGACCGCGACCGCGCTGGCGGCCTGCCAGGCCGCGATCAGGACGGTCATGGCCGGCCAGCAGTCCGTTGCCGCGGCGCAGCACACGCTGGCATCGGACGAGTCCGCGCTCGACGCGGCGCTGACGGCGGCCGCCGGCGCGGGGACTGGTGGCGCGGGGACTGGTGGCGCGGGGACTGGTGGCGCGGGGACGGGTGGCTCGGGGACGGGTGGCTCGGGCGGGACAGGGTCGGGCTCGGGAGGAACCGGCGCCGGCAGCGGTGGGTCGGCCGGTGCCGGCGGGTCCGGCGCTGGTGGGCCCGGCGCCGGTGGTTCAGGCACAGGCGCGCCCGGCGCCGGAGGGCCCGGAACCGGCGGAAGCGGAGCGGGCGGCGAGGCAGGTCAGGGTGCGAATGGTCAGGGTGCGAATGGTCAGGGTGCGAACGGTCCTGGGGCAGGGGAGCGGCAGGGCGCTGCGGGAGCCCAGGGCGCTGCGGGGGCACAGGGCGCTACGGGGGGACGGGGCGCTGCGGGGGGACGGGGCGCCGGCGCCGGGGGCGCGCGATCGGGCAGCGCCGGGCACACGACGGTCGTGTCCGCGGCCCAGCTCGCCGCCGACCAGGCCCAGGTCGACTCGGCGTCCGCCCAGCTCACGACGGCCCAGCGGAACCGCGACCAGGCCACCCTGCTCGCGCCGATCGCCGGCACCGTCGCGGCGGTGAACCTCACCGCGGGCCGGCAGGTCGGCGGCTCGGCGGGGACGGCGCAGATAGTCGTGATCGGCCCGGGTGCCGACGAGGTCGTCGTCGCCGTCCCGGAGACGAGCATCGGCAGCGTCCACGTCGGTGACGCGGCGCAGATCGTCGCCGACGGCTCGCAGCAGCCGCTCACGGGGAAGGTCGCGTCGGTCGGGCTGCTGCCCGGCGGCACGGGATCACCTGTGACCTACCCGGTCACGATCGCGCTGACCGGCACACCGCCCGCCCTGCCGGCGGGGTCGGGCGCGACGGTGACATTGACGGTCGCCTCGGCCACCGCGGTGCTGACCGTCCCGACCTCGGCGGTGCACACCGGGCCGGGCGGTACGACCGTCGACGTCCTGCGTGACGGGACGCTCACGACCGTTCCGGTCACCGTCGGCGCGGCGGGTACGACCGCCACGCAGATCACGTCGGGCCTGCGCGACGGCGACGAGGTCGTGCTCGCCGACCTCTCCCAGCCGCTGCCGACGGGTGGCGCCGCAGGCCTGCGCACCCTCGGCGGGGGAGGCGGCGGGCGCGCGGGCGGCTAACCTCGACGGAGTGCCCGTCCCAGAATCCTCGACGCCGTTCGGCGTGTACGTCCACGTGCCGTTCTGCGCGTCCCGCTGCGGGTACTGCGACTTCAACACCTACACCGCCGACGAGCTCGCGGGCTCGGGCTCCGGGACGTCGCCCGACGGCTGGCTCGACGCGGTGCGCCGCGAGCTCGCCGGGGCGGCCGCGGTCGTGGGGGAGCGGCCCGTCGACACCGTGTTCGTCGGTGGTGGCACACCGTCGCTGATCGGGGCGGAGCGCCTCGGTGCGGTGCTCGACGCGGTGCGCGCCGAGTTCGGTCTCGCCCCTGGCGCCGAGGTGACGACGGAGTCCAACCCCGAGTCGACGTCGCCGGAGTTCTTCGCGGGTCTCGTCGACGCCGGGTTCACGCGGGTGTCGCTGGGCATGCAGTCGGCGGCGCAGCACGTGCTCGCGGTGCTCGACCGCCGGCACACCCCCGGCCGCGCGGTCGCCGCCGCCTGGGAGGCGCGGGCCGCGGGGATCGGGCACGTCAACCTCGACCTCATCTACTCGACACCCGGCGAGACCGACGACGACCTGCGCGCCTCTCTCGATGCCGTGCTGTCGGCGGGGGTGGACCACGTGTCGGCGTACTCGCTGATCGTCGAGGACGGCACCGCGCTGGCCCGGCGCGTCCGCCGCGGGGAGCTCGCCGCCCCGGACGACGACGTCGCCGCGGCCCGCTACGAGATCATCGACGACACCCTGTCGGCGGCGGGGATGCGCTGGTACGAGGTGTCGAACTGGGCGACCGGCGACGCCGCGGCCTGCCGGCACAACCTCGGCTACTGGCTCGACGGCGACTGGTGGGGCGCGGGCCCCGGCGCGCACTCGCACCTGGCCGGGCGGCGCTGGTGGAACGTGAAGCACCCGGCCCGCTACGCGGCGATGCTGGCCGCCGGGGAGGCGCCGGAGGCGGGGTACGAGCTGCTGGGCGCGGAGGAGCAGGCGACCGAGCGCGTCATGCTGCGGCTGCGTCTCGCGACGGGCCTGCCGCTCGACCTGCTCGACGCCTCCGGCCGCGCCGCCGCCGGCCGCGCCGCCGCCGAGGGCCTGCTGGAGCCGGCGGCGCTGGACCGGGCGGCGCCGGACGGTGGTCGCGCGATCCTGACCCGCCGTGGCCGCCTGCTGGCCGACCGCGTCGTCACCGACCTGCTCACCGCGGTCCCCGCATGAGGCGGCCCCCCACCGTCGAGCCCCACTTCCCGGACGAACGGCGCAGTCGCTCCACTCGGTCGCGCCGCTGTGCCGTTCGTTCGGGGCGCGGGGCGGCGGCGCGGGCAGCGGCTCCGGGAGTGCAGGGGTGAGTCCGCGGCGCAGGCTGCTGGTCGGGTTGCTGGTGCTCGTGGTCGTCGCGGCGGGGATCGTCGTCGGGGTGCGGGTGCTCGGTGGGCCCGGCCTGCCGCTGCCCGGCACCCGCCCTGCCGACGACCGCCCCGGTCCGGTGCTGCTGGTCCCCGGCTACGGCGGCAGCCGGAACTCGCTGCTCGCCCTGGCGCGGCGGATCGAGGCGACGGGCCGGCAGGCGACCGTCCTCACCCTGGTCGACGGGACGGGCGACCTGTCGGCGGAGGTCGCGGTCCTCGACCGGGCGGTCGACGACGCGCTGGCGGCGGGGGCGCCGTCGGTCGACGTGGTCGGCTACTCGGCGGGTGGCGTGGTGACGGCGTTGTGGCTGGCGCGCGACGACGGGGCGTCGAGGGCGCGCCGGGTGGTGACGCTGGGCGCGCCGCTGCACGGGACGACGCTGGCGACGGCGGGGGCGAGCCTGGCGCCGGACGCGTGCCCGGTGGCGTGTCGCCAGCTGGTCCCGGGGTCACCGGAGCTGGCGGAGATCGACAGGGCGGGCGTCGGGTCGTTGCTGCCGTGGCTGTCGCTGTGGACGACCGACGACGACACCGTCACCCCGCCGGACTCGGCGCGGCTGGCCGGGGCGCTGGACACGTCGGTGCAGGCGGTGTGCGCGGGCGCGCGGGTCACGCACTCGGGCCTGCCGACGGACCCGGTCGTCACCGGCGCGGTGCTGCGCGCGCTGGGCACGACCCCGTTGACGACGCCCGGTCCGGCGGACTGCGCCACCTTGCGGGCCACCGGCTGACCAGCGGGAACCGAGCTCGCTCACAGGCTCTACGAGGTCACGTCCTTCGTCGTGAAGTTCGCCCAGGCCGCGCCGAAGGCGACGAGGATCCAGCCGAGCTGTACCTCGATCCCCGTGCGGACCGCGTCGAGCAGCGGGGGGTCGCGGAAGAGGTCGATCCACGCGAGCCAGTGCTGCGTCGGCAGGAAGGTGCGGACGGCCTCGGCGGCGTCGAGGGGCTGAAGGGCCGCGCTGGTGACGACGACGGCGAGCACCCCGAGCGCGGCGGCCAGTGGGGAGTCGGTGAGCGTCGAGAAGAGGATGCCGACGGCGCCGAGGGTCAGCATGCACAGCGCCAGGTAGCCGACGGTGCCTGCGGTGCGCCCGGCGAGCTGCAGCGGGGTGAGCGTCGCCCCGGACAGTGACGCGATACCGCCACCACCGAGCTCGGCGCCGGGGCCGAACCCGAACGCGATCACCCCGACGACGTAGGACGTGACCGTCACCAACAGGACCGCGAGCAGCGTGAACGCGGCGACGGAGACGAGTTTCGCGAACAGCAGCCGGAACCTGCCGACGGGCCGGACCAGCAGGTAGCGCAACGTCCCGGCGGCGGCCTCGCCCGCGACGGCGTCGCCGGAGACGATCGCGACGGTGATCGGCAGGAACACGGGCAGTACGAGCGCCAGCGCCGCGGCGGGGAAGAGCTGCCCGTCGGAGAGGACGGCGGACAGGAACGCGCCACCCCGGCCGGGTGGGGGCGCGAGCCGGGTGGTGGCGAGCAGGACGGCGACGACCGTCGGCAGCAGGCACAGCAGCGCCCAGCACAGCCAGACGCGACGTCTGCGCAGCATGAGGACGAGCTCGGTCCCGATCATCGGTGCCCTTCGAACCGGTCGCTGCCGCTCCCGGTGACACCGAGGACGACCTCCTCCAACGTCCGCTGCTCCCGGTCGATCGCGGTGACCGGCACCCCGGCGCCGACGAGCAGCGCGTTGAGCTCGGCGGGGTCGTCGCCGCGGACCGTCAGCACGTCGTCGGCCCGGCCTTCGACGCGCCCGTCGAGCAGCGCGAGCGCGGCGTCGGGTGCGGGGGTGCGGACCCGGATGCGGCCGGTGGGGGCGCGGAGGGCGTCGAGGTCGTCGGCGAGGACGAGCCGGCCCGCATCCATGATCCCGACGCGCGTGCACAGCGCCTCGACCTCGGTGAGCAGGTGGCTCGACAGCACGACGGTCGTCCCGGTCTCGTTCAGGGTGACGAGCAGGTCGCGCATCTCGTGGATGCCGCGGGGGTCGAGGCCGTTGGTGGGCTCGTCGAGCAGCAGCAGCCGGGGGGCGCGCAGCAGGGCGGCGGCGATCCCGAGGCGCTGGCGCATCCCGAGGGAGTAGGCCTTGACGGGGCGGCGGTCGATGCCGCCGAGCCCGACGCGGTCGAGGGCGTCGTCGACGCGGCGGCGCCGGTCGCGGCGACGGCCTCCGGGGCCGGCGGCGTCGAGCAGGCGCAGGTTGGTCCGTCCCGACAGGTGCCCCCACGCGGCCGGGCCCTCGACCAGCGCGCCCACCTGCGGCAGGACGACGGCGGCGCGCCGCGGCATCGGCTCGCCGAGGACGGTCGCCGAGCCCGAGGTTGCGTGGACGAGGCCGAGCAGCATCCGCACGAGCGTCGTCTTCCCGGATCCGTTGGGGCCCAACAGCCCGAACCGCACCCCGGCAGGAATCTCGAGGTCGACGTGGTCGACGGCGACGACCCGGCCGAACCGTTTGGTCAGCCCCGACGTCGTGATCACCGGCCCGGTCACGGGGCCTGCCCCGACAGCTCGCCGGCGGCCTGCGCGAGCACCGACGGCGACACCGTGCCGACGAGCAGTGCCCCGCGTCGCCCGCCCGCGCGGATGACGACCGACAGCAGCGGCGTCGACACCCCGACCGCGCGGCCGTTGGTCACGGTGACGGGAACGCCGCCCGCACCGGTGGCCCCGTCGACGGCCTGGCCCGCGATCCGGCCGGTCAGCGGCACGAGCACGAACCCGCCGAGCCCGGAGCCGTAGACGCCGATCCCGGGCAGGTCGGGGAACCGCGGCAGCCGGCCGCGCCCCGCGAGCCGCCCGGGGGGTGCTGCCGGGCCGAGGACACGCAGCGCACCGGTGAGGTCCGTGGCGGCCACCTCGGTGGCGGTCGCGCCCGGTGGGACGACGGGGACGAGGACGTCGTCGGGCGGCGCGGTCAGGTCGACCGAGGTCAGCTCGCTGATCAGGACGGGTCTCCCGGGGTCGGCGCGGCCGGAGATCTCGACGCGCAGCGGCAGCCCGCTGGGCGCGTCGGCCCAGACGTCGACGTGCGCGACGGTGGTGTCGGGGTCGGCGGGGGTGAGCCGGACGCCCGCGGCCGCCCGGCCGGCGACGCGACGGTCGGGCAGTGCGGTGATCGGATCGTCGGGCGCGGCGGAGAGGATGCGGCGGGCGAGGTCGGGCGGCAGCAGGTCGCCGGCCCGGGGAAGGCGCAGCGAGGTCGTCCCGACGATCCGGGTGAGCCGCTGGGACCCGAAGTCCCACAACGACTCCACGCCGTCGAGCTGGTAGACGTCGCGTTCACCCGCGGCGGTGAGCTCGTCGACGCGCCAGCGGTCGGGGCCCGCGTGGAACGCCCGGATGCGGGTGGTCCCGGTGAAGAGGGCGGTGGCCTGTTCGAGCTGCGGGAGGTCGGGCAGGCCGAGCCGTCCCGACGCCTCGGCGAGCCCGCTGTAGGGCTGCGAAGCCGAGGCCCGGATGCGGGCGAGCAGCTCGGCGGGACCGGGGGCGCCGGTCGCGCCGGCGGGCCACGACACCGTGCCGGCGGCGACGAGGGCCGCGGCGCCGGCACCGACGAGCAGCGTGCGGCGGCTCAGCGCTCGTCGTCCCCCGGCGGCCACGGCACCGACGCTGCCACAGCGGACGTCGGGTGTGGGTGAACACTCAGATCCGCAGGTACGCCCGTCCCCGTGGCGACAGGTGGTAGCCGACGGGCAGGCTCTCGGTCAGCCCGAGCTCCTCGAGCGTGCGGACGTCGCGTTCGAACGGCGCGGTCTCCCGGCCGACGCGCAGCGCCGGGTCGGGGCGCGGACCTCGGGGTTCTCCGCGATCAGCGCGAGCGGCCGTCCAGGGCCCGGCGGGCGAGGTCGCGTCCATGCGGGCGAGGCGGGTGTCGGGCGTGGGCGTCGGTCAGCGTGGTCTCGTCGACGACCTCGACGGCCGTCACCCCGAGAACGCCGATGATCGTCCGCAGCCGGGTGCCCGCCTCTACCCGGGCGCGGTCCCAGCGCCGGTAGGCCCGGGTGACGCGGCCCGCGGCGATCGCGTCGAGGACGGGCGGCGCAGCAGCACGCGGACCAGTCCGCCCCGGGTCGTGGCGCAGGTCACCGTATGTGCGCCACCCCGTGCAACGGGGTCGGAGCACCTAGAATGGACACGAGGAACAACGGGGGAGGTCGCGGTGAACGCCGAGGAACGCCGGTTCGCGGTGTTGCAGGCCATCGTCGCCGACTACGTGTCGACGCAGGAGCCCGTGGCCTCGCGCACGATCGTCGACCGGCACAACCTGGGCGTGTCCAGCGCGACCGTCCGCAACGACATGGCCGCCCTCGAGGAGGACGGGCTGATCGCCCAGCCGCACACCAGCGCGGGCCGGATCCCGACCGACAAGGGCTACCGGCTGTTCGTGGACCGGATCGCCGACGTCAAGCCGCTCTCGCCCGCGGAGCGCCGCGCGGTGCAGTCGTTCCTCGACGGCGCGGTCGACCTCGACGACGTGCTGCGTCGCAGCGTGCGCCTGCTGGCGCAGCTGACCCGGCAGGTCGCCGTCGTCCAGTACCCGACGCTGACCCGCTCGACGGTCCGCCATCTCGAGGTCGTCGCACTCACCCCGGCCCGGCTGATGCTGGTGCTCATCACCGACTCCGGCCGCGTCGACCAGCGTGTCGTCGACCTGGGCGACGTCCTGTCCGACGAGGACGTCGCCGCCGTGCGCGGCCATCTCAACGGGGCGCTCGTCGGCTGCCCGCTCACCGCCGCCTCCGTCGCGGTGGCCGAGCTGCCCGACAAGGTGCCCACCGAGCTGCGCGACGTCGTCGTCACGCTGTCGACGGTCCTGATCGAGACGCTGGTGGAGCACCCGGAGGAGCGGCTCGTCCTCGGCGGCACCGCGAACCTCACACGCAACGTCGCCGACTTCCCGGGCTCGCTGCGCCAGGTGCTGGAGGCGCTGGAGGAGCAGGTCGTCGTCCTCAAGCTGCTGGCCGCGGCGCAGGACCCCGGCCTGGTCACGGTGCGCATCGGCGAGGAGAACCAGGTGGAGGACCTGCGGGGCGCCTCGGTCATCTCGATCGGCTACGGCCAGGGCACGATCCTGGGCGGCATGGGTGTCCTCGGACCGACGCGGATGGACTACCCGGGCACGATCGCGGCGGTGCACGCCGTCGCCCGCTACGTGGGTGACATCCTGTCCGGGCGGTGACGCTCCGCCGTCCGTCGACGCGACGGCAGGCGGGTTGAGCCCGTCCGGCTCGACTTCCGTGACACGTACTCTGTAACTCTCAACGTAACTCTCAACTGCGATTCGTCGAGCGAAGGACCATGGGGAACGCAAGGGTGGCACGCGACTACTACGGGATCCTGGGCGTCGAACAGGGCGCGGGTCCTGACGAGATCAAGCGGGCGTACCGCAAGCTCGCCCGGGAACTGCATCCCGACGTCAACCCCGACGCCGCGGCGCAGGAGAAGTTCCGCGAGGTCAGCACCGCCTACGAGGTGCTCAACGACCCCGAGAAGCGACGCATCGTCGACCTCGGCGGCGACCCGCTCGACAACGGCCGCGGCGGTGGTGGCGGGGGTGACCCCTTCGGTGGCGGGTTCGGCTTCGGCGACATCATGGACGCCTTCTTCGGCTCCTCGGCCGGTGGTCGCGGCCGTGGGCCGCGCAGCCGCGTCCAGCCGGGTGCCGACGCGCTGATCCGCATGCAGCTCTCCCTCGAGGAGTGCGCCAGCGGTGTGCAGCGGGAGCTGACCGTCGACACCGCGATCCTGTGCTCCGACTGCACCGGCTCGGGCTGTGCGCCCGGCAGCTCGCCCACCCGCTGCGACATCTGTGGCGGGGCGGGCGAGGTCCAGTCGGTGCAGCGCTCGTTCCTCGGCCAGGTCGTGACGTCGCGGCCCTGCCCGACGTGCCGCGGGTTCGGCGAGGTCATCCCCGAGCCGTGCCACCAGTGCGCGGGCGACGGCCGTGTCCGGTCCCGGCGCAGCGTCGGCGTCCGCATCCCCGCCGGGGTGGCCGACGGGATGCGTGTGCGCCTCGCCGGCCAGGGCGAGGTCGGCGCGGGCGGCGGCCCGGCGGGCGACCTGTACGTCGAGGTCGAGGAGACCCCGCACGAGTTCTTCACCCGCGATGGCGCCGACCTGCACTGCACCGTCAGCCTCCCGATGACGGCCGCCGCGCTGGGCACCAACGTCGCCCTCCCGACGATCGACGGCGCCGAGGACCTCGAGATCACCGCCGGCACCCAGACCGGGACGGTCCGCACGCTGCGCGGAAAGGGCATGCCCCGGCTGCGCTCCAACGGGCGCGTCGACGGCCACGGCGACCTGATGGTCCACATCGAGGTCGCCGTCCCCACCAAGCTCGACAAGGAGCAGACCGAGCTGCTGCGCAAGCTCGCCGCCCTGCGCGGCGAGGAGCAGCCCGACCTGGCCATGGGCAGCCGCAACGGGCACGGGCTGTTCTCCCGGCTGCGCTTCGGCGGCCGCTGACCGATGAGGCGCTAGCCACAGTGGGCACCGCGCCGCTGTTCCTCGTCGACGAACTGCCCACCGGGGCCGACGCCGTGCTCGACGGCCCCGAGGGCAGGCACGCCGCCACGGTGCGGCGGCTGCGCGTCGGCGAGGAGATCACCCTTGCCGACGGCCGCGGCGGGCTCGCGCGCGCCGTCGTCGACACCGTGGGCCGTGACCGGCTGGACCTGCGCGTCGTCTCCGTCGCGGTGCTCGACCCACCGACGCCACGCGTCGTCCTCGCGCAGGCGCTGGTGAAGGGCGAGCGCTCCGAGCTGGCCGTCGAGCTCGCCACCGAGGCGGGCGTCGACGAGATCCTGCCCTGGCGGGCCGCGCGCTGCGTCGCGAAGTGGGAGGACGGCGCCCGCGGCGAGAAGGCGCTGGCCCGGTGGCGCACGACCGTCCGCTCCGCCGCCAAGCAGGCCCGCCGGCCCTGGGTCCCGCCCGTCGGCGCCCCGGTGTCGACGCGCGAGCTGGCCGCACTGGCCCTCCGGTTCGACCGGATCCTGGTCCTGCACGAGTCGGCCACCGACGGCCTCGCCGCCGCCCTGACCCCGGACGTCCGGGAGGTCCTGCTCGTCGTCGGCCCCGAGGGCGGTGTGTCCGACGACGAGATCGCCGCCCTCACCGCGGCCGGTGCCGTGGCCGTCAGGCTCGGCCCCGAGGTGCTGCGTGCCTCCACCGCCGCCGCCGTCGCGCTCGGCGCCATAGGTGCCCTGACCAGCCGATGGACGCCGCACGGCTGACCGTGGGACACCGTTCGGCATCCGGGTGACGAATGTCCCGTTCCCGAATGCGCGGAGATATATTTCGCGCACTTCCGGTCGCCTCGTCGACCGCGCCGGACCCGGGTGGAACACACCCGTGGGGCCCGCCGGAGAGTCCCCTCGTCCGGCGGCGCCACGCCGCGGTGGGTGTCCCCCCACATCCATCGCGGCGTGGCATCCCCGGCCCGTGCGACGACCCCACCCCGCGACGGTCCCGTCGCCGCGCGATGATCCGGGGGTGAGCACCCCGATGCGGCTGGCCTACGGCACCGACCCGGCACAGTTCGGGGAGCTGACCCTGCCTCCCGACGGTGCCGACGTGCGGGGGACCGTCGTCGTCATCCACGGGGGGTTCTGGCGCGCCCGCTACGACCTCGCGCTCGGCCGCCCGCTCGCCGCCACGTTGGCCGCCGCCGGGTTCGCCGCGTGGAACGTCGAGTACCGCCGCGTCGGCGCGGGCGGTGGCTGGCCGGCGACCTTCGAGGACGTCGCCGCCGCCGTCGACCTCCTGGCCGGACAGGACCGGCTCGACCCCGACCGCGTCGTCGCCCTCGGGCACTCCGCGGGCGGGCACCTCGCGGCCTGGCTGGCCGCCCGGCCCGGCCTGCCCGCGGGTGCGCCCGGCGCAGGCCCGGCGGTGCGGCTGCGCGGGGCGGTCAGCCAGGCCGGGGTGCTCGACCTCGTCGACGCCGCCCGCAACGGCGTCGGCCGCGGCGCCGTGGAGGACCTGCTCGGCGCCGGACCCCAGGACGACCCGGACCGCTACGCGCTCGCCTCGCCCGCCGAACGGCTGCCCGTCGGCGTGCCGGTGGTGTGCGTCCACGGCGACGCCGACGTCAACGTCCCGCTGCGGCAGAGCGAGCGCTACGTCGCGGCTGCGCAGGCGGCGGGCGACCCGGCCGAGCTGGTGGTCCTGCCGGGCGTCGAGCACTTCGCGGTGATCGACCCGGGGACCGAGGCGTGGCGTGCGTGCGAGTCCGCGATCGTGCGGCTGATCGGCAGCTAGCGTGGACCCCGCCACGGCGGCGCCCGTCCGCGCGCGGCAGGAGGGGACAGCTCATGGCCGTGCTGCAGGACCTGCTCGCCGCGCTCCGTGACCGCCGCATCGAGGTCGTCGACCTGACCGCGCCGCTGCACGCCGGCACGCCCGTGCTGCAGCTCCCGCCGCCGTTCGCCAACACGATCCCGTTCTCGCTCTCGCAGATCAGCCGCTACGACGACCGCGGCCCCGCCTGGTACTGGAACGACATCCACACCGGCGAGCACACCGGCACGCACTTCGACGCGCCGGTCCACTGGGTCACCGGCCGCGAGGGCGAGGACGTCTCGCAGGTCCCGGCCTGCCGCCTGGTGGCTCCGGCGGCGGTACTGGACTTCTCCGCCCACGCAGCCGCCGAGCCCGACTTCCTGCTGGAGGTCGAGCACGTCGAGGCCTGGACGGCCGAGCACGGCCCGCTGCCCGACGGCGGCTGGCTGCTCTACCGCACCGGCTGGGACGCCCGTGCCGAGGACGCCGCCGCGTTCCTCAACGCGAACGAGACCGGCCCGCACACGCCGGGCATGTCGGTGGCCTGCGCGCGCTGGCTGGCCGAGGAGACGTCGCTGCTCGGCGTCGGGGTCGAGACCGTCGGCACCGACGCGGGAACCGCGCATTCGTTCGACCCGCCGTTCCCGTGCCACTCGTTCCTGCTCGGCGCCGGGAAGTACGGGCTCACGCAGCTGCAGAACCTCGCGTCGCTGCCCCCGACGGGCGCGGTCCTTCTCACCGGGCCGCTGCCCATCGTGTCGGGATCGGGCAGCCCGGCGCGGGTGCTGGCCCTCGTCGAACGATGACGGTCACCGTCGCGGAGCTCGTCGGCACCGTGCTGGGCAGGCTCGGGGCCGGGCACGTGTTCGGGGTGGTCGGCAGCGGGAACTTCCACGTCACCAACGCGCTGCGGGCCGCGGGCGTGCCCTTCACCGCGACCCGGCACGAGGCCGGCGCCGCCACCGCGGCCGACGCGCACGCCCGCACCACCGGCGTCCCCGCCGTGCTGTCGGTGCACCAGGGCTGCGGGCTGACGAACGCGATGACGGGCATCACCGAGGCCGCGAAGAGCCGCACCCCGCTGCTCGTGGTGGCTGCCGACACCGGCGGCGCCGCGGTCCGCTCCAACTTCCGGATCGACCAGGACGCGCTGGTCACGGCGGTGGGCGCCGTCGCCGAGCGGGTCCACACTCCCGGCAGCGCCCTGGCCGACACGGTCCGTGCCCACCGGACCGCGACCGAGCAGCGCCGCACCGTCGTCCTCAACCTCCCGCTGGACGTGCAGGCCGCCGCGGTCCCGGGCCTGGACTCGCTCGACGACGTCGAGGTCCCCGACCTCGTCCCGCTCGCACCGCCCCGCCCGGCCGCGTCGTCGGTGGCCGCACTCGCCGCGGCGCTGGCGGGTGCGCGCAGACCGATGTTCGTGGCCGGGCGAGGGGCCCGTGGCGCCGGGCCGGAGCTGGCAGGCCTCGCCCAACGCTGCGGCGCCCTCCTCGCGACCTCGGCCGTCGCGAACGGGCTGTTCACCGGGGATCCCTGGTCGCTCGGGATCTCGGGCGGCTTCGCGACCCCGCTGGCCGCGGAGCTGATCGCGGACGCGGACGTCCTCGTCGGCTGGGGGTGCGCGCTGAACATGTGGACGATGCGCCACGGCGCCCTCATCGGCCCGGACGCCACCGTCGTGCAGGTCGACCTCGACGCCGACGCCCTGGGCGCGAACCGGCCCATCGATCTCGGCGTGCTGGGCGACGTCGGCGCCACCGCGGCCGACGTCGCGGTCGCCCTCGACGGCCCCGGGCGCACCGGGTACCGCACCGACGACGTCCGCGCCCGGATCGCCACCGCCGGCCGCTGGCGCGACGTCCCGCTGGACCCGCCCGACCTCACCGGACCCGACGGCATCGACCCTCGCGTCCTGTCCATCGGCCTCGACGACGTCCTGCCCGCCGACCGCAGCGTCACCGTCGACTCCGGCAACTTCATGGGCTATCCCGCCGCCTACCTGGCCGTCCCCGACGAGGCCGGCTTCTGCTTCACCCAGGGCTTCCAGTCCGTCGGCCTGGGCCTGTCCACCGGCATCGGCGTCGCGCTCGCCCGCCCCGACCGTCTGGTCGTCGCCGCCCTGGGCGACGGCGGCGCGCTGATGGCCGCCGCCGAGCTGGAGACCGTCGCGCGGCTGGGCCTGGCGATGGTCGTCGTGGTGTACGACGACCGCGGCTACGGCGCCGAGGTGCACCACTTCGGGCCGGCAGGCGACGACCTCGCCACCGTCGTCTTCCCGGAGACCGACATCGCCGCGATCGGCCGGGGCTACGGCTTCGACGCCGTCACCGTGCGGACGGCCGCGGACCTCGACGGCGTGCGCGACTGGGTCGCGGGCCCCCGCGCCCGGCCTCTGCTCGTGGACGCGAAGATCGCCTCCGACGGTGGCTCCTGGTGGCTCGCGGAGGCGTTCCGGGGCCACTGAACCCGCCCCCGCTGACATGCCCGCCCGCAACCTCACGGCCGTCGGGAGGCCCGGTTCACGACCGTGAGGTTGCGCGCGGGTTCGGCGCTGGGGCGGGCCGCGCGGCGTGGGTGGGCGGTTAGGGTGGCCGGGTGCTGCTCACCGCGTCCCGGTCGGTCCTGCTGATCATCGACCTCCAGGAACGGCTCGTGCCCGCCATCCACGACGGCGACGCCGTGGTGGCGCGGACGGCGCTCCTCGGCGAGGCGTCCGGCCTGCTGGACGTGCCCGTCGCGGCCACGGAGCAGTACCCGCAGGGCCTGGGCCCGACGGTGCCGGAGCTCGGCGCGTTCCCGCAGCTCGTGATGCCCAAGACGGCGTTCTCCGCCGTCGACGAGCCCGGCTTCGACACGCTGCTGCCCCCGGGGCGCGACGAGGTCGTCGTCACCGGGGCGGAGGCGCACGTCTGCGTGCTGCAGACGGTCGTCGGGCTGCGCGATCGTGACCTGCGGGTGGTGCTGGTGGCCGACGCGGTCGGGTCGCGTCGCCCGAGCGACCGCGACGCGGCGCTGCAGCGGGCCCGCGAGCACGGTGCCGAGGTCGTCACCAGCGAGATGGTGCTGTTCGAGTGGATGCGCGACTCCCGGCACCCGAGGTTCCGCGAGATCTCCAAGCGGCTGCGGTAGTCCCGACCGCTCGTCGTGCCCGTCGACAATCGCGCGGCGGACTGTCGGTGCCCGGCGGTAGCATTCGTGCGTCGCGGAGCAGCGGCGGCGTCGCAGGGGCGGCGCCGGTGAGCGCTGCTGGGCGACCGCGGAGAACCGACCCCCGCCGCGGCGGGAGAGCAGAGGAAGCAGGCGGCACGAGACTTGACCGGGACCGAGCCGAACACAGTCCAGTCCAGGATGGCTCTGCCGGACACCGCGCTGCTGGCCCTGCTGGGCTCGCGCGACGAGAGCCTGCGCACGGCCGAGGAACTCCTCGACGCCGACGTGCACGTCCGTGGCAACGAGCTCACGCTGTCGGGCGAGCCGTCTGACGTGGCGTTCGCCGAGCGCGTCTTCGCGGAGCTGGTCACGCTGGCCCAGCGCGGCCAGCAGGTCGGGCAGGACACGGTGCGCCGCACCGTCGAGATGCTGTCCGACGAGAACGCGGCCGACCGTGAGCGGATGGGTGAGTCACCCGCCGAGGTGCTGAGCCTCGACATCCTGTCGCGGCGCGGGAAGTCGATCCGTCCGAAGACGCTGAACCAGAAGCGCTACGTCGACGCGATCGACACGCACACGATCGTCTTCGGCATAGGTCCGGCCGGTACGGGCAAGACGTACCTGGCGATGGCCAAGGCCGTGCAGGCCCTGCAGAGCAAGCTCGTCAACCGGATCATCCTCACGCGGCCGGCCGTCGAGGCGGGGGAGCGGCTGGGCTACCTGCCCGGCACGCTGTTCGAGAAGATCGACCCGTACCTGCGCCCGCTGTACGACGCGCTGCACGACATGGTCGACCCGGAGTCGATCCCCAAGCTCATGGCGGCGGGGACGATCGAGGTGGCGCCGCTTGCCTACATGCGCGGCCGAACGCTGAACGACGCGTTCATCGTCCTCGACGAGGCGCAGAACACCACGCCCGAGCAGATGAAGATGTTCCTGACGCGGCTGGGCTTCGGGTCGAAGATCGTCGTCACCGGCGACGTCACGCAGATCGACCTGCCGGGCAGCACCCGTTCGGGGCTGCAGGTGGTGCGGGAGATCCTCGACGGTGTCGACGACGTGCACTTCTCCCAGCTGACCAGCACCGACGTGGTGCGCCACCGGCTGGTGAGCGACATCGTCGACGCCTACGCGCGCTTCGACGCGGTCAGCGAGCAGCGCGGGCTGTCGAGTGCGCCGCGCACCGGTCCGGACCAGCGGCGCCGCGGCCGGCGCTGATCCGAGGGCGCTACCCCGGTCGGCGGACGCGACGGCCGGGGTGTCGGGGCACCCGACTACCCTCGGAGCACCGGCGACCTTCCGTCCGGGACGTCACGCGCAGAGGAATCCAGTGAGCATCGAGGTCGCGAACGAGTCCGGCATCGCCGTCGACGAGTCGCTGATCGTGTCCGTCGCCCGCTACGCGCTCGACGCGATGGGCGTGAGCCCCGCGGTCGAGCTGGCCATCACCGCCGTCACCACGGAGGCGATGAGCGAGCTGCACGAGCGTTGGATGGACGAGCCCGGCCCGACCGACGTCATGGCATTCCCCATGGACGAGCTGGCCGAGGACACCCGCCGTCCCGACGCCCCGGACCTCGGGCCGGCGCTGCTGGGCGACATCGTGCTGTGCCCGGCCTTCGCCAGCGACCAGGCCCGCAAGGCCGGTCACGGCCTGCCCGACGAGCTGCACCTGCTCACCGTGCACGGAGTGCTGCACCTGCTGGGCTACGACCACGGCGAGCCCGACCAGGAACGCGAGATGTTCGCGTTGCAGGACAAGCTGCTGGGGGAGTGGCGGGCCGCGCGGGAGCGCGTCGCACGCGAGGAGGCCCAGCGGCGCACCGACGCCCGGGTCCTCGGCGCCGCCGGTCTCGAGGACGGCTGAGACCGTGAGCGGCACCGTCGTGATGATCGTCGTCGTCATGCTGCTCGTGCCGCTGGCCGGTGTGTTCGCCGCCGCCGACGCCGCGCTCGGGTCGGTGTCGCGTGCCCGCGTCGAGGCGCTGGTGCGCGCGGGCCGGCCGGGTGCGAAGGCGCTGTCGCGGGTGGTGGCGGACCGCCCCCGCCACGTCAACCTCCTGCTGCTGCTGCGGCTGATCTGCGAGACGGCGGCGACGGTCCTGCTGGCCGTCGCGATGGCCCGCACGTTCGGCACGCCCTGGGTGGGGGTGCTGGTGGCGGCCGTGATCATGGTCGTCGTCAGCTACGTGCTGATCGGCGTGGGGCCGCGCACCCTGGGCCGTCAGCACCCGTACTCGGTGGGCATGGTCGTCGCGGTCCCGATCCGGGTGCTGGCCACGTTGCTGTCCCCGCTGGCGACACTGCTGATCCTGGTCGGCAACGCGATCACCCCGGGCCCCGGTTTCCGGGAGGGACCGTTCTCCTCCGAGGTGGAGCTGCGCGAGCTGGTCGACATGGCCAGCACGCGTGGCGTCGTCGACGAGGACGAGCGGCAGATGATCCACTCGGTGTTCGAGCTGGGCGACACCCTGGTCCGCGAGGTGATGGTCCCGCGCCCCGACGTGCTGTGGGCCGAGCGCGACACCACGGTCGACAAGGTGGTCCGGCTCGCGCTCAAGAGCGGTTACTCGCGCGTCCCGGTGCTCGGCGACGGGATCGACGACGTCGTGGGGGTCGCTTACCTGAAGGACCTCGTCGCGGCCCAGCACGCCGGTGCCGAGGCACCTGCGGAGCTCGTCGAGGTGATGCGGACCGCGGTCTACGTGCCCGACTCGAAGCGGATCGACGAGCTGCTCAAGGAGATGCAGCGCAGCCGCAACCACATGGCGATCGTCGTCGACGAGTACGGCGGTACGGCGGGCGTCGTCACGATCGAGGACATCCTCGAGGAGATCGTCGGCGAGATCACCGACGAGTACGACGCCGACGAGGTGCCGCCGGTCCAGGAGCTCGACGCCCGCACGGTGCGGGTGGCGGCCCGGCTGCCGGTGGAGGACTTCGGGGAGCTGTTCGCGTTCAGCCTCGACGACGACGGCAACTCCCCGCTCGACGTGGCGCTCGACGCGGCCGACGTCGACACCGTCGGCGGGCTGCTCGCGCAGCGGCTGGGCAAGGTGCCGCTGCCGGGCGCGCAGACCGAGGTCGCGGGCCTGCACCTGCTCGCGGAGGGCGGCAAGGACGCCCGCGGCCGCATCCGGATCACGACGGTGCTGGTCAGCCCGGTCGACGACGACGCGGACCTGCCGCTGCTGATGCACACGATCCGCGACGACCGCACCGCCGACGGCCGCTCCCACGACGGCCGCTCCGGCGACGACGGCACCCCGCTCGACCTGCACGACGCCGCCGCGGCCAACGGCCGCGCGGGCGATCCCGCCGCGCACGCCGGGACACTCCACGACACAGGGAACGGGACGGGCGGACACGCCGACCGTCGGGAAGGAACCGATGTCCGACCTCGATCCTGAGGACGTCAAGATCGTCACGCTGGCCCGCTCGTCGCGGGCGCGCACGGGAGCCGCCGAGGGCGCCGCCGTCCGCGACACCGACGGCCGTACCTACGCCGCGGCGAGCGTCGCGCTGCCGTCGCTGCAGCTCACGGCCCTGCAGGCGGCTGTCGCCGCGGCCGTGTCCAGCGGGGCGCCCGGACTGGAGGCCGCGGCCGTCGTCAGCGCCGAGGGCGTTGTCGACGACGCGTCGGTCGCCGCGGTCCGCGACCTCGCCCCGGCCGCGCCGGTGATCCTCGCCGACGCGTCCGGCGCCGTCGTGCGCGTGCTGGCCCCCGAGGCGTCGGCGTGACCGCTCCCGCGGCGCTGCCGTCCACGCCACGCGCCGACGTCGTGGTCGTCGGCGGTGGCATCGTCGGGCTGGCCACGGCGCACGCCGTGGCCCGCACCGGCCGCTCGGTCGTCGTGCTGGAGCGTGAACACCGGCTCGGCGCGCACCAGACCGGCAACAACTCCAACGTCATCCACTCCGGGCTGTACTACGCACCGGGCGGGGCCAAGGCCCGGCTCGCGGTCGCGGGCTGTGCCGAGACGGTCGCGTTCTGCCGCGCGCACGACCTGCCGCACAAGGTCACCGGCAAGCTCGTCGTCGCCACCGAGCCCGAGGAGCTGCCCCGCCTCGCCGAGCTGGCGCGGCGCGGGGTGGCCAACGGGGTCGAGGCCCACGAGGTCGACGCCGAGGGCATCCGCACCCACGAGCCCCACGTCCGCGGCATCGCGGCGCTGTCGGTGCCGTCGACCGGCATCTGCGACTACGGGCGCATCGCCGAGACGCTGGGCACGCTCGTCGCCAAGGAGGGCGGTGAGGTGCACACGGGCCGCGCCGTCACCGGCATCGTCCGCCGCGCTGCCGACGTCGTGGTCCGCACCGACACCGGCGACGTCCTGGGCCACCAGGTCGTGGTGTGCGGGGGGCTGCGCAGCGACGAGCTGGCCCGCGCCGCCGGCGCCGACCCCGGTGTGCGGATCGTGCCGTTCCGCGGCGAGTACGCCGGCTTCTCCGAGCCGGCCGCCGAGCTGGTCAAGGGCCTGATCTACCCGGTGCCCGACCCGGCGTTCCCGTTCCTGGGGGTGCACGCCACCCGCGGCGTCGACGGACACGTCCACGCCGGCCCCAACGCAGTCCTCGCGCTGGCCCGTGAGGGCTACTCGTGGGGCGCCGTCAAGCCGAAGGAGCTCCTCGGCTCGCTCACCTACTCGGGCACGGTCGCGCTGGCGCGCAAGCACTGGCGCTACGGGCTCGGCGAGGTGCACCGGTCGCTGTCGTCGCGCGCGATGGTCCGCCAGATCCAGCGGATGCTGCCCGAGGTGCGGGTCGAGGACCTGTCCCCGGCGGGCGCGGGCGTCCGCGCGCAGGCCGTCCGGCCCGACGGCTCGCTCGTCGACGACTTCCTGTTCGTCGAGCAGGGCCATGGCGACGGCGCGATCCTGCACGTGCTCAACGCACCCTCACCCGCCGCGACCGCGGCGCTGCCGATCGGCCGCGAGATCCTCGAGCGGCTCACGGGCGAGAAGCTGGGACCCCTCACATGACCGGCTTCGGCACCTGGCCCGACGACCACCGCTCCGGGTTCGCCTGCTTCGTCGGGCGCCCCAACGCGGGCAAGTCGACGCTCACCAACGCGCTGCTCGGGCAGAAGATCGCGATCACGTCGAGCAAGCCGCAGACCACGCGGCACGCGATCCGCGGCATCGTGCACCGGCCCGACGCGCAGCTCGTCGTCGTCGACACCCCCGGGCTGCACAAGCCGCGCACCCTGCTGGGGTCGCGGCTCAACGACCTGGTCCGCGAGACCTGGGCCGAGGTCGACGTCATCGGCTTCTGCGTGCCCGCCGACGTCCCGGTCGGCCGCGGCGACGAGTTCATCGCCGGCGAGATGAAGGCCGTCGCGGGGCGCACCCCGGTGCTCGGGATCGTCACCAAGACGGACCGGGCGCAGCCCGAGCAGATCGCCGCCCGGATCACCGAGCTGACGCAGCTCGAGATCGGGTTCGACGAGATCGTGCCGGTGTCGGCGGCCCGCGGCGACCAGGTGCCGCTGCTGTCGGACCTGCTCGTGGCCCGGCTGCCGGAGGGCCCGCCGCTCTACCCCGACGGCGAGCTCACCGACGAGCCCGAGGAGATCCTCGTCGCCGAGCTGGTGCGCGAGGCCGCCCTCGAAGGGGTGCGCGACGAGCTGCCGCACTCCATCGCCGTCGTCGTGCAGGAGATGATCGAGCGCGAGGACCGCCCCAAGAACAACCCGATGCTCGACGTGCACGCCACGATCTACGTCGAGCGCCAGAGCCAGAAGGGCATCGTCATCGGTCGCGGCGGGGAGCGGCTGCGCCAGGTCGGCACCGCGGCCCGTCGTCAGATCGAGGCGCTGCTCGGGGTGAAGATCTTCCTCGACCTGCACGTCACCGTGGCCAAGGACTGGCAGCGCGACCCCCGCCAGCTGCGCAAGCTCGGCTTCTGAGCGGTTCCCACGAACGAACGGCACAGTCGCGCGATCCGTTGCGCGACCGTGCCGTTCGTTCGTGCTGTCCGGGAGGGCGGCGGCTCAGCGGTACGTGGTCGCCGCGCCGGCCAGGGCGAAGATGAAGATGAAGAACAGCACGAAGAGCGCGACGAACACGCCGCTGATGATCAGCCCGGCGAGCGCGAGCCCGTCGCCGGACTCGCCGCTGGACTTGATCTGGCTGCGCGCCACGAAACCGAACACCAGGCCCAGCGGCGCGAACACGAATGCGAAGATCAGCGACAGGATCGCCATCGTGTTCGTCGGCGCCGCGACCGGGTAGGCGGGCGGCGGCTGGTACGCGCCGTAGGCCCCGTAGGGCTGCGGCTGCGACGGGTCGGGGTAGCCGCCGGTGCCGTAGCTGCCCGGAGGCGGGTAGGCGTTGGGATCCCAGCTGCCGGGCTGTGGCGCGCCGTACCCGGGATGGGCGCCGTAGGGCTGCCCGCCGTAGGGCTGCTGCGCCCCGTACGGGTCGGCGCCGTAGGGCTGCTGCGACGGGTCCCAGCCCGGCTGGGCCGCCTGCTGACCGGCGTCGTACCCGGCCTGCGGCTGCCCGGCGTCGCCGGTGTTCTTCTGGAAGCTGACAGTGCCCTCGTCGCCGCCCGGCGAGCCCCACGGGCTCGCCGTCGGGTCCGCCGAGGAGCCCGACCCGCTCTGCGACGACGCGGCGGGGTCGTTCCCGGGCTGGTTCGGGTCCTGCGACATCGCTCTCCTCGGGTGGGGCCTGCGCCCCGATCCTAGGGGTAGCGCGCTCAGCCGCGGATGCGGCGCACCAGGTCCACCATCGCGGTCCGCACGGCGAGTGGGTCGTCGGCGGGGGCGTCGAACACGAACCGCACCGCCTTCTCCCCGGACTCCGGGCCGTCCGAGGCCAGCACGGAGAACCCGTAGCGGTCGACGTCGACCATCCGCGCGGTCGTCGTGTCGGGCCTGTCGGCCAGCTTCCGGCAGAAGTCGAGCAGCGCGTCGGCGTGGTCGTCGTTCATGTGGTCGACGATCCCTGCGCGGTGCGCGTGCAGCGGATCCGGCTCGGCCCCCGCGTACCCGGCGGCGTCGACCCAGCTCATCCGGCCGAACCCGCCCACGTAGCGCACCGCTGCGACCTCGAGGCGGTGGATGCGGAAGTCGGCGAAGTCGGCGTAGAACGCACCCGGGTGCGCCGCGCGGTAGCGCTCGAGCGCCACCTCCCGCTCGTCGCCGGTGAGGACGGACATCTCACCCATCACCGTTGCCCGGCCCAGTGCCAGCGGGTCGCCCTCGCCGGACTCGACGACCATCACCGACGCCCGCCGGTCCGCCGCGAGGTTGCGGGTGTGCTCGGCCAGGTCCGACAGGCACAGGACCGGCCGGCCCGCGTCGTCGACGGCGTGCGCCACCAGCGACCCGAACGGCACCCCGGCCGGGTCGACCCCGATCGTCGACAGCGTCGCCGTCCGCGTCCCGGAGAACAGGGTGCGCGACCGCTCGGCGTCGCTCGGCTCACCGACGAGCCCGACCGTCGCGTCCAGCGTTCGCTTGGTGGCGTCGCGCGCCTCCTGCGGGACCGCGTGGTCCCGGAAACCGGACGGCTGCTCCGACACGGGCCGTTCCCCCTTCGAGTTGGTGAGCCTGACCTCACCGCCGGGGCGCGCGGGTGTCAAGGGGCGGCGGCGCAGTCGGCGGGGGGCCTGCAGTCGACGGGGGTGCGGTCGGCGCGCGCCGTGGGACGGCGGTCGTGGCGGCGTCGTAGTCTCGTCCGGTGAGCCTGTACCGCGACACCGGTGTGGTGCTGCGCGTGCAGAAGCTCGGCGAGGCCGACCGCATCGTCACCCTGCTGACGCGCAGGCACGGCAAGGTGCGCGCCGTCGCCAAGGGGGTGCGGCGGACCCGGTCGCGCTGGGGTGCCCGGCTCGAACCCTTCAACCACGTCGACGTGCAGTGCTACACCGGCCGCAGCCTCGACGTCATCACCCAGGCCCAGACGGTCGACGCGTTCGGCGCCGGCATCATCGGCGACTACCCCCGCTACACCGCGGGCTGCGCGATCCTGGAGACGGCCGACCGTCTCGTCGCCGAGGAGGGCGAGCCGTCGATGCGGGTCTACCTGCTGCTCGTCGGCGCCATCCGGGCGATGGCGGGCCGCGAACGCGACGCCTCCCTGGTGCTCGACGCGTTCCTGTTGCGCGCCATGAGCCACGCCGGGTGGGCGCCCGCGATCACCGAGTGCGCCAAGTGCGCCGAACCCGGCCCGCACCGCGCGTTCAGCGTCGCCGGCGGGGGAGCGGTCTGCGAGCGCTGCCGCCCGCCCGGCTCGGCGCTGCCGTCGCAGGAGACGTTCTCGCTCCTCGACGCCCTGCTCCACGGCGACTGGGACCTCGCCGACGCCGCCGCCCCCGCCGTCCGCCGCGACACCTCGGGCCTCGTCGCCGCCCACCTGCAGTGGCACCTCGAACGCCAGCTCCGCTCGCTGCCACTGGTGGAGCGCCGCGCCCCGCTGTGAGGGCGGCTCGCGCCCGGCCCGTGACCGCCGTCTCATATCGAGATCGGAGACCGGCCGCTCCGGGGTTAGCCTGCGGCCTCAGGCAGTGCAGCAGCAGTAGTGCAGCACGCAATCAGCAGGGGGCGACGTGGCCGACACGAACGGGACGACCGGTGCAACCGACACCGAGGAGGCCCCGGCCTCGGTCCGGCGCATGGGTGGACCGGAGTCGGAGGAACTGACGCGTCTCGCCGCCGTCTTCGAGGACCTGCAGTACGTCCTGCAGTGTTGCGAGCATCTGGTGTCGACGCTGGCGCAGAACCCCGACCCGGTACTCGTCGAGGCGCTGTGGACGGGAGCCCTCGTCGGCTACGTGCGCTGCTTCTCCGGCCGCACCGAGGTCCTCAAGGACTCCGACGTGGCCGAGCTCAAGATGGAGGGCCAGGTCACCGAGTTCCACGGCCTGATGAAGAAGCTGCGCGACCACTACGCGTCCCGGCACGTCAACCCGCGCGAGACGTTCACCGTCGGCGTCGCGCAGAACAACGCGGGCGCGCCCACCGGCGTCGCCGTGGTCTCCGCGACGCAGCCGACCGTCGACGACACCGCTGTCCGCCAGCTCGGCCGGATCGCCTACGGCCTGTCCGGGCTGGTCGACGCCCGGATGCAGGAGGCGCAGGCGACGGTGCTCACCGCGGCGTCGGCGATGAACCCCGCGCAGATGAGCTCGCTGCCGCTGGTGCACATCGACAACGGCTGACCGCCCCGAGACCGGGTCCGGGACGGCTCCCTGCGCCGCCCCGGACCCGACCACGTTCACGTGCGCGGCGGCGCCGGGCGGTCACCGCGCAGGGGGTCACCGCGCAGAAACCCGAAGACGTCGACGTCACGGTCCGGATCCGTCGTCCTCACGGACGTAGCCGCGCAGGGTCCCCTCGTGGACGAAGCCGCGCCGCGCCGCCATCCGCACCGACCGCACGTTGGCCGACTCGGTCCAGATCTCGATGCGCTGCAAGGCCATCCGGTCGAACCCGAAGTCCAGCACCGCGGCCATCGCCTCCGCGGCGAGCCCGCGGCCCCGCAGCCGCGTCGGCGTCGTCGTGGGCGATCTCGCGCAGTACCGTGCGGGGCCACGGCTCAGTCCACCAGCTCCGCACGCAGCGCCGACGCGTTGCCCGCCACCAGCATCAGCAATGTCCCCAGCGGCTTCTCGGTCAGGCCCGCGACGGGGAACGCGTAGCGCAACGTCACGTCCCAGCCGTTGTCGCCGCGCACCACGCGCGGCGTCCCGAACAGGCCCTCGCCCGCGCCCATCGCCACCCGCGTCGGCACGTCGACCTCCAGCGACAGGTCCCACGCCACGACGCACGTGACGTTGAGGACCGGCAGCCCCTCCTCCAGCTCGAGCCCCTGCACCACGCAGGGCACGGCGCCATGCACGAACGTGATGGCGCCGTCGTCGTCGACCTGGACGTCGTGGAACCGTTCCAGCGCCTGCCGGGCCAGGTCGAGCATCGCAGCGACGTCGCTCATGAGCCGGTCTCCTCGGTACGGTCGATCGCGCCACCGAACCGGCGGTCGCGGCGCGCGTAGATCTCGATCGCCTCCCAGATGTGGCGGCGGTCGAAGTCGGGGAACAGCGTGTCGAGGAAGACCATCTCCGCGTACGCCGACTGCCACAGCAGGAAGTTCGACGTCCGCTGCTCACCCGAGCTGCGGACGAACAGGTCGACGTCGGGCATGTCCGGCTCGTCGAGGTAGCGGGCGATCGTGCGCTCGTCGATCTTGTCCGGCTTGATCTTCCCGTCCGCGACGAGGCGCCCGATCTGGCGGACCGCGTCGGCGATCTCCGCCCGTCCGCCGTAGTTCACGCACATCGTCAACGTCAGCACGTCATTGTCGCGGGTCTTCTCCTCCGCGACCTCCAGCTCCTTGATGACGCTGCGCCACAACCGCGGCCGCCGCCCCGCCCAGCGCACCCGCACGCCCATCGCGTGCATCTCGTCGACCCGGCGGCGGATCACGTCCCGGTTGAAGCCCATCAGGAAGCGCACCTCGTCGGGGGAGCGCTTCCAGTTCTCCGTCGAGAACGCGTACGCCGACAACCACTTCACGCCGATGTCGATGCAGCCGCGCGCCACGTCCATCAACGACGCCTCGCCCCGGCGGTGCCCCTCGATCCGCGGCAGCCCGCGGGCGTTGGCCCAGCGCCCGTTGCCGTCCATCACCAGCGCGACATGGTGGGGCACCAGCTCGCGCGGGATCACCGGCGGCCGGGCGCCCGACGGGTGCGGGGCAGGAGGCTGGAAGGGCACGACGTGCACCCTACGGAGGTGGCGTTCAGCCGCGGCCGGGCGTCTCCGCGCAGGCCCTGCACACCCCGAAGATCTCGACGGTGTGGCTCACCTCCGTGAACCCGTGCTCCGCCGCCACCTTCTCCGCCCACCGCTCCACGTCGGGGCCGTCGATCTCCACGGCCGTCCCGCACGTCCGGCACACCAGGTGATGGTGGTGGTCGCCGGTGTCGCAGCGCCGGTAGACGGCCTCGCCCGCGCCCATGCGCAGCACGTCGACCTCACCGGCGTCGGCCAGCGTCTGCAACGTCCGGTACACCGTCGTCAGGCCGATGCCCTCCCCGGAACGCCGCAGCGCCTCGTGGATCTCCTGGGCGGAGCGGAAGTCGTCGAGCTCGTCGAGCAGCGCCGACACCGCGGCCCGCTGCTTCGTCGCCCGTAGGCGCACCGTGGGGCGGGGGTCGGTCACGCGGGCGTCCCTTCCTCGACGTGGGCGACGGCGTCGACGACGATGTGCGCCAGATGGTCGTCGACCAGGGCATAGACGACCTCCCGGCCCTGCCGCACCCCGTGCACCACCCCGGCCGCCTTGAGCACCCGCAGGTGCTGGCTGATCAACGGCTGCGTGACCGCCAGCGCGTCGACCAGGTCGTGCACGCACCGTGGCGACTCCAGCAGCTGCAGCACGATCGCGATCCGCACCGGTGCCGCCAGCGCCCGCAGCAGGTCACCCGCCGCCGCGAGCGTGTCCGGGGTGCGCACCGGCGCCGGCGCGATGCACGTGTGCTCGTCGTGGTCGACGTGCCCCTCGGCGCCTTCCGCGGAGCTGGTGGTGATCGACATGGTTCCCCGTCCTGTCACGTGCCGCCCATGGTAGGCGTCCGCGCTGGACTAGATTCGCACCTCGTGCTGCTCATGTGCCGGTTCGACGTCCCGCCCGCCGACGCCGACGCGTTCCTCGCCCGCGGGCGCCGTGCCCTGGAGCTGCTCACCGCCGCCCCGGGCTGCCTCGGCGGCGAGCTGGGCCGGGCCATCGAGGAGCCGGGACGCTGGGTTCTGCAGGTGCGGTTCGCCTCCGTCGACGGCTACCGCCGCGCCCTCTCACCCTTCCCGGTGCGCGAGCACGTCGTCCCGCTGCTCGCCGAGGCGCTCGCCGACGAACCCGCCACCTTCGAGACCCTCGCCTCCGGCGCCGGGGGAGCGGTCACCGCGCACGAGAGCCTGCTCGCGTCCTCTCAGGACCCCGCGGGGGGCTCGGCGCCGGTGTAGAACGCGGTCGTCCGGTCCGCTGCCGGGCGCGCCTCCGCCTCCGGCGTCCCCGCTGCCACCGACGCCCGGCACCAGTCGTCGCTCGCCGCCGTCAGGAACGCGCCACCCTCCGGCGACGTCGACCACGCCTCGGCCTCCGCCGCGTCGACGCTCGCCCCGGTCGCCAGGTGCAGCCCCAGCCCGTACAGCCCGAGATCCCAGCCCAGCCCCACCGCGCCCGGCCCGAACTGCGCCCACCGCTCGTCGTCGACGTGCGCGATGTGGTCGATCGTCAACCGGGCGCCCTCGCCCTCGCCGGCGAACGTGACCTCGATCCAGCTCACCTCACCGCCGAACTCCCACGTCGCCGCGAACGAGTTCGGTGCGTCGCAGCGCTCCACCGTGCCGTTCGCGTTGCCCTCCAGCTGGTAGCTGCCGCCGAGCTCCAGCTCACCCGTCACCGGCAGGAACCAGCGCGGTAGCCGCTCGAGGCTGGTGCAGGCGTCCCACAGGTCGTCGACCGACGTCGGATACACCCGGCTGATCGTGACGACCCGCGCCTCGCCCGCCGCCAACGTCCTGGCACCGACCTCGCGCCGCACCGCACTCACCTCGTGCCGTACGTCCGTCGCGTCGCTCACCACTGTCTCCGTTCACGTTTGCCGCGGGCGATCTCCGTCGCCAGGGCGTCCAGATGGGGGGTCCAGAACCGGCGGAACCGGTCGAGCCACACGTCGACCTCCTGCAGCCCATCGGCCCGGACCGCGTACAGCCGCCGGGTGCCGACGGCTCGCACCGAGGCGAACCCGTTCTCCCGCAACACCTTGAGATGCTGCGACACCGCGGGCTGGGAGATGCCGAACTCCTCGCGGACCGTCGCCGTCACATCCCCTGCGCTCAGCTCGCCGTCGGCGATGAGCTCGAGGATGCGCCTCCTGACCGGGTCTCCGAGAACGTCGAACGCGTGCACGGCTCGAAAGTAACAGCTTCGACTTATATAAGCAAACATCGATCTAGTGAGGCGGCCGCTGCGGAGAGGAGGCCACCCGTGTTCCCCTTGCCTCTCGTCGCGGGGTCGCGGGGTCGCGGGGTCGCGGGGTCGCGGGGTCGCGGGGTCGCGGGGTCGCGGAGGCGCGGGGTCGCGGGGTCGCGGAGGCGCGGAGTCGTCGCGCGGGTTGCGGGAGGAGTGCACGTATTCCGGGGTCGCCACGCGGCCTGCGGGACGCGCGATGATTGCGACGTACGCGCGTTGTGCGTGCAGACTGCGCGGCGTCGCGCACGGCTGCGTGAGGGACGTCGAGAAGTCGCGGTGACCGCGGGGAGTACACGTGCTCCGGGTGCGGCGGCCGATGTCCAGGTCGGTCTGCTCGCCGCACGGTTTCTCGGGTCGGCGCGCTTTTCCCTCGGTCGGCGCGCGTTCCGCAGCCTGCGCGACGACCGAGGAAGCCGAGCTCCGTTGGTGTGGACCGCGCATCTCGCGCACCTGTCGGACCCGCGACGACCGGAGAAGCTGCGTGGTGATCCGACAAGTTGTGCACCTGGGGTCGAGTTGTCCACAGGGGACGCCGGAGGGGTGGCCGCCCGAGGGCCGGAGGCGCCACAGTCGGGACGTGGACGTGATCGGACTGACCAGCAGATCCGCATTGCTGGCCTCTGGAGTGTCGGACGACGAGCTGGCCCGCTGGTGCGCCGGCGGCGAGCTGGTGCGGATCGCCCGCGGCGCCTACCTACCTGCCGCGTCGGCGGCGGGGATCGGCCCCGACGCACGGCATGCGCTGGAGGTCCGGGCGGCGTTCGAGCGGATGCGGGCCCCGGTCGCGGCGAGTCACGTGTCTGCAGCGGTGCTGCACGGCCTGCCGGTGTGGGGCATCGCGGTCGACCGTGTGCACCTGACCCGGATGTCCCCAGGAGCGGTCCGTCGCTCGGCTCGGCTGCACCTCCACGGCACCGGACTCGGGGAGGACGAGGTGGAGCTCGTCGAGGCCGGCCACGTCACGTCCGTCGCGCGGACAGTCGTCGACATCGCCCGCACCGAACCGTTCGAGCAGGCCGTCGCGGTCGCCGACGCCGCGTTGCGCGCAGGCCTCGTCGCACCGACCTCTCTGACGTACGCGCGCGGCAGGGCGCGGCATCGAGGTGGTGCGACGGCGGCGGGTCGGGTCGTCGCGTTCGCGGACGGTCGGTGCGAGAGCACGGGGGAGTCGCGCAGCCGGGTCGCGCTGCGCCGCCACGGACTCCCTGCGCCGGAGCTGCAGTGGGAGGTCCGCGGCGGCGGCCGGCTGATCGGGCGGGTCGACTTCGGGTGGCCTGCGCTGCGCACGGTCGGGGAGTTCGACGGCCGGACGAAGTACACGCGTGACTCGCAGGACGACGCCGCCGCGGTGGTGTGGGCCGAGAAGCGTCGCGAGGACGCCCTGCGCGCGGTCGGGTTGCGGGTCGTGCGCTGGACGTGGGCCGACCTCGTGGACTTCGAGCCGGTCGCGGCGCGCCTGCGCTCCGCGTTCGCCGGGCCGTGAGGGCACCCGGCGTGAGCGCCGCCGTGTTGCGTCCCCCTCGGCGGTGGTGGTCTTGAGCACCGCGCGGGCTCTTCGATCGGAGGGTTGGGTGAGCGGATGCCGCCACCCCCGCAGGCGGGCGTCAGACCGCTGAGGCCAGTCGCGACCTCGGACACCGCGCGCAGACCGCCGATCTTCAGTGCCGCTCCACGCTAGTTGACCCGGTCGGCGCCTGGGTCGCGTGGACATCGCTCGGTTTGTCGGGTCAGCGCAGGCTCTGCAGGTCGCGTCCGGGCCGCAGGAACCGTGCGGCGACGGCACACTCAGCGTGGCGACCGCGCAATCAGCGTTGCGACGGCACACTCAGCGTGGCGACGACTCCCCTGGCGGCACCCCACCGGCTGTGCGCGTAAGCCCGGCGGAGTCTCTGCCGGTTGTGGCCCGGCTGCCGCGGCGTGGGTTGCATGGACACCGCGCGTATCGCCGGGGCGGCGCGCGGTCTGCAGGCAGCGCCCGGCCCGCAGGAACCGCGCGGCGACTGCACGCTCGGCGCGGCGACTGCACGCTCGGCGCGGCAACGGCACAACCGCGGCGCCGCCCGACCACGCCGGCGGGTCTGCCCGACGGAGGGCCCGGCCCGGCCGCGGCCGCGTGGGTCGCGTGGACACCGCGGATGTTGCCGGGGACGGCCCGCGGCCTGCAGCCGGCGCCCGGACCCGGCGGCGGCCTGCAGCCGGCGCCCGGACCCGGCGAACCGCACGCCGATCCCCACGGGGTCGCGCCGCGGGCTCGCTGTCGCGGTCAGTGAGGGGTGCGGGAGGGCGCGGTGGGCCGGTGGATAGGCTGGGGGCTTCCGTTTCGGGACTCTTCCTGGAGATATCAGCTGTGGCCAGCAAGCCGACTTCCGCCAAGATCGAGACCATCGTCGCGCTCGCGAAGCGCCGCGGATTCGTCTTCGCCTCCGGGGAGATCTACGGCGGTACCCGCTCGGCGTGGGACTACGGCCCCCTGGGCGTCGAGCTCAAGGAGAACATCAAGCGGCAGTGGTGGCGGACGATGGTCACCGGCCGTGAGGACGTGGTGGGCCTCGACAGCTCGGTGATCCTGCCGCGCCAGGTGTGGGTGGCGTCGGGTCACGTCGGGGTGTTCAACGACCCGCTGGTCGAGTGCCTGAGCTGCCACAAGCGCTTCCGGGCCGACCAGCTCGCGGAGGAGTACGTCGAGCGGACGGGCAAGGCCGCCGCGGAGGACGACCTGTCCGACGTCCCGTGCCCCAACTGCGGTACCCGCGGCCAGTACACCCCGCCGCAGGATTTCAACATGATGCTCGAGACGCACCTCGGGCCGGTGAAGACCGAAGACGGTCTGCACTACCTGCGGCCGGAGACGGCGCAGGGCATCTTCGTGAACTTCCTGAACGTGCAGACGACGTCGCGCAAGAAGCCCCCGTTCGGCATCGGCCAGATGGGCAAGAGCTTCCGCAACGAGATCACCCCGGGCAACTTCATCTTCCGGACGCGTGAGTTCGAGCAGATGGAGATGGAGTACTTCGTCGAGCCGGGCACCGACGAGGAGCTGCACCAGTACTGGAT
The DNA here is from genome assembly GCF_002583555.1 of Pseudonocardia sp. N23. Classification (GTDB taxonomy): domain Bacteria; phylum Actinomycetota; class Actinomycetes; order Mycobacteriales; family Pseudonocardiaceae; genus Pseudonocardia. The sequence continues at coordinate 32,963 of NZ_BEGX01000056.1, forward strand.
CGACGAGCGCACCCGCTGGTACACGGACCTCGGCATCGACCCGGAGAACCTGCGGCACTTCGAGCACCCGAAGGAGAAGCTCTCCCACTACTCGAAGCGGACGGTCGACATCGAGTACCGCTTCCGCTTCTCCGGTCAGGAGTGGGGCGAGCTCGAGGGTATCGCGAACCGGACCGACTTCGACCTGACGACGCACTCGAACCACTCGGGCGTCGACCTGTCGTTCTACGACCAGGCGTCGGGTACCCGTTACCGGCCGTACGTGATCGAGCCTGCGGCGGGTGTGGGCCGCTCGATGATGGCGTTCCTCATCGAGGCCTACAACGAGGACGAGGCGCCGAACGCGAAGGGCGGCGTCGACAAGCGGGTCGTGCTGCGGCTCGACCGCCGGCTGGCGCCGGTGAAGGCGGCGGTGCTGCCGTTGTCGCGCAACGCGGATCTGTCGCCGAAGGCACGTGACCTGGCGACGGCGCTGCGCAAGAACTGGAACGTCGAGTTCGACGATGCGGGTGCGATCGGCCGCCGGTACCGCCGCCAGGACGAGATCGGCACGCCGTTCTGCATCACCGTCGACTTCGACACCCTCACCGACCAGGCGGTGACGATCCGGGAGCGCGACTCGATGTCGCAGGAGCGGATCGCGCTCGACCAGGTCGAGTCGTACCTGGCGGCCCGCCTGCTGGGCTGCTGAGGGCCGCCGCTGTTCGTCGTGGAGGAAGGCGGGTCAGGCCGGTTCCGCCGGGAACAGGCGGTCGACGACGTCGCGCATCGTCACCAGGCCCGTGGCGCCTTCCACCGAGACGAGCGCGAGGTGCGCCCGCTGCTCCCGCATGGTGCCGAGCGCGGCGTGCGCGGTCTCGTCGCCGGACAGGGTGAGGACGGGCCGCATGAGCGTCCCGGCGGTGGCGTCGGCCGGCGCGGCGAGGGCGTCGCGGACGTGCACCACCCCGACCGGGACCTCGCCGTCGCGGACGACGAGCCGCAGGTGCCCGCTCTGCCGGGAGACGGCGCGGACGCAGGCGGCGTCGTCGAGGATGTCGACGGTGACGGGGTCGGTGCGCATGAGCTCGCGCAGCGGCGTCCGGTAGATGTCGAGTGCGGTGACGATCTGGGCGCGGCGGTTCTCGTCGAGTGCCCCGGCCCGCGCGGAGTGGGTGACGAGCTCGCGCAGGTCTGCGGGGTCGCGGGCTGCTCCGACCTCGTCGACGGGGTCGACGCCGACGGCGCGCAGGCACCGGTTGGCGAGCCCGTTGAGCACGACGAGGACGGGCCGGGTGAGCCACATGAACCCGCGCATCGGCAGCGCGAGCAGCGTCGCCGACCGTTCGGGGTGGGCGATGGCCCACGACTTGGGTGCCATCTCGCCGACGACGAGATGCAGGAACGTCACCACGATCAGCGAGAGCACGAACGCGAGGACGCCGGCGGTGGCGGCCGGCAGGCCCCAGCCGGCGAGGACGGGTTCGAGCGCCTCGTCGACGGCGGGTTTGGCGATGGCGCCGAGGCCCAGGGTGCACAGCGTGATGCCGAGCTGTGAGCCGGCGAGCAGCAGCGACAGGTCGCGGGAGCTGCGCAGCGCCGCCCGCGCGGACGCGGACCGCTCGGCGGCTTCCTCGAGCCGGTAGCGGCGGGCCGCGACGAGCGCGAACTCGATCGCGACGAAGAACGCGGACAGCGCGATGAGCCCGATGGACACGACGATCGTCCACGTGTTCATCGGTCGGCTCGTTCCGAGGCGCCGTCGGGGGCGGACGCGGTCGACAGCCGGAGCCGCACGTGGGCCGGCACCCGCCTCTCGACGCGTTCGACGACGGCGTGCAGGGTCACTGCGGGTTCGTCCTCCTCGGTGCCCGGCGGCCGGGGCAGGCGGATGGCCACCTCGTCGCCGGGTCGGGGGAGCCGTTGCAGGGCGGCGACGACGAGCCCGCCGATGGTCTGGTGGTCGCCCTCGGGCAGCGGGTGGTCGAGGAAGCGTTCGACCTCGTCGACGTGCAGCGCACCGGGGACGGTCCAGACGCCCTCACCGACGGTGGAGACGTCGAGGCCGACGGGGTCGTGTTCGTCGGTGATCTCGCCGACGAGCTCCTCGGCGACGTCCTCGGTGGTGACGACGCCTGCGAGGCCGCCGTACTCGTCGAGGACGCAGGCGAACTCCTCACCGACGGACCGCAGCTCGTGGAGCACCGCGGGCAGCGGCAGCGAGTCGGGCAGCAGCAGCGGCGGGCGCATGATCTCGGAGACGAGGACGGTGGCCGGGTCGCGGCCGGCGTCCTCGAGGGCGAGGACGTCGCGCAGGCAGACGACGCCGGCGACGTCGTCGGGGTCGTCGCGCAGGACGGGCAGCCGGGAGTGGCCGGACGCCATCGTCGCGACGAGGTCGGCGACGGTGGCGTCGGCGTGGACCGTGGTGACCCGCGGACGGGGGATCATGGCCGCGAGGACGGGCCGGTCGGTGAAGTCGAGGACGCGGTCGAGCAGCGTGGAGAGGTCGACGGGCAGGGCGCCGCTGTCGCGGGACTCGTCGATGATCGCCTCGAGGTCACGCGGGGTGGCGGCGTGCTCGACGTCGTGGACGGGTTCGATGCGCAGCAGCCGGAGCAGCAGCTCGGCGGCCTTGTCGAACAGGTGGACGAGCCAGCCGAACGTGGCGAGGTAGATCGACGTCGACAGGGCGAGGGCGCGGGCGACGGGTTCGGGCCGGGCGATGGCGAGGTTCTTGGGGAACAGCTCGCCGAACACCATCTGCACGACGGTCGCGAAGAGCAGCGCGAACACGGTGCCGATGACGATGCCCACACCGGTGGGGACGCCGACGCCGCCGAGGAGCTCGCCGATGCCCTCGCCGATCATGGGTTCGGCGACGTAGCCGACGAGCAGACCGGTGACGGTGATGCCCAGCTGGGCGCCGGAGAGCATGAAGGAGGTGCGGCGGGTGATGCCGAGTGCGCGTTCGGCGCCGGCGTCTCCGGCGGCGGCGCGGGAGCGCAGCCGGGCCCGGTCGACGGCCATGTAGCCGAACTCCTGGGCGACGAACCAGCCGGTCGCGGCCGTGATCAGCACGACGACGACGATGCCGAGGAGGACTTCGAGGACGGTCATCGGAGACCGCCGGGGGAGCGCGTGGGGAGACGCCTTCGGGCGCCGCCGGTACTTCGGGGAAGGTCCATGGTCCTGTCTGTCGGAAGCCGGGATCGGGCGGGAACCGGCACGGGCCTGTCACAGGTGTGGACGAATCGGACGTCCCGAGAGTTCCCGGGTCGATGATGACATCCGTCATCGGCGAGCCGTGACGGCCGCTCCGGGGACGCGCCGCGTTCACCCGCGAGGGCCGGTCCGCCGAGTCGTTGAGGCCGAGTCGTCGAGCACCGGCGCCGGCCCGCTCACCGAGCGGGAGAGCGACGTGCTCGTCGCGGCCGCCGACGGCGCCACGTCGCCGACATCGCGCACCGGCTGTACCTGTCGGAGGGGACGGTGCGCCACCACCTGTCGTCGGCCATCGGCGAGACCGGCTCCCGCACGCGCGCCGAAGCCGTCCGCATCGCGGACGGCTTCGGCCGGCTCTACCCGCCTGCGGGTCAGCCCACGCGGGCCGCGCAGGCGTCGCGGTCCTCGGCGTACACGGGGTTCTGGGCCGCGGCCAGGCGCAGGTGCGGCAGGGCGTCGGCGTACCGGCTCTGCCGCTGCAGGGTGCGGCCCAGCAGGTAGCGGGCGAACGAGTCGGCCGGCGCGAGTTCGACGGCGCGGCGCAGCTCCTCCTCCGCCTTGCGCAGCTGCGCGGAGCGGTAGTAGGCGCGGCCGAGCAGCAGCGTGCCGCCGGAGCTCTCCCGCAGCTCCCCGGCGCGGGGCTCGAGCATCTCGAGCGCTTCCAGCGGCCGACCGCCGTCGACCCAGGTCTCGGCCATCCGGTAGGTCAGCGTGTCCATCATGACCAGCACCAACCCAATACCCCTGGTGGGTATTCCACGGTACGGGGGAGGGGAGACTGGCCGCGTGAACCGGCTGCGCTCGATCACCGCCCCGCAGTTCCTGCTCGCGCTGCTCGTCGCCTCGGCGGTCGTCCACGCGGTGCACGGGTTCCGGCTCTGGGACGTCTCTCGGCTCGCGATCATCGACGCCGTCCTCACGATCGTGATGCTCGTGATCGCGGGCATGCTGGCACGGACGCTGAAGACCCCGGCCGCGCAGCCGGTCCCGCTGCTGTCGGCGGCCGTGGCGGGCGCGATCGGCGTCGCGACGTTCCTGCTGCCCAGCGTCCTGGCGCTCACCCAGGGCCGCCCGCTCGCCGGACTGTTCGACGGCTGGGCGTTCGCGGCGCTGGTCGTCGACGCCATCGTCGTCCGCATCGCGATCTTCGCGCTCCGCCGCACCCTGCCGACCGGCTGACCCCGCGGGGGACGCGCCAGGCTCTCGGTCGGCCCCCTCGTCGGCCGGGGTCGCTACCCTGGCCGACGTGACCGCTGCGACCGTGCCGCCGTCCGGCTCCACCGACGCCCCCACCGACCCCCGCCGCGCCCTGGGCGCGGCGCTCCGCGCGTGGGCGGCGGGAGGGTCGGCCGGGATCGGAGTCGTCCGGGTGCTCGACCGGCACGGCTTCGGCACCGTCGAGTCCGGCCAGCTCGTTGCCTCGACGGCCGCGGGCGAGTCGGCAGGCGTGCTCTACCTCGGCGCGCTCGACGACACGGCGCTCCCGCTCGCGGCTGCGTCCACCACCGGCCCGCGGACCGGTGATGCACACGTCTCCGAGGCCGCGGGCATCGCAGCAGGGCTGGCCTGCGCCGGCGGTGCCACGCTCCTGGGCCACCCGTTGCCTGCGGCACTCGCGACGGCACTGGGCGACGCTCTCGACGGCGGCGTCCCCGCCGCGCTGCTCTCGCCCGCCGACGGGTCGTCCGTCCTGGTCCTCACCGGCCCGGCGCTCGAGCAGGTGCACGGCTCGCTGGGTTCCGCCGAGGCCGACGACGCCGCCTGCGAGACCGTCCGGGCCCGGCTGCGCCGCGGCGCCACCACGACCGAACGGTTCGACGCCGCGGGCACCGACGTACTGCTCGACCTGTGGGTCCCCGTGCCCACGGTGGTCGTCGTCGGGGCCGGCGCGATCGGCGAGGCGCTGCTTGCGCAGGCCGCGCTGCTGGGCTGGGGTGGGCGGACCGTCGCCGACCTCGACGACGCGCGCGCCGCCGTCGCCGGGTTCTCCGACGCCGACGTCGTCGTCCTGCTCGACCACTCGCCCCGGTTCGACGCGATACTCGTCGACGGTGTGCGCGGCGGCCGCGGCTTCATCGGCGCACTGGGCTCGCGACGCACCCAGTCGGCGCGCCGCGGCCGGCTGCTGGCCAAGGGCCTCACCGAGGCCGAGATCGACTCCATCCACGGCCCGGTCGGGCTCGACCTCGGCGCCCGTACCCCGGCCGAGACGGCCGTGTCGATCGTCGCGCAGGTCGTCGCCGTCCGGTCCGGTCGCGCCGCGACCGCTCTCTCCGCCTCCGAGAGCCGGATCGGCGGGTGACCGCACCCCGCCCGCCGTGGCGGTCGTCCGGGGGGCGCGCGACGCCGACCGTCCCGCTCCGCCGCCCCGGTTCCGGCGCGGAGGGGCCGACACGCCGGATCGGTGCCGACCCGCGCCCGCCCGTCGCGCCCCGGACCACCTACCGGGCCTCGGGCCTGCGCTGGCCCGCCCGCTTCCTCATCGGTGGACTGCTGATCGGCGCGATCATCGTCTGCGGCACGGCGTTCCGCGTGTGGCAGACCGCGCGCACCGACACCGAGACGCGCGCCGACGCCGTGATCGTGCTCGGTGCGGCGCAGTACGACGGCAACCCCAGCCCGATCTTCGCCTCCCGCCTCGACCACGCCGCCGCGCTGTTCAAGGAGGGCGTCGCGCCGCGGATCGTGACCGTCGGCGGGAACCGGGCCGGTGACGAGTACACCGAGGCCTCCGCGGGCCGGCGCTACCTGCTGGCCCACGGTGTCCCGGCGTCGGCGGTCGTCGCCGTCGGCGAGGGTTCCGACACCCTCGCGAGCCTGCAGGCGGTCGCTGCCGTGGCCCAGCGCGACGGCTGGAACACCGCCATCCTCGTCAGCGACCCGTGGCACTCGCTGCGGGCGCGCACGATGGCCGAGGACTCCGGGCTCGATGCGTGGACGTCGCCGACCCGCAGTGGACCCGTCGTGCAGAGCCGGGAGACGCAGGCCCGCTACATCATCAGGGAGACGGCCGCGCTGCTGTACTACCGGATCACCAAGGCACCGGCCGAGACCGAGGACACCGGGCTCGGATGAGCGGCCCCGCCGACCTGGCCGTCACGCACGACCGGGGTTACGACGAGCACTCCCGCGCCCGGCTCCTCCCCGAGGACCCCAAGGCCGCCGGGCGGGGCCGGCCCGAGCGGCGCAGCCCGTTCGCCCGCGACCGTGCCCGCGTCCTGCACTCGGCGGCGCTGCGCAGGCTCGCGGGGAAGACGCAGGTCGTGGGCCCGGGGGAGGGTGCGGAGGTCACCGGTATCCCGCGGACGCGGCTGACGCACTCGCTGGAGGTCGCCCAGATCGGCCGCGGCATCGCCGAGGAGCTGGGGGCGGACCCGGACGTCGTCGACACCGCCGGGCTCGCCCACGACATCGGGCACCCGCCCTTCGGGCACAACGGTGAACGCGCGCTCGACGAGATCGCCGGCGCCTGCGGCGGCTTCGAGGGCAACGCCCAGACCCTGCGCATCCTCACCCGGCTCGAACCGAAGGTCGGACACGGCGAGGGCTCGGCCGGCCTGAACCTCACCCGGGCCTCGCTCGACGCCGCCGCCAAGTACCCGTGGGTGGCGGAGCCGGGGCTGCGCAAGTACGGCGCCTACGACGTCGACGCCGCCGTCCTCGCGTGGGTGCGCGAGGGTGCCCCGCCGCGGCGACGGTGCGTCGAGGCGCAGATCATGGACTGGTCCGACGACGTCGCCTACTCGGTGCACGACGTCGAGGACGGCATCCTCGCCGGCCGCATCGACCTGGCCTCGCTGGGCGATCCCGAGGAGCGGGCCGCGCTCGCGGCGCTGGCCGTCGCCAACTTCGGTGCCGACGCCGAAGCCCTGGAGGAGGCCGCCGACCAGCTCGTGGCGCTGCCGTCGGTCGCGGCGGTCGCAGGGTTCCACGGCCCGACCGCCACCGGCGGTGCGCACGTCGCGCTCAAGGTGCTCACCAGCGAGCTCGTCGGCCGGTTCGTCCGCGCGGCCACCGACGCGACGCTCGACGCCCTGCCCGATCCCGACGTGCCCGTCGCCCGGTTCGCCGCCGACCTCGTCGTCCCGCCCGGCGCCGCCGCCGAGGTGGCACTGCTCAAGGCCGTCGCCGTGCGCTACGTGATGGCAGATCCCGCGCGGCTCGCGTTGCAGGCCCGGCAGCGGGAGCTGCTCGCCGAGCTCGCCGCCTCGCTGCTCGCGGGCGCCCCGGCCAGTCTCGACCCGGTCCGGGCCGAGGACTGGGCGCTCGCCGCCGACGACTGCGCCCGGCTGCGCGTCGTCGTCGACCAGATCGCGGTGCTCACCGACCAGCAGGCCTTCGCCTGGCACGCGCGCCTGCGACGGGTCTGAGCCTGCCTGTCACGAACCCGGGAGTCGTCTCGTCCTACGCACAGGACGACACGATGGAGGTCTGACATGCCACGAGTCCCCGCGGTGACCGAGCGTGACGCGGGCCCGGTCGGCCGGCTGGTGTACCGGATGGCGCGGCGCCGGTTCGGCGACGTGCCCGAGCCGTTCGCGGTCGCCCGCCACCACCGGAAGCTGTTCTGGGCGGGTCTGGTGTCGGAGCTGGCGTACGAGAAGGCGTCGACCGTGCTGCCCGCGCCGGTGCGCGAGCTGGCCGTGTACCGGACGGCGACGCAGGTCGGCTGCTCCTGGTGCGTCGACTTCGGGACGATGCTGCAGCGCCTCGAGGGCCTCGACGTGGACCGCCTGCGCCACATCGACTCCTACGCCGCCGACCCGCTCTACAGTCGCCAGGAACGGCTCGCGATCGCCTACGCCGACGCCATGACCGCGACCCCGACGACGGTCACCGACGACCAGGTCGCCGGGCTGGAACGCGAGTTCGGCCGCGCCGGCCTCGTCGAGCTGACCCACGCGATCGCGCTGGAGAACATGCGCGCCCGCAGCAACCACGCCCTCGGCATCACCGACCAGGGCTTCGATGCCGCGTGCGAGGTCCGCCTGAACAGCCCGTGATTCCCGCTCACGACCCCGAAGTGGCCGGCGGGTGGCGCGGGTCAGCGGCGGATCGTGCTGTCCGCCGGCAGCGGCTGCCCCGGGCAGCCGGCGAGGACGCCGGAGATGGCGTCACGTTCGGCGGCGGTGACCCACAGCGAGTACTTCGTCTTCACCGCGACCTGGCGGGCGACGTAGTCGCAACGGGAGGGCTTCGACGGTGGCAGCCACGTCGCGGCGTCGCCGTCGCCCTTGGACTGATTGGTCGGCCCGTCGACGGCGAGCAGGTTGAGGGGGTCGTTGCCGAGCAGTTTCCGGGTCGGCGCGTCGAGCTGCTGCGCGCCCTTCTGCCAGGCGTCGGAGATCGCGACGACGTGGTCGATCTGCACCTTCTCACTGGTGCCCTGACCGCGCTGGAAGACGATGTCCTTGCCGGTGTACGGGTCGTGCAGCGTACCGGTGAGCACGACGCAGTCGTGGGTGCCGGGCTTGAACGTCTCGCCGGTCATGTCCCGGGCGAGGACGTCGTTGCGCTGGTCGCAGCCGTTGCGGTCGATGTCCGACCACGCCGGGCCGAACTGCTCTCGGGTGTAGCCGGTCTTCGCCGCGCGCCCCTTCACCGGGAGCGCGGCGAGCGCGGTGGCGGCGTCCCCGGTGGCGGCCGCTACCGCCGGCGCATCCGCGGGTGCGACCTGGAACCCCGCGGTCTGCAGGGCCGCGCATCCCGAGGCCCCCACACTCAGGGCGGCCATCGCCGCCAGTACCGGAACAACCCGTCGCCACGCACGTACCGTTCGCACCCGCGAATCCTCGCCCGGCGGTCACCCTCGGTGCCGGAGCGACACGGGGGAGTATCCGGGTGAACCGGCCGGGGGTCAGAGCTTGTCCGGGTTGACCACCTGGAACACGCTCCGGATTCGTCCGTCCGTGATCGAGAGCACTGCGACCGAGGCGGGTGCCTTGCCGACGGCCTCCGTCCGCACACCCGGCTCCCCGTTGACGAGGACGGGTGACCAGCCCGCCGCGAGCCCGTCGCCGTACTTGCGCAGCAGGCCCAGCAGCAGCCGTGCGACGTCGGCGGGGCCGACGATCGGGCGCCGCGCCGCGGGGGCGTTGCCGCCGCTGTCGGTGAGCATGACGACGTCGGGGTGCAGGAGCGCGACGAGCCGGTCGGTGTCGGCGCGGGCCAGCGCGTCGGCGAACGCGGCGAGCACGGCCTGCTGCTCGGCGTCGGCCGCCCGCGGGGGTGCGTCGGCCTCGGCGACGATGCGCCGCGCCCGGCTGGCGTGCTGGCGGGCGGTGGCCTCGGAGCAGTCGAGCACCTCGGCGATGCGGCCGAAGGGCAGGTCGAGTGCGTCGTGCAGGACGAACGCGACACGCTGCGGCGGGCTGAGCCGCTCCAGCACGACCATCGCGGCCATCCGGACACCCTCGTCGCGGACGACGACGGCGAGCGGGTCATCGGCACCCGGTGTGGTGACGATCGGCTCCGGGAGCCACGGGCCGACGTAGCGCTCGCGGCGGACCGCCGCGGACCGCAACCGGTCCAGGCACAGCCGCCCGACGACGGTCGTCAGCCACGCGCGCGGCTCGTCGATCGCGTCGGGGGGCTGGGCGGCGAAGCGCAGCCACGCCTCCTGGACGGCGTCCTCGGCGTCGGCCAGGCTGCCGGTCATCCGGTAACCGACGCCCAGCAGGTGCGCGCGGTGCGACTCGAAGGCCACGGCGTCGGCGGTCACGACGGCGACGCTACCGGGGGCGACGAGCGTCACCCCCGGCCACCGTCACGTCCTGCGGCCCGGTCTCGTCCCACGGGAGAACGACCGAGTCAGGGAGGACCGATGGACATTCTCGTCACCGGGGGCACGGGCACGCTGGGCCGCGCGCTCGTCGAGAGGCTGCGTCACGACGGGCAGGCGCCCCGGGTGCTCAGCCGCAGCGCGGGGGAGGGGCGCGACGTCGGCGACCTGCGGTCCGGCGCCGGCATCGACGACGCCGTGCGCGGAGCCGACGTGATCGTGCACTGCGCGACCGCCCCGCGCGGCGATGCCGACACCACCCGCACGCTCGTCGACGCCGCGGCTCGCGCCGGGCGCCCGCACCTGCTGTACGTGTCGATCGTCGGCATCGAGGGGGTACCGCTGCCGTACTACCGGGGAAAGCTCGCGGCCGAACGTGTCGTCGCCGGCGGCCCCCTGCCGTGGACGATCCTGCGCGCCACCCAGTTCCACGACCTGCTCGCGACGATGTTCGCCGCCGGCTCGCGGACCGGGGTGCTGCCGGTGCCGGCGGGGACGCCGTTCCAGCCCGTCGACGTCACCGACGTCGCCGCGCGCCTCGCGGAGCTGGCGGTGGGGCCGGCCGCCGCCCGGGTCGCCGACCTCGGCGGCCCGCAGGTGCGCGACGTGGCGGACCTCGGCCGCGCGTGGCTCGCAGCGACGGGCAGACGCCGCCGCGTCGTCGGTCTGCGGCTGCCGGGCAAGATCGCCCGCGGGTTCCGCTCGGGCGCGCACACCGCGCCGGAGCACGCCGACGGCACCGTGACCTTCGAGCAGTACCTGGCGCGGTCGTGACCCCGCGCGTGGTGCTTCGCGCCGGGCTGCTGGTGCTCGGCGTGACCCAGGCCGTCGTCGGGCTGTGGGCGCTGCCCGCGCCACGCTCGTTCTACGACGGCTTCCCCGCACCCGGCCACCACTGGGTGTCGGCGCTGCCGCCCTACAACGAGCACCTGGTCCGCGACGTCGGCGCGCTCAGCCTCGCGCTGACGGTCCTGCTCGTCGCGGCGGCGGTCTGGCTGGACCGCCGGCTCGTCGCGATCACGCTCGTGGTGTTCGCCGTCTGGACGGTCCCGCACGTCGTGTTCCACAGCGTCCACCTGCACGGTTTCTCCGTGCTCGACGCGACGGCGCAGACGGTCGGGTTCGCGGTCGAGGTGGTCGTCGCGGCGGTGCTCGCGGTCGTGCTGGTGCGGTCGAAGGCGCCCGCCGTTCACTCGTCCGAATGATGTAGCGGTGACACGCCGGTCGGGCCTCCGGATGCGGTAACACCGGCGGCCCGGCGGGAGATGACGGGGTATGAACATGCTGACCGACGTCTTCACCGTCCTCGCCGGCGGCGCCGGCATCGTCATGCTGCTGGCCATGGCGGCCCTGCCCCTCTACGCCGACGCGGTCGGCCGCGTCGAGGCCGACGCCCCGCTCATCCCGCAGCCGCGGCGCGCGCCCGAGTCGTTCGACGCCATCGCCCCGCACTCCGTCGCCGCCTGACCCTCGGTCCCCCTGGCCGGCGCTTCTCAGCCGGCTCCCAGCTCGTTCGCAGCCGCGCCACGGCCTCGGGGGCCACCGTGGGGTGATGACCCTCCACGACCTCCTGACCTGGTCCGCCGTCTCCGTCGCCGTCCTGCTGTTCGCCGTGATGACGATGGTCCCGCTGCTCGTCGACCGCGACGAACGCGCACCCGTCCGGCTACCGTCGCGACGATGACCGGTCCGAACCCGCGCCCACGCCTGTCGGTCGTCGCGCTCGACTGCCCCGACGCCGAAGCCCTCGTCCGCTTCTACTCCGAGCTCACGGGCTGGCCCGTCGCCGCCGACTCCGAGGACGACTGGTGGGAGCTGGTCGCCGAGGGCCCGGTCACGATCGCCTGCCAGGTCGTCGACGGCTACCGCGCCCCGGTGTGGCCCTCCCAGGAGCACCCGCAGCAGGTCCACCTCGACTTCGACGTCCCCGATCTCGACGCCGGCGAGGCGTTCGTCCTCGGCATCGGGGCGACCAAGGCCGGGGTCCAGCCCGGCGAGACGTTCCGCGTGTACCTCGACCCGGTCGGCCACCCGTTCTGCCTGGTCCTCGCGAAGTGAGCCGTCCGACCGGCACGCGCCCGGTCCGCATAGACTCGGACCCGTGGCAGGGCGGATCCGGGACAGCGACATCGTGGAGGTCCGCGACCGCGCCCGGATCGACGAGGTCGTCGGCGAGTACGTCGCGCTCCGCCGTGCGGGCGCCGGGTCGCTGAAGGGCCTGTGCCCCTTCCACGACGAGAAGTCACCGTCGTTCAACGTGCGGCCCACCCACGGCACCTTCCACTGCTTCGGCTGCGGCGAAGGCGGCAGCGTCATCGACTTCGTCATGAAGATCGAGGTCGTCGGGTTCGTCGAGGCCGTCGAACGGCTGGCCGACAAGGTCGGCATCCGGCTCAACTACGAGGGCGGAGGCTCGTCGGTCCAGCGCGACCGCGGCACCCGGTCCCGGCTGCTCGAGGCCAACAAGAAGGCAGCCGAGTACTACGCCGAGCAGCTGCGCAGCCCGGAGGCCGCGCCCGCGATCGCGTTCCTCACCGGCCGCGGCTTCGACTCCGCGGCCGCGGCCACCTTCGGCTGCGGGTACGCCCCCGCCGGCTGGGACGGTCTGACCAAGCACCTGCTCGCCGCCGGCTTCACCCTCGACGAGCTGATGAAGGCCGGGCTCACCAAGGAGGGGCGCCGCGGCCCGATCGACCGGTTCCACCGCCGGCTGCTGTGGCCGATCCGCGACCTCGGCGGTGAGGTCGTCGGGTTCGGCGCGCGCCGGCTGTTCGACGACGACCAGATAGAGGCCAAGTACCTCAACACCTCCGACACCAGCGTCTACCACAAGACGAAGGTGCTGTTCGGGCTCGACCTGGCCAAACGCGAGATCGCGAAGCGGCGCCAGGTCGTCGTCGTCGAGGGCTACACCGACGTCATGGCCATGCACCTCGCCGGCGTGCCCACGGCTGTCGCCTCCTGCGGGACGGCCTTCGGCGCCGACCACGTCTCGGTGATCCGCCGGCTCATCGGCGACGACTCGTTCGACCTCGGCGAGGTCATCTACACCTTCGACGGTGACGCCGCCGGTCAGGCCGCCGCGCTCAAGGCGTTCGAGGGCGACCAGAGCTTCGCCGCGCAGACGTTCGTCTCGATCGCCCCCGACGGCCAGGACCCCTGCGAGCTGCGCCAGTCCGGCGGCGACACCGCGGTGCGTGACCTCGTCGCCCGCCGCGAACCGCTGTTCGAGTTCGCGATCCGCTCCATGCTGCGCGACCACGACCTCGACACCGCCGAGGGTCGCGTCGCCGCCCTGCAGCGCTGCGTCCCGCTCGTCGCCCGGATCCGCCGCGAGGATCTTCGCGACGAGTACGCCCGGCGCCTCGCCGGCTGGACCAGCTGGGACGACATCGCGATGGTCGTCCGCCGCGTCCGCGAGACCGCCGGCGCCCCCGCCGAGGCAGGCCGCGGCCGCCGGTCGACCCCCGCGGTCGCCCCGCCGCCGAAGGACGACCCGCGGCTGCACCTGCAGCGCGAGGCCGTGAAGGCGGCCCTGCAGGAGCCCGCCGTCGCCGGCCCCGCCTACGACGAGCTGCCCGAGGCCGCCTTCACCCATCCCGCGTTCGCCGTCGTGCACCGCGCCGTCGCCGCCGCCGGTGGCGTGTGCGGCGGGATGTCCGGGCAGGCGTGGATCGAGGCCGTCGGCACCGAGTGCACCCCCGAGGTCCGCGGGCTCGTCCACGAGCTCGCCGTCGAACCCATGCAGCTGCCCCGCAAGTCCGGGCGTGCCAGCAACAACGGCAACGGCCTCACCGACGAGGCCCGCTACGTCGGCAGCGTCGTCGCCGGGGTGCGGCTCGCGCTCGTCGAGTCGCAGATCGCCGAGCTCAAGGCGAGGCTGCAGCGCACCAACCCCGTCGAGGAAGCCGACGCCTACCACCAGCTCTTCGGCGACCTCGTCCCCCTGGAGCAGTACCGGATCGCGTTGCGCGACAAGGCGATGGGAGCCGCCGTCTGATGGGCCTGCTCGACCGCATCACCCGTGCCGTCACCGGACGCGGCGGGCTCCCCGCCGACTTCGACGGCACCCTCGAACCCGACGAGAACGTCGTCGCCGTCGCCGAGGTCGCCGGCGGTGGGCACGTCGTCGTCACGTCCTGGGGGATCTGGCTGCCCGGCGAGTCGTCACGGCGCATCGGCTGGCACCTCGTGAGCAAGGCCGTGTGGGGCGACGGCACCCTCGTCGTCACCGAGGCCACCGAGGAGGTGGCCGACGGCGTCGTGCTGCTCACCGACCTGCCCCCGCTGCGGCTGCGCCTCGACGAGCCGGGCAAGGTCCCGGCAGCCGTGCACACCCGCGTCACCGGCTCGATCCGGTCGCGGCATCGTCGCGACCTGCCCGGCGGTGGCGGCGTGTGGTTCCTGCAGCGCAGGATCCCGGGTGTCGACGGCTCCGTCCTGCAGGTCCGCGCCGACCCCGGCACCGACGCCGAGCTGGTGCGCCGTCTGGCCGTCGACGTGGCCAGGAAGGCGCACCAGGCATGAGCCGCACCACCTGGGACCCCGCGCTCTACCTGACCTTCGACGACGCCCGCTCCCGCCCGTTCTTCGATCTGGTCGCCCGGATCGGAGCCGACGCGCCCCGCCGCGTCGTCGACCTCGGGTGCGGGCCCGGCCACCTCACCGAGGTCCTCGCGCGCCGCTGGCCCGACGCCGCCGTCGAGGCCGTCGACTCCTCGCCCGAGATGGTCGCCGCCGCCCGCGAGCGCGGCATCGACGCGGTACTCACCGACGTCGGGTCCTGGACGCCCCGCCCCGACACCGACGTCGTCGTCACCAACGCGGTGCTGCAGTGGGTGCCCACCCATCCCGAGCTGCTCGCGCGCTGGGTCGAGATGCTTCCGCCCGGAGCCTGGTTCGCGATGCAGGTGCCCGGCAACTTCGGAGCGCCGTCGCACGCGCTGTCCCGCGACCTCGCCGACAGGCGCGGGCTCACGCTGCGCGATGAGCTGGCCGTGCGCGAGCCCGCCGACTACGCCTCGATCCTCGGCGGCCCCGACGTCGACGTGGACGTGTGGGAGACGACCTACCTGCAGCGACTCACCGGCGACGATCCCGTCCTGACCTGGATCACCGCCACCGCCCTGCGTCCCGTCCGCGACGCCCTCGACGACGACGCCTACGCCGACTTCCGTGCCGAGCTCGCCCCGCTGCTGCGGGAGGCCTACCCGGTGCGACCCGACGGCACGACGTGGCTCCCGTTCCGCCGCATCTTCGCGGTGGCGCACAAGCGATCCTGAGCCGGCGCGCAGGAAGAACGACGACCGCTCCCGCCCGGCGCCCGGCCCACCCGCAACGCCCCGCCCAGCGCCGACTCGCTCGACCGCGTCGAGAACCGGAACGACCGCGACCCGCCCTCGGCGTTGAAACCCGCCGCCACGGCGATGGCCTCGACAAGCGTGGATTTTCCGGACCCGTTCTCGCCCACCAGGAACGTCACGCCCGCCCCGAGCTCCAGCCGTCGGCCCCGCAGGGCGGCGACGACGGGAAGATCGAACGGATAGCCCGTCGACGGGGCAGCCTGTCCGGGACAGTCGGCGTCGTCTGGGGCGGGGTCTGGGTCGGAGTCGGCGGCGGGTCTGCCGGACGCCGGGTCTGTGGCCGCGGGAGTGTCGGGCCCGGGTCTGCCGGCCGCTGGGTTGCCGGCGGCGGGGCTGTCGGGCCCGGGTCTGGCGGCCGCCGGACCGTCGGCGTTGCCGGGCACGGGGCTGTCGGCGTCGGGGCTGCCGGTTTCCGAGCTGTCGGCTCGAGGGGTGTCGGGCTCCGGCTGGGTGAGCGCCTCCGCGACCGCGGCTTCGTCGATCTCGACGTACCGCAGGTAGACCGCCGGACCTCCCGGTGTACCCCGCGATGCCCGGCGCGACGTCAGTGGCCGCGCCCGTTCGACGACGCGTCTGCGTGCCGGTTGCCGGTGACGGCTTCCTCGACCCGTGCCCGCACCACCCCCGCCGCGCCCTGGACGGCGGGATGGTCGGTGAGGCGTTGGTACGTCCGCACCAGCTGGTCGTAGCGCTCGTGCCCGGCCCGCGCCCCCAGCACGTACCCGACGGCCGCACCCAACAAGAACATCAGCATGTCGCCTCCGCAGGTCGTCCGTGTCGATCCCCATCCTGCCCCAGCCGCAGGTCCGCTGGTTGCCGTGGCGGACGTGGCCCCCCGGGGGATGCGGCCGAACGGGTGCGCTAAAGTTTGCGAGTCGGAAGGGCGGCGCCCGACCGGCAGAGCGGTCCTCCGTAGCTCAATTGGCAGAGCATGCGACTGTTAATCGCAGGGTTACTGGTTCGAGTCCAGTCGGAGGAGCTTTCTCCCAGCTCAGAGGCCTAGCCCGAGCCGGTATGAAGATCACGCCCCTCCTTTACCCCCATCTTTGTGGGGCTTCTTCGGCGTGGCGGTGATCGCCTCCAGGACAGCGGCGGCGCCCGTCTTCGCGACCTTCCGGCCGAAGTAGTTGTCCTGGGTCATGGAGACCTTGGCGTGGCCGAGCTGGTCGGCTGCGGCCCGGGCGCTCAGCCCCGCAGCATCCATCAACGTGGCGACGGTCTTGCGGTAGACGTGCGAGGTCACCCACGAGTAGCCGGCCGCCGCGAAGACGACCCGGAGATCGGCCTGGGTGTTCGACGGGTCGCGTAGGCCGCCCATCGGCGCGGTGAACACGACGCCCCACTCGTTGGCCGTGGCGTGCGCTCTCCGGGCCTTGAGCATGGTGACCGCCCACGTCGGCAGTTCCAACGTCCGGAAGCCACTGCGGCTCTTGGTGCGCCACTTGAGGACCAGCCCAGTACCCGGGACCCGGACGACCGTTCCACGGACCTCCACGGTGCCTGCGTCGAGGTCCAGGGCATCCCACGTGACCGCGCACGCCTCGCCGATCCGTAGGCCGGTCGCGAGCATGAAGTCCGTCAGCTCCACGACGTCCCACTCGATCGCCTTCTCGCTCGCCGCGATCTTTCCGCGCAGCTCGCGGGCCTGGTCGAGCGTGAGCGACTTCGCGGACGATGTCTCACTCTCGATCCGGCCCACGTCGCGCACGGGGTTGCGGTCGAGCGCGTCGTGCCGGACTGCCAGACCGACCATGCCGCTCAGCACCGTCCGCGTGGTCTTGGCCGCCGCGGTCCCGTAGCGATCGTGGACGTCGGCGACGAGCTGGTCGAGGCGCGAGACCGTCAGCTCGCGGACGCGGAGCTGGCCCAGCCCTGCCTTGACGTGCCGGTCGAAGCGGTACCGGTACTGATGGGCGGTGGTGGGTGAGCGCTTCCCCTGGGCGACGGCCCGGTCGATCTCGGCGAGCCAGAGCGAGCCGAGAGCGGCCACCTTGGTGTCGCCGCTGATCTCACCGGCGAGAGCGGTGCGTCCGCGGTCCCGTAGCGCCAGCTTGAGGCGCTGCTCGGCGGCGGCTCTGCTGGTGCCCGTGCGTTCGACCTCGCGGACGACACCGTCGTGGTCACGGAACTTGGTGCGAGCCCGCCACCGTCGCTGACCGAGCCGGTAGAGCCTGATCTGCCCGTGCGTGCCGATCGGCAGCGGCGGGCGGGCCATCACGCCACGTCCTTGCGCAACGAGGCGACCCAGGCGCGAACCTCCTCGGGCACGAACCGGACGTGCTTGCCGATGCGCGTGCCGGGAGGTCCGTAGTTCTTGGTGCGCCACTGGTAGATCGTCTGGACAGGGATGTCGAGGTACTGCGCGACGTCCTTCGGACCCCACAGCCGCTCGTTCACGTCGTCCTCCTGGTGGTGCGCTGCTCTCGGATGCGTTCGGCGTGGGCGATGGCGAGTTCGCGGTCGGTCTGGGTGTGGTGGCCGATGCCGACGAGGTGCCAGTCGTTGACGACGATCACGGGCTCGTCGGGTGGGTGGCCGAGTCGTTCGAGGTGCTCGGCGAGGCGCCAGGTGCGCTGGTCGTGGCGGATGGCGCGGAACGTCGTGGAGTAGCGGCGGCTCTTGGTGAGGAAGTGCCCGCGGAAGCCGAGCATGTGGGCCCATTTGCGGAGATTGAGCGCGGCGTAGGCGTCGAGGCCGCCGAGGTGCCAGGCGGTCTCGATGATGCGGCGGTGGTGGGGGTGCAGGCGCAGGTGGTCGAGGTGGGTCAAGGATCGGATGGGGCGGTCGGGGTGGTCGTCGGTCTTGCCGGTGCCCTTGGTGGCGTACTTGGCGATGTAGCCGGCCAATCGCTGGTCGGTGATCTCGCCGGTCTCGTCGGTGACGTCGGCGGCGGCCTGGGCGTTGATCCGGCGGACGTCGACCTGGGTTCCCCAGCGCAGCGTCAGCGGTGCGCCGTCGGGGCTGTCGACGTCGACGGTGACGCTGCGGGCGGCGGCGGTGACTGCGTCGCGCAGCAGCTCGTGGGTGGCGCCTGAGGGCGGCGGGTCGGTGGGTCCGTCGGGGCCGTCGAGGCGGATGGCGGCGTGGAAGTGGACCAGCCCGCGACGCTGGTACTCGGCGACCTTGGCGTAGGAGAGACGGGCGCGGGCGGTGAACTCGCGGGTGGTCCAGCCCAGCGCGTTGGCGAGGGTGCGGCGCAGGGCGATGGTGAAGCGATGCCAGAGCTTCCCGGCGTGTGCCTGCCAGAGGACCGACCCGGTGTAGTCGTAGGTGTCGGGGTCCAGCGGTGTGCCGAGGTCGGGGTCGTGGTCGCGGTGGTGGCGCTCGCACGGGCAGGGGATCACTCGGCCGCGGGTCGAGAGGCGCCGGGAGTGGACCGGCCCGAACGACGGCGCGGTGAGGGTGAGGAACAGGCGGGGCCGGTCGGTGACGGTGGTCGGGACGCCCTTCTCCCCGCCCGCGAGTCCGGCGCGGATGAGGTGGAAGGCATTGGCGGCGTAGCGGTCCGAGCAGGCCGGGCAGACGGTCTCGCGCCGGTTCCCGCACGGCGCCCAGACCTCGCCGGTGCGCTGAGTGAGGACCCGCCCGTCCTGGGCGGTGACGGTGGAGGAGCCGCGCAGCCTGACGGGGTGGGCGCATCCGCCGGTGGCTTCCATGCGGGCGCGCCAGATCGGGTAGTCGAAGGCTCGAAGCCGCGCGGTGAGCGCGGTGTCGGTGTCGTGAGTGCTCATCCGTAGACCTCGTGTTCGTGTTCGATCTCGACGGGGTCGGCGCGGAAGCCGTGGTGGCGGGCGAGGCGTTCGGCGCCTGCGCGATAGGAGCGGGCTCGGCCGAGGACGTCGCCGTGTTCGGTCTCGACCAGGTAGGTGCCGTCCTGGCGGACGATCGAGCCGGAGAAGTCGGCGGCGCCGCAGGTGACCAGGCCGTGGCCGGGGCGGACGACGTCGACGTGGACGAGGACCCGGTCCCCGGGTGCGGGTCCGGTGGTCGCGGTGGCGGCGACGTCGACGAGGGTCGCCTGCTCGGGTTCGGGGCGGCCGTCGAGCTGGACGGGAACCCGGGCGCCGGGGATGAGTCGTCCGGCGGCGAGCAGGTGGTGCACGGTGGCGGCTTCGTCGGGGCGGGTGGGGATGGCGAACTCGGCGGCGCGGGTGCCGATCGCGCGGGTGTGGACCTTCTCGGCGATCCCGACCAGGACGTATCCGGGGTCGTGGGCGTCGCGCAGGACGCGGTCGGTGAGGTCGTCGTCGAACAGCAGCGCTTGGCCGGCCGATTCGCTCTGGTGAGCTGGGCGGCGGGTCATCGGGTCCACCACCAGCCATGACGTGCCTCAGCCGACCACTCGGCGGCGAGCGCGCGGGTGGCCTGAACCTCGATCGCGACCGCGGCGAGGGTGACGCCCCAGAACCAGCCCGAACCGGTGCCGAGGAACAGCCAGCACACCCCGACGGCGACCGCGAGCGCCGCGGTGAGCTTGAGCCAGGTGATCGCGGCCCATCCGGTGACGGCCCACATCACGCCACCCCCGCCGGTGCGCAGGACTCGGCCAGCTCGTCGATCTCGGCATCGAGAACGTGCGCGGCGCGGAACCGGACAGGCAGCCGGGAGCGGGTGTCGATGACGAACCCGATGCCCGCGTGCTCGGGGTCGCCGGGAATCTCGTCGGCGAGCGCTCCCCGTTCGCGGGCACCCTCGCCGAGGACCATGTCGACGTGGGAGGCGGCGGTGACGCCGAGGCAGATGCGGGTGGGGAACAGCTCACGGACGTCGACGACGTCCTTGGACGGTTCCTGCACGTAGCCGATGACGGTGGTCAGGCAGGCGCGGCCCTGGGTGAGGATTTCGGCGAGCAGGCGCAGGGCGTCGCGGACCTGGGCGCGTTCGCCGTAGGCGGTGAGCATCGCGAGCTCGTCGACGACGACCAGGTCCAGCGGGTGCTGGGCGGAGACGTCGAGGTGGCGCAGGCCGTTGTCGCGCATGTGGTTCTGCCGGGCGCGCATGTCGTCGCGGGCCTCGGTGAGCAGGGTGAGTGCGTCGTCCATGGTGGTGGCGTAGCGGTGGAACAGCGGCACGCCGCGGGAGGTCTCGGCGCCGCCCTTGAGGTCGATCACCCGGACCCGGACCAGGCCGTCGCGGATGGCCGGGCCGAGCGCGCGAAGCGGTGCCCACAGCAGGGAGCCCTTGCCCGCGCCGGTGGCTCCGGCGACGAGGACGTGGGTGCCGAGGACGGACAGGTGGAAGGGGCGGCCGTGTTCGTTGTCGCCGACGTCGAGGGCGCGTAGGTCGATCTCGGTGCTGTCGGTGGGGATCGGTGGTGCGGGGATGGTGTGGGTGAAGGGCATGGTGTGTTCGACGACGAGGGCGAGCAGGCCGGGGCGTAGCCGGGTCACGGCGACGCGGTGGGCGAGCAGGGCGTCGGCGAGGGCTTCGGTGCGCTGTTCCCAGGTGCGCAGGTCCTGGCCGCGGGCGAGCCGGACGTAGAGGGTGTCGATCGAGCGTGACGACGAGCGGACCCGGACCAGGCGGGGGACGACGAGGCGGCCGGTGTGGAGGTTCTCCCGGGCGAGGCCGCAGTCGGAGAGGACGCCGGACCAGCGGCGGCCGCGGTAGCGGGTCCAGCGTCGCCAGCAGGCGCGCAGCCGGGGTCCGGCGGTGTGGTCGAACGAGGCCGGGTGCAGCCGACCCCAGACCGCGACCGACCCGACGAGAGCCGCGACGGTGACGACGGTGGGCAGCCATCCGACGAGAACCGCGGTGGTGAGGACGGCGGCGGGGACGAGCAGGAACAGCGGGTGGCGGGCGAGCCAGCCCAGCGCGCGGAACTCACCACCGGTCGGGCGGGTGGTCCGGCGGCGGGTGTGGTGGTCGCGGCGGTGCGGCCGGTGGGTGCGGTGGTCGGTCTCGACGAACATGACGGCTCCTCTCGTGTGGGTGGGTCAGGCGCCCTTGCGGATGGCGAGCTGCGCGAGGCGCAGGCCCTCGGCGACTCCGGAGCGCCAGGCCAGCTCGGTGGGGACCTCGCGGTGGTCGCAGTGCAGGAAGCGGCGGCGCTCGCGCTCGAGGCGACGCAGGAGCCGGCCGACGCCGGACCCGGGCCGCTGGGGGCGGTGAAGCGGGTGGGGGTGGGTCAGACGCATGACGGGCTCGCTTCCTGGTCGAGGTGGTCGGTCGGGCAGGTGGGGCAGGTGCCGGTGGCGTCGCAGGCGGGGCAGTCGGTGCTGTCGTCGGCGCCGGGGTGGCTGTCGGGCGTAGTGCCGTAGCCCTGGCAGAGGTCGCAGTGACCGGTGTCGGCGCAGTCCTCGCAGGTGCGCATCGGTGCTCCTGGTGCTGGTCGGGACCTGTTTTCGGGCAGGGGGTAGCCACTGCGGAATTGCTGGAATTCGTGAAAGGGGGTGGCTACCTCCGTGCCCGAGAAGCGGGTCAGGCGGCGGTGGGACCGCTCGCGGCGTCGAGCTGGGCGACGACCTCGGCGAGCAGGTCGCGCAGCCGGGCGAGGTTGGCCCGGTCGGCGTAGAGGGTGACGTCGACGTCGCGGCTACCCAGCCGGACGGTGGCGCGACGGTCCGCCGGGTAGAGGCGCGGGGTGAAGCTGGTGGACGAGAACAGGTGGACCGACGTCGACATCACGACGGCGGGAAGGTGAGCGGGGCGGGTCACTTGTCGCCGCGCGGTGCCGGGGTGGGGGCGTGCTTGAGGCCCATCGCCCGCCAGGCGAGCCCGGAGTTGACCCGTCCGGCGCTCTCGACCTGGTACGGCGAGACCCGGGCGTCGATCAGCTCCACGCGGGCGTCCTCGCCGAAGTCCGGGCCGGGGTCGGTCCCGAGCGTCACCTTGATCTCCTCGCCCTTCGGGGCCCGCTCACCGGCCTTGACGCGCAGCTTCGCGAACAGGGAGACGGTGAACTGGGTGGCGCCGTCGCGGTCGGTGACGGGCACCTGCGCGCCGTTGGCGTCCTCGCGCATCTTGGGCATGGGCGGCTCGACGACGGTGAGCTTGTAGCCGCCGAGGTTGACCGGGATGTCGCGCATCGTGTGCTCCTTCGTGAGGGGGTTTGAGCTAGCTCTATAGCAGCACGGTAGCACGCGCGAGTCAATAGAACTATCTCTATCGGTGCTCTGGTTGACAGCTGAGGGATAGGGCTAGCGTTGTTGCTCGCGCGCAGCAGCTCTGCGTTCGTGCAGCGGGGAGGAGACAACGTGGCCAGCGGGTATCGAGACGTCGCCGACGCATTGCGGGCGGCGATCGAGGCTGGGGAGTACCCGCCGGGCTCGACCCTCCCCAAGCAGGACGAGATCGCCGCGCGCCACGACGTCAACATCCACACCGTCCGCAAGGCCGTGTCCGTGCTGGAGGCCGAAGGACTGGTGACGCCGGTCCGGCGACGCGGGACCGTCGTGCGCGCCCGTCCACGGCTGCGCCGCCTCGGCACCGAGCGCTACGCCAAGAGCCGGTGGAAGGCCGGCATCATCGGCTTCTCCGCGGACCGCGAGGCATCCGGTGTCGCGTGGAAGCCCGGCGACCAGACCCAGAGCGTCGCAAAGGTCGTCGCCGACGACGCCACCGCGAAGGCCCTCGACGTCGAACCAGGTTCCGAGGTCTACGAGCGCGCCCGTCTGGTCAAGGACGAGGGCCAGCCCACGCACACGCTCGCCAGCTACTACCGGCCCGAGGACGTCGAGGGCACTCCGATCGTCGACCCCGCACCTGGGCCCGTGCCCGGCGGTGGCGGGTTCGGGGCGCTGACCGCGCGCGGGCTCGAACCGCAGACGATGACCGAGACGATCCACTCCCGCATGCCCACGCCCGACGAGATCGAGACGCTGGAGCTGCCCGCGGGGGAGCCGGTCATGATCCTGGAGCGCCAGACCTTCACCGCCGACGGCCGGTGCGTCGAGTTTGCCCGCGGCGTGCACGCCGCCAGCCGGTTCGCCTGGACCTACTCGTTCGCCATCCCCGACTGACGGCCATGTCCGGCAACGGTTCCGCGCTCGACGACCCCGAGATCGCGCACGCCGTCGAGACCCTGTGGAACTACCACCGGCTCGACAACGGCCTCGGCACCCGTACTGACGTCGGGATCGGCCTTGGCAGTCACGACCTGTCCGTCGCCATCGTGACGGCCGAGCTCTACCATCGCGGCCTCTTCCCGCTAATCGTGTTCACCGGCGCCAACGCCCCGACCACCGTCGAGCGGTTCCCGCGCGGCGAGGCGGTGCACTACCGCGAGCAGGCCATCGAGCTGGGCGTCCCGGCCGACGCGATCCTCGTCGAGGACCAGGCCACCAATACCGGCGAGAACATCACCCGCACCCGCGACCTCCTCACCGCTACCGGGCACGACGTCAACGCAGTGACCCTCGTCAGCAGGCCGTACCAGCAGCGCCGAGCGCGCGCGACATGCCGGAAGCTCTGGCCCGAGGTCGACGTCGTCACCGCCGGGGCGTCAACGGAGCTGCGCGAATATGTCGCGAGCATCGGTGACGAGCGCCGGGTGATCTCGATGCTCGTCGGCGACACCCAGCGCATCGACGTCTACGCCCATCGAGGCTTCGCCGCCCCCGAACCGATGCCCGCCGACGTCCTCGACGCCATGGCGCTCCTGCTCGACCGCGGCTACACCGACCGCCTCATCTGACCAGCGCCGACGCGCAGCTGCGACGTGCTGCGTACACAATTTCTTCTCCGTATCAAGGCGCCGGCTTCGCCGTCGCGCCGCTTCGCGCTGCCCGGGGCGTGCGGC
>NZ_BEGX01000057.1:0-154805 GCF_002583555.1 Pseudonocardia sp. N23
CCGGTACCCGCCGGTCGGGTCGGGCGCACGATGCCCGCCGGTGCCGGCCGGGGCGCGGTGGCCGCCGGTCAGCTCGGCCGCCGGCGGTACGTCGCGGCGGACCGGGTCGATGCCGGCAGGCGGAGGACCGGCCGGGCGGCGGACGGGCCGGTGGTCGCGCGGGGCGAGCGCCCCGCTGTCGGCGGCGGGTCCCCCGCGGTGGGCCCCGGTGTCGGAGGGCCGGGGGTCGACCGGGCGCCGGAACGAGCCACCCTCGGCGTCGCGCCGGAACGAGCCACTGTCCGCCTCGCGGCGGTAGGCACCGCTGTCCGCGCCGTAGGCGCCGGTCTCGGAGCCCCGGGCGGGGAACCGGCCGGAGTCACCGGCGAAAGGCCGGTCGGCCGACGCGGCGGGCCTGGCGTCGCGCGGCACGGGGCCGCCGTCGCCGAGCGGGCGGCGTGGGGCTTCCGGGCGCCGGTCGTCCGGACGCGGGATCGCGGACCGGCCGGAGTCCGGACGGTCGGGGCCGGGCGCGTACGGGGAGCCGTCGGGGGCGAAGCCGGAGAAGTCGGGCCGGCCGCGGCCGTCGACCGGGCGGGCGTTGGACGGGGGTCCGTCGAACGCCCGGGCGTCGCCGCCACGGTCGGCGGCCGTGCCGTTGACACCCGTGCCGTTGACACCCGTGCCGTTCACACCGGAACCGTTGGTGCCGAAGGCGCCCACGGCCGGGCGGTAGGCGGCGGTGCCGTCGACGCCGTGGCTGCCGGTGCCGTTGACCGCACCGTTGACCGGGCCGCGAGGCGCCCCGGACCCGCTCACCCCGGTGCCGTTCACGCCGGTGCCGTCGACGCCGCCGGTGCCGTTGACGCCGGAGCCGTTCAGACCGGAGCCGTTCACACCGGACCCGTTGACACCCGAGCCGTTGACACCCGGCCCGTGACCGGAGGCGTTGACGCCGTTGGCCGGACCACCGTTGACGGAACCGCCGTTCACCGGGCCACCGTTGACGCGCCCGTTCACAGGCGCGCCGTTCATGCCACCCGGACGGCCGTCGACCGGCGGGCGGAACGCGGCGGCGCGACCGTCGAACGGGACCCGGTTCGGGCCGGTGCCCTCGGCAGCAGGGCGGCCTGCGGCGGCCGCGGGACGGCGGGCCGGGTCGATCGGGCGCGGACCCGCACCGGGGTGACCGGCCGGGCGACGGCCGGGCACACCCTGCGGCGGGCGCGGGGGGCCGATGCGGCGCTCGGGCGGGCGCGCCGGGGTGGGCCGCACGGGGATCGCCGTCGTCGGCAGATCGCGGGGTTCGGGCGTCTCGGCCACGACCTCGCCTGCTGCCTTCGCCTTCTCCGCGGCGGCGACCTGCGCGTCCTGCCGCAGCTTGAGGTCCTCGGGGAGCTCGAGAGGGAGGACCGTCCGGGGCGGGTACGGCAGCCGTCCGCGCACGACGACCATGCCGCGCAGCATCAGCCGCAGCGCGGCGTCGAGCTCGGCGGCGGAGGCCTGGGGGCCGGTGGCGACGCCGTAGACCATCCAGCGCGGCCCGTCGACGCCGACGAACACCGATCCGGCGACGTCGGTGTGCGCGTGCAGCTCGAGGCCCCACTCGCCGGAGGACTCGCGGACGGTGGCACCGCCGTCGCGCAGGGAGGCCTCGATCTCGGACGCGAGGGTGGGCCACAGCTCCTCGGAGCGGGGCGCGGCCAGCGCGCTGACCGACAGCTTGCCCTGCGGGATCAGGACGTGGACGGCCTGCATCGTGCCGGACGGCGGGACCGTGAGGTCGACGTCGCCGTCGGCGGGGACCGGGACGCGGAGGGCGCCGAAGTCGGTCAGGTCCGTGAGGATCGTGCGCGCCCATGCGGCATGGGCCGGGTCGTCGCGGAAGTCGTCGTCGACGTCCGCGCCGTTGTGGAGCCGCTCGTACTCCTTCGGGTCGACGTTGTCGTCGCCGCCGGCAGCGGGTACGGGTGCCTCGAGGTCCTCGACGTCGAACGGGCCGACCGCGTCGGGGTCGAACGTGCGGCGCCGCGGCTGCGGGTCGTCCTCGTAGTCGTCGTACTCCTCGTACCCGTCGTCGTACTCGTCGTACTCGCCGTACTCGTCGTCGTACCGGTCGTCGTCGGCGTACCGGTC
The DNA here is from genome assembly GCF_002583555.1 of Pseudonocardia sp. N23. GTDB lineage: Bacteria > Actinomycetota > Actinomycetes > Mycobacteriales > Pseudonocardiaceae > Pseudonocardia. The sequence continues at coordinate 2,116 of NZ_BEGX01000057.1, forward strand.
CGTGCGGCCTCGTGCGCTCCGGTCCGGGGCGTCGCGGTCGTCGTACCCGTCGTCGTAGTCGTCGTCGGCTGCGGGAGCGGCGGAACGCAGCTGTGCGCGGTCGCGTCGTGCCACTACGCGATCTCCTCGATGGCGTGCTGGGACAGCCGGTCGTGGCCCCCGGTGGAGCCGTAGCCACCGGCTCCGCGTTCGGAGCCGGGCAGGACGTCGGTCTCGACGAACCTGACGTGTTCCACTCTCTGAACGACCAACTGGGCTATCCGGTCACCCTTTTCCAGGACGAGTTCGGTCCGGGGGTCGTGATTGATCAGACACACACGGATTTCGCCGCGGTATCCGGAGTCGATCGTGCCCGGCGTGTTGACGACCGAGAGCCCCGCCCGGGCGGCGAGCCCGGAACGTGGGTGGACGAACCCCGCGTAGCCCGGAGGCAGGGCGATCGCGACGCCGGTGCCCACCACCGCTCGTTCACCCGGGCCGAGGACCACGTCGGACGTGGTCACGAGGTCGGCCCCGGCGTCACCGGGGCGGGCGTAGGACGGGATCGGGACGTCGGCGTCGAGCCTGAGGAGCGCCACCGCGAGCGCCGGGCCGGCGAGCGGCTCGGGCAGTGGCGCGGCGGTTGGCTCGGGCTGGGGAGCGTCGAGGGAGCCGGGCACGACGGACGACGCTACCCTCGATCTCTGTGAGCGAGCACCCGTCACCCCCGGAGTCTGCGACGTCCGGCCGTGTTGCGTTCGACGAGCGGTTGTACGTCCCGGCGTGGTGGTACCTGGTCGCCGCGGGGATCGGTGTCCTGCTGGGCGCCGAGATCCACATGGGCTACCCGGGCGTGCGGTCGTGGATCGGATACGTGATTGCGATCCCGCTGCTGGTGGGAGCGCTGTTCTGGTTGGGGCGCACCCGTGTGCGTGTCGACGAGAAGTCCCTCACGATCGGCGACGAGACGATCCCGCGCAGCGCCATCGGGCGCACCGACACCGTCGACAAGCGGGACAAGCAGGTCGCGCTGGGCCCGCAGCTGGACCCGCAGGCGTTCCTGATGCACCGCGCGTGGGTCGGGCCGGTGGTCCGCATCGAGAACGTGGACCCGGCGATCGACGAGCCGTACTGGATCGTCAGCACCCGCGACCCCGCCGGGCTGCGGGCGGCACTCGCGCGCCGGGACTGACCACAGGGCCGGGGAACGCCGAAGGGCCCGGTTCCGCACCTCGTGGGTGCGGGCCCGGGCCCTCGTCGTCGTTCGTCCCCGGTCAGGCCGCGCAGTCGCGGCAGATGAACTGCGCGCCGCGGGTCTCCGCGAGCCGGCTGCGGTGGTGCACGAGGAAGCAGCTCGCGCACGTGAACTCGTCGGCCTGCTTGGGCAGCACCTTGACCGTGAGCTCCTCGCCCGACAGGTCCGCGCCCGGGAGCTCGAAGCTCTCCGCAGTGTCCGTCTCGTCGACATCGACCGCGGACGACTGCGCCTCGTTGCGGCGAGCCTTGAGCTCGTCGAGCGAGTCCTCGGCCATGTCGTCGCTCTCGTTGCGACGTGGAGCGTCGTAGTCGGTCGCCATCGTTCCCACCCTCAACTTCTGCACTGTGTCTTCGCCGTGCCGCGACAACGTCACGACCGCGGGGTTTGTGCCCGACCTCGACGTGATGCCGGTCTCAGTGCAGTGGCCGGGCCGCGGCACCGGTTGCTTCCGTGCGCGGCCGACGGCGCGGTACTGACTGTCCCCCCGGGGCCGAGAGGGTAGCCCAGGGCGCAAACGCGCGTCGCCCCACCCGAACTCTCACCCCCCGACGGGTGACGGGAATGACAACCGGCAGGTCACCGCCGGGTTGATGCGACCGCATCAGACAGGGGCGTGACACCCGTCGCGGGAGCGACGTGACGGACGCCTCGGGGCACTAGGGTCTGCGGTCGTGCCCGATCAGACCCTCGCCGGAGCCGCGACTCACTCGCCCCCGGGGGCCGACCCCGCTGCCGTCGGCCGCTGGCTCGCCACCGAGCTCGCCGACCCCGCCTGGCAGGAGTGCGTGCTCGCCCCGATCGGCGCCGGCCGCTCCAACCTGACCTACCGGGTCACGTCCGCCGCGGGAGCGGTCGTGCTGCGCCGCCCGCCCGTGGGCTCGGTCGCGGCGACGGCACACGACATGGGCCGCGAACGCACGGTCGTCGACGCACTCCGCGACACCGCGGTGCCGGTCCCCCGGATCCTTGCGCACAGCGACGGCGGCGCGCCCGTCGACGCCCCCTGCTACGTCATGGAGCTCGTCGACGGCGTGGTGCCGCTGGAGGAGCCGCCCGCGAGCTGGGCCGACACCCCGGCCGACCGCAGCCGCGCCGGCACCGCACTGGTGGACGTGCTGGTGGCGCTGCACGCCGTCGACCCCGACGCCGTCGGGCTGTCCGGGTTCGGCCGCCCCGAGGGCTTCATGTCGCGGCAGGTGCGGCGCTGGAACTCGCAATGGGAGTCGGCGCGTGAGAGCGGCCTGACGGTCGGCGCCGGGACCGAGTCGTCGCTCACGACGCTGTCGTCGCGCCTCGCCGGGGCGGTGCCCACCACGCAGCGGAACACGATCGTCCACGGCGACTACCGCATCGACAACTGTGTCTACGACGCGTCGGACGCCGGCCGGATCCGCGCGGTGCTCGACTGGGAGCTGTCGACGCTCGGCGATCCCCTCGCCGACCTCGGGCTGATGCTCGTCTACTGGTGCCAGGCCGACGAGCACCCCGTGTGGCGGGCGGCCCAGCACATCCCGTCGCCGACACGGCTGCCCGGCTTCCCGCTCCGCTCCGACATCGCGACCGCCTACGCCGCCGGCTCGGGCCTCGACCTGACGCCGCTGCCCTGGTACGCGGCGTTCGGTGCGTTCAAGCTGGCCGTCGTCCTGGCGGGCATCCTCGCCCGGGTCCGGGCGGGCGCGGTGCCCGCCGACATGGCCGAGGGGCTCGACGGGGCGGTCGACCCGCTCGTCGTCCTCGGCCACCACGTGCTCGACGAGGGGATCTCCTGATGGCATCCGGTGTGACGTCCCGGCCGCCTCGCCCGTACCAGCGACGCCGGCGTGGCCCGGTCGTGGTCCTGGTGTCGGTCCTCGCCGTCGTGGCACTGGTCACGTGGACGACGGTGCTGATCTCCTCGGCGGGCCGGTCCGGGGCGGCGTCGTGCCCGACAGCGGCGGCGGGGGCGGCCGGTGAGGTCGTCGAGGCGTCGACGCTCGACTCCACGACGCCCGCGGCCGCGTCGGCGGTCAAGGTGCGGGTCCTCAACGGCGGTGGACAGCGCGGGCAGGCCAACCTCGTCGCCGCGCAGCTGGGCGACCTCGGGTTCACCGAGGGCGCCGCACCCGACAACGACCCGCTCTTCCCGAACGGCGACCTCGAGTGCCGGGGCCAGATCCGGTTCGGCGCGAACGGCACCGCGGCCGCGGCGACGCTCGCGATCGTGCTGCCGTGCACCGAGCTGGTCCGCGACGCCCGCGCCGACGACTCCGTCGACTTCGCCGTCGGCACCACGTTCTCCGACGTCAAGCCGGGTCGCCCGGCACGTGACGTGCTCGACCAGCTCGCCAACCCTCCTGCGGACACCTCCGGTGCGGAGGGCGCCGCGGCGGGGCCGCCGCCCCCCGCCGTGGACCCGACCACGTTGCAGGAGGCGCGCGACGCGTCCTGCTGAGGCCCCGGCCGTCCGTGGGCCGGGTGCCTCGGTCCGTGTCTCAGACCTCGGCGGCGCCGTGCTCGCGGGCCAGCGCGGCCAGGGCGTCGGCGACACCGGGAGTGGCGACGAGGATCGCCTCGGCGCCGAGACCGTCGTCGGCCGCGGTCGCACCGGGCGGGCCGGGCACCCGGACCACGGCGCCCGCCTCGGCCGCGATCAGCCCGGACGCTGCCCAGTCGTACCAGCTCAGCCCGTGTTCGACGTACCCGTCGAGCCAGCCCGTCGCGACCGAGCAGACGTCGAGCGCGGAGGAGCCCGCCCGCCGGATGTCACGTACCCGCGGCAGCATGCCGGCCACCATCCGCGCCTGCCTCGCGCGGCGCTCGGCGCGGTAGGAGAAGCCCGTCGCCACCAGTGACTGTGCGAGGTCGGTCTCGACGGTGACCGACAGCGGGCGTCCGTCGAGCGTCGCTCCCCGGCCGCGGGCGGCGCTCCAGGTGCGGCCGGAGACCGGGTCGACGACGACGCCTGCGAGGCTCTCGCCGCCGAGGACGGCGGCCACGGAGATCGAGTAGGCGGGCAGGCCGTAGAGGTAGTTGACGGTGCCGTCGATGGGGTCGACGACCCAGCGGGCGCGCGCGGCGTCGCCGCCGTCCTCCTCGCCGAACACGTGCTCGCCGGGGCGCAGCTGCGCCAGCCGGGCCCGGATGAGCGCCTCGACGGCCTCGTCGGCCGCGGTCACCACGTCGGTCGGTGACGACTTGGTGCGCACCGCTCCCTCGACGTCGCCGCCCTCGGGCAGCCGCGGCGGCGGGAGCGACCTCAGGTGTTCGGCGGCCTCGTGCGCCACCTGCTCGGCGACGGCGCGCAACACCGCGGGATCGTCGGAAAGGGGTGCCGGCTCCACTCGGTCGTGCATGGGCTCATCCGATCACACGCGCCGCGGCCTCCCGCAGGTGCCGCCAGGCCGATCACGGCCGTCCGCCGCAGGTCGGGCAGCTGTCCGGCGGACGCGGCGTGTCGTCACCGGTCCGGTGCAGCCGCCGTCGCCGGGGTCACGGATCCCCTTGTGGGAGGCGGTTTTCCGGTCTCCCGGGGCCGCCGGCGCGGGTGCTGCGGCGGGCCTGCGGGGCGGTCCCACGCCACGCGACCCATGCGACGTGCGAACTCTCGGCGCCGAGGTAGTTACAATGACGCGGTACCCCGCCCCACGAGGCCGGCCGAACACCAATTCACGGCGGTCCGCGGCGCAGCGAGGTCATCGATCAGTCCCGACATCTCGAATGCCGGATCATCCGTGTCTCCGGCGAACAGCAGAGCGCACGCAGCGAGAGGGCCTAGGTGGCAGCCGCAGACTCCGCAACCCGCACCGACACGACCGTCGACGAGGCGGTGGCGTCGGCTCCGACCCGCCGGCGCAAGCCGGCCGCGACGGGAGCGCCGAAGAAGACCGCGACGAAGACGACGCGCGCCCGGGCCGGGTCGGCTGCGAAGCCGACCACCAAGAAGGACGGCGACGGCGACGACGCGGAGCTCGACGGCGCACCCGAGGCCGGTGAGCTCGAGGAGGTCGAGCTCGACGACCTCGAGGTCGACGACGAGCCCGAGACCGCCACGGCGGACTCGGACGACTCCGATGACGACGACGATGACGACGAGGAAGAGGAGCCGACCAACACCGGCGCCAATCGTCGTGCCCCGACGACCCGCAGCTCGCAGCAGAAGCAGTCGGGCGACTTCGTCTGGGACGAGGAGGAGTCGGAGGCGCTGCGGCAGGCCCGTAAGGATGCCGAGCTCACCGCCTCCGCCGACTCGGTCCGCGCGTACCTGAAGCAGATCGGCAAGGTCGCGCTGCTCAACGCCGAGGAGGAGGTCGAGCTCGCCAAGCGCATCGAGGCCGGCCTCTACGCGGCGGAGCGGCTGCGCCGGGCCATCGAGGCCGGCGAGAAGGTCTCCCCGCAGCTGCGGCGTGACCTGCGCTGGATCGTCCGCGACGGTGAGCGCGCCAAGAACCATCTGCTCGAGGCGAACCTCCGCCTCGTCGTCAGCCTGGCCAAGCGCTACACCGGCCGTGGCATGGCGTTCCTGGACCTGATCCAGGAGGGCAACCTGGGCCTGATCCGTGCGGTCGAGAAGTTCGACTACACCAAGGGCTACAAGTTCTCGACGTACGCGACGTGGTGGATCCGTCAGGCCATCACCCGCGCGATGGCCGACCAGGCCCGCACCATCCGTATCCCGGTGCACATGGTCGAGGTCATCAACAAGCTCGGTCGTATACAGCGTGAGCTGCTCCAGGACCTCGGCCGCGAGCCGACGCCCGAGGAGCTCGCCAAGGAAATGGACATCACCCCGGAGAAGGTGCTGGAGATCCAGCAGTACGCCCGGGAGCCCATTTCGCTCGACCAGACGATCGGCGACGAGGGCGACTCGCAGCTCGGTGACTTCATCGAGGACTCCGAGGCCGTCGTGGCGGTCGACGCGGTGAGCTTCACGCTGCTGCAGGACCAGCTCCAGTCGGTGCTGGCGACGTTGTCGGAGCGCGAGGCGGGTGTCGTGCGGCTGCGGTTCGGCCTCACCGACGGCCAGCCCCGCACGCTCGACGAGATCGGCCAGGTCTATGGCGTGACCCGCGAGCGGATCCGCCAGATCGAGTCGAAGACGATGTCGAAGCTGCGGCACCCGTCGCGGTCCCAGGTCCTGCGGGACTACCTGGACTGAGTCGGGCAGAATTCCGACGAGGGCCCTGGGCAGCGGCGACGCTGCCCAGGGCCCTCTCGCGTCACCGGCAGCGAACGAGGGGTGGCGGTACGCCGTGTTGTCGTCGCAGGACCGGCCCGGTGTTCCCGCAGGCGTCCCTACCCCCGGCCTCGTCCTCGTGCGGCGGGCCGGCTCGGGCGACGAGCTCGTCGCCGGAGCGAACCGGACGATGTGCTGCCTCCGGTCGACGGTCCGCGGCGCCCGGGCCGTGGTCTATCGCTCGGGGCGCGACCAGGGGATCGTCGGCGTCGTCGACTTCACGTCGGACGCGGTGGCGCGGGCGGACCGCGGCTGGGAGGCCGCCGGGGTGTTCCGGCCGGTCGAGCGGCCGCTGTCGCGGGCCGCGCTGCTGGACGACCCCGTCCTCGGTCCCGTCTTCGCGCACCTGCAGAGCCGGCGCCGGCTGCCGGAGGACGTCGGTCGCACGCTCCGCGAGCTGCTGCCCGTCCGACGGTGCCGCGGCTGAACGACAGCCGGAGCTTGCAGGTGGTCCCCTGCGGGCCGGGCGAGCGGCAGGATGGGCCGGTGACTCGCGCGGTGCGCACGGCGGTTCGGGCACTTCGGCGCTTCCTGGCCGACCTGCGCCGCCGGGTCCGGGAGCGCGGCCGGACCGCGCTGCTGCGGGCGTTGCGCATCAGCGGGGCGACGGTCGCGGCGTTCGTCGCCGCCGAGCTCCTGGGCCTGAGCAACCCGCCGCCGCTCGTCGCCGCGCTGACCGCGTTGCTGGTGGTGCAAGCGACGCTGGCTGCCACCCTGGTCAACGGGGTGCAGCGCGTCCTGAGCGTCGTGGCGGGCGTCGCGCTGGCGGTCGTGGTCGTCTCGATGGTCGGGCTGACCTGGTGGAGCCTGGGCGCCATCGTCGCGACCTCGATCGTCGTGGGACAGATCCTGCGGCTGGGGCCGCACCTGCTCGAGGTCCCGATCAGTGCGATGCTCGTGCTCGGCGTCGGGTACACGACCGGCGCGGAGGCCGTCGGTGCCGGTCGAGTCGTGGAGACGCTCATCGGGGCGGCGGTCGGCGTCCTGGTCAACGTCACGTTCCCGCCCGCCGTGCAGACCCGCAACGTCGGGCGCGCCGTGGAACGGTTCGCCGCGGGGATCGCGGACCTGCTCGACGACGCCGCCGCGGCGATGAACCGCGCCATGGTGGAGCAGGCGGACGCGGCCCGCTGGCTCGACGACGCGCGTCGGCTCAACCGGCACGCCCCGCAGCTCGACGCGGCGCTCGCCGAGGCCGAGGAGAGCCGGCGGCTCAACGTCCGCGCCCTCGGGGTGCCGGTGGCAGGGCGTGGCCTGCGCGAGGGTCTCGACGTGCTCGAGCACGCCTCGGTGTCGATGCGGGCGCTGTTCCGCGCGGTGTACGACTCGACCGTGGAGCGGACCGGCCTGGAGGACCCCGTCTACGCGGCGCAGGTGCGGGCCGCCGCCGCAGGCCTGCTGGGGGATCTCGCCGCCGTCGTGCGCGGGTTCGGCCGGTCGATCCGCGCCGAGATCGAGATCGCCGCCGATCCGCGGGAGGCCGAGCTGTCCCGCGCGCTGGACCAGCTCCGGCGCCGCCGCGCCGCCGTGGTAGACCTGCTGATCGCCGACCCGCGCGGGCGCAACGGGCTCTGGGAGCTCAACTCCGCGTTGCTCACGACGACCGACCGGGCGCTCGACGAGCTCGACGCCGCCGGGCGCGCACGGCGGCAGGCCGCTGGCGACCCGGCGCGCCGCCGCGCCGTGCAGGCGGTGGACCGGTTGCGCGCGACGACCCGTCACCTCGCCGAGCGCGCGGAGCGCGCCGGCCGCCTCGCGGCCCGCCGGGATCCGGCACCCGGGCCGGAGCCGGACCGCACCCACGACTGACCGGCCCCCTCCTCCCGCACGGGCTGCGGCGGAGGGGGCCGGTCCGTCGGAGTCAGAAGCTGGCCTTCGGGACCCCCATGCCCGGGTCGATCTGGTGCGGGCCGTTCTTGCCGGGCCGCACGTCGAAGTCGAAGATCGCCGTCGGGATGTAGACGGTCGAGCACGAGTTCGGGATGTCGACGACGCCGGAGAGCCGGCCCTCGATCGGCGCCGCGCCCAGGATCATGTAGGCCTGGATGGGGCTGTAGCCGAAGTTCGTGAGGTAGTCGATCGCGTGCAGGCAGGCCCGCTGGTAGGACAGGTGCGAGTCGAGGTAGCGCTGCTCGCCGTCGAGGGTCACCGAGGTCCCGGAGAAGGCGAGCCACTGGCTGTACTGCGGGTCGGTGTTGCCCGGCATGAAGATCGCGTTCTCGGAGACTCCGTAGGTCTCCATGCCGCCCTTGATGACGTCGACGTGCAGGTCCATGAACCCGCCCATCTCGATCGCCCCGCAGAACGTGATCTCGCCGTCGCCCTGGGAGAAGTGCAGGTCGCCCATCGACAGGTTGCCGCCGTCGACGAAGACCGGGTAGAAGACGCGCGTCCCCTTGGTGAGGTTCTTGATGTCCTGGTTTCCGCCGTTCTCGCGCGGCGGGGCGGTGCGGGCGGCCTCGGCGGCGGCGCGGTCGAAGTCGGCACCCGACAGACTGCCGAGGATCGCCGAGTCCGGCAGCGGCGGCAGGGCCAGCGGCGGGACACGGTCCGGGTTCGTGTCGATCAGGGCCTGCTCGCGGGCGTTCCACTTGGCGAGCAGGTCCTTCGACGGGGCGGTGCCCATCAGGCCGGGGTGCACGATGCCGGTGAAGGAGACGCCGGGGACGTGGCGCGACGTCGCTGTGCCGCCGTTGAAGTCCCAGATGACCTTGTACGCGTCGGGGAACTGCTCGGTGAGGAAGCCGCCGCCGTTCTCGGTGGCGAAGACGCCGGTGTAGCCCCAGCCCTGGCCGGCCAGCGGACCGGAGTCCTCCTGCGGGATCGGGCCGACGTCGAGGATGTCGACGATCAGCAGGTCGCCGGGCTTGACGCCCTCCACCGCGATCGGCCCGCTGAGCACGTGCACGCCTGCCAGCGGGGCGTTGAGGATGTCGTCGGCGGAGTCGTCGTTGACGATCGCACCGTCGAACCACTCGCGGCAGTGGACGCGGAACGAGTCGCCGGGCTTGACGTGGACCTGCGCGGGGATGTCCGGGTGCCAGCGGTTGTGACCGATCTTCTCCTGGTCGGTGAACTTCTTGGTCGAATCGAGCGGGAACACGACCTCGGGCATGGATGTCTCCAGGGTTGAGGACTGACGGGTGTGCGAACGAGGGCGGGACCGGACCGCGCGTGTCGGGCCGGGGGATCAGACCGCTGCGGCGGTCCGGTCGGTCGTGACGGGGGCCGCGTCGCCACGGGGACGCAGCGGGAACCAGAGTGCGGCGAAGACGACGATGCCGACGGCGGCGAAGATCGTCGCGATCAGGCCGGCGTTGCTGCCGCCCCAGAACCCGAGGAGCAGGAGCGCGGCGGGCACGGCGCCGGTGACCCAGCCCTGGACCGCGGCGACACCGCCGGTGTAGCGCCCGAGGCCTTCGCGGCCACGCCCCAGCAGCAGGAAGAACAGCAGCCAGAGGAACGCCCAGTAGAGCCAGATGACGCCGAACACGGGATCGCCGAGCCGGAAGAAGTTGGCCAGCGAATAGGCGACGGCCGCGACGGCGACGAACAGCGAGAAGTAGCCGAGGCCGGTGCCGTCGAGGTTCATCAACAGGTTGAACGCGACGTAGAGGTAGGTGAAGCCGAACAGGTACAGACCGGATGCGTTGAGGATCTGGTCGGCGTTCCCGTTGGCGGTGAAGATCAGGTAGGTCGGGGTGATGACCTGCAGCACCCCGACGAAGATGTTGAGCGGGGCCGCGGAGCGACCGTCCACCCAGCCCAGGAGCATCGCGCCGTTGACGAACAGGACGGCGCCCACGTAGATCAGACCGACGGCGCCCATGTCACGGCCTCGGCAGTCGGCGCAGGGCCGGGTTCGGCGGGGCGATCGGGGTACGCCGCGACGCCGGTCGCGGTGGGGGCGCGCCGACGACCGCGGGGGTGTCGGCGGTGGCGCGGGTCCGGTCGATCAGGGCGAGGGCGCTGCGCGATCCCGTGGCGAGCATGGGGGCGGTGAACTGCCGTGCCGAGGCCGTCGTGCATCCAGGACACGGCGCCGTGTCGGGGGCGGTGCCGATGGGGGCGGTCAGGTCGAAGGCACCGTGCGCACTACAGCGATAGCGGTAGAGGGCCACGAGCACTCCTTCCACGTCGTTGTGGATTCCCGGGACCGACGTGATGCCGATCACCGGAAACAATTTCCTAGGAAACTACGGCGTGTGACAGGGGCTGTCAACGGCCTGCCCGACGCGGGCCGTCCCCTCGCAGAGAAGACCTGGTGAGGTGGCACCCGGAGCTGCTCAGAGCTCCTGGATGACGTCCCAGCGCAGGCCGTCGGCGACCGCCAGGAACACCCGCTGTTTCAAGTGGCGGTCACGCACGACGACCGTCCCGCGCGGGCTCTCGTAGGCCAGCCCCTCCGACACCGACGTCACCGACCCGACCTCGGCCGAGTGCGCACGCCGGATCAGCGCCGAGAGCAGCCGGACGCCCTCGTAACAGGACTCCCCCAGGCTGTTGAGCACCGGGGCGTCGGGCCCGAACCGGCTGAAGTAGGCCGCGGCGAAGTCCAGCCCCGGTGTCGTCGCCAGCTCCTCGAAGTAGCCCGCCGACGTCAGCAGCCCACGGGTGTTGGACGCCCCCGAGGCGAGCAGCACGTTCTCGTCGATCAGCGAGCTGAACCGCAGGATGTCGCGGTCCATCCCGCGCCCGCTGAACTGGCGGTTGAAGCACACCGCGTCGTCGCCGATCAGCAGCATCAGGACGGCCTCGCAGCCGCTCTCCTCGATCCGCGCGAGCGGTCCCGAGAAGTCCGTCGTCCCCAGCGGGACGTACATCTCGGCGCAGGCCGTGCCGCCGATCGCCCGCAGGTACTCCTTGGCGATGTGTGCCGACCGGCGCGGCCAGATGTAGTCGTCTCCGACGATCGCCCAGCGCCGCACCCCGACCGTGCCTGCGAACCAGTCGAGCGTCGGACCCAGCTGCAGGTCCGGCGTCTCGCCGGTGAGGAAGACCCCGGGACGGTGCTCGCCGCCTTCGTAGAGGGCCGTGTAGGCGTAGGGGACGCGCCCGCCGATCCGCGGCGCCACCGCCTCCCGCACCGCCGAGATGTGCCAGCCCGTCACGGCTTCGACGGCACCGGCCCGGATCAGCGCGTCGACCTCGGTGGCCACCTCGTCGGGGGCCCGGCCGCCGTCGACCGGCAGCAGCCGCAGCTCACGGCCGAGGATGCCGCCCTCGGCGTTGATCTCGGCCGCCGCCAGGTCGGCGCAGCTCTCGCAGGACGGCCCGAAGATGCCGGCCGGCCCCTGCAGCGGGACGACCAGCGCCATGGTGAGGACGTCGGTCCCGCCGGCCGGCGGGACCGTCAGCCGCTCCGACTCCTGGCCCGGGGTCATGGGACGACGCTAGCGACACGGTGGGCCCGCGTGTTACTCCGAACGTGGGTTACCATCCACCGATGGGAGCGCGCCCGGACCCGTCGGACCTCGTCGACGGCCCCGTCGTGGGCCGGGTCGGCATGGTCGACGACGAGACCCTGCGGCTGCTCACCCTCGTGGAGCGCTCCGTCGAGCAGCGGCTCGACGAGGCGCTCAAGGCCCACGGCGCCGACATCGAGCAGTGGCGCATCCTGTCGTTGCTCGTGGCGCAGGGCGGCTGCCCGATGAACGTCGTTGCCGAGCACGCGATGATGCTGGCGCCCAAGCTCTCCAAGCTCGTCGACCGGATGGTCTCGGCCAACCTCGTGCTGCGCCGTCCCGACGAGCTCGACCGGCGCCGCGTGCTCGTCGTCGCGTCGCCGCGCGGGCGTCAGGCCCACGCCGTCTGGGAGGACGCCACCGCCGACGTGCGGCGGCAGTTCCTCCAGCTGCTCGGACCCGACGCCGCGGTACTCGACGAGCTGCTGCGGCGGCTGCGCGACGGCCTGCAGCGCCCGGGGACCAGCACCGACAGGTGACGAGCAGCCCCGCCCCTCACGGTGCGGGCACGCCCGGCGAGAGCATCTCTGCCACGCGCACGACGACCGGGTCGACGTCGGCGCCCTCGTCGACCACCGTCACCAGCCGGCGGCGCATCCGCGGGTCCCAGAACTTCCTCACGTGCGCCGCGACGGCCGCGGCCGCATCGTCGGGCGGGCGGTGCGCGAACTGGGCGACCATGTCCTCGGCCATCCGCACGACCGGGTCGAGACCGTCGTGGTGGTAGTCAGGCACCGGCCGCTCCCACTGTCGTCCGCTCGTGGGCGGAGGCGGCGGCCCGAGGCGCCGTCGACGGCGTCACCTGCACCGCTGTCACCTTGTACTCGGGACAGTTCGTCGCCCAGTCGGAGTTGTCCGTCGTGACGACGTTCGCGCCGCTCACCGGATGGTGGAACGTCGTGTAGCAGACCCCCACCGGCATGCGGTCGGAGATCCTGGCCCGCAACGACGTCGTACCCACCCGGCTCGACAGCTCGACCCGGTCGCCGTCGGTGACCCCGCGGACCTCGGCGTCGTGGGGATGCAGCTCCAGGACGTCCTCGGGGTGCCAGGTGACGTTCGCGGTGCGCCGGGTCTGGGCGCCGACGTTGTACTGCGACAGGATGCGCCCCGTCGTGAGGATCAGCGGGAAGCGCCGTGTGCTGCGCTCGCGCGTCGGCACGTACGGGGTGACCATGAAGCGGCCCTTGCCGCGGACGAACCCGTCGACGTGCATGATCGGTGTTCCGCCGGGCAGCTGCTCGGTGCAGGGCCACTGCACCGAGCCGACGGCGTCGAGATGGGCGAACGAGACCCCGGCGAACGTGGGCGTCGTCAGCGCGATCTCGTCCATGATCTGCGCGGAGCTGTCGTAGTGCATCGGGTAGCCCATCGCCTGTGCGATCTCGCAGACGATCTGCCACTCCTGCTTGCCGGTGCGCGCCGGCATCACGGGGCGGACCCGGTTGATGCGGCGCTCGGCGTTGGTGAACGTGCCGTCCTTCTCCAGGAACGACGTGCCCGGCAACAGGACGTGGGCGAACTTCGCGGTCTCGTTGACGAACAGGTCCTGCACGACGACCAGGTCGAGCGCCGCCAGCGCGGCGTGCACGTGCCCGGTGTTCGGGTCGGACTGGGCGATGTCCTCGCCCTGCACGAACAGCGCGCGGAACGAGCCGTCGAGCGCGGAGTCGAACATGTTCGGGATGCGCAGGCCGGGCTCGTCGAGCAGGTCGACGCCCCAGAGCTCGTTGTAGACCTCGCGGACCGAACCGTCGGACACGTGCCGGTACCCCGGGAGCTCGTGCGGGAACGAGCCCATGTCGCAGGAGCCCTGCACGTTGTTCTGCCCGCGCAACGGGTTGATCCCGACGCCGGAGCGGCCGATGTTGCCGGTGGCCATCGCGAGGTTGGCCATGCCCATGACCATCGTCGAGCCCTGGCTGTGCTCGGTGACGCCCAGGCCGTAGTAGATCGCGGCGTTGCCGGCGGTGGCGTAGAGCCGGGCCGCGGCCCGCACGTCGGCGGCGGGGACGCCGGTGATCTCTTCGACGGCCTCGGGGGCGTGCACAGGGTCGGCGATGAACGCCTCCCACTCCGGCACGTCCTCGCACCGGGCGTCGACGAACGCGCGGTCCACCAGACCCTCGGTCACGACGACGTGGGCCATCGCGTTGACGATCGCGACGTTCGTGCCCGGGTTGAGCGCCAGGTGGTGCGCCGCCTCGATGTGCGGGCTGCGGACCAGGTCGATGTGGCGCGGGTCGACGACGATCAGCTGCGCGCCCTGGCGCAGCCGCTTCTTCATCCGCGACCCGAAGACCGGGTGCGCGTCGGTCGGGTTGGAGCCGATCACCATGATCACGTCGGCGTCGGCGACCGAGGCGAAGTCCTGGGTGCCCGCCGACGTGCCGAACGTCTGGCTCAGCCCGTAGCCGGTGGGGCTGTGGCAGACCCGGGCGCAGGTGTCGACGTTGTTGTTGCCGAACGCCGCCCGCACCATCTTCTGGACGACGTAGACCTCCTCGTTGGTGCACCGCGACGAGGTGATGGCGCCGATCGACCCGGTCCCGTGCTCGGCCTGGATCGCGCGCAGGCGCTGCGCGGTGTGGGTGATCGCCTCCTCCCAGGAGACCTCGCGCCACTCGTCGGCGATCGAGTCGCGCACCCGCGGGGCGAGTACCCGGTCCGGGTGCGACGCGTAACCGAACGCGAAGCGACCCTTGACGCAGCTGTGACCCTCGTTGGCGCCGCCGTCCTTGTGCGGCACCATCCGCACGAGCTCGTCGCCGCGCAGCTCCGCCTTGAACGAGCAGCCGACGCCGCAGTATGCGCACGTCGTGACCACGGAGCGGGTGGGCATCCCCAGCTCGACGACGGACTTCTCCTGCAGCGTCGCCGTCGGGCAGGCCTGGACGCAGGCGCCGCAGGAGACGCAGTCGCTGGAGAGGAAGTCCGTGCCGCCCGGGGACACCGCGGAGCCGAACCCGCGGCCCTCGATCGTCAGCGCCAGGGTGCCCTGCACCTCGTCGCACGCCCGGACGCAGCGCGAGCAGAGGATGCATTTCGCCGGGTCGAACTCGAAGTACGGGTTCGACGTGTCCTTGAGCAGGTCCATGTGGTTGGCGCCGGCGTCCACACCGGAGCCGTAGCGGACCTCGCGCAGCCCCGTCACGCCCGCCATGTCCTGCAGCTCGCAGTCGCCGTTGGCCGAGCACGTCAGGCAGTCGAGCGGGTGGTCGGAGATGTAGAGCTCCATGACCCCGCGGCGCAGCTTGCCGAGCTTCCCGGTCTGGGTGCGCACCACCATCCCGGGAGCGACCGGCGTCGTGCAGGAGGCGGGGGTGCCGCGGGCGCCGTCGATCTCCACGACGCACAGCCGGCACGACCCGAACGCCTCCAGGCTGTCGGTCGCGCACAGCTTCGGGACGTCGATCCCCGCGTCCTTCGCCGCACGCAGGACCGAGGTGCCCGGCGCCACGGCGACTCCGATGCCGTCGACGGTGATCTCGACGGTCGCCTCCCCCGCGCGGGCGGGTGTGCCGAAGTCGGGTTCCTTGAGCAGGCTCATCGCGCTTCTTCCGTCACGGGGATTCCGAAGTCGGACCCGAAGTGCCGGATCGCACTGCGCACCGGAAGCGGGGTGAGCCCGCCCATGGCGCACAGCGATCCGTCGGTCATCAGCTCGCAGAGGTCCTCGAGCAGCACGAGGTCGGCCTCGCGGTTCGCACCGGCCTTGATGCGGTCGATCGTCTCGACGCCGCGCACCGCCCCGATCCGGCAGGGTGTGCACCGCCCGCAGGACTCCTCGGCGCAGAACTCCATCGCGAACCGCGCCATCGACGACATGTCGACGGTGTCGTCGAACACCACGATGCCGCCGTGCCCGACCATTGCCCCCGACGCCGCGAACGCCTCGTAGTCCATCGGCAGGTCGAACCGTTCCACCGGCAGGTACGCCCCCAGCGGGCCGCCGACCTGCACCGCCCGCACCGGCCGGCCCGTCAGGGTGCCGCCGCCGAACGTCTCCACCAGCTCGCCGAGCGAGATGCCGAACGCCGTCTCGACCACGCCGCCGCGGGCGATGTTGCCGCCCAGCTGGAACACCTGGGTACCCCGCGAGCGGCCCACCCCGAGTGCGGCATAGGCGTCGGCTCCGTGGGCGAGGATCGTCGGGACCGAGGCCAGCGACAGTACGTTGTTGACGACGGTCGGCTGCCCGAACAGCCCCTCCAGCGCGGGGATCGGCGGCTTCGGCCGCACCGTCCCCCGCTTGCCCTCGAGGCTCTCCAGCATGGAGGTCTCCTCGCCGCAGATGTAGGCACCCGCACCGACCCGGACGTGCACGTCGAACGCCACACCCGAGCCGAGGACGTCGTCGCCCAGCCAGCCCCGCCCGCGCGCGGCGTCGATCGCCGTCCGCAGTGCCGCAACGGCATCGGGGTACTCGGAGCGGACGTAGACGTAGCCCTCCGACGCCCCGACCGCGTACGCCGCGATCGTCATGCCGGTGAGCAGGGTGA
The DNA here is from genome assembly GCF_002583555.1 of Pseudonocardia sp. N23. Taxonomy (GTDB): domain Bacteria; phylum Actinomycetota; class Actinomycetes; order Mycobacteriales; family Pseudonocardiaceae; genus Pseudonocardia. Next base: position 18,532 of record NZ_BEGX01000057.1, read on the forward strand.
ACGGGTCGCCCTCGATCAGCATCCGGTCGGCGAACGTGCCGGAGTCGCCCTCGTCGGCGTTGCAGCACACGAACTTCAGGTCCGAGGCCGCACCGGCGACGGTCTTCCACTTGATGCCCGTCGGGAAGCCCGCGCCGCCGCGGCCACGCAGCCCGGAGTCGGTCACCGCCGTCACGACGTCGGCCGGGTCCATGGCCAGTGCCGCACGCAGCCCGTCGAGGCCGCCGTGGCGTTCGTGGTCGTCGGGATCGGCGGGGTCGACGAGACCGACCCGGGCGAACGTCAGCCGCTGCTGGGCCCGCATCCATGGGAGGTCCTCGACCGGGCCGAGACCGTCGGCGGCGCCGTCCAGCATCCCGGCGGCGACCAGCCCGTCGACGTCCTCGGCGGTGACGGGCCCGTATCCGACGCGGCCCCGGTCCGTCTCGACCTCGACCAGCGGCTCCAGCCACAGCATGCCGCGCGAACCGGTCCGCACGACCTGCGCTCCGGCGCGCGCCAGCAGGTCGGCGACCTCGTCGGCACCGACCGAGACCGCGGCGGAGTCCTTGGGGACGAACACACGCACCGTCATCGGGCCTGCCCGATCAGCGCGTCGAGCCGGGCCGGGGTGACGCGGCCGTGCAGCCGGTCGCCGACCTGCACGGCCGGACCCAGCGCGCAGTTGCCCAGGCAGAAGACCTCGTCGAGGGTGACGGCACCGTCGGGCGTGGTCTCCCCGCGCTCGACGCCGAGGCTCGCGACGGCGTGCTCCAGCAGCGCTTCCGCACCGACGGCCTGGCAGGCCTCGGCGCGGCAGACCCGCACCGTGACCCGCCCCGGCGGGGTGGTCCGGAAGTCGCGGTAGAACGTGACGACGCCGTGCACCTCGGCCGTGGACAGGTTGAGCCGGTCGGCCAGCACGGGCACCACCGACGGCGGGACGTGGCCGAGCTCCTCCGACACCGCGTGCAGGATCGGCAGCAGGGCGCCGCGGGAGGCGCGATGGGTCTCGACGGCCCGGTTCACCACCTCGTCCACCAGCCCGGGGGGTGCCTCGATGCTCATCGGCGCTCCAGTCGATCACTCCGCGTCATGGTGTGACTGTGGGCGGGGCGACGGGCACGGTCAAAACGAACGTGGCTATGCGGTGATAGCCGCCGCCTATGACACCTGGCGGGCGACCCGGGCCCGGGCCGTCGAAGGAGTCAGTGGATCGCCTCGACGCGGATGAGGCGGGCGGCGGGGACGCCCAGCACGACGTCGGCGCCGTCGTTGACGATGCCGATCGTGCCGGCTGTGTCGTGGTGCTCCACGACCTCCAGGACACTGCCCAGCGCGATCCCGAGGCGGTCGAGGTGGCGCAGGATCTGCGGGTCGTTGTCGGACACCCGCACGACACGCACCCTGCTCCCCTCGCCCGCGGAGTCCAGGGTCAGCTCGTCGCCGCCCGGCATGCTGCCGTCGGCGTGCGGGATCGGGTCGCCGTGCGGGTCGCGGTCCGGTTCGCCGAGGCGCAGCGCGAGCCGGTCGACGAACACGTCGGACACCGCGTGCTCGAGGACGTCGGCCTCGTCGTGGACCTCGTCCCAGCCGTAGCCGAGATACTCGACGAGGAACGTCTCGATCAGGCGGTGCTTGCGGACGGTGGCCAGGGCGATCCGCCGGCCCTCGTCGGTGAGCTCGATGGTGCGGTAGCGCGCGTGCGCGACGAGGCCGCGCTCGGTGAGCCGGCGGACCACCTCGGACACCGACGACGCCGCGAGCCCCAGGCGCGCCGCGAGCGCCGAGACCGTGACGGGCTCGTCGGACCACTCCCGAGCGGTCCAGAGGACCTTCAGGTAGTTCTCGGTCGCCGCGGATTCGGTCATTCGGTCCCTCTCGTCCCAGTTCACCGGAACGGTACGACAGTGCGGTCCGTCAGCGGCGAGCGCGCCGGGCGTCGGTGATGTCGCTGCCGGGCCCCGCGGCGCGGTCCGTCCTCGCGTTGCGCAGCCGGCCGAGCAGACCGTGGCGCGGGCCGAACAGGTAGACCGCCGAGAACACCGCGCCCTGGCTGACGACGACGAGGCCGCCGGGCGCGGCGTCGATCCAGTAGCTCAGGTACAGCCCGACCGTCGCGCACACCACCGACAGGATCGGCGCGACGACCAGCATCCGGGAGAAGCGGTCGGTGAGCAGGTGCGCCGTCGCGCCGGGCAGGATCAGCATCGCGACGACCAGGATGACGCCGACGACCTGCAACGCCACCACGGCGGTGAGCGCCAGCAGCCCCAGCAGCAGCGCCCCGAGCCGCCGCGGCGACAGCCCGATGGCATGGGCGTGGCCGGGGTCGAAGGCGTAGAGGACCAGGTCACGGCGCTTGTGGAGCAGCACCGCCACCACCACCGCGCCGAGGCCGACGACCTGCACGACGTCGACGACCGACACACCGAGGACGTTGCCGAACACGATGTGGTTGAGGTCGGTCTGGCTGGGGGTCACCGAGATGAGCACGAGGCCGAGGGCGAACAGCGTCGTGAACACGATGCCGATCGCGGCGTCCTCCTTGACCCGGCTGGTGTCGCGGATCGCGCCGATCAGCCCGACGGCGAGGAAGCCGAAGACCACCGCGCCGATCGCGAACGGCAGGCCCAGGACGTAGGCCAGGACGACCCCGGGCAGCACGGCGTGCGACACCGCGTCGCCCATGAGCGACCAGCCGATCAGCACCAGCCAGCACGACAGCAGGGCGCACACCGCGGCGGCGACGGCCGTCGTGACCAGGGCGCGGATCATGAACCCGTAGGACAGGGGCTCGGTGAGCAGGTCGAGCGGGTTCATGTCCGGCTCCCGTGGTCGAGGGGGTCGACGCCGAAGGCCCGCGCGAGGTTGTGCGGGGCCAGCACCTCCTCGACCGGGCCGTGCAGCAGGACACGGCGCAGCAGCAGGACGGCCTCGTCGGCGAGCGACGGGAGGGCGTGCAGGTCGTGGGTCGCGATCAGCACGGTGGCGCCACCGGCTGCCAGATCGGTGAGCAGGCCCGACATCGTGGCCTCGGACCGCTTGTCGACGCCGGCGAAGGGCTCGTCGAGCAGCAGGATCTCCGCGCCCTGGGCGATGCCCCTGGCGACGAACGCCCGCTTGCGCTGCCCACCGGAGAGCTGCCCGATCTGGCGGTCGGCCAGCTCGGTGAGCTCGACGCGGGCCAGTGCGTCGGCGACGGCGGCACGGTCGGTGTCGCGAGCCCGGCGCATCGGGCCCATCCGCCCGTACCGGCCGGTCATGACGACGTCGCGCACCGACACGGGGAACGACCAGTCGACGGCCTCGGCCTGCGGGACGTAGCCCACGATGCCGCGCCGCCGCGCCGCCGCCGGGTCGAGCCCGCCGATCGTGACGCGTCCGGAGTCAGCCCGTTGCAGCCCCATCATGGCCTTGAACAGCGTCGACTTGCCCGAACCGTTCATCCCGATCAGGCCGCACACGGTGCCGCGCCGCAGGGTCAGCGACACGTCGTCGAGCGCGACGATCGGGCCGTAGCGGACCGACAGGCCCTCCACGTCGACCGCCGCGGCGTCGGTGCTGCTCACGCCGTCACCCCGGTCAGGCCGGCGATGATCGTCGTCGTGTCGTGGCGGATGAGGTCGAGGTAGGTGGGGACCGGACCGTCGGCCTCCGACAGCGAGTCCACGTAGAGGACCCCGCCGAACCGGGCGCCGGACGCGGCGGCGACCTGGCGCATCGCGCTGTCGGACACCGTCGACTCGCAGAACACCGCCGGGACGTCGTTGGCCCTCACGAACTCGATCGCGGACGTGACCTGCTGCGGCGTCGCCTGCTGCTCGGCGTTGACCGGCCAGATGTAGCGCTCGGTGAGCCCGGCGTCGCGCGCCAGGTAGGAGAACGCGCCCTCGCAGGTCACGAGCGCGCGCTGGGCGGGCGGCACGGCGGCGAGAGCCGCGACGAGCTCGTCGTGGACGCGGCGCAGCTCGGCCGTGTACGTCGCCGCGTTGGCCCGGTACGCATCGGCGTGGGCGGGATCGAGCTCCGCGAACGCGACGGCCATGTTGTCGACGTAGCGGACCACGTTCGCCGGGCTCATCCACGCATGCGGGTTGGGCTTGCCCGCGTAGGCGTCCTCGGTGATGTCCATGACCGCGACGCCGTCGGACACCACGACGTGCGGCACGTCGACCTCCTGGACGAACCGGCCGAACCACAGCTCGAGGTTGAGCCCGTTGTCGACGATCAGGTCGGCCTCCGCGGCCTTGCGGATGTCGCCGGGGGTGGGTTCGTAACCGTGGATCTCGGCGCCGACCTTGGTGATCGACTCGACGCGCAGGTGCTCTCCCGCGACGTTGCGGGCGACGTCGGCCAGCACGGTGAAGGTCGTCAGCACCAGCGGCCGTTCGTCGGGGGGCCGCGACGCGGCGCCGCACGCGGCGACGACGGCCAGCACCGCGAGAAGGGTGGTCACCGCGCAGGCGCGGCCGATCGCCGACGCGAGCCCGTGGCCCGCCCGGAAGCAACTTCGCATACCGGACACAGCTCGCACAGTACGAGTTCGGGCACCCGAAATCCAGAGTTGGGCCGCCCGGGACAGCTAACCGATGCGCCGGATCTCCGGCCACAGCTGTGCCCAGGGAGCCGTCCGGTCACGACAGGCGACGACCGGGGCGCCCTGCTCGTCGTTGTCCAGGCCGATGCCGTTGTCGATGCGCGCCAACGGTTCCACCGACCCACACCACCGGCCGAGCGCCTCCGGGCGATAGCCGACGACGATCGCCGTCGTCGCCGACTCGGGCGGCGGCCCCCACTCGGCGTAGCTGTTGTGGCCGCTGTACACCGGCGGCAGGCCGAGGGCTGGACCGTAGCGGTCGATCGCGCCCGCCTCGCCGTAGTTCTCCGCGAGCACCACCGTCGTGGCGCGTTCGGCGGGCGGCAGGGTGTCGGCGGCCCGGGCGATCGTCGCCGCGACGGCAGGCCACCCGATCTGCTCCCCCGCGTCGTAGTCGACCGCGACGATCGGCGAGCCCGGCAACGCGGTGGCAGGCACGAGCGGCAGGAACAGCAGCGCGCTCACCGCGGCGGCGAGAGCCACGCCCGCGACGAGCACCGACCGCCGCACCCGGGCGGCGCCGCGGGCCGCCCACGCCACGACCGGCCCTGCCCCGGCGGCAACGAGCAGCGGGTAGAGCCCGACCAGGTAGTACGGCTTGCCGCCGGTGGCGACGAAGAACGCGAGCAGCACGACGTAGACGACGGCGAACGCCCGCCAGGTGCGCAGGGCGGGGTCGCGGGCGAGCCGCCACAGCCCGGTCCCCCACACCGGCACGAGGAGGGGACTGACGATCACCAGCTGGTAGGGCAGGAGGATCCAGCGCGAGGCGCTGGTGCCGGAGCCGCCCCCCGCGATGGCCGAGGAGAGGTCGAGCATCGGCCAGCCGTGCCGGGCCTCCCACACCAGGAACGGCGCCCAGATCGCCAGCGCGACCAGCCCCGCGAGCCAGGGCCACGGAGTACGCAGCACCTCGCGGGGCCCGGCGACGAGGATGCCGATCAGCAACGCCCCCACCAGGAACGCGGGCATCACCTTGTTCTGCAGGCCGATCCCCACGACGACGCCGACGAGCACCCAGAAGGCTCCCCCGTCGCGCAGCGCGCGCACCGTGAGCCACGTCGCGACGGTCCAGGCCAGCACGTCGAACGTCGTCGTCGACAGCAGATGACCGACGGCGAGCAGGAAAGACGACGCGCCGGTCCCCGCAGCGGCCAGCAGCTGGGCGCCGCGGCCCCCGCCGAACTCCCGGGCGAGCAGCCCGGCGCAGACGACGACGAGTGCCGCGGCGACCGCGGAGGCCACCCGGAGGCCGACGAGCGAGTCGCCGAACAGGCTCGTCGCCGCCCGGGCGAGCAGAGGCGTGAGCGGCGGCTGGTCGACGTAGCCGAACGCGAGCTCACGCCCGGCGCGCAGGAAGTACAGCTCGTCGCGGTGATAGCCGTAGCGGCCCGCGGTGGCGAGCAGCGCGACGAGCACGACGGCCGCGGCCGCGCCCACCCCGGGCCACCACGGCCGGGGCCGCTCCGGTGCGTCGACGCTCATCGCCACCCCCTCGGCGGCCCATCCTGCCGGGTCGGACCCGGCGCGTCCGGGGAATCCCCGTTGACCTCGACCGGGGTTCAGGGCGCACGCTCGTGTTCGTGAGCAGCGCGACGGACGACCCGACATCTCCGACGGCGGCCGAGCCCGTGCCGGCGCCCCCACCCCGGCCGCACGGGACGGCCGGCGAGGCCGCGGGGCGACCCGAGCTGTTCGGGCCGGGGCGGCGGGCGACGACGGTCGGCATCATCCTGCTGATCAGCATGATCGCGTTCGAGGCGATGGGGGTCGGGACGGCGATGCCTGCGGTCGTGGCCGACCTGGGCTCGGTGTCGTCGTACGCGTGGCCGTTCGTGGCGTTCACGGCGGCGAGCGTCGTCGGGACGGTGCTCGGCGGGCGGTGGTGCGACTCCCGTGGGCCGGGGGCCGCGTTGATCACCTCGCCGATGCTGTTCGGGGCCGGGCTGGTGGTTGCGGGGACGGCCGGGTCGATGGCACAGCTACTGGTGGGGCGGGTGCTCCAGGGACTCGGTGCGGGGGCGGTGGCCGTCGCGGTCTACGTGCTGATCGCGCTGGTCTACACCGAGCACGCCCGGCCGGCGGTGTTCGCCTTGATGTCGTCGGCGTGGGTGCTGCCCGCACTGGTCGGGCCGCCGGTCGCCGGGGTCGTGACCGAGCGGTTCTCGTGGCACTGGGTGTTCCTGGCGATCGTGCCGTTCGTCGTCGTCGCGGTGGTGCTGGTGCTGCCCGCGGTCCGCGACCTGCCGCCGGCGCGTCCCACCCCCAGCGGCGGCCACGGCCGCTCGGTCGTCGTCGCCGCGCTGGCCGCCGCGGTCGCGGTCGCGGCGCTGAGCTGGGCCGGTCAGCACCCGACGGGCCCGCCGGCGGCCGTCGTGGCCGTCGTCGCGCTGGCGATGCTCGTCCCGGCCCTGCGCCGGTTGCTGCCGGCGGGCTCGTTCCGGGCACGGCGCGGGATCGCCGCCGTCGTGGCCTCACGGGGGCTGCTGTCGGGGGCGTTCTTCACGGTCAACGCCTACCTGCCGCTCATGCTGACGTCCACGCACGGCTGGTCGCTGTCGACCGCCGGCATCCCGCTGGTCGTGGGGGCGCTGGGGTGGTCGGCGGCGGCCGCGTGGCAGGGCCGCCACCCTGACCTGTCGCGACCGGCGCTGCTTCGGGTCGGGTTCGCGTTCGTCGCGGTGGGGATCGCGGGGCTGCTGGTGGTGGCGCCGTCGTGGGGCATCGCGTGGGCGGCGCTGCCGTTCTGGGTGGTCGCCGGGATCGGGATGGGGCTGGGGTTCTCCTCGTTGTCGTTCCTGCTGCTGGCCCGGTCGGCGGAGTCGGGTGCGGGCCGCGTCGGGTTCGACTCGGCTGCGGCGCAGCTCACCGACCAGCTCTCGCAGGCGACGCTCGTCGGTGTGGGTGGCGCGTTGCTGGCGACGACGGCCTCGCCTGCGGTCGCGCTCCCGTTGCTGGTGGCGGGCCTGGTGGTGCTGGCACTGGCCGGCACGGGGATCGCGGGGCGCACCGCGGGTGCGTCGACGTAGCGAGTCCGGGGCGAGCACGTCCGACCGGTGTTGGGCCGGTCGGACGCCGTCGCGTGCGTGACCTTGACCACCTCGGATGTGCGGATTATGTTCTCATGATTGTTAACAATCTTGGGTACAGGACCGTCAACATCGTTCCGCCACACCGTTCGGCACACTCGACATGCTCCGCATGACCGGTCGCCACCTCGGCGGCTCGTCGTCCTCGTGACGACGATTGCCTCCCGCTCCACCGGCTCGGTCCGGGCGACGACGCCCGGCGGCACAGAGAGGGCGTCGCGATGCGCCTCGACCCGGAACGGACCCGACCCCACGCGCGAAGAGTCGCGATCGTCGCGGCAGCGATCGGCCTCGCACTGGTCGCCGCCGCCTGCGGCTCCTCCGGTGGCGGCGGTGGCGCGGGTGCGGCAGCGACCCTCGACACCTCGCACCCCCACGGCGGTGACCCCGCCCAGGAAGGAACGCCGGTCGCGGGCGGCACGCTCGTCGTCGGCTCCTACACCGAGGCCCGCTCCTACGACCCGACCGTCGGTTCCAACCTGGTCGCCTCCGCGATCTACGACTCGCTGATGAAGATGGACGCCTCCGGTACGCCACAGCCGTTCCTCGCGCGGTCGATGGACACCCCCGACCAGGGCCGGACCTGGGTCCTGACGCTCCGCCCGAACGTGCGGTTCCACGACGGCACCCCGCTCGACGCCGACGCGGTGATCTTCAACGTGAAGCGCCAGCAGGACAAGCCGACCGCGCTCGGCCACCTCTACACGACGCCGATCGCGAGCATGACCGCCGTCGACCCGCTCACCGTGAGGTTCGACCTCAACCGGCCGGTCGGGTCGTTCCCGGTCGTCTTCGCGCTCCCCTTCGGCTCGGGCAACCTGGGGACGATCGCGTCCCCCACCGCCGTCGTGAAGTACGGCGCCGACTACGGCCGCAACCCCGTCGGAGCGGGGCCTTTCAGGTTCGTCGAGTGGATCCCGAACAACAAGGCGACCGTGGTCCGCAACGACGACTACTGGCAGCCGGGCCTGCCCCATCTCGACGGCATCGAGTTCCGGCCGCTGTCGGACACCGAGACCCGCTACGCCTCACTGGTCAACGGCGACATCGACCTCGACATCGCGGGGTTCCACTCCGAGGTGTTCCGAGCGTCGCAGAACAAGGACCTCAGGGTCTACTTCGGGCCGGGTGGCGACGGCGAGTACCTCTACTTCAACGTCACCCGGAAGCCCTTCGACGACCCGCGGATGCGCGAGGCGATCATCCACGCGATCGACCCGACGGCGCTCTCGGCCACCCAGTACCAGAACACGATGGCCCAGGCGGTCACCGCGTTCGCGGCGGGCGACCAGTACTACAGCGAGAAGGCGGCGCAGGAGTGGCCGGCCTACGACCCGGAGCGGGCGCGGCAGCTCATCGCCGACTACAGGGCGTCGGGCGGGGACCCGGACTTCACGTTCTCCGACTCCAACTCCCCCGGCAACATCCAGTTCGCGACGTTCCTGCAGGCGCAGTGGATGGCCGTCGGGCTCGACGTGACGCTGAAGTTCGACGACCTCGCGACGCTGGTCACGACCGTCGTGCAGGGCGGGCAGTTCCAGATGGTGCACTGGATCGCCGGGCCGTACGAGAACCCGTACCCGTTCATGTTCAACCAGTTCCACTCGGGCGGGATCAACAACTACGGCAGGTACGCCAACCCGCAGGTCGACGCCGCCCTCGACGAGGCCGCCGCCACGACCGACCAGGCCACGCGCGTCGCCGCGTACCAGCGGGTGCAGGAGCTGGTGAACGCCGACCGGGCGGTCGTCTGGCTCAGCCGCGCCTACAAGGCAGCGCTCACGAACCAGCAGGTCCGGGGCGTGCAGCGTTACCTGTCCAGCGAGATCTTCTGGGGCTCGGTCTGGATGGCGACGTGAACCGGTGCGAGGAAGGACGACAGTGACGACAGTGACGACGGGCACGACGCAGTCTCACGAGACGGGCACGGCCAGGGCCGCGGGAGCCGACAAGGTGTACCCGTCGCCGCAGGCGGCGGTGGCCGACATCGCCGACGGCTCGTCCGTCGCGATCGCAGGGTTCGGGGTGACCCACCGGTTCCCGTCGAGCCTGATCACCGCGTTGCGCGACCAGGGCGCGCGGCGGCTCACGGTGTACTGCAACGGGCTGGGGCAGCCCGGCCACCCCACCGCGCAGAGCCTCGCCGAGAACGGGCAGCTGTCGCGGCTGGTGGCGTCGTTCTCCGCGCGGCCCGGGCCGGTGACCGCCGCCGAGGCCGGGATCGAGGCCGGCGACATCGAGCTGGAGCTCGTGCCGCAGGGGACGCTCGTCGAACGGATGCGCGCCGGCGGCGCGGGCATCGCCGCCTTCTACACCCCCGCCGGGGCGGGCACCGCGATCGGCGACGGCAAGGAGGTCCGCGACTTCGACGGCGTACCGCACCTGCTCGAACACGGCATCCGCACCGACTACGCGCTGCTGCGCGCGCACCGCGCCGACCGGATGGGCAACGTCGCGTTCCGCGGCGCGAGCCGCAACTTCAACGACAGCTTCGCCAAGGCCGCCCACTGCGCGATCGTCGAGGTCGACGAGATCGTCGAGGTCGGTGAGCTCGCCCCCGACGAGATCGACCTGCCCGGCGTGTTCGTCGCGCGCGTCGTGCAGACCACCGTGACGATCGACGTGAACGACCTGCCCCGGCGCGCCGCCCGGCCCGCCGGGAGCGGCCGGCTCTACCACGACAAGCCGGGGATGACCCGGGCCGGCATCGGCCGCCGCCTCGCCGCCCTGATCGCCCCCGGCAGCCTGGTGAACCTCGGCGCGGGCCTGCCGAACCTCGCCGCCGACCACCTCGCCGGGCGCGGTGTCACCCTGCACGGCGAGAACGGGGTGCTGGGCCACGGCGGGTTCGTCACCGACGGGCCGCGCGACCCCGACATGCACGACGCCGGCGGGAACTTCGTCACTCTGCTGCCGGGGGCGTCGTTCTTCGACAGCGTCACGTCGTTCGAGATCGCCCGCTCCGGGCGTCTCGACGCCGTCGTGCTGGGTGCCTACCAGGTCGGGGGCAGCGGCGACCTGGCGAACTGGGCCGTCCCGGGGCGGATCGGCGGCGGCATCGGCGGCGCCATGGACCTGGCCGTCGGGGCGAAGCGGGTGATCGTGACGCTCGAGCACTCCGACAGCGGGGGGCGACCGAAGCTGGTGCAGCACTGCAGCTATCCGGTGACCGCGGTGGGGTGTGTCGACGCGATCGTCACCGACCTGGCGCTGCTCACCCGCGACGGCGACGGGTTCCGGCTCGACGAGGTCGCGGCCGGGTTCACCGTCGACGAGGTGCTGGCCCTGACCGACATGTCCGTGACCGTCGCCGAGCACGTCGGCGTCATGCAGGAGGCCTGGTGAGCAACGGCGTCGACAACAGGGTCTCGTTCCTCGACACGACGTTCCGCGACGGTTCGCAGTCCTTGTGGGCCATGGGGATCCGCTACGGGATGATGGAGGCCCTCGCAGGCGACCTCGACCGGGCCGGGTTCTCCCACATCGAGCTGCCCGCCAACGCGATCTTCTTCAAGAAGATGGTCCGCGACCTGCGCGAGGACCCGTGGGACACGATGCGGATGCTCGCCCGCACCATCACCCGCACCCCGACGACGTGCATGGGCGGCGTCGGCGGCAACCTCAACGGGTTCGGCACCCCCACCGCGCCGGTGCTCGGGGAGCTGTTCGCGGAGAAGCTCGCCGAGATCGGGGTGATGAACCGGGCGCAGCTCATGGCCAACACCGCCGACCAGACCATCCGCCAGTTCCCCACCGCCGTCCCGCGGGCCCGCGAGCTGGGCCTGACCGTTGCGCTGGCCGTCTGCTACACGATCTCGCCGCGGCACACCGACGAGCACTTCGCCGAGACCACCCGGCGCTGCGCCCGGTTCAGGCCCGATGTCATCTACATCAAGGACGCCGGTGGGCTGCTCACCGTTGACCGCATCCGGACGCTGCTGCCCGTCGTCATGGCCGAGGCCGGGGACATCCCCGTCGAGCTGCACTCGCACTGCACCACCGGGCTCGCTCCGCTCGTCTACCTGGAGGCGTTGGCGCTCGGGGTGCGGACGCTGCACTGCGGGGTCCCGCCGTTGGCCGACGGTTCCGCCCAGCCGTCGGTGCTCACCACCGCGCGCAACTCCCGTGTCCTGGGCTTCACCCCGACCGTGGACGAGGAGCTGCTCGCGTCGGTGTCGTCGCGGCTGGAGGAGTTCGCCCGCCGCGACGGCATGCCGCTGGGCCGCCCGCCGGCCCACGACGCCAACCACTACCGCCACCAGATCCCGGGCGGCGTCATCTCCAACCTGCGCCACCAGCTCGCCGGGATCGGCCTCGGCGACCGGCTCACCGACGTCCTCGAGGAGTGCGTGCGCATCCGCGAGGAGCTCGGGTACCCGATCATGATCACGCCGTACTCGCAGTACGTCGCGACGCAGGCGGCGATCAACGTCGCCTCCGGGCGGCGCTACGACGTCGTCATCGACGAGCTCGTCCGCTTCGCCCAGGGCGCCTACGGGGAGGACTCCGGGTACACCTGGATGGATCCCGACCTGCGCGACCGGTTCCTGGCCCTGCCCCGCGCCGCCGAGCTCGCCGACGCCGCGGCTCGCCCGCCCGTCGGGGTCACCCTCGACGACGTCCGGGAGTCGATCGGCGCCCCCGGCATCTCCGACGAGGAGCTGATCCTGCGGGCGATCATGCAGGGCACCGCGGAGATCGACGCCATGCGCGCAGCGGGCCCGCCCCGCACCTATCACTCCGGCGGCCTACCGCTGCGCACGTTGATCGACCGGCTCGGGGAGACGTCGCGGGTCCGGTACGTGCAGCTCAGCCGGGGTGCGACGTCGATGGAGCTGCGCTCCCGGAAGGAGACCGCATCATGACCGAGCCGCGTGGGCTCACCGACGAGGACGTCGACCAGGTGACCCGGCTCGTCGAGAGCCTGGACCGGTCGGGGTTCGACTTCCTGCGGGTCGAGCTGGGAGACCTGCGGATCACGATCGGGACGGGCGAGCCGCCCGCCGCCGGCGGCGCTCCCCCACCCCCTCCGGTGGCGCCTGTCGCCGCGGTCGCACCCGTTGCGGCGCAGGCGGTCACACCTGCCACGCCGGTCGCCGCGGCCGATGTCGCCGCCACGGATCCTGTCGCCACGGCCGCCGCCGGGGGCGTCGAGATCACCGCACCGACGATGGGCATCTTCTACGCCCGGCCCGAGCCCGGGAAGCCTCCGTTCGTCGCGGTCGGCGACCTGGTCGAGGAGACGACGACGGTCGCGCTCGTCGAGGTCATGAAGACCTTCCACTCGGTCGCGGCCGGGGTGCGGGGCACGGTCGCCGAGATCTGTGTGTCCGACACCGACTTCGTCGAGTTCGGGGCGGTGCTGATGCGGGTCTCGCAGCCGTGAGCCACGGGCTCCGGCGGGTGCTGGTCGCCAACAGGGGCGAGATCGCCGTCCGCATCGTGCACGCGTGCCAGGAGCTGGGCATCGAGACGGTCCTCGCCGTCTCCGAGGCCGACCGCGACTCCCTCGGCACCCGGCTCGCCGACCGCGCCGTCTGCATCGGGCCGGCGCGGGCACCGCAGAGCTACCTCGACGTCGCCCGTGTGGTCACGGCCGCGACCGCCACGGGGTGCGACGCCGTGCACCCCGGCTACGGGTTCCTCTCCGAGTCCGCCGCCCTCGCCCGCGCGTGCACCGAGCACGGCCTGACATTCGTCGGTCCGACCGCGGAGCACCTGCAGGCCATGGGCGACAAGATCTCCGCCCGCCGGCTCGCCCGGGAGGCGGGGGTCCCGATCCTGCCGGGCTCCGAGCAGGTCCGGACGCCGGAGGCGGCGCAGGCCGTCGCCCGGGAGGTCGGGCTGCCGGTGATCGTCAAGGCGTCCGCGGGCGGGGGCGGGCGTGGGATGAAGGTCGTCACCGACGCCGCCGAGCTCCCGACCGTCCTCACGACCGCCGCCGCGGAGGCCGCCGCCGCGTTCGGCGACCCGACGCTCTACGTCGAACGCTTCGTGCGCAACGCCCGCCACGTCGAGGTGCAGGTGCTCGGCGACCGCCACGGGCACGTCGTGCATCTCGGGGAGCGGGACTGCTCGCTGCAGCGTCGCAACCAGAAGGTCGTCGAGGAGGCACCCGCGCCCGGGCTGGCGCCGCAGGTCCGCGACGCCCTGCACGCCGCCGCGGTCCGGCTCGCACGGCGGCTCGGCTACGAGAGCGCCGGGACCGTCGAGTTCGTACTCGACCGCGACACCGGCGAGTTCTTCTTCCTGGAGATGAACACCCGCATCCAGGTCGAGCACCCCGTCACCGAGCTGGTCACCGGGATCGACCTCGTCCAGCAGCAGCTCCGCGTCGCCGCGGGCGAGCCGCTCACGTTCGGCCAGGACGACGTCGTGCACCGCGGGCACGCCGTCGAGTGCCGCGTCACCGCCGAGGTGCCGGGCGAGGACTTCCGGCCGTCGGCCGGGCGGATCACGGTGTGGGAGCCGCCGGGTGGGCCGAACATCCGCATCGACACCCATTGCGTCCCCGGCTACTCGGTGCCCGTGTACTACGACTCGTTGCTGGCCAAGCTGATCGTCCACGCCCCGACGCGCGACGAGGCGATCGCCCGGGCCCGTGCGGCGTTGCGCCGCTTCACCGTGGAGGGCGTGGGGACGACGATCGGGTTCCTCGACTTCCTCGTCGGACGCCCCGAGTTCGGCGACGCCACGATGACGACGCACACGATCGCCGACGTCATCGGCGAGTTCACCCCGGCCGCGGCGGCGTGAGCGCGGACGAGGTCGCGCGGCTGCGCGCGTTGGCCGACCGGTTGCGGGCCCTCCCGCTGGCCGACGTTCCCGGGGCCCTCACCTTCACCCCTGCCAGCGGCGATGGCCTCTCTGGCGACCATCGGCCCTCACGACCCCTGACCAGCGGATCCATTGCCGGAACGCGGGCGGCGCTCGATGCGGGCGAGACCACCGCGCTCGCGCTGACCGACGAGGCGCTGGAGCGGGCTGAACGGCACGCCGACCACGGCGTGTTCGTCCACGTCCTGGCCGAGTCCGCCCGCGCCGAGGCCGCACGGGCCGACCGCTGCGCGGCGCGGGGTCCGCTGCACGGCGTCCCCGTCACGGTCAAGAACAACATCCACGTCGCCGGCGTCCCGACCACCTGCGGCTCGCCGGTGTTCGCCGGCCGGGTGGCCACGACCGACGCCGCCGTCGTGACCCGGCTGCGGAACGCGGGTGCGGTGATCGTCGGGACGACGAACCTGCACGAGATGGCGTTCGGCTCGACGTCGGTCAACCCGTACACCGGCACGGTCCGCAACCCGCGCGCCCCGGAGTACGTCGCGGGCGGGTCGAGCGGCGGGTCGGCGGCGGCGGTCGCGCTGGGCATCGGGTTCGCCTCGCTCGGCACCGACGCCGCCGGGTCGGTCCGGATGCCCGCGAGCTGCTGCGGGGTCGTCGGGTTCAAGCCGACGCACGGTGTGGTGTCGCTGCGCGGGGTGGTCCCGACGAGCATGTCCCACGTCGACCACGTCGGTCCGCTGTGCACCTCGGTCGCCGATGCCCGCCTGCTGCTCGACGTCCTGGCCGGCCACGACCGGGACGACCCGCACTCCGATCCGCGGCCGCTCGTCGCGGCCGATCCGGTCACCGACCTGGACGACGTCGTCGTCGGGGTGCCGCAGGAGTACTTCTGGACCGGCCTGGACGACGACGTCGAGAGGGTGTGCCGGGCAGCGGTGGCGCGTCTGACGGACGCGGGTGCGCAGGTCAGGCCGGTGGTCTGCGACATCGGGGCGCTGATGCCGCTGCAGGCCGTCGCCATGTTCGTCGAGGCCCACGTCGTGCACGCGGAGCACCTGCGGGCGACCCCCGAGCTGTACTCCCCCGGGCTGCGCGACCGGCTCCTCGCGGGCGGCTCGGTGCTCGCGCAGGACTACGTCCGCGCGCTGCGGGCGCGCCGGCTCGTCGTCGACGCGATCACCGCGGCCCTCGTCGGCGTCGACGCCCTCGCGATGCCGACGATGCCGGTGCCGCCGATGCGCGTCGCCGACGCCGACGCCGATCCCCGCGTCGCGCTGATGGCCCGCCACACCTCGCCGTTCAACCAGAGCGGGCACCCGGTGGTGTCGCTGCCTGCGGGAGCGACACCGGGCGGGCTGCCGGTCGGGCTCCAGCTCGTCGGCCACCCGTTCGCCGATCTCCGGCTGCTGGCGATCGCCGAGGCGGCCGAGACGGCACTCAGCCGAGCAGTCCCCGCATCGCCGTCCCGGTCACGACCATCCGGCCGATCATGAGCGTCGCGAACTCGTCGACCGACTCCTGGGCCGTGCGGCGAGCCGCTCCCCCGATGTCGAGCCGCTCCGCGTCGAGCAGCGGCAGGAGGTCGTCGACAGCCACCCGCCGGGCGCGCTCGAGGAGCCGGCGCTGGGTCGCCTGCAGGACACCCTCCCTGTGCGACGGCAGCAGCGCGACGTAGGCCGTCGCCAGGAACGGTGGCCACAGGGTCAGGTGGCGGTACAGGCTCGCGTGCGCGACGCCCGGGCCGAGGCGTCCGAGCTCGTCGGCGGCCCGGACGAGTGCCTGCAGGTCGGGGGTCAGCGCGCTCATCGACGGCAGGGGCGGCGCGCCGGTGCGTGGCGGCGACGGCCAGGGCGCAGCCGGCGCAGGCCGGCCCGGGGCCGCCGGGCCCGCGGCCGCGCCGTGCAGAACGGCAGCGACGGTCGTCATGACAAGGAAGTTCACCGAGTTCGCGTGGTTGTAGTCGTCGATCACCTCGGCGACCCCCCGCCGGGTGTCGGGCCCGACACCGAGCGCGTCCCAGACGTGTCCGGGCAGCCCGTCGAGCTGCGCCGCCCGAGCCTCCTCCCGGATCGCGGCGACGCGCTCGCGCAGCACCTCGGTGCCGTAGAGGGGCTTGACGGTGTCCCAGACCGCGGGCAACGCTCCCGGCACCGTGGCCAGGTGCCGCCAGATCAGGTTCACGAACGGCAGGCCGAGCGTCGTCCGCAGGTCCTCGAAGATCTCCGCCGTCTCGCCGACCGCGTCCGCCTCGGCGACCGCGGGGATGGGGTCGGCGGTCACGCGGGGGCGCCGGCGGCGTGACGCGGGAGGATGTCGGCGACCGCGCGGTTCGCAGGCACGTCCGTCCCGAGCGCGGCGGCGCGGGCGACGGCCGTGTCCTCGCCGACCAGCGGCTCGATCTGCCTCGCCCCCTGTTCGTCGTGGCCGCCCTTCGCGAGCCGGGCCCCGAAGTAGCCACCAACCCCGCCGGTGCCCGTCACAGCGATCCGCATCCAGCCTCCTTTGATGAATGACCGACCAAATATAGGTACAGAATCCCAGGCAGCACAGCCCTGGATCCATCTGAGAGGAAGAATGGCCGTACTAGCATCGGAGCCGTGGGAAGGACCCGGCAGTTCGACGTCGACGACGCGCTGGACGCCGCGCTGCGGACGTTCTGGGAGAACGGGTTCGAGGCGTCGTCGATGCAGACCCTCTGCGAGGCGATGCGCGTCCAGCCGGGCAGCGCCTACGCCGCGTTCGGCCCCAAGCGTGACCTGTTCACCGCAGCCCTGCGCCGCTACACCGAGACGGTGTCGGCCGAGGCGGTCCGGCGCATCACCGCACCCGCGAGCGGCGCGCAGGGCCTGCGCGACTACCTCGACCACCTGATCGACGCCATGGTCGACGGTGACCGGCGCTGGGGCTGCCTGATCACCAACTCGCTCGTCGAGTTCGCGGAACGGGACCCCGAGCTCACCGGCATGGTCGGCCTGCACCTCGCGAACCTGCGCGCGGCCTTCGAGTCCGCCCTGACCCGGGCCGCCGCGGCCGGCGAGCTCCGCCCCGGTGCCGGTCCCGGGTCCGCCGACCTGCTGGTGGCCGTCGTCCAGGGCATGAACGTCCTGGCCAGGAGCCGCCCCGGACGTGACCGGCTGCGCGCCGTCGCCGACGCCGCGCTCGCCGGCCTCCTCGCCGAACCGCCCGCCTCGACACCCTGATCCGGGGCCGTGAGTGGCCATGCTCGCCGGAGCGACCATCGCCACTCACGGGTCACTCGGCTTCCAGGTCGCCCTCGGACTCGAGGTATGCGGTGCGCAGCGCGGCGAGCGTCGACGGGTCGGGGGCCTCCCACAGGCCGCGGTCGACGGCTTCGAGGAGCCGTTCGGCCATGCCGTGCAGCGCCCACGGGTTCGACTCGGTCAGGAAGGCCCGGTTGTCCGGGTCGAGGACGTACTCGGCCGTCAGCTTCTCGTACATCCAGTCGGCGACGACGCCGGTCGTGGCGTCGTAGCCGAACAGGTAGTCGACGGTCGCGGCCATCTCGAAGGCGCCCTTGTAGCCGTGGCGGCGCATCGCGGCGATCCACCGGGGGTTCACCACCCGAGCCCGGAACACCCGCGCAGTCTCCTCCGACAGCGTCCTGGTGCGGACGGACTCGGGCCGGGTCGAGTCCCCGATGTAGGCCTCGGGCGCGGTGCCGGTCAGCGCGCGGACCGTCGCGACCATGCCGCCGTGGTACTGGTAGTAGTCGTCGGAGTCGGCGATGTCGTGCTCGCGGGTGTCGGTGTTCTTGGCTGCGACGGCGATGCGCCGGTAGGCGTTCTCCATGTCGTCGCGGGCGGGGACGCCGTCGAGGCCACGGCCGTAGGCGTAGCCGCCCCACGTCGTGTAGACCTCGGCGAGGTCGGCGTCGCCGCGCCAGTCCCTGGACTCGACGAGCTGCAGCAGCCCCGCCCCGTAGGTGCCGGGCTTCGAGCCGAAGACGCGGGTGCGGGCGCGGCGCTCGTCGCCGTGCCGGTCGCGGTCGGCCTGGACGTGGGCGCGGACGAAGTTCTGGTCGGCGGGCTCCTCGAGGCCCGCGACGAGGGCGACGGCGTCGTCGAGCAGGGCCAGGACGTGCGGGAACGCGTCGCGGAAGAACCCCGAGATGCGGACGGTGACGTCGATGCGCGGGCGGCCCAGCTCGTCGAGGTCGATCGCCTCCAGCCGCACCACTCGCCGCGACATCTCGTCCCACACCGGGCGCACGCCGAGCAGCGCGAACACCTCGGCGACGTCGTCGCCGGAGGTGCGCATCGCGCTCGTGCCCCACACCGAGAGACCGACCGAGCGCGGCCAGTCGCCGTGGTCGCGGCGGTAGCGCTCCACGAGCGACTCGGCCATCGCCTGCCCGGTCTCCCAGGCCAGCCGGGAGGGTACGGCCTTCGGGTCGACGGAGTAGAAGTTGCGGCCGGTCGGGAGCACGTTGACCAGACCGCGCAGCGGCGAGCCCGACGGCCCGGCCGGGATGAAGCCGCCGGCGAGGGCGTGGAGGATGCGGTCGATCTCGTGGCGGGTGCCGTCGAGGCGCGGTACGACCTCGGTGGCGGCGAAGCGGAGCACGTCCCCGACCGCGACCGGGTCGGCGGGCGAGGACACGGCGATCACGGAGTCGGCCGCGGACGGGTCCCAGCCGGCGGCCTCCATCCCCGCGACGAGTGCGTGTGCCGTCGCTTCCACCGCGTCGGTGCGCGCCTTCGTCTCCGAGCCGTCCTCGACCAGACCCAGGGCCTCGCGCAGACCCGGGACGTTCTGCTCGCCGCCCCACATCTGCCGGGCCCGCAGCATGGCGAGCACGAGGTCGACCCTCTGTGGACCGGACGGCGCCGCGCCGAGGACGTGCAGGCCGTCGCGGATCTGGACGTCCTTGATCTCGCACAGCCAGCCGTCGACGTGGAGCAGGAAGTCGTCGAACCGGTCCTCCTCCGGGCGCTCCTCCAGTCCCAGGTCGTGGTCGAGCTTCGCGGCCTGCATCAGCGTCCAGATCTGCTGGCGGATCGCGGGCAGCTTCGCCGGGTCGAGCGCGGAGATGTTGGCGTGCTCGTCGAGCAGCTGCTCCAGCCGCGAGATGTCGCCGTAGGTCTCGGCGCGGGCCATCGGCGGGATCAGGTGGTCGACCAGCGTGGCGT
The DNA here is from genome assembly GCF_002583555.1 of Pseudonocardia sp. N23. Classification (GTDB taxonomy): domain Bacteria; phylum Actinomycetota; class Actinomycetes; order Mycobacteriales; family Pseudonocardiaceae; genus Pseudonocardia. Next base: position 38,133 of record NZ_BEGX01000057.1, read on the forward strand.
GCGCGCGGCGCTTGGCCTGGGTTCCCTCGCCCGGGTCGTTGACCAGGAACGGATAGACCAGTGGCAGGTCGCCCAGCGCCGCGTCGGTGCCGCAGGACGCCGACATGCCCAGGGTCTTGCCGGGCAGCCACTCCAGGTTCCCGTGCTTGCCGACGTGCACGATCGCGTGGGCACCGAAGCCGTCCTCCTCGCGCGGGGCGGCGAGCCACCGGTAGGCGCCCAGGTAATGGTGCGAGGGCGGCAGGTCCGGGTCGTGGTAGATCGCGACGGGGTTCTCGCCGAAGCCGCGCGGCGGCTGCACCATCAGCACGACGTTGCCCGCCCGCAGCGCGGCGACGACGATCTCGCCGTCGGGGTCGGCGGAGCGGTCGACGTAGTGCTCCCCGGGCGCCGGGCCCCAGTGCTTCTCGACGCCATCGGTCAGCTCGACGGGCAGCCGCTCGAACCAGGAGCGGTAGCGGGCCGCGGAGATGCGGACCGGGTTGCCCGCGAGCTGCTCCTCGGTGAGCCAGTCCGGGTCCTGCCCGCCCGCCGCGATGAGCGCGTGGATCAGCGCGTCGCCGTCCTGCTCGGCGACACCGGGGAGCTCCCCGACGTCGTAGCCGGCCTCGGCCATGGCGCGCAGCAGCGCGACCGTCGAGGCCGGGGTGTCGAGCCCGACGGCGTTGCCGATCCGGGCGTGCTTGGTCGGGTACGCCGAGAGCATCACGACGATCCGCTTGTCCGCGTTGGGGATCCGGCGCAGCATCGCGTGCCGCACGGCGATCCCGGCGACACGGGCCGCCCGCTCGGGGTCGGCCACGTACACCGACAGGCCGTCGGCGTCGATCTCCTTGAACGAGAACGGCACCGTGATCAGCCGGCCGTCGAACTCGGGGACGGCCACCTGGGTGGCCACGTCGAGCGGGGTCATCCCGTCGTCTGAGGACGCCCACGTCGCACGGCTGCTCGTGAGGCAGAGGCCCTGCAGGATCGGCACGTCGAGCGCGGCGAGCTCGGCGACGTCCCAGGCCTCGTCGTCGCCACCGGCCTGCGCGGACGCGGGCTTGGTCCCGCCCGCGGCGAGCACGGTGACGACCATGGCGTCGGCGGCACGCAACGTCGTCAGCAGCTCGGGCGGGGCCTGGCGCAGCGACGCGCAGTACACCGGCAGCGCCCTGGCCCCGGCGTCCTCGATCGCGGTGCACAGCGCCTCGACGTAGCCGGTGTTCCCGGCGAGCTGCTGGGCGCGGTAGTAGAGGACGGCGACGGTCGGCCCGTCGAGGTCCGCGGGCGCGTCGCGTTCCAGGACGCCCCAGGCGGGCAGGTCGGCGGGCGGGTCGAAGCCCTCGCCGGTGAGCAGCACGGTGTCGGACAGGAACGCCGCGAGCTGGGCGAGGTTCTCGGTGCCGCCCTGGGCGAGGTAGGCGTGGGCCTGCGCCGCGACGCCCGCCGGCACCGTCGACAGCTCCATCATCTCCGCGTCCGGCGCCATCTCCCCGCCGAGCGCGACGACCGGTCGGCCCGACGCGAGCACCGCGTCGAGGCCGTCCTCCCAGTACCGACGACCACCCAGGATGCGCACGACGACGACGTCGGCGCCGTCGAGCAGCGCCGGGAGCTCGTCGGTGAGGGTGCGGGCGGGGTTCGCGAGCCGGAACGGCGCGCCGCCGGCGCGGGCGGACAGCAGATCGGTGTCCGACGTCGAGAGCAGCAGGATCATCGGCCGCACCGCGTAGCGGTGTGCCGGAACGGCGTCAGGGGGCGCATGGCCGGGCCTTCCTCGGGATCCTCGTCCCGGGTGGGGTGGGTCGGCGGGCAGGTGAGTGTCCTGGCTCCCGGATCGGCGCTCGCCCCGGCCTTCCGGGCTCGCGCCCGTGGCCGTCGGTGGGGTCCGCTCCCCGGTGACAGTGGCGGGACCGCGCCGGAATCACACCGGCTTCCTCGCTCCCGCCCGCCATGAAGTTGTTCGTGAGATTTCCTCGTGCGTGCCACCTCACTGTCCGCAACGGCCCGTCCACACGTCAAGCCGAGCGGCCCGGGAGTGACGATCGGCTCCCGCCACGCCCGCAATGCGGTGTTTACAGTGACGGCCGTGTCCCCGCCCGTCGTCCAGCCCCCGCGCGTGCGCGCCGATGCCTGCCCCGGCGTCCTCGCCCCGCACGACGCGGCCGACGGTGCACTCGCCCGTATCCGGCTGCCCGGCGGGGTGCTCACCAGGGCGGCGGCGCGGGCCGTCGCCGACTGCGCGCGCCACCACGGAGACGGTGCTGCGCACCTGACCTCGCGGGGCAACCTGCAGCTGCGCGGTCTGCGCCGCGACGACCCCGACGCACTGTCGATGCTGGTCGCGGCCGGCCTCGTGCCGTCCTCGACGCACGAGCGGGTGCGCAACGTCCTCGCCTCGCCCCTGTCGGGGATCGCCGGCGGGCTCGCCGACGTCCGGGGCGTCGCCGCCCGGCTCGACGCCGCACTGTGCGCCTCCCCCACCCTCGCCGGGCTGTCCGGCCGGTTCCTCTTCGCGATCGACGACGGCCGCGGCGACGTCGCCGCCCAGGCCCCCGACCTCTGCTGGCGGGCCCGGACGGCGACGTCGGGCACGTTGCTGGTGGCGGGCACGCCGATCGGCGCCGTCCCACTGACCGGCGTGGTCGACGTCCTGGTCGCGGCAGCGGAGGCGTTCGCCGGGATGAGCGGGGCGGCGTGGCGCACGGCAGAGGTTCTCGACGCCCCGGGGCGGATCGCCGCGAGCGTCTTCGGCAACGAACAGCACAGTGGCGCCACCGAGTGGCACGACGGCGCCGTCCGGACGGTTCCGGAGGTCGGGCAGGTACTGCGCGACGACGGTCGTGCCGCGCTCGTCGTCGCTCCCGTGCTCGGTGAGCTCGCCGCCGACGACCTGCGGCTGCTCGCGCGGCTCTCGCCGGAGGTGCTCGTCACGCCGTGGCGGACGCTCGTGCTGCCGCGCGGCGGCGCCGCGGAGCGCCGCGCCCTCGCCGCGGCGGGGTTCGCCGTCGACGCCGGCTCGCCCGTCGCGAAGGTCAGCGCGTGCGCAGGGTCGCCCGGGTGCGCGAAGTCGCTGGCCGACGTCCGTTCCCACGCCCGGACGCTGACCGTCACCGCAGGGAGCCGGACCCACGTCGTCGGCTGCGAGCGGCGCTGCGGCGCCCCGCACGGCCCGCACCGCGCGGTCGTGGCGCGGGCGGGCGGCAGCTACGAGACCACCGACGTCGTGGGTGGCGACGGTCGCCACTCACAGGGCAGTTCCGGAAGGACCGCATGACCAGCACGTACATCCGCGACGGTGCCGAGATCTACCGGCAGTCGTTCGCGACGATCCGTGCCGAGGCCGATCTCTCGCAGCTGCCCGACGACGTCGCCTACGTCGCAGTGCGCATGATCCACGCGTGCGGGCAGGTCGATCTCGTCGACGACATCGCCGCGTCCGCCGGGGCGGTGACGGCGGCCCGGGAGGCCCTGCGGGCCGGGGCGCCGATCCTGTGCGACGCCATGATGGTCGCCGCGGGCGTCACCCGGGCCCGGCTGCCCCGCGACAACGACGTGATCTGCACGCTGCGCGACGAGCGCGTCCCCGCGCTGGCCGCGGAGCTGGGCAACACCCGGTCGGCAGCGGCGCTGGAGCTGTGGCGGCCGCACCTCGACGGCGCGGTCGTCGCCATCGGGAACGCCCCGACGGCGCTGTTCCACCTGCTCGACATGATCGATGCGGGCGCGCCGCGCCCCGCGGCGGTCCTGGGCATCCCGGTCGGGTTCATCGGTGCCGCCGAGTCGAAGCAGGCCCTGGCCGCCCGGACCGACCTCGAACACGTCGTGGTGCACGGGCGCCGGGGCGGATCGGCCATCACCGCGGCGGCGCTCAACGCGCTGGCGAGCGAGCAGGAGTGAACGTGAGCGGGACCCTCTACGGGGTGGGCGTCGGGCCGGGCGACCCGGAGCTGGTGACGGTCAAGGCCGCGCGGCTGATCGGGGCCGCCGACGTCGTCGCCTACCACGCGGCACGGCACGGCCGGTCGATCGCGCGCCGCATCGCCGAGCCGTACCTGCGCGACGAGCAGGTCGAGGAGGCGCTGGTCTACCCCGTCACGACGGAGACCACCGACCATCCCGGCGGCTACCAGGGCGCCATCGACGAGTTCTACGCCGAGGCCGCCGCCCGGCTCGCGACGCATCTGGCGGCGGGCCGTGACGTCGTGCTGCTCGCCGAGGGCGACCCGCTGTTCTACGGCTCCTACATGCACATGCACAAGCGGCTGACCCCACGGTTCCGGGCCGTCGTGGTGCCGGGCGTGACATCGGTGAGCGCGGCGTCGGCGGCCCTGGGCCGCCCGCTCGTGGAGCGAGACGAGGTACTGACCGTCCTGCCCGGCACCCTGCCGCGCGCCGAGCTCGCCCGCCGGCTCGCCGCGACCGACTCGGCCGCGGTGATGAAGCTGGGCCGGACCTTCGACAACGTCCGCGGCGCGCTGGCCGACGCGGGACGCCTCGACGACGCGTACTACGTCGAGCGCGCGACCACCGACGGCGAGCGCACCGCACCGCTGGCCGACGTCGACGCCACCGACGTGCCGTACTTCTCGATCGCGATCGTCCCGGGCCGGGTCGCCTCCAGCGTCCCGCCCGACGTCCCGGACGCCGCCTCCCCCGCGCCCCACCGTGCCGTCGCGCCCGTGGGCCCCGGCGAGGTCGTCGTCGTCGGGACGGGACCCGCGGGGCGCGACTGGCTGACCCCGCAGACCGCGGCTGCGCTCGCCGAGGCCGACGACCTCGTCGGCTACGGCCCCTACCTCGACCGGGTCGCGCCCAACCCACGCCAGACCCGGCACGCCTCCGACAACCGCGTCGAGGCCGACCGTGCGGCGCTGGCGCTCGACCTGGCCGCTGCGGGCCGGCGCGTCGTCGTCGTGTCCGCCGGGGACCCGGGCGTGTTCGCGATGGCCACCGCGGTGCTCGAGGTCGCGAGCGAGCCCACGTACTCCGACGTGCCCGTGCGGGTGCTGCCGGGGATGTCGGCCGCGCAGGCCGTCGCGGCGGCCGTCGGGGCTCCGCTGGGCCACGACCACGCGCTGATCTCCTTGTCGGACAGGCTCAAGCCGTGGGAGGTCGTCACCGAGCGCCTCGTCGCGGCGGCGCGGGCCGACCTGGTCATCGCGATCTACAACCCGCGCTCGAACGCCCGTCCGTGGCAGCTGGGCGCGGCCCGTGACGTGCTGCTGGAGCACCGCGACGGCGACACCCCCGTCGTACTCGGGCGTGACGTCGGCGGTGCGGGGCAACGGATCGTCGTGACGACGCTCGCCGAGCTCGACCCCACCGACGTCGACATGCGGACCCTGGTGATCATCGGGTCGTCGGCCACCCGGGTCGTGGCGCGCGGTGCCGGGACGACCGTCTTCACCCCACGCCACTACGGCGCCTGAGCCGCTCGCGCGGTGCGTCGACGGTCCTTCCGGGACGGCGCTACCGCACCGGAGCGACCGAGGTCGAACACCGCGAGCAGCTGCCCGACGGCGCTCCTGGCGCGCTCGGGTGCGCCGGCCTGCAGCCAGCCCTCGGTCCACAGCTCCTCGCGGCGCTGCAGGAAGTCGATGATCAGGTCGTTGTGCCCAGCACAACCATCCGTCAGACCTCCAGGCGGTCACGCACCCACGCCACCGTGTCCTCGACCGTCGCGACGAGCTCCACTCCGGGCCCCGTGGGCAGCGGCGGGCGGCGCTGCACGACGACGGGGATCCGGGCGTCGCGGGCGGCCATCAGTTTCGCCGCCGTCATGATCCCGCCGCTGTCCTTGGTGACGAGGACGTCGATGCGGTGCTGCTCCAGCAGATCGCGTTCGCCGTCGACGGTGAACGGGCCACGGGCCAGCAGCACCTCGGCGTGGCGGGGCACCGGCGGCTCCGGCGGGTCGACCGCGCGGACCAGGAACCACAGGTCGAGGTCGGCGAACGCCGCGAGGTCCTGGCGGCCCGTGGTGAGGAACACCCGGCGGCCCAGGTCGGGCAGCAGTTCCGCCGCCTCGGTCGGGGTGCGCACCCAGTGCCACAGGTCGCCCGGCCCCGCCGTCCAGCCGGGACGGCTCAGCACCAGCAGCGGCGTCGCCGTGGTCGCACACGCGCGCACCGCGTGCGCCGTGATCCGCGCCGCGAACGGGTGCGTGGCGTCGACGACGGCGTCGACCCTGTTGTCGCGCAACCACTGCGCGAGCCCGGCGGTGCCGCCGAACCCGCCGATGCGGACCTCGCCCGGCGGCAGCGACGGAGCCTTCACCCGGCCCGCGAGCGACGACACCACCCGCAGCCCGGGCGTCGTGACGAGCGCGCCCGCCACCCGGCGGGCCTCTCCGGTCCCGCCGAGGACGAGCAGCGTGCTCAGGATCGGCACCGCGCGTCGGAGTAGAGGTGGGAGTCGGGGAAGTGCTCCGCGGCCAGGGCCGGCCCGACGATGACGACGGCGGTCCGCTCGATGCCCGCCTCCCGCACCGCGGCGGCGATGCCGTCGAGACGCCCGCGCAGCACGATCTGGTGCTCGCGGCCGGCGTGGGCGACGACGGCCGCGGGGCAGTCGGGGCCGTGCACGTCGAGCAGCTCCTTCACGACCTCCTCGATGCGGTGCACCGCGAGATGAGCCACGACCGTGCCGGCCGCCCGGGTCAGCTCGCCGATGCCCTCCCCCTCGGGCATCGGGGTGGCGCGGGCGGCGATGCGGGTCAGGGTCACGGTCTGGGCGACCGTCGGCACCGTCAGCTCGCGGCGCAGTGCCGCGGCCGCAGCGGCGTAGGCGGGCACCCCGGGGCACACGTCGTAGGGGATGTCGAGGGTGTCGAGACGGCGCATCTGCTCGGCCATCGCGGAGAACACCGACGGGTCGCCGGACGCGAGACGGGCGACGTCGAGGCCGTGGGTGTGCGCGCGGACCATCTCGTCGACGATGTCGTCGAGTGTCATCAGCGCGCTGTCGACGAGCCGCGCCCCGGGTGGGCAGAACTCCAGCATCTCCGGCGGCACGAGACTGCCCGCGTAGACGCACACCGGGGAGGCGGCGATCAGGTCGCGCCCGCGCAGGGTCAGCAGGTCGGGGGCACCGGGGCCCGCGCCGATGAAGTGGACGGTCACGGGTTCACGCTCACGGGTTCACGCTCACAGGTTCACGCTCACGGGTTCACGCTCATGGGGTCACGCTCCAGATCGTCACCGGCATGGCGGGACGCCAGCCGGTGAAGCCGCCGACCGCGCCCGCACGGGCGACCGACAGCCGGGTCAGGGTGCCGCCGAGGCGGGCGTGGGCGGCCGCGAGCACACCCTCGGCCTCGACGGTGACGGTGTTGGCCACGAGCCTGCCGCCGGGTCTCAGGGCGGCGAGGCAGGTGTCGAGCACGCCGTCGCCGGTGACGCCGCCGCCGATGAACACGGCGTCGGGGGTGGGGAGGTCGGTCAGCGCCCCGGGAGCCCGCCCGGACACGACCCGTAGCCCCGGCACGCCGAGGGCGTCGGCGTTGTGGGAGATCGCGGCGACCCGGTCGAGGTGGGACTCGACCGCGACGGCGCGGCACGACGGGTGGGCACGCATCCACTCGATCGCGATGCTGCCGGCCCCGGCGCCGACGTCCCACAGCAGCTCGCCCGCCCGGGGACCGAGCAGCGCGAGGGTCACGGCGCGGACCTCGCGTTTGGTGAGCTGGCCGTCGTGGTCGTAGACGTCGTCGGGAAGCCCGGCGGTCTCACCGAGGACACGCGCGCCGGGGGCGGCCTCGCACGAGACGGCGACGAGGTTGAGGGCGTCCCCGGGCGGGTGGGGCCAGTCCGACGCGTGGCCGGCGAGGACCCGCTCCCGCGGCCCGCCGAGCTGTTCGAGCAGCGCGAGTGCGCTGGGGCCCCAGCCGTCGCCGTCGAGGAGTGCGGCGATCTCGGCGGGCGACTCCGCGCCCGCGGACAGCACGATGAGTCGGCGGCCCGGGGCCAGCGCCCGGCGGATCCGGGCCAGCGGGCGGCCCACGACGCTCACGACGTCGACGTCCTCGGCCGGCCAGCCCAGCCGCGCACACGCCAGCGCCACCGACGACGGCGCCGGGACGACGCGCAGCCGGTCGGGCCCCAGCACCCGGGCCAGGGTGGCGCCGATGCCGAAGAACATCGGATCACCGCTGGCGAGGGCGCACACGGACCGGTCGGCGAGCTCGGCGAACAGGCCGGGGAGAGCCGCGACGAGGGGACTGGGCCACGCCCGGGGGGTCGCGGTGAGGGATTCGGGGAGCAGGTCGAGCTGGCGGGGGCTGCCGAGGACGACGTCGGCGGCCTCCACTGCCTCGCGGGCCCCGGGAGTGAGGCCGGACCAGCCGTCGGCACCGATCCCGACGACGGTGACGCGCCCGCCGGTGCCCATGCCTGTCCCTTTCGCCGTCGGCGTCCCCGTCGTCCGAGTTCGCCGGACGGGCGTGCCGTGTCCGCGCAACGCTAATCGCCCGCGGCCCGCGGCGTCCGTGAGTCCCACCACCACCGCGATCGACCGGCGGGGGTGCGGGTCAAGCATTCGCAATCCGCTGCTCATGGGCCCGAACGTCCGAATACGTGCGCCCATCCCGTTCGCACCGGCCGGAATCGGGCGAACCGGAGTTGTCGCACCCCCCGATCCGAATCATGGGGCGACAACAGCGTGTAATGCGCAAATCGGATATCGGCGGAGCCCGCATCAAGACGCGCGAGTGCTTTCGTAAAGTCGTCGCAAACATTCGTCGCCGAACGCAAAGGAGTCCTCGTACCGACAATGTGCGGCATGCTCACCTACTGCACATCAGGAACAAATCCGCAGGTCAGATCCTCATTAGCGGATACCTTCGCGTCATGGAAGGCCCCGTCGCCCCCATTTCGACAATGCGTCGCCGCGTACCCCACTCCCCCATTCGCCGGCCACCCGGATCGGGCTGATCCGTTCCGCGCGAACTGTGGCTGTTCCCCGATCCCCGGTCCCCTGCCCACTCCTAACGTTTCGTCTCGAACACCGGCCCACACGGACCGGTCGCGACACCCGAACACCACGAACGACACACCACCCACACACGAGACCGACGGAGAACCCGATGAGCACCTCGCTTCTCGACTTCCTGATGAGCCTGCTGAACGACCCGGCCGAGCAGGCCGCGTTCCAGGCGGACCCGGCCGCCTACCTCCAGAGCTGCGGGCTCTCGGACCTGAGCGCCGACGACATCCACGACGCCATCGCGCTGGCCAACGACGACGAGTCGCACAACTGGAAGGGCGGGCACGACCACGGCAGCCACCTGCCCCCGCCCCCGCCCGTGCACCACGGCCACGAGTCGCCCCACGAGGCCGCCGTCAAGTACCTGAACAACTACATCACCAACAACTACGTGTCGGTCGACGCCCGCGAGACCAACATCGACAACTCGGTCCACCAGGACATCGACGCCTCGCACGGCGGCCACGTCTTCGCGCCGGTCGACGTCACCAACGTCAACGCCACCGGTGACCACTCCGCCGCGGTCGGCGGCGCCAACAACGGCAACATCGCCACCGGCGACGGTGCTGTCGCCGGCACCGGCAACTCGGTCGCCGAGGGCAACACCGACAGCGCGGTCAACTTCGGCGCCGGCGGCTCCGCGACCAACAACCACGGCGCGACGGCCTCCGACGGCGGTGTCATCGGCTCCGGCACCGGCGGCGACCACACCGACAGCCACGATGCCCTGACCAACTTCGGCTCCGGCTCGGTGGCGAACGACGGCGGCAACGCCAGCCAGACGAACAGCAACAACCACACCGACGCGAGCACGCACACCGACTCGGGCCACAACACGAGCACGGTCGACAACCACAGCACGACCGACGCGCACAACGTCACCGACTCGAACAACGACCTGTTCTCGCACAACGACGCCACGCTGACCGACGACCACAGCATCGACCAGCACACGCACACCGAGGACAGCCACGACACCACGGTCGACCACCACAGCGGTGTCGTCGACATCCCGCTCGTCTGATCCGACCCCGCACTGCCGGCAAGGCCCGGCCCCGCTCCCGCGGAGGCCGGGCCTCCGGCGCTCCGGGCCCGCGCCAGGGCCATGAGTGGCGATGGCCGCCCCGCGACCGTCGCCACTCACAGGATCATTCGGCGCGCAGCAGCGCCAGCAGCTCGGCCTCCCGGGCCGCCGCGGCGGCCGAGGCGAGCTCACGGGGGCGGGGCTGGTCGATCTCGACGACCGCACGCACCCGGGCCGGCCGTGGCCCCAGCACGACGACCCGGTCGGACAGGTAGACCGCCTCGCGGATGTCGTGGGTGATGAGCAGGACCGTCCAGCCGAACTGCGACCGCATGCCCTCCAGCCACTCCTGCATCCCGGTGCGGGTCAACGAGTCCAAGGCGCCGAACGGCTCGTCGAGGAGCAGGACGTCGCGGTCCTGCACGACCGTTCGCAACAGGGCCGCGCGCTGACGCATGCCACCGGACAGCTCGAAGGGCCGCGATCCCTCGAAACCGGCCAGGCCGAACGGCTCGAACAGCGGCTCCGCACGCTTGCGGGCCGCGCGCCGCCCGACGCCCGCGATCTCCAGCCCGAGCGCCGTGTTGTCGAGCACCGTCCGCCATGGGAACAGCAGGTCCTTCTGCGGCATGTAGCCGAAGGTCGTGCCGGTCGCGGGCCTGCCGTCGACGGTCACCGTGCCGCGGTCGGGCTCGACCAGGCCCGCGAGTGCCGCGAACAGGGTGCTCTTGCCGCACCCGCTGGGCCCGATCACCGACACGAGCTCGCCCGGCCGGGCGTGCAGCGACACGTCGACGAGGACGTCTCGGTCACCGAACCGCTTGCTCAGCCCCTCGACACGGACCTCACGCACGACGGCGCTCCGCGGCGTACCAGGGCATCGCGAGCCGCTGCACCAGGAACGTCAGCCCGAACAGCCCGACGCTGATCGCGGCCGTCACGACCACCGCGGCGAGCACGAGATCGGTGCGGAACGAGTTCTTCTGCAGGTTCATGAAGATCCCGAGCCCGGCGCGCGCGCCGACGTACTCGGCGAACACCGCACCCGTCACCGCGTAGGTGATGCCGATCCGCAGCGAGGTGAAGAACGACGGCATCGCGGCGGGCAGCCGCAGGTAGCGGAACTCCCCCCACCGGTCGGCGCCCATGCTGCGCACCAGGTTCGACGCCTCCCGGTCGGCCGACGAGAAGCCCTCGACGAGGCCGATCGCGACGGGGAAGAAGGTCACGAGTGCGATCACCACGACCTTGGGCAGCAGCCCGAAGCCGAACCAGATGATCAGCAGCGGCGCGATCGCGATGATCGGGATCGTCTGGGAGGCGACGAGCAGGGGCAGCAGGGCCCGGCGCAGCCAGGGCGAGAAGTCGACGACGACGGCCAGCGCCCACGCCACGACCAGCGAGACGGCGAACCCGACCGCGGTGACCTGCAGCGTCGGCACCGTGTTCGTCCAGAGCGCATCGCGGAACAACCAGCCCTGCTCGACGACCCGCAGCGGCGAGGGCAGCACCTGGGGGCGGACGTCGAAGGCCGTGACCGCCCACTGCCACACCGCGACCAGCACCGCCACCACGACGAGCGACGGCACGACGGCGCGCCACCCCGGGCCGCGGCGTGGCACCGGCTCGGTGGCGAGCCCCGGGTCGTGGGCGGCCGGGGGCGCCGTGACCCCGGTACTCAGGGCGTCGCTCCCTGGTAGCGGTCGGTGAACCACGTCGAGAAGTCGGGGCGCGCGGCGAGCGGCTTGCCCGCGGAGTCGACGAGGACCCCGGCGTCGTAGAGGAAGCCGGAGAACCCGGCCCACTGCGCGGCCTGCTGGGTGCCGACGCGGCCGTTCGCGTCCTTCATGTACGTCGCCGCAAGCATCTGCTGGCTGCGGTCGACGAGGGTGGGCTCGGTGAACGCGCCGGGGTTGGCGTCGGAGAGCATCTTCCCGGCCGCGGTGGGCTCGTCGGCGGCGAACTGGTAGCCGCGCTGCGCGGCCTGCACGAACTTCGTGGCGACGTCGGGGTGCGCAGCCAGCCAGCCGCCGTTGCCCTCGAGCAGCACGCCGTAGGCGTCGGGGAAGCCGTAGTCGGTGTAGGCGAAGGTCCTGAGCGGTTCGCCGCGCAGCTGCGCCTCGATGCCCTCCCACGCGGTGAACGGCTCGGTGAAGTCGACCTGTCCGGAGTACAGCGCCTCGTACGCCGACGTCCCCAGCACGACGGTGTCGAACCGGCCCTGGCCGCCGGCGTCCTTGATCACGGCCGCCATCTTCGGAGTCTCGCCCGGATCGCCGAAGCCGCCGTAGATCTTGCCGTCGAGGTCCTTCGGCGAGGTGATGTCGGTGCGGTCGGCGCGCACCGCGATCCCGGAGCCCCAGTGCTGCAGGATCGCCATGACCGACACGATGTCGGCGCCCGCGGCCTTGGAGAACGTGAACGAGTTCTGGAAGCTGATCCCGAACTCGGCCGCGCCGGAGCCGACGAGCGTGTCCGGCGACGTGCTGTTGTACGGGAGGATCTGCACGTCCAGCCCGGCGTCGCGGAACCAGCCCTGCTGCTGGGCGACGAACAGCCCGGTGTGGTTGGTGTTGGGCGTCCAGTCGAGCGCGACGCGGATCGTCGTCACCGCGCCGGCACCACCGGACGAGCCGGAGCACGCGGCCAGTACCAGGGCCACCGCGGCGAGCACCGCGGTGAGAAGCGCCGGGGTCCTGCGGCGGGACCGCCGGGTGACGGGATGAGGATTGCGCACAGTCGTCGTCCTCCCTACGCCGGTGCTAACCGGGTCAGGTGCGAACGGTCGACGGCCGGTCCTGCCGCCCTCTCAGCCTCGGATCGTGAGTGCTCCCGCGGGTCGCGACGACACTACGTGCCGGGCCGGACACGCCGCCACCCGAGTGGCCTACGTCGCTCCGCGTGGGTACCCGGACGCAACCTCACGGTCGTGGTCGAGCCGGCCGGCAGCAGTGAGGTTGCGGCCCGGTGTCCGGGCGCCGTAGCCAGGACCGGTCAGGAGATGTCGGCGCGCCGGTGCCGCGGGGTGCCCGGTCCGCCGTCGCCGTCCGGGTCGACGTCCGGGCCGGCGGCCGCGCGCGCGTCCTCGTGGTCCGGGCGGCGCGGCACCTGCGGGTCGCGGCGAGCCCGGGAGTGCCGAGGCAGCGGGAGGTCCCCGGCGAGCCAGGCGAGCGGGCCGGCGTCGTCGCGGCGGTGCCTGCGGCCGGTCGGGGCGTTCCGCGGGACGGGCACCTCACCGGTGGTGGGCGCGACCTCGCCGGACCGGGCGGCATCGGACGGTGTGTCGCGGGGCATGTCGTCGTGGACGGCGACGTCCCGGCGCGCCGGCGGGCCGTCCCGGCGACCCACCTCGGCGACGACCTCCACGGCATGGAGCTCGACCGGCAACGCCGCCCGGGTCGCGGCGCCGGCCAGGAAACGACCGGCCTCCTCGACGTCGGTGCGGTAGCGCTCGGCGAAGATCCCCGTCGCGTGCGCGAGCGGCAGGCCCCACTCCAGCGCCGCCGTCGAGCGGGCGACCGCGGCGCTCAGCCTGGCGAACCCGGCCGTGTCCGACAGCCGTGCCGACAGCGCCTCGACCAGCGGTCGGACCGTCTCCGCGAGCTCCGCGGGCACCGGCCGGAAGCCGGTCCCCAGCAACTGCAGCGCGGCCGTCGTGCGGCCGTCGAGAGTCAGTGGCACGGTGACCGCGCTCGCCAGTCCCGTCTCCGCTGCCACCGCCGCGACCTCGACGGACTCCGACCGCGTCAGGTCCGCCGTGACCACGACGCGGCCCGTCACGATCGCCTCCTGCACCGGGCCCGCGGCGCGGCGGTGCTGCAGCTCACCGAGCCGGGTCGCCGCCGGGTCGGAGGCGAAGACCGGGCCCGTCAGAGGGTCGGGGGGACGCCGGAACACGATCACCGCGCCGGCCACGCCGACCGCCATCGGCAGGGCTCCGCACACCCCCGAGACCATGGCGCCGACGTCGAGCTGCGCCGTTCGCGTGCGTCCCACCTGAAGTGCGAGACCGATGAGGGTGGGGTCGTTCGCGAGCACTGCACCGTCCTTCCGCCGACCGTGCCGCGACGGGCACGTCGTGTGTGCGGCAGTCAACCATCGGTCACCGGGACACCGACACGGACCATCGGTGTCCTCCCGATCGGGGTAGTGTGCTCGCCCGATGACCGCATCGTCCACGAACGCGCCGGGACGGCGGGAACCTCTTACGCGGCTCACAGGTCCCCCACAGCTCGACGGGCCACCCTCCGGTTCCGTGCTCCGCAAGCTCCCCCCGCCCGCCCCGCGCGCACAGCCACCGGACCCTGCTCAGGAGTCCGTGCGGTGACCGCCGCGGCGCCGGCGCGCACACCGCACCTGTACCCGGTCGACCTCGTCCGGGTCGTCACCTTCGCGTGCGTGATCGCCGTCCACACGATCTCGACGACGGCGCCGCTCGACAGCGTCGCCGCAGGCGGGTTCGTCGTGCTCCTGCACTTCACGCGGGAGGCCTTCTTCGCACTCACGGCGTTCGTGCTGACCCACCGGTACCGCGACGACGCGCTCCGGCCGCTGCGGTTCTGGCGACGCCGGCTCCTGCTCGTCGGCGTGCCGTACGTGGTGTGGTCGGCGATCTACACCGGCCTCGGGCTGGTCACCACGCCGGTGCCCGCCGGGGAGGCACTGCGCGGCTTCGGGCACGCCCTGATCACCGGGACGGCCTGGTACCACCTGTACTTCCTGCTCGTCTCGCTGCAGTTCTACCTGGTGTTCCCGCTGTTCCGGGCGCTGTTGCGGGCGACCCGCGGGCACCACCTCGCGGTGCTCGCGGCCAGCGCGGTGCTGCAGGTCGTCACCGACCTGGTGCTGCACGTGCCCACGCCCACGCCCACCGAGGCCGCGGTCCTCCCCCAGGCGACGTCGTTGCTGGTCAGCTACCAGTTCTTCGTCGTGTTCGGCGGGGTCGTCGCGATGAACCTCGGTGCTGTCGACGCCTGGATCCGCAGCCATCTGCCGCTGGTGTCCGTGGCGCCGGCGGTGACCGGAGCGGCCGTCGAGCTCTGGTACCGGCACTCGGTGTCGACGGGTGCGAGCGCCCAGTTCGCCGCCGACGTCTTCCAGCCGATCATCATCCCGTGGACGGTCTCGGTGGTCGCCGCCGTCTGGGGTGTCGGAGCGCTGTGGGCCGACCGCCGCGACCGCTGGCGGGGGTCCCGGCTCGTCGAGGCCGCCGCCGCGCGGTCGTTCGGGGTGTTCCTCGTGCACCCGGCGATCCTGTGGCTGCTCACGACGCTCCCGGACGCCCCCGCCACGCGGCTGCAGCGGCCGTGGGAGACCGTCGTGACCTACGTCGTCACGATCGTCGCGGCGCTGACGTTCGTCGAGATCGTCCGGCGCACGCCGCTGCGGCCGGTCCTCACCGGCAAACCGCGCCGGCGCCCGCGACCGGCGACCACCGGCCCGGCCGCCACCGACCCGGCCGCCACCGACCCGGCCGTCCATCCGGCCGTCGTCGATCCGGCCGTCGACAGCCCGGGCAGGCGCGCGGGCATCAGGCCGATCGGGGTGCCGTCGGTCGACCTGCGCCCGTCGTCGGAGACCCCGCGCAGCGCCTGAGACCGTCGCTCAGGCGCTCGCGACCAGCTGCTCGCACGTGCGCACCAGTACCGCGGAGACCGACCGCAGCGCCTGCGAGGACGCCGGGTGCGACCCTGCCCGCTGCCAGTACGCGAGCCGCTCCACCGCGGCCGCACGCACCGCGTCACGGTCCGCGTCGGGCGCGATCCCCAGCCGGGCCGCCGGCGACGGACCGGCCATCCCCAGCAGCTGCTCGGCGGCCGCGACCTCCGCGGGCGGGAGCACGATCGCGCCGGCGAGGAGCTCGTCGAGCAGATCGGTCTCGGCGAGCTCGTGCGCGCCCGTCCGCACCCGTTCCAGCTCGTACTGCAGCCGCCGGGCGTCGGCCGGCGGGTCGGTGCGCACCAGCAGCTCCAGGCGCTGCAGCACAGAGCGGGCGACGAGGATCTCCGAGCGGCCCACGAACCGGGCCGCGATCAGGTCCCGCAGCCGCCCGACCCCGCTGCGGGCCAGCAATCCCGCGACCACGGAACCGGGGTCCGGGGCCGTCCGCGCAAGCGCCGCCGCCGCGCCCAGGCCCGCCGGGCCCAGCCGGGCCGCCAGCGCGGGGTCGACCGCGACGCCGCGGGCGAGCGCGTCGATCTCCGGTGGGGTCAGCCCGATCGCCGCGCGCGCCAGGGATCCCGACACCGGCAGCACGGTGCGCGACAGTCGTCGCACGTCCGAGCGCCCCGACAGCTCCGCCGCCGACCGCTGCGCGATCGCCGGGTCCAGCCCGCCGGGCAGCTCGTCGGCGCGGGCGAGCACACCGAGCGTGTTGGCCCGGGAGTGCGGCAGGACGCCGGAGTGCAGCACCGCGAACCCCGCTGCCGACCCCTGCGCGGGCGTCATCAGCAGTACCAGCGCGTCGGGAACCGGGTCGCCGGGATCGAGCAGCGCCTCGGTCCGGCCGTCCGTGCCGAGCCCCGGGGCGTCGACGATCGTCGCCTCCACGAGCAGCGGGTCGGCCACGTGCAGCTCGATACGGTCGAGCGGCGCCGCCGGGTCGGGCGGCCAGGGGCCGGCGTAGGGGACGGCCCGGCCCGCGGTGTCGACGGCCAGCGCTGCCGGGGCGCCGTGGCGCCACCACACCGGCACCCGCGTCGGCGGGGGCGGCAGCGCACCGCCGGGGCGGCCGAGGACGGCCTCCACGAGTGTCGACGTGCCGATCCCAGGAGGGCCCGCGAACGCGATGCGCAAGGGCTCGTCGAGACGTGCGGCGAGCGCGGCGAGGCGTGCCGTGTGCGGGGTGCCGCGGTAGCACTCGTCGGCGAGGGTGAGGACGCCGCGGACGCTCCCGATCAGCCGGCCGTCCGACGTCGCGCGCCGGTGCGCGCCGGTACCGGGAACGGTGGGCGGGAACACGGGTGGGACAGCCGGCGGGGCTGCCGGTGGCGGAGGTGGGGCTGCCGGTGGCGGAGGCGTGACGGCCGGCGCGGCCGGGACGGCGGCACCGGCGAGGACGACACCCGGCTCCGCGGCGGGCTCGTCCTCGCCGTCCAGAGCGTGGCGACCGCTGCTCTCCGGAACCTGCTGCGGCACGCCCTCCGACGCCGCGGGCACCTCGTCGGCGGGGGTCACGCCACGTGCGTGGTGAAGGCCCGGGGGGGCCGGGGGCGCGTCGGAACCCGTGCCGAAACCGGGATCGTCGTCGACCACCCCGGCCCCTGGATCGTCGGCCGCGCCATGCGGACCGTCGCTCGTGTCGACGGCCGGCCCGTCGGCGGGACCCTCCGTGCCGGCGGTCGTACCGGGACCGTCGTCGGCCGTCCGGCGCACGGCCCGGGGGTCGAACCACTGCAGATCGTCCGCAGCGCCGTAGGAGGCGGCGGACCCGCCCGCGGGGGCACCCGCGTCCGGGGCGCTGTCGTCGTCGGTCCGCGGCGGTGCGGACGACCACCGGTGGGACCCGTCCACGGGCGCGGTGCCCGGCAGCGCCCCGTCGTCGGCACCGGGGCCGTCGGGATCGCGGCGCTCGGCGAGATCGTCCACGACCCTGTCGTCTCCCGGCTCGGCCTCCGGAACGTCGGTGTGCGCCCGCCCCGGCGCGTGCTCGCCGTCGGGCTCGTCGTCGTGGCGAGGCGTCGACTTCCACATGTCGCGCCCGCTCTCCGGCGCGACGGCCCCGCTGCCCGGCTCGTCGTCCGAGGCTTCCGCGCTGTCCGGGGCATCGTTCGCGGTGGCTCGCGTGGCGGCGATGCCCGCGATCAGCCCGGCACCCGCGGCGGCCGCGGCCACCGACCCCGGCGCCGCCGGCCTTTCGGGTGGAACCGCTTGCGGCGCAACGGTGCGGGCGGGCGGGGAGGCACCGTCCGGAACGCCACCACCGCCTGTGCGCTGCGGCGTCCGCGAGCCGGTCCCGACCCCCCAGGCAGCGGCCTGGGCGGCGTCGAGCGGCATCGTCTCCTCGTGGTGCGACGGGACGGGCACCGACCCCTCGACGGTCGTCCCCTCCCCCGGCCGCGATCGCACGTCGATGCGGCCGCCCACGGAGTTGATGCGCGCCAACAGGTTCCGCATCCCCCGGTTGGGGCCGTGACCGAGCGAGGCCTGGTCGAAGCCGGGTCCCTCGTCGCGCACCCGGAACTGCAGCAGCCCGCCCTGGACCACCAGGCGCACCGTCACAGGCGCACCACCGGCGTACTTGCGGGCGTTGTTGACCCCCTCCAGACAGCAGAACCAGACGGCGGCCTCGACGTCGGCGGGGAACCGGACGGCCTGCAGACCGGGCGCGTCGACGGTGACCGGTGACGTGCCGCCGTCGAGCTCGAGGGCGAGGCCCCCGGCGAGGCCGTGCTCGGACAGCAGCGGCGACACGACGCCGGTGGCGGTCTCGGCGAGGATCGACTCGGCGTTGCCGATCTGCTCGACGACCTGGACCAGCCGTTCCCTGGCCTGGTCGAACTTCCCCGTCTTGACGAGGTGCTCGACGAGCCCGAGGACGAGCCGCAGCGAGACGAGGTGGTGCTGGGCGCCGTCGTGCAGGTCGCGCTCGATGCGGCGGCGTTCGCCGTCCATCTCGGCGACGGCTGAGCGCCGCGACACCGCGATCTCACCGGCGTGGGCGAGCGCGGCACGGAGCTGGCGTTCCAGCTCGATGCCGTAGCGGCTGGCCTGGAGGACGGCGCCGAGGCTGTCGGCGATGTCGGTGAGCAGGCTCTGGCGTTGCGGGCCGAGGCCGGCGACGGCGGCGCGGTCGACGGCGATGGTGCCGATGCGTTCCTCGCCGTGCCGGACGGCGACCTCGGTGAGCTCGTCGGAGACGTGCACCCCGGGTTCGGACCAGATGTAGGTGCGGTCGCGCAGGCCGGGGCGCACGACGGTGAGCCGGCACGTCGTCGCGCCCAGACCACGGCCGACGGCCTCGGCGACGCGGGCGAGGTCGGGTGCGTCGGCGGCGGTGGACCGCGACAGCGCGGCGATCCCCGCGAGCACGCTGTAGGGGGTGGGCCGGGTGCCGTAGAGGAGCCGGTCCACGAGGCGTTCGGCGACGGTGTGGACGGGCAGGAACGCGAATGCGACGACGACACAGGAGACGATCGCGGACACGAGCGTCGCGACGGATGCGGGCAGGAACAGGGCCAGCGCGGTGTGCACGAGCACGTAACCGCCGCCGATGACGGCGGTGTCGAGGGCGACGACGAGCCCCCGGCTGAAGCGGCGCTCGGCGGTCTGCAGGCCGCCGCTGCGGACGGCGACGAGCACGGCGGCGGCCACGGCGATGCAGGCCACGCGGGAGAACCAGAACAGCAGGGCGAGCGGGAGGTCGCCGGCACCGCCCGCGGTGGGGTCGTCCAGGGTCAGCCCGGTCCAGCCGATGCCCCACACCAGGAGGCTGATCGCGGCGAGGACGACGGTGACGGCGCCGGCGGCGAGCAGCACGCTGAACAGCAGCCGGGCCTGGGTGCGCTGGACGTCGGTGGAGCCGTGGCGGACCCTGCGCGGCACCGCGAACAGCCCGGCGGCGGGGACGACGAACCCGAAGAAGATCACGCAGCTCGCGGTGTGCGGGAGCAGCGCGGTGCCGAAGCCGGCGGCGAGCAGGGTGACGGCGGCGACGCCGACCGTGACGAGGCCGGGGCGGCGGCGGGTGCCGTCGGCGTCTTCGTCGGAGCCGGGCGGGAAGACGAGCAGCGCGACGATGTAGGCGGCGCAGGCGACGCCGTGGAGGAGGATCTGGTGCGGCTGGCCGATCTGGAGGCCGGTGGCGGTCTCCACGGCGGAGGCGGCGGCGTGGGCCTGCAGGTTGAACGCCCCGGCCGACCCGATGAGCGCGAGGACGAGCAGCCTCGACGACCAGGAGCGTCCGCCGGCCGGGCGGAGCGCCATGGCGACGGCGAGCCCGATCGACACGATGCTCAGCGCGTAGTCGAGAGCGGCCTGCGTGCCGGGCTCGCTGTGTCCGACGGCGGCGAGGATGCCTGCGGCCCAGCTGCTCCCACCGGCGGCCGAGGCGGTGAGCGACGCGGCGAACCCGGGCGAGGCCGCGGCGACCCCGACGACCGCGCCGACGACGAGCCACACCACCGACAGCAGCCCGCACGCGGCGAGCAACACCCAGTACCCGGCGAGCAGCCACTGCTGCCCTCCGCGGCGGGGCGCGGCGGGTGCCGGCTGCTCGGGCGCGGACGGTTCGGGTACGGGGCTGGTCCAGGCGATGCCGGTGGGCAGCGCGACGGTCGGCGACTCCCAGCCCCGGGGTCGTCGATCACCCTGTGGCGGCGCGGGGGCAGCGGTGAGCACGTCGGCGGCGGTGATCGCGGTGGTGGCCTCCGGGTCGGCGAACGTGACGGCACGGCGCACGGAGTCGTTGCGCCCGAACGTCCCGCCGGTCATCCGGAACGGCGGCAGCTCGTGGCCGGCGTGGTGCTCGCGGGCCGGCCGCGACGGGTCGTTCTCGCGCTCGTCCACGGCTCAGCCCCGGACCGCGGAGGCGACGGCGCCACCGGCGTCGACGAGCGGTTCGAGCCGGTCGGGGATCCACGCGCGCAACAGGATGTGCGCGGTTCCGCCGGGCGCAGGGCTGTCGAGCGCAGGCCCGCCGGGCACAGGACCGCCGGGCGCCGGGCCGTCCAGCTCGGTGCCGTCCAGCTCGACGGCGCCGCCGAGCGCGGAGAGCCGCTCCGCCTCGTCGGCCAGCAGCTCCCGCATCCGGGTCAGGCCCGACGGCGAGTGGGCGTCGTCGACGGTGACGGTGACCCGGCCGTCGGCGTGGTCGAGTGTCATGACGAGCTCCTCGTCGGCCGCCTGCGCGGCGAGCTCCTTGAGCGCCGCGGCGGCGACGTAGTAGATGCCCGACTCGATCTCCCAGGTCAGCCGCTGGTCCATGCTGCCGTCGAGGACGACGCCGCGGGGCAGGTCGGCGGCCACCTCGTCGAGGGCGCCGACGGGACCGTGGTCGCGCAGCACCGCGGGGTAGACGCCGCGGGCGATGACCCGGAAGCGGTCGAGCAGCTCGTCGAGCCCGGTGCGGGCGTCGGCGAGGCGTTCGGCGGCGACGGCACCGTCCTCGGTGCCCTCGGTGAGCACGGCGTTCTGGGCGGCGACGACACCGGCGCGCAGGTCCGAGAGCCGGTCGGTGGTGGCGTTCGACAGCTCGACGACGAGGCGGCGGCGCTCCATCTCGCGGGCCCGGGCGAGCCGCTGGCGGGAGGCCTGCAGGGTGGTGGCGAGCTCGTCGGCGCGGCGGACCCGTTCGGCGAGCTCGGCGTTCTGGGAGACACCGCGCAGCAGCATCGCGGCACCGTTGGCGACGTCGCGCATCAGCTGCTGGTCGGCCGGGGTGATCGACGAGCCCGGCTTGGCGACGGTCAGTGCCGCCCGCAGCTGCGTGCCGTCGAGGACGGGCACCACGTGGTCGGTGTCGTCGCGGGTCAGCAGCACCGCGAGGTTGTCGACGGCGAGGTTCCCCGGTCGGTTCGACATGGGCGCCTCGGGCACGACGGGGTACTGCGCGGCGAGGACGAGCCGGTCACCGATGACCAGCCACACCGCCCCGCGCGCCGCGGACGTCCCCTCGGCGACGACCTCGGCCAGCCCCGGCAGGGCCTCCTCCAGCGAACCCGCCCGGATGCGGGCGGCGGCGTCGGCCAGCGCCATGTACGGCGTCGTCTCCCGGTGGTGGGTGAGCCGGGTGACCAGCCGCGTGATCCGGGGTGCGAGCAGGGCGAGACCCACCCCGCAGATCGCGGCTGCGGCGAACGGCAGCAGCACCGCCACGCCCTCGGACGGCAGAGCCCGCCCCGCACCGTCGACGACCGCGACGAACACGACGGCGACGCCCAGCGCAACGATCAGCCCGCGCACCAGCCGTGCGAGTGTCGTCCGGTTCATCGCCCACCATGCCCGTCCGGCCGGGACACGCCCGGGTTCGAGACGGTCACGCTAGAGGTACGCCGTCGTGCGGGACAGCCCCTGCGCGCGATCAGTCGTCGTCACGCTGGGACCGCAGGAACGCGAGCACCGCCAGGACCCGGCGGTGGTTCTCCGAGGTGTCCGGGTGCAGGCCGAGCTTGCCGAAGATGTTCGCGATGTGCTTCTCGACCGCCTTGGGCGTCACGAACAGCTGGCCGGCGATGCCGTTGTTGGACCGGCCCTCCGCCATCAGCTTCAGCACGTCGGTCTCGCGCTCGGACAGCGACGCGACCAGGCCCTTCTTCTCCCCGCGCGGCCGCTCGACCAGCCGCTTGGCCAGCGACGGCTCGATGACGATCTCGCCGTCGCGGATGCGGTCGAGGGTGTCGGAGAGGACCTCGACGCTGCCGACCTTCTCCTTGAGCCGGTAGCCGATCGCGTCGGTGCCGATGTTGAGGATGCGCATCAGGTAGTGCGACTCGGCGTAGTGCGACAGGAACAGCAGCCCCATGTCGGGGTACTTGGCGCGCAGGCGTTCCGCGGTGATGAGCCCGCCGTCGGGCTCCGGCGGCATGCGGATGTCGAGGATCGCGACGTCGCACGGCTCGGTGGAGAGCAGGTCGAGCAGGGAGTCGCCGTCGGCGGTGGCGCCGACGATCTCGTGGCCGGTCGCCTGCAGCAACATGAGCAGGCCCTCGCGGAACAGGGCACCGTCCTCGGCCAGTGCTACGCGCATGGAATCCTCGCAGTGATAATGCCGACGCCGGTGCCGCCGGTCACGTCGATCGTCCCATCCAGGCCTGCCACCTCGTCGAGCATCCGCCCCGCCGCGTCCACCGGGACCCCGCCGACGGCGACGACGAGCGTGCCGTCCTCGGCGGTGACCGTGACCGTGACGTCGCGGAAGGCGGCTCCGAGGCCTCCGAGCAGGTCGGCGACGGCGAAGTAGGCGGCGCCCTCGGCCGCCGGGTCGAACCGGCTGTCCGGGGCGATGACCCGCACGACGGCCTCGCTGCGGTCGGCGGCCTCGCGCAGTGCCGGGCCGAGGCCGGCCTCGTCGAGCAGGGTCGGGTAGATGCGTCCGGCGACGTCACGCAGCTCCTGCAGCACCGCGTGCAGCTGCTCCTGGAGGTCGTCGATCGACTCGTCGAGATCCGGGGAGGCCTGCGCGAACCGGTGACGCATGACGCCGATCCGCAGCGCGAGCGCCGAGATCCGCAACGACGCGCCGTCGTGGAGCTGACGCTCCAGCCGCTGCCGCCGGGCCCAGTGCGCCCGGTTGCTGCGGACCAGGTCGTCGCGACCGGGCGCCACCAGCCGGACCGTGTCCGTCTCGTCCGCGTCCGGAGGCTCGGCAGGGCGTGCGACCACGTGCGGGCGCTCGTCGCGCGCCGCCGGGTCCGTCACCACCGCGGCCTCCTGCCACTCGGTACGTGGACCCGCGGCAGGGGCACCGAGGGGGCGGTGCGCGGGCTCGACAATCATCGTCGCAGCCTGCCTGCCGCCACGCCTACGAGGAATGGGGCAAACCCCACCTCGAAACGGGGTTCTCCCCGTCGTGTCGACACGCCTGCGCTCGGTAACGTCTGCATCCGTTCCAGCGAGTTACGAATCGGCTCGACCAGGGGAAATCCCACCCGGAGGTATCTCGTTCCGGCGGCCACGACTCGTTACGATGTGTGCCGGTTTGCAGGGGAGGCGGCGGTGGGTTACAACCTCGGGGTCGATCTGGGGACGACGTTCGTGGCGGCTGCGGTCGCGCGCGATTCACGGGTCGAGATGTTCACTCTCGGCGACCGGACCGTCGTCACGCCGGCGGTCGTCTTCCTCCGTGAGGACGGCAACCTCGTCACGGGCGACGCGGCCAACCGGCGGGCGGTGAGCAACCCCGACCGCGTGGCGCGAGAGTTCAAACGTCGCCTCGGGGACCCGACGCCCGTCGTGCTCGGCGGCTCGCCCTACGCGGTGACGACGCTGCTCGGGACCCTGCTGGGCGACGTGCTGGGCCGGGTCACCGAGACGGAGGGCGGCAAGCCCGACAGCGTGGTGCTCACCCACCCCGCCAACTGGGGCCCGTTCCGCCGGGAGCTGTTCGAGGAGGTCCCGCAGTTCGCGGGGCTGACCGGACCCGACACCGTCACCGAGCCGGAGGCCGCAGCCGCGCACTACGCAGCGTCCCGGCACCTGTCCGACGGCGAGGTCATCGCGGTCTACGACCTCGGCGGGGGCACGTTCGACGCGACGGTGCTGCGCAAGCACCCGGGTGGCATCGAGATCCTCGGCTCGCCCGAGGGCATCGAGCGTCTCGGCGGCGTCGACTTCGACGAGGCGATCCTGTCGCACGTCAACTACTCCTCCGGCGGCGCGCTCGCGGAGCTCGACATGAGCGACCCACAGACAGCGATCGCGCTGGCCCGGCTGCGCCAGGACTGCGTGCTGGCAAAGGAGGCGCTGTCGATCGACTCGGAGACGACCATCCCGGTGTTCCTGCCGGGACGGCACTTCGACATCCGGCTGACCCGCGGCGAGTTCGAGGACATGATCCGCGCGCCCATCGAGTCGACGATCGGCACGCTGTCACGCACGCTGCGCTCGGCCCAGGTGGAGCCCACCAACCTCTCCGCGGTCCTGCTCGTCGGCGGGTCGTCGCGGATCCCGCTGGTGTCGCGCATGATCTCCGAGGAGCTCGGGCGGCCCACCGTCGTCGACGCCCACCCCAAGTACGCCGTCGCCCTCGGCGCGGCCACCCTCGCCGCGGCCAGCGCCTCCGGTGCCGGCCGCGGGTCCGAGGGCGGCGCGGCGTGGCCCGGTGTCGTCGTCTCCGCGGCTCCCGAGCAGGGCGGCGCGCCGTTCGGTGCGGGTGCCGCCGCGGCGGCCGGCGCCGGTCTCGGTGCGCGTGCCGCGAGCGGTGGCCCGTCGGCGGGCGCGGCGACGATGCCGCCGCGCGCCCCCGGCGTCGCGCAGGGCGCGCCCGGCCAGCAGGGCAACGGGTGGGGACCACCGCCCCAGGGCGGCAACGGCCAGGCGCAGCGCGCCGCCGCCGGTCCCCCGCCACAGCAGCAGCGGCAGCAGCCGCAGCACAACCAGTTCCAGCAGGGCTCCCCGCCCGGGCCGCCCCCCGCACCCGGTGCCCCGGGCGCGCCGCAGGGCGGTGGCTCCGGTGGCGGGAACCGCAAGGTGCTCGCGATCGTCGCCGCCGTCGTCGTGCTGCTCGCGCTCGCAGGCGGCGGGACGTGGTGGGCACTGAACCGCTCCGGCTCCAGCACCCCGACCGACGGCGGCGCCTCCACCACGGCGACCGCCGCCACCGGCACGGGGACCGCGGGCGGCGGCACGACGCCGGTCACGGTCGCCGCGAGCGTGCCGGTGCCGTCACTGGGCCAGACGATCCCCGCCGGCAAGCCCGCCGGCTTCGCGGTCGTCTCGCCCTCGGGCCGGCAGGTCTACGTCGCCAACCGGGCCACCAAGACGGTCACCGTCATCGACACATCGGTCAACAAGATCACCGCGACGATCCCGGTCGATGCCGGGCCGCCGCAGTACCTGGCCTTCGCGCCCGACGGCAAGAAGATCTATGTCAGCATCTGGGACGACGCGAAGACCATCGCCGACGTCGCCGTGATCGACACGACGACGAACTCGATCATCGCGAACATCAAGGTCGACACGCGCCCGTTCCTCGCCGCGGTCACGCCCGACGGCTCCAAGCTGTGGGTGCCCAACCACGACTCAGGCTCGATCTCGATCATCGACACGTCGACCAACACCGTGGTCAACACCCTCAAGGTCGCGCCCAACCCGCACTGGATCGAGTTCAGCACCGACGGCACGAAGGCCTACACCGCCAACCACGAGTCGAACGTCATCTCCGTCCTCGACGTCGCGAACGAGTCCGAGATCGCCCAGATCCCGGTCGACAAGAGCCCACACAGCCTCGCGGTGAACCACCAGCGGCCGCTCGTGGCGAACGTCAACTACGACTCCAACACCGTGACGATGATCAGCACGGACAACGACCAGGTCGTGGCACGGATCCCCGTGGGCAAGAACCCGCAGGAGATCACCTGGGCCCCCGACGGCCGCTTCGCCTACGTCGTCAACGTCGCCGACAACACCGTGTCGGTGATCAGCGCCGACTCGAACTCGGTGACCGCGACCCTGCCCGTCGGCCTCTCGCCGACGTCGGTCGCGGTGACGCCCGACGGCAGGACCGGGTACGTCACCAACCTCACCGACGGCACGCTGAGCATGCTCAACCTCGCCGGCTGAGACACTCCGCGGCAGCACGCGGGTAGGGGCCACCCCACCGGATTCCGGTGGGGTGGCCCCTTCACGTGGGGGGTTGGCGATATGTATCCGAGCCTCGGATCGGCGCATCCTTCAGTGGTCCGGATCACACGGACACCACCTCGAAGGGAGAACGTCATGAACGCCACCGTCACCCCCATCAACGGCCGCGACCGCGCCGTCCTGCGAGCCGTCGCCGCCGGCCGCGCCGAGTTCCCCCGCATCGGGGGCGGCCTCGTCGTCGACGGCCTGAACCTGAGCGACCAGTTCACCGGGCTGCGTCTGACCACCGCGGGCTTCATCGTCGACCGGCCCGGCCCGGCGGCACTGACCCCGACGGGCGTCGCCGTCCTCGCGGCCGCGTGATCGCCATGAACGAGCGCCTGCGAGTGAATCATCAGCACCGCGCCGGCGGGCACCGCCGCCCGAGCGTCAGCGAGGGCGTGCGATGACCGCCTTCGCTGCCGCGGCCGCCACGACCGCTGCCGTCTCCGACGCCATCACCCGCCCGCTGACCCGCGCCGACCGCTGCGACGCCTGCGGTGCCGCAGCCCGCGTCCGGGTCCTGCTCCCGGCCGGTGAGCTGATCTTCTGCGGCCACCACGCCCGCCGGCACGCACCGCGCCTGCGAGAGATCGGTGCGGAACTGGTCACCGACCCCTGACCTCCCGCGACACCCGAGCCCGGCCGTCATCCGACGGCCGGGCTCCTCGCCGTCCAGGGCCCCACCCCGCCGAGTTCGGCATGAGACTGCCCGTGGGGCCGCCGGGACCAGGCCGGTGTCGAGCTCGGCGCACGGGGACTCGCGCGCCGGGCCGGTACTCGGGTGCGGGGCCAGGCCGGTGCCGAGCTCGGTGCGGTGCGGCTACGCCCGGTCAGTGCTCCTGGGGGGGCTCCTGGGGGCTCCTGGGGGCTCCTGGGGGCCTCTCGACCGCCTCGCCGAAGTGGATGGGCGTCAGCAGTGCGAAGACGACGGCCTGCAGCCCCCCGACGAACAGGTCGAAGCGTCCACGCGGCGGCGGGCAGCCACGGCACGTAGGCCGGGAGCAGCCCGATGATGCCCACCATCAGCCCGCCCGCGACGATGTTCCCCCGCAGCCGCAGGGCCGGCGAGGCCGGCCGAAGAACTGCGAGATGATCTCGAACGGGCCCTAGTGCACGATGGCCAGGAAGTGCTCGCCCACACCCTGGGCGCGGACGCCTGCCACGTTGACCCGGACGACGACCAGGAGCATCAGTGGGTAGGTCAGGTTGCTGCCCGACGTGGTGCGCTCCCGGCCGGCGTCGGGGCCCAACGGGACGATGGTCGCCGAGAACACGTTGGCGCGCATGGCCGGGCACCCGGCTCCGGGCAGCCGCACGATGGAGGTCGTGGGCACCCTGCCCGGGATGATCCAGACCTACGCGGCGAGCGGACGCCCCCGCGGCGGCATCCTCGACGACGACTTCCTCGCCGTGCAGATCCGCGGCCGCATCCGGCACTCGGGCCGCACGCGCGAGTGCCGGTGCCGCGGAAGCGGCACCGGCACTCGGGCACGACCTGTGCTGGGCTCGACGTGCGATCCGGCCGGGCCGTGGGCCGGAAACGGCCGGCCCGACCGGGGTGCGTCAGGCGTTCGCCCACGCGGACTCGATGGTGCGCACCAGGATCGCGAGTGCGACGTCCATGACCTCGGCGGTCACGTTGAGCGGCGGCAGCATCCGGACGACGCAGTCGTCGCGGCCACCGAGCTCCACGATCAGACCGGCGCGCAGTGCCCGGGCCTGGACGTCCTCGGCGAGCTGGGTGACGGTGCGGCCGTCGGCGGGGGCGACGAGCTCGATCCCCCACATCAGGCCCATCCCCCGGACCTCCAGGACAGCCGGGTGGGCGGCGAAGCCCGACAGCCGCGACGCGACCTGGCGGCCACGCTCGGCGACGTTGCCGAGGACGTCGTCGCGCCGGACGATCTCGACGGTCTTGGCACCGGCGGCGAAGGCGAGCTGGTTGCCGCGGAAGGTGCCGGTGTGGGCGCCGGGGGCCCAGGTGTCGAGCTTCTCGTCGTACATGATGATCGCGACGGGCATCCCCATGCCGGACAACGCCTTCGAGGCGATGATGACGTCGGGCTCGATGTCGTACTGCTCGAACGCGAACCAGGTGCCGGTGCGCCCGCACCCGGTCTGCACCTCGTCGACGATCAGCGGGATGCCCAGCTCACGGGTGAGCCGCCGGACGCGCTGCACGAACTCCAGCCGGGCCGGGATCACCCCGCCCTCGCCCTGGACCATCTCCATGATGACCGCGGCCGGCAGCTCGAGGCCACCGTTGGGGTCGGCGAGCGCGTTCTCGAGGAACGAGACGCAGTTGGTCTGGCAGGTCTGCGGGTCCAGCGCCAGCGGGCAGCGGCTGCACGAGGAGAACGGGAAGAACTGCACGCCGGGCATGCCGTTGGCGATCGGGCGCTTCTGCGAGACGTTGCCGGTCAGGGCCATCGCGGCGTGCGACGAGCCGTGGAAGCCGCCCTGGAAGGAGATGATCTGGCCGCGGCCGGTGGCGGTCTTGCAGAGCTTGATCGCGGCGTCGACGGCGTTGGCGCCGGTGGGGCCGCAGAACTGGATGCGCATCCGGTCACGCATCCCCGCAGGCAGCATCGACAGCTGGGCCTCGGTGAAGTCGTCCTTGGCGGGCGAGGCCATGTCGAGGCCGTGGGTGAACACGCCCATCTGCTCGGTGGCGGCGGCGACGAGCTCGGGGTGGTTGTGCCCCAGCGACAGCACCCCGGCGCCGGCCAGGAAGTCGACGAACACGTTCCCGTCGAGGTCACGGATGAACGAGCCGGACGCCTCGGCGACGGCGAACGGGAAGTGCCGCGGGTAGACGCGGGCGTTGGACTCGCGCCGGGCCTGCCGGGCGAGCAGCTCGGCCGAGCGCGGGCCGGGCAGCGCCGTGGTGACCGACGGACCGGTCATCGGGAGACCGGCACCCTGCGCGGCGGGGGCGAGCGGCGCACGTGGCGCGGGTGCCCCGCGCGGAACGGGGCGTGGCCCGGGTGCGGCGACGAGGCCGGGCGCAGGCGACGCGGACGGCACGGGCCGCACCGTCGCAGGCACGGCCGGGACTGCCGCGAGCGGACGGGCGGTGCCGGTGGTGGTGGTGCTGGTCATGACGACGGTCTCCTGGTTGTCGCGCGGCCGGGCCGCGGTGACGGGCCGCGCGGCGGGTGCCGGCGGGGTGGGACGGTGCTGCGGGGTGGGACGGTGCTGCGCGGTGGGACGGTGCTGCGCGGTGGGACGGTGCTGCGGGGTGCGCCGCGTCGGGTGCACGATCGTCGCCTCGACAGCGGCCACGTGCCGGGCCGGGCCGGTGAAGACCGGGCCGGGAGCCGGCCGGTCGAGCTCCAGGTTCGGCACGGAACCGGAGGCGTAGGCGGCGAGCATGGCGGCCTTGTCGGCGTCGGACCGCTGCGCGACGACGGGCAGGACCGCGGCCGGGGGCGCGGGCCGGGCCGGGGCGGCCGGGGTACGACGCTCCCGCAGCTCGGTGGCCGGGTTGCCCACCCACACGGCGTGCGGCGCGACGACCTCGCCCTTCATCAGGAACGCGTCGGCCTCGATGATCGCGCCCTCGCCGACCGTGACGCCGTAGTGCACGAACGCCTCGACCCCGACGACGGCGCCCGCGCCGAGCACGGTGGCGTCGGACTTGAAGCTGCCGTCCTCCAGCGAGTGGCACTGGATCACGCTGCCCGCGTTGAGGATCACGTCGTCGCCGAGGGTGACGAGCGTCTTCTCCGGGATGGCGCACCCGTCGTCGAACACGCGGCGGCCGATGCGCACACCCAGCAGCTTCCAGATCAGGTTCTTGAACGGGGTGCCGCTGAACAGCGCGCTCGCGCCGAGCTTCCAGAGCCGCTCGTGGCGCCAGAAGTACGGGTCGTAGATCGACACGAAGCGGGCGCGCAGCGGGCGGAAGCCGAGGACGGCCCGCTCGACGAGGGCGGTGAGGACGATGTTGAACAGGAGCGTCGCGACGGTCGCGGCGGCGATTCCGAACTCGGCGAAGCGGTAGTAGAGGTCGGCGGCGATCGCGAAGGTCAGCATGCTGACGAAGAACTGGATGTAGCGGACTCCGAGGAACGCGAGCATCGACGCGAGGTTGTGCCGGTTCTTGCGCCGCAGCAGCTTCTTCAGCACTGCCGGGTCCTTGAGGTGGTCGAACTCGGTGTCGCGGGAGACGGTGCGCGGAATCTCGAAGCTCGGCGAGCCGAGCAGTCCGACGTTCTCGCGGACCGGGCCGTCCATCGGGACCATGACCTTGGTGCCGAGCAGGACGTTGCTGCCGACGCGGGCGTCGGCGGGGTAGGCGATGTTGTTGCCGATGAAGTTGTCCGGGCCGATCGCCACGTGGGAGAACCGGAAGGACGAGGCCGAGAAGTCGGCGTTCATGACCGACAGCGCGTCGGACACCATCGTCCCGCGGCCGATCGAGGTGTAGAGCGCGTTGTCCTGCTTGAGCTCGGTGCCGAAGTTGGAGCCGGTCTGGTCGACGTCACCCAGGTCGTAGCCGATGGCCGACAGATAGCCGGTCGCGGCGGAGGCGTCGCCGAACAGCGTCATGTAGAACGACGAGTTGGTGAGCCGGGTGATCGTCTTCGCGACGGCCCAGCGGACGCCGTGCAGGGGGTAGGTGCGGCCCGGCTCCACCAGCACCGACAGGATGCGCGGGGCGACGACCATCAGGGCGAGCCCGCCGAACGCGCCGGCGAGGAACACCCCGCCGGTGGCGGCGGCGATCGTCACGTAGAAGCCGGGGTCGGTGAGCAGCGCGTGCCCGTCGGCGACGGCCTCGCCGACCGCCGGGACCATCGTGGCCAGGGCGACGAGCGCGGCACCGGCCAGCGGCAGGACCGCCACGGCGAGCAGCAGCTGCCCGGCGGCGTAGGTGAAGCGGCGCAGCGACCCGCACCGGACGGGCTCGACGACGCGGTAGTTCGTCGTCGTCGGCTCGGCGGGGACGCCGTGCCAGGTCTCGCCGGCCGGGACGTGCATGCCGGTGTGCAGCGACGAGGTGTGTCCGAGCGACGCGCCGTCGCCGATCGAGCTGCCGATGTCGAGGACGGTCTTCTCGCCGACGAACACGTCGGAGCCGATGGTGACCCGGCCGGTGCGGATGACGCCGGCGACGGCGTGGTAGCCGGCGAACGCCGAGTCGCGGCGGACGACGGTGTGCGCGCCGATGGTGAGCAGGTCGGTGGCGACGGGGACGGTGCGCGACAGGATGGTCGTGCCCTTCCCGATCCTGGCGCCGAGGGCGCGCAGGTAGAAGGTGTAGAGCGGGCCGCCGGCGGTCAGGGCGAGCGGGTTGGCCCGGATCAGCGTCTTCACGACCCAGAACCGGACGTACCCGAGGCTCCACAGCCGGATCTCCCGCTCCTTCCACCGGCCGACCAGGATCCACTTGGCGGCGATGGGCAGCAGGCACGCGGCGAGGTAGATGCCGGCGTTGTAGAGCGCGGAGCGGCCGAAGATCTCCAGCGGCGTCGCGCCGTCGACCGACCACACGAACCCGCGCTCGAGCACGAGCGCGCCGAGGTAGGTGAAGGCGAGGAACGCGATGAGCTGCAGGGCGCCGGTCGTCAGGTAGCCGGCGGTGGAGCCCTTCGCGACCGGTCCGGTGCGGACCGCCGCGGACTCGCCGGGCGCCTCGCCGCCGAGGGCGACGGCGAGCTCGCGGATCGTCGGGTTGGCGTAGATCACGCGCATCGACGGCGCCGCCAGCGACGTCTCCTTGCGCAGCGCCGCCGAGAAGCGGGCCATGAGCAGCGAGTTGGCGCCGAGGTCGTCGAAGAAGTTGGAGTCGACGGAGACGGCGTCGAGGCCGATGGTGCGCGCCAGCGTGGCGGCGAGGACCTCCTCGGTGTCGGTGGCCGCGGCGACCATCTCACCGGCCGGCCCGCCCGCGCGGCGCATGGTGGGCGGCGGCAGGGCCTTGCGGTCGGCCTTGTCCGACGTCGTCATCGGGATGGCGGCGAGGTGCTCCAGGTACGCGGGCACCATGTAGGCGGGCAGCCGCTCACGCAGGTGCGCGTGGACGGCGTCGGTCTCCAGCGGGGCGACGCCCGTCTTCAGGCTGTAGTAGCCGACGAGCTCGACCTGGCCGGGTGTGGGCTCGAAGGTGTCCACCACGGCCGCCGACACCCCGGGCACCTGCAGCAGGACGGACTCGATCTCGGTCAGCTCGATGCGGTAGCCGCGGATCTTGACCTGGAGGTCGATGCGGCCCATGTACTCGATCTCGCCCTGGTCGTTGACGCGCCCCAGGTCGCCGGTGCGGTAGATGCGCCCCGACGGGTTGCCCGCGATCCCGAGGAAGTCCTCGATGAACGACTTGTCGGTGAGGTCCTCACGGTTGAGGTAGCCCGTGGCCAGGCCGATGCCGGCGATGCCGATCTCCCCGACCTCGCCGTGCGGCAGCGCCCGGTACGGGTTCTCCGGGTCCAGGACGACGGTCGTGTAGGTGGGCAGCGGCTGGCCGATGGTGACGGGCCGGTCGGGGTGGACCTCGGTCCAGGTGGCGGTGACGGTGGCCTCGGTGGGGCCGTAGACGTTGAGGAAGCGGCGGCCGTCGCGGTACCAGCGGGCGACGAGGTCCTGCGGGCACGCCTCGCCCGAGACCAGCAGGAAGCGCAGCGCGGGCAGGTCCTCCTCGATCGTCGCGAGCAGGGTCGGGACGACGCACATCGCGGTGACGCGGCGTTCGGTCAGGAAGGCGTGCAGGTCCATGCCCAGCAGCGACGTGCCCGCGGGCTTCGGGACGAGGGTGGCGCCCGCCATCCACGGCACCCAGATCTCCTCGACCGAGAAGTCGAAGGCGATCGTCATGCCCTGGTAGACACGGTCGCTGGAGCGCAGGCCGTAGACCTCGGCGGCGACCCGGACGAAGTTGCAGATGCTGGCGTGCTCGATCGCGACGCCCTTGGGGCGGCCCGTCGTGCCGGACGTGTAGATGAGGTAGGCCAGGTCCTCGACGGCCTCGCCGCGCTCGGCGTCGGTCAGCCGCGCGCCGGACTCCGCCTCGATCTGCGCGGCGATCCGGTCGACGTGGATGAGGCCGGGGGCGAAGTCCTCCAGGCCCACGACGCGCTCGGGGACGTGCGAGAGCGACAGCACGAACGACACGCCCGCGTCGGAGAGGATGTAGGCGATCCGGTCGGCCGGGAACGCGACGTCCAGCGGCACGTACGCGGCGTTGATCTTCATCACCGCGAGCATCCCGACGTAGGAGTGCACCGGCTGGTCGAACAGCAGCGCGATCCGGTCGCCCGCCCGGGCCCCGGACGCGAGCAGCCGGCGTGCGAGCCGGTTCGCGCGCTCGTCGAGCTCGATGAAGGTCAGGGCGACGTCGCCGGCGTCGACGGCCAGATGGCCGGCGCGGCCGTAGGCGCGCATCCAGTCGGCCTGCTCCTCGAAGACGTGGTCGAGGCGCTCACCGGCGCGGGCCCGCGAGCCCTGGGCGTAGTCGGCCGCCACGAGCAGCGCCGGCGCTGTCGTCGCCGCGGCGGGCGGTGCATCGGGTTCCTGCAACGTGGTCACGATCGGCTCCTGGCTGAACTCTGGGGGCTTTCTCTGCTGCTCCTCAGAGTGCCGAGGGGCCGTGTCCGATTCGATGGTGTGCTCCCCCGAGCCGGCCGGGCCCTCCCCCGGGCCCGGGTGGGGTTCTCCCCCGCACGCGAACAGGCCCGGGATCAGGGGATCCCGGGCCGGCACGAACACTGCGAGACGGTCAGGCGGCGGTGGCGCCCGCCCCGGCGGACTCGCCGCCCACGAGCGCCGCGTGCAGGGCGCGCACCGCGTCGTCGACGCGGTCGGCGGCGACGAGCACGCCCACCCGCGACGGCGTCGTCGTCACCAGGCGCGGGGTGATGCCCGCGGCGGCGAGCACGTCGAGTGTCGACGCCGGCACCTCCGGCGCCCGGGCCAGGCCGAGGCTCACGACTCCCACCGACCCGAGGTCCTCCCGGCCGAGGAGCGTGATGGCGGCGGCGTCGAGCGCGGCGGCCACGGCCGCGGGATCGGCGCCGGGGACGGTGACCGCGACCACCGTGCCCGCGCCGGGGACGACCGCGCCGAGGGCCAGCCCGCGGCCCGCCAGCGCGGCGGCGACCGCGGTGACCGGGGCGTCGACGCTGTAGAGGTGCTCGTCGCGGCGGTGCGCCACCCCGGCGACCGTCGCGGTGCCGGCGACCTCGAAGTCACCGGCACCGCCACGGATCCAGGTGCCCTCCTCCGTGCCGAAGCTCGACCGCAGGTGGATGTCGACGCCGTGCGCCATCGCCAGCTCCACCGACCGTGGCTGCAGCACCCCCGCGCCGGCCTCGGCGAGCTCGAGCATCTCCTGCGGGCGGATCGTCGCGAGCCGCCGCGCGTCCGGGACGACCCGCGGGTCGGCGGTGTACACGGCGGGGACGTCGGTGAAGATCTCGCACTCCCGGGCCCCGAGCGCGGCCGCGACCGCGACGGCCGAGGCGTCGGACCCACCGCGGCCCAGCGTCGTCGTGTCGCCGTCGGACGACTCGCCCTGGAAGCCCGTGACCAGCACGATCGCGCCGTCGTCGAGGGCCTTGCGGATGCGGGCGGGGTCGATGCCGAGCATGCGGGCGCTGCCGTGGGTGGCGTCGGTGCGAATGCCGGCCTGGGCGCCGGTCAGCGACACGGCGTGGCCGCCGAGGGACGCGATCGCCATGGCGGTCAGCGCGCAGGAGATCTGCTCACCGACCGAGAGCAGGGCGTCGAGCTCGCGCAGCGGCGGGTTGGGCGAGATCGCAGCGGCCTGGGCGACGAGCGCGTCGGTCGACTTCCCCATCGCCGACAGCACCGCCACGACCCCGCGTCCGCTGCGCTGCGCTGCCACCATCCGTTCGGCGACGGCGAGCACACGCTCCTGGTCGCCGACGGACGTGCCGCCGAACTTCCAGACCAGCGGCGCCTGCGGCCCGCTGATCGATCGCGGTGCCGGCTTGCCGCTCCTGCGCCCTGCCATGACGTTCTCCTCGGTCCCCCCGGCCCGGACTGTCCGGGACCCGATCGAGACTGGGGCCGGGGACCGGTCCGCGGCGATGGTGCGCTCCCCCGGGACACGGGTGCGCTCCCCCGACCTCGGGTAGGGCGTTCCCTCCGCCCGTTTCATCCGGTACACCCCGTCCGCCCCCGCCGGGCCGAGTTCGACCTGGGCCCGGCCACGCGCGGCACGCCACCGCGGATCGTCGGTCGGCGCGCAGGTTGTCCGCGCCGCGCACACCGTGCAGGCCACGCACCGACCGCGGACGCCGCGTGCCGATGGCAGAGCCCGCGCCGAGCCGAGCGGACCGGACGCCGGGGCGTGCACGGACCCGGCCGCCGATATGCAGGAACGGCACGTCCCCGCAACCGGGTGCGGGAAGGTGCCGTTCCTGCAGCTCCGGGCCCGACCTCGGGTCAGGACCGGTCAGAGGACGTACGGGTCGGGGCGGGTGGGCCCGCAGGAGTCCAGGCGGCGCAGCTCCGCGCCGTGGGGCAGCAGGTCGGGGCGGGCGGCGTCGTCCCACACGTTCTCCCAGTTTCGGGCACGCTCGGGCAGGTCGGCGGTCGGTTCCATGTCATCCCCCGGGTCGCTCCCGGGCACGGCTGGGCCCGGGTCACCGAAGCGTTGCGCGGCACCGCGGCCGGCACGAGGGGGTGCGCCCGACGCCGGCCGGGTGCCCACCCCCCGGTCCTCAGATCGACTCGAGGATCTGCTCGAAGGCGAGCTCGGCGGCGCCGACGAGGCGGGCGTCGCGGCCCAACGGGGACACGGTGATCCTGGTCCCGCCGATGGCGCGGCTGACCAGGCTGCGCTCGTGGACGATCGAGCGGGCCCGGTCGACGACGCGGGGCGGCAGCGCGGTGAGCAGGTCGCCGAGGACGACGAGCTCGGGGGCGAGCATGTTGACCAGCGTGACCAGACCGGTGGCGAGCCACTCGGTGAACTCGCCGAGCTTGTCGTCGATCTGGTCCGGCGCCGCGGACAGCGAGCGGAGCTCGGCGACGAGCGCGCCGCGGGGGGTGTCCTCGGGCAGCCCGAGCGCCCGGCACAGTGCGGGTTCGCCGACCTCGGTCTCCCAGCAGCCCTGGGCGCCGCAGAAGCACGCGCGGCCGCCCGGGCGGACCTGGATGTGCCCGATCTCCCCGACGTAGCCGCCGGTGCCGCGCAGCGGCCGGCCCCCGGCGATGACGCCGCCGCCGAGGCCGACGTCGGCGGACAGGTAGACGAGGTCGCTGGACTCGCGGGCGACGCCGCGGACGTGCTCGGCGAGGGCACCGAGCTCGGCGTCGTTGCCGACGAGCGTGGGCAGCTGCAGCACCGACCCGAGCCGGCGGCCGAGCGCGACGTCGCGCCAGCCGAGGTTGGGGGCCTCGTGGACGAAGCCGTCGGCGCGGCGCACGACGCCGGGCACCGACACCCCTGCCCCGG
Source organism: Pseudonocardia sp. N23 (assembly GCF_002583555.1). Lineage (GTDB taxonomy): Bacteria > Actinomycetota > Actinomycetes > Mycobacteriales > Pseudonocardiaceae > Pseudonocardia. The sequence continues at coordinate 74,834 of NZ_BEGX01000057.1, forward strand.
ACACGACGACGGCGAGCTCGTCGCGCAGCAGCTGGGCCGACTCGACGACGTGGGTGATGACCTCGCCGGGCAGCCGGGTGGTGCGGTGCAGGTTCCAGCTGTGCCGGCCGAGGATCTGCCCGCCGATGCCGATCATCGCCATGGCGACCTGGTCGACGCGGATGTCGACGGCGAGCACCACCGCGGACTGCGGCTGCGGCAGCACCATCAGGGAGGGCCGTCCCGCCCCGGTGCGCTGGGACGGGACGGCCTCGGTGACGACGCCGGCCTCGGCGAGGCCGTCGACCACCGCCTTGATCGTGCTGCGGTTGAGCCCCAGCTCGGTGGCCAGGGTCGCCCGGGTGCAGGGCCCTTCGACGTGCAGCCGGCGCAGCAGCGCCGAGCGGTTGTGCCTGCGCGCGTCGTCGGGCCGCGTGCCGGACGTCGGAGCGGTCACAGCCCGGCGGAGGCCGATCGACGCCGGGACAGCACGTCGACACCGGCCGCCACGAGCAGCACAAGGCCGGTGATCACGAAGACCACCGCCGCGGGCTGCTTGAGCAGACCCAGGCCGTTCTCGACGGTCGCGAGGACCGCACCGCCGATGACGGCGTTGCTGACCCGGCCGCGGCCGCCGAACAGCGACGTCCCGCCGATGACGGCCGCACCGACGGCGAACAGCAGCGTGTTGCCGCCACCGGCCGCGGGTGAGACGGACCCGACCTTGGACGAGTAGACGATGGCCCCGATCGCGGCGAACGCGGCCGCGATGACGAACACGCTGGCACGGATCCGGACGACGTCGATGCCGGCGCGGCGGGCCGCCTCACGGTTGCCGCCGACGGCGTAGACGTGGCGGCCGAAGCGGGTCCGGTCGAGCACGTAGGTCCCGGCGACGAGCAGCACGAGGACCACCGGGACGACGTAGGGCACCCCGGAGATCTCGGTCAGACCGGCCGACCTGTTGCGCGTCAACAGGTACGTCGCAACGGCACCGAGGACGACGACGGCACCGATCTTGAGCAGCACGAGTCCGGTCGGCTGGGCGACGAGGCCCTTGGCCAGCCGGGTGCGCTGCCGGTTCAGCAGGATGGCTGCGTAGCCGCCCGCGGCGACCACGAACAGGACCCAGCTGCCCAGGGTCGACAGGTTGCCGTTGGCGACGGCGTTGATGACGGGGTCACGCAGGCCGAGGGTGCCGCCGTCGCCGATCAGCTGCAGGATGACGCCCTGCCAGGTGATGAACAGCGCCAGCGTCACGACGAACGAGGGCATCCCGATCTTCGCGACGAGGAAGCCGGTCAGCGTGCCGATGACGACGCCGGTGCAGATCGCGAGCAGCATCTCGAGCCAGGCGTTCTGCGGGAACCCCACGACGAGCAGCAGTGCCGCCACGAGGCTCAGGACGACTGCCCACCAGATCCGCAGGTACGCGGCCAGCGCAGCGGCGACCAGCATGACGAGGACGAACAGGACGAAGACGGTCAGGCCCATCGCGCCGAGCATGTTGCCGCCCGAGACGAGGTGCAGCGCCATGAGCGAGGCCGCGAGTCCGGACGCGGTGCCGGCGGCGAGGTCGATCTCGCCGGTGAGCAGCACGAACACGAGGCCCATCGCGATGATCGTGCGCCCGGCGCCCTGCTGGAGCAGGTTCGCGAGGTTGAGCAGGCTCGGGAAGACCCCGCCCCGGTCGAGCGCGGTGAACAGGATGAACAGCGCCAGCAGGCCGAGCAGGGCCGGCAGCGAGCCGAGCTCACCGGAGCGCAGCCGCACGCCGTAGTCGCGCAGGGCCTGGCCGGTGGTGCGGGCGGTGGTGTCGATCCCGAAGTCGCCCTGGCGGTTGCCGGGTGCGGCCCGTTCCGCCGCGCCGGGCGCGGAGTCGGTGGAGGTGGCGGTCGCGACGTCGGCGGCCGGCCCGCTGTCCTTCGACAGGTCGGGCCCGGAGTCCTCGCTCACCGGGTCACCCCCGCAGCCTCGGGCCGGGCGAGGCCGAGGTCCCCGGAGCGCCCGGCGGTGATGAGCTCGACGACCTGGCCATGGGTGACGTCCTTCGTCGGTACCTCGGCGACCATCCGGCCGAGGTAGAGGGTCGCGATGCGGTCGGCGACCTCGAAGACGTCGGCCATGTTGTGGCTGATCAGCACGACGCCGAGGCCCTGCTCGGCGAGGCGCCGGACCAGGTCGAGGACCTGGCGGGTCTGGGCGACGCCCAGTGCGGCGGTCGGCTCGTCGAGCAGCACGACCTTGGAGTCCCAGAGGACGGCCTTGGCGATGGCGACGGTCTGGCGCTGCCCACCGGACAGCGACGCGACGGGCATCCGCACCGAGGTGACGGTCCGCACCGACAGGGACGCGAGCGTCCGCCGGGCGGCCTGCTCCATGTCGGACTCGTCGAGCAGCCAGGGCTTGCCGCGCTCGCGGCCGAGGAACATGTTCTGGACGATGTCGAGGTTGTCGGCGAGCGCGAGGTCCTGGTACACGACCTCGATGCCGAGCGCGGAGGCGTCGGCGGGCGAGTTGATCGTGACGGGCTCACCGTCGAACGCGATCTCCCCGCCGTCGATGGGATGGATGCCCGCGACGCACTTGACCAGCGTCGACTTGCCGGCGCCGTTGTCGCCGACGAGCGCGGTGACCTCACCGGCCCGGACAGTGAAGTCGACGTCGTGCAGCACCCGGACGGCGCCGAAACTCTTGGAGACCGCCCGCAGCTGCAGGATCGGTTCGGACACTCGCGCTCCTTGCGATGGGGGCCGGGACGTGGCGCCGGCGTCGGGTCTCGACGCCGGCGCCACGTGCTTCGGCCGGACGGGTCAGCGGGTCACTTGATCCCGAGCTCGGTGCAGGCGGCCTGCGTCTGCGCGACGCAGATCTCACTCGCCTTCACGTAGCCGGCGTCCGTGACGACCTTGACCTTGTCCTTGGTGATCAGCTGCGGGGTGAGCAGGACGGACTTGACCTGGCGGTTGCCCTTCGGGTCGTCCGTGTTCTGCGTCGCGACCGCGTTGGCGGCGGCGGTGTCACCCTTGGCCAGCGCCGCCGCGAGCTTCGCGGTGGCGTCGGCCTCCTCCTGGATCGGCTTGAAGACCGTCATGTACTGGTCCCCGCGGAGGATGGCCTGCAGGCCGTCGGCGGTGGCGTCCTGGCCGGTGACCGGGACCTTGCCGTTGAGACCGTTCTTGGCCAGCACGGTGATGATCGCGCCGGCGAGGCCGTCGTTGGCGGCGACGACGCCGTCGACCTTGCCGCCGTTGCTGGTCAGGATCTGCTCGAACGTGGTGCCGCCGACCTGGTTGTCCCACTTGTCGATGGCCTGCTTCTGCACGAGCTTGAGAGCGCCCGAGTCGTACAGCGGCTTCAGCACGGTCTGCTGGCCGTTGTAGAACAGCGTCGCGTTGTTGTCCGTGGGGGCGCCCTCGATCTCGATCACCTGCGCGCCCGGCTTGGTCTGCAGCGCCTGCGCGAGGCCCTGACCCTGCAGCGCACCGACCTTCACGTTGTCAAAGGACACGTAGTAGTCGCTGGTGCCGCCGAGGTTGAGCCGGTCGTAGTCGATGACCGGGATGCCCTGGGCCTTGGCCTTGGCCGCGACGGCGCTGCCGCCGTCGGACGAGATCGAGGCGATGACCAGGACCTTGACGCCGCTGGAGATCATCCCGTCGGCGAGGGTGGAGAACTTCTGCTCGTCACCCTGGGCGTTCTGGATGTCGGGGTCGAGCCCCTGTGCCCGCATCGCCTTCTCGATCATCGGCTTGTCGAAGCCCTCCCACCGGGCCGACGAGTCGGTCTCCGGCAGGATCACGCCGACCTTCACACCACCCGCGGCCGGGGCGGTGCTGCCCCCGGTGCTTCCGCCGGTCGAGGGTGCGGCGTTCTGGCCACACGCCGCCAGCGCGAACGCCAGGCCCGCACTGACGACGGCAAGGGCCGTCTTCCGTATGCGCATCGATGTCCTTCCCACGTCATCGTGGGCCGCCGTGGCGGCGCCCGAATGTTGCGAGCCACAACGTATGACCCATACCCAGGTGACGGGAAGCACACTGAATCGGTCCAGGTCCTCACGCAACATCACATTTGGGTCACGCAGAGGGGAATTTGTTGTCGACATCAGCCGAACTTCGGCCACTCGATCACCGAACGGCGCGCGGCGCGACACGCCCGAACGGGCCGGAGCCGACCGTGTGGTTCCCGAGCGTCGAGTGCCGTTCGGCGATGAGTGCGCGCGACACCGACCGATTGAGCCGAACGCGGCGGCCGACATCCGGACATTCCTGACCCGACGTCCCGACAAAGGGACAATCCGGGTCTATTCGGACAGCACATGATCAGGAAATCACCCGTTCGCGCCGCTTACTGTCACACGAGGTCACACGGTGGGTTATCACTCTGCGTAGCAACGACCGCTGATCAGGAGGGTGGCACGGCATCCGGGGCCGCTTCGTCCCCGTCACGGGAGCGCAGCGCCACCGCTGCCACGACGGCCACGATGCCCACCCCCTCGAGGACTCCGGGCACCTGTCCGAGGAACACCAGACCGATCACCGTCGCGGTCACCGGCAGCAGCGCGAGCAGCACCGCGAAGCGCGCCCGGCCCACCCTCCGCAGGACAACCTGATCGAGTGCATACGGCACGACGCTCGACAGCACCCCGACGCCCGCCGCCAGCCCGAGAACCGACGGCGAGCCCAGCGCGGCGAGGCCGCCGCGGTCGACCACGAGGAGCACGACGAGCGGCACCGAGGCGAGCGCGAAGCCCGTCGCCATGTCGTCCAGACCGTTGCCGGCGAGCGCCACCCGCTTGCCGACGACGATGTACGCCGCCCACAACGCCGCCGCCGCGAGCCCCCACGCGACGCCGGCGGGACTTCCTGACCAGCGCACATCGGCGATGCACGCCACCCCCGCCGCTGCCAGCACCACCGCCGCCACGTCGCGCGGCCGCCTCGACGCCAGTGCGGCGACCGCCACCGGGCCGCAGAACTCGATCGCGACCACGGTGCCCAGCGGCAGCCGCGCGACCGCCTCGTAGAAGGCGACGTTCATTCCCGCCGTCGCGAGCCCGAACACCCCCGCACGCAGAACCCGCCGGCCCCGCCAGGCGTCCCTCCCGGGCCGCCGCCACGCCATCAGCACGACTGCCGCCGCCATGATCCGTAACGCGGCGACCACGGCGGGCGAGAGATCATCGAACAGACCGACGGCGACGGCCGCCCCGACGTACATCGAGGCTCCGCCGACGACGAAGAGGACCGGCGCCGGGACCCGGCGGGGGCTCGTCGTCGTCACGTCTGCGAGCCGTTCACCACGACTGCGAAGAGTAGTCGTGACCCGACGAGAGTTAACGCACCTGACCTTGCGAGGCCATCAGCGGCACCGCATCATTCACTCGTCGTCAACTGAATCGCAGAGGTTCCCCGGCGGTACACCGGAAAGACTCCTCACCGACCCCGAGTGGTCGAACGTGACGGTCGTCGCCCCCGGGCCGGGAACACGTACAGCGCTCTGTACGTCTGCAAGAGTGTGGGCGCGCCGCGCGAGCGGTCGTCCAGTGCACAGGGCACCGGATCCTCCGGTGTCGAGACGGAGGGAGACCGCCATGCAGCCCGGAACCCTTACCCGCCCCGAGTTGACCGCCGCCGACCGTTGTGACCGTTGCGGCGCGGCAGCCAAGGTTCGCGCCGTACTTTCCTCCGGTGGAGAGCTCCTCTTCTGTGGCCATCACGCGCGTGCGCACGCCGACAAGCTGCGCGAGCTCGAGGTGGACGTGCAGTCGGGCAGTTGACGCGCCGGCGGTAGCCGGTCACCCAGACGTCCGACGCAGGGCGGGAACCATTCAGGTTCCCGCCCTGCGTCATGTCCGGGGTTCCCGCCGCGGTGACGAGCCGCAGCGCGGTCCGGTCAGGGCGTGAGGGCGGCCAGCACGTCGAGCGCCCTGTCGACCTCCCACGCACGGGAGTAGTGGTTCGGGCTCAGCCGCACGAGCCCGCCGTCCTCCCGCACCCCCAGCGCCCCGGCCGCGCCCCACGCGTACGCGTAGCCGGCCCAGGCGTTGACACCCGCGGCGTCCAACGCGGCCACGACCTGCGCGGGCGTCCGCCCGGCCACCCGGAACGCCGCGATCGGCGTCCGGACCGCGGCATCGGACCCGGCAGCGCCCTCAGCGCCCTCGGGACCCTCAGGGCCGTAGCGCCGCACGTGCGGCTGCTCCCCGAGCGCCGACCACAGCCGGGCCCCCAGCGCCGCCGTGTGCGCCGCCGCGGCCCGTTGCCCGGCCCGCGGGTCGTCGCCGTCCGCCATCCCGGCCCAGTGCGCGACCGCCGCCGCCACTCCCGCGAGCGCCGGGAACGGGTTGGTGCCCTGCTCGAACCGTGCGGGTCCCGACGCCGGTGCCCCGGCCGGACGCGGCGGGTCGATGTCGTCGAGCACGGCCGGATCGGCCGCCACCAGCGCCGCGACGTGCGGGCCTGCCCACTTGTGGGCGCTCGTCGCGTAGAGGTCCGCGCCGAGGGCCCGGACGTCGACGGCCGAGTACGCGGCGTGGTGCACCCCGTCCACGACGCTCGTCGCCCCCACGGCCCGGGCCGCGGCGGTGACCGCCGCGACGTCGACGCGTGCCCCGGTCAGGTTCGACGCCGCGGTGAGGGCGACCAGTCGCGTCCTCGGCCCGATCAGCGACGTCACCGCGTCAGCGGGCAGCCCGCCGTCGGCGCCGAGCCGGGCCGTCCGGACGGTCGCGCCCGTCCGGGCGGCCGCCCGCGTCCAGGGCGCGACGTTGGCCTCGTGGTCGGCCTCGGTGACGACGATCTCGTCGCCGGGCCCCCACGCCTGTTCCAGGGCGGTGGCCAGCCGCACCGTCAGTGCCGACATCGTCGGGCCGAGGACGACGCCCGCCGGGTCGGGCGCACCGGTGAACGCCGCGAAGGCCCGGCGCGCCGCGTCGACGAGCGCGTCGGCACGCCGGGCTGCCGGGAACATCCCGCCCTGGTTGGCGACGCCCGCCCGCATCGCGGCCGCGACGGCCTCGATGACCGGTTCCGGGACCTGGGTTCCTGCCGCGCCGTCGAGCCAGGCCCGGCCGTCGCCCAGCGCCGGGTACTGCGCCCGGACGCGGGAGACGTCGAACCCTGCCGGGCTCACCACGTCACCGCCAGGAGCGCAGCGTCGCGATGCGCTCCTCCAGCTGCTCGATCGTCGCCATCGCGGTGACCGGGCCACCACACGACGCACGCAGCTCGTTGTGGATCGCGCCGTGCGGCTTCTTCGTGCGGTGGTGGTACATCGCCACCAGGGTGTTCAGCTCCTTGCGCAACCCGTTGAGCTGCTCGCGCACCGACTTCTGCGGGCGCTCGGTGGGCTCGGGAGCGGGGGTGGCGCGGGCCTGGGCCCCGGTGCGGGGGCGCTCCTGGCCGCGGGCCATCCACTCCTGCTGGCGCTGGTTGAGCAGGGTGCGCACCTGGTCGGGGTCGAGCAGGCCCGGCAGGCCGAGATAGTCCTCCTCGTCGGCGCTGAACGACGTGCCCTCGTAGATGAGCTGGTCGAGCTCGGCGTCGGCGTGCAGGGCGGTGAACGACTTCTCGTCCTCCCCCGGCTCGTCCTCGACGCGCTGGGCGGCCGCGAGCTCCTCGTCGTTCCAGATCTCCTCGGCGCGGTGCGGCTTGCCCAGGACGTGGTCGCGCTGCGCCTCGAGCTCGCTGGCCAGCCCGAGCAGCACGGGGACACTCGGCACGAACACCGACGCCGTCTCCCCCTGCCGGCGCGACCGCACGAAGCGGCCGATGGCCTGGGCGAAGTACAGCGGCGTCGACGCGCTCGTGGCGTAGACGCCGACCGCGAGCCGCGGGACGTCGACGCCCTCGGACACCATCCGGACCGCGACCATCCAGCGGTCGTCCGACGACGAGAAGTCGGCGATGCGCTTCGAGGAGCCCTTCTCGTCGGACAGCACGATCGACGGCGCGGTGCCGGTGATCTTCTCCAGGATCGCGGCGTAGGCGCGGGCCGCGGTCTGGTCCGACGCGATGACGAGACCGCCCGCATCGGGCATGCCACCCGCCCGGTGCCCGGTGAGGCGCTTGTCGGCGGCCGCCAGCACCGCCGGGATCCACTGGCCGCCCGGGTCGAGTGCGGTGCGCCAGGCCCGTGCGGTCTGCTCGGCGGTCATCGGCTCGCCGAGCCGGGCGGTGATCTCCTCGCCCGCGCTGGTGCGCCAGCTCGACGTACCCGAGTAGGCGAGGAACACCACGGGCCGCACGACGCCGTCGGCCAGCGCCTCGGCGTAGCCGTAGGCGTGGTCGGCCTTGCTGCGCAGCGCGCCCTCGGCGTCGGGCAGGTAGTCGACGAACGGGATCGGGTTGTCGTCGGAACGGAACGGCGTCCCGGTGAGGGTGAGCCGGCGCACCGCCGGGTCGAACGCCTCCTTGACCGCGTCGCCCCACGACTTCGCGTCGCCGGCGTGGTGGATCTCGTCGAGGATCACCAGGGTCCGGCGGGTCTCGGTGCGGGCCCGGTGCAGCATCGGGTGCGCCGCGACACCGGCGTAGGTGACCGCGATGCCGGTGTAGTCCGACGACGTGCCGCCCGCCGAGTTGCGGAACTCAGGGTCGAGCGGGATGCCGGCTTGGGCGGCCGAGTCGGCCCACTGGTACTTCAGGTGCTCGGTCGGGGTGACGACGGTGATCCGGTCGATGCGGCGGTCGCGCAGCAGCTCGGCGGCCACCCGCAGGGCGAACGTCGTCTTGCCGGCGCCGGGCGTCGCGACCGCGAGGAAGTCCTGTGGCGATCCTGCGAGGTAGCGGGCGAGCGCGCTGCGCTGCCAGGCCCGCAGCGGCCGCTGCTCGAGGGCGATCCCGGGGCTGCGCTCAACTGCCTGCGACACACAACTCCCTGGTCGGACGGTCATTCCGAGGCCGCGTCGGGGAAGGGACGGGGTCGGGGCCCCCGCGCTCGCGGACCACGACGAGGGTAGCCCGCGGGGATCCGGCGGCGCGTCGTGACCCGCCGTCGGCGGCCCCGGGGGCCATGCTGTGCCGCGATGACCTCCGACGACCCGACCGGCGAGCCACCGGCCGAGCCCCCGGTGACAGGGCCGGGGCCCGGCCCCGCGGCGGCTCCGCCGCGCAGGCGGTGACTGGTCCGCCGGGTGGCGGGGCGGACCCTGGTCAAGGCGTGGGACGACGGGATCTTCTCGATGTCGGCGCAGGCCGCGTTCTGGCAGGCGCTGTCGCTGCCCCCGCTGCTGCTGGCGCTGCTCGGTTCGTTGGGCTTCGTCGACGACTGGTTCGGGCCGCGGACGGTCGACTCCGTGGAGGCCGCGATCGTCGGGTTCTCGCGGACCGTGTTCACCCCCGAGGTGGTCGACCAGATCATCGCCCCGACCGCCGAGGCGATCCTCACCCGCGGCCGCGCCGACGTCGTGTCGCTCGGGTTCCTCATCGCACTGTGGGCGGGGTCGTCGGCGGTGGCGTCGATGGTCGACTCGGTCACCGAGGCCCACGGCCAGTACGAGGTGCGCAACCCGGTGTGGCAGCGGCTCGTCGCGCTCGGCGTGTACCTGGTGGCGCTGGTCGTGGCGGTCCTCGCACTGCCCGTCGTCGCGCTGGGGCCCGACCTGCTGCCGCGGGTCTTCCCGGTGGCGTGGCGGCCCTCGGTGACCGCCGCCGTCGACGCCTTCTACTACCCGGGGGTCGCGCTGGTCCTGGTCCTGGGCCTGACCACGTTCTACAAGGTGGCGCTGCGGCACAGCCCGCCGTGGCGGCGTCTGCTGCCCGGGGCGCTGCTGGCGATGGTCGTGTTCGTGGTCTCGACGACCGGGCTGCGCGTCTATCTCACCCTCATCACAGCGACCGGCTACACCTACGGCGCACTGGCGACACCCATCGCGTTCCTGCTCTTCGGGTTCCTGCTGGGGTTCGCGATCGTGCTCGGGGCTCAGCTCAACAACGCCGTCGAGGAGACGTGGCCGTCCCGGCCGACGCGGCGCCAGCGCCGGTTGCGGCGGCTGCGGGCGATGCGCGCCGCCGCGGCGCGGGCGGCGCTGGCCGGGACGTCGGCGGCCCGCCACGCGGCGGCCGCGCACACCCGCACCGCCCGCCACGCCGCGCTCACGGGGACGTCGGCGGTACGGGAGGCGGGAGCGCGGGCGGTCGCCGCGGTCCGGCAGGCGGGCGTGGTGCCGGAGCAGGTGGCGCCCGTGCAGCCGGGGACGCGACGGGACGCCGCCCGTCCTGCCGACTTGCCCGCCCCCGAGCAGCCCGCCCATGCTGACGGTGGACGATCACTCCGGCCGGCCGTGACGGCGGGTGGGGACCGAGCACGTCAGGAGATCATGTGAGCAGCGCGCCGTCCGGTGGCGGAGCAGCCGGCGACCCCGACGACCCGCCGACGGTGGCCGCCGCCGGTTCGCGCCTGGCCACGGCACTGCTGTCCCGGCCGGCCGGCCTCGCCCGGCACACGGTCGCCCTCGCCGGTGAGCTCGCCCGGATCGGGCTGGGCAGCTCCGGGCTCGCGCCCGACCCCGGCGACGACCGGTTCGCCGCGCCCGCGTGGTCGGCCGACCCGCTGCTGCGCCGGGTCGTCCAGACCCATCTCGCCACGACCGCCGCCGCCGCCGCGATGCTCGACGACGCCGGCCTCGACGCGGGCGACGCCGAGGTGCTGCGCGCCGTCGTCGAGTCGGTCGCCGACGTCGTCGCGCCGAGCAACAACCCGGTGCTGCGTGCGCTGGCCGCCCGGCACGCGCCTCCGGAGACCACCGGGGCGGCCGGCGCCGTCGCCGAGCCCGCGCCCCCACCCGCACCAGCGGTGACCGGGACGCGGCGGCTCACCGTCGGCGAGGACGTCGCCGCCACCGGGGGCGCCGTCGTCCTGCGCACCGACGTGTTCGAGCTGCTGCACTACCTGCCGCAGACCCGGGAGGTCCACGCGCTCCCGGTGCTCGTCGTGGCCCCGCCGGGCCTGCCCTGCTACCTCGCCGACCTGTCCCCCGGCCGCAGCCTCGTCGAGCACCTGGTCCGGGCGGGCGAACAGGTCCTGCTCGTGAGCTGGCACCCCGGCGCCACCGGCGACCCGGACACGCTGGGCCAGGCGCTGCTCGACGCCCTGGACGCCGCCGAGCGCATCGCACGGACCACGGCCACCGTGGTCCTCGGGATCGGCGGCGGCGCCGACCTCACCGCGGGCGTCCTCGCCCACCTCGCGGCGGTCGGGCTGCAGGCGCGTGTCGCCGCGGCCGTGCTAGTCGGCCTCGACCCGCGCGCCGCCACCACCGACGGGCGCGTACCCCGCGACCTGAGGCAGTGGCTCGCCGACACCGCCGACGCACCCACCGGTCCCGGCACACCTGCCGACCTGCTGGGCACGCCGCTCGACCCGGCCGCCGTCGACCGGGACGGGCTGGTCGTCGCCGACGCCGCGGACGTCGCGGTCTGGGCCCGGCTCGCCGGCTCCGGGCCGGTGCGCGTCGTCGAGACCTCCCACGCCGAGTTCGTCGACCCGCCCGCCGACGACCGCGAGTCGTGGTGGGAGGTGCTCACCGACTGGCTGGGCGCCCGGACCGGCGAACGCCGCGAGGCACCTGCCGAGCTGGGAGGGCGCGGGATGCACGCGATCGCGCCCTCCCCGGGCGAGTACGTCTCCGCACGGTGAGCGACGCCGAACACGTCGCCGACGTGAGCGTCGACGGCCGGACCCTGCGGGTGTCGGTCCGGCACGCCTCGGCGGGCTCGGCCCGCACCCCGTTGTTGCTGGTCAACGGCATCGGCGCGGAGCTGGGCCTGCTCGACCCGTTCGTCCGCGCGCTGCCCGCCGACCTGGAGACGGTCCGGTTCGACCCGCCCGGGGTCGGCGGCTCCCCCGCACCGGTGCTGCCGTACCCGCTGGCCGGGCTCGCGATCGTCGTCGACGACCTGCTGGCGCGGCTGGGCCACGGCCGGGTCGACGTGCTGGGCTTCTCGTGGGGCGGGGCGCTCGCGCAGCAGCTGGCGCTGTCGGCTCGGCACCGGGTGCGTCGCCTCGTGCTGGTGGCGACGGGCACGGGCGCACTCATGGTGCCGGGCCCGCCGTCGGTGCTGGCGCGGATGCTGACGGGCCGCCGCTACCACGATCCGGACCACGCGCGGGCCGTCGCGGGCCGCATCTACGGCGGGACGATGCGGACCCGGCCGGAGCAGGCGGCCGACGTTCTCGGCGCCGGGCGCGCGGCCGGCCCGGGCGACCGCGGCTACCGCTACCAGCTGCTGGCGGCGGCGAGCTGGACGAGCCTGCCGTTCCTGCCGTTGCTGCGGGTGCCGACGCTCGTCGTCGCCGGTGAGGACGACCCGATCGTGCCACTGGTCAACGCGCGGATCCTGCACCGCGGCATCGCCGGGTCACAGCTGCACGTGCACCCCGGAGGGCACCTCGCGTTGCTGACCGAGGCGCACGAGCTGGCCCCGGTCGTCGACGCGTTCCTGGCCGCCCCCGCAGGAGCGGATCTCTGACGACGTCAGTCCTTGCCGGGCGGCATCGACTCGAAGATCTTCTTGCAGTCGGGGCAGACCGGCGACCCGGGCTTGGGCGACTTGGTGACGGGGAACGTCTCCCCGCACAACGCCACCACGAGGTTGCCCATGACCGCGCTCTCGGCGATCTTGGCCTTCTTCACGTAGTGGAACATCTTGGGCTCGTCGTTGCCCGTGGAGTCGGTGCCCTCCGGGCGGGTGTCGACCTCGGGCAGCGTCTGGGTGGCCATGTGCTCCATGATGCCGCACGTGACCGCCCGCGTCCTCCCCCCTTCCCCCCTCGCCGGCTCCCCGCTCGCCCCGGTCGTGTCCGACGAGGTCGCCGACGCGCTCGCCGGGGGCAGGCCGGTCGTCGCCCTGGAGAGCACGTTGCTGGCCCACGGGCTGCCCGCGCCGCGCAACCGCGCGACCGCCGAGGTCCTCGAGCGCACGGTCCGCGACCGGGGTGCGGTACCGGCGACGGTCGCCGTGCTCGACGGGCGGCCCCGCGTGGGACTCGACGCGGCCGCGCTGGACCGGGTCTGCGGTGACGACCTGGTGAAGCTGTCGGTGCGCGACCTCGGCGCGGCTGCCGGGCTGGGCCGCGACGGCGCCACGACGGTCGCCGCGACGGCATGGCTCGCCGCGGCCGTCGGCATCGCACTGTTCGCGACGGGCGGGCTCGGCGGGGTGCACCGCGGCGCCCGCGACTCGTGGGACGTCTCGGCCGACCTGGGGGTGCTGGCCCGCACCCCGGTGGCGGTGGTGTGCTCGGGCGTGAAGTCGATCCTCGACGTCGGCGCCACCCTGGAGGTGCTGGAGACCGACTCCGTGGGTGTCGTCGGCTACTGCACCGACGCGTTCCCCGGCTTCTACCGCCGCGACTCCGGGCACCCGGTGCCGTGGCGGGCCGACACCCCGGCACAGGTGGCGGCGGTGTGGGCGGCGCACCGGGCGACGGGTGCGGGGCTCGTCGTCGCCCAGCCCGTCCCGGCCGCCGCCGAGCTCGACGAGACCCTGCACGACCGGCTGCTCGCCGAGGGCCTGGCGATGGTGGCCGAGCGCCGGATCGCCGGCAAGGACGTGACCCCCGCACTGCTGGAGCACTTCCACAGCGGCAGCGGTGGGGCGAGCCTGGCGACGAACGTCGCGCTGGTCGAGGCCAACGCGGCGCTGGCCGCGGACGTCGCGGTGGCGCTGGCCGGCCGAGCGGGGGTCAGCCGTCGATGACGGGCCGCTCCCGCGCTTCGATGGCGTGGCGGTCGGGCGTGAACTTGTTCGGCTTCTCGACCTTGCGCGGCAGCCGGTCGTTCGCAACGAGAACGGCCATCCACGGCAGCGGGATCGAGATCACGAGCAGACCCACGGCGAGCCACGGGATCTGGTAGCAGGCGGCCGCGGCGATCATGCACGGGATCCGCATCAGCATCATGATCTTGTACCGTCGCTTGCGGACCGCCAGTTCCTGCTCGTACGACATCGCCGCGTCGGTGATGAGTACCGGCTGGTCCTGGCTGCTCCGCTGCGGCTCGGTCACGACATCTCCCTCGCTGTCGCCGGGAAGGTGTCCCCGCCGACCTGCACCATCGTTGCACCACAGCCGTGGGATCGCGCGTCCGTCCGCAGATGCGTCCAGGATCCTCGCACGCGACGACGGACGAACGACCCGCAGCCGTCGCAACCGGGCAGCCCGGAACGGGTACGGAGCTGACGGGCAGCCGTGGACGCGGTCAGCCGGTGACGACGTCCTTCGGGTCGGCATGGCCGTGCGCGTGGAGCTTGACGGGCGCGACGGCCTCGTCGGAGACGACCTCGAGGAGCCTGCGCGCCATGCCCTCGCCCACGCGGTAGCGGACGAGGCGACCCTCCCGGTGCGCGGAGACGATCCCGTGCGCCCGCAGCAGCCGCAGGGCGTGGGACACGGCGCTGTCGCTCATGCCCACGGAGACCGCGAGGTCGGACACGCAGAGATCACCGGCGTGGTGGAGCGCGAGCAGGATGCTGAGCCGGTTCGTCTCGCCCAGCGCGTCGAGGACGGTGGCCGCACGGGTGAGCTCGTCGTGGTCGGCGAGGACTGCCGTCGCGTCGCACACCTGATCGGGGTCGACGACGCGAAGGCCCTGGCGATCGGTCGGGACCTTGTGCACGACGCCGATGCTAGCCCGTGAGTCTCAGCATGTGCGCACATGGCGGTGTGTCGCTCGTCGAATTCGGCACGGACCGCAGGCGGTCCCGCCCCGGCCGTCAGCCGGCTGCGGCAGCCTTCTTGGCGGCTTTGGCGGCCTGCTTGTAGTCGCGGACCCGGCCCAGCGACGCGGCGTCCACGACATCGGCGACAGACTTGTGGACGCCGTCCTCGCCGTAGCCGCCCGCGGCGTCGCGCCAGCCGTCCGGGGTGACACCGCGCTGCTTGCCCAGCAGGGCGGTGAAGATCTGAGCCTTCTGGGTGCCGAAGCCGGGTAGCCCGGCGAGCCGGGAGAACAGCTCCTTGCCGGTCGCGGCGTCGGACCAGATGCCGGTGACGTCGCCGTCGTAGCGGTCGACGATCGTCGCCGCCAGCGCCTGGACCCGCTGCGCCATCGACTTCGGGTAGCGGTGCACCGCGGGCGGCCCGGTGAACAGGGCGACGAGCCCGTCCGGGTCGTACTCGGCCAGCTCGCGGGCGTCGAAGCGGTCGACACCGAGGCGGGCGGCGAGCAGCGCGGGCCCGGCGAAGGCGCGCTCCATCGGGAACTGCTGGTCGAGCAGCATCCCGATCAGCAGAGCGAGCGGGTCGCGGTCGAGCAGCGCGTCGGCGTCGGCGTCCTGGGCCAGGCAGAGCGTCACGCGGTCAGCCTAGCGGCCGACCCCACCGGTCCGGGACCCGTCGGTGGGGCCCCCGGACCGGGGCGGCGAGGATGGACGCGTGCTCCCCGATCTCGTCCCGGTCGCGCCCGGTCTGCGCACGGCGTTGTCCACCCACGGCTACACCGTCGACGGTGTGCGGGCCCTGCTCGGCAACGCCGCGCACGACGCCCTGACCCGCGGCGAACCGGAGGCGGCACACCGTGCCACCCGCGACGGCGGTGAGCTGGGTGTCGTCGTGCGGCTGCTGCTGCTCGGCGCGACGGAGCCCGCCGCCGCCGTGCGCGCCGCACTCGGTGACCCGGACCCGCTCGTCGCGGGCGGGCTGCTGCGCCGCGACGGCGCCGGGTTCGCCGCCGCGCTCGACCTGCGCCCCTACGCCGACGACGCCGGCCCCGGCGACGCGGACGACGCCTGGTGGGTCGTCTCCGACCTCGACACCCCGGCCGCGCGCCAGGACCGCGACCACGTCACCGGCGTCGGCGGGGCGTCGCTGTCACTCGCCGCCGCCGCGATCCGCCGGCCCGCCGCCGCGACCCTGGACATGGGTACCGGCTGCGGCGTGCAGGTGCTGCACGCGAGCCGGCACTCGGCGACGGTCGTCGGCACCGACCTGGCACCGCGCGCGCTGGCGATGGCCGCCGCGACCCTCGCGCTCTCCGGGGTCGACGCCGAGCTGCTGGAGGGGCCGTGGCTGGAACCGGTGGCGGGCAGGCGGTTCTCCCACATCGTGTCCAACCCGCCGTTCGTACCGGGTCCCGCGCGGGTCGACTACGTCTACCGCGACTCCGGCCGCGACGGCGACGACGCACTCGCCGCCCTGCTGCGCGACCTGCCCGGCGTACTGGAGCCGGGTGGGGTGGCGCAGCTGCTGGGGTCGTGGCTGCACGTGCGCGGGCAGGACTGGCCCGACCGTGTCCGCGGCTGGCTCCCGCCGGGCTGCGACGCCTGGATCCTGCAGCGCGAGGTCGTCGACCCGGCCATGCACGTCGGGACCTGGCAGCGTGACGCCGGCCTCGACGTCTCCTCCCCCTCCGCCCGGGCCCAGGCGGGCGAGTGGCTGGACTGGGCCGCGCAGCGCGACGTCGAGGGCATCGGGTTCGGCCACCTGTTGCTGCGGCGCACCGACTCCGAGCCGGTCGTCGTGGTCGAGGACCTCGTCGGTGACTCGGCCGGCCCGCTGGGGCCGGAGGCCACGGGCTGGCTCGACCGCGTCGACTGGCTGCGCGCCCACACCCGCGACGAGGCGCTGCTCGACGCCACGCTGACGCTGACGCCGGCCGCGACGCTGGAGCGCTACGCGGTGCCGGGCCCGGAGGGCTGGGAGGACGCCGGGGCCGCCGTCACCCGCCGCGACGGGCCGCCGTGGCGGCACGAGGTCGACGAGCCGGCCGCCGCGCTGCTCGCCGGGTGCCGCGGTGACCTCCCGCTCTCGGAGCTGCTGGCGCTGCTGTCGTTCGCCCACGACCGCCCGTACGACGCGCTCGTCGACGCGACGCTGCCCGCGGTGCGCGAGCTGGTCCGGCACGGGTTCCTGGTCCCGGCGCAGGGGCCGGCGTGAGGGCCGTCGCGGCGCGGGTCACGCGCGCGGCGGTGCGCGTCGAGGGCGAGGTCGTCGGCGAGATCGGGGCCGGCCTGCTGGTGCTGCTCGGGGTGCACCGCGACGACACCGCCGAGCACGCGGCGACGATGGCCCGCAAGCTCCACGAGCTGCGCATCCTGCGCGACGAGGCGTCGTGCGCGACGGCGGACGCCCCGCTGCTCGTCGTCAGCCAGTTCACGCTCTGCGGCGACACCCGCAAGGGCCGCCGCCCGTCGTGGCAGGCGGCCGCGGCGCCGGAGGTGGCCGCACCGCTGGTGGAGGCGGTCGTCACCGAGCTGCGGGCGCGCGGTGCGACCGTCGGGACCGGGGTGTTCCGGGCCGCGATGGAGGTCGAGTCGGTCAACGACGGCCCGTTCACGGTGCTGGTCGAGGTCTGACGCGTCGATCCGCCGCCGGGCGTCAGCGGGCCGGGGACGCACCCTCGACGAAGCTGCGCAGCACGCCGAGCAGGGCGGCCTTCTGGTCGTCGCTGAGCCGGGGGTCGGCGCGGATGGCGTCCTCGGTGCCGGTGGCGGCCGGTTCCGGCTCGGGTGCCGGGGCGGTCGGCTCCGCCGTCGACCAGCCGGCCTCGGAGAGCAGCTGCTCGGTCGACAGCGACAGCGCGTCGGCGATCGAGCGCAGGACCTTGAGCGACGGCTGGTGCAGCCCCCGCTCGACCTGCGACAGATAGGCGTTGGACACGCTGGTCAGCGACGCCATCTCCCGCAACGAGAGGTTGGCGAGCTGGCGCTGGGCACGGATGAAGTCGCCGAGCGCGTTGACCTGCTCGGCCCACGGCCCGGTGTCCGCGGCTCGCTCCCCGGTGCTCATCGCCCTCCCCGTCCCACCATGCCATTGTCCCTGATGCCCCTGCCCCGCCGTCAGGTCTCCCGGACGTAGCGTCCCGGCGCGTCGTCGAGGGGCGGATGGTCGGAGCTGCCCGTCGGGGGCGGCGGGCGCATCGGCCCGGCCCGCTCCCCCGCCCACACCGCCCAGTCCTCCCACCAGCTCCCCGACCGCCGCTCGGCCGCGTCGCGCCAGGTGTCGGCGTCGGCGGGAAGCGGCCCGGTGCCGATCCGGTGCGCCGCCCGCGGCGACGGTGGGTTGACCACCCCGGCGATGTGCCCGGACGTCGTCAGCACGAAGCGGACGTCGCCGCCCAGGTGCCTCGCCCCGGCGTGCACCGACCGCCACGGCGCGATGTGGTCGGTCTCGGCGGCCACGACGTAGGTGTCCTGGCGGACCGCGCCCAGGTCGAGCAGCTCACCGGCGAGCTCCATCCGGCCGGTGGCCAGCCGGTTCTCGACGTAGAGCCCCGCCAGGTACTCGGTCTGCATCGCGGCGGGCATGCGGGTGGAGTCGGCGTTCCACACGAGCAGGTCGAACACCGGCGGGTCCTCACCGAGCCACCAGCCCTCGACGACGTAGCGCCACACCAGGTCCTCGGGGCGCAGCGAGTCGAACGTCGCCTTCATCGCCGATGCGGGCAGGAAGCCGGGTCCGCGCATGCGCCGTTCGAGGCGGGCGACGGAGCGGGCGTCGGTGAAGACGCCGAGCGGGCCCGGGTCGCGGTAGTCGAGCATGGTGTTGAGCAGGGTGAGCGTGCCGATGCGCCGGTCCCCGCGGGCGGCGAGCCACGCGGCGGCGGCGGTGGCGAGGGTGCCGCCCAGGCAGAGGGCGGCGACGTCGGCGCGCGACTCGCCCGTGACGTCCTCGACGACGTCGAGCGCGGCGAGCAGCCCGTCGCGCAGGTAGTCCGACATCGTCAGGTCGCGGTGCGCGGCGTCGGGGTTGCGGTAGCTCAGCGCGAAGACGGTGCGCCCGTGGTCGACCGCCCACTGGGCGAAGCTGCGCCCCGGTGCGAGGTCCATGACGTAGTACTTGTTGATCCAGGGCGGCGACAGCAGCAGCGGGGTGCGGTGCACGGTCGCGGTCGTCGGCGCGTACTGGACGAGCTCGACGAGGTCGTTGCGGAACACGACCTTCCCCGGTGTCGCGGCGATGTCGCGGCCGACGAGGAGCGCGTCGCGGGGCACCTGCCGGGGCGCGGCGCCGTTGGTGGCGACGTCGCGGACGAGGTTGCGCAGGCCGCGCAGGATGCTGCGCCCGCCGGTGCGCAACGCGGCGGCGGGGACCTCCGGGTTGGTGAGCGGCCAGTTGGCCGGGTCGGCGGCGGCGACGGCCTGGTCGAGGACGAACGCGAGCTTGCGGGACGCGCCCGGCCCCAGCTCGGTGCCCGCGGCGACGGCGTGCGCCCACTCGGCGAGCAGGACGTGCTCGCGGCGCAGGAACGCGTACCAGGCGTTGGTCTCCCACGCGGGGTGGCTGTGGCGACGGTCGGGCGGTGGGGCGGGCGCATCGCCGGAGCCGGTGACGGCGGCGAGGGCGTGCAGGCTCCCGCCCGCGAGACGGGTCGTGGCGGCGACCGCGGCGGACGGGCTGCCCGCGACGGCCAGCGCAGCCCCGGCGAGGGTCCCCACGACGTCGATCGGGTCGAGCCGGGCCGCGAGCCAGGACGGGGACACGACGTCGCGCAGCCGCGACACCGCCGACCGCGCGGTCGCGGTGCGGGCGGCAGACCCCGCGGACGGTTCGGCGTGCGGCGGTGGCACCACGTCCGACGTGCCCACCCGCTCCCCCGATGCTCTCCCGGCCACCACGGGTGAATCCGGACGTTCCGAGAGTGACGAGAGGCACGTTGTCACCCGCACGGCGGATGCGCCGCGCCGGGAACGATTGTTCACGGCGTTGCGTTGGAACGGTCAGAAGCCGGGGCGGCAGACGCCACAGCGTACCTCCCCCGGCAGCGCAGGGAGGGAACCAAGATGACCGCAGCCACCGCCCGTAAGCCCGCTGCCCGCAAGCCGAAGGCAGTGCCGTCGCAGCGTACCGCTCCCGAGCCGGAGATGGTCGACACCGACCCGACGATCGAGCCGCGGCCCGCTCCGACCGTCGACGAGCTCGACGCGCAGAGCCCCGCGGCCGACCTCGTCCGGGTGTACCTGAACGGGATCGGCAAGACCGCGCTGCTCACTGCGGCACAGGAGGTCGACCTGGCCAAGCGCATCGAGGCCGGCGTCTTCGCCCGCCACGTGCTCGACTCCGCCGCCGCCGAGGGCCGCGAGCTCGACGCCGACTACGCCCGCGACCTGCGGGCCGTGGGCCGCGACGGCGTCCGGGCCCGCAACCACCTGCTCGAGGCCAACCTGCGCCTCGTGGTGAGCCTGGCCAAGCGCTACACCGGGCGCGGGATGCCGCTGCTGGACCTGATCCAGGAGGGCAACCTCGGCCTGATCCGTGCCGTCGAGAAGTTCGACTACGCCAAGGGCTTCAAGTTCTCGACGTACGCGACGTGGTGGATCCGCCAGGCCATCACCCGCGGCATGGCCGACCAGGCCCGCACCATCCGGCTTCCCGTCCACCTCGTGGAGCAGGTGAACAAGCTGGCGCGCATCAAACGCGACATGCACCAGCGCCTGGGCCGCGAGGCCACGCACGCCGAGCTGGCCGAGGAGTCGGGCCTGCCCGAGGGGAAGATCGCCGACCTCCTCGACCACGCCCGCGACCCGGTGAGCCTGGACATGCCGGTCGGCGCCGAGGAGGAGGCCCCGCTCGGGGACTTCATCGAGGACGCCGAGGCTGCCGACGCCGAGAACGTCGTGATCTCGCACCTGCTCCACGACGACCTGCGCCGCGTCCTCTCGACGCTCGACGAGCGCGAGCAGAACGTGATCCGGATGCGCTACGGCCTCGACGACGGCCAGCCGCGCACACTCGACCAGATCGGCCGCCGGTTCGGTCTCTCGCGCGAGCGGGTGCGCCAGATCGAGCGTGAGGTCATGGGCAAGCTGCGGGTCGGCGAGCGGGCCGACCGGCTGCGCGCCTACGCGAGCTGACCTTCGCGGGCGACCCGGAGAACCTCTCGAGACGAGGCCGCGGTCGGCGACCGGGGAACCGGTCGCCGACCGTCGGGTCGCCGCCGCCCACCGGGCTCCCCACGAGTGACGGGCGGCGACTTCCGCCGTCTTTTTACCCCTCCATGTCCCGCCACTCACGGGCGACAGGCATCCCGTTCGAGTGACGGACAGTCACCAGGTGTCAGCCCAAGGTGAACGGGTCCCGGGTGCCGCCGGACAGTTCGACCCACACCGACTTGTTCTCGGTGTACTCGTTGACGGCCTCGATGCCGTTCTCCCGGCCCAGGCCCGAGCTCTTGTAGCCGCCGAACGGCACGCTGGGGGCGACGACCCGGTACGCGTTGATCCAGACCGAACCGGCCCGGATCTTCGCCGCGACGCGGTGCGCCCGGTGCACGTCCTTGGTCCAGACGGCGCCGGCCAGACCGTAGTTCGTGTCGTTGGCCAGCTTGATCGCCTCGTCCTCGGTGGTGAACGTGTAGGCCGACAGCACGGGCCCGAACACCTCCTCGCGCACGATCGTCGAGTCCGGCCCGACTCCGGTCAGCACGGTCGGCTGTACGAACAGCCCGCCGAGGCCGGTGTCGGCCGCGCCACCGTAGGCGACCGTCGCGCCCTCACCCTTGGCGGTCTCGAGGTAGCCGAGGACCTTCTCGTACTGCGGCCGGTTCGCGACCGGGCCCATCTCGGTGTCGGGGTCGTTGGGGTCGCCCAGCCGGATCCGTGACGCCCGCTCGGCCACCAGCCGCACCAGCTCGTCGTGCACCGACTCGTGCACGATCAGCCGCGACCCGGCCATGCAGGTCTGGCCCGTCGCGGCGAAGACCCCGGCGACGAGCCCGTTGGACGCCGCCTCGAGGTCGGCGTCGGGGAACACGATCTGCGGGGACTTGCCGCCCAGCTCCAGGGTGACCTTGTTGAGGTTCTCCGCCGCGGCGTGCGCGACCGCGCGCCCGGTGGCCGTCGACCCGGTGAACGCGACCTTGTCGACGCCCGGGTGCCCGGCCAGGTGCGCGCCGACCTCACGCGACCTGCCCGTCACGACATTGACGACGCCCGCCGGGAAGCCGGCCTTCTCGAACAGCTCGGCCAGCCCGAGCGACGAGGCCGGGGCGTGCTCCGAGGGCTTGACGACGATCGTGCACCCGGCGGCCAGCGCGGGTGCGACCTTCCACGTCAGCAGCAGCAGCGGCGAGTTCCAGGGGGTGATCGCCGCGACCACACCGACCGGCTCGCGCCGGGTGTAGACGAGGAAGTTCGGGTTGGGCGACGGGATCTGGCGGCCCTCGAGCTTGTCGGCGAGGCCCGCGTAGTAGTGGAACCAGCCGCCGAGGCCGTTGAGCTGGCCGATCATCTCGCGGTAGAGCTTGCCGGAGTCGTTGACCTCCAGCCTGGCCAGCCGGTCGGCGTTCTCGGCGATCAGGTCGCCGAGACGGCGCATCAACGCCGACCGCGCGAACCCGGTCAGCTCCCCCCACTCGCCGTCGAGTGCGGCGCGTGCCGCGGCGACCGCCGCGTCGACGTCGTCGGTGCCGCCGTCGGGGAGCACCGCCCACGGCGTGCCCGTGTAGGGGTTCTCCGACTCGAACGTCGCCCCCGAGATCGCGTCGACGGGTTTGCCGCCGATCACCATCCGGAAGTGCTCGAGATCCGCCATTGCACCGTCCTCCTCGACGTCGCCGGGCGTTCGGCGGCAACGCTACGAGACCCCGGCGGGCTCGGCCACGCCTGCGCGACGCGGATCGGCTCCGATCGCAATGACCGCCGTCACACTCCGCCGACATCGTGGTGTGATGCTCTTCCATGGTCCCGGGACGTTCCGCCGCCTAGGGTTGATCGGGTGACGGACTCGCAGCCCAGGACAGGTGTGTCCCCCGATCCGGTCGACGCCGCAACCATGCGCGACGTGCTGGGTCATTTCGTGTCCGGGATCGTCGTCGTGACAGCGGCGGGCCCCGACGGACCGCTGGGCTTCACCTGTCAGTCGTTCGCGTCGCTGTCGCTGGACCCGCCGCTGGTGAACTTCTCCCCGGCCCGCTCGTCGTCGACGTGGCCGCGGATCCGGGAGGTCGGCCGCTTCTGCGTGAACGTCCTCGCCGCCGACCACCAGCACTACAGCGCCGGGTTCGCGCGCTCGGGCGTCGACAAGTTCGCGGGCGTGAGATGGGGCGCGGCGCCGTCCGGGGCACCGATCCTCGACGGTGTGAGCGCCTGGATCGACTGCGCGCTGGAGAACGAGTACGACGGCGGCGACCACACGATCGTCGTCGGCCGGGTCGGCGCCCTGGGTGCCGACGAGTCCCGCTCGCCGTTGCTGTTCCACCGCGGCGCCTACACCCTCGTCGCCGAGCCGGAGCAGGCCCGATGAGCCCGGTGCTGGTGGGGCTCGTCGGCGGCCCGGACGTCGGTGGCCGGACCACGACCGCCGTCGAGGGCATCCTCGCGGGGGCGGCGAAGGCGGGGGCGACGACGTCGCTGCTGGAGATCAGCCAGGTCACCCAGGACGAGATCGCGGCGGCGTTCGAGGCCGCCGACGGTGTCGTGCTCGGCAGCCCGGTCTACCGGGCGTCATTCAGCGCACTGCTGCGCACGGCCCTGGAGGGCTGCGAGCGCGGCCGCTGGGGCGAGAAGACCGCGCCGCTGCAGGGCAAGGTGGCCGCAACGGTGCTGACGGGCGCGAGCGCGCACCACTTCCTCGCGGTGAACGACCTGCGCAACGTGCTGGCGTCGTTCTTCGCGGTCCAGGTGCTCTCACCCGGCCTGTACGTCGACCACGCCGGCTACGTCGACCGCACGATGCTGACCGAGGACACTGCGACGCTCGCCGCCGCGCACGGCGCCGCGCTGGCCGACCTCGCCCGCGCGGTGCGCGGATCCGCTGCGCTGCAGGCGATCACCCCGCAGGTCTGACCACCTCCGGAGCGAACGAACGGCACAGTGCCGCAACCGAGTTGCGCGACGGTGCCGTTCGTGCAGGTCAGGGCGCGGCGGCCAGGGCCCGGACCGTAGCCGCGTCGGGGGCGCGGAGAGCCCGGTCCGCGAGTTCCGCGGCGGCCGCGACGTCGATCTCCCGGACCGACTGCTTCACGCCTGCGACGGCCGGGGCCGCGACGCTGAGCTCGCGGACCCCCAGCCCCACCAGCAGCGCCGCGGCGGCGGGGTCGGCGGCGACCTCCCCGCAGACGGCGACGAGGACGTCCTCGCCCGCTCCGCGGCACGTGGCCGCGACCAGCGCGAGCACCGCGGGATCGAGCGGGTCGGCCAGGGCGGTGACTGCGTCGTTGCCGCGTTCGGCCGCGAGCGTGTACTGGGTGAGGTCGTTGGTGCCGATGGACAGGAAGTCGACGTGCGGCGCGAACGCCGCCGCCCGCAGGGCCGCGGCGGGGACCTCGACCATCATCCCCACCTGCAGGTCCGTGGGCCGGCCACGACCCTCGGCCGCGATCGCGGAGTCCAGCGCCGCCCGTGCGGCGAGTAGTTCGTCGACGGTGGTGACCATCGGGAACATGATGCTGACCGGCGTCGTGTGCGCGGTGCGCACGATCGCGCGCAGCTGGGTGGCGAACAGGTCCGGGGCGCGCAGCGCGAGCCGCAGCCCCCGGACCCCGAGGAACGGGTTGGCCTCGGCCGGGGCCGGCACGTAGGGCAGCGGCTTGTCGCCGCCGACGTCGAGGGTGCGTAGCGTGATCCGGCGGCCGCCCAGGGCGGCGGCGACGTCGCGGTAGGCCGATTCCTGCTCGTCGATGCCGGGGGCGTCGCCGCGGCCGAGGAACAGGAACTCGGTGCGGACCAGGCCGGCGAGGTCGGCACCGGTGGCGGCCGCGACGTCGGCAGCCGATCCGGCGTTGACACCGACGAGCACGCCGACGCCGTCGCGGGTGACCGCCGGTTCCGTGGCGCGGGCGCGGGCGGCGCGGTCGCGTCCGGCGGCCGCGGCGGCGCGGGCGGCGAACCGGTCGGCCTGCTCCGGTGTCGGGTCGAGGAGCACCTCCCCGGTGGCGCCGTCGATCGCGACGACGGTGCCCGCGGCGACGTCGAGAACGTCTGCGCCCGCCCCGACCACCGCCGGGATCGCCTTGGCGCGCAGCAGGATCGCGGCATGCGCGGTCGGGCTGCCCGCGGCGAGGACGACACCGGTGACGCGCGCGGGGTCGAGCCCGGCGGCGCCGGCCGGGGTGAGGTCGGTGGCGACGAGGATGCCGTCGCCCGGTGCCGCGGCGGGCGCGGGTGCGCCGGTGAGGGCGCGCAGCACCTCCTCGCCGACGGCGCGGACGTCGGCGGCGCGGGCGCGCAGGTACTCCCCCGGCAGCACGGCGAACCGGTCGGCCGCGGCGGTGACCGCGTCGGCCCACGCCCGGCCCGCGCCGCGGCCCGCCGTGATGCCGGTGTGGGCCGCATCGAGCAGGTCGGGGTCGTCGAGGAGAGCGAGGTGGGCGTCGAAGATCGTGGCCTCGCCTGCGGCCCCGGTCGCAGCGGTGCGGGCCCGGGTCGTCTCGATCGAGGCGGCGGCGTCGGCGAGGGCGCGGCCGAGCGCGGCGCGCTCGGCGGCCGGGTCGCCCGCCGGGGTGTCGGGGACGTCGACGGCGACGGCGCGCAGGGGCCGGGCGGGGCCGACGGCGATCCCGGGCGAGGCCCCGAGCGGACGGGCGGGCGGTCGCGTCACGACGGGGTGCACGGGTCGCGTCGCGGGGCCGGCGGTGAGGCCCGCGTCCGCGGCCGCGGCCACCACCCGGTCGACGGCCGTCGCGGCGTCGGGACCCGTCGCCCCGATCTCGACGGTGTGCCCGGCGAGCGCGCCGAGAGCGGCGAGCCGCGACAGGCTCGCGACCGGGGCCCAGTCCGAGCGGGTGGTCGTGTTGCGGGCGCGGACGTCGGCGTCGAGCCCACGCACCGCGCCGACCAGGCGTGACGCCGGACGTGCGTGCAGGCCGTGCGGGTCGGTGAGGGTGAGCGAGACGGTGGGGGCGGTCGGGTCGGCGTACCCGGAGTCGGTCGGGGCGTCGACCGCCGCGCCGCCGAGCTGCGCGGTCTTCGCGGCCAGCGCACCGCTCGCCTCGGCGGCGACGCCGGCCCGGTCCGCGCCGCCCGCCGCCGTCACGACGGCCGCGACCAGCCCCTCGACCAGCGGTGCCGCGCACAGTGCCACCCGACCGGCGACGTCGGGGTCGAGCATCTCCAGTGCCAGCTCGGCCGAGAGCACGGCGCTGCCCAGGTCCATCAGGACGACGACGCCCGCTCCCGCGTCGGCGGCCTCGACCGCCGCCATGATCGCGGCCGCGTCGGTGCCGAAGGTGGTCTCGTCGAGGCCTGCGGCGACCTCGATCGGCGGGCCGCCGTCGTGCACCATCTCCCGGGCCAGCGCGACCGCGGCCTCGGCCAGCGCCCGGCTGTGGGAGACGACGACGATCCCGACGAGCGCCCCGGTCGGCCCGCTCACGCCAGTGCGTCGGCGGCGGCCGCCACGAGCAGCGTGACCGACGTGGCGCCCGGGTCCTGGTGCCCGACGCTGCGTTCGCCCAGGTAGCTGGCGCGGCCCTTGCGGGCGACGAGCGGGATGGTCGCGTCGCGGCCCGCCTCGGCGGCAGCGGTCGCCGCCCGCAGCGACTCCCCCAGCGGGTCGCCGTCGGCCAGCGCCGCATCGAGCGCGTCGACGGCGGGGGCGAGCGCGTCGAACATCGTCTTGTCGCCCGCCTCGGCCTTGCCACGGGCCACGATTCCCTCCAGACCCGCCCGCAACGCCTTGGCGAAGGCGGGGCCGTCGAGCTCGGTGACCTCGCCCGAGGCGGTGGCGACGCGCAGGAAGAACGTGCCGTAGAGCGGCCCGCTCGCCCCGCCGACGGTGCTGACCAGCGTCATCCCGACCTTCTTGAACAGGGCGGCGGCACCGGGCTGTGGTTCCGCGTCGAGGGCGGCGACGACGGCGGTCATGCCGCGGTCGAGGTTCGAGCCGTGGTCGGCGTCGCCGATCGCGGCGTCCAGCCGGGTCAGCTCGTCACGGTGGGAGTGGACGGCGACCGCGAAGCGGCGGACCCACTCCTCGAGCCGGCCGAGTGTCGCGCTCATGCACCCCACCGCAGTCCGGGCGTGGTGACCGGCGCGTCCCACAGCCGGACCAGCTCGTCGTCGGCCTTCAACAGTGTGACCGAGCAGCCCGCCATCTCCAGGCTCGTGATGTAGGGCCCGACGAGCGAGCGGGCGATGCGCACGTTCGCCTTCTCCAGCAGCGCGGCGACCTCGGCGTACATGAGGTACAGCTCCAGCAGCGGGGTGCCGCCCATTCCGTTGACGAAACAGATGACGCCGTCCGGGCCGGTGAAGTCCAGGTCGTGCAGGACCGGCTCGACGAGCATCGCCGCGATCTCGCGGGCCGGCGCGACCGGCACCCGGCGCCGGCCCGGCTCCCCGTGGATGCCGATGCCGATCTCCATCTGGTCGTCGGGGAGGTCGAACGTGGGCTGCCCGGCAGCAGGCACGGTGCACGACGTGAGCGCCATCCCCATGCTGCGACCGTTGCCGTTGACCTTGCGCGCCAGCGCGGCGACGGCGGCGAGGTCGCGGCCCTCGTCGGCGCCCGCACCGACGATCTTCTCCAGCAGCACCGTGACACCGACCCCCCGGCGGCCCGCGGTGTAGAGGCTGTCCTGGACGGCGACGTCGTCGTCGGTGACGACCGACAGGACCTCGACGCCCGTCTCGGCGCCGGCCAGCTCGGCCGCCATCTCGAAGTTCATGACGTCGCCGGTGTAGTTCTTGACGATGTGCAGGACGCCGGCG
Source organism: Pseudonocardia sp. N23 (assembly GCF_002583555.1). Taxonomy (GTDB): domain Bacteria; phylum Actinomycetota; class Actinomycetes; order Mycobacteriales; family Pseudonocardiaceae; genus Pseudonocardia. The sequence goes on from NZ_BEGX01000057.1 coordinate 102,406, forward strand.
CCGCCGTCGACGCCTCTGGTGGCCTCGACCATCTGGTCGGGCACCGGGGAGGTGAACACCTCGCCCGCGCACGCGGCGTCGAGCATCCCGGGGCCGACGAAGCCGCCGTGCATCGGCTCGTGGCCGGACCCGCCGCCGGAGATCAGCCCGACCTTGCCGCGCACCGGGGCGTCGCCGCGGTAGACGATCCGGTTCGTGTGGTCCACCCGCAGCTCCGGGTGGGCGGCGTCCATGCCGCGCAACGCCTCGGCGACGACGTCGGCCGGATCGTTGATGAGCTTCTTCATCGTGGGCCCTCCGTTGGGCGCGACCGGGTCTGGCGGCACGTGCGGATCACCGTGAATGTATTTCGACTATGCCGAACGCGCATCGGAAGCTACGCTCACCCGCGGAGCCGGGCAAGAGTCCGTCCAGGGAATCCGCGACGACGAGGCGGGAGGACCGCGTGATCCAGTCCGTCGACCGCGCCGTCCGCATCCTGACCGCGCTGCAGGGCGCACGCCGGATGGGTCTCGGAGAGCTCGCCACCCAGCTGGAGCTCGCGCCGTCGACGGTGCACGGCATCGTCCGCACCCTGCTCGACCACGGGATGATCGCCCAGGAACGCGACTCCGGCCGCTACCGCCTCGGCCCCGCCACGCTGCGGCTGGGCAACGTCTACCTCGACACCCTGGAGCTACGCTCCCGCTCGGTGCCCTGGGCCGAGGACCTCGCGGCCCGCACCGGTATGGCCGTACGCACGGCCGTCCCGCTCGCGGGCTCCGACCGCGATGTCCCCGAGCGCGAGATCATCGTCGTCGCCCACGAGCCCCGGCCCGGCGGCGGTCGCCAGATGAACGAGGTCGGGATCGTCGTCCCCGCCCACGCGTGCGCCCTCGGCAAGGCGCTGCTGGCGTTCGACGACACCGCCTTCCCGGAGGCGGACACGTTGCGCAGCATGACCGGCGAGACCGTGACCGACCTCGCGCGGCTGCGCGCCGAGCTGGCCGCCGTGCGCGCCGCGGGCATCGCGACCGAGGCCGAGGAGGCCGTGCTCGGCGAGTACGGCGTCGCCGCCCCGGTCGGCGACCACAGCGGCGCCGTCGCGGGGGCGATCGGGCTCGTGGTTCCGCAGACCGGCTGGCCGCTCGACCCCGCCGCCACCGACGCCCTGCGCGCCGCCGCCCGCAGCATCTCCCGCGAGCTGGGCGCCGCCTCCTGGCCACCGGTCATCACCGAGCGACCGGCGGCGAGCGCGTGAGCGCGCGACTGGGCATCGGGCTCGCGGCCGTCGCGCGGCCCGCCTACATCACCTCCGGCCGCGACGCCGACCTCGGGACGCACCGCGACGTCGAGACGCTGCGGGACCGCACCTGGCAGGTGCTCGACGCCGCGGTCGCCTGCGGGGTCGACTACATCGACGTCGCCCGCTCCTACGGCCGCGCCGAGGAGTTCCTCGCGGGCTGGCTCGACGCCCACCCCGGCGCCGCCGTCGAGGTCGGGTCGAAGTGGGGCTACCGCTACGTCGGCGACTGGCGCACCGACGCAGCCGTCCACGAGGTCAAGGACCACTCGATCACCGCGTTCACCACGCAGCTCGCGCTCACCCGCGCCACGCTCGGGCCGCGGTTCGACGTCTACCACGTGCACTCGGCGACGCTGGAGACCGGCGTCCTGGCCGACACGTCCCTGCACACCCAGATGGCGGCGCTGCGCGACGAGGGCGTCCGCGTCGGGATCTCGACGTCCGGGCCCCGGCAGGCCGACGCGATCCGGCGTGCCCTGGAGATCCACGTCGGGGGGCGGGCGTTGTTCACGTCCATCCAGTCGACGTGGAACGTGCTCGAACCCTCGGCGGGCCCGGCACTGGCCGAGGCCGCGGGCGCGGGTGCGCGGGTGATCGTGAAGGAACCCGTGGCCAACGGCCTGCTCGCACCCGGTGGGCAGGACGGCTCCCCCGCCGCGGCCAAGGCGGCCGCGCTCGCCGCGAAGGCCGGCATCGGGGTCGACCGGCTCGCCATCGCCGTCGCCATGGCCCGGCCGTGGGCCTGGCGCGTCCTGTCCGGCGGCGTCGACGGCGCGCAGGTGCGCAGCAACGCGGCCGCGGCGAACGTCGACCTGCGGGTCGTCGACACCGCTGTCCTCGAGGAGCTCTCGGACCTGGCCCAGCCGGCCGAGGAGTACTGGGCGGCACGCTCGGCGCGCGCCTGGAGCTGACGGCCCGGCCGGGGCGGCCTCGTGGTGGACTGTCGCCCGTGGAACCGATCACCGTCGCGGCCCGGCGCGCGCGGCTCGCCGCCCGGCACCGGCTGACCGCCGCGGCCCGGGCCGGCGGCGACCCCGACGGCATCGTCGCGGCCGCGTCCGCGGTGCTCGGCCTGCACGCCACCGACCCCGCCACCGTGCACCTGTCCGCACTGGCCCGCACCGACGGCGGCGGCGTCGCCGACGTCGAGCACGCCCTCTACACCGACCGCAGGCTCGTCCGGATGCTCGGCATGCGCCGGACCGTGTGGGTGCTCGACCGCGAGACCGCCGCACTGGTCCAGCACGGCTGCGCGCACACCGTCGCCGCGACGCAGCGCAAGCGCCTCGTCATGCACCTCGACGGGTCCGGGGTCGCCGACGCGGCGGCCTGGCTGGCCGACGTCGAAGCCGAGACCCTCGCCGCCCTGCACGCCCGCGGCGAGGCCTTCGCCGCCGACCTGGCCGCCGACGTCCCCCGGCTGCGCACCCGCATCGAGGCCACCGGCCAGAACGCCACCGCGCGGGTGCTGCTGCAGCTCGCCGTCGACGGGCACATCGTCCGCGGCCGCCCCCGCGGGTCGTGGACCTCGACGCAGTACCGCTGGTCACCGGTGGCGACGTGGCTGGGCGCCCCCCTCGCCGCGGTGCCCGTCGAACAGGCGCAGGCCGGGCTCGCCGCCCGCTGGCTCAGGGCCTTCGGACCGGCACCGGTGTCGGACCTGCGCTGGTACACCGGCTGGACCGCCCGGGAGGCCACCCGCGCGCTGGCCACGCTCGGCCGCGACGCGGTCGTCGACGTCGACCTCGACGGCACCCCGGGTATCCGGCTCGCCGACGATCCCGTCACCGGCTCGGCCGTCGACGCCGAGCCGCCGGCCGAGGCCGCGCTGCTGCCCGCGCTCGACCCGACGCCGATGGGGTGGCAGTCCCGCGACTGGTTCCTCGGCCCGCACCGCGACCTGCTGTTCGACCGGACCGGCAACATCGGGCCGACGGTGTGGTGGGCGGGCCGTGTCGTCGGCGGATGGGCGGTTCGCGACGGCGGCGAGGTCGTCGTGCGGCTGCTCGAGGACGTCGGCGCCGAGGCCACCGGCTGCGTCGACGCGGCCGCACACCGGGTCGCGACGCACCTCGGCGGCACCCGGGTGGTGCCGCGGTTCCGCACGCCGCTGGAGAAGGAGCTCGCGACCGGCTGACCCGCGTGCCTTGTCCGCACCGGCCGGGGCGAGCATCCTCGTTCCGATCCCCGGGAGGTGGCATGCCGGTCTGGGACATCGGGCGGCGACCGCCCGCCGACCAGTTCGCGATGTGGCACGACGTCATCTGCCGCGCCTTCGTGCCGCTGACCCCGAGCCGCATCGGCGCGGACGTGAACGGCTTCCCGTCCCGGGTCGAGACGCGGGAGCTCGGTGAGGTCAACCGCGCCCGGATCGACTCGCAGCCGCAGCTCACCGCGCACGGCGCCCGCGAGGTCGCACGCTCGGACGGCGAGTTCGTCTTCGTCAACCTGCAGCTGCGGGGCCGCTGCCACGTCCGCCACCGCGTCGGGACCGAGGACGTCGAGTCGGTCGTCGGGCCGGGGCGGTTCGTCGTCCTCGACACGACCGAGCCCTACCACCTCCGGTTCGACGAACCCTGGCGGATGCTGTCGTTCCGCGTGCCCCACCGCGACCTCGGCGGCAGGCCCCGGCCTGCGCGGCTCGGCCGTGCCGTCGGCGCCGACACCGGCACCGGGCACGTCGTCGCGACCCTGATGACGGCGTTGTGGCACCTCGACGACGCCCCGGAGCCCCCCGCCGCGGGGGGCCAGGACGACCTCCAGCGATCGTTCGCCTCAGCGGTGTCCGCGCTGCTCGGTGGCCCGGGCGACGAGCCGGGACACGAGGCGCTGCGTGCCGCCGTGCTGCGCCACGTCGCGGCCAACCTCGGCGACCCCGGACTGTCGGTGACGACGGTGGCGCGGCACTTCGCCGTCTCCCCTCGCACGTTGCACGCCGCGTTCGCCGGGCACGACACGACGTTCGCCGCCGCCGTCCGCACGATGCGGCTCGAGCGCTGTTCCCGTGCCCTCGTCGATCCCGCCGTGGCGGGCACCGTCACGGCGATCGCCGCCCGCCACGGCTACCGGGATCCGTCGGCCTTCAGCCGTGCGTTCCGCCGCGAGTACGGGATCGCCCCCGGCGACCTGCGCCGACGCCGGGCCTGAGCAGGCGCGTGCACGTTCTGCACGGCGATCGCGCACGTCCGGCCGGGACGCGGCCGGGCCCGCGGCCCGACGGTGGACGTCACACCTCGACGCCCGGCCCGAGACCGCAGAGGAGCACCCCGTGGCCGTCTCCTTCACCCTGTCCCCCGCGCAGCAGCAGCTCGTGCACGTCGCCCGCGCGTTCGCCGACGAACAGCTGCGTCCCCTCGCCGACGCCGTGCGCGCCGAGCCCGACCCGCTGCGCCGCGCATTGCTGGCCCGGCCCGCGTTCGAGAAGGCGGTCGCCTCCGGCTTCCTCAAGGGCCTGATCCCGGTACCGTTCGGCGGTGCCGCGGGCGGTGGTGTCGACGCCGCGATCCTCATCGAGGAGTGGGCGGCGCAGAGCCCGGACTTCGTCATCTCGATGGCGGGGCCGCTCATCGCACTGGCGCCCGTCTACGAGGTGGGCACACCCGACCAGATCCGCAGGTTCGTCGCCCCGTTCCTGGCCGACTCGGGCGCGCCGGTCGCCGCGATGGCCTTCTCCGAGCCCGACGGCAGCGCGAACTTCGACGCCCCGCCGCCCGCCGAGGGCACCCGCACCGTCGCGGTGCCCGACGGCGACCACTGGGTCGTCAACGGGCGCAAGCAGTGGGCGTCGCACCTGCCCGGCTGGGACGGCGACGGCCCCGACCTGATGACGATCGTCTGCCGGACCCCCGGCGGAGTCTCGCTGGTGGTGGCCGAGCGCGAGCACCTCGCCGGGCACATCGAGGTCGAGCAGTACCTGGACCTGCCCGGCCTGGCCGGCTGCATGACCGCCCGGGTCCGGCTGCACGACGTCAGGGTGCCGCGGGCGAACCTGCTCGGTGCCGAAGGGCAGGGCCCGTCGTTGACGCGCAACGCCTTCTTCGCCAGCGGTGCCTCGATCGGGACCTTCGCGACGGCCGCGATGCGGCAGGCCTTCGACGTCGCCCACCGCTTCGCGACGACGCAGCGCCGCGGCGGCACCGAGCCGATCATCGCCCACCAGGCCGTGTCCGACGTCCTCGCCGACGCCAAGGGCCGGATCGAGGCCGTCCGGCTGCTGTCGTGGCGGGCGCTGGACGCCGTCCTGTCCCAGGACCCGGCCGGGCCCGAGCTCGCCCTGCACGCCAAGGTGTTCGGCTCCGAGACCGCGGTCGACGTGATCAACGACCTCGTCAAGATCGTCGGGGTCACCGCCTACGACAAGCAGTTCCCGCTCGTCCGCCACCTCAACGAGGCGTTGGCCTACCCGGTCATCGAGGGCAGCAATGCCGGGGTGCGCCGCCGTCAGCTGCAGACGATGCTCGCCGCGCCCGGATACGACCCGCTGGCGGCGGCGGGCATGGGCTGACGGAGCCGGGCGCTCAGGACGGCAGGCCGAGCAGCGCGGGGAGATCCGCGACGGAGTCGACGATCGCGTCGGCACCCGCCGCCCGCAGGGGCCCCGCCCGGTGCGCCCCCGACAGCACGCCGACGGTCAGGCCCGCCCCCGCGCGACGGCCCGCCACCATCGCCGAGGTGGCGTCGCCCGCGGTCACGACGTCGGCCGGTCCGGCGTCGACGCGCGCGGCGGCCGTCAGCAGCATGGCCGGATCGGGCAGGCCGCGGCCGTCGACGTCGGCGGGACAGACGGTCACGTCGGCCAGCCCGGTCCAGCCCAGTGCGGCGACGATGTCGGCGTGCAGCGTCGGTTCGAACCCGCTGGACAGACCCACCGCGATCCCCGCCTCCCGCAACGCGGCGATCGCGCTCGTCGCACCGGGCACCTCGCGCAGCACCCCGTCGGCCATCCGGGTGCGCAGCCGCGCGGCGAACGCGGCGTCGGCGTGCCGGGCCCGGCACATGTCGCCGTCGAGCAGGTCGCCGAACACCGACAGCGAGGCCCGGTCCATCGTGGCCTCCGCCTGGCGGCGCAGCGCGGGGAACCGCGGACCGGCGCTCGGCACCCGGACCGCACCCAGTCCGGCGAGCACCGCGTCGAGGACGAGCCCGTCGTCGCACACGGTCGTCCCCGCCAGGTCGAGCAGCGCCAACCGCAGCGTCACCAGCGCCCCTGCGGGCCGTCGAAGACCATGGGTGGAACCTCACCGGTCGGGGATGACCGTTCCCCGTCGATCGGATGTCGACGGGGTGAACGCCGCGGGTCCGCACGGCCCCGGGCATCCGGGCGGGGACGCGTCGCGGCGGTGAGAAGGTTCACCACGCGCGGCAGGTGGTGACGGACCGGGGTCCCGTCGCGCATCCTGGGGCGAGCCGCACGAACCGACACCGCGGGGGGTCCCGGTCCGAGATGGCGTCATCGACCGCGCAGCGCGCGCGTGAGGCAGACCCGGCGACGCCTCGTCGGCGGGGTCCGCTCCGGGCGCTGTGGCGGGAGCTGCGGTCCTGGCCCACGCTGGTGGTCCTCGCCGTGTGCGTCCTCGGCGGCCTGCCCGCGACGATCGCGCTGACCCCCGCCCAGGACGTCACCGTCCTCGGCCAGCACGTCCAGCTCGGGGCGCGGACCCCGACGCCGTCGGTCTCCGGGCCCGCGCAGCTCGTGCAGATCGGCAACACCCGCCTCGACATCGCACCGCTGCAGGTGTGGGGGCCGATGCGCCCGCAGCTCACGCTCGGGCCGGTGCAGCGCAACGCCGCCGCCGCGCAGGTCCTCGACCCGCAGCGCACCGTCGCCGCCCGCGCCCAGGCCGCGGACACGCTGACGTCCGGGTTCGTCCGCTGGTACGTGTGGGGTGCCCTGGGGCTGGTCGGGGTGTGCGTCGCGATCTGCGCGGTCGCCGGCTGCATCCGGACGCTCGCGCTGCTGCGCCGGGAGAGCCGCACCGCCGCGACCGGGCACGTCACCGTCGCCGACCTGTGGCACCGCGGCGCCGGCACCGTCGGGCGCACGACGGTCCTCGCGCTGACGACGTCGCTGCTGGCCTGGGCGGCGTGCGGGGCCCTCGCCTACGCGGGTGCGACGCGGGGGCTCTCCGACATCCGGTCGCTCACCCAGCTCGTCGGGTCCTACCACCTGTCGCCCTCGCCGGAGGGGCCGACGGTGTTCGGCTACACCGGGGCGGTGATCGGCGACTCCCGGGTGGCGCGCGTCGGCGGCCCACCCGTCCCCGACGCCTCGCCGGAGGACACCGCCTGCGAGCGCAGTGCCGACTCGCTCGCCTCGGAGCTCGCGCTGGTCTCCGGCGCACCCGTGCGCAACCTCGCGTGCTCGGGCGCGAGCATCTCCCAGGGCCTGCGCGGACCACAGGCCCGCGGCGGTGACACCTCGGTGCCCGCGCAGGTCGGGCTGCTCAAGCAGATCGCGGGGCTGCGCTGGGTCGTCGTCGCCATCGGGCCCAACGACCTGGGCTGGAGCGACTTCCTCGCCTACTGCTTCGGCGTGCCCGACTGTGCCGACCGCTTCACCGCGGGCGAGTTCGACTACCGGCTCGCCGCGTTCGACCGCGACTACGGTGACCTCCTGCAGGACCTCACGACGCTGCCCGGGCATCCGCAGATCGTCATCGCGACGTCCTACGACGTGTTCGCCCCTGGCCGTGACACCGCCGACTGCCCCGACGCCCGTGGCCCGGCCGGTGTGCCGGGGCTCGACCGGGCCAAGACCGAGCTCATGCACGAGCGCAACCAGGCACTCAACGACGTGCTCCGCGCCGGCGCGGCGAAGTACGCGCTGACGGTCGTCGACCCGCCGCTGGAGCCGTTGTGCAGCCCGCCCCCGGTCGACGGGCTGGGCCCTGACCTGCAGGGTCTCGGCGACCGATATCCGTTCCATCCGACGGGCGTCGGGTCGCTGCGCATCGCCGCCGCGACGGCCCGGCTGCTGACGCCCGAACCGTCCTGAGGCCTGCGCTCCGCCCCCGGCCCGGCGCGGTGGTCTGGCCCGGCGCCGTGGCCCGGCCCGGCGCGGTGGTTCCCGCTGCTCAGCGCCGGGTCCGACACGAGGTTGGTTCGAACATGAACGGGACCGGTCCGTCGTCGGTCTCAGGCCGTCGCGGCGACCGGCGTGACGGTGCCCGCTGCGCCGTCGACGCGCACGACCTGGCCGGTCCGCAGCACCGTCGTCGCCGACGGCACACCGACCACCGCCGGGATGCCGTACTCGCGGGCCACGACGGCGCCGTGGGAGTTCGACCCACCCATCTCCATGACGAGCGCGCCCGCGGTGAGGAACAGCGGGGTCCAGCCGGGGTCGGTCGACGGCACGACGAGCACCTCCCCCGGCTGCAGTGCGGCGTCGGCGGGATCGAGGACGATCCGCACCGGCCCCTCGACCGCACCCGCCGACGCCGCGGTGCCGGTCAGCGCCCCGTCCGCCGGGGTCTCGGCCGCCAGGACCGCTGCCTCGGGTTCGGTCCCGTCGGCCAGGACGATCCGCGGGACGTGCCGGCGGCGCAGCTCATGCTCGTGCTCGGCCCGGCGACGGGTGACGAGCGCGCGCTGGTCGGTGCCGGCGACCGCGGCGCCGATCTCGGCGAGGTCGAGCATGACCACGTCGTCGGCCGCCGCGAGCAGCCCGCGCACGGTGAGGTCGGCGCCGGCGAGCAGCAGGTGCGCCCGTGCGGCTGCGAGCACCCGCACCAGCAGGTCCTTGTGCTCCTCGCGCAGCCCGGCGAGCGCGCGGGTGCGGCGCAGTGCCGCGGCGACGAGCACGGCGCGGAGGCGCGAACGGGTCCGGACGCGGGCGGCGACCGCCGTCACCGCCTGCTCCGCGGCCCGGGCACCGCGGGCGAACTGGACGTCGGGTGCGGTGTCGGGGCGCTCGTCGACGGGCAGCCGCAGGTAGCCGGCGAGCACCGCGAGGACGGGCCCCGGATCGTCGGACCAGCGGGCGACCCCGAGGTCGATCTCGGCCGCGGCGCGGTGGCCGTGGTCACGCAGGAACCCCGCGAGCCCGGTCTGCAGCGCGTCGGGCAGCTCGGTTCGTCCGTACCGCGCGGCGAGGGTGGCCGGGTCGTGGTCGCGGAGGGCGGCCGCCGACGCGGGGTCGGTGCGCAGCCGCGCGGCGAGCGCCCACAGCCGCAGGTCCATCTCGGTGGTGACGTTGTGCGGCAACGACCGCAGCACCTCGTGGACGTCGGCGGCCGGCAGGTCGGCACCCGCGAGCCACCGGGCCGCGCCGAGCGCGACGAATCCTGCCCCGGCGACGGGCGCGGTCGTCGGCAGCACCGGGAAGACGGCCGCGACGACCTCCTCGGCCCGCTGCAGCCGTGCCGGCGTCGGCAGGTCCGGGGCGACGACGCACAGCGGCGCTATGCCCATGCGGACCCGGGCGACGTGGCGCAACGCGTACCGCGGCGACACGAGCGCACCGACGAGACGCACCGGCACCCGGAACCGGACGGCGATCCGCCCGACGCCGCGCAGGAACGGCAGCCACGACCGGCGGCCCGCGGGCCGGTCCAGCTCGTGCTGCCCGGCGAGCCCGCCCGCGAGCAGTGCCCGCGCGACGACGGCCGAGCGGGCCTCCATGACGTCGAGGATCGGTGGCAGCAGGGCCCGTCCGGGTGCGCTGCGCAGTGGCATCGTGACGTCGACGAACGGGCGGCCCGCGGCGACCGCGAACCCGCGGGGGCCGCGGCGCGGGTCGGCCGGCTGCCGGCCCGTCATGAGGCCGACACCGGTCGCGCCGATCACGCGGGCCGCGGAGACCCCGAGCGGGGTCATCGGCCGCACGAGGCCCTGGGCCAGGCTGACGCACAGGTACACGTGTCCGGGCACGACGGGTTCGACCAGCGGGAACAGCGTCGTGACCGGGCGGGACTGGGTGAGCGCGACGGTGCCGTCGGCAGCGACCGCCCACTCGACGTCCTGCGGCGCGCCGAAGTGCGCGGCCGCCCGGAGCCCGAGCGCGACGATCTCGGCGACCTGGGCGTCGCTGAGGCAGCGGGTGCGCTCCGAGGTGGGTTCCTCGTGCACGGTGCCACCGCCGGCGACAGCCCGGACGGCCACCCCGTCCCGGCCGACGCGGTAGTCGAGGACGCGTCCGTCGTGCCCGGCGACGACGTGGTCGGGGTCGACCGCGCCGGAGACGACGGACTCGCCGAGCCCGGGCGCGGCGTCGAGGACCGCGCGGTCGCGGGTGCCGGTGAGCGGGTCGGCGGTGAACAGCACACCCGCGGCGACGGCGTCGACCATGCGCTGCACCACGACCGCGAGCCGCACCGTCGCCGGGCCGATCCCGGCGGTCTCGCGGTAGGCGACGGCCCGGTCGGTCCACAGCGACGCCCAGCAGCGGCGCACCGCGTCGACGACCGCGTCCGCGCCGACGACGTTGAGGTAGGTGTCCTGCTGCCCGGCGAAGCTGGAGTCGGGGAGGTCCTCGGCGGTCGCCGAGGACCGGACCGCGACCGGGACGTCCCCGCCGCCCGCGCCGCCGAGTGCGGCGTAGGCGGCCCGGACGCTGTCGGCGATCCAGGCGGGGACGGGTGCGTCCTGCAGCCGGGCCCGCAGAGCGGCAGGGACGGCGCCCTCGGCGAGGGCCGCGGGCAGGCCCGCCGCGGTGGCGGCCGAGGTGTACGCGTCGGTGGTGACGCAGAACCCGTCGGGCACCGGGAGGCCCGCGGCGACCAGCTCCCCCAGGTTGGCCGCCTTTCCCCCGGCGACGGCCAGGGAACCGCGGCGCAGGCCGGCGAGCCCGACCACGAGCTGCCCCGCGCGGGCGGTGCCTGCGGCGTCCGTCATGCCGGGACGGTAGCGCTCCCGGGACATCAACTCAACGTCCGATGAATAATGGACGTGACGGACGAGTCACAGCGGTGTCGAGGGGGCGACGAGGCCGCCGTAGTCCGGCAGGTCGATCCCGTCCGCGGCCGAGAAGATCCGCGCGGCCAGCAGCCGCAGCGGCCACCGTGTCATCCACCGCATCGACGCCCGCCCCACGGCGATCCGCGCCCGGCTCCTCGGCGCGAAACCCTCGGTGCCGCCGGGCGGGAGCTTGCGGGCCCGCACGGCATAGGGGCGCATCCGCTCCTCGTAGGCGGCGAGGGCCGCGGGACGGCTCTCCGGGTGCCGGACCAGCTCCCCCGCCAGGACATAGGCCGCGACGAGCGCGAGGCTCGTCCCCATCCCGGTCAGCGGCGACGGGCAGCACGCCGCGTCACCGAGGAGCACGACGCTCCCACGCGACCAGCAGTCGAGATGCACCTGGCCGATCGCCTCGACGTAGAAGTCGTCGGCGCCGTCCATGTCGTCGAGAACCTGCGGGACGACCCAGCCGGCGCCGGCCAGCGCCTCCCGCAGCAGCGCCCGGGACCGCTCCCGGGGGAGCCGGTGCACCGGTTCGCCGGTGTGCGCCGCAACCAGCGCCTTCGCCTGCCCGGCGACCCGGTCCGGCCGCAGCTCGACGACACCGCCGGGAACGTTGTGCATGGTGCACCAGCCGTCGAGGCCCACGCGGTCGGGCGTGGTGAAGAACGCCATCACCAGCCCGAGCGGGCGCACGAACTCCGACTCCGGCCCGAACGCCAGCGCCCGTACCCCCGAGTGCAGCCCGTCGGCGCCGACGACCAGCCCGAAGCGGCGCCGCTCACCGCTCGCGAACCGGACGTCGACACCGTCGGGGCCCTCGCCGAGGGCCGCGATCCGGTCGCCGAACAGGTACTCGACGTCGCCGCGCGTCGCGTCGAACAGCACCTCCGCGAGATCGCCGCGCATCACCTCGATCTCGGCGACGATCCCCTGCCCGCCGAAGGCCTCGACGGGCACCTCGGCGACGCGACGGCCCTGCTCGTCGACGTAGGCGAGGCCGCGTTCGTGCACGCAGCGGGCGCGGACCGCGTCGAGAAGACCCATCCGCTCGACGACCGTGCGGCCCGCGCCGCGCAGGTCGACCGTCTGCCCGCCCGGGCGCAGCGCGGGCGCCCGTTCGACGACGGTCACCCGGTAGCCGGCCCGGCTCAGCCAGAACGCCAGCGCCGGGCCCGCGATACTCGCTCCGGAGATCAGGACGTCGTTCTCGTGCACCGTAAGCCTCCTCGTCCGGCGGGCCTCGTCGACCCCCACGACGCAGGAACGTACGCCGTACAAGTGCACTGTCTCAAGGTGTTCGCGCTGGAAAACAGCAGCGTACTAGTGCACTATTTCGACGGTGGCGCGCCGACCGGCGCAGACAATGCTGTACTAGTGCACCTCAGGAGGTCGGGATGGCCGCGTCGTCGGCAGAGATCGCCGCACAGCTGCGGGCCCGCATCCGGTCGGGCGAGCTCGCCGCGGGTGCACGGGTGCCGTCGACGCGAGAGATCGTCCGCCGTCACGGCGTCGCGATGGCCACGGCCACCAAGGTGCTGACGGCGCTACGCCAGGAAGGACTCGTCGAGGCACGGCCCGGCGTCGGCACCGTCGTCGCCGGGGCGACCGCGCCCGTGCGCGGCACCCGGGCAGGCACCCCCACCGGCCGGACCACCGACGGAGCCCTCGACCGTCGGGCGATCGTCGCCGTCGCGGTCGCCGTGGCCGACGCCGAAGGTCTGGACGCGTTGTCGATGCGACGACTCGCGGCGGCCCTCGGGGTCGCGACGATGTCGCTCTACCACCACGTCGCCGACAAGGACGATCTCGTACTGGGGATGCTCGACCTCGCACTGGGCGAGATCCCCGTCCCGGCGACGGTCCCCGCGGACCTCCGCGCGGGCCTGGAGACGGGCGCGCGGCTCATGTGGACGGTCTTCCGCCGCCATCCCTGGGCCGCACCCGCGATGTCGCTCACCCGGCCGCAGGCGATTCCCAGCGGACTGCATTACACAGAATGGATGCTCGGCGTGCTCGACCACCGCGGCCTCGGCCACGACACGGCATTCACCGCGCACCTGACGTTGATCAACTACACGCGCGGGACCGCGGTGAACCTCGAACCGGAGCGCGTGGCGCAGGCCGAGACCGGCCTCGACAGCGAGGCCTGGATGGAAGCCAACGAGAACTCGCTGCGCGCGCTGCTCGACCGCGGCGACTTCCCGCGGTTCGCGCGGATGCTCGACGTCGAGTACGACCTCGACCTCGACGAGCTGTTCGAGTTCGGACTGCAGGCCCTGCTCGACGGGATGGTGCCGATGCTGGAGCGCGCGGCGACCTGACGGGTCGCCGCGGCGCGGGTCAGCGGTCGCGCACGGGCGCCGCACGGCGCCGCTTGCCCTCGTCGGAGTCGAGCTGCTGCTGGACCGAACGCAGCGAGTTGCCCAGCCGACGCATCGAGTCGGGGCTCAGCGATCCCACGACGAACGCCTCCTCGGCACCGAAGCGCGGGAACAGCTTGTCGACGAGCGCGCCACCCTCGGAGGTGAGCTCCACCAGCACCAGCCGGCCCTCGGACTCGTGGCCGCGGCGGGTGAGCAGGCCCCGGCGTTCGAGGGTGGCCAGCACCCCGCTCAGGGTGCTGCGGTTGACCCCGACCTCCTCGGCCAGGTACCGCGTCTGCATCTCACCGAAGAGCCAGAGGACCCACAGGACGAGGAAGCCCGTCCAGGTCAGTTCGCTGTCCTTGAGGACGCCCTGTTCGAGGTGATGCCGGATGCGCATCGCGACACGCTGGATCGACGCGATCGTCGTCATCGCCGCGACCGTCTCGGCCGACGTCTCACGCTCGGTGAGGATGTCCGCTGCCGACCTGTCGGCGGGGGGTTCCCCCGCGAGCGCAGGACCCGACCTCGAATCCGACCCGGGCCTCGCCCGCCGTTGAGAAGAACTGCCCGCCATGCCCGAATAATAACCACGAATCGTGTGGGTACGGTCGACCCGGTCCTCGACGACGCCCGTTTCGTGACGCACGGCTCAGGACGCGGGGCGCTGTTCCCGGACCCGGGTGCGAATCGGCGTCCAACCGTACTAACGCGGAATGGACTGGACGGTCGTCCAGCTATTGTCTGTGGATTTTATGATGATCGCTACGTGCAGTGAGGACGCCTTTACTCACGGCACGATCGTGCGCAACTCGCCAGGGTCCGAGCACGCAACGTCACTGCCGCCGCCACGTGGTGGCCCCGCTACAACCTCGATCGCGCCGGTCCCACGGACGCTCACCGGTCCGACGGTCCGACGGACGTCGCGAGCGACGGCGTGAACACGAGTCGAGTCGAGGTCGTGGGTTGGGACCGTCCGGACGCGCGGTGCACCCGAACGGTCCAGCACGTCCGGCCAGGATCAGCCTTCGGCGCCGTAACCATCCGAATCGTACCGTACAGTCGCACTACGCGATCGTTCTGCATACCTTCCGCCCGCACGGCCCACAGGCCCGTCGCCGCCGCTCGCCGTGATTCTCGGGCCGCCGAGCGTTCCCGGAGTGGACCGTTCGGCACCCGACCGTCGGTCGGGAGAAACTGTAGCGCGACGGCCGGGTCGTCCCGAACGGTGACCAGCCAATCACAATTCATCGACGATTCCGCCCGCTCCGTCCTGAGAATTCGATTAACGCGTCCTTGTGCGGGGGCGCAACCATTGACCGGGCGCGTGATCGTTCGGCGCCGCAGATCTCGCGACCGGGCGGGCACCCGCCCGACATCCGCGCCGTAGCCTTCCGCACGTGCCGATCACGCTCGACGCCCTGCTCGACCGCACCTTCGCCGCCGCACTGTTCGACATGGACGGCACGCTCGTCGACTCCACCCCCGCCGTCGTCCGCTGCTGGACCCGCTGGGCCCAGGAACACGGTGTTCCCGACGCCGCCCTCGTGAACACGCACGGCCGGCCCGCCGTCGAGATCATCGCCGACGTCCTTCCCCCCGACCGCGTCCCCGCCGCGCTCGCGCGCATCGTCGCCCTCGAGCTGGCGGACACCGACGGCGTCGTCCCCCTCCCCGGTGCCCTCGACGCCCTGCGCGCCACCGCCCCGGCAGCGATCGTCACCTCCTGCACCCGTGACCTGGCGCTGGCCCGCATCGCGGCCGCGGGCCTGCCCGTCCCGGCCGTGCTCGTCACCGCCGACGACGTCCGAGCCGGCAAGCCCGCTCCGGAGCCGTTCCTGCTCGCCGCCGACCGCCTCGGCGTCGACCCCACTGGCTGTCTCGTCGTCGAGGACGCCCCGGCCGGGCTGGCCGCCGGCCGGGCCGCGGGGGCGACCACGCTCGCCGTCGCCGGCACGCACGCCCTCGCCGACCTCACCGCCGACGCCCACGCCCCCGACCTGTCACACGTCCACTTCGTGATGAGCCCCACCGGAATCCGGGCCGCAGTCCGCGCCACCTGACCGTCACCCCACCCTCCCCCGGAGATCATCCGCAGGTCACGGCCGGTACCGGTGTCGGAGCGGCGCCGGCGACATGGTGAGATCGACGACGATGCTCCCCAAGCTCCGGAACGGCCCCGCGGCCGTCGGGGCGGCCGCGCTGGTCTCGGCGGCGGTCGCCGTCGGCGGTCTCATCGTGGCTGCGTCCGTCTCCTCTCCCGCTCCTCCCGACGAGCTGCCGCCCGCCGCGTCCGCCGTCTCCGTCGCGCCACCCACCTCCGCCCCGATCACCACTGTGCCGGAACAGGCGCCGACCACCACCGCGGACGCCGCCGAGACCGAGGACGCCCCGCAGCGCGGCCGCGCCACCGGCCCGATCCTCGTCGTCGGCGACTCCATCTCCCTGGGCAGCGCCGCGGCGATCAAGGCCGCCCTCGGCTCCGACACCACCGTCGACGCCGAGGTGGGACGGCAGTTCTCCACCGCACCCGCCAAGGTCCGGGCGTGGACGGCCCGCAACCCGGGCCCGATCGTCGTCGACCTCGGCGCCAACGGCACCGTCTCAGCCTCCGACGTCGACGCCGTCCTCACCGCCGCGGGTCAGCGCCCGGTCGTGCTCGTCGGCACCTTCGTCCCGCGGGTCTGGCAGAGCTCCAACAACGCGGTCCTGAAGTCGGCGGCGTCACGCCACGGGTCCAACGTCGTGTTCCTCGACTGGGCCGCCGCGGTCCGCGCCGCCGGGACCGGCGTCCTCGGCGCCGACCAGATCCACCCCACCCCCGCGGGCCGCACCGTGCTGGCCGAGGCGATCCGCGACGCACTGTCGCGGGCTGCCTGACCGTCTCAGTCCCAGCTGATCCCGCCGAAGAGCGCACGCAACCGCTCGGCCCGCGCCGGGCTGCCCGTCGCGACCCAGCCGATCCGGCCCAGCAGGTGCGCCCGGAAGTCCGGGTGGCCGTCGCGGTTCTGCGCGGCGGGCCCCGTCCGCGCGCAGTTGTGCAGCAGCGCCCGCAGCGCGTCGAACTCGCGACGCGACACCGCCGGCGTCTCGTTGACCACCAGCCCCACCACCCGCTGCCGGTGGTGCGCCGGCATCACCCGCGTCTTCGCCGGGCGGACGGCGAACCCCTCGTCGGCGGCGACGTCGCGCGCCCGGCGCAGCAACCCCTGCACCGGCAGGGTGGTGTCCCCGGAGAACACGAGGTCGTCGGCGTACCTGCCGTAGCGGGCGCCCGCGGCCGCGGCGAGCGCGGTCAACCTCCGGTCGAGACCGTGCGCGAGAACGTTCGCGACCGCCGGTGACGTCGGCGCCCCCTGCGGCAGGTGCGGGGCGCGCAGCCGGTCCCGGGTCGCGGCGTCGACGTGAGCAGGAGCTGCCCGCAGCACGCCCGGAGGAGTCGCCGTCACCAGCAGCCCCGCGAGCGTCCGCGCCACCGCGGCCGGATAGCCCGCCGTCGCCAGCAGGCCCGCGATCCGCGCCGGACCGATCCGGGTGAAGAAGCCCTCCACGTCGAGGCGCAGCACCAACGCCTGTCCCGCGTGCACGCGCGCGAGGGTCAGCGGTGAGCGGCCACGCACGTAGCCGTGCGCGGCGTCGTGCACCGGGATGTGCGCGAGCACGCGCCGCCCGACCCGACGCTGCAGCTCCGCGAGCCGCGGCTTCGGTGCCTCGATCAGCCGGCGGTCGTGCCAGCGCCTGCGGTAGTGCCCCAGCCGCCCGTCCGCGAGCCATCCGCGGGTGTCGGCGAACCAGTCGAGCTCGCCGTCGCGGAGGTCGAGCCCGGCCGCGAGCGCATCGACGTCCTCCCACCGCTGCACCGGCCAGCGCCACCGCGGCGGGGGCAGCGGGTCGAGCACGATACGCCGGCCCAGCGCCGTCGTGATGCCGGCGAGGATCTCGGCGTGCGTGACGCGTGGTGCGTCGGGCCAGCGCTCCAGCAGCCGGGCGGCGAGCTCCGGCGCTCGCTGCGCACCGACGATCTCGCGGACGGCCGCGGCGACGGCCCGCTCGCGCCACGGCACACGCAGGATCGCGACGAGCACCGCCTCCGGGTCGGTCACCGACGCGCCCCGGCGATGCGGCGGGGCACGGTCGACCTGGGTTCCTGTCCGCCGCGCGCAGACTCACGCGGGAGCAGTGACCGCACGCGCGGGACGCGATGGCCCGCTGAGGTGGTGCACCCCGGGGTTTCCCCGGAGCCGCGATCCGCGCCGCGGCGGCCGAAACCGCCGCGCCGGGCCGCCGACTCGTCCGCTCCCCGCCGCATCACGGCCACCGTAGCGCCGACGTCCGGCAGATCCGCGGAACCGTTCGGTGACGGATCAACTGCGGGGAGCGACCGTTCGGACGGAGATCATCCCGCCGCTCCCCGGCTGCCCGACGCACGAAGGACCCCCACGTGATCACCGCCCGGATCGAACGACTCCTCGACGCCGACCACGCGTGGGCGGTCGTGGACGTGGAGACGACCGGCCTGCACCCCGGCGGCAGCCGCGTGCTGAGCGTCGCCGCGATGGCGCTCGACGCCGCCGGCCGCCCTCCGGACCCGGCTTCTCCTCGCTCGTCGACCGGGCTGCGACCCGGGCCCCGTGCACGTCCACGGCCTCACCCCGAACGCCTCGCCGGAGCGCCGCGGTTCGAGAAGATAGCGCCGGACCTGCTGGAGGTGCTCGACAGAGGATCCTGCTCGCCCACAACGCCACCTTCGACCACGGCTTCCTCGCCGCAGAGACCGCCCGGGAGGGCATCGCGGTCGCCGACGAGGCCACCCTGGTGCGGCTGCTCGACGACGTCCGGCACACCCGTCGCACCGCCAGACCGAGCTGCCGCAGCACCGCGGCGAGGTCGCGCTGGGCATCACCCTGCCCGCGCCGACGCCGGAGGACCTCACCTCCACCTACGTCGGGCGGCACCGCTCCGACTCCCCCGGTGCCGGGCTCCCGGTGCTCACCCGCGGCGCGGTCATCGACCTGCCCGACGAGAACGTCTGGACCGTCGACGTCGCCTGGCGGGCCGACGCGCTCGTCACCGGCACCGACGCGGCGTCGTCGCCTTCCTCGTCGACGCCGACGACCGCGTCGTCGCCGACGAGGACTTCGTCTTCCACAACGCCCCGCTCAGCGAGCACGGCGCCGTCGCCCTCGCGGCCGACAGCGACAGCGACAGCGACAGCGACAGAGCACCCGCATCGACCCGTCCCTCGTGTCCGAGGAGCACAGCAAGATCGCGGCGACCGCCACCCTCGATGCCGCCACCACCGAGCGCACGATGCTGCTCGCGGAGGTGTACCGGCGCAACGGGGTCTGGTGGGTCCGCGCCATGGGGCAGGGTTACGACGACGGCCTCGCCGAGCTCGCCTTCCGGCACGCGGTGGCGGTCGAGGACCGAGCCGGGCATCGGCCCGCGGACGTGACCGGTCCGACGACGAAACGCAGCGCGACGGACTGGTTCCGCACTCCGGAGACCCCACCGACGCAGAAGGGCACACGTCCCGAGTCCGGTCACCTGCAGGACACATGCGCTGCGGCTCGACGCGTGGTCCGGTCCGATGTGCGGATGACGCGCGGCCGGCTCCTTGGGGCCCGGTGACACGGTGTTCGTCGGCCTGCAGGTCGCTGGGATGCCGATGGCCTTGCGGCAGGCCTCCGACAGCGAGCGCGGGACCGCCGAGCCGCCGTACTCGCTGCGAGCCGCCGGTTTCGGCGGCGCGACGTGCGCGAGAACCCGGCGCCGCATCGGATCGACGAGGTCGCCCACCACGAGGAACGGTTGCGTAGCGTCCATCTGAACGTGGTCCGGTCGGCGGATCCCGCCACCGGGTCACGATGCAGGGTGCTCCGGCTTGGGCGGACGAGTCGGTCTGTAAGCCGGATCCTGTTCCCGGGAGCCTCGCGGCCCTCCGTTCGGCGACCATCCATCTCGGTCCGCCGTCGCCGGCGGACTCTTGCGACCTACCCGCAGACTCGGACGGGCCGCCCTCGAACGTCTGCGCAGCCCCCTTGCGGGCGCCTTTTGGCCTTGCTCCGGGTGGGGTTTACCGAGCCACCCCGGTCACCCGGGGTGCTGGTGGTCTCTTACACCACCGTTTCACCCTTACCGCCGGCTCGCGCCGTCGGCGGTCTGTTCTCTGTGGCACTGTCCCGCGGGTCGCCCCGGGTTGCCGTTGACAACCACCCTGCCCTGCGGAGTCCGGACTTTCCTCGGCGACGATCCGGGGATCGTCGACGCGGTCGCCCGACCGACTCGTCCGCGTCGCGAATCCTACGGGCCGCCGGTGTGACGCGATCACCACGGGGTCGGCGCGCCGGATGCCGGTACGCGGATTACCGTCGCCCCGTGCTGCACCTGACCGCCGGAAGTCTGACGTTCCTGCTCGTGGCGGGGCTTGTCGCCGGCGCAGTCAACGCCATCGCGGGCGGCGGGTCGTTGCTGGTCTTCCCCGCCTTGTTGGCGGTGGGGCTGCCGCCGCTCAACGCGAACGTCACGAACTCGATCGCGCAGTGGCCCGGCTATCTCGGCAACGTGGTGGGCCAGCGGAGGGAGCTGGTCGGGCAGGGCCGGCGGATCGCGCTGACGTCCGGAGTCGCGGTGGCGGGCGCGGCGGTCGGCTGTGTGCTGCTGCTCCTGCTGCCGCAGAGCGTGTTCGACGCGGTCGTCCCGATCCTGGTGCTGCTCGCGAGCCTGGTGATGGCGATCGGGCCGTGGCTGAAGAAGAAGATCGGCACCCCGGACGCCGACGCGCCGGACCGCATGGGTGTGCTGCTGCCCGCGGTGTTCCTGGCCGCGGTCTACGGCGGCTACTTCGGTGGGGCGCTGGGCGTCATCCTGATCTCGACGCTGTCGCTGCTGGCCAACGACAAGCTGGTCCGGCTGAACGCGCTGAAAGGCCTGCTGTCGCTGATCGTCGCGACGGTGACGGTGCTGATCTTCTCGCTGCGCGCACCGGTCGAGTGGCCGGCGGTGGCACTGCTGGCGCCGGCGACGCTGGTCGGCGGGTTCCTGGGCGCCCGGATCGCGCGGCGGATGCCGGAGAACGTGCTGCGCTGGTGCGTCGTCCTGCTGGGGCTGGGCGTCGGCATCTGGCTGCTCCTCACGTAGATGGACGTGCCAGCGGTGATCGGCAGGCTGCGGTGACGGGCGGGCTCCGATGACGGGGGTCGTCGCGACCGTGGCCGCGGCGGCGCTGCTGGTCGTGGTGCTGGTCGCCGCGGCGGTGCGTCCGCGCGGGCTGCCGGAGGCGGCGGTCGCGATCCCGGCGGCGATGGTCGTCGTCGGGGCGGGCCTGCTGGCGTTGCCCGCGGCGGTGGCCGAGGTGGGCACGCTCGGGCCGACGGTCGGGTTCCTGGCGGCGATCCTGCTGCTGGGGCGCCTCGCCGAGGCGGAGGGCGTCTTCGACTGGCTCGGCGCCCGGCTCGCGACAGGCTCGCGCGGCCGTCCGACCCGGCTGCTCGGGCTGGTGTTCGTCGCCGCGTCGACGACGACGGTCGTGCTCAGCCTGGACGCGACGGTCGTGCTGCTCACGCCGGTCGTGCTGCTGACGGCGCGGCGCCTGAGCGTCCGCGCCCGCCCGCACGCGTACGCCTGCGGGCACCTGTCCAACTCGGCGTCGCTGCTGCTACCCGTCTCGAACCTGACGAACCTGCTGGCGTTCAGCGCGTCGGGCCTGCCGTTCCTGGGCTTCGCGGGGTTGATGGCGTTGCCGTGGCTGGCGGCGGTCGCGGTCGAGTACGGCGTGTTGCGCTGGTTCTTCCGGAACGACCTGCAGGCGCCCGCGTCCCCTGCCACACCATCACCGACGACGGAGGCTCCGCGCTTCGCGCTCGTCGTGCTCGGTCTGACGCTGGCCGGGTTCGCGGTGTCGTCGACGATCGGGCTCGAACCGGTGTGGGTCGCGGCCGCCGGGGCGGTGGTGCTCGCGGCCCGGTCGCTCACAGGCGGGCGCATCGACGTCACGGGCGTCGTCCGGGCGATCGACCCGCTGTTCTGCCTGTTCGTGCTGGCGCTGGGGATCGTCGTCGCGGCGGTCGGCGAGCACGGGCTGACGGATCTGCTCCGCGCCCTGGTCCCCGCGCCGGACGCCACGACCCTGCTCGCGCTGCTCGCGGTCGCGGGGATCGCGGCGGTGCTGGCGAACGTCGTCAACAACCTGCCGGCGACCTTGGTGCTGCTCGACGTCGTCGCCACCGCACCACCCGGCGTCCGCACCGGGCTGGTACTCGCGGTGCTGCTCGGGGTGAACATCGGCCCGAACCTGACCTTCGTCGGCTCGCTCGCGACGCTGCTGTGGCGGCAGGTGCTGGGGGCGCGCGACGATCAGGTGTCGACGGCCGAGTTCACCCGCCTCGGCGCCCTGACCGTCCCGCTCACCCTCGCCGCGGCGACGTGCGCACTCTGGTTGGGGCTGCAGGTCGCCGGCCTCTAGCTCCGTCGAGGTCCCGTCGGGCCGGACCCGGCGTCGCCGATGTCCGGCGGGGCCCGATCACAGGATCAGCGTCGGCGAGCGGGGCGCCCGACATGATCACCGGCCCTGGCTGGTCAGCGGCGTATCCGTCGCTCATCGGCCAGGAACGACGATCACGAGCTCAGCCGGCGTCCCGCCCGGGCATGTCCCGGAGGAGGCGTCAGGTGGGCAGGTGCGAGGTGTCGTTGACCAGCCGCACCGAGGTGCCGCCGTCGGGGTAGAAGTCCGCGATCGAGAGCGACGCGGTGTCCAGGTGCAGCCGGTAGAGGATCGACGGGCCCGCGCCGAGCGCCTGCTGCAGCAGCAGCTTGATCGGCGTGACGTGGCTGACGACGACGACCGTCGCCCCCGGGTACCCGGCGAGGATCGCGTCGCGCTCGACGGTCACCCGCTCCCCGACCTGCGCGAAGCTCTCCCCGCCGGGCGGGGCGACGTCCTGGCTGCCCAGCCAGCGGGCGTGGGCGTCGGGGTCGAGGTCGCGGGCCTGTGCGAAGGTCAGGCCGTCCCAGTCGCCGAAGTTCGTCTCGATCAGGCCGTCCCGGACGACGAGCGGTGCCCCGGTGGCCTCGGCGACGGCCTGCGCGGTGGCGCGGGTGCGGCGCAGCGGGGAGGTGAGGACGGCGGCGATCCCGGCGACGCCCCCGAGCCGGGCCGCGGCGCCGGCGACCTGGGCACGGCCGAGGTCGGTGAGCTCGGGGTCGCCGTGCCCGGAGTAGCGCCGCTCGACCGACAGCGGTGTCTGGCCGTGACGCAGGAGCAGCATCCGGGTGGGCGCGCCGACCTGCCCCGTCCAGGCGGCACTCGCCGCCGGGGCGGGCGACGTCACAGGCCGGACTCGGAGGTGCGGACCAGGATCGCCCCGCACTCCTCGCAGGTCACGACGTCGTCGGGTGCCGCGGCCCGGAGCTGGCTGATGAACGTCCGGTCGAGCTCGAGACGGCACGCGCCGCACCGACGTTCGCGCAGCAGCCCGGCCCCGACGCGGCCCTGGCTCCGGCGGGTCTCGTAGGCGGCGAGCACGTCGGCGCTGCCGATCTTCTCCACGACCTCGGTGCGGGCCCGCTGCCGGCCGCCCTCGGAGGCGGTGATGTCGGCGAGTGCGGTGTCGCGGCGGGCGGAGATGTCGGTCAGCTCCTGCTCGGAACGGGCCAGCGCGACGCGGGCGTGTTCGAGGTCGAGGCCGACGGCTTCGCGTTGCTCCATGATCTCGAGCTGCTCGTCCTCGAGGACGCTCTGCCGGCGGGCCAGGGTCTCGAGCTCGTGCTGCAGGTCGTTGGCCTGCTTCGCACCGACGCCGGCGGAGGCGAGCATCTGGTGGTCGCGGGTGGTGCGGGTGCGCACGCCCTCGACGTCGCGCTCGACGCGGCGGATGTCGCGGTCGAGATCGCCGGCGTTGGTCTCGATGCCAACCAGCTTGTCCTTGGCCGCCTGGACGGCCAGTTCGGCCGCGGCGTGCTCGCCGTCCTCTGGCAGGGTGCGGCGGCGGTGGGCGAGCCTGCCCAGCTCGGCGTCGACCTCCGCGAGTTCCAGCAGCCGACGTTGGTCGGCCGGGTCGGCCTTCATGTGGGGTTCCTTCCGATGGTCCACGGGTCGGTCCGCAACCGCGAGACGTGGACCTCGACGCTACCGCCTGACGCGGTGCGGACGACGTCCGCGGCCTGCGCACACCACGGCCACTCCGATGCCCAGTGTGCGACGTCGACGAGCGCGGGTCGCGCGGGGTGTGGTCCGGTCCCGGCAAGGACGTGTTCGGACGCGGGATGGTGGCGCAGGTCGGCGGTGACATAGGCGTCGACGCCGGCGGCCGCGGCGGCGTCCAGTGCGGAGTCGCCGGCGCCGCCGCACACTGCGACCCGGCGGATCATCCGGTCGGGGTCGCCCGCGGCGCGCACGCCCCATGCGGTGGCGGGCAGGGCGGCTGCAACCCGGTCGGTGAACGCGGACAACGGTTCCGCGGCGTCGAGCACCCCGATCCGGCCGAGCCCCAGGTGCGACGGCAGCTCCGCGAGCTCGAGGACGTCGTAGGCGGGTTCCTCGTAGGGGTGGGCGGCGAGCAGCGCGGCGACGACGGCGGCGCGGCGCCCCCGCGGCAGCACCATCTCGATGCGGGTCTCGGCGACGCGTTCGAGCCGCCCGACGGCCCCGATCGACGGGTCGGCGCCCTCGTGGGGCAGGAACTGGCCGGTGCCGGCCGTCGCGAAGGAGCAGTGGCTGTAGTCGCCGATCTGCCCGGCGCCGGCGTCGGAGAGCGCCTCGTGCACGGTGGAGAGCGCCGGCCCGGTCGGGACGAAGGCGACGATCTTGTCCAGCGACGGAGCGGGGGCGGCCTGCAGCGGCCCCTCGACGGTGAGCCCGATCGCGGCGGCGAGCGCGTCGGACACCCCGGGCGCAGCGGAGTCGGCGTTGGTGTGGGCGGTGAAGAGCCCGGCCCCGCCGCGGATCAGCCTGTGCAGCAACGCCCCCTTGGGGGTGTCGGCGCCGACACCGTGGACGCCGCGCAGCAGCAGCGGATGGTGGGTGACGAGCAGATCGGCCCCGGCGGCGAGGGCTTCGTCGACGGTCTCGGCGACCGGGTCGACCGCGATGTGGACGCGGCGGACCTCGTCGTCGGGATCACCGCAGACCAGCCCGACGGCGTCCCAGTCGGCGGCGAGGCCCGGCGGGTAGGCGGCCTCGAGGGCGGCGACGACGTCGCGCAGGCGCAGGCTCATGCCGCCGCCTCCGTGACGTCGGCGAGCGCCTCGCGCAGGGCGGCGGCCAGCAGGGCTGCAACGCGCGGTTCGCGGACGGCGACGCGGACGTGGTCGGGTCCGAGCCCGGGGAAGGTGTCGCCGCGGCGGACGGCGATCCCACCGGCGCGCAGCCGGGCCCGCACGACGGGGCCGGTCCCGGGCGGGAGGGTGAGCAGCAGGTAGGGCGCGACGCCGGGCTGGACGTGCACGCCCGGGACGGCGGCGAGCGCGGCGGCCTGGCCGGTGCGCCAGCCGGCCAGCCGGGCGGCGGCGTCGGCGGCGAGGGCCACCGCACCGGGTTCGCTGCATGCCGCGACTGCCTCCAGCACCAGCGTGCCGACGGGCCAGTGCGGCCGCCCGACCACGAGCCGGGCGAGCAGGTCGGGGGCGGCGAGGGCGTAGCCGGCGCGCAGCCCGGCGAGCGCCCAGGTCTTGGTGAGGCTGCGCAGCACCAGCAGCCCGGGCACCGACGCATCGCCGGCGAGGGACTCCGGTTCGCCGGGGACGGCGTCGGCGAACGCCTCGTCGACGACGAGCACGCGGCCCGGCCGGGCCAACGCGCGCAGCGTGTCGGCGGGGTGCGCGACACCCGTCGGGTTGGTCGGGTTGCCGACGACGACGAGGTCCGCGTCGGCGGGTACGGCGGCGGGGTCGAGGCGGTGCCCGGTGGCGGCGTCGGTGAGCACCCGGACGACGGGGACGCCCGCGTCGCGCAGCACGGCCTCCGGCTCGGTGAACCCGGGGTGCACGACGGCGGCGCGGGTGGGGTGCAGCCGGGGCAGCATCGCGAACCCCTCCGCGCTGCCGGCGAGGACGAGGACGTCGGCGGCGTCCCGGCCGTGCCGCCCGGCGACGGCCTCACGGGCCGCGGCGTCGTGGGCGCCCGACGGGTAGGCGGCGAGGTCGTCGACAGCGGCGGTGAGCCGGTCGCGCAGCCAGCGCGGTGGCGCGTCGCCCTGCACGTTCACGGCCAGGTCGAGGAGACCGGGCTCGGTGTCGACGTCGCCGTGGTGACGCAACGGGTCCGCGGGCGCCGGGCCGGGGTCGTCGTGGTCTCGCACCATGGGATGCCACCCTACGGTGATCGGTCCGGCCGCCCGCGGGCACGAGCACGCCACGCCCGCCCACCGGCGATGTCCGGTTTGTGATCCGAGTCGCCCGAACGGACCCCGGGGGCGGTGCGTCCTACGGTGGCCGGGTGCATGTGAGTTTCGTCTGTACGGGCAACATCTGCCGCTCCCCCATGGCCGCCCAGGTCTTGCGTGCCCACCTCGACCGCGCCGGGCTGGGCGACGTCGTCGTCACCAGCGCGGGGACCGGTGGCTGGCACGTCGGGGAGCCGGCCGACCCGCGTGCGGCGGAAGTGTTGCGCACCAATGGTTACGCGACCGATCACGCCGCCCGTCAGCTCGACTCCGAGGAGCTGTCGGCCGACCTGCTCGTCGCGCTCGACCGTGACCATCTGCGGTCGTTGCGCCGCTCGGTACCCGAGCCCGAACGGGTGCGGCTGCTGCGCTCGTTCGACCCCGACGCCCCCGCCGACGCCGAGGTCCCCGATCCCTACTACGGGGGCCCGGGCGGGTTCGACGAGGTGCTCGACATGATCGAGGCGGCGATGCCGGGCATGGTCGAGTGGGTGCGGACGAGGGCGTGACCCGCGAGGGTCCCGCCGGCGCCGTCGCTCTGTTGCTGGGCGGCACGGTGGTCGGGACGGCGGAGCTGGGCGGCGCTACCCGGGTCGACCTGGCTGACGGGACGAGCCTCGTCGCCAAGGCCGGGTCGAGCGTCGTGGCGGAGGCCGCGGGGCTGCGCTGGCTCGCCGGCGGCGCGGGCCCGTTGGTCGCAGAGGTGCTGGCGACCGGGTCGGCGGCGGAGGCGACGTGGCTGGTCACCCGCTTCGTGGCGACGACCGCGCCGGCCGCCGCGGCGGCCGAGGAGCTCGGCGTCGCGCTGGCCCGGCTGCATGCCGCGGGCGCTCCGGCGTTCGGGTCGCCACCCCCGGGCGGGCCCGCCGACGCGTGGATCGGCACGGCGCCGATGCGCAACAGCCCGAGGCACGACGGCTGGGCGAGCTGGTACGCAGCTGACCGGGTCCTCCCCTACGCCCGGGCGGCCCGCGACGCGGGCACCTTCGACGCCGCCGACGTCGCCACGATCGAGGCGGTCTGCGCGCGGCTGCCGGAGCTGGCCGGGTCCGCCGAGTCGCCGTCGCGGCTGCACGGTGACCTGTGGTCGGGCAACGTCCTGTGGACGGCGGCGGGCGCGCTGCTGATCGATCCGGCCGCCCACGGCGGGCACCGGGAGACCGACCTGGCGATGCTCGAGCTGTTCGGGCTCCCGCACCTGGCGCGGGTCCGTGCGGCCTACGACGAGTCCGCCCCGCTCGCGCCCGGGCACGCCGCCCGCATCCCGCTGCACCAGCTCTTCCCGCTGCTGGTGCACGTCGTGCTGTTCGGCGCAGGCTATGCGGGACAGGCACTGTCGGCTGCCCGCGCGGCGCTGCACGCGGCCTGAACGCCCGCGCTCTCCCCGGTCGCGAGAACCAGGCCGGCGTCGATCTCGTCGAGCGGGCCGCCGCTGGGTGGTGATGGAAGCGGCTTGCCGCAGGGGTCACACGGAATCCGTCGTGACCATGATTGTTAACAATCTGGTTGCCATGATTGGGTCGGATCGCTACGGTCCGTTTCATACCGAGAGCGGGAGGCCCATCATGGGTGTTGCCGTCACTGTCGACGGACGAGCTGACCGACGCGCTGCCTCACTACCCCGGGAGGTGGTGCCGGTATGAACCGGTCGCTCCCACGGCCCTGGCGTACCCGCGCCGCCGTCGCGATCCTGGCGATCGGCACGCTCGTACTCTCCGCGTGCGGCTCCAACGCCGGTTCCTCGACCGGCCCGGAGCTGCGGACGGTCAACCCGTTCGGCGACAATCTCGCCTCCGAGGGCACCGCGAAGAACGGCGGGACGCTGATCCTCGCCGAGGACCGCGAGATCGTCAGCTTCGACCCGACGGTGCAGAACTCCAACATGGCGGCACTCGCCGTCTACGACTCGCTGCTCAAGCTCGACGACAAGGGCGTCCCCCAGCCGTACATGGCGAAGTCGATGGAGACCACCGACAACGGCACGACCTGGCGGATGGGGCTGCGCCCGGAGGTGACGTTCTCCGACGGCACCCCGCTCGACGCGCAGGCCGTCATCACCAACGTGCAGCGCCACATCGACAAGAAGTCCTCGCCCTCGAACCGGTACGCCGTCGTCATCGGGTCGATGCGCGCGGTCGATCCCACGACCGTCGAGTTCACCCTGAAGAACCCCAGCGGCACCTTCCCGCAGCTCTTCGCGCTGCCGTTCAACTCCGGCAACCTGGGCACGATCGTCTCCCCGAAGGCCTTGCAGGAGAAGGGCGAGGCCGGGATCGCGAAGGAGCCGGTCGGGGCCGGGCCGTTCACGTTCACCAGCTGGGTGCGTGACTCCAAGCTGACCCTGACGAAGAACCCGAACTACTGGCAGCAGGGTCTCCCCCATCTCGACGGGCTGGAGTTCCGGCCGCTGCCCGACACCGAGACCCGCTACGCATCGATCGAGAACGGCGACGTCGACGTCGTGTTCGGCGGCTACCACACCGAGCTGATCCGTGGCCTCGGAAACCCGAACCTGAAGGTCTACTACGGCTCCGGCAACGGAGCGGAGTACATCTACTTCAACCAGACGCGGGCACCCTTCGACGACCGGCGGATGCGTGAGGCTGTCGTCCGGGCGATCGACCTGAACGCGTTGGCGGCCAGCCAGTACCGGGGCCAGATGGAGCGTGCCGACGGCTACTTCGGCGACGACACCGAGTTCTCCAGCCAGCAGTCGCGTGACGCGTGGCCGGCGTTCGACATCGAGAAGGCGAAGCAGCTCGTCGCCGACTACAAGGCGAGCGGCGGCAACGCGACCGTCCAGTACAAGACGACCAACGCGCCCAACCGCGTCGCGTTCGCGGAGTTCCTGCAGGCCCAGCTCAAGGCGGCCGGCATCGACATCCAGGTGCAGTTCTACGACCTCGCCCAGTACTCCTCCAGCGTCGTGCAGAGCCGCGACTTCCAGATCGCGGGCTGGGTCGGCGGTCCCGTCGACGGGCCGTTCCCCGGTGCCTTCAACCTGTTCCACTCGGGCGGCAGCACCAACTTCGGGAACTACTCCAACCCGCAGGTCGACGCAGCGCTCGACACGGCCGTGTCGACGACCGACCCGGCCGAGCTGGCGAAGGCCTACCAGCAGGTCCAGCAGCTCACCAACCAGGACCTCGCGGTCGCCTACTACAGCCGCGGGTACCTGTCGACCATCGCGAAGCCGCAGGTCAAGGGCATGCAGCGATACCTCACCCGCGACACGTTCTTCGCGAACATGTGGCTCGACCGGTGACTGTGCACCCGGGAAGGAACTGACCGACATGGCCGTCGATCCGAATGCCGTCGGGCGCGAAGGCGAACCCCGCACGCGCTCGTGGGACTCGAAGGACGCGTTGCTCTACGCCGTCGGGGTGGGTGCCGGTCTCGGTGCTCCCGCCGAGGAACTGCAGTTCACGACGGAGAACTCCGACGGCGTCGAGCAGCGGGTGCTGCCGACGTTCGCCGTGCTGCTCTCGCAGGCCCCGACACCGGGCTTCGGCGACTTCGACCGCTCGATGCTCGTGCACGCCGAGCAGCACCTGGAGCTGCACCGCCCGGTGCCCGTCGAGGGCACGGTCACGACCACCGCCCGGATCACCGGCCTGCACGACAAGGGATCGGGTGCGCTCGTCTCCGTCGAGGCCACGGCGGTCCTCGACGGCGGCGAGCGGCTCGCGACCAACCGCAGCGCGGTGTTCATCCGCGGCGAGGGCGGTTTCGGCGGCGAGCGCGGCCCGAAGGAGACATGGACGCCGCCCGACCGGGCGCCCGATCACACCGTCACCTATGCGACCCGTCCCGAGCAGGCGTTGATCTACCGCCTCTCCGGCGACCGCAACCCGCTGCACTCGGACCCGGCGTTCGCGGCCAAGGGCGGGTTCGACACCCCGATCCTGCACGGGCTGTGCACGTACGGGGTGACGGGCCGGGCGCTGCTCGCGACGGTGTGCGGCGGCGACCCGGACCGGCTCACCGCGATGTCGTGCCGGTTCTCCTCGACGGTGCTGCCGGGGCAGTCGCTGACCGTCGACGCCTGGCGCGACGGTGCCGACGTCTGGTTCCGCACCAGGCTCGACGACGGCACGGTCGTCATCGACCATGGCCGGGCGAGCGTCGCAGGGTGATCGACTTCTCGCTGTCCGACGAGCAGCGCGCGGTCCGCGACACGGTTCGCGCGTTCGTCACCCGTGAGGTCGTCCCGCTCGAGGCGCAGGTGCTGCGCAACGAGCGGGACGGGGTCACGGCCCTCGAACCCGGCGTGCTGGAGTCGTTGCAGGACAAGGCGCGCCGGTCGGGCTTCTGGGGCATCACGACGCCCGAGGAGTTCGGGGGGATCGCGCTCGGGCCCGTCATGAACGCCGTGCTGACGATGGAGCTGGGGCGCACGTTCGTCCCGTTCCGGTTCGGCGGGTCGGCCGACAACATCCTGTTCGACGCCTCACCCGAGCAGCAGGACACGTACCTGCGACCGACGATCGCCGGGGAGCGCAGGAGCTGCTTCGCCATCACCGAGCCCGGCGCGGGGTCCGACGCCCGCAACATCCGCAGCCGGGCCCGCCGCGACGGCGACGACTGGCTGATCACGGGCGAGAAGACGTTCATCACCGGCGGGCACGAGGCCGACTTCGCGATCGTCTTCGCCGTCACCGACCCCGACCTGGGCGCCGACGGCGGCGTCACCTGCTTCCTCGTCGACCGGGACATGGGCTGGACGTCCTCGCCGATCCCGACGATGGGCGAGTGGGGCCCGGCGTCGCTGAGCTTCGACGACGTCCGGGTGCCGTCGTCGAACGTGCTCGGCGAGGTCGGTAAGGGCTTCGAGAAGGCCCTGCGCTGGATCGGGCAGGGTCGCTACCTCATCCCGGCCCGCGCGGTCGGCTCGGCGGAACGGCTGCTGGGCATGGCGGTCGACTACGCGAAGGTCCGGGAATCGATGGGCCACCCGATCGCCGAGTACCAGGCGATCCAGTGGCAGATCGCCGACTCGGCCGTCGAGATCGAGTCCACGAAGTGGCTGACGCTGCACGCCGCGTGGCGGGCCGAGACCGGTCGCGACGCCCGGCATGCCACGTCGATCGCGAAGCTGACCGGCGCCCTGATGGCCAACCAGGTCGTCGACCGGGTGCTGCAGATCCACGGCGGCATGGGCTACACGAAGGAACTGCCCATCGAGCGCTGGTACCGCGAGCTGCGGCTGCTGCGCATCTACGAGGGCACCGACGAAATCCAGCGCCGCACCATCGCGCGCAACCTGCTGAAGGGCCACGTCGCCCTCGGCACCATCGGGGAGTGAATCGATGCTGACAGGACGTTCGGTCGTCGTGACCGGATCGGGACGTGGCCTGGGCCGCGCCTACGCAAGGGCTGTCGCGGCCGCGGGGGCGGGCGTCGTGGTCAACGACGTCGACGCCGACGCGGCCGCCGCGGTGGTCGCCGAGATCGAGGCCGACGGCGGGGAGGCGACGTCGGTGGTCGCGCCGGTGGGGCCGACGGAGACCGCCGACGCGCTGGTCGCGGCCGCGGTGGAGCGGTTCGGCCGGCTCGACGCCATGGTCACCAACGCGGGCCTGCTGCGGGACCGGTCCGTCGGCAAGATGGGCGACGACGACTGGGACGCCGTCATCGCCACGCACCTGCGCGGCACGTTCACCTGTGCCCGGGCGGCGATCGCCCGGTTCCGCGAGCAGGGCGACGGGGGTCGGCTCGTGCTCGTCGGCTCCCCCGCCGGCCAGCGCGCGAGCTTCGGGCAGACCAACTACTCCGCGGCCAAGGCCGGGATCGTCGGGATGGCCCGCACCCTGGCCGCCGAGACCGCGCGCCACGGGATCACGGTGAACGCGCTGGTCCCGGTCGCGCTGACCCGGATGGTCGCGACGATCCCCGTGTTCGCCGACGCCGTCGCCGCCGTCGAACGGGGCGAGCCGGTGCCCGACGAGCTGCGCGCCAAGGGCGTCGGCACCGCCGAGGACGTCGCCCCGCTGCTGGTGTGGCTGCTGTCGGACGCCGCCGCCGAGGTCACCGGGCAGGCACTCGGCGTCGGCGGGGACAAGATCAGCGTGTGGACGCACCCGGCCGTCGCGGCCGAGGCGTCGATGCCCGGCGGGTGGACCGCCGAGGCCATCGCGAAGGAGTTCCCGGCGCAGCTCGCGCCGCACCTGCAGACCTACGCACCGGAGCGGAACGGATGAGCCTCGACATCACGAACCTGCAGGCCATCGACGTCCACACCCACGTCCATTTCTCGCAGGCCGCCGCCGCGAGCCCCGAGGGCGGCGCGCGGATGGAGCAGATGCGGGCCCGTTTCGGCTCCGACATCCTCGGCATGGACCTGCCCGGGATCGCCGAGTTCTACCGGCAGCGCAGCATGGCCGCGGTCGCGTTCACGATCGACAGCCTCGGGGAGCCGTCGGAGCACGCGCCGACCAACGAGGAGATCGGCGAGCTCGCCGCCGAGCACACCGACGCGATCATCCCCTTCGCGAGCGTGCACCCGCTGCGCGGCAAGGGTGGCGCGAGGATCGCGCGCCGGCTGATCGAGACCTACGGGTTCAAGGGGTTCAAGTTCCACCCCAGCGTCCAGGAGTTCTACCCCAACGACCCGGTGGCGTTCCCGATCTACGAGGTGCTCGCCGAGTACCAGCTGCCCGCACTGTTCCACACCGGGCAGAACGGCGTCGGCGCCGGGACCAAGGGCGGCGGCGGGATCCGGCTCAAGTACTCCGACCCCCTGTACCTCGACGACGTCGCCGTCGACTTCCCCGACATGCCGATCGTCATGGCCCACCCGTCGTTCCCCTGGCAGGACGTGGCGCTCTCGGTCGCGACGCACAAGGCGCAGGTGTACATCGACCTGTCGGGCTGGTCGCCGAAGTACTTCCCACCGCAGCTGGTGCAGTACGCGAACACGTTGCTGCGCAAGAAGGTCCTGTTCGGAACCGACTTCCCGCTGTTCACCCCGGAACGCTGGAGGGCCGACCTGGAGAAGACCGAGATCCGCGACTCGGTGAAGCCCGACATCATGCTGCACAACGCGGCCCGGCTGTTCGGGCTCGAGTCGGAATGACGCCGCTCCCGGACGACTTCGCCACGCACTTCGAACTGGTCGCCGATCTCGCTCCGCACCGGCTCGCGGTCGTCCAGGGCGACCGGGCGCTGACCTGGAGCGGGTTCGACGACGCGGCGTCGCGGCTGGCCGGGTGGCTCGCCGAGCACGGGATCGGCGACGGCGACCGGGTGGCGATGCTGGCCCGCAACTCCCCCGGCTACCTCGTCGCGCTGCTGGCGATCTGGAAGCTGCGGGCGACGATGGTCAACGTCAACTACCGCTACCGCGCCGACGAGGCCCGCTACGTGCTGGCCGACGCCGACGCCCGCGCGGTCGTCGCCGACGAGGACCTGCTCGACGTCGCCGGCGCGGCCGCTCCCCCCGGCGCACTGGTGCTCACGGTGTCGGACGAGCCGGACGGTCCACCCCTGCCGCGGACGCAGCGCGGCGGCGACCGGGAGTGGCTGCTCTACACCGGCGGGACGACCGGTAACCCGAAGGCCGTCGTCGGGTCGCACCGCGAGCGCTGCCGCACCGCGCAGACCGGCACCCTGCGCAGCCTGGGGCTCGACCGCGCCGACGGTGTCGACGCCCTGCGAGCGGCGCTGGCCGTCGACCCGCGGGGACCCGAGGGGATCGTGTGGCTGCCCGCGCCGCCGCTCATGCACGGCACCGGGCTGTACTCCGCGCTCGGCTCGCTCGCGGGCGGCGCACCCGTCGCGCTGCTACCCGGGCGCGGGACCTCCGGCGACGACCTCGCAGACACCGTCGCGGCGCACGGCGTCACCGACCTGACGATCGTCGGCGACGCCTTCGCCCTGCGGCTGCTCGACGCGCTCGACGCGGACGCGGCGGCGGGCAGGCCGTCCCGCATCGCGTCGCTGAGACGGATCCGCAGCATCGGCGCGGTGTGGAGCCCCGCGGTGAAACGCCGGCTGCTGGCCCACGCCGACCTGGCCCTGCACGACTCCATCGCCGCGTCCGAGGGCGGGCTCTACGCGGTCTCGGTGGTCACCCGTGACACCCCCGACGACCGGCTCGGCGGGTTCGAGCTGGCCGCGAGCGCCCGGCTGCTCGACGACGACGACCGTGACGTCGTCCCCGGATCGGGGGTCGTCGGCCTGCTGGCGGCGCCCGTCGTCGAGAACGCGGGGTACGCCGGGGACCCGGAGAAGACCGCGGGCGCGTTCCGCGACCTCGACGGAGTGCGCCTGTCGATCCCCGGCGACATGGCCCGCCTCGGCGCGGACGGCCGCCTCGAGCTGCTCGGCCGCGGCAGCTCTGTGATCAACACCGGCGGCGAGAAGGTCTACGCCGACGAGGTCGAGATCGTGCTGCGCGAGCATCCCGCGGTCCGCGACGTCGTCGTCGTCGGGGTGCCGGATCCGGTGTTCGGCAGCGTCGTCGGCGCCGTCGTCGCGCTGGAGCAGGGACGCAACGCCGACCCGGACACGTTGCGCGACTTCGTCTCTGCCCGACTCGCGTCGTACAAGAAACCGCGCAGGCTGCTGCTCGCCCCCGAGGTGGAGCGGCTCGCCAGCGGCAAGGCGGACCTGCGCTGGGCCCGCGACCAACTGACCTCGTGAGTGAGCCCTTGTCCGCGGCGCCGTTTCCGTACGGAGCGAGGCGCGGCTAACGTCAGATCGTGAGCACAGTGGACGCGGCCCCCACGTCGCAGGACAGCCATGACGTCGGCCGCGCCGCCCGGGACCGCGCGCCACGCCGCGAGTTCGGCGCGTGGAGCCCGTCGCTGCGCGACCAGGACGTGCTCGACGTCCTCACCGCGCAGAACGCGATCCGTGCCGCCGATCTCGTTCCCGTGCGCTGGGGCCGGATGAGCGCATCGCCCTGGACGTTCTACCGCGGCGCGGCGGCGACGATGGCCGCAGACCTCGGAACCCGGCCGCACAGCGGGCTGACCGTCCAGCTCTGCGGGGACGCCCACGTGCTCAACTTCGGGCTCTGGGCCACACCGGAGCGCAACCTGTCGTTCGACCTGCGCGACTTCGACGAGACCCTGCCCGGCCCGTTCGAGTGGGACGTCGCGCGTCTCGTCACGAGCCTGGAGGTACTGGCCCGCGAGCACGGCGGAGACGCGACCGAGGCGATCGCGCAGTGCCTCATGGCCTACCGCACCCAGATCGCCCGCCACGCCGACGCCCACGTCCTCGACACCTGGTACGACCTGATCCACGTCGACCGCTTCCTCTCCGTGTTCACCGACGCCGACCGCCCCCGCGCCGCGGCGCACATCGCGCGCAAGGCACGGCGCCGGACCCACCGCGGCGTGCTGCGCAAGCTCACCGAGATCCGCGGCGGCCGGCTGCGGATCAGCGAGGACCCGCCGATCCGCGAGCACGTTCACGACGGGCCCGCACTCGAGCTGTTCGCCGCCTACCACGACTCGCTGCCCGACGACCGCCGTCATCTCCTCGACCGGTTCACCCCCGTCGACGCGGTCCGCCAGGTCGTCGGTGTGGGCAGCGTCGGGATGCGGGTGCACCTGATCCTGCTGCAGGGCCGCGACACCACCGATCCGCTGTTCCTTCAGATCAAACAGGCGGGCGAGTCGGTGTACGAACCGTACTGCGGCGCGAGCCGCTACGCCGCGCACGGGCGCCGGGTGATCGAGGGCAAGCGGCTGGTGCAGAGCGCGACCGACGTCTTCGTCGGCTGGGCGAGCGCGCGCGGGCACGACTACTACGTGCGGCAGTTCCGGGACATGAAGGTGATCGCCGACGGCGAACTCCTCGCGCCGCGGCTGCCCGAGTTCGCAACGGCGTGCGGGCACGTCCTCGCCCGCTCGCACGCCCGCAGCGGCGACCCGGCCGCGATCGCCGCCTACCTGGGCCGCGGGCGGGCGTTCGACGAGGGGATGACGGCGTTCGCCCACGCCTACGCCGACCAGAACGCAGCCGACCACCGGTCGCTCGTCGACGCCATCGCCGCCAGCCGGCTGCCGACCGCCCGGGGCTGGTGAGCCCGGCCCGAGGCCACGCGCGGGCGCACAGCGGCCACGCGCGGGCGCACAGCGGCCGCTCACGGCCGCCGAGGTCGTGAGCGGGGTCAGCGGCCCGGGCCCCGCAGGCCGAAGGACAGAGCGGGGTCACCCGGGGTGAAGGTACCCGTGAACTGCGACGAGTCGCCGATCTCGCGGCAGCGGGCGAGCAGGGCACGGCCCATGGCGAGCTGGGTCCGCTCCCAGGCGGCGAGGGCGGCATCGACGTCACCGGGGTGGGCCGTCAGCTGCGCCGCCAGCTCCCAGCCGTCCGCGGCGGCCTTCGCCGTGCCGGCCCCGGCATGGGGGCGCACCGCGAACGCGGCGTCACCCGCCAGGCAGACCCGGCCGAACGCCATCCGGGGCACCTCGATGTCGTGGACGGCCTGGACGAACGGCTCCGCCACCGCGAGCACCGCCTCGGCGATGACGGGTGCGAGCAGCGCACGGACGTCGGACCGGAAGGCGGAGACCTGCTCGGGGCGCATCGCGCCCGGCGGCAGCGAGACCGGCCGGACCTGACCGTCGACACCGGTCATCACGTCGTCGAACGCCGGGCCGGCCGCGACGTTGCGGTACCAGACGAAGTTCGTCAGGCGCTCCCCGCGCACGACCGATCCCGATGGCCCCGGGATCGGGTAGACGAGGACGTGGCTGCCGGGCAGCACCTGGTAGGTGATGGCGTCGGCGAGCTCGGCGAACACCGGCTCCGGCAGCTCCGACTCCGGCACCGTCCCCCGCCACGCGACGTATCCGGCGTAGCGGGGGGCGACGCCGGGGAGCAGGGCCGCACGGGTCGGGGAGGCGATGCCGTCGGCGGCGACGACGAGATCGGCCCGCGACGTCGCGCCGGACGCCTCGGTCAGCACCGCACCGTCGGCGTCGCCCGCGATCGCCGTGACCTCACGGCCGAGGCCGTACCGGTCCGGTGCGCGCGCCTCGAAGTCCGCCAGCATCGCCCGGTAGATCGTGTTCCACGACGAGAACCGGTTGTGGTGCTCGCGCTCGTGGACGGTCGCGCCGCCCGGGTCGACGAACCGAACCCGCGACGTCGTGCTGCACAACGTCTCGGGGTCGACATCGCTCCGTTCGGCGACCCAGCGCAGGGTGTCGTCGAGGGCGACGATCCCGGCACCGCGGCCCTCCAGGGCCGACCCGGACCGCTCCAGGACCCGGACGTCGCAGCCGAGGTCCGCGAGGACGAGCGCGGCGGTGAGCCCGCCCAGCGACCCTCCGACGACGGCGACCGACGGCAGCGCAGGGCTCACGGCTTGCCGAAGGTCGCCACCCGGTCGACGGACAGCTCGAACAGCACCCGGCGCTCGTCGATCGACGGGTCGCGCAGGCCGTAGGGCGGCTCGTTGCCGGTGTACTTCGTCCAGATCCGGTCGAGCTGCGCGGTGACCCGGGGGCCCTCCTCCGGGTCGTCCTCGGAGACCTCGCGCGCGACCGTGGCCTTGATCGAGAGCCAGTGGTAGGCGTTCGCCGGGTTCATCAGGACGAACGTGACCTGGGGGTGCCCGCGCAGCCACCCGACCTTCTTGCGATGCGTCGCCAGGTTCAGCAGCACCGTGTCGCCCTCGTAGTCGAACCAGACCGGGGTGAGGTTGGAGCGGCCGTCGTTGCCGGTGACCGACACGATCGCGGTCACGGGCTCGTCGAGGAGGCTCTTTTGTAGACGTCGGGGAGGCCGGCGAGGGAGCCGACGGTGTCGTGGTCGCCGATGGTGAACTGGCCCGGCTGCAGGCCGTCGGCGACGTCGAGGAAACGAGCAACGCTGATCGTCATGGCGTTAGCGTAAGGCCATGTCGACCGCTCCTTCCGGAACTCCTGCCGCCGGCT
The DNA here is from genome assembly GCF_002583555.1 of Pseudonocardia sp. N23. Taxonomy (GTDB): domain Bacteria; phylum Actinomycetota; class Actinomycetes; order Mycobacteriales; family Pseudonocardiaceae; genus Pseudonocardia. The sequence continues at coordinate 140,231 of NZ_BEGX01000057.1, forward strand.
CCCGCACCGATGCCCCGCCCGCGGGCGGGATGGCCGCCGGCCTCGCCGCGGCCGGCGTGCGGCGGATCTTCGGGATGCCGGGCGGTGGCCCGAACCTCGACATGATCGGCGCGGCGGCGGAGCACCGCATCGCCTTCACCCTCGCCCGCGGCGAGACCGCGGCGTGCGTCATGGCCGGCGTGTTCGGGTTGCTCACCGGGACGCCGGGGGTCGCCGTCGTCACCCGCGGCCCCGGGCTGACCAGCGCGGTCAACGGCCTCGCGCAGGCGACGCTGGACCGGGCGCCGCTGCTGCTGGTGTCCGACACGGTGCCGGCGGACCGGCGGTCCCGGATCGGGCACCAGCTGCTCGACCAGGTCGGTGTCGCCGCACCGGTGACGCGCTGGAACGGCACCCTCGGCTCCGCGGACCCGGCCGGTGTCGCCGCCGCCGCGTGCGCGCTGGCCACCGGGCCGCGCGCCGGGGCGGTGCACCTGGACTTCGACCCGTCGGTGCCCGGCGACGCGGCCCCCGCCGCGCCCGGTCCGGCGTCGCTCGACGAGGCCGCGCTGGAGCGGGCGGTGACGACCGCCGGGGGCCGCCGGCGCCCCGTCGTGGTGCTGGGCAGCGGTGCTGCCCGGCACGCGGCCGCGCTGCGTGCCGTCCTCGACGGTGCGGGCGTCCCCGTCCTGACCACCTACCAGGGGCTCGGCACGATCGACTCGACCGGACCGGACGCCGCGGGGCTCTACACCAACGGCAGCCCCGAGCAGGCGCTGCTCGCCGGGGCGGACCTCGTCGTCGGCGTCGGGCTCGACGGGGTGGAACCGATGCCCGGCGAGTGGGCCTGGGAGGCGCCCGTCGTCCTGCTCGACGACGCCGGCTTCGGCCCCGACACGAACACCGAGTTCTACGGCGCCCCCGAGCTGGTCACGGGCCCGCCCGCGGAGTCCCTGGCGGCGCTGCTCGCCGCCACCGCACCCGGGTGGGAGCCCGGGACCGGGGCGCACCGGCGTCGGGAGCTCCGCGCGGCGTTGGAGGCCGGGCCGCGCGGGGACGGGCTGCACCCGGTCGACCTCACCCGCGCCGTGCTCGACCACCTCGGTCCGGTTCAGGTCTCCGTCGACGCGGGCGCCCACATGCTGGCCGTGCTGCCGCTGTGGGACGCCGCCCGTCCGCACGGCGTGCTGATCTCCAACGGCCTCGCGACGATGGGCTACGCACTGCCCGCCGCCATCGGCGCGGCGCTGGCACGGCCCGGCGAGCGTGTCGTCTGCATGGTCGGCGACGGCGGGCTGGGGATGACGCTCGCGGAGCTGGAGACCCTCGCCCGGCTGGACCTGCCGGTCACCGTCGTGGTGTTCGACGACGCCGCGCTCAGCCTCATCGAGCTCAAGCAGCGCGGGGGCCAGGGTGGGGCGGGGGCGGTGCGCTTCTCCCCCGTCGACTTCGCCGCGGTCGCCGCCGCCATGGGCATCCCGTCGGCCGTGGCGGGCGACGTGGCCGGGGTGACGGCCGCGCTGGGCGGCGCCGGTGACGGCCCGTTCCTGCTCGACGCCCGGGTGGACCCGGCGGGGTACGCCCACGTCATGCGGGTGTCGCGGGGCTGATCAGGGGTCGGACAGGAGCTCGGCCAGCGCGGCGTTCATCGCCTCGGCGAGGACGTCGACGTCGGGCATCGTGTCGCGGTCGGCGTTGAGGCCGTAGCAGACCGACCCGTTGTAGGAGGTCACGCCGATGCCGACGGCCTGCCCCTCGGCGAGCGGCACCACCGGGAACAGGTCCTGCAGCCGCGCACCCATCGCGTAGAGCGGCCGCGGCGGCCCGGGCACGCTCGTGACCAGCACGTTGAACAGCCGGCTGGACAACCGGCTGGTCAGCCGGGCACCCATGCTGTGCAGCTGCGGCGACATCAGACCGGCCAGCCCGACGAGCGCGGTGGGCGCCGCGTCGTGCGCGCCGCGCTTCTGCGCATCCATCTGTCCGGCGATCCGGCGCAGCCGCTCCCGCGGCTCGTCGAGCCCGACGGGCAGGTCGACGAAGTAGGCCGAGATCTGGTTGCCCCCCGACGTCTGCCCGCCCGGGTCGCGGCGGCGGCGCACGCTCACCGGGACCATGGCGCGCACCGTGGTGTCGGGGTGCAGCGCCTCGCCGCGGGTCATCAGCCAGTGGCGCAGCGCCCCGCAGACGACGGCGAGCACGACGTCGTTGACCGTGCCGGCGCCATCCGCGCAGTGCGCCCTGCGTACGGCCCGGTGCTCGGCCAGCGACGTGCGCGCCATCGAGTAGCGGCGCTGCTCACCGATCGGGCGGTTCAGCGCGTCGAGGGGGCCGCCGGCCAGGGCGGCGCCGCGGGTCGCCTCGACGATCCCCGACACCGTCCGGCCGACCCCCGTCACGGCGGCTCGCAGGTCCGCGACGGCGCGGGTGGCGGCGTCGACAGCGCCACGCGGCCTGCGCAGGTTGTCGACGACCGCCGACGCCGCCAGCTCGATCCCCGACGGCTCGCGCCGGGGCACCCACTCGTCGTCGGGCACGGCGCGGGGCTGCGGGGTGCGGTCGAGCAGCAGCGTGCCGATGTCCATCGACGCGACGCCGTCGACCATCGCGTGGTGGGTCTTGGTGACCAGCGCGAACCGGCCGCCCGACACCCCCTCGACGACGTAGAGCTCCCACAGCGGGCGGTCTCGGTCCAGGCGCCTGGAGAGCAGCCGCCCGACGAGGTCGCGCAGCGCGTCGTCGGAACCCGGGGCGGGCAGCGCGGAGCGCCTGATGTGGTAGCTCAGGTCGAAGTCGGCGTCGTCGACCCACACCGGCAGCCCGAGGCGGCCCGGGACCTCGCGCACACGCTGCCGGTACCGCGGCACCAGCGAGAGCCTGCTGCCGACGAGCTCGGTGAACTCGTCGACGTCGAAGTCCGAGCCGTCCTCGGGAGGCAGGAACGTCATCACCCCGCCGACGTGCATCGCCGTCGTCGGCTGTTCCATGTAGAGGAACGAGGCGTCCAGCGGGGACAGTCGATCCGGCACGGGTGACAGCCTACGAGGGGGATCTCCAGCCGCGGAGCGGGAATCCCGACCTGCCGTGCTCGCCCAGCTTCACGCCCAGCACCTGGTGCAGCTGGATGTTGTCGCGGACGAAACCGAGCCTGCTCGCGGCCATGTAGAGCCGCCACACCCGGGCCCGCTCGAGCCCGACCTCGGCCACGGCCTCGTCCCAGTGGTCCTCCAGGTTGTCGCCCCAGCCGGCGAGGGTCCGCGCGTAGTGCTCGCGCAGGTTCTCCTCGTGGCGGATCTCGAACCCGTTGTCGTTCATCGCCGTGATGATCGTGCCGACGGTCTCGAGCTGGCCGTCGGGGAACACGTAGCGGCCGATGAACGGGTCGATCTTGCGCTGGCTCGTGCTGAACGGGTGGGTGATGCAGTGGTTGAGCAGCCGGCCCTCGGGGCGCACCTTGGAGGACAGGAACCGGAAGTACGACGGCAGCTGCGACTTGCCGATGTGCTCGGTGAGCCCGATCGAGCTCACCGCGTCGAACCCGGTCTCCTTCACGTCGCGGTAGTCGAGGTGGCGGACCTCGGCCAGGTGCGCAAGGCCCTGGCGCTCGATCTCGGCCTGCGCCCACTCGGCCTGGTTGCGCGACAGCGTGACCCCGAGCGCGCGGACGCCGTGGTGCGCGGCGGCGTGGCGGACCATCCCGCCCCAGCCGCAGCCGACGTCGAGCAGCCGCATGCCCGGCTGCAGGTCGAGCTTCTGTGCGACGAGCTCGTACTTGGCCTCCTGGGCCTGCTCGAGTGTCGAGGTGTCGGTCGGGTAGCAGGCGCACGTGTAGGTCATCGACGGCCCGAGGACCCACTCGTAGAAGCGGTTCGAGACGTCGTAGTGGTGCGAGATGACCTGGCTGTCGCGGAACTTCGAGTGCAGCCGGCCGCGTGGCCGCGCCTCGATCGCCGGTGCCGGCCTGCGGTGGCGCAGCCACACCGGTGCGAGCTCGCGGACCAGCCGGACCTGCTCGGCACGCGGGATCCCCTGCAGCGCCACGTCGGCGAGCGCGTCGAGCGCGGTGTACAGGTCGCCCTCGACCTCGATCTCGCCGGTCACGTAGGCCCGAGCGAGCCCCAGCGTGCCGGGCGCGGACACCAGACGTGCCAGCGCTGCCGGGGACTCGACGCGCAGCGCCACGTCCGCGTCGTCCGGCCCGGACTTGCTGCCGTCGTACGCGACGATCCGGATCGGCGCATCCCGACCGATGATCCTGCCCAGGACGTCGGCCACCCTCATGACTGCCCCACCACCTTCGAGTAGAGACCCGGCAGCCGCCCGTCCGGGTCGTAGCGGTCCTTCACGGCGCGGTAGGCGTCGCCGTTGTATCGGCGCCAGAACTCGTCCTCGTCGTAGTGCACCGTGGAGTACAGGGACTTGTGCCCGCCCAGCTCGGCGACCAGTTCCTCGACGAGCCGGTTGTGGGCGTCGGGCCGGCCGGGCACCTCGTCGACGGTCGACCAGAAGCCGACGTTGACATAGAGCCGGTCGGCCTGCATCGGGTACAACGGCCACTCACGCTTGCCGCGCAACCGGATCGGGCACAGCCACACCGGCGAGATGCCGACGTCGCGGTGGAAGACCTCCAGGAACCGCTCCAGGTTCTCGACAGGGATCTCGACGTCCTGGATGACCATCTCCTGACGCGGCGAGCCCGTGAGGTCGTGGACACGGTTGGTGATGCCGTGGCGCTGGTCCAGTGCGACGAGACGCCGGTAGACGTCGGAGCGCCGGTAGCGGCGTGGCCAGACCCTGCGTACCAGCGGGTTCTGCACACCGAAGGCGCGTGAGCACCAGAACCAGTCGGTGTCCCAGCGCCAGATGTAGTCGCGGGTGGTGAGGTGGTCGACCGGCCGCTGCTGCAGCGACCGGTAGAAGACGTGCTGCCCGGTGTAGTCCGACACCTGGGCGCCGGGCATCGGCTCCTCGACGAACCGGCCGACGGTCACGTACTGCTCGCGGCCGTCGAACACCGTGCCGTCGACGAAGGCGATCCCCGCACCCGCGCCGTCGAGGTCGCAGAGCCGCTCGATCTCGGCGGCGGCCTCGGCGGCGGTGCCGAAGCGGTGGTGGGTCAGCTGGACGAACGGCGCGACCGGCTGCAGCTCGACACGCAGCCGGAGGGAGTAGCCGAGGGTCCCGTAGGAGTTGGGGAACGTGGCGTAGAGGTCGGCGTGCTCGCCGTCGGGCCGGGCGGTGACGACCTCGCCGGACCCGGTCAGAAGGTCCATCTCCAGCACCGACTCGTGCGGCAGGCCGTGCCGGAACGACGTCGACTCGATCCCGAGGCCCGCGACGGCGCCACCGACGGTGATCGTCTTGAGCTGTGGAACGACCAATGGCATCAGGCCGTGGGCCAGGGTGGCGTCGACGAGGTCCTCGTACGTCGTCATCCCCTGGACGTCGGCGGTGCGGGCACTCACATCGACATCGATCACACCTGTGAGCCTCGACGTGTCCAGAAGGCGGACATCCGGCCTGGAACCGCCGAAACGGAACAGGTTCGACGACGGCTTCCCCAGCCGGACCCGCTGACCCGGCGGCACTGCCCGGTAGCGTTCGACCAGGTCAGCTACGGCGTCGGCATGATCGGCCCGTTTGGCCGACGCCACGCTCAAGTTCATCTTTGCGACGCTAATCGGCAATCGCCGCCGGTGCACTCCCCTTCCGTGTCACGACTTCGGCGCGTCGTACACGGACGCGGACCGCCACGGCCGGTCGGGGTACCTGCCGGGAGGCCTCTCACACGCCCCGGGTACAACCCTCGCATGGCTTTCCGGTTGACACCTCATGAACGAGGGTTCTACCCGTTGTTCACCCGCGCGGCGGAGAACATCGTCACCGCCGCCGAAGAGCTGACGAAGCTGGTGGCCGCCGAGCCGGCGGCCCGCCCGCCGCTGGCCGCCCGGGTGAAGGACCTCGAACACGCCGGGGACGAGCTGACCCACGAGATCATGGTGAAGCTCAACTCCGTGTTCGTGACGCCGTTCGACCGCGAGGACATCTATCGGCTCGCCTCCTCGCTCGACGACGTCCTCGACGCGATGGAGGAGGCCGCCGACCGCATCGTGCTCTACCGCCTCGAGGCCCTGCCCCCGGGGATCTCCGTGCAGACCGACGTCCTGCTGCGGGCCGCGATCGCGACCGCCGCGGCCATGCCGGGGCTGGAGAAGCTCGACTCGCTCAAGGAGTACTGGGTCCACGTCAACTCCCTCGAGAACGAGGCCGACGACGTCTACCGCTCGCTGCTGCGTGACCTGCTCGCCCCCGACGACGACGTCTCCCCGCTCGACGTGCTGACGGTGCTGAAGATCAAGGAAGTCGTCGAGACGCTCGAGGAGGCCGCGGACGCGTTCGAGACGGTGGCCAACACCGTCGAGAGCATCGCCGTCAAGGAGGCCTGAGGTGGAGCTCGCGCTCATCCTCGTGGTCATCGTCGTCGCGCTCGCGTTCGACTACACCAACGGCTTCCACGACGCGGCGAACGCCATCGCCACCTCGGTGTCGACGCGCGCCCTGTCCCCGCGGGCGGCGCTCATCATGGCGGCCGCGATGAACATGGTCGGGGCGTTCCTCGGCACCGAGGTGGCATCGACCGTCGGCAAGGGCATCATCTCCGCACCCGAGGGATCGGCGGGGCTGGCCGTGGTCCTCGCGGCGCTGCTGGGTGCCATCGCCTGGAACCTCGTGACGTGGTGGTTCGGCATGCCGTCGTCGTCGTCGCACGCGTTGATCGGCGGCCTCGTCGGTGCCGCGCTGGCGTCGGCGGGCACCGTGCAGTGGGCGGGCGTGCTGGAGAAGGTCGTCATCCCGATGGTCGTCTCCCCGATCGTCGGGTTCGCGCTGGCCGGGCTCGTCATGATCGCCCTGCTGTGGGTGTTCAAGGACGGCCGTCCGCAACGGGTGACCCGGGGGTTCCGGCACGCCCAGACCGTCTCGGCGGCGGCGATGGCGCTCGGCCACGGGCTGCAGGACGCACAGAAGACGATGGGCGTGATCGTGCTGGCGCTGGTCGTCGGCGGCTACCACCAGGGCTTCGACATACCGTGGTGGGTCATCGTGCTGTCGGCGGGCGCACTCTCGGCGGGTACCGCGGCCGGCGGCTGGCGGATCATGCGCACGCTGGGCCGGCGCATCATCGACCTCGACCCGCCGCGCGGGTTCGCCGCCGAGGCCACCGCCTCGGCCGTGCTCTACACAACGGCGTTCGCCTTCGCCGCGCCCATCTCGACGACGCAGACGATCACGTCGTCGATCCTCGGGGTGGGCGCCACCAAGCGCCTGTCTGCGGTGCGCTGGAACGTCGCGGGCAACATCGTCGTCGCCTGGGTGCTGACGCTGCCGATGGCGGCGCTGATGGCCGCACTGGCCTACTGGGCGCTGCACGGCCTGCTGGTCTGAGCGACACCACCACGGCCGGCGCCTGCGGGTCAGACCGCCGCGCGCACCCGGGCCTTCTCCGCCTCGACGTCGAAGTCGGCGGGCGGGTACCGGGGGTCGATGGCGTCGAGCGTCTCGGCCAGCAGGGCCGCGACCGCCCAGTTGCGGTACCACTTGCGGTCGGACGGGACGACGTACCAGGGCGCGGCGTCGGTGTCGCAGCTGCTCAGCGCGTCGGTGTAGGCGGCCTGGTAGTCAGTCCACTTCGCGCGGGCGTCGAGGTCGCCCGGGTTGTACTTCCAGTACTTCTGCGGGTCCTCCAGCCGGGCGGTGAGCCGCTCGGCCTGGGCCTGCGGCGAAATGTGCAGCATGCATTTCACGATCGCGACGCCCTGCTCGTCGAGCTCGGCCTCGAACGCGTTGATCCGGTCGTACCGGCTGCGCCACTCCGCCTCCGGGACCAGCCCGTCGACCCGCACGACGAGGACGTCCTCGTAGTGGCTGCGGTCGAACACCCCGATGAACCCGGGGGCCGGGACCTGCTTGCGGATGCGCCACAGGAAGTCGTGGGCGAGCTCCTCGGGTGTCGGGCGCTTGAACGACGCGATGTGCAGCCCCTGGGGGTTGACCAGCCCGGCGACGTGGCTGATCACCCCGCCCTTGCCGGAGGTGTCCATGCCCTGCAGGACGAGCAGCACCGCGCGCGGGCTCGACCCGCCGACGGCCCCCGCGTAGAGGGCCTCCTGACGGGCGTCGAGCCGGGCGCCCAGCTCGGTCATCGCCTTGGCGGCCTTGGCCTTGTCGCCGGGTCCGACGGGCGTGCCCGCGGGGTCGACCGCAGCCAGGTCGACCCCGCCGCGCGGCACCCGGAACGTCTCGCGCGCGGACCGCGCCTTCTTGGCCATCCGCGCACCCTAGAACCCGCGGTCCCGCCGGATCCAGGGTCGGTCAGGCGCCCGTGGCGATCTTCTCCGACGTGTCCGTCCCGATCGGCACGACGAGCGGTGTGCCCGACACCGGATCGGGGATCACCCTGGCGTGCAGGCCGAACACCTCGGCGAGCAGTGGCTCGGTGATCACCTCCGACGGCTTCCCCGCGGCGATGATCCTCCCCGCGCGCATGGCGACGAGCCGGTCGGAGTAGCGGGCCGCGAGGTTCAGGTCGTGCAGCACCATCACAACGGTCCGGCCCCGCTCGCGGTTGAGCCGGCGCACCAGCTCCAGCACCTCCACCTGGTGGGCCAGGTCGAGGTAGGTGGTGGGCTCGTCGAGCAGCAGCAGGTCGGTGCCCTGGGCCAGCGCCATCGAGATCCAGGCCCGCTGCCGCTGGCCACCGGACAGCTCGTCGACGGGCCGCTCGGCCAGGTCGCCCATGTTCGTCCACTCGAGCGCCTCGTGCACCGAGTCCTCGTCGTCGGAGGACCACTGCCGGTACCAGGCCTGGTGGGGGTGGCGGCCTCGGGCCACCAGGTCGCCGACGGTCAGCCCCTCGGGAGCACTGGGCGTCTGCGGCAGCATGCCCAGGATCGTCGCGACCTCCTTGGTGGGCATCTTGTCGATGCGCTTGCCGTCGAGCAGGACCTGCCCCTTGCTCGGGGTGAGCAGCCTGCCGAGGGCGCGCAGCAGCGTCGACTTGCCGCAGCCGTTGGGCCCGATCACCGACGTGACCGTGTGCTGGACGACGTCGAGGTCGAGGTCGTCGACGATCGTGCGGTCGCCGTAGCCGAGGCTCACCGACTCCGCACGCAGCCGCACACCGGCGGCGACGAGATCCGTCGCGGCGTCGCCGGCCGCGGACGTCTGGGCAGAGCTCTGGGTCATGCTCGGGCCTCCCGGCCGTGACGGACGAGCAGGTACAACAGATAGGGGGCGCCGAGAACCGCGGTGACCACGCCCACCGGGAGCTCGGCACTGCCGAACGCGGTCCGCGCCAGCAGGTCCGACAGGACCACGAGCGTCGCACCGATGAGCAGCGACGCCCCGATGGGCGGCCGGGACGACGTCACCAGCCGCTGCGCGACCTGCGGTGACACCAGGGCGACGAAGGCGATCGGGCCCGCCGACGCCGTCGCGATCGCCGCCAGGCCGACGGCCACCGCGAGCAACGCGGTCCGGGCGCCGTCGACGCGCACGCCCAGCGCGCGGGCGGTGTCGTCGTTGTACTGCAGCGCACCCAGCAGGTGGGCCAGCACCAGGGCGACGGGCACGAGCACGGCCAGCGCGATGCCGACCGGCACGACGTGCTCCCAGCCGCGGGCGTTGAGGCTGCCGTTGAGCCACACCTGCGCCCGCGCCGCCTCGTGGACCTGCGCGGCGATGAGCAGCCAGTTGACCAGCGCGTACAGGATCGCGTTCATCCCGATGCCGACCAGGACGAGCCGGAAGCCCTGCACGCCCTTGCGCCAGGCGAGCACGTAGATCAGCGTCGCGGTGATCAGGCCGCCCAGCAGCGCCGCCACCGGCAGGCCCACGGAGCCGGCGATCACGGCGAACAGGCCGAACCCGCTGCCGAGCACGATCACACCGACGGCCGCGGCACTCGCGCCCATCGTGATCCCGATGATGTCCGGCGCCGCGAGCGGGTTGCGCGCCAACGCCTGCAGGATCGCCCCCGACACCGCGAGCGCCCCGCCGACCAGCGCACCGGTGAGGGTCCGCGGCAGCCGCAGGTCGAGCACGACGAACTGCTGAGCCGGGTCGCCCCCGCCGAACAACGTCGCCAGGACGTCGCCGACACCGATCGGGAACTCGCCGCGGCCGATGTTGAGCGCGGCCGCGACGACCAGCACCGCCGCCGTCACGACCAGCACGACGACGGTCCGCGGCCGCCAGACCCCGGAGAACCGGCCGACGCGCAACGGGTCGCGCCCCGGGACCAGCCCGGGGGGCCGCCTGCCCGGCTCCTCCACGGTCGCAGTCACAGCTGCGCCAGCTTCTTGCGGCGCACCAGCGCGATGAAGAACGGCGCCCCGATCAACGCCAGTACGATCCCCACCTGCAGCTCCCCCGGCCGGGCGACGACCCGGCCCACGACGTCGGCGGTGAGCAGCAGCACCGCGCCCGACAACGCCGACGCGGGCAGCAGCCATCGATGGTCGGGCCCGGTGAACGAGCGCACCACGTGCGGCACGATCAGGCCGAGGAAGGCGATCGGCCCGCACGCCGCGGTCGCCGACCCCGCCAGCAGCGTGATCGCGACGACGCCCAGGACGCGGGTGCGGGTCACCGGGTGCCCCAGCGACCTCGCGACGTCGTCGCCGAGCGCGAGCGCGTTGAGCGCGGGCGCGGTGGCCAGCGCGATGATGGCGCCGACCATCAGGAACGGCGCCACCTGCGCGGCGATGGCCGGCTCGCGCCCGGCGAGCGAGCCCACGTTCCAGAAACGGTAGGCGTCGAGGGTGCGGACGTCGGTGAGGATGACCGCCGACGTCAGCCCGAACAGGAACGCCGACACCGCCGCGCCCGCGACCGCGAGCGTCACCGGTGTCGCGCCCGCCCGGCCGACCGAGCCGAGCATGAACACCCCGACGCTCGCCACCAACGCCCCCGCGAACGCGAACCACACGTAGCCGGTGAGCGAGCTGATCCCGAAGACGTGGATGCCGACGACGACGAGGAACGCCGCACCCGCGTTGACACCGAGCAGTCCGGGGTCGGCGAGCGGGTTGCGGGTGTGGCCCTGCATCAGCGCGCCCGCGAGGCCCAGGGCCGCGCCGGCGAGCAGGCCCAGCACCGTGCGCGGGACGCGCAGCGACCGGACCACGACGTCGTCCTCGGTACCGGTGGGGCTGAACAGCGCCGACCACACGTGGTCGAGCGGGACGGCCTTCGCACCGATCGCGACACTCGCGAGGCACACCACGACCAGCAGCACCGCGAGCAGCAGGAGACCGGTCACCCGGCGGCTGCGCATCGACCTCGGTGCATGCGGTGGCTGCGTCGGCCTCGCGGCGACCGTCGTCACCGTGGGTTCACCCCGGTCTCCCGTCCGATCTCGTCCCGTCCTCCCGGCGACGTGCACAGCCGGTGACCGGCGGCAGCCGGGCCTCCGGTGGCGCCCACCATAGGTGAGGCATGCCTGTGCTCAACAGAGGCAGCCATCACCGTGGCGTCACGGTTGTCACGTCCGCCCGGGCTCGCGGACGACACCGTCGGCGCAGCGTGCTGGGATGTCACCGTGCGACGACTCCTGCCCGCCGACGGCGCGCACCCCGACGACGACGGGCTCCTCGCCCACTACGCCTACCCCGACGGGCCGGACGCCCCGTACGTCCGGGTCAACTTCGTCTCCAGCCTCGACGGCGCGGTGAGCGTCGACGGCCTGTCCGGAGGGCTCGGTTCCGACGCCGACAAGGCGGTGTTCGGGGCGCTGCGCCGGCTCGCCGACGTGGTCCTCGTCGGCGCCGGCACCGCGCGCGCCGAGGACTACCGCGGCGCCCGGCGCCCCACACTGGGCCGCGACCTGCCACCACCGATCGCCGTCGTCACCGGGTCGGCCGACCTCGACCCCGGCGCCCGGCTGTTCACCGACACCGCCGTCGCCCCGATCGTCCTGACCACGGCCGGTGCGCCCGCCGCCCGCCGCGAGGCACTGCGCGCCGCCGGCGCCGACGTCGTCGAGGCCCCCGATCTCGAACCCGCGACGCTGCTCACCGAGCTCGGCCGCCGCGGCCTGACGCGCGTGCTCTGCGAGGGCGGGCCGTCGCTGTTCGGGGCTCTCGCCGGCGCCGGACTCGTCGACGAGCTCTGCCTGACCCTCTCCCCCGTCGTAGTCGCGGGCTCCGCGGGACGCATCACCGCAGGTCCGACGACCGATCTCCGCCTCGAGCTCGCCGGTGTCCTGCACGCCGACGACGCGCTGCTGCTGCGCTACACGCGTGGCCGGGGTCGACCGAACGGGTGACCCCGCGTGAGGCGGACCGGTCGGCGCGCATCCATATGACATGTGGGCCGGATTCACCGGCCCGCGCCGGGCCTCTCGGCCCGGCGACACCGAAAGCCAGTCGTGAGGAGATCACCACGATGACCGAGGCCACCCCACCCACGACCACCACATCGACGACCGCCACGACCCGGGGCACCGCCCCGGCCACGGCGGGTTCACCCGCCCGGGTCGCCGAGGACACCAGCCAGGGCCGCACCACGATCGCCGCATCCGTCGTCCAGAAGATCGCCGGCATCGCCGCCCGCGAGATCTCCGGCGTCTACGCGATGGGCGGCGGCGTGTCCCGCGCGTTCGGTGCGATCCGGGAGCGCATCCCCGGCGGCGGGACCGGCGCGGCCAACATCGCGGGCGTGCAGGTCGAGGTCGGCGAGAAGCAGGCCGCGATCGACCTCGACATCGTCGTCGAGTACGGCGCGTCCATCCGCGAGCTCGCGCGAGCGGTGCGGCGCAACGTGATCACCGCCGTCGAGACCATGACGGGGCTGGAGGTCATCGAGGTCAACATCGCCGTCAACGACATCCACCTGCCCGAGCTCGACGACCCGGAGGACCTTCCCGCGCCCGTCGTCTCCCGCGTCGAATAGGGCGACGGCACGTGACCGACTCCCCCGCACCGGCCGGCCGGGCCGCGGCCTCGCCCGACGACATGTTCGTCGAGACCGTCGCCGCTCTCGTCGCCGCCCACCCCGCCGTCGCACGTCTCGACGGCGGACGGTTCGGCGACGTCGCGACGTACCTGCCCGGCCGGCGCAGGCTCGTCGGGGTGCGGGTCGGGGAGCCGGGCGAGCCCGTCGAGATCGCGGTCGTCGTGCTCGGCGACCGGCCGATCCCACAGGCCGTCGCCGAGATCCGCTCCGCCGTCGCCGCGCTGCGGCCCGGTCCGGTCGACGTGACCGTCAGCGACATCGCGGTGGGTCCCCTCGGCGATGGACCGTGACGCCTGAGGAGCGGGCCGCGTACCGGGCGTTCGTCCGCGAGAACCATCCCGACCGCGGCGGAGACCCCGCCGCGTTCGTCGCCGGGCTCGCGGCGATGCGCGACCGGCCCGCATCCCCGCGGCCACGACATGACGCCCGCGACGACCCGCGCGACGACATCGTGTTCGTCCGCGACATCCCGCTGCCCGCCCGGATCGCCGTCGCGCTGCTGCGCACCGTGCGCCGCCACCGTCTCGACCGCCGCCGCGCCGAACCGGACTCCGACGGTCCCCTCTCTCAACCCAGGAGTGCTCCATGAACGCCACCCAGACCGGCCTCCTCGCGGGCCTCGTGCTCGGGGCCGCCGGCGCGATCGGCGGGTTCAGCGCCTTCCTCGTCGCGCTGCTCGTCGGCGTGGTGGGCCTGGTCGTCGGCCTCGTGCTCGACGGCAGGCTCGACGTCAGCGGTCTCCTCGGCCGCGGCAAGGACAGGTGACCGGCGTGACCACAGCCGGAGCGGGGGTCGACCTCGCGAAGGCGCCCGCCGTCGATCCCGTCGACCCGGTCGCGGACGCCGAGATCGCCGGCCGCGGCACGCTGGAGATCGCCCCGAGCGTGCTGCGCAAGATCGTCGAGTACTCCGCCGACCAGGTGCCCGGGACGCTGCGCACCGAACGCCGCGTCGCCGGGTTCGACGTCGGCGACGCGGGCTCGGCCGCCAAGGTCAGCGTCGGCGGCCCCGCGGGCGACATCGACGTCCGCCTCGAGCTCGCGCTCCAGTACCCCGGGTCGGTACGCGGTGTCGTCGAGCGGGTCCGCGGCCACGTCGCCGAGGAGCTCGCCCGGCTCACCGGCTACCGGCTGCGGAACCTCGCCGTCACCGTGACCGGGCTGCGCGGTCTCCCGCCACCACCGCGGCTGCGCTGAGCCGTCCCCGACCCGACCTCACACGAAGGAGGATCCCGTGCGCGTACTCGTGCGCGTCCTCGCCCCGCTGCTCGGCCTCGCCCTCGCCGCCATCGGCGTGCTGGGTGTCGTCGAGATCGCGGCGGCCTGGATCCAGCCCGGACGCGGCGGCGACGGTCTGCTCATCCCCTGGCGGGCCTGGCAGCGGACGCTCGACACCCAGATGTGGGCGACCACGCCGGTGAAGATCGTCGCCGTCGTCGTCGGCGTCATCGGGCTGCTGCTCCTCGTCGCGGCATTCACCGCCCGCCGCCACGACGTCCCCCTGCGCCCACCCGCCCCGTACGTCACCGTGACGACCTCGCCGCAGGCGTTGGCGCGCATGGTCGGACGTCGCGTCCGCGCCG
>NZ_BEGX01000057.1:154914-204376 GCF_002583555.1 Pseudonocardia sp. N23
CCGGCAGCCGCCGATCCCACCGCTGTCGACCCCGCAGCTGCCGACCCCACAACTGTCGACCTCACGGCCACGCCCGCCGGCACGCCCCGCCTCGCCGACAGCGTCCGCGCCGACGTCGAGTCACTTCTCGACGACCTGCCGCTGCAGACCCGGCCCCGCGTCGCCGTCCTCGTCCGCACCCTGGGTGGTCCGCGATGAGCGCCACGACCGACCTCACCACCGCCACCGCGGCCGTGCCCGACCCGCGGGCCGGCCGCCGGTCCCGTCGCGCCGTCGCACGCTCCGCCGGACGTGAGCGCCGCGTCGTCGGCCTCATCGGGCTGCTCGCCCTGCTCGCCGGCGCCGGGACCGCACTGCTCGCGTTCGGGGTGTTCGGCAGCGGCCGCGCCGAGCGGCCACTGCTCGACCCGATGATCGTCGACGCCCTGCGGTCCCAGCCCATGGTCTCGCGCATCGTGGCGATCGTCGTCGGTGTCCTTCTCGTCGTCCTCGGCCTGGTGTGGGCGGTCCGCGCCCTCGCCCCCGAACGCCGGCCCGACCTCTCCGTCGACGCCGGCGCCGGCACCTCCGTCGTCGTCACCTCCGCCGCGGTCGCCGACGCCGTCGCCGGCCAGGCACGCAGCCTGCCCGGCATCTCCCGGGCGCGGGCCCGCATGGTCGGCGACGAGCGCGACCCGGCACTGCGCCTGACCGTCTGGCTCGCCGAGGACGCCGACGTCGCCGAGGTGTGCCGGCGCATCCCCGACGAGGTACTGGCCGCGGCGACCGACGCCTTCGGCGGCCGCGTGCTGCCCGTCGCCGTCCGCATCGAGACCGACAGCACCGAGGGGCCGCGGGTGCGCTGAGCACGCGTGCTCACCGTCGTCACACCGGCCGTCGGCAAAGCTGACACACGCATCCACGGTGAGGGGAGAACCGGCGCGTGTCAGGTCTTCGGCGACGCGCCCGCGTCGCAGGTGCGGTCTCGGCAGTTGCGCTGGTCGCCCTGACCACCGCGTGCGCGGTCGGCCCGTCGCAACGCCCGCCGGTCGCCGTCGTCGGCGGTGACGGGATGGCACCACCCCCACCGCCGACGGCGACCACGGCCCCACCCGCACTCCCCCGGCCCGGCCCGATGCGCCCGACGATCCGGCTCACCGACTGCACCGCCGACACCCTGGCCGCACTGGGCAACCCGGCCCAGGCGGGCGGGGTCGCGCTGCGCGTCCAGTGCGGCGACATCGACGTCCCGACCGACCCCAGCCGGCGCGGCCGCGGCACCAGCCGGGTCGGCGTCGTCGTCACCTCTGCCGCCGACGCTCCCCGGGACCGGCCACCGCTGCTCGTCCTCGGCGACAGCGCCACCGCCCCCTCGGCCCGCCACGGAGCCACGCTCGCCACCCAGGTCTCGGCCGCGGTGCTCGCCGGCTACCAGGTCGTCGGCCTCGACCGTCGCGGTGCCGGCTCCGACCTGCTGGACTGCTCCCCCGAGGACGCCCGCCTCGGCATCCTCGACGGTGACACCACCGCCCCCGGCGCCGCGACCGACCGGGTCCTCGCGTCCGTCCTGGAGGACGCCCGCTCGGTCGTGCAGGACTGCTACCTCACCGAGCCCGACGCCCTCACCGCCTACTCGACCGCTTCCACGGCCGCCGACGTCGAACGGCTCCGCGAGGACCTGGGCGTCGAACAGCTCTCGGCCGTCGGCATCGGCGACGGCGCGACCGCACTGACGCTCTGGGCCAGCGCCCACCCCACGAACGTGGGCCGGCTGGTCCTCGACGGGCCGCCCGACCCCGCCGCCGCCGAGCCCGACGTCACCGAGGCCCGGGCGGCGGGCGCGGAACAGTCGTTCGACGCGTTCGCCGCCTCCTGCGCCGCCAGTGGCTCGTGCGCTCTGGGCGCCGACCCACGGGCCACTGTCACCGGGCTGCTCCAGCGGCTGCGCACCCAGCCGGTCGCGGCGGCCGACGGGCGCCGGCTCACCGCGGGTGTCGCAGTCACCGCCCTGTTCGCGACGGTCGGTGAACCCCGCTCCTGGCCCGCCCTGACCTCGGCGCTCGCCGACGCCGACCGCGGGGTCCCCGACGCCATGCTCGCCCTGCTCGCGCCCGTCCTCGGCCGCGAAGGCCGGTTCGACTCGGCGCTCGCGACGGCCTGCAACGACACCAACCGCCGGCTCACCCCGCCCGATGTGACGGGGCTCGTCCAGCGCTGGGGCGGCGCATACCCGATGTTCGGGGCGCCGCTCGCGACGCAGCTGCTGGCCTGCGCGCCCTGGCCCGCCGGAGCCGGGCTGCCCGACCCCGGGCCCGTCCCCGGCGCGCCGCCGATCCTCGCGCTGGGTGCCGCGCACGACCCGCGGGTCGGCGCCGAGTCGGTCCGCCGGGCCGCCGGCGCGCTCGCGACCGCGCGGCTGGTGACGTGGCAGGGCACCGGCACCGGGAGCTACCCGCGGACCCCGTGCGTCGCCGGGGTCGTCGACCGGATGCTGGTGCAGGGTGAGATGCCACAGGCCGACACGGTGTGCCCGCCCTGAGCCCCACCGGGCCGGGGCCCGTCCGCTCAGGCGCGGACCGAGCGCAGCGGGCGGTGCCGGCCGCCGTAGGTGCCGGGCAGTCCGCCACGGCGGATGTCACTCGCCTCGTCGGCCATCTCGCGCATCACGCAGGGCCACGGCGCCGACACACCCGACGAGTCCCGGCACTCACGGCACTGACCGAGGTGATCGGGAGCGTGCTCACTGATCGTGCGCTCCAGCAGATCGGGCATCTCGGCAAGCACCGCAACGAGACTCATAATTCTCCCCTCGAGGGTCCGGTTCGGCATCGTGTTCAGCCGACTACATGGGGTAGCAAACTACTCTGCCCCGCAACCCTCCCCGATCCGGGGAACCCCTTGCGCCAGAACACAGCCGACGCACAGGAACGACCGCCCGGGTCAGGCCCCGGCGTCCTTCCCCGCCCGCGCCCGTGAGGGCTGCACCCGCATCGGTTCGCCCGGCATCTTCGGGTACTCCGGCGGGTACGGGAGCTCACCGAGACCGCGGTCGCGCTCGTCGGCGGCGAACCACTCCAGCGCCGACTCGATCCCCCCGACCGCGTCGTCCATCCCCGCGTGCGCGTCCCCGTCCCGCTCCAGCAGGGCCGGCACGGTGAGCACGTCGAAGTCCTCCGGCGCCACCGTCGGCAGCGTCTCCCACGTCACCGGCATCGACACCGTCGCCCGCGGCAGCCCCCGCACCGACCACGCCGACGCGATCGTCCGGTCCCGCGCGGCCTGGTTGTAGTCGAGGAAGACGCGCTCGCCGCGCTCCTCCTTCCACCAGTCGACCGTCGCCTGCTCCGGGATGCGCTCGCACACCCGGCGGGCGATCGCGATCACCGCGCGGCGCACCTCGATGAACGACCACTGCGGCCGGATCCGGGCGAACACGTGGACGCCGCGCCCGCCCGACGTCTTCGGCCAGCCCACCAGGCCCGCCTCGTCGAGCACCTCGTGCAGCACCGCCGCGACGGCGACCGCGTCGGAGAAGTCGGTGCCGGGCTGCGGGTCGAGGTCGATGCGCAGCTCGTCGGGACGGTCGGTGTCGGCGGCCCGGACCGGCCACGGGTGGAAGTCCAGGGTGCCCAGGTTGGCCGCCCACGCGATCACCGCAGGCTCCGACGGCGCCAGCGTGTCGGCCTTGCGCCCGCTCGGGAACGTCACCTGCGCCGTCCGCACCCACGGCGGCGCCCCCTTGGGCAGCCGCTTGGCGAAGAACGGCTCACCGTCGACGCCGTCGGGGAAGCGTTTGAGGTTCGTCGGCCGGTTCATCAGTACCCGCGTCATCGGCTCGGCGACGGCCAGGTAGTACTCCACCACCTGGCGCTTCGTGATGCCCCGCTCCGGGAAGTAGACCTTGTCCGGGCTCGACAGCCGCACCTCCCGGTCGCCCTCGGGCCCCGGCACGGTCAGCTGCACCACGGTCTTGGCCGCCATGGGCGCGACGCTACCGTCATCGCGCCGCCACGTCGCCGTCCCGGCCCCGACGGGGTGGGCCGCTACCCTCGGACGATGGCCGTGTGCGATCCCGACCAGCCCGACCCGGGCCCTGGATCACACATGTTCGACGACGAGCTGCTCGGCCTCGACCCCGGCGAACCCGAGGCGCAGGCCTTCGCCGCCCACCTCGACCGGATGCGCCGCGAACCGTCCTTCACCGTCGAGGCCTCGCTCACCGGGGTCGGCGACTTCGCCGACGCCGCCAACCGCGCGGAAGGCGGCCGGCGGTGGGCAGCCGTGCTCGTCGTCCTGCTGCTGCTCGCGGGCGTGGTGTACGTGGCCTCGACGATCCTCACCGCGGTCCTCACGATCATGGCCCGGTGAGCCTTCGCCCGTGATCCTCCGCCGGGTTGCACGAAGGGTTAGCGTGGACGCATGGGTCTGTTCAGCCGTGGCCAGGAGTCCAGCACCGACACCGAGCTCGACGAGGCTCCCGTCGCGAAGTCCGACGAGGAGTGGCGCGCCGAGCTCTCCCCCGCCGAGTACCAGGTACTGCGGCAGGCGGGCACCGAACGGCCCTTCACCGGCGAGTACACCGACACCAAGACCGTCGGCGTCTACCACTGCCGGGCCTGCGGGGCCGAGCTCTTCCGCAGCGAGACGAAGTTCGAGTCGCACTGCGGGTGGCCGTCGTTCTTCAGCCCGAAGGACTCCGCCGCCGTGATCGAGCGCGTCGACTCCAGCATGGGGATGCGCCGCATCGAGGTGCTGTGTGCCAACTGCCACAGCCACCTCGGCCACGTCTTCGAGGGCGAGGGCTACGCGACGCCGACCGACCTCCGGTACTGCATCAACAGCATCTCGATGACGCTCGAGCCCGACCCCGCCTGACCGACGCGGCCACCCCCGACGCCGAGTTCGGCGTGAGCCTGACGCCGGACCCACACATGAGACTCGCGCCGAGCGCGACATCGGACTGGGGTCGGCCATGATCGAACCAGTCTCACGTCGAGCTCGGCGCGGTCGCGAGCTTGTCGCAGGACGCGCCGCGTCGGGGTCAGGGCAGGGTGCTGACCAGATCGCCGATCTCGACGCGCGGGCCCGTGTAGAACGGAATCTCCTCGCGGACGTGGCGGCGGGCCTCGGTGGCGCGCAGGTGACGCATCAGGTCGACGATGCGGTGAAGCTCGTCGGCCTCGAAGGCGAGGATCCACTCGTAGTCGCCGAGCGCGAAGGCCGGGACCGTGTTGGCGCGCACGTCCGGGAAGTCGCGGGCCTCCTTGCCGTGGTCGGCGAGCATCTTGCGACGCTCGTCGTCGGGCAGCAGGTACCAGTCCAGCGACCGGACGAACGGGTAGACGCAGACGTAGCGGCGAGCGTCCTCACCGGCGAGGAAGGCCGGGATGTGGCTCTTGTTGAACTCGGCGGGGCGGTGCAGCGCGACCTGGCTCCACACCGGGACCGAGGCGCGCCCGAGCGCGGTGCTGCGGCGCAGGTCGGCGTACGCGGCCTGCAGGGCCTCGACGGTCTCGGCGTGCCACCAGACCATGTAGTCGGCGTCGGCGCGCAGGCCCGCGAGGTCGTACACGCCGCGGACGACGACGCCCTTGCCGTCGAGCGCCTCGACGAACTCCGCGGCCTGCGTGGCGACGGCGGTGCGGTCCTCGCCCAGCTTGCCGGCCTCGACGCGGAACACCGACCACATGGTGTAGCGGATCGTGTCGTTGAGCTGCGCGTAGTCCAGGCGTGCCATGAGCCCGAGTCTACTGAGCCGGCCCGCCGCCGGACCCGGCACGTGGGCGGGGCCACGGACCCGGCGGGGATCAGCGGCGGGAAACGTGGTCAGTGCTGGCGAGCGCCGCGACGATGCGTTCCGCTGCGGCACGGGCGGTGCCGACGCAGGCCGGGACCCCGACCCCGTGCAGCGCCGACCCGGCGACGGCGAGCCCGGGGTGCGCGGCGACGGCGGCCTCGATCGCGGCGACGGTGTCGACGTGCCCGACGGCGTACTGCGGCAGCCCGCCGCCCCAGCGCTGGACGTGCACGGCAGCGGGTGCGGCGGTGATGCCGTGCAGGGTGGCGAGGTCGGCCCGGACCATGGCGACGAGCGCTGCGTCGTCTACCTGCAGTGTCTCGGCCTCCCCGAACCGGCCGAGGGAGGCGCGCAGCCGGACGAGGCCGTCGGTGGTGGCCGGGGCGAGATGCCCCCACTTGACCGAGGTGTGGGTGGCGGCCTTGATCGAGAGCGGCTCGTCGGCGGCGACGAGCACACCTGAGGTGGCGGGCAGGGCCGCGGTGTCGGCGGCGCGGTAGGCCAGCGCGACGACGACCGACGAGGCCAGCTCGATGCGCCCGGCGGCGGCCGCGGCGGCGGGGACGCCGTCGGCGAGGAGCCTGCGTACCGCGGGGGCGGGCACGGCGAGGAGGACGGCGTCGACGTCGAGGTGCTCGGGCTCCGGCACGGGACCCAGGGTGAGACGCCACCCGGTGCCCGTCCGCTCCAGCAACCGGACGGTGGTGTCGAGCCGCAGTTCGGGGTGGGCGGCGGCGGTCAGCGCGTCGAGCAGGACGTCGTAGCCGCCGTCGAGGGCGCCGAAGACCGGCCCGGCGGTGGCGGGGCCGGTGATCCCGGAGGCGGCCTCGGTGACCGACGGTGCGCCGGCATCCAGGGCGGCGGCGAGCGCGGGAATGGTGGCTCGCAGGCCGAGAGCGTCGACGCGGCCGGCGTAGACACCGCCGAGGAGCGGGTCGGCGACGCGGTCGGCGATCTCGGGGCCGAACCGGGCGCGCAGCAGCCCACCGAGCGCCACGTCGCCGCCCACCTCCCAGTCCAGGGGCAGTCCGGGTTCGGCGGCGACGGCGGCGAGCCCCTCGGCGGACAGGACGTCGCCGAGGTGGGCGGCGCGCGTCGGCACCCCGAGCAGCGTCCCGGTCGGCAGCGGCCCGGTCCGGGCGCCTGCGCGGATCGACGCGGCCGCCCGGGTGGGGTGGACGACGCGGCCGGTGAGCCCGAGCTCGGCCAGCAGGGCGGGGACCTCGGGACGGCGTGCGAGGAAGGCCTCGGCGCCGACGTCGACGGCGACCCCGCCGAGGTCGACGGTGTGCAGGACGCCGCCGGTGCGGGCGGCCCGCTCGCAGACGACGATCCGGGCGGCATCGCCGAGCAGGGTGCGCAACCGGTGGGCGGCGGCCAGCCCGGAGATCCCGGCCCCGACCACCGCGATCGTGGGCGCGATCGTGGGGGCAGCGGCCGGGGACGTCACCGGACGGGCAGCGTGTGGACCAGGTCGACGACGCGCGTGACGACGTCGGGGTCGGTCTCGGGGAGGACCCCGTGGCCGAGGTTGAACACGTGGCCGGGGGCGGACCGGCCCTCGCCGGCGATACGCCGGACCTCGGCCTCGATGGACGCGGCGTCGGCGAACAGCACAGCCGGATCGAGGTTGCCCTGCACGGGGTGGGTGCCGCCGGCGCGGCGGGCGGCCTCGTCGAGCGGGATCCGCCAGTCGACACCGATGACGTCGGTGACCTCGGACATCGCGCCGAGCAGCTCACCGGTACCGACGCCGAAGTGGATGCGCGGGATGCCCGCCGCGGCCAGCGGTCCGAGGACCGCGGCCGAGTGCGGCGCGACGTAGGAGCGGTAGTCGCGCTCGGACAGCGCACCCGCCCAGGAGTCGAACAGCTGGACCGCGTCGACACCGGCGGCGATCTGCGCCCGCAGGAACACCGAGGTCGACTCGGCGAGGCGGGCGAGGAGCGCGTGCCAGACCTCCGGGGCGCTGTGCATGAGCGCTTTCGTCTTCTCGTGGTTGCGGCTGGGGCCGCCCTCGACGAGATAGGAGGCGAGGGTGAACGGCGCCCCCGCGAATCCGATGAGGGGGGTCTCGCCGAGTGCGCCGAGCAGCAGCCGGATCGCGTCGGTGACCGGGGTGACCTGCTCGGGGTGCAGTGTCGGCAGCGCCTCGACGTCGGCGGCGGTCCGCACGGGCCGGGCGACGACGGGCCCGACACCGGCCACGATGTCGACGCCGATGCCCGACAGGTAGAGCGGCACGACGATGTCGCTGAAGAGGATGGCCGCGTCGACGCCGTGACGGCGGACCGGCTGCACGGTGATCTCGCAGGTGAGCTCGGGATCGAGGCAGGCCTGGATCATGCCGGTACCGGCGCGCAGGGCGCGGTACTCCGGCAGCGAACGCCCGGCCTGGCGCATGAACCACACCGGCAGCCGTGACGGCCGGCCACCGCGCGCGGCCACCAGGAACGGGGCGGAGTCCAGCTCGCGGCGGGCGGCACCGGTGTGCTCGAGTTCGGTGAGGGCAGCCATCGGAGACGATGATCCCACAGGTCGCGGCAGGTCCCCCGATCGGATACCGGCGCGCCTGACCCGGGCCGACGGGGCCGCGACCTAGAGTCCCCGCTCGTGCCCGATACGACCGCCACACCACCACAGTTCCGCCGCGCGGTCGCGTCGCTGCAGTCGTACCGGCCGCGACCCGAGCTCGTCGTCCGGCCGCTCGACGCACCGCCCCGGCTGGCACCGTTCTCATGGGCGTACAGCGTCGAGGCCGACGTCGGCCACCGCGGCGACGGACTCGACGACCTCGACGAGCCCGACACCTCCGGCCGGCTCATCCTCCTGCACGACCCGGCGGGCCAGGACAAGTGGGACGGCGCCTTCCGGCTCGTCTGCTTCGTCCAGGCGCGGCTGGAGCGCGAGCAGCTCGGCGACGAGATGCTCCCGGTGATCGCGTGGTCCTGGCTGACCGAGTCGCTCGACGGGTGCGGCGCCACGCACACGGCACTGGGCGGGACGGTGACGCAGACGTCGTCGGTGCGGTTCGGTGACATCGCCGGCCCTCGTCGTGACGACGACGTCGAGCTGAGAGCCTCCTGGACCCCCGTGGACGAGCCCGACACGCTCACCCGACACGCCGAGGCATTCGCAACGCTCGTCGCGACGGCCGCGGGGCTCCCGCCGGTCGGCGTGCCGAAACTCGCGCGCCGAACGGTATAAGCGCGTGCTCACCAGGGATTACATGCCGAGGAGTCGATCGGTGACAGAGAGTTGATCACCCGAACGGGTGTACGCGGCGCGACAACGCTGTAACTTTCACCCGGAGAAGTTCGATCGGATACACGACGTTAGACCGCTTGGGGGGCTACGCTTCCTCCACGACACCTCCTCGGGCGGTCGGGCGCAACTCTCCGTCGGTCCGGGGTTCTGGTGCCGGTCGGGGGGCAACGACCGACTCCAGGGAGGTATGAACGTGGCCGTTGTGGGCCAGGGCGCACCACTGCGCAGTTCCACGGGAGCTGTGCTGTCGCCTTCCATGGTCCCGCACCCGCGGGAAGAGCTTTTCTCGGTGCTGGTGGTCGATGACCACCCGCTCCTTCGCGAGGCGATCGCCGCGCGACTGCGCTCGATGGGGGCAGGAACGGTGCACGAGGCCGCCTCGGTGGCCGAAGCCCGTGCCCGAGCGCAGGCGCACGGACCGTGCGACCTCGCGATCCTCGATCTCGGACTGCCCGACGGAAGCGGGCTCGATCTCGTCACCGAACTGCGCGCGCTGGGCTGGAACCGGCTCGTCGTGCTCGCGTCGTCCGACGACCCGTACGCCGTCCGCTCGGCCTTCCAGGCCGGTGCCCAGGCATACCTCCTCAAGTCGGCCTCCCCGGCCGTCGTGACCGACGGCGTGAAGCGTGTGCTCGACGGCGGCGTCTACGCCGACCCGACGGTGGCACCGCTCCTCGCCACGGGCACGCGCGTCCCCGGGACCGACAACACCCCGCGGGAGCTCTCGGCCCGTGAGGTGGAGGTGCTCCAGCTCGTCGCGGACGGCCAGTCGAACAAGGAGATCGGCGAAGCGCTGAGCCTGTCGGCGCTGACCGTCAAGAGCCACCTGTCGCGCATCGGGCGCAAGCTCGGCACGGGTGACCGGGCGCAGATGGTGGCGCTCGCGATGCGTGCGGGAGTCATCCGCTGACGACGAACCAACCCAGCGCTCCCCCACGCCATGGGGTGGACGGCACGACCGGCGGAGAAGGTCACCCCGACGGACCCGTGCCCCTGCTGCGTCCTGCCGACGGCCTGCCCGACGTGGTGGCCGACGCGCAGGCGCTGGAGCGCATCGCGGCGGACTTCGCGGCGGGCTCCGGCCCGATCGCGGTCGACGCCGAGCGGGCCTCGGGCTTCCGCTACTCGCAACGGGCCTACCTGGTGCAGCTGCGCCGGGAAGGCGCGGGATCGGCGCTGGTCGACCCGATCCCACTGGGATCGGACCTGTCGGCTCTCGCTCCCGCGCTGACCGGTCCGGAGTGGGTGCTGCACGCGGCATCGCAGGATCTGGCGTGTCTGGCCGAGGTCGGGCTCCTCCCGACGTCGCTGTTCGACACCGAGCTCGCGGGCCGGCTCGCCGGTCTCCCCCGCGTCGGGCTCGGGCCGATGGTCGAACAGCTGCTCGGACTGGCACTCGAGAAGGGCCACGGGGCCGCCGACTGGTCCCGACGACCGCTCCCCGAGGACTGGCTCGTGTATGCGGCCCTGGACGTCGAGGTGCTCGTCGAGCTGCGTGACCTGCTCGCCGGGATGCTCGCCGACCAGGGCAAGCTCGGGTTCGCCGAGCAGGAGTTCGAGGCCGTGCGCACCGCTCCCCCACCGGCTCCGCGTGCGGAGCCGTGGCGGCGCACGTCCGGGATCCACAAGGTGCGCAAGCCCCGGTCACTCGCCGCGGTACGCGCGCTGTGGGAGGCGCGCGACAAGCTCGCCGCCGAACGCGACATCGCGCCGGGTCGGGTCCTGCCCGACTCGGCGATCGTCGAGGCCGCCGTCGTCGCGCCCACCTCACCGGGTGCGCTGGCGGCGCTCCCGGTGTTCCGTGGGCGCTCGCAGCGGCGGCTCACGTCGTACTGGTTCGCCGCGGTCGACGAGGCGGCGAAGCTCCCCGGCGACGAGCTGCCCCGGTCGACCGTTCCCGGCGACGGTCCGCCGCCGGTGGCACGCTGGTCCGACCGCGACCCCGAGGCGGCGGCCCGGCTCTCCGCGGCGCGCGCCGCGCTCGCCACGCTCAGCGAGGAGTGGACGATCCCCGTCGAGAACCTGCTGCTGCCCGATCTGCTGCGCCGCATCTGCTGGGCCCCGCCCGCGGACGGCGACGTCCGTACCGCCCTCACCGCCGGCGGTGCGCGGCCGTGGCAGGTCGAGCTGACCACGTCGCTGCTCGAGACGGCGGTCACCGCCCGCGCCTGACCCCTTCGCGGACCCGCCGTCGGAACCGGCAGGGACGACACCGGCTGGGACGACACCGGCTGGGACGACACCGGCTGGGACGACACTGTCAGCGACGCGGGACGCGCGTCGGCGCAGGCAACCGCACCGTCACCGCCAGCCCGCCGCCCGGCACGGCGTCACCGCGGACGGCGCCCCCGTGCGCGAGCACCACCGCCCGGACGATCGACAGCCCCAGACCGCTGCCCGGGGTGTCGCCCGTCCGTTCCCGCGGGCCGCGGCGGAACGGCTCGAACAGCTCCGCCACCCGGTCCGGCGCGATCACCGGGCCGCTCGACGCGACGCGCAACTCCACGCCGCCGTCGACGAGCGCCGTCGACACCTCGACCCAACCGCCGGACACGTTGTGGCGCACCGCGTTCTCCAGCAGGTTGCCGGTGACGCGGGCGAGCAGGACCGGGTCGCCCGCGATGTGCGCGGGCCCCGTGGTCACCGCGAACCGCAGGCCGCGCGCCGCCGCGTCCCCCGAGACCGCCGCCACCCCGGACGCGGCCAGCTCGCCGAGGTCGACCGCGTCGCCGTCCACGTGCTCGACCGCCTGGGTGCGGGCCAGCAGCAGCAACGCCCCGACCAGCTCGTCGGCCCGACGGGTTGCGTCGCGGACGACCCCGGCCATCCGGCGCAGCTCCGTGACGTCGGCGTCCGGGTCGGCCAACGTCACGTCGACCTCCGTGCGCAGGACGGCCAGCGGGGTCCGCAGCTCGTGGCTCGCGTTGGCGACGAACCGGCGCTGCCCGTCGAACGCCGCCTGCAGCCGGTCGAGCATCGCGTCGAACACCTCGGCCAGCTCCGCGACCTCGCCGCGGGCGTCGCGCAGCGCGATCCGCTCGTCGAGCGACTCCGCCGACAGCCGCCGCGCCGTGGCCGTCACCGCGTGCAGTGGTGCGAGCACGCGCCCGACCAGCACCCACGACACCACCGCGGCCGCGATCACCACCAGCGGGAACGCGATCAGCCCGGCGCGCAGCACCTCCGCCCGCGCCGCCTCACCGACCGCCGCCCCCACATGACCGGCGTCGACCTCGACCCCACCGACGCGGACCGTCCCGCCCGCCGGGAACGCCGGCACGGCGCTCTCCGCGACCCGGCCGACGAGCAGCCACCCCAGCCACAGCAGCAGCACGCTGACCAGGGCGACGAGGACGGTCGCCAGCACGGTCAGCCGCGGGCGCAGCCCAGGTCCCGGCCGCCGGGCGACAGGGGTGCCCGGCGGCCCCGGCGTGCCGGGCGTGGCCATGTCCGCCCGGTCAGCCTGCCGCCGGAACGCGGTACCCGGCGCCGACGACGGTCTCGATCACGCCCGGATCGCCCAGCTTCTTGCGCAGCGTCATGACGGTGACCCGCACCGTCGTGGTGAACGGGTCGGCGTTCTCGTCCCAGACCCGCTCCAGCAGCTCCTCGCTCGACACCACGGCCCCGCCGGCCCCCATCAGCACCTCGAGGACGCCGAACTCCTTGCGCGTCAGCTCGACCGGCTCGGCGGCACGGCGCACCGTCCGGCGCGCCGGGTCGAGCGAGACGTCACCCGCGACGAGCAGCGGCGGGGTGGCCGGGGTGGCCCGCCGGCCGAGGGCCCGGACCCGTGCCACGAGCTCCGGGAAGTCGAAGGGCTTGGCCAGGTAGTCGTCCGCGCCGAGGGACAGGCCGTCGACCTTGTCGGCCACCGACCCACTTGCCGTGAGCATCAGCACCCGTGTCGTCGCCGCCGACGCGACGATCTCGGCGCACAGCTCGTCGCCCGACATCGACGGCAGGTCGCGGTCGAGCAGCACCACGTCGTAGCGGGTGATGCCGACCTTCTCCTGACCCTCCACGCCGTCGTAGGCGACGTCGACCGCCATGCCCTCGCGGCGTAGTCCGCGGGCCACCGCCTCCGCGAGCGGGCGCTCGTCCTCCACGACCAGAACGCGCATCAGCGGGCCCGGTCCTCGGACTCCCCCGCGGTCCGCTCCTCGGGCGAGACCGGCGCCTGGAGCATGCCGCCGTCGACCGCACCCTCGACGACGCGGCAGCCCGGCAGCGCCGACGCCCACTCGGTGACACGGCGGGCCACGTCCTGCGCGGTGAGGCCCACGGCCGAGAGCAGGTCGGCGCGGCTGCCGTGGTCGAGGAACGCCTGCGGCAGCGCGATGTCGCGGCTCGGGACGTCGACCTCGTCGGCGCGCAACAGGTCCGACAGCGCAGAGCCGAACCCGCCGTGGCGGCCACAGTCCGACACCGTGACGACGAGCTGATGCGCCGCCGCGAGCTCGACCATCGCCTGCGGCACCGGCAGCACCCAGCGCGGGTCGACGACGGTGACGCCGATCCCCTGGTGTGCCAACCGTTCCGCCGCCGCCACCCCGAGCTCGGCGAACGCGCCGACGCACGCCAGCAGGACCGTCGGCGCCTCGGCACCGGAGGCAGGCTCGACCAGCACGTCGACCGCGCCGATGCCGTGTCCACCGATACGGCGCACCGCCGGTACCGACTCGACGACCGCGCCCTTGGGGAACCGCAGTGCCGTCGGGCCGTCCTCGACGGCGACGGCCTCGGCCAGCTCCTCGCGCAGCGTCCCCGCATCGCGGGGCGCGGCCACCCGCATGCCCGGGACGACGCCCAGGATCGACAGGTCCCACATCCCGTTGTGCGACGGCCCGTCGCTGCCCGTCACGCCCGCCCGGTCGAGGACCAGCGTGACCGCCTGCTCGTGCAGCGCCACGTCGAACATGAGCTGGTCGAACGCCCGGTTGAGGAACGTCGAGTACAGGGCGACGACCGGGTGCAGGCCACCCCGCGCGAGCCCCGCCGCCGACGTCAGCGCATGCTGCTCGGCGATGCCGACGTCGATGCAGCGCTCCGGGTAGGTCTCGGCGAACTTCGCGAGCCCCACCGGGCCCAGCATCGCCGCCGTGATCGCCACGACGTCGGGCCGGAGCGCACCGAGGGCGACCATCTCCTCGGAGAACACGCTCGTCCAGCCCTGGGTCTTCGGCCCGGTCGGCAGGCCGGTGGCCGGGTCGAACGCCGACGGGCTGTGCATCTGCTCGGCCGCGTCGTTCTCCGCGGGCAGGTAGCCGTTGCCCTTGCGCGTCACCGCGTGCACGATCACCGGCCCGCCGAAGCGGCGGGCGCGCTGCAGCGCCGACTCCATCGCTGCCACGTCGTGCCCGTCGATCGGACCGAAGTACTTCAGGCCCAGGTCGGAGAACAGCTCCTGCGGGCTGATCGCGTCCTTCACCCCGGCCTTGAGGGCGTGCAGGCCGGCGTAGATCGCGGGACCGACCACCGGGGTACCGCGCAGCGCATGCTTGCCCGCGTCGAGCACCCGCTCGTAGCCGGGCTGCAGCCGCAGCGACGCCAGCCGGTCGGCCAGACCCCCGATCGTCGGCGAGTACGACCGGCCGTTGTCGTTGACCACGACGACCACGTTGCGGTCCGGCGCCGCGGCGATGTTGTTCAACGCCTCCCAGGCCATGCCGCCGGTGAGCGCCCCGTCGCCGATGACGGCGACGACGTGCCGGTTCTCCCCCTTGAGCGCGTACGCGCGCGCGAGCCCGTCGGCCCACGACAGCGACGTCGACGCGTGGCTGTTCTCCACCACGTCGTGCTCGCTCTCGTCGCGGTTCGGGTAACCCGACAGCCCGCCCGTCATCTTCAGCCGGTCCCAGCCGTCCTGGCGGCCGGTGAGCAGCTTGTGGACGTAGGCCTGATGGCCCGTGTCCCAGATCAGGGTGTCGTGCGGCGAGTCGAAGACGCGGTGCAACGCGATCGTCAGCTCGATGACGCCGAGGTTGGGGCCGAGATGGCCCCCCGTGCGCGAGACGGACGTGACGAGGAACCGGCGGATCTCGGCCGCGAGCTCGGCCAGCTCGGCCGGGCCGAGCCGGCGGAGGTCACGCGGACCATGGAGGGAACGCAACAGGCTCACTCCTCCACCATACGGTCGTGGGGATCATCCGACCCGGCGCGTCCACGCCCCCGGCGCCCTCTCTCGACGAGTGGCACACGGACGATCGCCGTGCGGCAGCCGAGTGCGCCGACGGCCACCCGGCGGCGTTCCGACGGGTGGCGCGGGCCCGCTCAGTCCTGGGCGGTGCGTGCCTGCGGGACGAGCGGTGCGGCCGTGACCCGGACCGTGTTGCGGCCCGCGTCCTTCGCCGCGTAGAGCGCCACGTCGGCCGCGGCCAGCACCGTCTCCAGGTCCTGCCCGTCGGCAGGGAAGGTCGCGCCGCCGATCGAGATCGTCAGACCGTCGACGACGAGCGGGCCCGCCGACGTCGTCACCGGTACCCCGAGCCGCTCCACCCGGCGCCGGACCCGGTCGGCGACGGCGAGCACCTCACGACGTCCAGCCCCCGTCCCCGGCAGATCGGGCAGCAGGACGACGAACTCCTCACCGCCGAAGCGCGCCACCAGGTCGTCCTGCCGGACCTCGGCCCGCAGCTCGGCCGCCACCGCTGCCAGCACCGCGTCGCCCACCAGGTGCCCGTGGGTGTCGTTGACGGCCTTGAAGTGGTCGAGGTCGGCGATGAGCACCGCGGCCGAGCCGTTCGTACGGCGGACCCGGCCGAGCTGGTGGTTCGCCTCCGCCCGCCACGCCGCGACGTTGAGCAGGCCGGTCTTCTGGTCGGTTGTCGCCGCCTCCTCGAGCTGTCGGACCTGCACCGCGCGCTGCAGCACCAGCAGCGGGGCCAGCGCCAGCGCCGCCGTCCACCGGTCGGCCGTGAGCGCCAGGGCGACCATCACCCCCAGGCACAGCGTCGCCAGCTCCAGGACGTGGTCGTCCACACCGCCGACGAGCTCGCGCGCGGACGGCCGACCGCCGCCCAGCGCCATCGCCGCCGCGACCAGCACGTTGTTGACCAGGAGGTACGCCACCGCGGCCAGCGCGACCCAGCCCAGTGCCGGCAGCCCCTCCCCGGCACCGCCGTCGCGAACCGGAGCGACCACCGCGTGGGCCGCCTGGGCCGCGAGCACGACGGTGGCGGCCGTGTAGACGAGGCGGTACAGCGGCACACCCGCCGGCTTCCACACCCGCAGCCACAGATGGGCGTACAGCACGACGACCACCGCCGCCGAGATCCGCAACGGCAGCAGCAGCGCCGCGGCGAACGTCCACACGGAGCTGAGGTCGAAGTAGGCGGTCGCCGCGACCCGGCGGCGCACCCGCTCGATGCCGGTGGCGGCCTCGATGTGCACCGTGCCCAGGACCAGCAACCAGGCACCCAGGACGACGTCGCCTGCGACGATGCCCGCCCCGTCGCGGCCCATGTTGACGAGCCAGCCCGCAGCCACGAACACGACCGCGAGGAGCTCCGCGGTGAGGACGAGCACCCGCACCCGGAGCGGTTCCGACCAGAGTGCCCAGCGAGCCGAGGACGCCAACACGATCGAGCCTCCCCCGGACACTTCGATGCCGACGAGGTACGAGGCTAGTGACCCCGGTCGGAACTGTCAGTCGAAGGTCGGTCACTCAACGGGGTGGATTCCGTCCGTACACGTCACACCAGGTGACGACGCCTGTACAGAAGGTCAGCCGGCGACGGGAGGTTCGCCACTCTCGCCCACGGCCTCGGTGAGGGCGGGACCCGAGCCGGTCCGGCCCGGCATCCGGTCGGGGCGGCTGTGCTGACCGACGTGCACGCGGTTGCGACCCGAGCGCTTGGCCGAGTACAACGCCGAGTCGGCCGTCTCCATGAGGCGGGTGAGGTCGGTGCCGTCGGTTCCGTACGCGGCGCCGCCGATCGAGACGGTGAGGCCGCTGATCGTGAGCGGGCCGTCCGGCGTCGGCATCTGGATAGCCAGGCTCTCCACGCGCCGCCGGATGCGGTCGGCCACCAGCCGCAGCTCCGCGCTGCCGTAGTCGCTGTCGTCGACACCCGGGAGCAGGATCACGAACTCCTCGCCGCCGAACCGGCCGACCAGGTCGTTCTCCCGCACCTCGTCGCGCAACGTCGCCGCCACCGCCGAGAGCACCTCGTCGCCCGCGAGGTGGCCGTGCCGGTCGTTCACCGACTTGAAGTGGTCGAGGTCGAGGATCAGCAGCGAGGCGGACCCGCCCTGACGGACCGCGCGACCCACCTCACGCTGGGCGTAGGCATGCCACGCCGCCGCGTTGAGCAGCCCCGTCTTCCCGTCGGTGCTGGCCGCCTCCTCCAGCTGCCGCACCAGCACCGCGCGGTGCAGCACCAGCAGCGCGGGCAGTACGAACACGACCAACCAGGGGTTGATGGCGAGGACGATCGCCGTGAGCCCGCCCAGGCACAGCGTGGCCAGCTCGAGCGCGTTCTCGTCCCAGTGCCCCAGCACCGTGGTGACCGTGGGGTTCGGCGAGCTGACCGCGATCGCGCCGGCGATGAGCCCGCTGTTGATCGTCGTGTACACGAGCAGCGCCAGGACCAGCGCGAACGGGCCGGCACCCGAGCCGAGGCCGGTAGCCACGTGATCGGGGGCGACGTAGCCGACGACCGCACCCGCCGCGAGACAGGCCAGGACGACGGTGGCCGTGCTGAACACCTGCCGGTAGACCGGCACCCGCGGCCGCCACGCCCGCCACCACAGATGCGTGAAGACGACTATCGCGACACCCGTCGCGAGCACCGGCGGCAGGAGCACCGCGCCGGCGAAGGTCCAGACCGAGCTGAGGTCGACGTGCGGGGTCTCGGTGACGCGTCGTCGCACCCGTTCGGCACGGACCGCGATCTCGGTGTGCAGGACGCCCAGCAACATCAGCGTGCCCGCGTCGAGAAGTCGTCCCGTGGACAGACCCGGAGCAGTGGCACTCAGAACGACGAGAGCGAGTGCGGTCAGTTCGACCACGAATACAGGCAGCATCACTCGAGCAGGCACGTTCCACACGGCCCATCGAGTGATTCGCCACGGGCGTGGAAATGCTCCGTCCGGAGTACTTCCATCGCCCAGTTCGCTACTCATTCATACTCTCAGTCGTCCGGCTGTCACCGGACGTGAGAATAGTTGATCGCGGCAGCCGCTGTCATGAGCAGTGAGCCCAACGGCACATGAGAACGTGCCCGGGGTCACCGAGCGTGGTCGACCACGCTCGGACACGGGAGGAGGTGCGCAGTGCGTAACAAGAGCTGGCACTGACGAGCGCGCCGTTCCTGCCGTCCCCGCAGGTTCGCAGGCCCCACCGACGTGGTCGGAGCTCCGCGGACCCCACGCGCCGGACGGCCCGCGCGCGGCGACGGCAACCGCCGGAACACCTTTGCGGTCGCCTCACGGAATTCATCGCGCGCAGAACCCGGAACGTCACGACGAACGACTCCGCCTCGGCGCGCCGCGTCGATTTCAGCACGCATTCCGGAAACGGGAAGAGGAATAGGTGCATGCGCAACAAGCCGCCCGCAATTCGTCATGTCGTTGCGCCGCATCCACATCGGAGGGAGTTCACGGTGCGCAACAAGAGCTGGTGAACGCGAACGGATCCGACCGTCGTCGACGTCGGACCGGGTACCGCGTCCGACCCCGTCGACACCACGACGAGCGGGCGGCCGCCGCAGGCAGAGGAGTGACCGTGCGCAACAAGAGCTGGTGAGACCTGCCGACGCCCACCCCGACCGACAGCCGAAGGAGGACGCAGTGCGCAACAAGTCCTGGTGACCCCGACCGACAGCCGACCGACCTCCACCGACAGAAGGAGCTCGCAGTGCGCAACAAGAGCTGGTGACCCACCCCCACCCGACGGACCCACCCGGAAGGAGCGCGACGTGAGCAACAAGTCCTGGTGACACCACCGCAGACCGGACCGGACCGGACCACGAGGAGGAGGACCCGTGAGCAACAAGAGCTGGTGATCCGCCCGTCACCCGACCAACGAGCAGGAAGGACCCGCCCGATGCGCAACAAGTCCTGGTGACACCCACCGCCCGGCCACCCGACCGACCGACCGACCGAAGGAGCCGTAATGCGCAACAAGAGCTGGTGACCCGCCAACCCGACCACCCGAGCCGAGAGGAGCACGACGTGCGCAACAAGTCCTGGTGACCCGCCCACGACCCGACCACCCGAGCAGGAAGGACCGCCCGATGAGCAACAAGTCCTGGTGACCACAGCCCCGCTGACCCGACGACCGGAGGAGCCCGGTGAGCAACAAGTCCTGGTGACGCCCGACCCGACCGACCGTCCGACCGAAGGAGCCGCAGTGCGCAACAAGAGCTGGTGACCCACCTCCACCCGACCGCCCGAGCCGAGAGGAGCACGACGTGCGCAACAAGTCCTGGTGACCGCCCCCGCCCCATCGACCCGACGAGGAGGACCCGTGAGCAACAAGAGCTGGTGACCCACTCCGACCGATGACCACCACCGATCAGGAGGACCCCTTGCGCAACAAGTCCTGGTGACGCCCGACCCGACCGACCGACCGGCAGAAGGGGCCGCAGTGCGCAACAAGAGCTGGTGACCCGCCCCGTCCCACACCCCACGACCCGAGGAGCTCCGGTGAGCAACAAGTCCTGGTGACCACGACCGCCCCCGGTACGGCCCGACCCGAGAGGAGCACGGCGTGCGCAACAAGTCCTGGTGACTCCACAGCCCCTCAGCCCCGCCGACAGAGGAGCCGCAATGCGCAACAAGAGCTGGTGACCGCCTTCCCGCCCCACCGACCCGCACGAGCCCGAGGAGCACGCGATGCGCAACAAGTCCTGGTGACCCGCCCCCGTCCGACAGCCCGAGCAGGAAGGACCGCCCGATGCGCAACAAGTCCTGGTGACCACGCCCGTGACGCCGACCCGACCGACGCACGATCGCGAGAGGAACGCCGCTGTGCGCAACAAGTCCTGGTGACGCGGCCCCCACCACACGTACGACCCCGGCCACACCGTGTCCCGTGCCCGGCGGGACGTCGCAGGCCGGCGACGAGGAGAGACGCGCTGATGCGCTGCACGAGCCGGTGACCCGGCAGCAGACTCTGGGGCGGCGACAGCGAGTGATCGCCGCCCCTCGTTCCGAGGACGACCGCCCGACGCCACGGGAGGCCGCGAGCACCCACCACTGTGGACGGACGGTGCGGGCCCACGACGGGCCCGCCGACGACAGGTCACCGAGCGGTCGGCGGTCCCGGGCCGGGCTCGTCAGCTCCCGGAGCGGGCCTGGGCGGAACGCCACGCGAGCGCGCCGCCGAGCGCGAGGACCATCCCGACGGCACCGGCGACAGCAACGGTGTCGGGCGGGCCGATGTGGTCGGCGAGCACGCCGCCGAGGAACACCGTGAGGCCCTGGGCGGCGATCAGGCACGACGCGGCGACGCCGACGACGCTTCCCCGACGTGCATCGGGTGTGGCGCGCACGAAGAGGGCCTGGGCCTGGACCATGAAGGCCGTCGACAGCGCGCCGGAGACGACCCACAGCGCGACCGACGTCCACAGGCCCGGGTGCAGGGCGCAGGCCAGGAGTGGCACGCCCGCGAGGACGGCCAGCACGCCGATGAGGCGGGTCCGCACGTGGGCGGGGACGAAACGTTGGAACACGTAGGCCCCGACGACGCTGCCCGCCGGGTCGGCGGCCATGAGCAGGCCGGTCCCGATGGGGGTGTTCTCGACGGCGGCCGAGTAGGGCGCGGCGATGGCCTCGGGAACGATGTAGACGGCGACGAGGAGCACCAGCCCGAGCATGGTGCGGCGGACCGGGTCGGCGAGGATCTCGCGGATGGCCTCGGCCCCGTCGCGGACGACGGACGTCAGGCGCTGGTCGGCGTCGGCGGAGCGCTCGGGTGCGGGTCGGGCGGGCACGCCCGCCCGCAGCACGAGCGCGGACACGAGGAAGGTCGCGGCGTTGACCAGCAGCGCGGTCCGTGGGGCGATGGCGACGAGCAGCAGGCCGCCGCCGGCGAAGGCCCCGAGCTGCACGGCCTGGCCGGTGATCTGGCGGACGGCGAGGCCGCGTTCGTACATCTCCCCCGGCAGCGCGAGTGGGAGCAGAGCGGCCTGGGCGGCGCTGTGCACGGACGAGAGCAGCACGACGACGACGAGCAGCCCGCACATGACGGTCAGCGGCAGCCCGGGCAGCGCCATGAGGGCGACGAGCACGGTGCGGACGAGGTCGACGGTCACCATGAGCTCGCGGCGGCGGTAGCGGTCGGCGAGGCCGCCGAGCAGGATTCCGCCGGCGAGGGCGGGCAGGAACGTGAGCGCGTAGACGAGTGCGGACCAGCTCGCCGAGTCGGTCTGCTCGTACACGAGGACGGCGAGGGCGAGCCGGGCGAGCTGGTCGCCGACCGCGGAGACGAGCTCGGCGCCCCACAGGCTGCGGAACTCGCGGCCGGCGAAGACGGAGCGACGCGGAACCTCGGGGGACGGCCCGGCCGGGGCGGACGGGGGGTCTGCGTCGGGCACAGGACCCACGGCAGGCGAGGGGACCACGGGGGGCGCGGGGACCTCACCGGCGCCGCGACTGTCGTCGCCGGTGTCACCCCCGATCCGGCCCGTCATCGCGCGGCGACCTCCCCTACGAACCTCCGAACACTGCCGGCCCGACCCGGTCCGGCGATCTTCGCAACCGAGCGTATTCAGCCGAACGCGCCAGGTCAGCACCGGGCTGCGGTCGGGTGCCGGACGTCACCCCTCTCGGCGACGGCGCGGGCCGTTGTCAGCCCGGTGCCGCCCCGACCTCCGCCAGCAGCGGGGCGACGTGCCCGATCTCGTTGACGCTGCGCACGGTGCGGCGCCCGTCGCGGCCGCAGACGACCCGGGTGATCCCGGCGTAGTCGAGCGGGAACGGCAGCGGCCGCTCGATGCCCAGGACGTGCGCCAGATAGATGTTGAGCACGCCCGCGTGCGCGACGACGACCGCGGTGCCCTGCCCGGGGTGGGCGGCGACGACGGCCTCGACGGCGGCGACGGCGCGGGCGCGGAAGGCGTCGACGTCGACGTGCTCGGGCAGCAGCCCCGCGCGCAGCCGGTTCCAGGACGCCGGGTCGAGCCGGGCCATCTCGTGGACGGGGACGTAGTGCGGGTCGGCGACGTCGTACTCGGCGAGGTCGGCGGTGCGGGCCGGCTGCAGCCCGAGGGCGCCGGCCAGGGGCGCGATGGTCTCGACGGCGCGGGCCATGGTGCTGCTGTGGAGGCCGTCGACGACCGTGCCGCCGAGTGCCTCGACCAGCGTCGCGGCCTGGCGGTGACCGAGCTCGGTGAGCCCGGGGTCGGCAGCGTCGGCGGGAGTGCCGTTGCCGTCGGAGTGGACGCGGTGCGGCAGCGCGTGCCGGACGAGGACCAGCTGCACGTCAGGCGTCGGGGACGTGGGCGCCGTGCCCGGCGTCGCGCAGCGCCACGCGCAGGGCGTCGGCGTGGGCGTCCTGTTCGGCGTCGTCGACGGTCTTCGCGGCGTTGGCGAAGTCGAACGCCGCCATGTCCCAGGCCGGGAACACGTGCACGTGCAGGTGCGGGACCTCGAACCCGGCGACGAGCAGGCCGACGCGCGGCGGGTTCGACACCGTCCGCACCGCGTTGCCGATGACGTGTGAGACCGCGGTCAGGTGGGCGATGAGGCCGGACTGGGCGTCGACCCAGTGGTCGACCTCCGCGCGCGGCACGACCAGGGTGTGGCCGGGCCCGAGCGGGTTGATCGACAGGAAGCCGACGCACGTGTCGTCGGACCAGACGAACCGGCCGGGCAGCTCGCCGTCGATGATCTTCGTGAAGAGGGTGCTCATCGCCGCGAACACTACCCGGCGCGGCGGTGCCGATCACCTCGTGACGCGGCGGCCGCCCGACCGTGGGCAGGAGACCGTGGGCAGCCCCTATGGTCGGGGCATGCCGCGCACGATCGCCACGAACACCCGCGTCGCCCTCGACGGCCTCCTCGACTTCGTCCGCCCCCGCCACCGGTTCGTGCTGGTCACGACCCGTGCCGACGGGTCACCGCAGCTGTCCCCGGTGACCGGCGGGGTCGACGGGCAGGGCCGGCTCGTCGTCGCCACCTATCCGGAGCGTGCGAAGTCGGTCAACGTCGCGCGGACCGGCCGGGCGTCGGTGATGGTGTTGTCGGAGGAGTTCAACGGCGCGTGGGTGCAGGTCGACGGCGACGCCGAGCTGGTGACGCTGCCGGACGCGGTGGAACCGCTCGTCGAGTACTTCCGTGTGATCTCGGGCGAACACTCGGACTGGGACGAGTACCGCGCCGCGATGACCGCGCAGGGGAAGGCGCTGATCAGGGTCACGCCCACGCGCTGGGGCCCGATCGCGACGGGTGGTTTCCCGGCCCGGCTCGCCGGCTGATCCGCCCGCGGGGCGGTCGCAGGGCGGGCGGGGTGTCGGTGCGCCCGGGTAGCGTGTCCGCGGGCGTCCAGACCCTCCCCGCCCATGGATTTCGGTCCACCCCGGTCGCTCCCGCGTGCCCGGCCGGCGGACCGGGTTGCGGGTCATCAGACCGATTCGAGAGTCCGGCCGTGGCCGGGGAACGAGGAGCACATGCGGCCGTGGCCCGGTAGCGCCTATCCGTTGGGCGCCAGCTACGACGGCGCCGGAACGAACTTCGCCATCTTCTCCGAGGTCGCGGAGCGGGTGGAGCTGTGCCTGTTCGAGGCCGACGGGGAGGAGACCCGCGTCCGGCTCACCGAGGTCGACGGGTTCGTGTGGCACTGCTACCTGCCGGGGGTCGAGCCCGGCCAGCACTACGGCTACCGGATCCACGGCCCGCACGA
The DNA here is from genome assembly GCF_002583555.1 of Pseudonocardia sp. N23. Taxonomy (GTDB): domain Bacteria; phylum Actinomycetota; class Actinomycetes; order Mycobacteriales; family Pseudonocardiaceae; genus Pseudonocardia. Next base: position 178,806 of record NZ_BEGX01000057.1, read on the forward strand.
CCCGGCGCAGGGCCTGCTGTGCAACCCGAACAAACTGCTCATCGACCCGTACGCGAAGGCCCTCGACGGCCCGGTCCGCTGGGACGAGGCGGTTTTCGGCTACGTCTTCGACGACCCCGACACCCGCAACGACGCCGACTCGGCACCGTTCGTCCCCAAGTCCGTGGTGATCAACCCGTTCTTCGACTGGGGCTCGGACCGGCCGCCGAAGGTCCCGTACCACGAGACGATCATCTACGAGGCGCATGTCAAGGGCCTGACGGTCAACCATCCGGACATCCCGGAGGAGCTGCGCGGCAGCTACGCGGGCCTGTCGCACCCGGCGATGATCGAGCACCTGCAGACACTCGGGGTGACCGCCGTCGAGCTGATGCCGGTGCACGAGTTCATCACCGACCACCACCTCGAGCAGCGGGGCCTCGCGAACTACTGGGGTTACAACACGATCGCCTTCCTCGCCCCGCACCACGCCTACGCCATGTCCGGCAGCCGGCCCGGCAGCCAGGTGCAGGAGTTCAAGGCGATGGTGCGTGACCTGCACGAGGCGGGTATCGAGGTCATCCTCGACGTCGTCTACAACCACACCGCCGAGGGCTCGGACATGGGCCCGATGCTGTCGATGCGCGGTATCGACAACCGCGCGTACTACCGCCTCGTCGAGGACGACCAGCGGTACTACATGGACTACACGGGCACCGGGAACTCGCTCAACGTCCGCAACCCGCACACGCTGCAGCTGATCATGGACTCGCTGCGGTACTGGGTGACGGAGATGCACGTCGACGGGTTCCGGTTCGACCTGGCCTCGACGCTGGCGCGGGAGTTCTACGACGTCGACCGGCTGAGCGTGTTCTTCGACCTCGTGCAGCAGGACCCGGTGATCAGCCAGGTCAAGCTCATCGCCGAGCCGTGGGACGTCGGCCCCGGCGGCTACCAGGTCGGCAACTTCCCGCCGCTGTGGACGGAGTGGAACGGCAAGTACCGCGACACCGTCCGCGACTTCTGGCGCGGCGAGCCGGGCACCCTCGGCGAGTTCGCGTCGCGACTCACCGGCAGCTCCGACCTGTACAAGGCCGACGGCCGCAGGCCCTACGCGTCGATCAACTTCGTCACCGCGCACGACGGCTTCACGATCGCTGACCTGGTGTCCTACAACGACAAGCACAACGACGCCAACGGCGAGGGCGGCAACGACGGCGAGAGCCACAACCGGTCCTGGAACTGCGGGGTCGAGGGGCCGACCGACGACGAGGACGTCCTCGTCCTGCGGGCCCGCCAGCAGCGCAACTTCATCACGACGCTGCTGCTGTCCCAGGGCGTGCCGATGCTGCTGCACGGCGACGAGCTGGGCCGCACCCAGGGCGGCAACAACAACGTCTACTGCCAGGACAACGAGATCGCGTGGATGGACTGGTCGCTGGCGAGCAAGAACGCCGGGCTGATCGGGTTCACCGGTGGGGTGGCCGCGCTGCGCCACGCACACCCGGTGTTCCGGCGCAGACGCTTCTTCGCGGGCCGCCCGATCCGGCCACGTCGCCGCTCGGAGACCGGCGACACCCCGACGGCGCTGCCCGACATCGCGTGGTTCTCCCCGTCCGGCGAGGAGATGACCGAGCAGGACTGGGACTCCGGGTTCGGCAAGTGCGTACTGGTCTTCCTCAACGGCGAGGGCATCACCGAGGCCGACCACCGCGGCGAGCGTGTCACCGACGACTCGTTCCTGCTGTTGCTCAACGCGCACTGGGAGGACATCGAGGCGACGTTGCCCGCGGCCGAGTTCGGCACGCGCTGGGCGGTCGTCGTCGACTCGGCGACCGGTGAGGTCACCTCGCTGGCGACGACACCGGGCACCGTGGCGGCCGACCCGGTGACGGTGACGGCCGGGTCCACCCGTGTCGTGCCCGCCCGGTCGATCATGGTGCTGCAGCGCGTCGAGGCCGCGACGCGATGAACGACGCGCAGCGGGTGAACCTGCGGGTGCCCTCGTCGACCTACCGGCTCCAGTTCTCCGCGCAGCAGACCTTCGCCGACGGGGTCGCCCTGCTCGACTACCTCGACGCGCTGGGCGTCGGCGCGCTGTACGCGTCGCCGCTGCTCGAGTCCGGCGCGGGGTCCAACCACGGCTACGACGTGGTGGACCCGACCCGGGTGTCGGTCGAGCGCGGCGGCGAGCTGGGCCGCAAGGACCTGTTCGCTGCGCTGCGCGAGCGTGGGCTGGGCCTGCTGCTCGACATCGTGCCCAACCACGTCGGCGTCGAGGTCCCGCTGGCCAACCCGTGGTGGTGGGACGTCCTGGCCCACGGCCGGGAGTCGCGGCACGCGGAGAAGTTCGACGTCGACTGGGCCGCGGGCCCGGTGCTGCTGCCGGTCCTCGGCGAGGACGAGGCAACGGCACTCGACGCGCTCACCCTGTCCGGCGACCGCACGGAGCTGCGCTACCACGAGCACGCCTTCCCCGTCGCCGCCGACACCGGCGGGGGCACGCCGCGCGAGGTGCACGAGCGCCAGCACTACAGGCTCGTCTCCTGGAAGCGCGGCGCCGGGGAGCTGACCTACCGGCGGTTCTTCGACGTCTCGACGCTCGCGGCGGTCCGTGTCGAGGACCCGGCGGTGTTCGACGCGACCCACGCCGAGGTGCTGCGCTGGGTGGGCGAGGGCGACGTCGACGGGATCCGCGTCGACCATCCCGATGGCCTGTCCGACCCGGGCGGCTACCTGCGGCGGCTGCGCGCGGCGATCGGGCCCGACCGGTGGCTGCTCGTGGAGAAGATCCTGGGTGTGGGCGAGGAGCTGCCCGCGTCGTGGCCGGTCGACGGCACCACCGGCTACGAGGCGCTGCGCGAGATCTGCGGGGTGTTCGTCGACCCCGCGGGCGCCGGACTGCTGACCCAGTTCGCCGCCGAGCACGTCGGGGTCAAGGAGTCCGCACACACCGGGGAGCACCGGGCGCGGCGCGAGGTGGCGTCGACGATCCTGGCCGCCGAGGTACGCCGCATCGCGGGCGTCGCGGCCGCCGTTCTCGGAGTCCCGCGCGAGGAGCTGACCGACGCGGTCGCCGAGCTGCTGTGCGGCTTCCCCGTCTACCGCAGCTACCTGCCCGAGGGCCGCGACTCGCTCGACACCGCGGTCACCGTGGCCCGTACCCACCGCCCCGACCTGGCCGACCGGCTCGCCGCGCTGCACGCGGCCATGCTGGCCGACCCGGACGGCGAGCTCGCCACCCGCGTGCAGCAGACCTCGGGCATGGTGATGGCCAAGGGCGTCGAGGACACCGCGTTCTACCGCTGGAACCGCTTCGTCGCGCTCAACGAGGTCGGCGGGGCCCCCGAGCGGTTCGGGGTCTCCCCCGCCGAGTTCCACGCCACGGCGGCCGCCCGCGAGGCCAGCACCCCCGCCACGATGACCACGTTGTCGACGCACGACGCCAAGCGGTCGGAGGACGTCCGCGCCCGCCTCGCGGTGCTCTCGGAGATGCCCGCCGAGTGGGCCGACGTGGTCCGTCGCTGGTCGGCGCGCCGGCCGCTGCCCGACCGGTCGCTGGAGCTGCTCGCGTGGCAGTGCCTCGTCGGCGCGTGGCCGATCCCGGCCGACCGGATGTCGGGCTACCTCACCAAGGCGTCGAAGGAGGCGAAGCTCGTCACCAGCCATGTCGACGCCGTTGCCGTCGTCGACGAGGCCGTCGCCGCCTGGGCGGGCCAGGTGCTGTCCGATCCCGACCTGGTCGCCGAGATCGAGGCGTTCGTCGCGCGCATCGAGGGCGCGGGCCGGTCGAACTCGTTGGGGCAGAAGCTGTTGCAGCTGGCCGGGCCGGGCGTCCCCGATGTCTACCAGGGCACCGAGTTCTTCGAGTACTCCCTGGTCGACCCGGACAACCGCCGGCCTGTCGACTTCGCCGCCCGGCGCGCGGCACTCGCGCGCATCGACGACGGTGAGCTGCCCGCGGTCGGTCCCGACGGCGCAGCGAAGCTGCTCGTCACCGCCACCGCGGCCCGGCTGCGCCGCTACCGCCCGGAGCTGTTCGCCGGGTACCGGGCGCTGCCGGCGTCGGGGCCCGCGGCCGAGCACGCCGTCGCGTTCGCGCGCGGCACGGCGTCGCTGCTCGGGCCGGGCCGGCAGGCGTCCGGGATGGTCGCCGTGGCCACCCGGCTCCCGGTGGGCCTGGCCGCCCGCGGCGGCTGGGGCGACACGGTCCTCCCGCTGCCCGACGGCGCCGACGACTGGCACGACATCGTCACCGACACCCCGGTCGACGGATCCGCCCCGCGGCTCGCCGACCTGCTGGCGCGCTACCCCGTGGCGCTGCTCGTCCGTCCCGCCTGATCCCGATCCCCCGCACGACCCTCCGAGAGGAACACCACGCACGTGGCCGAGTACCGGGTCTGGGCGCCCGAGCACGAGCAGATGCGCGTCGTCGTCGACGGCGGGACGCATCCGATGTACCCGAGCCCCGGCGGCTGGTGGCACGCGGAGATCGACGGCGCCGAACACGGCAGCGCGTACGCCTTCCTCGTGGGCGACGACGAGACCCCGCTGCCCGACCCGCGCTCGCTGTGGCAGCCCGGGGGGGTGCACGCGGCGTCGCGCCGCTACGACCAGGATCACTTCATCTGGACCGACACCACGTGGACGGGCCGCCAGCTGCCCGGGTCGGTGCTCTACGAGTGCCACATCGGCACCTTCACCCCCGACGGCACGTTCGACGCCGCGATCCGCCGCCTCGACCACCTCGTCGACCTCGGCGTCGACCTCGTCGAGCTGCTGCCGGTCAACGCCGTCGACGGGCCGTGGAACTGGGGCTACGACGGCGTCGGCTGGTACGCCGTCACCGAGAACTACGGCGGCCCGGACGGGCTGAAGCGGTTCGTCGACGCCGCGCACGCCCGTGGCCTCGGCGTCGTGCTCGACGTCGTCTACAACCACCTGGGCCCGTCCGGGGCCTACCTCGACCGGTTCGGCCCGTACTTCGCGGGCAGCAACATCTGGGGCCCGTCGCTCAACCTCGACGGCCCCTGGTCGGACGACGTGCGCCGCTACGCGATCGACAACGCCCTGATGTGGCTGCGGGACTTCCATATCGACGGGCTGCGCGTCGACGCCGTCCACGCCCTGCGCGACACCCGCGCCGTCCACGTCCTCGAGCAGCTGGCCGTCGAGGTCGAGTCGCTCTCGTCGCACGTCGGGCGGCCACTGTCGCTGATCGCGGAGTCCGACCTCAACGACCCGCGGCTCGTCACCTCCCGCGAGGGTGGCGGCTACGGTCTGCACGCCCAGTGGGCCGACGACATCCACCACAGCCTGCACAGCGTGCTGACGGGCGAGGGTCAGGGCTACTACGGCGACTTCGCTGCGGCCGGGCTGACGGGGCTCGGCCACGTGCTGTGCCGGGCGTTCCTGCACGAGGGCACGTGGTCGAGCTTCCGCAAACGGGTGCACGGCGCCCCCGTCGACACGCGACGCATCCCCGGCCACCGCTTCCTCGCCTACTTGCAGAACCACGACCAGATCGGCAACCGCGCCGCAGGCGACCGGCTCACCCAGTCGCTCACGCCCGGGCAGCTGGCCTGCGGGGCTGCCCTCGTGTTCACCTCCCCGTTCACCCCCATGCTCTTCATGGGCGAGGAGTGGGGTGCCCGCACCCCGTGGCAGTTCTTCTCCCACTTCCCCGACGCCGCGCTGCGCGACGCCGTCCGCGAGGGCCGCACGGCCGAGTTCGCCGAGCACGGCTGGGGCGCCTCCGAGGTGCCCGACCCCAACGCCGAGTCGACGTTCCTCGACTCCAAGCTCGACTGGGACGAGCCCGCGCAGGAGCCCCACGCGACGCTGCTGTCGCTGCACCGGGAGCTGATCGCCCTGCGCCGGCAGTGGCCCGAGCTGTCCGACCCGTGGCTCGACGACGTCGAGGTCGACGTGGACGAGGCCGCACGCACGATCGTCGTGTACCGCGGCCGGATCCGGGTCGTCGTCAACCTCGGTCACACCGACGCGACGGTCGCCCTCGAACGCGGCGTCGCGCGCATCCTGCTGGCCTCGGAGCCGGCCGCGGCCGAGCAGAACCTGATCATCGTGCCGCCGGAGGCGTTCGCGATCGCGCTGCTCTGAGAGGTCTGTCCGCGCTGCAGGGGCGGCTCAGCGGCGGCTGGGCGGGTCGACGAACTCGGCCATGTCGATCTGCGCCACCCACGGGTGCGGGACCTCGGCGTTCTCGCACGGCACCAGCTCGGTGTCGTAGATGTAGTGCCCGTCGCCGAGTGTGGCGTCGAGCCGCAGCGCGACCAGCCGGGGCCCCTGGTCGACACGCCAGAAGTACGGCACCCCCGCCTCGGCGTAGCGCCACGGCTTGAGGATGCGGTCTGCGTGGTGGGTCCGCGGCCCCAGCACCTCGACGACGAGCACGACCCCGGAGGCGTCGAACCCGTTGTCGTGGAACGGGGTCCCGGCACGGACGACCAGGAGGTCGGGGACGAAGAAGTTCGCCTCGTCGACGTGCACGCCGGTGCCGTGGTGGATCTCGACGCTGTCCGGCGCGCCGACGCCGAGCATCAGGTCGAGCAGCCGCACGTGCCAGACCTGATCCTCGTCGGGCTCGGGGAGGACGACGATCTCGCCGTCGTGCAGCTCACGGACGCGGCCGTCGTCGGGCTCGCTGAGCAGGTCGGCGAGAGTGCTGCGGACGACGGCTGCGGTCACGGACGGGCCTCCACGTTCTCCGGCGGACGTGTGCCAATCCTAACCATCTCCGGGACGGGATGTGGTCTGCCGCCTGCCCCCCGCACATGCAGGAACGGCACTTTCCCGCAACCGGGTTGCGGGAAAGTGCCGTTCCTGACCTCGATCCGGGGACGCCGAGCCGGGGACCTCGATCCGGGGACGTCGAGCCGGGGCCGCGACCTCAGAGCAGGCCGAGAGCCTTCACGGCCTCGCGCTCCTCGACGAGCTCGGCGACGGTGGCGTCGATCCGCTCACGGGAGAACGCGTCGATCTCCAGGCCCTGGACGATCTCGTACCGCCCGCCTCGGCAGGTGACGGGGAACGAGGAGATGATGCCCTCGGCGACGCCGTAGGAGCCGTCGGACGGGATGGCCATCGAGGTCCAGTCGCCGTCGGCGGTGCCGTTGACCCAGGTGTGGACGTGGTCGATCGCGGCCGACGCCGCCGATGCGGCCGACGACGCCCCGCGGGCCTCGATGATCGCGGCGCCGCGCTTGGCGACGGTCGGGATGAAGGTGTCGCGCAGCCACGACTCCTCGACCTGCTCGGCAGCGATCTTGCCGCCGACCTCGGCATGGAACAGGTCGGGGTACTGGGTGGCGGAGTGGTTGCCCCAGATCGTCATCTTCTTGATCTCGGACACCGGCACCGACAGCTTCGCCGAGAGCTGCGAGAGCGCACGGTTGTGGTCGAGGCGGGTCATCGCGGTGAACCGCTCGGCAGGGACGTCCGGCGCGGCGGACTGCGCGATGAGGGCGTTGGTGTTGGCCGGGTTCCCGACGACCAGCACGCGGATGTCGTCGGCCGCGCCGGCGTTGATGGCCTTGCCCTGCGGGGCGAAGATGCCGCCGTTGGCCTCGAGCAGGTCGCCGCGCTCCATGCCCTTCGTGCGGGGCCGGGCGCCGACGAGCAGCGCGACGTTCGCGCCGTCGAACGCCTTCGTGGCGTCGTCGAAGATGTCGACGTCCGCGAGCAGCGGGAAGGCGCCGTCGGCGAGCTCCATGGCGGTGCCCTCGGCGGCCTTCACCGCCTGGGGAATCTCGAGGAGGTTCAGCTTGACGGGGGTGTCGGCCCCCAGGAGCTGCCCGGACGCGATACGGAACAGCAGCGCGTAACCGATCTGGCCAGCGGCGCCGGTGACTGTGACGGTGACAGGAGGGGTAGACACGCCCGGCAGGCTAGACCCTCCGCGGGCGTGTGCGCCGCGACGGGGATCACGCGCAGCGCCTGCAGGACAGTGACGTACGTCGGCGGTCGGCCTGCGGCCCCGAACGGCACGGCGTGGGTTAGCGTCGAGCGATGCCCGAGCCGACCCCTGCCGAGCGCCCGTCGGACCCGCCGGAGCCTCCCGACCCGTCGGACTCGCCGGACTCGCCGGACTCGGCCGGGACGACGGGCGCGCGGGAGCGGTTCGGCTGGGAGGGTGGCGCACCCGGCTACAGCGTCGTCGATCCCGACCGGCTCGCCCCGCACCAGCCCATGCCCGGCGCCCCGCCGTACCCGGCCGCCGAGGAGCTCCCCCCGCCGCCCGTCGGCGAGCGGGCCACCGGCACCGGGCCGGGGCGGCCCCTGCTCGCCGCCGCGGTGTGGGGTGTGGTCGACCTGGTGCTGGTGTTCGTGGTCGCGGGCGCGCCGCCGTCGACGTCGTCGGTGGTGCTGCTCCTGCTGGTGATCGTCGCGGCGGTGCTGGTCGCCGGCCTGCTCACGTGGCTCGTCGCCCGGCGGCGGCGGTGGCCGTCCTGGGCGCTGTTCCTCGTCGCCGGGCTGGCGTTCTGGGTGGTCCGGGCGGCGACGACCGCGGGCGTGGGCTGAGCAGGCGCTCCGCCGGGCTCGACCCTCGAACCCGGCGGAACGCTGCGGTCGGGTGGTGCGGTCAGGCGGTGCGGCGGCGGCTGGAGATGACGCCGGTGTCGAAGCCCGCGAGGTGGAGGCCGCCGTGGAAGCGGGCGTGCTCGACCTTGACGCACAGGTCCATCACGACGTCGACCCCGGCCGTCTCGGCCGTGCGGGCCAGCTCGGCGTCCCACAGCCCGAACTGCAGCCACCAGGTCTGCACACCGCCGAGGGCGAGGGTCTCGTCGAGCACGGCGGGCAGGTCGGCGGGCTTGCGGAACACGTCGACCAGGTCGGGCACGACCGGTAGGTCGGCCAGCGTCTTGTAGACGGGCCGGCCGAAGATCTCGGTGGCGAACGGGTTCACGAAGTACACGTCGTAGCGGGTGCTCGACAGCAGGTACGTCGCGACGAAGTTGCTGGCCCGCGCCGGGTTCGGCGACGCGCCGACCATGGCGATCGTGCGGGTGCGGTCGAGGATCTCGCGCCGCGCCGGCGCGAGCGGGTTGCGCCACTCGTCGGTGTTCGTGGCCTCGGTGCCCATCAGTTCTCCTTCACCGCGGCGGCGAGCGCCTGGTCGAGGTCCCACAGGATGTCCTCGGCGTCCTCGATGCCGACGCTGATCCGGATCAGGTCCTCCCCGACGCCGGCGGCGGTCAGCTGCTCGGCGGAGAGCTGCTGGTGCGTCGTCGACGCGGGGTGCAGCACCAGGGTGCGCGCATCGCCGATGTTGGCGAGGTGGCTGCACAGCTGGACCGCCTCGATGAACCGCTCCCCCGCGGCGCGCCCACCGGCCACCCCGAAGGAGAACACCGCGCCGGGGTCCTGCGGCAGGTAGCGCTTCGCCCGCTCGTGGTCGGGGTGCCCGGGCAGCCCGGCCCAGCGCACCCAGGACACCCGGGGGTCGGCGTCGAGCCACTCGGCGACGGCGCGGGCGTTGGCGATGTGGGTGTCCATCCGCTGCGGCAGCGTCTCCACACCCTGGATCAGCAGGAAGGCCGAGTGCGCGGACAGCGAGGCACCGACGTCGCGCAGCTGCTCGGCGCGCAGCTTGGTGAGAAAGCCGAACTCCTTGAAGTTGCCCCACCAGTCGAGGCCGCCGTAGGAGGCGACGGGCGTCGTCATCGACGGGAAGTTGCCGTTGCCCCAGTCGAACCTGCCCGACTCGATCACGACACCGCCCAGCGTCGTGCCGTGGCCGCCGATGAACTTCGTCGCCGAGTGGATCACGATGTCGGCGCCGTGCTCGATCGGCCGGCACAGGTACGGGGTGGCGACGGTGGCGTCGATGATCAGCGGCAGGCCCGCGGCGTGCGCGACCTCGGCCAGGCCGGCGATGTCGGCGACCTCGCCGCCCGGGTTGGACACGGCCTCGGCGTAGACGAACCGGGTCCTGTCGGTCAGCGCCGCGGCGAAGTCGGCCGGGTCACCGCCCGCCACGAACGTGGTGTCGACGCCGAAGCGGCGCATCGTGACGTCGAGCTGGGTGACGGTGCCGCCGTAGAGGCCCGCGGCGGCGACGATGTGGTCACCCGCCCCGGCCAGCGCCGCGAACGTCAGGAACTGGGCGGCCTGGCCGCTGGCCGTCGCGACCGCGCCGAGGCCACCCTCCAGCGAGGCCATCCGCTCCTCGAACACCGCCACCGTCGGGTTGGCGATGCGGCTGTAGACCAGCCCGTACTTCTGCAGCGCGAACAAGCTGGCGGCGTCGGTGGTGTTCTCGAAGACGAAGCTCGTCGACTGGTAGATCGGCACCGCGCGGGCGCCGGTCTCCGAGTCGGGGACGGCCCCGGCGTGCACGGCGCGGGTACGGAAGCCCCAGCGACGTTCCTGCTGTTCGGTCATCGCGTCATACTGCCTTGGCGACGACGCGGTGCTCCACGGTCACCGGGACCGGGCTGCGGAACGTGTCGAGCACCGGGCAGTGCTCGTCGACGACCGCCGCCAGCTCCTGGTAGCGCTCCTGCTCCGCGGGCCCGGACAGCGTGACGACGACCCGCACGTCGGTGAAGCCGGCACGTACCGAGTCGCCGACGCCGAAGAAGCCACGCCGGTCGAGGTCACCCTCGACGTCGACCGACACGTCGTCGAGCGGGATGCCCAGCTTCGCCGCCCACACCCGGTAGGTGACGACCTGGCAGGCCAGCAGCCCCGCCAGCGCGAACTCCACGGGACTGGGCGCGGCGTCGTCGCCGGCGAGGCCGGCAGGTTCGTCGATGACGACGTGGTGGCGGCCGATGCGGATGTCGGTGCGCGTCCCGCTGCCGCCCTCGCCCGAGGCCCGGAACGTGGCGACGGCCCGGTCGGGCTTCTCGGTGAACTTCTGGCTGCTGACGTCGAGGGTGCGGCGGAGACTCTCGTCGCGCTCGGTTCCGGACAGGTTGGCTGCGACGGACATGGTGACTCCTGCGAGGGGTGCGGTGACGAGAGGGCGCGGCGGAGCGGTCAGCGACGACCGGGACACGCGCAGGTGCTGACGAGCCCGTGGTCGACGTGGCGGCGCCGGACGAGAACGTTCGGGCGCGACCTACCGGGCATGAGCCAGTCATACCTGACGCGACGACGCCCGGCCAGGCCCGGGACGGGCGACGTCGGGCCGGTGGTCACCGGTGGTCGTCGAGCCGTCGCTCAGGAGCCGGAGCGCGGCAGCCGGACGAGGCCCTCCTGCGCGGTGCTCGCGACCATCGTGCCGTCGCGGGTGAAGAACCGGCCGGTCGCGAGCCCGCGCCCACCCGACGCCGCGGGCGACCAGCACTCGTAGAGCAGCCACTCGTCGGCGCGGACCGGCGCGTGGAACCACATGGTGTGGTCGAGGCTGGCCATCTGCACCTGCGTCGCGCCCATGTCGTGGCGGGCGACGACCGAGCTCAGCAGCATCATGTCCGACGCCCAGGTCAGCACGCAGAGGTGCACCAGCGGGTCGTCGGGGAGGGTGCCGTCGGCGCGCAGCCACGCCCGGATCGGCTCCTGCGTCGCGGCCCGGTCGGCGACCCAGACGGGCTCGTCGACGAACCGTATGTCGACCGGGCGCTCGGCCCGGCCCAGCCAGTCGCCGCCGTGGCCCGCGGCGCGGCGGCTGCCGAGGTCGGGCAGCGTCTCCGGCGACGGCACGTCCAGCGGCGCGGGCACGGCGTGGACCAACCCCTCCTGCGGGACCTGGAACGACGCCGACAGCGCGAAGATCGCCTCGCCGCGCTGCACGGCCAGCACGCGGCGGGTGGTGAAGGAGCGGCCGTCGCGGACGCGCTCGGTGCGGTACTCGATCGGCGTACGCGGGTCGCCGCCGCGGATGAAGTAGGCGTGCAGCGAGTGCACCGACCGGCCCGGCGGAACCGTGCGGCCGGCCGCGACCAGCGCCTGCCCGAGCACCTGACCGCCGTAGACGCGGTGTTCACGGCTGTCCGGGCTGGTGCCCTGGAAGCTGTCCGGGCCGGTCTCGGTGACGTCGAGCAGGGCGACGAGCTCGTCGAGGACGACCTGTCCGTGTTCGACACCGTCGGCGGCGACGTCGGGGCGGCGGGGAGCGGCGGTCACACGCCGCATCCTCGCAAACCCCCGCGGCGCCCGCCCCGGGTGCGGGTCAGATGTCTTCCTCGCCCAGGCGGTGCACCCGGATCGAGTTGGTCGAGCCCACGGTCCCGGGCGGGGACCCGGCGACGATGACCACGAGGTCGCCCGGCTGGAACCGCTCCAGCGCCAGCATCGCGTGGTCGACCTGGCGGACCATCGCGTCGGTCGACTCCACGAACGGAACCAGGAACGTCTCGACACCCCACGTCATCGACAGCTGGCTGCGCACGTCCGGGGTCGGGGTGAACGCCAGCAGCGGGAGCCGCGTGTGCAGCCGGGCGAGGCGGCGCACCGTGTCGCCGGACTGTGTGAACGCCACCAGCGCCCGCGCCGAGAGCCGCTCGCCGATGTCGCGCGCCGCGTAGGACAGCACGCCGCGCTTGGTGCGGGGCACGTGGTTGAGCGGCGGCACCGTGGCCGGGCCCGCCTCCACGGCCTCGATGATCTGGGCCATCGTGCGCACCGACTTGATCGGGTAGCGACCGACACCGGTCTCGCCCGACAGCATCACCGCGTCGGCGCCGTCGAGCACCGCGTTGGCGACGTCGGAGGCCTCCGCGCGGGTCGGGCGCGAGTTGGTGATCATCGACTCGAGCATCTGCGTGGCCACGATGACCGGCTTGGCGTTCTCCCGCGCGATCTGGATCGCGCGCTTCTGCACCAGCGGGACGTTCTCCAGCGGCAGCTCGACGCCGAGGTCGCCGCGGGCGACCATGATCGCGTCGAACGCCAGGACGATGGCCTCGAGGTTGTCGACCGCCTCGGGCTTCTCCAGCTTCGCGACGACGGGCAGCCGGCCGCCGCGCTCGTCCATGATCTTGTGGACGGCGTCGATGTCGGCGGGGCTGCGCACGAACGACAGCGCCACGATGTCGACCCGCAGGTCGAGCGCGAACGCGAGGTCCCCGCAGTCCTTCTCGCTCATCGCCGGCACCGAGACGTTCATGCCGGGCAGCGAGATGCCCTTGTTGTCACTGACCGGGCCACCCTCGGTGACCTTGCAGACCACGTCGAGGCCTTCGACGGCGACGACCCGCAGGCCGACCTTCCCGTCGTCGACCAGCAGCCGGTCGCCCGCGCGCGCATCGGCGGCGAGGCCGCCGTACGTCGTCGAGACGCGGTCGTGCGTGCCCGCGACGTCCTCGACGGTGATGCGGATCTCTTCACCGGTGTGCCACTCGGTGGGGCCGGCGGCGAAGCGGCCGAGGCGGATCTTCGGACCCTGCAGGTCGGCCAGGATGCCGACCGCGCGACCCTCGGCGTCGGCGGCCTCGCGGACCATCTCGTAGACGCGCTTGTGGTCCTCGCGGCTGCCGTGGCTGAAGTTGAGCCGGGCGACGTCCATGCCTGCCTCGACGAGCTCGCGGATCCGCTCCGGCGTCGCGGTAGCGGGCCCAATGGTACAGACGATCTTGGTTCGACGACTCACGATCCTGAGCTTATCGCGTTACTGAACCGATCAGGAACACCGCTTCGGACAGTTCGGTGTCGAGGCGGCAACGATCTCCCGGCGCGCCGGTGTCCCGCAGTCGTTCCCGCCGTTCGGCCTGGCCGGGGCGTCAGCGGCGCGGGCGCTCGCTGGGGCCGACGTGGTCGGCGAGCCACTCCGCGAGCGGCCGCGCGGCACGCCACACCTGCGCGACGCGGTCGAGGCAGTCGCGCTCGTGCAGCACGTCGTCGGGCGGCCAGCGCCGGGACAGGTGCAGCGACTTGTGGCGCAGCAGGTCGATGCGCGGATGGTCGGGTGCGAACCCGCGGGGTGCACGGGTCAGCGTCTCCCCGCCCACCTCCAGGCCCTTCTTCTCCCCGCCGGCCAGCCGGGCCTGCAGGTCGGCGCCACGGGGTTCGTCGTCGACGGCGGTCCGGAAGCGGGCGACCTGGTCGGACTCCATCCGGTAGTAGCCGACCGCGACCATCAGTCCCTCGGAGGAGACCTGCACGTAGTACGGCGGGGCGAACCCACCGCAGTGCGTTTTGTAGGGCGTCTTGTCCTTCGAGAAGCGCACGTCGCGGTAGGGGCGGAACACCTTGCCGCCTCCGAACTCCGGCTCCAGGTCGGCCAGCAGGGCGAGCATCGGCGCGCGGACGTCCTCGTCGTAGACGCCACGCTGGTCGGTCCAGTACGCCTTGCTGTTGTCGGCGCCCAGACCGTCGTAGAACTCGACGGCGCCGTCCCCGAAGCCGGTGAACCCGCCTGCCGGGCCGCTCGCGGCCGCCACCCGCTCAGGCCCCCGCGTCCCGGGAGCGGACCTTCCCGGCGTCCTCGCCGGTGGCCCGGTCGGTCCCGGTCGCCCGGTCGGGCTCGGGGTCCCTGTCGGGCTCGGGGTCCCTGTCGGGCTCGGGGTCCCTGTCGGGCTCGGGCGCCGCGCCGTCCGGTCCGGAGTCCTCCGGGTCGGGCGCCGCGGGGCCGGTGAGCGTCTCGCGTGGCCCCCGGACGATCGCGACGTAGGCGACCGCGGCGACGAACACCACCGCCGACACGACGACGTTGATGCGGATGCCCCCGAACACCGTCGTCGCCGGGTCGGTGCGCATGAGCTCGATGAAGAAGCGCCCCAATGTGTATCCGGCGACGTAGAGCCCGAACACCCGGCCGTGGCCCAGCCGGAACCGGCGGTCCGCCCAGACGATCACCCCGGCGACGAGGAGGTTCCAGATCAGCTCGTAGAGGAACGTGGGTTGGACGATCGCGACGGGCGTCGGGTCGAGGGCGACACCACCGAGCGGGTCGGACAGGCCGGTCGCCGGGTCGACGCGGTTGTAGATCTCCAAGCCCCACGGCGCGTCCGTCGGGCCGCCGTAGAGCTCCTGGTTGAAGTAGTTGCCGAGCCTGCCGATGGCCTGGGCGACCACGATCCCGGGCGCGACCGCGTCGGCGAAGAACGGCAGCGGCACCCCACGGCGGCGGCAGCCGATCCAGGCACCGATCGCGCCGAGAGCGATGGCGCCCCAGATGCCGAGCCCGCCCTGCCAGATCTTGAGCGCGTCGATCGGGTTGCCGCCGGGGCCGAAGTAGGTCCGCCAGTCGGTCGCGACGTGGTAGAGCCGGCCGCCGACGAGCCCGAACGGCACCGCGAACACCGCGACGTCGACGACCGTGCCCGCCCGGCCGCCGCGGGCGACGAAGCGCCGCTCGCCCCACCAGACCGCGACGACGATGCCCGCGATGATGCACAGCGCGTACGCCCGGATCGGGAGCGGGCCGAGATGCCACACGCCACGGTCGGGGCTCGGGATGAACGCCGGCATCAGGGCCGCCAGGGTGGTGCTCACGCCGCCACGTTATCGCTCACCCGTCACGCCTGGTCGGGCGTCCCTCACCCACCCGGCTCCCGGCCCGTCGCCACCCGGACACCCGTGAGGTTGCGCGCGAAAAGGCGGCCGCGACCTCACGGCCGTGATCGCCCGCCGAGCACCAGTGAGGGTGCGCGCAGAGGGCCGTCCGCAACCTCACGGTCCGCCGGACGCCGCCGGACAGCAGTGACGTTGCGCGCGGTCCGTCCGGGCGCAACACCGTGTCGTCGAGGCAGCCGTCGCGCACCGTGAGCTTGCGCGCGGGCGGTCAGGCGGGGGTGCGGGCCCCCGCGGCGCGGACGCCGCCGGCCAGGTCGGCCGCGAGGTCACGGACGCCGTCGGGACCACGGTCGGTCGCCGCGGTCACGAACGCCGAGCCGACGATCACGGCGTCGGCGAACGAGGCCACCTGCTCGGCCTGCGCGGCGGACCGCACACCCAGCCCGACCCCGATCGGCAGGCTCGTGTGCGGCCGGGTGCGGGCCACGATCTCGGGGGCGACGTCGGCGACGCTGTCGCGGGCACCGGTGACGCCCATGATCGACGTCGCGTAGACGAAGCCGGTGCACGCGGCGACGGTCGAGGCGATGCGCTCCTCGGTCGACGACGGTGCCACCAGGAAGATCCGGTCGAGGCCGTGCTCTGTCGACGCGGCGAGCCACTCGTCGGCCTCGTCGGGGATCAGGTCGGGCGTGATGACGCCCAGCCCGCCCGCCGACGCGAGGTCGCGCGCGAACGCGTCGACGCCGTAGCGCAGTACCGGGTTGAAGTACGTCATCACCACGGCCGATCCGCCGGCGGCGGACACCCGCTCGACGACGGAGAACAGGTCGCGCAGCCGCACCCCGTTGCGCAGGGCCGTCTCGGCGGCGGCCTGGATGGTGGGGCCGTCCATGACCGGGTCGGAGTAGGGCACACCGACCTCGATGAGGTCGCAGCCGCCGTCGACCATCGCGTTGATCAGGTCGACCGAGCCGTCGACCGTCGGGAACCCGGCGGGCAGGTACCCGACGAGGGCGCCGCGGCCGTCGGCCCTGCAGCGGGCGAAGACGTCCGAGGTTCCACCGGTGGCGCTCATGCCTGGCCTCCCTCGGCGACGGCGGTGCCGTCGGCGACGGCGGTGCTCTCCTCGGCCTCGACCATGCCGAACCACTTCGCGGCCGTGTCGACGTCCTTGTCGCCGCGGCCGGAGAGGTTCACCAGGATCGTGGCGTCGGGGCCGAGCTCGCGGCCCAGGCGGACCGCGCCGGCGATGGCGTGGGCCGACTCGATGGCGGGGATGATGCCCTCGGTGCGCGACAGCAGCGCGAACGCCTCCATCGCCTCGGCATCGGTGACCGGCTGGTACTCGGCGCGGCCGATGTCCTTGAGCAGCGCGTGCTCGGGACCGACGCCCGGGTAGTCGAGCCCCGCGGAGATCGAGTACGACTCCGAGGTCTGCCCGTCCTCGTCCTGCAGCAGGTAGGACATCGCGCCGTGCAGCGCACCGGGCGAGCCCTCGGCCAGGGTGGCGCCGTGGCGGCCGGTCTCGACGCCGTCGCCGCCGGGCTCGAAGCCGATGAGCCGGACCGCCGGGTCGTCGATGAAGGCGTGGAAGATGCCGATCGCGTTGGAGCCGCCGCCGACGCACGCGACGACCGCGTCGGGCAGCGCGCCGGTGCGCTCGAGGACCTGCTCGCGCGCCTCCAGCCCGATGATGCGATGGAAGTCGCGGACCATCACCGGGAACGGGTGCGGTCCGGCGACGGTGCCGAGCAGGTAGTGCGTGGAGTCGACGTTGGTGACCCAGTCGCGCAGTGCCTCGTTGATGGCGTCCTTGAGCGTCCGGGACCCTGTCTTCACGGGGACGACGGTGGCGCCGAGCAGCCGCATGCGGGCGACGTTGAGGGCCTGGCGGGCGGTGTCGACCTCGCCCATGTAGACGATGCACTCGAGGTCGAGCAGTGCGCACGCCGTGGCGGTGGCGACGCCGTGCTGGCCCGCCCCGGTCTCGGCGATGACCCGCTTCTTGCCCATCCGCTTGGTGAGCAGCGCCTGACCCAGCACGTTGTTGATCTTGTGCGAGCCGGTGTGGTTCAGGTCCTCGCGCTTGAGCAGGATGCGCGCGCCGCCGGCGTGCGCGCCGAGCTTCGGCGCGTCGGTCAGCGGCGACGGGCGGCCCGTGTAGTCGCGGTGCAGCCGGTCGAGCTCGTTCAGGAACTCGTCGTCGTGGCGAGCCTTCTCGTAGGCCGCGGTCAGCTCGTCGAGCGCCGCGACGAGGGCCTCCGGGACGAACCGGCCGCCGTAACGGCCGAAGTGGCCGCGCTCGTCGGGCTCGTGCCCGGACCTGTTCGCGACACCGTCGCTGGGCTTCGCACCCGTGGTGGCTGCCACCGCACTCCCTCGAACTCGCTGCACTGCCTGCGCGGACCGGACGACCGGCTCAGCGCACCATCCGTGAACACGACGGGTGGAACCCCGCCGCGACGAGACCGCGGACCGCGCCCTCGGGGTCGCCGCTCGTGACCAGGCCCTCGCCGACGAGCACCGCGTCGGCACCCCAGCCGGCGTAGGTGAGCAGGTCGCCCGGGCCGCGCACGCCCGACTCGGCGACACGCAGAACGTTGTTCGGCAGTCCGGGAGCGATGCGGCCGAACACCGTGCGGTCGACGTCGAGGGTGTGCAGGTTGCGCGCGTTGACCCCGATGAGCCGGGCGCCGACCTCCAGTGCCCGGTCGGCCTCCTCCTCGGTGTGCACCTCGACGAGCGCCGTCATCCCGAGGGACTCGATGCGGTCGAGCAGCGAGGCGAGGACGTTCTGCTCCAGCGCGGCGACGATCAGCAGCACCAGGTCGGCGCCGTGGGCGCGGGCCTCGTGCACCTGATACGGGCTGACGACGAAGTCCTTGCGCAGGACCGGGATGTCGACGGCCGCGCGGACCGCGTCGAGGTCGGCCAGCGAACCGCCGAAACGGCGCTGCTCGGTGAGCACGCTGATCACCCGTGCGCCGCCGGTCTCGTAGCGCCGGGCCAGGTCGGCCGGGTCGCCGATCGTCGCGAGAGCCCCCTTGGAGGGGCTGCTCCGCTTCACCTCGGCGATGACGCCGACGCCCGGCGCGTTCATCGCGGCCATCACGTCGCGCGCCGGGGGTGCCTCCGCGGACAGCCGCTTGATCTCGGCGAAGTCGACGGCGGCCTCACGGACGGCAAGATCCTCGCGAACACCCTCGACGATCGACTCGAGGACGGTGGGACCGGAGGTCTGCTTCGTGCGCTCGCCCATGGGGCGGTGTCCCCTTCCGGGTTCGGGCCTTCCAGGCGTTGGAAACATGCTAGACAGCGCCCTCACCGCCCCCGCGACCAGGCCTGTCGTCGGTCGCGTCGGGAGCCGGGCCGAGCGTCGGGTCGCGGCCTGCGTCGAGGTCCTCCCAGGCCGCCCGGTCGGGGTCGGCGGGAGCCGGGCGCCGTTGCGCGGACGGTGCGTCGTAGCGGGCGCCCAGACGCGGCATCCCCTTCTCCCGCAACGCCAGCAGTGCGCCGGCAGCACCGACGAGCACCGCGCCGACGAGCGTGATCACGGGCGCCGCGGTGCCCGAGACGTCCCCGGCGGCGCCAGGGGCGACGGTGAGTCCGGCCAGCTGCGCGAGCCGGGCCGCCGTCGGCGGGGACACACACGTGGCGACGACCGCCCACACCGTCACGACGGCGACCAGCGCGAGCAGCCCGCCCAGGACGCGGCGCGCGACCCCCGACACCGCGACCGCCGCCGCGATGCCCGCGGCGGCGAGCAACGCCAGTGCCGTCGGCACCGGCTGGACCTGGATGCCCGACGCGGCCGCCTCGACGTCGCCGCGCACCGTCGGCACGGTGGCGGAGAACCAGGTGGGGCGGGCGCCACCCCACGTCGCGAGGGCGCCGACGGCCAGCGCGGCGCACACGAGGAGCAGTCGTCGCCGTCCCGTCCGCGCGGGTGCCGCCGCTGTCGTCACGACGACCGCGTCTCCTGGCCCGCCACCGGCCGGGGCGGGCCCAGGGTGGCGGCGGTGGCCACCGCCGACAGCACGGCGCGCGCCTTGTTCAGGCACTCGGTGTCCTCCGCGACCGGGTCGGAGTCGGCGACGATCCCGCCGCCGGCCTGCACGTACGCGACGCCGTCACGGACCAGCGCGGTGCGGATCGCGATCGCGGTGTCGGCGTCGCCCGCGAAGTCGAGGTAGCCGACGATGCCGCCGTAGAGGCCGCGCCGCGTGGGCTCCAGCTGCTCGATGATCTGCATGGCCCGCACCTTCGGGGCGCCCGAGAGCGTGCCCGCAGGGAAGCACGCCACGACGGCGTCGAAGGCGTTGCGGTCGCGACGCAGGGTGCCCGTCACCGTCGACACCAGGTGCATGACGTGGCTGTAGCGCTCCACGGAGAAGAAGTTGTGCACCTTGACGCTGCCGGCCTCGCAGACCCGGCCCAGGTCGTTGCGGCCCAGGTCGACGAGCATGACGTGCTCGGCGCGTTCCTTCTCGTCGGACCGCAGGTCCTTCTCGAGCAGCGCGTCCTCCTCCTCGGTGGCGCCGCGCCACCGGGTGCCCGCGATGGGGTGCGTGGTGGCCTTGCCGTCGCGGACCGTCACCAGCGCCTCGGGGCTGGACCCGACGATCGCGAAGGGCGAGCCGCCCGCGGCGTCCTCCAGGTGCAGCAGGTACATGTACGGGCTGGGGTTCGTGGCCCGCAGCACCCGGTACACGTCGAGCGGGTCGGACGCGCAGTCCATCTCGAACCGCTGCGAGACGACGATCTGGAACGCCTCCCCCGCCCGGATCTGCTCCTTGGCGACCTCGACGGCCGCGCAGTGGTCCTCGTGGCTGCGCCGGCGCAGGAACGTCGGCTCAGCCGGCGCGTACACCCCGACCGTCGACGGTGCGGGCACGGCGAGCTCGGCGGTCATCCGGTCCAGGCGGGCGACGGCGTCGTCGTAGGCCGCGTCGACCCGCTCGTCGGAGCCGTCCCAGTTGATCGCGTTGGCGATCAGCGTGATCGTGCCTTCGTGGTGGTCGACGGCCGCGAGGTCGGTGGCCAGCAGCATGACCAGCTCGGGCAGGGCCAGGTCGTCGACGGTCGTCGGGTCGTCGCCGATGCGCTCCATGCGGCGCACCACGTCGTAGCCCATGTACCCGACCATCCCGCCGGTGAGCGGGGGCAGGCCGGGCAGCGGCTCGCTGTGCAGCTCCTCGACGACGGTGCGCACCGCGGCCAGCGGGTCGCCCTCGGTGGGCAGGCCTGCGGGGACCTCACCGGTCCAGTGCAGCCGGCCGTCGACCGCGGTGAGGGCCGCGGCGCTGCGGGCACCGACGAACGACCATCGCGACCACGACCGGCCGTTCTCCGCCGACTCCAGCAGGAACGTGCCGGAGCGGGACCCGGCGAGCTTGCGGTACACCCCGACGGGCGTCTCGTCGTCGGCGAGGAGCCTGCGGGCCACCGGGATGACCCGGTGCCCGGCCGCGAGCGCGCGGAACTCCTCGCGGGTCGGGGTGACCGCGCCCAGTGACGGTGCGGCGGTGGCGGTCGACATCGGGCCATTCTCGCAGGCTCCCCGGAGTCCACCGAGAGCCCCGCGACGAGGGTCCCGGAGCGCTGTGAGCCACACCCGGATCGGCGGACGGCCCCCGCCCGCAACCGCACGTCGGGGAGGATGGGGCCGTGGCCGACGCGACCGCAGGACCGCCCGCCCGCCGCAGGGGGCGCCGCCGGGCGGGTGAGGACACTCGCGCGCCGCTGCTGGCCGCCGCCCGCGAGGAGTTCGCCGAGCGCGGTTTCGAGGGTGCGACGGTGCGGCGCATCGCCGAACGCGCAGGCGTCGACGCAGCGATGGTCAACCACTGGTTCGGCGGCAAGGAACAGCTGTTCGTCGCGGCGCTGGACTTCCCGGTCGACATCACGACGATCCTCGACCGGGTGCGGCCCGGCGATGTCGACGAGCTCGGCGGGCGGATCGTGCGCACCTTCCTGACCGTGTGGGACGCCACCGGCGGGGCACCGCTGGGGACGTTGATCCGCAGCGTCGCGTCCCACGAGAGCGCGGCGCGGATGATGCGCGACTTCGTCGGCAAGGCGCTGGCCGACCGCATCGTGCGCCCGACCGCGCCCGACCGTGTCGAGCTGCGGGCCGCGCTGTGCGGCACCCAGATCATCGGGCTCGGCATGATCCGCTACGTGCTGCGGCTGGAACCGATCGCGTCCGCGGGCCACGACGAGATCGTCACCGCGATCGCCCCGACCCTGCAGCGCTACCTCACCGGGCCGCTCTCCCCGCCGGGGTGACCGGTCAGGACACCGGGCGCCGGGGGTCGACGAACCCCGACTCGAACGCCGCCACCACCGCTTGGGTGCGGTCACGCACCCCGAGCTTGGCCAGCACGTTGCCGACGTGGGTCTTCACCGTCTCCACGCCCAGCACCAGCTCCCCCGCGATCTCGGCGTTGGACAGCCCGCGAGCCATGCCGCGCAACACCTCCGCCTCCCGGTCGGTGAGCCCGCGGCCCGCGAGCCGGTCGCCGGTCCCCGGGCCGACGGCGGCGACGAGCTCCCGCACCGCCGCCGGGAACAGCAACGACTCCCCCCGGGCGACCGTGCGCACCGCGGAGACGATGTCGGCGGGACGGGCCCGCTTGAGCAGGAAGCCCTGCGCCCCTGCGCGCAGGGCCTCGTAGACGTACCCGTCGTTGCCGAAGGTCGTGAGCACCAGTACGCGAGGTGCGCCGGGGCGGGCGAGCAGCGCCCGGGTGGCGGTGATGCCGTCGACGGCGGGCATCCGCACGTCCATCAGCACGACGTCGGGGCGCAGCCGGGCGACCAGGCCCGGGACCTCCGCGCCGTCGGCGGCCTGGCCGAGCACCCCGATGTCGGGCTCGGACTCGAGGATCGCGCGCAGGCCCGCCCGGACGAGCTCCTCGTCGTCGACGAGCAGTACGCCGATCCGTGCGGTGGCCGGCGCCTCCGGGGCGGTCACGGTGCCGATCCTGGCGCAGCCGGCCACGGCAGGCGGGCAGCGACGCGCCAGGCGCCGTCGTCGCGGCCCGCGACGAGCTCACCGCGCAGCACCCGCACCCGCTCGGCCATGCCCGCCACCCCGCGGCCGCCGCCCGCGCGAGAGCCCTGACGGCCCACGGGATTCTCCACGTCGAGCGCGAGCAGCCCGGCGCCGGCGTCGAGCCGGACCGTGACCGGTACGGGGCCTGCGTGGCGCAGGGCGTTGGTGAGCGACTCCTGCACGATCCGGTACGCCTCCCGCGACACCACGGCCGGGACGGCACCCAGGTCCCCGGCGACGTCGACGTGCACGTCGACCCCGGCCGTGCGGGCCCCGTCGACGAGACGGTGCAGGTCGGTGAGATCGGCGGCGGGCGCGCGCGGAGCAGCGTCGCCCGGTACTCCGTCGCGGTCCTCGCGGAGCAGGCCCAGGACGTGGTCGAGGTCGTCCAGGGCGCCACGGCCGGCGTCGGCGATCGCGTCGAGCGCGCGGCGGGCGAACTCGGGATCGCTGTCGAGGACCCGGGCGGCGGCCGCCGCCTGCAGCGTCGTCACCGTGAGGGCGTGCCCGACGGAGTCGTGCAGCTCGCGGGCCAGCCGGTTGCGGACGGCGAGATCGTCGGCGACACGCTGGGCCGCCGCGAGCTCGGCCAGCAGCCGCTCGCGGCGGTCGGGCCCGAGCAGCCGCGGTGCGACCCTGCCCAGAGCCCGGCCGGTCGCCGACACCGCGTGCGCGAGCAGCACGGGCAGCGCCGGCCCGGCGACCGGGCACCATGCGGCGGCGAGCCCCGTCGGCAGTGGCGTCGTCGCCCGCCACGGGGCCGCGACCAGCGCGATCGCCGACGGGACGACGACGAGCGTCACCAGCATCGCCACCGTCCCCGTTGCCGCGACCAGCGCCAGCCAGCCCGCGGCGCGGCGCCGTGCCGGCCACGTCGGCGGACCGGGATCGGGGACGTCCGCATCGAGCAGCGCACGCGCCGCGGTGACCTCCAGCGCCCGCACCCCGGGCGCGAACGCCACGCCCACGGCCGCCGCGCTCGCCAGCGCCAGCAGCACCACCGAGGAGAAGACGTCCATCCCGCCGGACGCGAGCGCCAGCGCGAACAGCCAGGCCAGCGCTCCGTACGGGAGCGCGACGACCGCGCCGAGCAACAGGTGCAGGGCGCGCCGCCACGTCACCCCGTCGACGAGCGGGGCGACGACCCACCGCAGCCATCTCACGTCCGGGATCGTCGCAGAGCCGGGGCCGTGGCCGCTCCCCCACACGGGGGAGCCACGTCCACCCCGCGCGGGAGTCGCCCGACCGCCGGGTCGACGACCGTCGTCCCCATGACCTCCTCCGCCCTCCTCGCCCCGCCCGCACCCCCGCCGACCCGGTCCTGGCCGCGGCCGGGCCACCGGCTGCTGGGCGTCGCCGCGATCGCCGGGACGCTTCCCTACCTGGTGCTCAAGTCGGTCTGGCTGACCGGCGGCCGCGCGGGCGTCACCGACCCGGCACTGCTGGCGAGCGCGTCGATGACGGTGCTCAACGCCGTGACGGTCGCGATGGACGCCTGCGTCGTCGCCCTCGCCCTGGTGCTGACGACCCGCCGCGGGCTGCGCGCCCCGGCACTGCCGGTCCTGCTCCCCGCCTGGGTCGGCACCGGGTTCCTGGTGCCGATGGCCGTGTCGGTCCTGCCCGCGACGCTGCTCTCGCTCGACGGCCCGCCCGAGGCAACGGTGCTGGCGCCGTGGGTGCAGCCGCTGGTCTACGGCGGGTTCGCGTGGCAGGGGGTGTTCCTCGTCGCCGCGTTCGCCGGGTACGCACGCGAGCGCTGGGGAACTCTGGTGGCCCACCCGGTCCGGCGGGCGGCGGCCGTCGAGCCGGTGCTGCGCGTCGTCGCCGGGGGTGCGGCGGTGACCGCGCTGGTCAGCGCCGCCCTGCACGTCGCGACCGGGCCGCTGATCGGCGGCGGCGTCGCGATCATGACCGAGGGCGTCAACGCGGCACTGGCCGTCGCCGGGGCGTGGGGGCTGGTCTCGCTCGTGCGCCGTCGCGGCCCGCGCCGCCTCGCCCTCGCCGCGGCCTGGACCGGGTGCGCGGCGATGTTCTCCTGGGGCCTGTGGTCGACGGTCACGACGATGGGCGCCACCGCGCTGGCGACCGGCGGTGTCCCGACGGCGGGCCTGGCCGCGGTGACTGGCCTGCTCGCGGGTCTGTCGGGCGCGATCGGGGCACTCCTGGCCCTGTGACCTCCTGCGCCTGTGAGTGGCGATGGTCGCCATGACGACTGTCATGGCGACCATCGCCACTCTCGACCTTTCCTGTGCGGTGGCCGGGTGATCGACGCCGACGCATGATGGGGACATGGGACGGCCGGGCCTCGAAGGCCTCAGATCACGGCTCGCAGCGAGCCTGTTCGAGCGGGTCGCCGGCGCCGAGGGCGCCGGTCGCCGCGAACGCATCCACTCCGCCCCCGGGCCGCGCTGGTTCGCCGAGGACCGCCCGATCCGCGTCGTCCACGGCGACGCCGCGATGTTCGTCGGCGGGCTGCGTGCCCTGCTGCTGCAGTCGCTGCACCCGCTGGCGATGGCCGGCGTCGCCGGGCACTCCGGGTTCCGCGGCGACCCGTGGGGACGGCTGGCGCGCACCAGCTACTTCCTGGCGTCGACGACCTTCGGCCCCGCCGAGCTGGCCCAGGAGACGATCACCCGCATCCGCGGTGTGCACGACCACGTCCGCGGCACCGCCCCCGACGGCCGGCCCTACGCCGCATCGGACCCGCACCTGCTGGAGTGGGTGCACATCGCCGAGATCGACAGCTTCCTACGCGCCCACCAGGCCTACGGCACCACCCCGCTCGACGCCGTGGCCCGCGACGGCTACGTCGCCGACGCCGCGTTCGTCGCCCGCGCGCTCGGCGTGGTCGACCCGCCCGAGTCGCAGGCGGCGCTGGAGGCGCGGATCGAGGCGTTCCGGCCCGAGCTCGACGGCAGCGCCGCGGCCCGGGACACGGCCCGGTTCCTGCTGCGCGAGCCTCCGCTGCCCGGCGCCGCCCGGCTGCCGTACGCGCTGCTCGGCGCGGCCGCGGTCGGGCTGTTGCCGGACTGGGCGCGTTCGCCGCTGGGCCTGCCGTACCGGCCACGGCTCGACCGCACCGTCGTCCGGGTCGGGGGCCGGGCGG
>NZ_BEGX01000057.1:204462-215983 GCF_002583555.1 Pseudonocardia sp. N23
TCCTACCGCGGGGTGAGCAGGTCCGCGTCGAAGCAGGTCCGGGTGCCGGTGTGGCAGGCCGGCCCCTCCTGGTCGACGACGACGAGCAGGGCGTCGCCGTCGCAGTCCAGACGCACCTCGTGCACGTGCTGGACGTGCCCGGAGGTGTCGCCCTTCACCCAGTACTCCTCGCGCGAGCGCGACCAGTAGGTGCCGCGGCCGGTGGTGAGGGTGCGGTGCAGGGCCTCGTCGTCCATCCACGCGACCATCAGCACCTCGTGGGTGCCGTGCTGCTGCACCACCGCGCAGACGAGCCCGTCGGCGTTGCGCTTGAGCCGCTTCGCGATCGCCGGGTCCAGCGCGGAGTCGACCACCCGGGCCGTCATCGGACCTCCACCCCACCGGCCCGCAAGCCGTCCTTGACCTCGCCGATGCGCAGCGTCCCGAAGTGGAAGACGCTCGCGGCGAGCACCGCGTCGGCGCCCGCGCGCACGGCGGGCAGGAAGTCCTCGACCTTGCCGGCGCCGCCGCTGGCGATGACCGGGACGTCGACGACCTTGCGGACCTGCTCGATCATCTCGATGTCGAACCCGGCACGGGTGCCGTCGGCGTCCATCGAGTTGAGCAGGATCTCCCCCACGCCCAGCTCCTGGCCCCGCGCCGCCCACTCGACGGCGTCGATGCCGGTGCCGCGGCGGCCGCCGTGCGTGGTGACCTCGTACCCCGAGGGGGTCGGCGGTCCGTCCTGCACACGGCGCGCGTCGACCGAGAGCACGATGCACTGCGAGCCGAACCGGCGCGCGCACTCCCCCAGCAACTCGGGGCGGGCGATGGCGGCGGTGTTGATGCCGACCTTGTCGGCCCCGGCGCGCAGCAGGATGTCGATGTCGTCGGGTGTGCGTACGCCGCCGCCGACGGTCAGCGGGATGAACACCTGCTCGGCGGTGCGGCGCACCACGTCGAGCATCGTGGCCCGCTCCCCCGATGACGCCGTGACGTCGAGGAACGTCAGCTCGTCGGCACCCTCGGCGTCGTAGACCGCGGCCATCTCGACGGGGTCGCCCGCGTCGCGCAGGTCGGCGAAGTTGACACCCTTCACGACCCGGCCGGCGTCGACGTCCAGGCAGGGGATGACACGGACGGCGACGGCCATCAGCCCGCCGCCCGGCCCTGCGCCCGTACGGCGGCGACGGCGGTGAGCGCCTCGGGGAGGGTGAACCTGCCCGCGTAGAGGGCCTTGCCGACGATCGAGCCCTCGATGTTCGCGCCGTCGGCCTCGGCCTGCGCCAGGGCGACCAGGTCGGACACCTCGGCGATGCCGCCGGAGGCGATCACCGGCGCCGGGGTGGCGGCGGCGACGTCGCGCAGCAGCTCGACGTTCGGCCCCTTCAACGTGCCGTCCTTGCCGACGTCGGTGACGACGTAGCGGGAGCAGCCGTCGGCGTCGAGGC
The DNA here is from genome assembly GCF_002583555.1 of Pseudonocardia sp. N23. GTDB lineage: Bacteria > Actinomycetota > Actinomycetes > Mycobacteriales > Pseudonocardiaceae > Pseudonocardia. Next base: position 205,893 of record NZ_BEGX01000057.1, read on the forward strand.
GGGCGAGGGCCTCCCAGAGGTCGCCGCCGTCGGTGGTCCAGCCGCGGGCGGCGAGCCGGTGCTGCCCGTCCTTGATCTTGACGTCGAGCCCCACGGCGATCCGGTCGCCGTACTTCGCGATGGCCGCGGCACACCACGCCGGGTTCTCGATCGCGGCCGTGCCGAGGTTGACCCGGGTGCAGCCGGTGGCCAGTGCGCGCTCCAGCGACTCGTCGTCGCGGATGCCGCCCGACAGCTCCACCTGGACGTCGAGCCGCCCGACCACACCGGCCAGCAGCTCCGCGTTGGAGCCGCGGCCGAACGCGGCGTCGAGGTCGACGAGGTGGATCCATTCGGCGCCGTCGCGCTGCCACGCGAGGGCGGCATCGAGGGGATCGCCGTAACCGGTCTCGGTGCCGGCTTCACCCTGGACGAGGCGGACGGCCTGGCCGTCGGCGACGTCGACGGCAGGAAGCAACGTGAAACTCACGCGGCGAGCCTACCGAGACGCCACCGCGCCCCCGTTCAGCCGGTCAGCTCCGCGCGCAACAGCGCCGCCCCCGCCGCCAGCGCGGCCATCTTGCCCTCGGCCGCCGCGCGGGGCAGGTACTTCAGGCCGCAGTCGGTCGACAGCACGATCCGCTCGGGCGTGGTGTGCGCGAACGCGCGGCGGCCGCGGTCGGCGACGGTCTCGGCGGTCTCGACGGCGGGATCGGACAGGTCGATGACGCCGAGGATGATCGTCTTGTCCGCGAGGTCGGCGAGCACGCCCAGGTCGAGACCGGACTGGGCCGTCTCGATGGAGATCTGGTCGGCGGTGCAGCCGGCCAGCTCGGGCAGGAACGAGTAGCCCTCGGGCCGGGCGTGCACGATCGCGGCGTAGCCGAAGCAGATGTGCACCGCCGTCGTCCCGGTGACGCCGTCGAGAGCGGCGTTCAGCGCGGCGATCCCGTACTCGCGGGCGGCGTCGGGGCGGGCCTGCATGTACGGCTCGTCGATCTGCACGACATCGGCGCCCGCGGCGAACAGGTCGCGGATCTCGGCGTTGACGGCCGCGGCGTACCCCATCGCGGCGGCCTCGGGGTCCGGGTAGTGGTCGTTCTGCGCCTGCTGGCTCATCGTGAACGGGCCCGGCACGGTCATCTTCACCGGCCGGTCCGTCGCGGCACGCAGGAACTCCAGGTCACGCACCTCGATCGGCGCGGACCGGGTGATCGGACCGACGATGCGCGGCACCGGGTTGGCGTGCCCGGTGCGGTCGATCGCGCTGCCCGGGTTGTCGATGTCGATGCCGTCGAGTGCCGTCGCGAAATGGTTGGAGTAGCTCTCCCGGCGGATCTCACCGTCGGTGAGGATGTCGAGCCCGGCGCGCTCCTGGGCGCGGATCGCGAGCAGCGTCGCGTCGTCCTGGGCCTGTGCGAGCAGCCCGGGCGCGATCCGCCACAGCTCCTCGGCCCGGATGCGCGGGGGCAGCCTGCTCGACAGCTTGTCGCGGTCGATCAGCCATTCGGGCTGGGCGTAGCTCCCGACGAGCGACGTCGGCAGCAGCGGCAGCTCGGTCACGTGCTCTCCTCGTGGTCACGGGGCGCCGGTTCGGCGGTGTCCCCGCAACCGTAGGCCCGATCCGGCGCCCGGGCCGCGGGTCAGCCCTCGGCAGGTGGCGCGTCCGGCGCGGGTCCGGCCTGGTCGCGGCGCCGGGCCGCCCGTCCACGAGCGGCCGCCCAGCCGAGGCCGAGTGCGAGGCCGACGACGATCAGCAGCACCCAGCCCCACCACGCGATGCCGCCGAGCAGCGCGGCCAGCACTCCCGCGATCGCGGCGCCGACCGCCGTGCCCAGCGTGCTCGCCGTCGAGGTGCGGCGCCGCGACGTGGTCGTCGGGCGGCGGGTGGAGGTGGTGCGGCGGGTCGAGGTGCGCCCGGCCGAGGTCGACCGTGAACGGGTCGTCGGCGCCGGCTTGCGCTTCTTCGTGGTCACCGGGTCAGCCGACGACGTCGCGCAGCCAGTTGGCCAGCACCGTCGCGCCCGCGTCTCCCGACTTCTCCGGGTGGAACTGGGTGGCCGAGAGCGCACCGTTCTCCACCGCAGCGACGAAATCCTCGCCGTGCTGGGCCCACGTGACCATCGGCGGGCGCAGCACCTCGGACCCCTCGAGCTCCCAGCGCCGCACACCGAAGGAGTGGACGAAGTAGAACCGGGTGTCGGCGGGCAGCCCGGCGAACAGGACGCTGCCCTCCGGGGCCCGGACGGTGTTCCAGCCCATGTGCGGCAACACGTCGGCCTTGATCCGCTCGACGGTGCCGGGCCACTGGGCGCAGCCGTCGGTCTCCTCTCCCCACTCGACCCCGCGGTCGAACAGGACCTGCATCCCGACACAGATGCCCAGCACGGGCCGCCCGCCCGCGAGCCGGCGCTCGATGATCCGCGGGCCGCCCACGGCGCGCAGGCCCTCCATGCAGGCGGCGTAGGCGCCGACCCCCGGGACGACCAGCCCGTCGGCCTCCATGGCGAGGTCGGCGTCGGCCGTCACCGTCACGTCGGCGCCCACACGGCGCAACGCACGCTCCGCGGAGCGCAGGTTGCCCGATCCGTAGTCCAGCACGACGATCCGCGACACGCGGCAAGGATAGACGGACGCCGTCGACCGCCCCGCACCGCGACGCCGGACGCCCCGCGCGCACCTCACCGCTCCTGACCCGGCCCCGGGACGACCGTGGGGTTGCGCCCGGTCGTACGGCCGCGGATGTCGTTCCGCTGCCCCGGCGCCGGTCGCCGACCCCCCGGCTAGAGCGCGCCCTTCGTCGAGGCGATGCCGGTGATCCGGGGGTCGGGCTCGGTGGCGGCGCGCAGGGCGCGGGCGACGGCCTTGAACTCGGCCTCGGTGATGTGGTGCGGGTCGCGGCCGTCGAGCACGCGCACGTGCAGGGCGAGGTGGCCGTGGAAGGCCAGCGACTCGAAGACGTGCTTGTTGAGCACCGTCGGGTAGTGCCCGCCGACGACGAAGCCGCGCATCATCTCCGGCTCGCCCGTGTGCACGGTGTAGGGACGGCCGGACACATCGACGACGCACTGCGCCAGTGCCTCGTCCATCGGGATCCAGGAGTCGCCGAAGCGGCGGATGCCCTTCTTGTCCCCCAGCGCCTGACGGATCGCCTGGCCCAGCACGATCGAGGTGTCCTCGACGGTGTGGTGCACGTCGATGTGGGTGTCGCCGTCGGCGTGGACCGACAGGTCGAACGCGCCGTGCTTGCCGAACGCGTCGAGCATGTGGTCGAAGAACGGCACGCCGGTGTCGACGTCGGCCGTGCCGGTGCCGTCGAGGTCGATCTCGACGGTGATCTTGGTTTCCTTGGTGGCGCGCTCGACGCGCCCGACCCGTCCGGTCATCAGCTGGTCTCCAGTTCGGTGGCGGCGAGCCCGGTGGCGACGGCCAGGAAGGCGTCGTTCTCCTCGGGGGTGCCGACGGTGACGCGCAGGTGCGCGGGGATGCCGACGTCGCGGATCAGGACGCCGCGGTCGAGGAACGCCCGCCACGCGCGGGGGGCGTCGGCGAAGCGGCCGAAGAGCACGAAGTTGGCGTCGCTGGGAACGACGGCGTACCCCGCCGCGGTCAGGGCGGCCATGACGCGGTCGCGTTCGGCCGAGAGCAGCGCGACGGAGGCGAGGGTCGCGTCGGCGTGGCGCAGCGCGGCCCGGGCGGCGGCCTGCGAGAGCACCGACAGGTGGTAGGGCAGCCGGACGAGCTGCAGCGCGTCGACGATCGCGGGAGCCGCGGCGAGGTAGCCCAGCCGGCCTCCGGCGAAGGCGAACGCCTTGCTCATGGTGCGCGACACGATCAGCTTGTCGCCGTGGGTGTCCAGCAGCCGGATGGCGCTGGGGTGCGAGGAGAACTCGCCGTAGGCCTCGTCGACGACGACGATCCCGGGCGCCGCGTCGACCAGCGCGGCGACCTCGTCGGGGTCGAGCGACTGCCCGGTGGGGTTGTTCGGGCTGGTCAGGAACGTGACGTCCGGCGCGATCGAGGCGAGGAGCGCGCAGGCGGCGGGGACGTCGACGGCGAACGCCGCGTCCCGGGGCGCGGGAACCCACTCGGTCTGGGTGCCCGAGGAGATGATCGGGTGCATCGAGTACGACGGCTCGAACCCGACGGCACGTCGCCCCGGCCCACCGAAGGTCTGCAGGATCTGCTGCAGGATCTCGTTGGAGCCGTTGGCCGCCCACACATTGGCCGCGGTGAGCGCGACGCCGGTGCGGCCGGAGAGGTACGCGGCGAGATCGGTGCGCAGGTCGAGGGCGTCGCGGTCGGGGTAGCGGTGCAGGTCGACCGCCGCGGCGGCGACGGCCGCGGTCACGTCCTCGACCAGCGCTGCGGGCGGCGGGTACGGGTTCTCGTTGGTGTTGAGCCGCACCGGGACGTCGAGCTGCGGGGCGCCGTAGGGGCTCTTGCCGCGCAGGTCGGCGCGCAGCGGCAGGTCCTCCAGCCGGACCTGTCCGCCCACTCCTTCCGACACCGCGGTCATCGCGCGAACCGTGCCGTGACGGCCTCACCGTGCGCGGGCAGGTCCTCGGCAACGGCGAGCGTCACGACCTGGTCGGCGACCTCACGCAGGGCGTCCTCGGTGTACTCGACGACGTGGATGCCGCGCAGGAACGTCTGCACCGACAGCCCGCCGGAGTGCCGGGCGCAGCCGCCGGTGGGCAGGACGTGGTTGGAGCCCGCGCAGTAGTCGCCCAGCGACACCGGCGACCAGGCCCCGACGAAGATCGCCCCGGCGTTGCGGACGCGCGCGGCGACCTCGCGGGCGTTCCCGGTCTGGATCTCCAGGTGCTCGGCGGCGTAGGCGTCGACGACCGCGATGCCGTCGTCGAGGTTCGCGACGAGGATCGTTCCGGACTGCGGGCCCGACAGCGCCGTACGGATGCGGTCGGTGTGCTTCGTGGCCTCGACCTGGCGGGCGAGCACCGCGTCGACGGCGTCGGCGAACGCTTCCGACGTCGTGACCAGCACCGACGCGGCGTCGGGGTCGTGCTCGGCCTGCGAGATGAGGTCGGTGGCGACGTGCACCGGGTCGGCCGTCCCGTCGGCCAGGACGGCGATCTCGGTGGTGCCGGCCTCCGCGTCGATCCCGATCATGCCGCGCAGCAGCCGCTTCGCGGCGGTGAGGTAGATGTTGCCGGGCCCGGTGACCATGTCGACGGGTTCGAGGTCGGCCCCATCCGTGTCGGTGCCGCCGTGGGCGAGCAGCGCGACGGCCTGTGCGCCACCGACGCCCCACACCTCGTCGACGCCCAGGAGCGCGGCGGCGGCGAGGATCGTCGGGTGCGGGAGGCCGCCGTTGTCGGCCTGGGCCGGCGACGCGACGACCAGCGACTCGACGCCCGCCTCCTGCGCCGGGACGACGTTCATGACCACCGACGACGGGTAGACCGCGAGGCCACCCGGCGCGTAGAGCCCGACGCGGCGGACGGGAACGAACCGCTCGGTGACGGTCCCACCCGGGACCACGTTCGTGACCAGGTCGGTGCGGCGCTGCTCGGAGTGCACCGCGCGGGCCCGGGCGATCGACGTCTCCAGGGCCGCGCGGACGCCCGCGTCGAGCGAGTCGAGCGCCTCGGCCAGCGCCGCGGCCGGGACCCGGACGCTCGCCGGGCGCACCTTGTCGAAGCGCTCGGTGTGGTCCAGCGCCGCCTCGGCCCCGCGCTCGCGGACGTCGTCGACGATCGGCCGGACGATCTCCAGCGCCGCGTCGACGTCGACCGCCGCCCGGGGCACGATGCCCCGCAGGACGGCAGGTCGGGGCAGCGGATCCTGGCGCAGGTCGAGACGGCGAAGCATGGGCATCAGGGTACTTACCGCAGGTCGAGCCCGAGATCGAGGGCGGTGACGGAGTGGGTCAGCGCGCCGACGGAGATGAAGTCGACGCCGGTGGCCGCGTAGGCGGCGGCGTCGGCCAGCACGATCCCGCCGGAGGACTCCAGCAGCGTCGCCGACGTCCCGCGCCGGCGCACGGCCTCGGCCGTCTGCCCGGGGGTGAAGTTGTCGAGCAGGACCAGCTCGGCGCCGAGGGCGAGGACCTCGTCGAACTGCGCGAGCGAGTCGACCTCGACCTCACAGGGGAGATCGGGCGCGAGCGCCCGGGCGGCCTCCAGCGCGGCGGACACCGATCCCGCCGCGGCGACGTGGTTGTCCTTGATGAGGACGGCGTCGCCGAGGCCGAGCCGGTGGTTGACCCCGCCGCCGCAGCGCACGGCGTACTTCTCCAACAGGCGCAGCCCGGGCAGCGTCTTGCGGGTGTCGCGGACCCGGGCGGGGGTCCCGGCGAGCGCGTCGACCCAGTGCCGCGTCGCGGTGGCCACGCCGGAGAGGTGGCAGAGCAGGTTGAGCGCGGTACGTTCCGCCGTGAGCAGCCCACGGACGGGCGCGCGGACGACCAGGGCCGGCTCCCCGGCGACGAGCGGAGCACCGTCCTCCAGCGACTCGACCAGCTCCCAGCCGGCGGAGCCGAGAACCTCGTCGAGCACCGCGCGCGCCACTGGCAGGCCCGCGAGCACACCGTCACGGCGCGGGGTGAACTCCCCCACCGCGACGGCGTCGGCGGGCACGGTGGCGGCCGTCGTGGCGTCGGGGCCGTAGCGCAGGTCCTCCGCCAGGGCGGTGCGGACGACGCGCAGCAGGTCGTCGGAGTCCGGGACGCCGATCTCGGTGGCCCCGCCGACGCCTGCGGCGATGCCGGTCATGCCACACCGGCCAGCGCGCCGACGCCGACGCCGACGACCGGCAGGCCGTCGCCGTCGAGTGTGACGACGAGGCTCTCCCGCTGCCACACGTCGTCGCGGTCGGGGAAGTCGGTGCGCACGTGGCAGCCCCTCGTCTCACGTCGGGTGCCCGCGGCGGCCAGCACGGCCTGCGCGAGCAGGGTGAGGGCGGCGTCCTCGACGCCGGCCCGGTCGGCGGGCACGACCCGCCGGGTGACGGTCTCGATCGCGTCGGACGCAGCGGCGAGCCCGGCGGCGTCGCGGCCGATGCCGGCCGAGGCGCTCATCGCCCGCTGCACGACGCGCCGCTCGGCGACGGGCGCCGCGGCGGGCCGGGCGACGGGGTCGGCGAGGGTGTGCCGCGGCCCGGCCAGGTCGGCGGCAACGGCCGTCGCCGCGCGCCCGCCGACGACGAGCCCTTCCAGCAAGCTGTTGGACGCCAACCGGTTCGCCCCGTGCAGCCCGGTGCGGGCCACCTCCCCGGCGGCGTAGAGCCCGGCGACGGCGGTGCGTCCGTCGACGTCGGCGACCACACCTCCGCACGCGTAGTGCGCGGCCGGGGTCACCGGGATCAGGTCGACGCGCGGGTCGATCCCCGCCTCCCGGCAGGAGGCGGAGACCGTCGGGAAGCGAGCGGCGAAGCCGTCGATGGTGGTGGCGTCGAGCCACACGCAGTCGGTGCCGGTGGCGGCCATGCGGCGGGTGATCGCGGCGGCGACGACGTCGCGCGGGGCGAGGTCGGCGAGCGGGTGCACGTCGGTCATGAAGCGGACGCCCGCGCGGTCGCGCAGGACGGCGCCCTCCCCGCGGACGGCCTCGGTGACCAGTGGGCGGCGTCCGACGGCCGGCCCGGTGTAGAGGACGGTCGGGTGGAACTGCACGAACTCGAGGTCGGCCGCGGTGGCCCCGGCGCGCAGGGCGAGTGCGATCCCGTCGCCGGTGAGGGCGGCGGGGTTGGTCGTCGAGGCGAACAGCTGGCCGTAGCCGCCGGTGGCGAGCAGGACCGCGGGCGCGCGCAGCAGTCCGGGGCGGCCGTGGTCGTCGGCGACCCAGAGCCCGACGACGCGGCCTGCGGCGTCGAGCGCGACGTCGAGACCGACGTGCCCGGTGAGCAGCGGCAGCCCGGCGGTCCCACGCGCGGTGGCGACCAGCGCGCGTTCGACCTCCGCACCCGTGGCGTCGCCGCCCGCGGGCACGACGCGGAAGGCGGTGTGGCCGCCCTCCCGGGTCCGCGCGAGACCTCCTCGTGCAGCGGCGTCGAACACCGCGCCCCGCGCCCGCAGGTGCGCGAACGCGTCAGGGCCCCCTTCGACGATCGCGGCCACCGCGCGGGCGTCGTTGAGCCCCGCGCCCGCGGTGAGGGTGTCGGCGATGTGCCGGTCGGTGTCGTCGCCGGGCACGTCACCGAGCACGACGGCGATGCCGCCCTGCGCCCAGCAGGTCGACCCGGCGTCGACGACGTCCTTGGTGACGACGACGACCCGCAGCCCGGCGGCGGTCGCGTCGAGCGCGGCCGTCAGCCCGGCCACCCCGCTGCCGACGACGACCAGGTCGGCGGTCGCGTCCCAGCCTGCGCCGGTGGTCATTCCCCACCGCCGGGGCGGCCGATGGCGATCATCCGCTGCACGGCCTCGCGGCCGCGGGCGGCGAGCTCGGGGTCGACGTGCACCTCGTCGGTGCCCTCGCGCAGCGACCGGACCAGCTTCTCCGGGGTGATCATCTTCATGTACGGGCAGGAGGCCCGCTCGTTGACCGCACGGAAGTCGACCTCGGGCGCGGCCCGGCGCAGCTGGTGCAGCATGCCGATCTCCGTCGCGACCAGCACCGACTTCGCCGTGGTCTGCCGGGCGGCGTCGAGCATGCCGCCCGTCGACAGGATCCTGACCCGCTCGGCCGGGACCGCACCCGCCGTCGCGAGGTAGAGCGCCGAGGTGGCGCAGCCGCACTCCGGGTGCACGAACAGCTCGGCCCCGGGGTCGGCCTCCGCCTTCGCGGTGAGCTCGGCCCCGTTGATGCCGGCGTGGACGTGGCACTCCCCCGCCCAGACGTGGATGTTGTCGCGGCCGGTGACCCGGCGGACGTGCGCGCCGAGGAACTGGTCGGGCAGGAACAGGATCTCGCGGTCGGCGGGGATCGACTCGACGACCTCGACGGCGTTGGACGACGTGCAGCACACGTCGGTCTCGGCCTTCACCGCGGCGGTGGTGTTGACATAGGAGACGACGACCGCACCCGGGTGCTCGGCCTTCCATGCGCGCAGCTCGTCGGCGGAGATCGAGTCCGCGAGCGAGCAGCCGGCGGCCGCGTCGGGGATCAGCACCGTCTTCTCCGGCGCCAGTATCTTGGCGGTCTCGGCCATGAAGTGGACGCCGCAGAAGACGATGGTCTCCGCGTCGGCCGAGGCCGCGATCCGCGAGAGCGCCAGCGAGTCCCCCACGTGGTGGGCGACGTCCTGGATCTCCGGAAGCTGGTAGTTGTGCGCCAGGACGACCGCGTTCCGACGGCGGGCCAGCTCGTGGACCTGCTCGGCCCAGTCGGCCCCCGTGACGGGCGCGTCGACGACCTGTGTCGGGCTCATCGGACACCTCCTCCTGTTTTCGCCTATCAATCGAAAACACGAGGATCGTAGCAGCCGCCGTCGCCCACCGGCACTGCCGACGTGACCAGGGCCTCATGCCGCGTTCACACCGCGGCAACCCGCGCGTACGCCGGCCACCCCGCGTGGACATGCGGCATACGCTGCGCACATGCCCGGCACGACCCCTCCCCGCGCCACCGGCCACGAGGTCCTCGCCGCCGTCCTCCAGGTCCGCGACGGCAGGCTCTGTGTCCTGGCCTGGCAACGCGGTATCGCCCCCGACGAAGGGCGCTGGGCTCTGCCGGGCGGCCGCCTGCGCGACGACGAGGACGTCGAGGAGTCCGTGCGTCGCCAGCTCGCCGAGAAGGTCGACCTGAGCGACGTCGCCCACGTCGAACAGCTGGGCGTCTTCTCTGCGCCCCAACGGGTCCCGGACGCGCGCGTCGTCGCGACGGCGTTCCTCGGGCTGGTCCCGTCAGACGCCGACCCGACCGTTCCCGCCGACACCCGGTGGCAGCCCGTCGACGCGTTGCCACCCACCGCCTTCGACCATGCCGAGATCGTCGCCGACGCCCTGGACCGGCTGCGCGCCAAGCTCTCCTACACCAACATCGGGTTCGCGCTGGCCCCCGCGGAGTTCACCGTCTCGGCGCTGCGCGAGATCTACGCGGGCGCGCTCGGACACCCGGTGTCGGCCACCAACCTGCAGCGGGTCCTCACAAGGCGCGGCCAGCTCGAGCCCACCGGCGCCGTCGCGCCACCCGGTCCGGCGGGCGGCC
>NZ_BEGX01000057.1:216072-229694 GCF_002583555.1 Pseudonocardia sp. N23
ACCGACGCCTTCGCCGTGCTGCGGCCGCCGGGCGAGGTCGGCCGGGCCGTCGTACCGTGAACAGGTGACGACGACGATCCCCCTGTTCCCGCTCGGGACCGTGCTCATGCCGGGGTCCTCGTTGCCGCTGCACATCTTCGAGCCGCGCTACCGCCAGCTCACCGTCGACCTCGTCACCGGCACCGTGCCGGAGAAGCGGTTCGGCGTCGTCGCCGTGCGCGAGGGCTTCACCCCCGACGACGACGGCCTCGCCGCGCTGCACACCGTCGGGTGCACCGCCGAGCTGCTCGACGTCCGGCGCCTGCCCGACGGCCGCTACGACATCGTGACCCGTGGCGTGCAACGGTTCCGGCTGCTCGCCATCGACGACACCGAGAAGCCCTACCTCACGGGCACCGTCGAGTTCCTGCCCGACGAGCCGCTCGACGACGAGCCCGCCGGCACCACCCGCTACCTCAGCGCCGCCGCCCGCGACGCCCACCGCCGCTACTGTGCGACCGCGTGGAAGAGCGAGGACTGGTCCGAACCGGCCGGCGACATCGGGCCGGCGAACCTGCCGCACGTGCTCGCCGCCGACTGCCTGCTGCCCATCGGCGACCGCCAGCGCCTGCTGGAGCAGACCTGCCCGACCAAACGTCTGCGGCTGGTCCGCGCGCTGCTCGTGCGCGAGACGGGGCTGCTCGGCCAGCTTCGCGCCGTCCCCGCCCCGATGACGACGTTCGCGGTGGAGCAGAGCCAGAACTGACGCTCTGCCCCCGACGTCGGCCTCCTGAGTTCCGCTGTGGACGCGGCGCCCGAGCTCGCCGAGCCCGACACGGGACTGGTCATGGTCGGGCGCAGTCTCACCTCCGGCTCGGCGCGGGTCCACCGCGCCCGGCGCCGCTCTGTCAGCTCCAGCCGTAGCGGGACCGCAGCACGTCGGCGACACGGTCGAAGCGGTCGCGGTCGAGGATCGCGCCCTCACGGCGGATGTCGTGCTCACCGATCTCGAGCACGCGGTCGAGCCGCACGAACGACTCGCGGCCCTCGCGGTCCCACGCCCCCGTGCCGATCCCGGCCCAGTCGGGGTCGCCGTCGCGCTTGTGCTGGCTCGACAGCATGAGCCCCAACAGATCACCACCGCCCTTGCCGACGACGAGCAGCGGCCGGTCCTTGCCCTGGCTCGCGTCCTCCTCGAACGGCACCCAGGCCCAGACGATCTCGCCCGGGTCGGCGGCACCGTCGAGGTCGGGCGCGTAGGCGACCCTGCGGGCGCGGTCGGCGGTCGGGGCGGTGCGGGCCCCGGAACCGCCGCCGGGACGCGGCGCGGGCTGCCGCTGTGGGGCGGGCGTGCTGCGCTGCTCCTGCTTCGGGCTGCTCAGCAGCTTCAGCCCGACGTCGACGACCTGCTTGAGCAGGTTCCCCCAGTTCGCCATGCGCGACAGCATGTCAGGCCGCGCCCGCCGACCGACGCCTCCCCTCTGAATACAGGGTCAGGCGCTGACAGGCTCAGGCGCACAGGCTCAGGCACCGACAGGGTCGGGCGCCGGCAGGTCAGGAGTGCGTCTCGCCGTGTCGGCTGCAGCGGGCCGTCCAGCCGAAGGGATCGACCTGCACGACCATCCGCCGCGCGCACTGCGGGCAGAAGCGCGGCGGTTCCAGGGTGCGCCGGGACGCGCACCGCTCGTGGCCCACGTCGACGGACGGCCCGCCGCACTGGTCGCAGAACTCCGCGGCGCCACCCGCTGCTGGCTCGGCCACGGGCGCGCTCACAGGGTCTCGTTGAGGGCCTTGATCGGCATCTGCAGCTCGCCGAGCAGGTCGATGTCGGACTCGGCGGGGCGGCCCAGCGTCGTCAGGTAGTTGCCGACGATGACCGCGTTGATCCCGCCCAGCAGGCCCTGGCGCGCACCGAGGTCGCCGAGGGTGATCTCGCGGCCGCCCGCGAAGCGCAGCACCGTGCGCGGCATCGCGAGGCGGTAGGCGGCGACGGTGCGCAGCGCGTCGGGACCCGACATCTGCTCCAGCTCGCCGAAGGGCGTGCCGGGCCGCGGGTTGAGGAAGTTCAACGGCACCTCGTCGGGGGTGAGCTCGGCGAGCTGCGCGGCGAACTCCGCGCGCTGCTCCAGCGTCTCCCCCATGCCGACGATGCCGCCGCAGCAGACCTCCATGCCGGCCTCCCGCACCAGCCGCAGGGTCTCCCAGCGCTCCTCCCACGTGTGGGTGGTGACGACGTTGGGGAAGTACGACCTCGCCGTCTCGAGGTTGTGGTTGTAGCGGTGCACGCCCATCTCGGCCAGGCGCGTCACCTGGTCGGGGTCGAGCATGCCCAGCGAGCAGGCGACATTGATGTCGACGGCGTCCTTGATCGCGGCCACACCGGCGGCGACCTGGGCCATCAGCCGCTCGTCGGGCCCGCGGACGGCGGCGACGATGCAGAACTCCGTGGCACCGGTCTTCGCGGTCTGCTTCGCCGCCTCGACCAGCATCGGGACGTCGAGCCAGGCGGCGCGCACGGGCGAGGCGAACAGGCCGGACTGCGAGCAGAAGTGGCAGTCCTCGGGGCAGCCGCCGGTCTTGAGCGAGATGATGCCCTCGACCTCGACCTCCGGGCCGCACCAGCGCATGCGGACGTCGTGGGCCAGGGCCAGCAGGTCGTCGAGCGACTCGTCGGGCAGCTGCAGGACCTCCAGCACCTGCTCCTGCGTCAGGCCCTCGCCTCGTTCGAGCACCTGCTCGCGGGCTGTCGCCAGGATGTCGCCGGCGGCGGGCGTGCCCGCGCGGTCCGACGTCGACGTCGTCGAGATGCTCACGGTTGCGGAGTCTGCCATTTCCCGCCGAGCGGGGCCCCCAGACTGTGACGCGCAACCGTCGCGAACCGGGCGGCGTCGAGGGCACCCGCACCGTCGGGCAGGGCTCCGACCAGCGGGATCCCGGTCACCTCCGGCAGATCGGTGAGGTTGCAGATCGTCGCGAGATCGGGCGACCCGGGCAGGGCTCCGACGACGATTCCGGCGCAGACGAGCCCCGCGGCCCGCAGCGCGCGGGTCGTCAGCTCGGTGTGGTTGAGGGTGCCCAGCCCCGCGGCGGCGACGACGAGGACCGCGGCACCGAGGCCCGCCGCGACGTCGGCGAGGGTCCCGTCGGCGGTGAACCGCACCAGCAGCCCGCCCGCCCCCTCGACGAGGACGAGATCGTGGTCGCGCTCCAGCTCGCGGGCGGCGGCGACCGCCGCCCGCGGCGTCACCGGGTCCATACCGGCACGCCGGGCTGCGGTGAGGGGCGCCAACGGGTCCGGGAACCGGCCCAGCTCGCGGGTGGTGACGGCGCCGCCGGTCAGCCGCGTCACGTCGGCGAGGTCACCGGGCTCCCCCGGGGCGATGCCGGTCTGGGCCGGCTTGAGCACGGCGACCCGCTCACCCCGCGCGAGCGCGACCGCGGCGACCGCGGCGGTGACGACGGTCTTCCCGACATCCGTTCCGGTGCCGGTGACGACGAGAACGCTCATGCGGTGCGCAGCACCTCGGTGAGGACCCGGCGCGCGCGGTCGAGCTCGGCGCCGGAGAGGTCGGCGCGGGCGGTGAGCCGCAGCCTGCTCGTGCCCTCGGGCACCGACGGCGGCCGGAAGCAGCCGACCCGCACGCCCAGCTCCGCGCAGCGCTGCGCGGCGGCGAACGCCCGCTCCGGCTCGCCCAGCACGACCGGGACGACGGCCGACGGCGGCGCCGGCACCCCGGCCGCGGCGGCGAGCGCGGCGGCTGCGGACAGGACGGCGGCGGGCAGCCCCGGCTCGTCGCGCAGGACCGCAAGCGCGGCAAGGGCCGCACCGGCGGCGGCGGGCGCGAGGCCGGTGTCGAAGATCATCGTGCGGGCGGCGTCGACGAGGTGCTCGACGACCCGGCGCGGCCCCAGCACGGCGCCACCCTGGCTGCCGAGGGCCTTGGAGAGCGTCACGGTGAGCACGACGTCGTCGGCACCCGCGAGGCCCAGCTCGGCGGCGAGCCCACGGCCGCCGTCGCCGCACACCCCGAGGCCGTGTGCCTCGTCGACGACGAGGACCGCACCGCGCGCCCGGCACACGGCGTGCAGCGCGTCGAGGGGGGCCAGGGTGCCGTCGGCGGAGGTGACGGCGTCGGTGACGACGAGCGCGCGTCCCTCCGTGCGGGCGGCGAGCGCGGCGTCGACGGCGGCGACGTCGGCGTGCTGGGTGACCGCGACCCGGGCCCGGGAGAGCCGGCAGGCGTCGACGATCGAGGCGTGGTTCGCCGCGTCGGACACCACGAGCGAGCCCGCACCCGACAGCGCGGTCACGACGCCGATGTTCGCGGCGTAGCCCGAGGAGAACACCAGCCCGGCCTCGGCCCCGGTGAACGCGGCCAGCTCCTCCTCGAGCCGGGCGTGCAGCTCGGTGCTGCCCGTGACCAGCCGCGACCCCGTCGACCCGGCGCCCCACGTCCGCAGGGCGGCGACCCCGGCATCGACGACGCGCTTGTCGCGCGACAGGCCGAGGTAGTCGTTGCCCGCGAGGTCGAGCAGCAGTTCATCGGCGCCGCGATGGTGTAGCGAGCGGCGCAGCCCGGTCGCCCGGCGGTCCGCCGCGGCGCGGTCGAGCCAGTCGAGTGGGTGCTCCGGATTGTCGGCCACGTCCGGACGATAGGCGCCCGCGTCACCCGTGCGCATGTGACGCTGCGCGGGCAGGCGGGCCATGATCGGTCGAGCAGCGCCGCCCATGTCGAGGAGGACCCGGTAGATGAGCTGGCAGATGGTCGACGAGGGCTGGGGCCGCAAGGCCGTCGACTGGGCGACCCTCGCCGAGCCGCACGCGGTGCGCGAGTACGTGTTCGTGCACCGGCTCCTCGACGTACGCCCGGGGGTCGACCTGCTCGACGTCGCCTGCGGCGCGGGGTTGTCGATGGAGCTGGCGGGTGTCGCCGGGGCCCGGGTCTCGGGGATCGACGCGTCGCCACGGCTGGTCGAGGTGGCGCGGCTGCGCAACCCGGGTTGCGACGTCCGCGTCGGTGACATGGCCGAGTCCGGGTTCGACGACGCGTCGTTCGACCTGGTCACGAGCTTCCGCGGGATCTGGGGCACGACACCGGCCGCGATCACCGAGGTCGCCCGCGTGCTGCGGCCCGGCGGCCGGGTGGCGCTGACGTTCTGGGGCGACATGGCCGCGACGCCCGGCGGGCGGCTGCTCGCGCCGTTCCGGCTCGCGACGCAGCAGCAGATCGGCCACCAGTCCGCGATGGTCGGGCTCAAGCAGCCCGGCGTCGCCGCCGCGTTCCTCGCCTCGGCGGGGCTGGAGGCGGGCGAGCTGGTCGACGTCCCGTTCGTCATGGAGTACGCCGACGTCGAGCACTACGCGCGCGGGCTCGCCGCCAGCGGCCCGGCCTACGAGGCGATCCAGACCGCCGGCGAGGACGCCTTCCACGCGGCGTGCGTCGAGGCGGCGCAGCCGTTCCTGCACGAGGGCCTGCCGATCCGGGCGACCATCAGGCTGTTCGGGATCGTCGGTACCAAGCCGGCCTGAGCCCGGACCGGAACACCGCGCGCACCCTCTGCGCCGTCCGCGGCCTGACGCACGACCATGATGTTGCGCGCGGCGTGCGGACCGCCGCCGCGCGCAACCTCACTGCTGCCACTCCCGGCCGTCACCGTGAGGTTGCGCGCGATCGCCGTCATCGGACGGATGCGCCCCGGACGGATGCGCCCCGGACGGATGCGCCCCGGACGGATGCGCGTAGCTCAGATGCGGGCCGGGGCGGGGGCCGGGCGGGGAGGCCCGGCCGGGGCGTAGCGCACCTCGACGGCGCCGCCGGTGGCGCGGTGCCGCGACGACCACGTGTCGAGGTGCTCGCGTGCCGCGTGGTCGAGGTAGTGGGCGGCGACGTGCACGCGGACGTCGCTGCCCGCGGGGACCCCGGCCAGCACCCGCTGCAGCCGCGGCACCGCGAGGAAGCTCACCGTGCCCTCGACGGCCACGGTGCCCGGCCCGTCGTCTCCGGCGTGGAACCGCACCCGCGAGCGCACGACCCGCACCAGCACCAGCAGCCCCGCGGTGGCGAACCCGGCGGCGACGCCGGTGAGCAGGCCGGTGACGAGCACCCCGGCGACGGTGACGACGTAGACCGGCAGGTCCCCGTGGCCGCGGGCGGTCCGCACGTCGGCGGGCTTGACCAGCTGCAACCCGACGACGACGAGCAGTGCGGCGAGCGCCGCGAGCGGCACGGACTCGACGAGGCCCGCGAGTGCGACGGCGAACACCGCGATCCAGACGCCGTGCAGGACCGTCGCAGCCCGGGTGCGGGCGCCGGCCCGGACGTTGGCCGCGCTGCGCACGATGACACCGGTGACGGGCAGCCCGCCCGCCATGCCCGAGACGACGTTGGCGGCGCCCTGGCCGAGCAGCTCCCGGTCGGCGCGGGTCGGGCTGCCGCCGTGCATGCGGTCGACGGCCATCGCCGAGAGCAGGCTCTCCACGCTCGCGACGAGCGCGACGGTCAGCACCGCCCCGGCGACGGCGGCCCAGCCGCCGGTGGGCAGGACCGGCAGGGCGATCGCGTCGACCAGGCCGCCGGGCAGGTCGACACGGGCGACCGAGGCCAGCGGGAGCGCGACGAGCGTCGCCACGACGACGGCGACCAGCGGCGCGGGGACCGCCCGGACCCGGGCGGGCATCCGCGGCCACGTGAGCAGCGCGAGCACGACGACCGCGCTGACGGCGACGGTGGCGAGGTCGGCGCCCGCGACCGCGCCGGGCAGGGCGGTGGCGTTGGCGGTGGGCGAGGCGGCCGGGGTGGCACCGAGGACGACGTGGAGCTGGGCCAGCGCGATGGTGATGCCGATGCCGGCGAGCATCCCGTGGACGACGGCTGGCGGGACGGCCTGGGCGAACCGGGCCACCCGGGCGACACCGAACAGGACCTGGACCACGCCCGCTCCGGCGGTGATCAGGCAGGTGACACCCCAGCCGAAGCGGGTGACGAGGTCGGCGACGACGACGGTCAGGCCGGCGGCGGGCCCGCTGACCTGCAGGGGTGACCCGCCGAGCAGGCCGGCGACGACACCGCCGACGACGGCGGCGACGAGTCCGGCGAGCAGCGGTGCGCCGGAGGCGAGGGCGATGCCGAGCGAGAGCGGGAGGGCGACGAGGAAGACGACGAGCGAGGCCCCGAGGTCGGCGCGCAGCGGTGTGGGCCGGGGCGGGGCGTGCTGGGTGGCGCGGGTGCGCGGCGGGTGGGGTTCGGGTGGCTGGTGCGGCGGGCGCGGGGTCATGCGTTCGGCCTCCGGTGCGGGCGGATGATGGTGTGCGGCAACGCACCCGATCGGGTGCGCCGCGTCGTCGGGCGCGGCGCACCCATGATCGCCAACCCGCGGACGCCACCTACGGTTCCCGGCCTGACGCCCGACATGCCCGTTCGGTCCGGTGCTGCCCGACTGCGGGTGATCATGGGGGCGGCCCGCACCACGGTCGCTGCCCCGTCCGCCGGATCGCCTCGCCCCGATGATCACCACGAGCCCGGCCCGGACGGCCCACGGCCACCCGATCGCCGGACCCGGACCTCGATCGAGTGGATCATGGCGCAGAGCACCCTGGGTGGCGGTTCAGCCCACCGCGGCGGCGGCGCACACCCCGGCGGTGATCGTCGCGATCTCGTCGGCGGTGCAGACGTAGGGAGGCATCGTGTAGACGAGGTCACGGAAGGGCCGCAGCCACACCCCCGCCGCGATCGCCGCATCGGTGGCAGCACCCATGTCGACGTCGTGGTCGAGCTGCACGACCCCGATCGCGCCCAGCACCCGCACGTCGCGCACGCCGGGCAGCGACCGGGCCGGGGTGAGCCCGGTGCGCAGGCGCTCGGAGATCGCGGCGACCCGGCCGCGCCAGTCACCGTCGCGCAGCAGCCCGAGAGAGGCCCCCGCGACCGCGCAGGCCAGCGGGTTGCCCATGAACGTCGGGCCGTGCATCAGCACCCCGGCCTCGCCGTCGGAGATGCCGCGAGCCACCTCGGGGGTGCACAGTGTCGCCGCCAGGCTCAGGTACCCGCCGGTCAGCGCCTTACCGACGCACATGACGTCCGGTGCGATGCCCGCGTGGTCGGCGGCGAACATCTCCCCCGTGCGGCCGAAGCCGGTGGCGATCTCGTCGAAGACGAGGAGCACGTCGTTGGCCAGGCACAGCTCGCGCAGGACGTGCAGATAGCGGGGATCGTGGAAGCGCATCCCGCCCGCGCCCTGGACGACGGGTTCGACGATCACCGCAGCCAGCTCGTCGGCATGGGTCTCGACGAGCCGGGCCAGCTCGGCGACGTAGCCCGTCTCGAACTCCCGGGGCGGCGCGGTCGCGAACACCTGCTGCGGCAGGACGTCGCGCCACAGCGAGTGCATGCCGCCGTCGGGGTCGCAGACGCTCATCGCGCCGAACGTGTCGCCGTGGTAGCCACCGCGCCACGTCAGCAGCCGGTGCTTGCCGGGGCGCCCACGGGAGCGCTGGTACTGCAGGCACATCTTGATCGCGACCTCCACCGACACCGACCCGGAGTCGGAGAGGAAGACGTGGGCGAGCTCGCCCGGCGCGAGGTCGACCAGAGTGCGGGCCAGCGCCACGGCCGGCCCGTGGGTGAGGCCGCCGAACATGACGTGGCTCATCGTCGACAGCTGGCCGGTGACCGCGGCGTCGAGGACCGGGTGGCGGTAGCCGTGGATGGCCGCCCACCACGACGACATGCCGTCGACGACCTCGACCGTCCGGTCGCCCGCCGCGAGCCGCAGCCGCACCCCCTCGGCCGACACGACCGCGCGCGGCGCGACCGTCCCGGGCATCGGGGCGTACGGATGCCACACCAGGTCACGGTCGGCGGCGAGGAGATCGTCAGGGGTCACGGCCCGCGAGCCTAGTTCGCCCGCCGTCTACGCTGGCCCGATGTCCGTCGCCGCCGAGGACCCAGCGGGCCGCCCGGCCATCTCGCGCCGCCGCGAGCTCGGGTCCGCCAGCGCGCGGTCGATGCTGCTCACGGTCCTGGGCGAGTTCGTCCTGCCGCGTGCACAGCCGGTCTGGACCCAGGCTCTCGTCGACGTCATGGGCCGCCTCGGAGTCGAGCAGAAGTCGGCCCGGCAGGCGTTGGCGCGCACCGCCGCCGAAGGCCTGCTCACCTCCGACCGGGAAGGTCGCCGGGTCCGCTGGTCGCTCTCCGAGTCCGGGCAGCGGCTGCTGTCCGAGGGCGCCGCCCGCATCTACGGGTTCGGCTCCCCCGCCGCGGGGTGGGACGGCCGCTGGCTGGTCCTGCTGGTCAGCGTCCCTGAGTCGCGGCGGCAGCTGCGCCACCGGCTGCGCACCCGGCTGGCGTGGGCCGGGATGGGCTCCCCGTCCCCGGGGGTGTGGATCTCCCCCGACCCGGGCAAGCAGGCCGAGGTCGCACAGGTCGTGGCCGACCTGGAGCTCGACGAGGTGACCAGCTCCTTCGTCGGGCCCTTCGGGACGATCGGCGCCGAGGCCGACATGGTCGCCCAGGCGTGGGACCTCGCCGAGGTCGAGGCCGCCTACGAGGAGTTCATCGCCGACTTCGGCGCCCCGGGCCCGGCCGACCCCGACGAGATCATGGTCCGGCAGGTCCAGCTGGTGCACACCTGGCGCCGGTTCCCGTTCCTCGACCCGCGGCTGCCGGCGGCGCTGCTGCCACGGGAGTGGGCGGGCACCCGGGCGGCCGAGCTGTTCGACACCCTGCACTCGCGCTGGGAAGGTCCCGCGCGGCGGCGATGGGACGAGCGGTCCGCGATCGGCTGACACCGCCCGGTCCGGATCGCAGCCGCGATCGGGCTGGTCAGCGTGCCACTGTTCGGCTACCTGTCCGACCGGATCACCCGCATGAGGTCCCGGCGCCGGGCCACATACCGGGTCGGGTCGGGTCGGGTGGTCAGCCGCCGAAACAACCGGGGCCGAGCAGCGCCTTCAGGTCGCCCATCAACGCCGAGCTGGCCGTGACACGCAGTGCGTCGTCGAGGCGCAGGACCGTGGTCCGGGTCCCGTTGACCAGGCTCAGGTGCACCGGGCGGGTGCCCGGATGGTTGTGCAGCACGTCCTTGAGCTTGGCGACGATCGGCGGGGTGCAGCGGCTCGCCGCGAGGCTGACCGCGACCGGTGAGGAGTTCTCCTCCCCCGCGACCTGCAGGTCCGGGACGGCGAGGTCGTTGGCGATCAGCGAGACCCTGTCGTCGCGCTTGGACACCCGGGCCTTGACCAGCACGATCGCGTCCTCGGCCACGTCGATCCCGACGACCTGATAGGCCCGCGGGAAGAACAGCACCTCGATACCACCGGCGAGGTCCTCGATCTGGGCCGACGCCCACGGCTCGCCGTTCTTGTTCACCCGCCGGTTGACCCCCGCGAGGATGCCGCCGACGGTGACCTGCGCGCCGTCGCCGACCGTGCCGTCGAGGATGTTCTGGATCGGGGTGTCGGCCTTCGCCGCGAGCACGCCCTCGAGGCCGTGCAGCGGGTGGCCGGACACGTACAGGCCGAGCATCTCGCGCTCGACGGCGAGACGGTGCTTGGTGTCCCATTCGTCGTCGGGGACCTTGACGTCGAAGATGCCGGCCAGCGCCGGGTCGGTCTCGGTCTCGCCGTCCATCGAGCCGAAGAGGTCGAACTGCCCCATCGAGGCGGCCTTCTTCGTGCTCATCACGGCGTCGATCGCGTCGGCGTGCACGAGGAGCAGGCCCTTGCGGGAGTGCCCCAGCGAGTCGAACGCACCGGCCTTGATCAGCGACTCGATGACCTTCTTGTTGCACACGACCGCGTCGACCTTGCGCAGGAAGTCGGAGAAGTCGAGGAAGTCGCCCTTCTCCTTACGTGCCGCGACGATCGCGTCGACGACGTTGAACCCGACGTTGCGGATGGCGCCGAGGCCGAAGCGGATGTCCTTGCCGACAGGGGCGAAGTTGCGCACCGACTCGTTGACGTCGGGCGCCAGCACCGTGATCCCCATGCGCCGGCACTCGGCGAGGTAGATCGCGGCCTTGTCCTTGTCGTCGCGCACCGACGTGAGCACCGCGGCCATGTACTCGGCCGGGTAGTTGGCCTTGAGATACGCCGTCCAGTAGGAGACGAGCCCGTAGGCCGCGGAGTGCGCGCGGTTGAACGCGTAGTCGGAGAACGGCAGCAGGATGTCCCACAGCGTCTTGACCGCGGCGGCGGAGTAGCCGTGGTCCTTCATGCCCTGGGCGAAGCCGGCGTACTCCTTGTCGAGGATCTCCTTCTTCTTCTTGCCCATGGCGCGGCGCAGCAGGTCGGCCTTGCCGAGCGTGTAGCCCGCGAGCTTCTGGGCGATCGCCATGACCTGTTCCTGGTAGACGATCAGGCCGTAGGTCTCACCCAGGATGTCCTTGAGCGGCTCGGCCAGCTCCGGGTGGATCGGAGTGACCTCCTGCCGCTTGTTCTTGCGGTCGGCGTAGTCGTTGTGCGCGTTGGCGCCCATCGGGCCCGGCCGGTACAGGGCACCGACGGCCGAGATGTCGTCGAACTCGGTGGGGGCCATGCGGCGCAACAGGTCGCGCATGGGGCCGCCGTCGAGCTGGAAGACCCCGAGGGTGTCACCGCGGGCCAGGAGGTCGTAGGTCTTCTGGTCCTCGAGCCCGACGTCCTCGATGACCAGCGACGGCTTGCCGTTGAGCTCGATGTTCTCGAGCGCGTCGTCGATGATCGTGAGGTTGCGCAGGCCGAGGAAGTCCATCTTCAGCAGCCCGAGCGTCTCGCAGGCGCCCATGTCGAACTGCGTGATGATCGAGCCGTCGGCCTCGCGGCGCTGGATCGGGATGACGTCGAGCAGCGGCTTGCTCGACATGATCACGCCCGCCGCGTGCACGCCCCACTGGCGCTTGAGGCCCTCCAGGCCCCGCGCCGTGTCGATGATCTCGCGGACCTGCGCGTCGGCCTCGTAGAGGGCGCGGACCTCGGTGGCCTCCGAGTAGCGCTTGTGCGCCGGGTCGAACACCCCGGACAGCGGGATGTCCTTGCCCATGATCGCGGGCGGCATCGCCTTGGTGATCCGGTCGGCCACGGAGTAGCCGGGCTGGCCGAACAGCACGCGTGCCGAGTCCTTGATCGCGGCCTTCGCCTTGATCGTGGAGTAGGTGATGATCTGCGCGATCCGGTCCTCGCCGTACTTCTCCGTCGTGTAGCGGATCATCTCGCCGCGCCGACGTTCGTCGAAGTCCATGTCGATGTCGGGCATCGAGATGCGCTCGGGGTTGAGGAAGCGCTCGAAGATCAGCTTGTGCTTGATCGGGTCGAGGTCGGTGATCCCGAGGACGTAGGCGACCAGGGAGCCCGCCGCCGAGCCGCGCCCGGGGCCGCAGCGGATGCCGACCTTCTTGGCGTGCTGGATGAGGTCTGCGGTGACGATGAAGTAGCCGGGGAAGCCCATCTGGATGATGACGGACAGCTCGTACTCGGCCTGCTTGCGGTACTGCTCGGTGACGCCGTTCGGGAACCGCGCGTGCAGCCCCTTCTCGACCTCCTTGACCAGCCACGACTCCTCCGTCTCCCCCTCGGGGACGGGTGCCACCGGCATGAGGTCCTGACCCTCGGTGAACGAGACGTTCACCCGCTCGGCGATCAGCAGCGTGTTGTCGCAGGCCTCGGGGTGGATCGGGTCCCACTGGGCGCGCATCTCGGCGGCGGACTTGAGGTAGAAGTCCTGCGCGTCGAACTTGAAGCGGTTCGGGTCCGACATGGTCTTGCCGGTCTGCACGCAGAGCAGCACCTCGTGCGACTTCGTGTCGTCGGCGTAGGTGTAGTGCAGATCGTTCGTGGCCAGGCCGGGCAGGTCGAGCTTCTTCTTCAGCGCGAAGAGGTCCTCCTGGACCCGCTTCTCGATGTCGATGCCGTGGTCCATCAACTCGCAGAAGAAGTTGTCCTTGCCGAAGATGTCGCGGTAGTCCGACGCGGACTGGCACGCCGCGTCGAAGTCGCCCTGCTGCAGCAGCCGCGCGACCTCGCCCGAGGGGCAGCCGGTGGTCGCGATGATGCCCTTGCCGTAGGTCTCGAGCAGCTCGCGGTCCATCCGGGGCTTGTAGTAGTAGCCCTCGAGGCTGGCGAGCGAGGACAGCCGGAAGAGGTTGTGCATCCCCTCGGTGTTCTCGGCCAGCATCGTCATGTGCGTGTACATCAGGTCGGGGTTGTCGGCGTCCTTCGCCCCGAGCGAGGTGCGCTTGCGCTCGTGGCGGCTGCCGGGCGCGAGGTAGCCCTCCATGCCGATGATCGGCTTGACCCCGGCCGCGTTGGCCTTGCGCCAGAACTCGTAGGCCCCGTAGACGTTGCCGTGGTCGGTCATCGCCAGGGCAGGCATGCCCATCTTGGCCGACTCGCGGAACAGGTCGTCGAGCCGCGCAGCACCGTCGAGCATGGAGAACTCGGTGTGGGTGTGCAGGTGGACGAAGCTGTCCGTGCTGGCGGCTGTCATGGGGACCCGTCTGCTCCGTCCTCGCGCCGGTGGGCGCGGTGCCGTCGGGCGCCCTCGGGGCGCGTGCCGTGACCCCACGCCGGCATCCGGGGGCGGCCGACGAGGAGGAACCCAGATTAGCCCCGCGCACCGACAGCTCCGGACACCGCCGCCGGGCTGCGCGGTATCGCCTGCTGGCGGCCC
>NZ_BEGX01000057.1:229774-266030 GCF_002583555.1 Pseudonocardia sp. N23
CCGGCCGCCGCCGGCTCGGCCCACCCTCCGGCCGAGGGCACCGGCCACCCGGCCGCCGGCTCAGGCCACCCGCAGCCCGGCCGCGACCCGTCCCGTCACCTCTGCGTAGACGTCCTCGAAGCGGTCCAGGGTGGCGTCGAGCGCGTGCCCGGCGACGATCTCGCGGCTCGCCGCGCCCATCCGCGCCCGCGTGGCCGGGTCGGCCAGCAAGGCGCCCAGCGCCGCGGAGAGCCCGTCGACGTCGCCGGGGGTGTAGAGCCAGCCGTTGCGGCCGGGGCGGACCAGATGCGGCAGCGCCATCGCGTCGGCGGCGACGACGGGCTTGCCCGCCGACATCGCCTCCAGCGTCACCAGGCTCTGCAGCTCGGCCACGCCGGGCATCGCGAACACGGCGCAGCGGCCGTAGGCGGCGACGAGCGTCTCCTCGTCGACGAAGCCGTGGAACGTGACCCGCTCCCCCAGCCCGAGGCGGTCGGCCAGCGCGGTCCATGCCTCGCGGCGTGAGCCGTCGCCGACGATCTCCAGCCGGGCCGCGCCGAGCCCCGCGGGCAGCACCGCGAAGGCACGCAGCAGTTCGTCGACGCGCTTCTCCTCGTCGAGCCGGCCGACGAACAGGACCGTCGGCACCGGGGCCTCGACGCCACCGGCGTAGCGGGCCGAGTCGATGCCGCAGGAGATCGGCAGGACGCCGTCGATGCCGGCGGCGTCGGCGAGGAGTCCCGCCGCGCGTTCGGTCGGTGCGGTGACGACACCCGCGCGCCCGAACACCCCGGCGAGGTCGCGCCAGGCCCAGCGGGCGGCGGCCCGCTGCAGCACGTGCGGCACCTTGGCGTGGCCGAACAGGTTCTCCGGCATGAAGTGGTTGGTGGCGACGAGCGGCACCCCGGCCCGCGACGCCGCCACCGCGGTCCCGCGACCGACGACGAAGTGGGCCTGGACGTGGACGACGTCGGGCGCGAGGTCCTCGACCAGCGCCGCGGTCGCCGGGGACGCCTGCCACGGCAGGCACACCCGGAAGTTGTCGTGCAGCGGGTAGCGGTGCGAGCGGACACGGTGCACGCGGACCCCGTCAGGGCCGGGGCGCGGTGCCGTGCGGTGCGCGCCGGCGTCCGGCGACGGGGCGACGACGTGCACGTCGTGCCCGCGCCCGGCCAGCCCGCCCGCGAGCCGCTCGGCGAAGCGGGCGGCCCCGTTGACGTCGGGTGGGAAGGTGTCTGCGCCGATCAGGATCCGCAGCGTACGCACGGCGGTACCTCACTCTCTGGTGTGTGGCTGTGGGTGCGGGTGAACGGGTGTGGACCAGGGGTCAGGGACGGCCCGCGGTGACGAGCCGGCCGTCGCTCTCGACGGGCCCGGTGGCGCGCGCACGCTCGCGGCGGCGCAGCGCGTCGGGGTGGTGGCGGGAGAGCACGAGGACGCCGCCCGCGGCGACGACCGCGCACCCCGCCATGCCGAGCGCGGCGGGCAGACCGGTCGCGGCGCCCTCACCGAGCAGGGCGATCCCGAGGCCGACGGCCACGACCGGGTCGACGACGGTGAGCGTCGCGACGACCAGCTCGGCCGGACCCGCGGCGAAGGCCTGCTGCACGAGCCAGCCCCCGGCCAGCAACGCGACGACGATCGCGCCGGCGAGCCCGGCGACGTCGAGCACCGGCGCCCCGGCGACCACACGCTCGGCCAGTGCCCGGACCAGCGCGGAGACGAGCCCGAACGCGGTCGCCCCGGCGGCGGCGCAGGACAGGCAGCGCAGGGCCGGCGAGCTCGCACGGGCGGCCACCGCGGACAGCCCGAGGACGACGATGCCGACGCCGGCCCCGGCGAGGGCGAGCGTCGTCGGGTCGGCCGCCCCGGGGACGGCGCTGCCCGCGGCGAGCGCGACGAACCCGGCGACGCCGCCGACGGCTAGCCCGACCGCGACGCCGACGGCCGTCGAGGGGCGCCGCCCGGTCGCGCGGGCGGCGAGCAGGACCGCGACGGGAACGGCGAGCACCCCGACGGGCTGCACGACCGACACCGGTGCGACGACGAGGGCGAGTGCGTGCAGGCCGGCGCCGGCCCCGGCGAGACCGAGGCCCAGGAGCCACCCGGGGCGACGCAGCAAGGCGGCGAACCCATCGGCTCCGAGCCGGGCGGCGCCGGACCCGGCCGGTCCGGCCGCCGGGCCGGGCACGGCCTCGGCGGCGACCGCGCGGTGCTGCAGCGCGCCGCCGATGGCGAAGCAGACGGCGGCGACGACGGCGGCGAGGACGGCGAGCGCGGTCACCGGACCACGTCCGCGGCCGGGCCGGACACCGTCGTCCCCAGGTCCGGCGTCCCCGGGTCCGGCGCCCCCGGGTCCGGCGCCCCCGGGTCCGGCGCCCCCGGGTCCGGCGCCCACGCCGGGGCGGTCACGTGTGGGCCGGGAGCGGGCGCCACGGAGCCACGGCGCAGGGCGCGCGCGACCACCGGCAGCAGGACGATCACCAGCCCGTACAGAACACGCTCCACCAGCCCGAGCAGGGGAAATCCGGGTGAACCCAGTACGACGATCGGGACATGACTGAGCAGGAAGGCAGCGTCGAGCGCGGCCGTGGCGACGGTCAGCCGGACCAGCAGGACCGGGCGCGTGCCGCGGGCCGCCAGCCCGCGGGCGACGACCATCGCGAGCACCGGGGCCAGGCCCAGCACCAGCGCGCCGCCCCAGCGGTGCACGACGGCGGAGATGTCGGCGGGCGCACCGTCGACGTTGGTCGGGAACGCGGCGACCAGCCCGAGGCCGATCACCCAGACCGCCGTCAGCGCGGCGAGCACGGGCGCCCCCGGCAGCCGGGTCCGCCACGCCGCGACCGCGACGAGCAGCCCCGCGACGGCCAGCGCTGCCGACGAGACCGCCAGCAGCGCGTAGCCCTGCGGCACGGCCACGTAGTCGCTGACGGTGCGCGCCAACGGGTCGATCGACCCGCCGCCGACGACATGCAGCACCAGTACGGGTACGACCGCGACGAGCGCCGCGACCGTCACCCCCGCCGTGGCTCCGGCCGTGACCCCTGCCGTGACCCGGTCGACGGGCACCGGCCCGGCCGCGTCGTCCCCCCGGTTCGTCATGGCGGCGACGTTTCCAGCGCGGGAACCGCTACGACATCCGGGCGACCACCGAGTCGGGCTCCGGAAAGCCCCCTATGTCGCCCTGGGGTCAGCCGGTCGGGGCCGGGGGCACCGGGCCGTCGTCGGGGAGCGGGTCGGCGCTGACGGTCTGCTCGGGGAGCAGCGGAGCGAGCGCGAGGTCGGTGATGCGGGCGGCGCCGGGGGCGGCCTGCACGGCGCGCACCCCGGCGCGGGCGGCGAGCGCGTCGAGCCCCGCCCGGTCGGCCCTGACGACGACCGCGACGACGCACGTACACGCGGCGTCGCCGAGCGCGGCCTGCTCGGCGGCGGCGACCGCCGCGGGACGACCGGTCCGCCGGGCCGCGTCGCCCTGTGCGGCGAGCTGGGCGCGCTGGCGCGCGACGTCGACGGCCGTACCCACCGGGACCCCGGCGTCGAGGGTCTCGAAGCGCAGCGCCGTCTGCACCCGCGGGATCGGTACCCGCCACACGACCTGCAGGATCGCGACGTCGCCCGCGAGCGCGACGGCCTGGGCCCCGGTCACCTCGGCGTCGAGCTGGACCAGCGCCGGTACCGCCTCTCCGGGTGCGGGCAACGTCGCGGGCAGCGAGGCGAGGTACTCGGCGACGGCCGCGCCCGGGTCGGGGCCCAGCCGCACCGACCCGGTGACCGACGGCGGCGGCCCGGACGGACCCGACCGGCTCCCCGCATACCAGGCGACGCCGAGCAGCACGACCAGACACACCGCGAGCAGGCCGAGCCGACGGCGTCCGGTCACGACTGCGCCCTCAGTCCTGCAACAGTTCCAGGGAATGCGCGAGGTCGGCCGGGTAGGGGCTGGTGAAGTCGACGCGGCGGCCGTCGGCGGGGTGGGCGAAGCCGAGCTCGTGGGCGTGCAGCCACTGCCGGTCGAGCTGCACCCGCTTGGCGAGGGTCGGGTCGGCGCCGTAGGTGACGTCGCCGACGCAGGGGTGGCGCATCGCGGAGAAGTGCACCCGGATCTGGTGGGTGCGACCGGTCTCGAGCCGGACGTCGAGCAGCGACGCGGCGCGGAACGCCTCGATGGTGTCGTAGTGGGTGACGCTGGGCCGCCCGCCCTCGACGACGGCGAACCGCCAGTCGTGGCGGGGGTGGCGGTCGATGGGCGCGTCGATGGTGCCGCGGCTCGGGTCGGGGTGGCCCTGCACGACGGCGTGGTAGCGCTTGTCGACGGTACGTTCCTTGAAGGCGCGCTTGAGCTCCGAGTAGGCGTGCTCCGACTTCGCGACGACCATCACCCCGGTCGTGCCGACGTCGAGGCGGTGCACGATGCCCTGCCGCTCCGCGGCGCCCGACGTCGCGACCCGGACGCCGAGCGCGGTCAGGCCGCCGACGACCGTCGGCCCGGTCCAGCCCGGGCTGGGGTGCGCCGCGACGCCGACGGGCTTGTCGACGACGACGATGTCGTCGTCCTCGTAGAGGATGCCGAGCCCGGCGACGACCTCGACCGGGCCGCTGATGACCTCGGACGCCTCGCGCTCGGGGTCGGGCAGCTCGACCTCGAGCCAGCCGCCCGCGACGAGCCGGTCGGACTTGCCGGCGGCGCGGCCGTCGACGGCGACGCGGCCCTCCTCGGCGAGCGCCGCGACAACGGTGCGGGAGAGCCCGAGCATGCGGGCGAGCCCGGCGTCGACACGCATGCCGTCGAGGCCGTCGGGGACAGGGAGGCTGCGCAGCTCACCCACGGGCGGCAACGGGGTCGGGGGCATTCACCCGGCCATTATCGCCGGGACGCTCCCGGACCCGGCCGCCCGCCCGCCCGTCGGTCCCGCCCTGGCACCCGGCCACCCCGCCCGGTCTCGCGGGCGCGGTCGCGCAAGACCGGTCGTGAACGGCGATGGTCGCCGTGGCGACCATCGCCACTCACAGGTCGGACCCCGGTCAGGTCGGGCACAGGGCGCCGCGGACCCGGGTCGCTCAGCCGGGCGGCTCGTCGGTACCCGGCTCCCGGGTGACGGCCAGCCAGCGGGCCAGCCGCCCGCCGCGGTCGACGGCCCGGATCCGGTCCTCGGTGGCCCGCCGCGCCCGCGCGGTCGTGACGACGAGCAGCTGGTCGTTCTCGCGCAGCCGCGTCTCCAGGTCCGGGGTGAACGCCTCCCCGTCGCGCACGACGAGGCTGACCGTGGCGCCGCGCGGCAGCCGCAGCTCACGCAGGTAGACCCCGCGCAGCTTCGACCCGACGGGGACCCGGACCTGCAGCAGGTCGGCACCGAGCTCGTCGAGCGGCGCGGCGTCGACCTCGATCTCGTGGACGTCGGTGCTCTGCACCACCTTCAGCCGCGACGCCACCCACGGCAGCGTCGTGCCCTGCAGCAGGGTGAGCATCACGACCAGCACGAACACGACGTCGACGAGCCGCGACCCGCTCTCGGCGCCCTCGACGACAGCGATCAACGCGAGCACGATCGGCACCGCGCCACGCAGCCCCGACCACGACAGGAACGCCTGCTCCCGCCACGGGACCCGGAACGGCACCGCTGCGGCGATCACCGACAGCGGCCGTGCGGCCAGCAGCAGGACGGCCCCCGCGATCAGCGCGGGGACGACGGCCGCCGGCAGCCGCGAGGGCGACACGTAGAGGCCGAGCAGCACGAACAGCCCGATCTGGGCGAGCCAGCCGGTGCCCTCGGCGAACGACAGCACGCCACCGCGGTGCGGCAGCCGGGAGTTGCCCAGCACGAGCGCGCACACGTAGGTGGCCAGCAGGCCCGAGGCGTGCGCGAGCTGCCCGCCCGCGAACGCGAGCACGCACACCGACATCGTCGCGAGTGGGTAGAGGCCGGTGGACGGGAGCGCGGCGCGGCGCAGCGCCCACGCCCCGGCGAGACCGAGCAGGATCCCGATGACCGCGCCCGCGGCCAGCTCGTAGACGACCAGCGCCGGGGTCCACCAGTGGAACGGCTCCCCGGACGCGAGCAGGATGACCGCGAGGACGACGGGCGCGTCGTTGAGGCCCGACTCCAGCTCGAGGGTGCCCGCCAACCGCCGGGACACCCCGACGCCGCGCAGCACGCTGAACACCGCGGCCGCGTCCGTCGACGACAGCACCGCGCCCCAGAGGAACGCGACCCGCCAGTCCAGGCCCAGCAGCACGTGGAACAGGACGCCTGCGACGCCGATGCTGACGACGACCGCCGTCGTCGACAACGCGACACCCATTCCCAGCGACGGCCGGACCGCGTCCCAGCGGGTGGTCAGGCCGCCCTCGATCAGGATGAGCACCAGCGCGGCGATACCGAGGTTCTCGGTGAGGACCGCGTCGGAGAACTGCAGTCCCAGCACCGACTCGCCGAGGATGATCCCGATGCCGAGGTAGAGCAGCAGCGAGGGCAGACCGAGGCGCACGGACACGCGCACCGCGAGGACGCCCACCAGGACGACCGCGGCGACGACGCCGAGCAGCACCTCCAGATCCGCCATGCCCACCCCCGGCGGATCACTGTATTCGGCGCCTGATTCGTCGCCTTCGGCGGCCGAACCCGCTGGCCCCCAGGGGTGTCAGGCCGCCGTGACGCCGGGTGACGCGGCCGTGGGTCTGCGGTCCCCGAAGCGGCCGAACAGCCAGATCACCGGGAGTGTGCAGGCCAGCGACACCGCGATGTAGAGCGGGCGTTGCAGCCACCACGCGAGGTCGGGGACCTGCTTCTCGCCGATCTCCCCGCTCCACGCGTAGATGAGCCCGCGCCCGATGGCCATTCCCGTGGTGTGGAAGAGGAACACGGGCATCGCGAAGCGGTTGACGATCTCGACGATGCGCCGTGGGCGCGGCCGGTCGAGCCAGCGTTCGACGGCCGGGCGGCCCATCTCGGCCACCCCGATCTGGAACACCAGCAGCGCGACGATGCACAGCGTGGGCGGCGCCATGTTCGACGTCTCGCCCGGCACGCCGACCATCGAGCCCGGGTACAGCCCGGAGAACACGAGCCCCACCAGGCCGAACAGGCCCGCCCACATCAGCGCCGCGTCGAACTGGCGCGGGGCGCGCACGACCTGCTCGTAGGAGAAGCCGGCCTGGAACGCCAGCCCCCACACCAGCACCATGTTGACGTAGGCCAGCTCGTCCATCCCCGCCCGGAACCGCAGGATGTCGACGACGACCACCAGCCCCGCGAACCACACCAGCGGCACGGCGCCGAAGTGCTTGCGCAGCCACAGCCACAGGGGCATCAGGGCGATCAGCCCGAGGTAGACGGCGATGAACCACAGCGGGCTGATCACCAGCAGCACGGCCCGGCCCACCCACGCGATGTCGAACACCGCGCCCAGCACGGCGCCCAGCGCGATCCACACGACGGCCAGCACGAGCGCGGGCACCGACAGCTTGCGGATGTCGCGCCACACGAAGCGGCCGAGATGCTCGCCACGTGCGCGGGCCCGCTCCCACGCCTTCAGATGGACGTAGCCGCCGACGTAGAAGAACAGCGGCAGCACCTGGAACAGCCACGTCAGCGCCCACAGGCCCGTCGTGAAGCCGAGCGGGCTCGTCGCGCCCGGCCCGGTCGGGCCCCACACCAGGATCGTGAACGCCCAGTGCCACAGCACGACCACGAGGATCGAGAACGCGCGGAGGAAGTCGACGTAGCGGTCCCGCGCGACCGGTCCATCCTCCGTTGCGCGATCCGGACCGGCGACCGCGCGCGCGCCGGAATGCCCCTGACCGGCGGCTGTGCCGGCCGGGTCGACGTCGGTCATCGTGCCTGTCCCCCAGTGCGCGCTCGGGTACCGTCGACCCCGATGGCCCCCACCACGGCGGGACGGTCGTGATGGCGACGGCCCTGCGGACACCTCCGGAGCGCCCCCGCCTCGCCGGGCGCACGCTGCGGCGACGGCTGGGCCTGTTCTCGGTGATCGCGATCTTGGCAGCGTCGAACGTCGTCAGCAACCGGCTGTGGCCCGAGGCCTACATCCCGTGGAACGTCGGGGTCGCCGTGCTGCTGGTCGGCGTGGCCCTGTGCTGTGGCGTGACCTGGGCGGATCTCGGGCTGTCGCGGGCAACGCTGCGCCGCGGGCTCGGCATCGGCGCGATCGCGCTCGTGGGTGTCGCCGCGTTGTTCCTGATCGCGCTCGCCGTCCCCGCCACCCGGGAGGCGTTCGACGACACCCGCGCCGCCGGCACGCTGGGCGCGGCGCTGTTCGCGGCGCTGGTGCGCATCCCGATCGGGACGGCGTTGCTGGAGGAGACCGCGTTCCGCGGGGTGCTCCCCGCGCTCGTCGGCGGGTCGTGGTGGCGACGGACGCTGGTGTCGTCGGGGCTGTTCGGGCTGTGGCACGTGCTGCCGTCGATGGGGATGGCGAGCGCGAACGCTGCCGTCGCCTCCTCGGTCGGCGGGTGGGGCACGGTCGCGACGTCGGCGCTCGCGGTCGTGGCGACCGCCGCCGCCGGTGTCCTGCTGTGCGTGTGGCGACGCTGGGGCGGGCACCTGGTCACCCCGATCCTCGCCCACGTCGCCACCAACTCCCTGGGTGTGCTGATCGCCTGGTGGTTCGTCAGCCACTGACCCGTGTGAGGGGATTGACGTGCGACCGGGGGTTGTCCCCCCGTCGGCATCGGGCACCTTCCGGATGGTGCCCGCGCCCGGCCGGTCCCTAGGTTCGTCCCATGTCCACGGCTGTCACTCCCCCCGGGACCGCGGTCGGCGGCAGGCCCTCCCCGGCCGACCCGCTGCGCGCGTTCACCTCCCCGGCCACCTGGCTCGGGGCGGCGCACCTGCTGCTCGACGTCCTCTTCGGCATCGCAACGTGTTTCCTCGTGCTGACCGGCGTGTTCTGGTCGGTCGTGCTGCTGCCGTTCGCGCTGGCCGGGGTGCCGGTGTGGATGCTCACCGCCTGGGTGAGCACCGGCCTCGGCGCGGTCGAGCGGTTCCGCTACCGGCTGCTCCTCGGCGTCGACATCGAGGCCCAGCCCATGCCACCCGCGCAGCGTCACCCGCTGCGCTACGCGGGCGTGCTGCTGCGCGACCCCGGGATCCAGCGGCGGCTGGCCCACCAGGTGCTGGCCGCACCGCTGGGGATGCTGACGTCCGGCATCGTCTACGGGCTGCTGGCGGTCGGGTCGACGCTGCTGGTGCTGCCCGTCGCGGTCCTGCTCTCCGGGAACACCGACGCCCACCTGTTCTGGATCCCGCTCGGCTCCGGGACCGCGCGCGGGCTGCTCGCCGGGCTCGGCCTCGTCCTGCTGCTGGTCACCCCCGCAGTCGTGCGGGGGCTGGTGGCCGTGGACGTCGCCGTCGCCCGGGCGCTGCTCGGGCCCGTTCCCGGCGCGCTCGCCGCCCGCGTCGGCGAGCTCGAACGCAGCCGGGCTCGCGTCGTCGACTCCGTGGAAGCCGAGCGCCGCCGCATCGAACGCGACCTCCACGACGGCACCCAGCAGAGCCTCGTGTCGCTGGCCATGACGCTGGGCCGGGCCAAGGCCCGCTACCGCACCGAACCCGACGGCATCGGCGACCTGCTCGACGACGCCCACCGTCAGGCCAAGGACGCCGTCGTCGAGCTGCGCGGGCTGATCCGCGGGCTGCACCCGCCCGTGCTGTCCGACCGCGGCCTCGACGCCGCGCTGCCCGCGCTGGCCTCCCGCTGCCCCGTCCCCGTCGACCTCGTCGTCGACGTCCCCGTCCGGCCACCGCTCGCCGTCGAGTCCATCGGCTACTTCGTGGTGTCCGAGGCGCTCACCAACGTCGCCAAGCACTCCGGCGCCTCCCGGGCCGGCGTCGTCGTCACCGAGTCCGACCGGACACTGTGGATCACCGTGACCGACAACGGCCGCGGCGGGGCCGATGCGGCGCTGGGCACCGGGCTGCGCGGTCTCGCCGACCGCGTGTCCGGCGTGGACGGCCAGCTGTCGGTCGACTCGCCCGTGGGCGGCCCGACGGTGCTGACGGTGGAGCTGCCGTGCCGGCCACGGTGAGCCCGCCGCGGGTGGTGATCGCCGAGGACTCCGTGCTGCTGCGCGAAGGCCTGGAACGGCTGCTCGCCGAGGCCGGGTTCGACGTCGTCGCCGCCGTCGGGGACGCGGAGTCGTTGCTGCGCAAGGTCGGCGACTGCCCTCCCGACATCGTCGTCGCCGACGTCCGGATGCCACCCACCCACTCCGACGAGGGCCTGCGCGCCGCTCTGGTCATCCGCACCCGGTGGCCGTCGGTGGCGGTGCTGGTGCTGTCTCAGTACGTCGAGGAGCGCTACGCCACCGACCTCCTCGCCGGGGACACCCGCGGCGTCGGCTACCTGCTCAAGGACCGGGTCGCCGACGTCGAGAGCTTCGTCGAGGCGCTGCACCGCGTCCGCGCCGGCGGCACCGCACTCGATCCCGAGGTCGTCTCCCAGATCCTCACCCGCTCCCGGCGCACCGCGCCGCTCGCGGAGCTCACCCCGCGCGAACGCGACGTCCTGTCGCTGATGGCCGAGGGTCGCTCCAACAGCGGCATCGCCGAGGCCCTCGTCGTGTCCGACGGCGCCGTCGAGAAGCACGTCAGCGGCATCTTCACCAAGTTCGCGCTCCCCGCCGCCCCCACCGACCACCGCCGCGTCCTCGCGGTGCTGCGCTACCTGGAGGGCTGATGTCCGCCCCGACCCCGTCGCTGTCCGCACCCGAGACCGTGCCCGTGGAAGCGGCGCCGGGGCCTCGCCGGCCCCATCCCGTCCTCGTGACACTCGCCGTCCTCGGCGTGCTCGTCGCCGCGGCCGCCGGCGTCGCCCAGCTGCTCGGCAACGCCGTGCACTCGACGACGGTCACCGAGGCCACCTACACCCCGGCGTCACCGCACCTGGCGGTCACCACGAACTCCGGCGACGTCTCGCTGCTGCCCAGCACCGACGGCGCCGTGCACGTGCGCACCCAGGCCCGGCACGGCCTGAACCGGCCAGACCTCGTCGCCGACGCCGGGCCCACCGGCCTCGTCCTCGACTCCCACTGCAACGGATTCCTCGCCGACTTCTGCCAGGTCAGCTACACCATCGCGGTCCCGTCCACCCTCTCCGTGACCGTCTCCACCGGTGTCGGCGACATCGTCGTCCGCGACCTCGACGGCCGCGTCGACGCCGACACCACGGGTGGCGACGTCCTGCTCACCGGCCTCGGTGGCGACGTGACCGTCCGCACGATCTCCGGTGACGTCGTCGGGACCGGGCTGCGGTCGGGCTCGGTGCTCGCCGAGTCGACCGTCGGCGACGTCACCGTCGCGACCACCACCGCGCCCACCGGGGTGACCGCCCGCAGCACCGTCGGCGACGTCGACGTCGCGGTCCCCGCATCGCGGCCCTACCGTGTCGACACCGGCAACGGATCGGGGCAGACCCGGATCCTGCTGCCCGTCGACCCGGCCGCCACGGCGACGGTGTCGGCGACATCGGACTCCGGGGACGTCACCGTCCGGCCGGGCTAGCGGTCCTCGCTCAGACCTGCCAGGTCAGGGTCGCGGCGTGGCGGGGGCGTTCCGGCAGCGCCGCCAGCGCCTCGGCCACCTCACCCACCCGGCCCGCGGGCAGGCACAGCTTGCGGGTGACCCACTCGGCGTCCTGGCGCGGCGGGGACTCCCGCTCCCAGCGCGCCACGTCGGCCGCGACGCCCAGCTGCGTGAGGACCGCGACGGCGTCGTCGGTGCGGGCCGGCTCCGGCCGGCGCAGGCCGTGGAAACGGAGCCACAGCGGATCGAGCCAGGCCATGGGGTGCTCGTCGAACATCTCGACGACGACCCCCGTGCGGGCCGCGGCCGTCAGCGCCGAGACGAACGGTGACAGGTCGACGACGTTGTGCAGCACGTGGTGCGACACCACCACGTCCGCCGATCCGGCGGCCTCGGCGACCGCGGGCCAACGACCCTCGACCGTCGTGTACGGGATGCCGCGACGGCGCGCGCCCTCGGCGAACACCTCCAGCATGTCCGGCTGATGGTCGACACCCGTGACCGCCGTCAGGGCGCCGACCAGCGCGAACGCCGCTGCACCGCCGCCACAGCCCACGTCGAGCACCGTCCCGGACCCGCCGAGCAGACCCAGCGCCGACACCCGCGACGGGGTGTCGGCCGGCTCGTCGGGGGCGGTGAAGTCCCGCGGATCGTGCACCCACGGGCTCCCCGGTGCCTGTGCGAGGATCTCCGACGGGATCCCGCGGCCCGACTGCAGGTCGTGCCATCGCCTCGCCGCGTCGGTCACGGGTGCACCCTACGACTCCGCCGGTGCCGCGTCGCCGCGGTCCGGCATCCGTTCGCGTGCCGCCCCGTTCTGCGGGAACGGCGCTGCCTCGTAGTCGGGTTGCGGGACAGTGCCGTTCCTGCAGAATCCGGCAGCCCAGCGCAGGGTCCTGACTCTGGGCGCCGTCGGCCGTCGAGTCGCGTCAGGCGCGAGCCACGTGCACCGCGACCCGGTGCGAACCCGTGCCGTCCTGCGCCGCCGCCGCGGTGCCGACGAGCGTCGGCTCCGCCGGCTCGGCGAACACGACCGACGTCGCCAGCACCTCGCCGGCGACGAACGCCTCGTGGACCCGGACCGCGGCGAGCACCTCGTCGGCGCCGCCGATCGTGAGCACGATCCGGTCGGAGACGTCGAGGCCCGCGTCGCGGCGGGCCTGCTGCACGACGCGCACGACGTCGCGGGCGGCGCCCTCCGCCGCGAGGTCGGGCGTCACCGCCGTGTCGAGCACGACGAGCCCGGTGCTACCGGGCAGCGCCGTCGTCTCGGCCGGATCGGCCGCCACGAGCCTCTCGGTGAACTCCCCCTCGATCAGGTCGATCCCGCCCGCGGTGACGGTGCCGTCGGGGTTGGCGGTCCACTCCCCCGCCTTGACGGCCCTGATCACCTTCTGGGTGTCCCCGCCGAGGCGCGGCCCGCAGGCGCGGGCGTTCACCGCCAGTTCGAACCGGCCGTACGCGGCGACGTCGGTCGTCAGCGTGACGTCCTTGACGTTCACCTCGTCGCGCAGGATGTCCGCGAACGGGGCGAGCGTCTCCGCATCGGCCGAGGCGACGGTCAACCGGGCCAGCGGCAGCCGCACCCGCTTGGTCCGGGCCTTGCGCAGCGACGATGCCGACGACGCCACCTGCCGCACCCGGTCCATCGCCGTGACCAGCTCCGCGTCGTGCGGCAGCTCGTCGCGGGCGGGCCAGTCCGCCAGGTGCACCGAACGGCCGCCGGTCAGGCCCTGCCAGACCCGCTCCATCGCCAGCGGCAGCAGCGGCGCCGCGATCCGGGCCGTCACCTCCAGCACGGTGTGCAGCGTGTCGATCGCGTCGGCGTCGCCGTCCCAGAAGCGGTCCCGGGAGCGGCGCACGTACCAGTTGGTGAGCACCTCCGCGTGGTCGCGGACCTGCTCGCACGCACCGGCGATGTCGTAGACGTCGAGCGCGTCGGTCACCCCGTCGACCAGCTCCGCCGTCTTGGCCAGCACGTACCGGTCGAGGACGTGCGTCGAGTCGGTGCGCGTGACGCCGCGGCGGCCCGCCGCGCCGGCGTAGAGCGACAGGAAGTACCAGGTGTTCCACAGCGGCAGCAGCGCCTGCCGCACACCCTCGCGGATGCCCTGCTCGGTGACGACGAGGTTGCCGCCGCGCAGGATCGGGCTCGCCATCAGGAACCAGCGCATGGCGTCGGAGCCGTCGCGCTCGAAGACCTCGTTGACGTCCGGGTAGTTGCGCCGTGACTTCGACATCTTCGTGCCGTCGTCACCCAGCACGATCCCGTGCGCCACACAGGAGCTGAACGACGGCCGGTCGAACAGCGCCGTCGCCAGCACGTGCAGCGTGTAGAACCAGCCACGGGTCTGGCCGTTGTACTCGACGATGAAGTCGCCCGGGTAGTGGTGCTCGAACCAGTCCCGGTTCTCGAACGGGTAGTGCACCTGCGCGTACGGCATCGAGCCCGACTCGAACCAGCAGTCGAGCACCTCCGGCACCCGGCGCATCGTCGACGCCCCGGTGGGGTCGTCGGGGTTCGGGCGCGTCAGCTCGTCGACGAAAGGCCGGTGCAGGTCGTGGGGGCGCACCCCGAAGTCACGCTCCAGCTCGTCGAGCGAGCCGTAGACGTCGACACGCGGGTACGCCGGGTCGTCCGACATCCACACCGGGATCGGGCTGCCCCAGTACCGGGTCCGCGAGATCGACCAGTCGATCGCGTTCTCCAGCCACTTGCCGAACTGGCCGTCCCGCACGTGCGTGGGCACCCACGTGATCTGCTGGTTGAGCTCCACCATGCGGTCGCGGAACGCCGTGACCCGCACGAACCACGAGTCGACGGCCCGCTGGATCAGCGGGTTCCCGCACCGCCAGCAGTGCGGGTAGGCGTGGTCGTAGGTCTCACGGCGCAGCAGCACACCGTTGACGTGGGGCGCGCCGTTCTTCAGGTCGTCGATGATGTGCGGGTTCGCGTCGAAGACCTGCATGCCCTCGTACGGCGGCACCGTCGAGTCGAACTTCCCCGCGCCGTCGACCGGCACGACGACCTCGATGCCGGCCGCATCGGTGACGACCTTGTCCTCCTCACCGAACGCGGGCGCGATGTGCACGACGCCGGTGCCGTCGTCGGTGGTGACATAACCGGCGGCCAGGACCCGGTGGGCGTTCTCCCGGCCGACGAAGAAGTCGAACGGCGGGACGTAGGAGGTGCCGACGAGCTCGGAGCCGCGCAACGTGCGCAGCACCTCCGGGTCCTCCCCCAGCTCGCGGGCGTAGGCGCCGACCCGGGCCGCCGCCAGCAGCCACTTCTCGCCGTTCGCGGCGACGAGCGCGTAGTCGACGTCCGGGTTCACCGCCATCGCCAGGTTCGACGGCAGCGTCCACGGCGTCGTCGTCCAGATCAGGGCGAGCGCCCCGTCGAGGTCGGTGCCGGGCGCGGTCAGCCGCAGCCCCACGGTGACGGCCGGGTCCTGCCGGTCCCGGTAGGCGTCGTCCATCTTGGTCTCCGACGCCGACAGCGGGGTGCCGTCGTGCCAGCAGTACCAGAGGACGCGGAAGCCCTGGTAGACCAATCCCTTGTCGTACAAGGTCTTGAAGGCCCACATGACGCTTTCCATGTAGTCCAGGTCGAGCGTCTTGTAGTCGTGGTCGAAGTCGACCCACCGCGCCTGGCGGGTGACGTAGGCGCGCCACTCGTCGGTGTAGCGCAGCACCGACTCCTTGCAGGCCGCGTTGAACTCGGCGACGCCCATCGCGTCGATCTCCGACTTCCCCTTCAGCCCCAGCTGGCGCTCCGCCTCGGTCTCGGCGGGCAGGCCGTGGGTGTCCCAGCCGAACCGGCGCTCGACGTGCTTGCCGCGCATGGTCTGGTAGCGCGGGACGACGTCCTTGACGTAGCCGGTGAGCAGGTGGCCGTAGTGCGGCAGGCCGTTGGCGAAGGGCGGGCCGTCGTAGAAGACGAACTCGTTGCCGCCGTCATCGCCCGCCGGCCGGGCCGCGACCGACGCGCGGAACGTGTCGTCGGCCGCCCAGAAGTCGAGCACGTCGCGCTCGAGCGCGGGGAACGACGGGTGCGCGGGCACGGCGGGATACCCGCTGTCGTGGTGGTCGTGCTGCTCGGCCATGGCGGTGGCGCTCCTCGTGCGGCGGTGGGACTGCCTGCACGGGGACGACGGCCCGGCATCGGGCGCCGCGGTACCACCCCGCTTGCCGCGTGCCCGCCGGAAACCGGCGGCCGCGTGGCCTCTCGTTCGACGGCTGTGACGGGCCGCACCCGCCCGGTTCTACTCCGGGCCCCTGCTCGCAGAGATCGCGAGCGAACCCGTTTCTTCCGGAGGCTCCCCGGTGATGGCCGGATCGACGCCATTGGTCCTACACGTGCTGGTCGTGCGTGTACGGCCAGGGTAGCGCGCGGGCGCCACCCGCTTGCGCGCGCCCCGGCCGGGGCGCGCGGAGGTGGGACGCTCGGTCAGCGCGCCTCGGCGTGGTGGCGGGCCGCGATGGTCCGGCTCGGGCTGCACAGCCCGCACGGGGTGAAGCCGAGCTCGACCGCTTCGCGGACCGGCAGCGGGATCAACGCCTGCCCCTCCAGGGAGGGGCACTCGGTCACGTGGAAGCGGGGCTGCTCGTCGACGACGACGACCTCGTCCTCGAGGTTCGCGACCTGTCCGGCGACACGGGCCTCCGGGGTCTCCTCCGGCGGCTCGGCGGGCGGGACCGACCGGGCGGCGCCGTTGCCGGAGGCCGCTGCCGTGGTCGTCGTCGCCTCGGCGGCGTTGCCGGGGTCCTGGGCAGAGCTGCCGGGAGCCTGGGCAGAGCTGCCGGGAGCCTGGGCAGAGCTGCCGGGAGCCTGGGCGGGGGCGCCCGAGCCGAACGACGTGGCGCCCTGCGCTGCATCGTCCGCGGCACCAGCCCCCTGAGCTGCGGAACCCTGAGCTGCGGAACCCGACCGGTCCGGGGTGCCCTCCGGCCGGTTCTGCCCGGACGCGGCCTGCGCGGGCCGGCCACCGAGGACTGCCGTGGCCTCTGCACCACCGGCACCCGGCCGGCCGGCGGACGACGTCTGCGGCGACTGGGTCGGCGACCGATCCGCCGGCTGCTGACCCGGCCGGCCCTGAGCTGCGGCCTTGCCGTCGGAACCGGCGCCCGTCCCGGGCTTGCCCCTCTCGGCACCGGCGTTCGCAGAACCCGCCTTCGCGGGGCCGCCCGTATCTGGGCCGGACCTCGCGGCGCCTGCCTTGTCCGGTTCGGCTCCCCCGGCGGCCGAGTCGGACCGGGCCGGCGACCCGGGCTGTTTCTCGAGCGACCGGGGTTTCTGTTGCGACTGGGGCTTCTGGAGCGACTGGGGCTTCTGGAGCGACTGGGGCTTCTGGAGCGACGCGGCACCGGACGGACCGGCGCCCTGGGACGAACCCGCGGCTGCGGCCGCGGCTGCACCCGCCGCCGCGCCGGCACCTGCTGCCGGAACAGCGACGGTCGGACCGTCGACGGAGCCTGCCTGCCGCCGCGACTCCTGCGACCGTGATCCAGGAGTGCGCGACCCGGGAGGCCCGGTCGTGTCGCCGGACCGGTCCGCACCCATCACCTGGGTCGCGTCGCCGGCCGGACGACCGGGCTCCGCGCCCGTCGCGTCGGCCGCCGTTGCCGGCCGGGCACCCGCTGCGGGGGCACCCGCGGCAGGCCCCCGGGAGACCGGTTCAGCGGTCACGCTGTGTGACGAATTTACGCTCGATGGAGTGACTCCGTCGTCAGCGCCGGACGGTCGCCCGGGTGAGCCGGGCGGTTGCGACGAGGCCGGCGACGACGATCCCCCGGCCGGAACCCCATCGGGCGCCTGGCTCGGCGGAGGACCCGTCGGCGGCACGACAGGCAGAACCTGCGTGACCGCCTCGGCGCCCTCGAAGGCCGGCGCCCTGTCGGCACCCGGCATCGGGGGCGGTGGCCCACCCGCCTCCGCACGGCCCGGCGCGGGGCCCGTACGAGCCGCGGAGCGGCCGCGCAGCCAGTCGACGAGCAACACCACCGCGGCGCCCGCACTGACGGCCACGGACACCCACGCCCACAGGACGCTGCCCGTCAACAGTGCGACGACGAGCAGGGCGAACGCGACCAGGACGAGGATCAGAACCAGCAGCAGCACGATTCACTCCCTGGTGGGCGGCGCCGTGGCGCCGCCCACCGTCCGGGGAACTGTCTCGGGAACGGTCAGCTGCCGGCGTCGGCGCGCTGGCCGTAGCCGCTGGCGGCGTAACCCCCGTTGGAGGCGGACCGACCGTCGGCGGGCGCCGCGGAACCGCGGTCGCCGAGGTCACGCAGCTGCGACTCCAGGTACGTCTTCAGCCGCGTCCGGTACTCGCGCTCGAACGTGCGCAGCTCGTCGATCTTCTTCTCGAGGACCGACTTGTCGCGCTGGATCGTCCCGATGATCTCGGTCTGCTTGCGCTCGGCATCGCTGACCAGCGTCGCAGCCTTGTCGCGCGACTGCCGCTCCAGCGTCTCGGCCCGGGTCCGCGCGTC
Organism: Pseudonocardia sp. N23; assembly: GCF_002583555.1. Classification (GTDB taxonomy): domain Bacteria; phylum Actinomycetota; class Actinomycetes; order Mycobacteriales; family Pseudonocardiaceae; genus Pseudonocardia. The sequence goes on from NZ_BEGX01000057.1 coordinate 247,795, forward strand.
GTTGAGCATCGTCTCGGCGCGGGCACGGGCATCGTTCACGAGGCCGTCGGACTTGGTCCGGGCCTCCGAGAGCAGCTGCTCGGACTTGGTCCGGGCGTCGCCCAGCATCGAGTCGGCCTCGCTCTTGGCCTCGGCCGTGAGCCGGTCGGCCATCTCCTGGGCCAGGCCCAGGACCTTGGCGGCCTGGACGTGGTGGTCGCCACCGCCCAGATCACCGCCATCGGCCAGCTGCGGCGCGGGCGCCGACAGCGAACGCGGCGGCTCGACGGGGCGCGGAGGCTCCACGGGCCGCTGGATCTGGGCCGTGGGCGGCGCCAGAGCCGGCTGCGGCCGTGACCGCGCCTCCTCCAGGTCGGCCTGCGCGCTGCCGAGCTGGGACTCCATCTGGGACACCTGCTCACGCAGGTCGTCGTTCTCCTCGAGCAGTCGAGCGAGCTCGGCCTCGACCAGGTCGAGGAACGCGTCGACCTCGTCCTCGTTGTACCCCCTCTTACCAATAGGGGGCTTGCTGAACGCGACGTTGTGAACGTCGGCGGGCGTCAGCGGCATCGGATCACCTCATGCAGTCCTCGGCGGCAAACCGGGTGACTGGGGCTCACTCCGGCCTGACAACGTCCATAAGTATGAACACTGCCAGGAGGAGAACCATAATCGAGAGGTCCAGCCCCACTCCCCCGATCCGGACCGTGGGGATCACTCTCCGCAACAACTTCACCGGCGGATCGGTCATCGTGAAGATCGCCTCGAGGGCGACGGCGCTCTGTCCGACGGGCCGCCACTTGCGCGCGAACGCGTGCACCAGCTCCACGACGATGCGTGCCGTGAGCAGCAGCCAGAAGGCGAACAGGACGTAATACAGGACGAGGCGAAGGACGTCGGGCACGCCGTCAATCCTGGCGGAACATCTCGCGTTCTGCGAGCCGCCTCGCGTCGTCCGCCGAGACCTCGACGTCCGCGGGCGTGAGAAGGAATACACGGTTCGTCACCTTGTCGATGGAACCGCGCAGCGCGAAAGCGAGCCCCGCGGCGAAGTCGACGAGGCGCTTGGCCGACGCGGCGTCGAGCTCGGTGAGGTTCATGATCACCGGCTGGCCGTCGCGGTAGCGCTCCCCGATGGTCCGCGCTTCCTTGTAGCTGCGCGGCTGCAGCGTCGTGATGCGGGCCATCGTGGCCGCACCACGGTCGCGCTGCTCCGGCAGGGCCGCGCGCTCCCCCGGCCGCACCTCGCGCAACGCCGGCTCGCGGACGGGCTCGCGGAGCACGGGCTCGGGGTCGACGGCGAGTGCTCCACGGACGCTGCCCGCGCCCAGGCCGCCACCGAGACCGGTGCCGCCGAGCCCCGACGCACCCACACCACTCGCGGCACGCACCGGCTCACGTGGGGGCCGCGACTCACGGGCGGGAGTGCGCTCCATGCCGCCGGGACGGCCGGGACGCCGGTCCCACGCCTCGCCGACCGACGCCGGCGGGTCGTAGGACTCGTACTCGTCGGCCGCGCCGTAGCGGTCCTCGGGATCGTCCCAGCGTTCGTCACGCCGGCGCGGGACGCCGTAGCCCGGCTCGTCGACGTAATCGGCCATCTCGTCCGCGGGTACCATTCCGAAGTAGGCCTTGAGCTTGTACATCGCGCCCATGTCGCGCTCCCCTCGTCGTCACCCGCGAACCGGCGGTCGCCCCCGCGACCGGCGATCACCGCGAGGCTATCCGCCGTTCCCCCACAAGGGCCGTTCCGACACGCACACACGTCGATCCGTGACGGATCGCCACCTCGAGGTCCGCGGACATCCCGGCCGACAGCACCCTCGCAGACGGATGATCATCACGCAGTGCAGAGAACGCGGCGGCGACGTCGGCGAACGCCTCGTCGGGTTCCGCGCCGAGCGGCGCGACGGCCATGAGCCCGTCGAGGCGGAGGCCCGGCAGGCCGCTGACGTGCGCGGCGAGTGCGCCGAGGCCCTCGCGGGCGACGCCGCCGCGGTCCGGGTCACCGTCGACGCTGTACTGCAGCAGCACCGGGAGCGGGCCCTCGCGGAGCCCGTCGTCGACGGCGCGCCGGGCCTGGGCGTCGAGCGCATCGGCCAGCCGTGCCGAGTCGAGCGACTCCACGCGTGTCACCCACGGGACCACCACGCGCGCCTTGTTCCGTTGCAGTCCGCCGACGAAGAACCACCGCGGCGCTGCGTCCGGGACGAGCCCCGCGACCTCCTCGACCTTCTGCGCTGCCTCCTGTGCCCGGTTCTCGCCGAAGTCGCGCAGCCCCAGCCCGCAGAGGATCGCGACGTCGGCCGCCGGGACGGTCTTGGTGACGGCCAGCAGGTCGACCTCGGCCACGTCGCGGCCGGCGGCCGCACACGCCGCGGCGACGGTCTCCCGCACGCGGGCGAGGCGCCTGGCCAGATCGTCGCGGCGGTCCTGCCCCGACCCACGCGGGGCCGGCGACTCGGGTCGTTCGTTCATCTCGTTCCTCCACCCACCGCCCACGGCCGACGCGGCCCGCGGGACGTCCTCATCGCGCCCCGGCCGCGACCAGGCACGCGGTCCGGGCACACCCCCGGTCGCGGGCTGCGACGACGCCACCCACGATCGGACCCTCACCCGTCGGACGGGTCGAGCCACACCACCCCGGCCTGGCGCCCGGTCGAGCCCTCCCGGCGGTGGCTGAACAGGGCCGGGTCCTCCATCGTGCACCGCGGGTCCCGGGCCACCCCGCGGACACCGAACATGTCCAGCTGGCGGTGCAGGCCCGCCCGGATGTCGATGCCGGGCGTGCCACGACGGGTCCGGCCGCCGCTGCCCGGCAGGACCGCCCCCACCTCGTCACGCATCTCCGCCGGCACCTCGTAGCACCCGCCGCAGACCGCGGGCCCCAGCAGGACCACCACGTCCTCCACGTCGGCGCCGAGGGCGACCATCGCCTGCAGCGTCGCGGGCACCACGCCGGCGGCCGCCCCGACCCGGCCGGCGTGCGCCGCACCGACGACACCCGCCTTCGGGTCCGACAGCAGCACCGGCACGCAGTCGGCCGCGAGCACCGCCAGCCCCACCCCGGGCTCGGCCGTGACGACGGCGTCGGCCTCCGCGAGATCCGGCACCCCGGCGCCCGGCGCCGGGCCGCTCACCGTCTCGACCCGGATGCCGTGCACCTGCTGCAGGAACACCGCCCCCGACAGGCCCAGCTCGCGCACGAGCCGGCCCCGGTTCGAGGCGACCGCCGACGGGTCGTCACCCACACCCCGGGAGAGGTTGAAGCTGGTGAAGGCACCGGAGGAACGGCCACCGGCACGGGTCGTGACAACCTTGCGAACGCGCACCGCGTCAGCGTTGCACGACGCGAGGTCAGCGACGCATGAAGGGCGGCACGTCCACGTCGTCGTCGAGCTCGTCGAAGTCGCCGTCGGAGACCGGGACCGCCGCACCGTGGGTCGGCGCGGCCTGGGTGGGTGCGGTCTGCGGCGGCGCGGTCTGCGTCGGCGCGGTCTGCGTCAGAGCCGTGTGAGGCTGGGCGGCATGCGCCCCGCCGCCACCGAGGGAGCTCATCGCGGGATCGGTGCGCTCCGGCGCCCGCGGCGCCGGCGGCACGTACGACGGCTGCGGCGGCACCGGGGCCGCAGGAGGCAGGGTGCCCGCCTGGTTGTGGCCCAACCCGTTCGCAGCCGTGACCGGCGCGGCCGACGGCGGCGTCACCGGAGCGGCCGGGACGTGCTGGGCCGCCGGGGCGTGCACGGCCGGCGTGTGGACCGCGGCCGGCTGGCTCGTCCCCGCGGCCGACGCCCCGGTACCGGGCGCGGCGTCGGTGGAGCGGTAGGCGGACGGCTCGAGCTTCTTGTGCGCGGGACCGCCACCCTCGAACCCGGCTGCGATGACCGTGACCCGCACCTCGTCGCCGAGGGAGTCGTCGATCACCGTCCCGAAGATGATGTTCGCGTCCGGGTGCGCGGCCTCCTGGACCAGCGAGGCGGCCTCGTTGATCTCGAACAGGCCGAGGTCGGAGCCGCCCGCGATCGACAGCAGCACCCCCTGCGCCCCGTCCATCGACGCCTCGAGCAGCGGCGAGTTGATCGCCGAGCTCGCGGCCTGGACTGCGCGGCCCTCTCCGCGTGAGCTCCCTATACCCATCAACGCACTGCCCGCGCCGGACATGACGCTCTTGACGTCGGCGAAGTCGAGGTTGATCAGGCCGGGCGTGGTGATCAGGTTGGTGATGCCCTGGACACCGGAGAGCAGGACCTCGTCGGCGGAGCGGAAGGCGTCCATCAGTGAGACGCCGACGTCACCGAGCTGCAGCAGCCGGTCGTTGGGGATGACGATGAGCGTGTCGCACTCGTTGCGCATCGCGTTGATGCCCTCGTCGGCCTGACCGGCGCGACGCTTGCCCTCGAAGGTGAACGGCCGGGTCACGACACCGATCGTCAGCGCACCGAGCTTGCGCGCGATCGAGGCGATCACGGGTGCGCCACCGGTGCCGGTGCCGCCGCCCTCCCCCGCCGTCACGAAGACCATGTCGGCCCCCTTGAGGACCTCCTCGATCTCCTCGCGGTGGTCCTCGGCGGCCTTGCGGCCGACCTCCGGGTTCGCCCCGGCCCCGAGGCCGCGGGTCAGCTCCCGGCCGATGTCGAGCTTGACGTCGGCGTCGGACATCAGCAGGGCCTGGGCGTCGGTGTTGACGGCGACGAACTCGACGCCCTTCAGACCGACCTCGATCATGCGGTTGACGGCGTTCACGCCGCCGCCACCGATACCGACGACCTTGATCACGGCCAGGTAGTTGTGCGGGGGCGTCATGCGCGGCACCTTCCAGTTGCTCGGGTCCGGTCCAGCTCCGGTTGGTCCGGGCCTTCACGCGAGAACGCTAGGTGCGGTCAGGGTGTCGGTCCATTAGGCGCGCCGCACGTCGGCAACCCCCCAGAGGGGTGTTTCGCGCTGTCGTGACCTCTTCGTGACCGGACGTGCGCGGTCAGCGACGAATCGTCGGTAGATCAGGGCTGGCGACGTCGAACACGCTGCCCTTCTCCGTCAGCAGCGCCGTGAGCACCGCCGCCTTGCGCTGGCCGTTCCCGGGCGAGCCCCACACGACACGGCGGTCGTCGGAAAGGGTGAGCTCGACCGTCGCCTGGCCCCCGGTGGTGGCGGGGGCGATCACCGTGACGGTCAGCACCTGCGCCCGGACGGCGTCGGGCAGCGCGGCGAGAACCCCGAGCCCGGCGGTGGTCTGCGGGTCGTCCGGAGCGATGCGGCCGGCGATGCCGACGTCGAGGTGCGGCAGCACCGGCGGCACCTCGGGCGCCTGCTCGTACGGCACGCCGGTGCGGTCGACGAGCATGAGGCCCTTGGGGGTGTCGGCCAGCGCGACGGCGACCCGTTCGACGACCGTGATCACGACGGTGTGCGGCCAGTCGCGGCCGACCGTCACCGACGCGACTCCGGGCAGCGCCGCGACGCGCTGTTCGGCACCGGAGGTGTCGGCGCCCACCAGCGGGCCACCCGTGGGGATCGCGGCGGCGGCGAGGACCTGGTCGCGCGGGACGGCCAGGGCACCGTCGACGGTCACGGTCTCCACGTCGGCCAGACCGCTGCCGTAGAGGAGGAACGCGACCCCGCCCGCGAGGCCGCCGAGCAGCACGAGGACGACGACGAGCAGCGCGATCCGCCGCCGGCGCACGATGTGCGGGGCGGGCCGGACGGGCCGGGGCCGGGGGGTGGCGCCGGTCCGGGCGGTGCGGCGGGCCGCGGTGTCGTCGCGGGTCGCGGTGCCGGCGTTCCCGGCATCCGTGCCGGTGGTGTCCGAACCGCTCTCGTCGGTCCCGTCCGCGGTCGTACCGGGAGCCGGGTCGTCGGCGTCCGCGCCCTGCGGGGGCGTCCGGGCACCGCGGGTGCCGCCGCTGGAACCGGGGATGGCCGCGATCCCGCCGGCACCGAGCCTGCGGCCACGGCCGTCGGTGCGGGCCGTTCCGGCGCGCTTGCCGTTGCGCTCGGTGTCGCCGCCGGAGCGTCCGGCGCCGCGGCCGGTCCGCTCCCCCGCCGCCGACGTCGAACCGGCCGTCGTCCGACCGCGACTCGCCGCGGAACCGACGGACTTCCGCCCGGCGCCCGCGGGGTCGCGACCCGTGCCGCGGGCATCACTGCCGGCGCCACCCGCCTTGCCGCGGCCCGCCTCGGGGGTGTCGGCGGCCTCGTCCCGCGCGGCGCGGGAGGTCCGGCCGGTGCCGGTCGCCCCGTCCCGGGCCGTCCTGTCGGCCCTGTCCCCGGCTGACCTGTCCCGGGCGGTCCTGTCCCGGGCGGCAGCGTTCATCCCGGCGCGCCCCGTCGCCTCGCGGTCGGCGCGGCCGGGCTGGGCGGGGAGCCCACCGGGACCCTCGCCGCGGCGGCCGGTGGCCCCCCGGTCCCCGTCCCGGGCGTCGTCGGAACGGCGCGACGTGCCCGTGCCGTCGCGGGACGCGTCGTCGGCGGTGGGGCGGTCCTGCCCGGCGTCCGCCCGCCCGGCACCGGCGCGACGGGTGCGACCATCGCGCTCACGTGCCGATCGGGGAGCCGCCGGGCGCCTCACCCTGCGCCCTCTTCGCGGACCTCGAGCTCGCGCAGCACCTCCGGGCCGAGCACGGTGACGTCACCCGCGCCCATCGTCAGCACCAGGTCACCGGGCCGGGCGATGCCGGCGAGCACCGCCGGGACCTCCGACCAGCTCGGGACGTGCCGCACCGCGCCGCGGGGCAGGTCGACCGCGTCGGCGACCAGCGCGCCGGTGACGCCCGGCTCCGGGTCCTCCCGGGCGCCGTAGACGTCGAGGACGACGACCTCGTCGGCCAGCCCGAGGGCGACACCGAACTCGGCGGCGAACAGCCGGGTCCGGGAGTAGAGGTGCGGCTGGAAGGCGACGATCACCCGGCCGGGGCCCGCGACGGAGCGGGCCGCCCGCAGCGTGGCGGCGACCTCCGTCGGGTGGTGGGCGTAGTCGTCGTACACGGCGACGCCGGCGGCGCGGCCCTTGTACTCGAAGCGCCTGCGCACCCCGTCGAACCCGGCGAGGCCCTCGAGGAGCGTGTCGACGGGCGCACCCAGCTCGACCCCGGCGAGGAGGGCGCCGAGGGCGTTCATGGCCATGTGCTCGCCCGGGACGGCGAGGCGCACCGCGAGCTCGACGCCACGGTGGCGGGCCCGGACGCGCGCGCCGGGGCCGTCGGGGCGGTGGTCGACGAGGACGGCGTCGTCCGCACCGGTGGCGGTGCGGCCGTAGCGGCGGACGGCGAGCCCGCGCCCCTCCGCGTACCGCGCCAGCTCGGCCGAGCCCGGGTCGTCGGCGCAGGCGACGAGGACCCCACCCGCGGGGACGCGTCCGACGAACGCCTCGAACACGGCCCGGTAGGCGGCCTCGGTGCCGTGGTGGTCGAGGTGGTCGGGCTCCACGTTGGTGACGACGGCGACGCCCGGGGTGTAGGCGGTGAAGGAGCCGTCGCTCTCGTCGGCCTCGACGACGAACACGTCGCCGCCGCCGTGGTGGGCGCCCGCGCCGGACGCGGCGAGGTCACCGCCGATCGCGAACGACGGGTCGAAGCCGCAGTGCTGCAGCGCGACGGTGAGCATCGAGCTGGTCGACGTCTTGCCGTGGGTGCCCGCGACAGCGGCGACGCGGTGGCCGGTGGTGAGGTCGGCGAGGGCATCGGCGCGGTGGACGACGAGCAGGCCCCGCTCGCGGGCCGCGGCCAGCTCCGGGTTGGTCTCGCGGATCGCGGTCGACACGACGACCGTGGGCGGCCCGTCGAGCTGGTCGAGGTGACCGGCGTCGTGGCCCACCGCCACATGCGCGCCCAGGGCGCGCAGGGCCATGACGGTGCGGGAGTCCTTGGCGTCGGAGCCGGAGACGGCGATGCCGCGGCCCAGCAGGATCCGCGCGATGCCGCTCATCCCGGCGCCACCGATGCCGATGAGGTGGACGCGGTCGCCGAGCAGTGCCGCGGCGGGCGTCACGGGCGCGGTCACCGGGCACCGACCTGGCGGGTGACACCGACGGCGATGCGGGCGAGGCGTTCGTCGGCGTCGGCGTGGCCGGACCCACGGGCGGCGGCGCCCATGGCGGCGAGCCGCTGCGCGTCGCGCAGCAGCGGGAGCAGCTCGGCGAGGACCCGCTCCCCGGTGGTCTCGGCGTCGGGCACCAGGATTCCGCCGCCCGCGGCGACGACCGGGCGGGCGTTGAGCGCCTGCTCGCCGTTGCCGTGCGGGAGCGGCACGTACATGGCGGGGAGCCCGACGGCCGTCACCTCGGCGACGGTCGTCATCCCGCAGCGGCCGAGGACGGCGTCGGCGGCGGCGTAGGCGAGGTCCATCCGCTCGATGTAGGGCAGCGGCACGTAGCCGGCGGTCTCGGGGCCGGCCGTGCCGCCCTTGCCGTGGGCGTGCAGGACCGCGACCCCGGCCCCGGCGAACCCGGGCAGCGCGGCGGCGACGGCCGAGTTGAGGGTCCGCGCACCCTGGGAGCCACCGAACACCAGCAGCACGGGGCCGTCGGTGGGCAACCCGAAGAAGGCGCGGGCCTCGGCGCGCAGAGCGGGCCGGTCGAGCCCGGTGATCGAGCGCCGCAACGGCATCCCGACGACCTGCTCGTGGGGCAGCCCGGTCCCGGGGACGGCCGTCGCGACGGCGGCGGCGAACCGGGCGCCGACCTTGTTGGCGAGGCCGGCGCGGGCGTTGGCCTCGTGCACGACGACGGGGACGCGGCCGCGGGCCCCCAGGTAGGCGGGCAGCGAGACGTAGCCGCCGAACCCGACGACGACGTCGGCGTCGACCTCGCGCAGCACGTCGCGGACCGTGCCGACGGCGGCTCGGACCCGGCCCGGCAGCCACAGGAGGTCCTTGCTCGGCTTGCGCGGCAACGGGACCGGCGGGATCAGCCGCAGGGGGTAGCCGCGGGCGGGGATCAGGGTGGTGTCGAGGCCACGCTCGGTGCCGAGCGCGGTGACGACGGCGTCGGGGTGGTCGCGCAGGACCGCGTCGGCGAACGCGAGTGCCGGCTCGATGTGCCCGGCGCTGCCCCCACCGGCGACGACGACGGACAACGTCATCGCTCGCCCTCGCCGGGGCTCGGCCGGCGCTGCGCGCAGGCGCGGTGTGCCTGGTCCACTCGCTGACGCTCCCTCACCGGCGCACCCGCTGGGCGGGCGTCCGGGCGGCCGGCGCCCGGTAGGGCTCGGGGGCCGGCAGGCGCAGCAGCCGCGCGATGCGGCCCTGGCCGCCGTTGCGCAGCACCGCCACCGCCTCCGGCTCGTGCCGGGCGGCGTTGGCGAGCACGCCGAACGCGAACATGGTGACCACCAGGGACGTGCCTCCGGACGAGATCAGGGGTAGCTGCAGACCGGTGACCGGGAGCAGGCCCACGACGTAGCCGATGTTGATGGCGGCCTGGACGACCAGCCACGCGGTGAGGGTGGAGCAGACGATGCGCAGCCACGGGTCGGCGCTGCGGGTGGCGATGCGCAGGCCGGTGTAGGCGAGCGTCGCAAAGAGGGCGAGGACGGCGAAGGCGCCGATGAAGCCGAGCTCCTCGCCGATGATCGCGAAGATGAAGTCGTTGTGCGCGTTGGGCAGGTAGCTCCACTTGGCGCGGCCCTGGCCCAGCCCGACGCCGAACAGGCCGCCGTCGGCGAGCGAGTACAGCGCCTGGGTGGCCTGGTATCCGGGGCCGAGCGGGTCGCTGTCGGCGGAGAGGAACGCGGTGATGCGGCTCTGCCGGTAGCCGGCGGTGAGGCCGAGGACCAGTGCACCCGCGAGCCCGCCGCCCGCGAGCGCGAGCAGCAGCCGGCCGCGGGCGCCGGCGAAGAACAGCAGCGCGATGAGCACGATGCCCAGCGACACGGTCATGCCCAGGTCGGGTTCGAGGACGAGCAGTGTGGCGAGCACGAGCGCGACGGGCACGACCGGCGAGAGCGCGTGCTTCCACCGGTGCATGACCTTGCGGCGGGTCGCGAGCACGTGCGCGCCCCACAGGGCGAGCGCCACCTTGGCGGGCTCGCCGGGCTGGAACGCGAAGGGGCCCAGGGTGAACCAGGCGCGCGACCCGCCACGCACCGAACCGAGGCCGGGGATGAGCACCAGGGCCAGCAGCACCGCGCACCCCAGCAGCAGGACCGGGGACAGGGCGCGCAGCGTCGTCGGCTTGATCCGCAGCCCGATGTAGAAGACGACGAGACCGACGCCGCAGAACATGACCTGGCGGGTGAACACCGAGTACGACGACCCGCCCGCGGTGAACGACTCGACCGACGACGCCGACAGCACCATCACGAGACCGAACGTCGTGAGCAGGCCGAACACGCCCAGGACAAGATGCAGCGACGTCAGCGGGCGGCGCAGCCACTGTGCGAGGGCGGTCCCGCCCCGGCCGACGGCGGCGCGGGCTCCCGCGAAGGTCTGCGGGCCGGCGACGGGGCGGCGTAGGGGGGCCTTCCGGGCCGTCGCGCCGGTGCCGGCGGTCCGGCCCGCGGCGGGGCCGGGCTCGGCGGCGGCGCGCTCGGCGGGGCTCATCTCGACGCCTCCGCCGGTGCCTCCCGGCCCGGGGGGCGGGTCGCTGCGGGTAGCGCGGCGACCGCGTCGGCGAAGGCCCGCCCGCGGTGGGCGTAGTCGCGGAACTGGTCCATCGACGCCGCGGCCGGGGCGAGGAGGACGACGTCGCCCGGGCGTGCGAGGTCGGCGGCACGGCGCACTGCGGTCGTCATGGGCTCATCGTCACCCGACTCGACCTCGACGACCGGGAGGTCGGGGGCGTGTCGCGCAAGGGCTGCGACGATCTCCGCCCGGTCGGTGCCGATGATCACCGCCGCGCGCATCCCGGCGGTCCGGCGTGCGACGAGGTCGTCGACCGACGCGCCCTTGAACAGACCACCCGCCACCCAGACGACGGGGCGGCCCCGCTGGGCGGCCAGGGAGGCGTCGGCCGCGTGCGGGTTGGTGGCCTTGGAGTCGTCGACGAACGTCACGTCGCCGACCACACCCACCGTCTCGGAGCGGTGCGGTCCGGGCCGGAACCCGCCGAGCCCGGCGGCGACCGCGTCGGCGGCCACGCCGTGCGCGCGGGCCAGCGCGGCCGCGGCCAGCGCGTCGGTCAGGCCGGGGGCACCACCGGGTGTGACGACGTCGGCGGCGACGAGCTCGGCCGTCTCGCCGGGGGCGCCGAAGGCCCGGTCGACCAGCATGCCCCCGACGATCCCGAGCTCGCCCGGCCCGGGTTCGCCGAGGGTGACCGCGACCCGGACGGGCGCGGGGGCGGCGGAGAGCAGGGTGGCGGCCCAGACGTCGTCGACGCAGCCGACGGCGACGCGGCCGGTGAGCGCGCGGGCCTTCGCGGCGGCGTAGGCGTCCATCCCGCCGTGCCAGTCGAGGTGGTCCTCGGCGACGTTGAGCACGACGCCCGCGTCGGGGCGCACCGACGGCGACCGGTGCAGCTGGAAGCTCGACAGCTCCACCGCGAGGACGCGGTGCCCGGCCTCGACCGCGCTGACGACCGGGAGGCCGATGTTGCCGCAGGCCACCGAGTCGTGGCCGGCGGCGGCGAGGATCGCGGCGAGCATGCTGGTGGTCGTCGTCTTGCCGTTGGTGCCGGTGACGACGAGCCAGCTGGGTGGCGACGCCGACACGGCGCCGAGCCGCCACGCCAGCTCCGGCTCACCGATGACCTCGATGCCCCGCGCCGCGGCGGCGTCGACGAGTGGGTGGTCGGGCCGCAGGCCGGGGCTGGTGACGACGAGCTCGGTGCCGTCGGGAAGCCCCTCCCCCGCGCGGGCGCCGGCGGGCAGGTCGGCGAGCCGGGCGGGCGTGTCGTCGGTGACGACGACGTCGGCACCGTGCGCGACCAGGACCTCGGCGGCCGCGAGCCCGGACACACCGGCCCCGGCGACGACGATGCGGCGCCCCCGCACGGGATCGTCGGTTCCAGCCTCGGTGGTCGGCACTACACGCCTGCCGAGGCCGTCAGCCACTCGCTGTAGAACAGCCCGAGACCCAGCGCCGCGCACATGGCTGCGAGCAGCCAGAACCGGATGATGACGGTGGTCTCCGCCCAGCCGGCCAGCTCGAAGTGATGATGGAACGGGGCCATGCGGAACAGCCGTCTCCGCGTCGTGCGGAACACGACGATCTGCAGTGCCACCGACAGGATCTCGACGACGAACACACCGCCGATGACGATGAGCAGCAGCTCGGTGCGGGTGACGATCGACAGCCCGGCGATCAGGCCGCCCAGGGCGAGGGACCCGGTGTCGCCCATGAAGATCCTTGCGGGCGCGGCGTTCCACCACAGGAAGCCGATGCAGGCGCCCATCGCGGCTGCCGCGACGAGGGCGACGTCGAGAGGGTCGCGGACCTCGTAGCAGCCCGCGGCGGCGGTCACGGCGCAGCTGTTTCGGAACTGCCAGAAGCCGATGATCGTGTACGTCCCGAGCACCATCGCCGAGGTGCCTGCGGCGAGCCCGTCGAGGCCGTCGGTCAGGTTGACCGCGTTCGACCAGGCCGACACGACGAGGTAGCAGAAGATCACGAAGCCGATGGAGCCGAAGCTCAGCACGGCGATCTCGCGGACGAACGACAGCTGGTCCGACGCCGGGGTCAGGTTGCGCGCGTTGGCGAACCGCAGGGCGAGGATCGCGAACACGACCGCGGTGATCAGCTGCCCGACGAGCTTCGACGTCTTGTTCAGGCCCAGGTTGCGGTGGCGGCGGATCTTGATGAAGTCGTCGAGGAAGCCGACGAGGCCGAGCGCCGTCGTGAGCATGAGGACGAGCAGCGCCGACGCGCTCATGGGCTCGCCGGACAGCAGGTGCGCGCCCAGGTAGCCGATCCACAGCGCCAGCAGGATCGCGACGCCACCCATCGTGGGCGTGCCGCGCTTGCTCTTGTGGCTGGCGGGCCCGTCGGCCCGGATCTCCTGGCCGAACCCCTGCCGGGAGAAGAACTTGATCAGGTACGGGGTCAGCAGGATGGACACCGCGAGTGCGATGCCGGCGGCGACGAAGACACTCCTCACCGGGACACCAGCTCGTTCTCCTGTCGATCGTCGTGGGGAGCTTCGTGGAGCAGCGCGTCGGCGACGCGGTCGAGGCCGACGGCACGGGAGGCCTTGACCAGCACCACGTCGCCGGTGGCGACCTCGGCGCGCAGCAGCGCGAGCGCGGCGGCGGGATCGGGGACGTGGCGGGCTGCGGCGCCGTAGCCGGGCTCGCCGACGGCGACGAGTGCGTCGACGCCCAGCTCCGCGGCGGCGCCCGCGACCTCGGCGTGCGCCGCGGCCTCGGACTCGCCGAGCTCGGCCATGCGGCCCAGCACGGCCCAGGTGCGGCGGCCGCGGCCCAGGTCGGTGAGCGCGGCGAGGGCGGCGCGCATCGACTCGGGGTTGGCGTTGTAGGCGTCGTTGACGACGGTGACGCCGTCGGCGCGGTCGGTGACCTCCATCCGCCAGCGCGACACGGGCGCGGCGGCGGACAGGGCGGCGGCGACACCCTCGGGAGTACCACCGAGCTCGAGGGCGACGGCGGCGGCCGACAGCGCGTTGCCGACGTGGTGCGCCCCGACGAGGCGCAGCGCGACGTCGGCCTCGCCCGCGGGGGTGACCAGCCGGAACCGTGCGCGGCCCGCCTCCGAGGTGACGCCGACGGCGCGGACGAGCGCACCGGCACCGAGGCCGACGGGGACGACCCGGGCGACGGTGCGCGAGGCCATCGCGGCGACGGCGGGATCGTCGGCGTTGAGGACGGCGACACCCGTGTCCGGGAGGGCCTCGACGAGCTCCCCCTTGGCGTGCGCGATCGCCTCCGGCGAGCCGAACTCGCCGAGATGGGCCCGCCCGACGTTGAGCACGACCCCGATCCGCGGCGGCGCGACCGCGCACAGGGCGGCGATGTGGCCTGGCCCGCGGGCCGACAGCTCCAGGACGAGGTGGCGGGTGCCTGCGTCGGCGCGCAGCGCCGTCCACGGGTGGCCGAGCTCGTTGTTGAACGAGCCGGGCGGCGCGACGGTCGGCCCCAGCGGGGCGAGGACGGCGGCCAACAGGTCCTTGGTCGAGGTCTTGCCGGAGCTGCCGGTGACGCCGACGACGGCGAGTCCCGGAAGGGCGTCGACGTTGTGCCGGGCCAGCCTCGCGAGCGCGGCGAGGACCGCGGAACCGGCGCCGTCGGCGTCGTGCTCGGCGAGGTAGGTGCCGGCCACCCCGCCGGCGGGCGGGACGACGACCGCGGGCGCGTCGACCTCGCGGGCAGCGAGCACCCCCGCCGCGCCGGCCGTGACCGCCGCGGCGGCGAACGTGTGCCCGTCGACGCGCTCGCCCGGCAGCGCCAGGAACAGCGCGCCCGGCCCGGCCTTGCGGGAGTCGAACTCGACGGAGGTGACCTGCTCCTCGCCGGTCGCGCGGTGCAGCCGCCCACCGGTGACGGCGGCGACGTCGGCCAGCCGCATGCCGATCATGCGCCCGCCCCGCCCACCGGGCGCAGCGCCGCCCGGACCTCGTCGACGTCGTCGAAGGGGTGCTTCACGCCGTCGATCTCCTGGCCCTTCTCGTGTCCCTTGCCGGCGATGACGACCACGTCTCCCGGCCGCGCGGCCTCGACGGCCGCGGCGATGGCGGCCCGCCGGTCGCCGATCTCGACGATCTCCCCGCGCCGCGGCTCGGCCTCGGCACCGGCACGCATCTGCCGCCGGATCTCCGCCGGGTCCTCGGTCCGCGGGTTGTCGTCGGTGACGACGAGGACGTCCGACCCGGCTGCGGCGATCGCGCCCATGAGCGGGCGCTTGCCGCGGTCGCGGTCGCCGCCGCAGCCCAGCACCGTGATGACGCGGCCGCCGACCTGGGCGCGCAGCGCGTCGAGCAGGGCACCGACGGCGGCGGGCTTGTGCGCGTAGTCGACGACGGCGAGGAAGTCCTGCCCCGCCTCGACGCGCTGCATCCGGCCCGGCACGGCCAGCTCCGCGAACCGGGCGGCGGCCACGGCCGCGGGAACCCCGGCGGCGTCGAGACAGGCCAGCGCGAGCAGCGCGTTGGCGACGTTGTAGGCGCCGGGCAGCCGCAGCGAGACGGGGACCTCGCCGCCGGGGGTGGCCGCGACGAAGTGCTGCGTGCCGTCGTCGTCGCGGCGGACGGTGCCCGCGACGGACCAGTCGGCCGGGCCCGTCGTGGCGACGGTGACCGGGTCCGGGGTGCGGGCCGCGAGGCGGTGGCCCCACTCGTCGTCGACGCAGACGACCCGGTGCCGCGGCGCACCCGGACGGGCCGGGTCGAACAGCATGGCCTTGGCCTCGAAGTAGTCGTCCATGTCGCGGTGGAAGTCGAGGTGGTCCTGCGACAGGTTCGTGAAGCCCGCCACCGAGAACCGGGTGCCGGCGACGCGGTCGAGCGCGAGCGCGTGGCTCGACACCTCCATCGCGACGTCGGTGACGCCCCGCTCGGCCATCACGGCGAACAGGGCCTGCAGGTCGGGCGACTCGGGCGTGGTGAACGCACTGGGCGCCTCGGCGCCGCGGATGCGGGTGGCGACGGTACCCAGCAGGCCGGTGGCCCGGCCCGCCGCGGCGAGTCCTGCCTCGAGCAGGTGCCCGACCGTCGTCTTGCCGCTGGTACCGGTGATGCCGATGACGTCGAGCGCCGCCGTGGGATCGCCGTACACGCGGGCCGCGAGGTCGCCGAGCACGTGCCGCGGCTGCGGGTGCACCAGGACCGGCACGTCGCCCGCGACGAGCGCGCCGCGGGCGGCACCCGCCAGGTCGGTGAGGACCGCGGCGGCACCGGCGGCGATCGCGTCGGCGGCGAAGTCGGCCCCGTGCACGCGCGCGCCCGGCAGCGCGGCGAACAGGTCACCCGGCCGGACGTCGGAGGCGCGCAGCGTCGCGCCGGTCACGGGGCGGACGGCGGAGGCCGGATGGCGCAGCTCGGCATCGGCGGACGCGGCGAGGACCGCGACGTCGACCGGCCGCACGTGGTCCGGCCGCGGAGGCGCGGCGGTCACGGGGGAGCTTGCGGGCGGCACGGGGCGGAAGGCTACCGGCGTCCCCCGACACGCCCGACGGGCACCGGTGCCGTCGCCACCGCTCCCCGGCCTCCGGCGCGCCACCCGCCGCGGCGGGTGCACCGGTGACCGCCACCGCAGCACCCGCGTCACCACCACGGACACCGGTCGGCGCCCGGAGCCGACCGATGATCGATACGTCGCCGCTGGTCGGCGGGCATGTGGGGGCACCCGATCGTCCGTGAGGGGACCGGACCGGCGGGCGCACCCGCCCGACCCGTCGTCGCGATCCTCACCGCATCCCGCACGCGGGCCCGCGCCGGCCCGGTCAGGGTGCGACGAGCGTCTGGAACGGGGCCGGCGGACCGACCGGGATCTGCTGGCGCGCAGCGATGTAGCTCGCCATGTCGTGGAACAGCGGCGCCGCCGACGCCCCGCCCGCGGGCGCGTCGAGCATGATCCCGATGACGAACCGCGGGTCCTGCGCGGGCAGCATGCCCGCGAAGGTGATCCAGTACGTCGAGCGGGCGTAGCAACCGCAGGACGGGTCGACCTGCTGGGCCGTGCCCGTCTTGCCCGCGACCTGGTAGCCGTCGACGCCCGCCGCCGCACCGGTGCCGCGCTGCACGCCCTTGGCGTTCTGCGTGACCGCGGTCAGCATGCCGCGCAACGTCTGCGCCGTCTGCGGGGAGACGACCCGCACCGGCTCGGGGGGCGGTGGCGCCGTGCGCACCCCGGTCGGGCCCACCGTCGACGCGACGATCCGCGGCGGGATGCGGACGCCGTCGTTGGCCACCGCCTGGTACATGCCCGCCATCTGCAGCACCGTCATCGACAGGCCCTGGCCGATGGGCAGGTTGCCGAACGTCGAACCCGACCAGGTGTCGCGCGCCGGAACCTTGCCCGCGCTCTCCCCCGGCAGCCCGATTCCCGTCTTCTGGCCGAGGCCGAAGCGGGCGAGCATGTCGGCGAAACGGTCCTCGCCGACCTTCTGCGCCGTCATGATCGTGCCGACGTTCGACGACTTCGCCAGTACACCGGTCAGCGTGTAGTGGTCGAGGCCGTGCTTCCACGCGTCGTTGACCGTGCGGTCGGCGACCTTGATGCTGCCGGGCACGTCGAGCACGTCGTCGGGCTTGGCCACCCCGTACTCCAGCGCCGCCGACATCGTCACGATCTTGTTGACCGAACCCGGCTCGAACGGCGAGGTCACCGCCGCGTTGCCCATCGCGGCCGGGTCGGACCCCGCCAGGTTCGACGGGTCGAACGTGGTGCCGTTGGCCAGGGCCAGCACCTCGCCCGTCTTCACGTCGAGCACGACGGCCGAGCCGCCCTTGGCGTTCGTCTTGGCGACGTAGTCCTGGAGCTGGCGCTGGATCGTGTACTGCATGTCGGAGTCGATCGTGAGCTGGATGTCCGAGCCCGGCACGGCGTCCTGCTGGGCGCGGGTGCTGCCGGGGATGATCGCGGAGCTGCCCTCGGCGGTGTCGACGACCTCGTAGCCGTCGGTGCCGGCGAGCAGCGCGTCCTGCGAGCTCTCCAGGCCGACCAGACCGGTGAGCTTCTGGTCGCCGCTGTTCCACGACGCCGCCCCGATGACGTTGGCCGCGAGGCTGCCGCCCGGGTACTGCCGCGACTCGCGCTTCTCCTCGGCGATCTCCGGGAACGCCGCGCGCAGCTCGCGGGCCGCGCCCGGGTCGGCCAGCGGGGCCAGCACGACGTAGCCCTTGTCGCTGTTCAACGAGGCCAGCAGTGCGTTCGGGTCGCCGCCGGTGCGCGCGGCGACGGCCGTGGCAATCTGCTGCTTGTAGGCCGCGGCCTGCGCGCCCTTCTGCTGGGTGATCAGCCGCGGGTTGGTGACGAGCGCGCTCGCCTCGGTGCTGAACGCCAGCGGGGTGCCGTTGCGGTCGAGGATCGAGCCGCGTTCGGCGGGCAGCGGGAACCGGGTGAGGCGCTGCTTCTCCGACGACGCCGTGAGCGAGCCCGACTGGACCGTCTGCACGCTGATCAGCTTCACCAGCGACAACGTCAGCAATGCGACCAGCACGAGCCGGCCGATCTTCATCCGGCGTGACGGGTCGCCCGAGCGGGTGGGCGCCGGCCGCGGCGGGACCGGGCGGCGCGGCGGCGCCGTGCGGGCGGGTCCGGCGGGCCGGGACCGCGGCGGCGCGACCGGCATCAGCCTGCTCCGCCCGCGGTGGTGCCGGCGGTGCCTGCCGCGGGAGCGTCGGCGTTGGCCTGGGTCAGGGCGTCCTCGGTGGG
>NZ_BEGX01000058.1 GCF_002583555.1 Pseudonocardia sp. N23
GGCTCGGAAGGACCGGACCTGATAGTGATCGAGACCGGCGTCGTTCTTCGCGGTTGTCGTCGACTGGTGGGGCCAGATCACCTGACGAGACCCAGGCTACGGGGTCCGGCAGGTGTCTCTGGAACCCGTGGGCCACCTTCGGCGGGCTTAGCGACGTCGGAACGTGGCTGCTCGGGGTCCGGGGTCGGTCATTCAGCACCGCCCCGGGCCGGAGCCTCCGAGTCGTGCGCCGGCTGATCTGTGAGAGCGGCTACCGGCTCGGCAAGGTAGGAGGCCACCGCGTAGGTGGCGTGGCGGTCGAGGTTGTGCCGGCCGCGGTCGTAGCGGCGGGTGGTGCGAGGGTCGGCGTGCCCGGCGGCGTCCTGAACGTCGCGCAGCTCGACCTTGGCATCCAGCGCGGTGGTGACGAACGCGTGCCGCAGGCTGTGCGGGCCGATCCGGTCCGCCGAGTCGAGGCTCGCGGTGCGGGCCAGGCGGCGGATCAGCCGCCACGCCCCCGGGCCGTCCATCCGCCGCCCGGTCCGGGTAGTGAAGATCGGCCCGCTCTCCCGGCCGTCGAGGTAGGCGTCCAGCGCCCGAGCCGTCGGGGCCGCCAGCGCCGCGGTCGCGGCGCGGCCGCCCTTGCGGTGCAGGCGCAACACCCGATGCCCGCGTTCGGTCTGCAGGTGCTCGACGTCGCGGGACAGTGCCTCGTCGATGCGTAATCCGTTGTGCAGCAACAAGGTGACCAGTGCTGTCGCGCGTAGCCCGTCCGCCTGGGCGGCGGCGAGCAGCGCGCGTTGCTCGTCGCGGTCCAGCCCGGTGCTGGGGGAGTCGGGCTCGACCCGGGGCCGGCGTACCCGGGTCACCGGTGAGGACGCGATCAGGCCTTCGTCGACGGCGTAGTCGTAGAACCCGGCCAGCGCGGCGAGCCTGCGCGCCACGGTCGACGCCGCGGCCGGGCGCCCGGTCCGTGGCCGTGGCGCCGCGAGAGCGGTGACGTAGCCGTCGAGGTGCACCCGACGCACAGCGAAGACGTCGACCCCGATCTGGTCGCACCAGTCGAAGAAGTCGGTGATGTCGCCGGCGTAGGCGCGGCGGGTGTGCTCGGCACGGCAGCTGAGCAGAAACGCCGCCAGGACCCGATTCCGACGGTCCTGCGCGCGCTCGACCCCGGGCGCCCCAGTGTGCTCCGCGCTGGTCCCAGCGGCTCGTTCATCGCCGGCGAGACGCTCGGGCTCATCCACGCCGGAACCGTAGCGGAGCAACACCCTCCGAGAAGCGCCGTCCGATCGGCGTCAGTCGCTGACCGCCCAGCTCGCGCCGCGAAGCATTTCGATCGCTTCGGCCTCCTCCGCGAGGACGTCGAGATCGAGAGGGGGGAGGTGGACCTGCACGTGCGGGTCTGCCTCGTCGGGGCCGGTGTGCCAGGTGGTGTGCTCGACGATCAGCGGTTCGGTGTAGGGCGCCACGTAGATCTCTGCGCCTTCTGGCGGGACGCCGGGCATCTCGACGAGCTGGGTCAGGTGGACCAGGCGGTCCTCTGCGCGCACGGCCTCCCAGCGCGCATGGGTTGCCAGGCCTCGGTGTCCAGAGTCGTCGGCGGCCTCAGCGAGTACGCGCGGAAGCATGTTGTGCGCTGTCGCGACGAGCTCGACCCGGACCATGAGCGCAGTCTGCCGCAACCGCCCGGCTAGCGATGACATGTTGAGGCCGTGTCGATGATCTGCCATTGGGCACGCAGCGGCGAGCGAGCTGGTTTTTCAATCCTGATCTCACGATCTTGGGCGCCTCTACGTCTTCCCCGATGGGAGGGCGGCGCGCCCGGCATCGCTGAGGCCGAGTTCGACGAGCTTCTGCCGCACGCCGCCCGGCGACGACGGTGCACATCCCGCTGCGGAGCCACAGACCTTGGCGTGCGTCTACCTAGGCCTGGCGCACCAAGTTCTCGGACGGGGTTCAGCCAGCCCAGACGAGTGAGACGACGTGGACCTCGCGCTCACGCTCCAAGATCAGGTACGTGACTATCCCGCTGCCTCCGCCGAACGCGAGGCTTCGCAGCGGCGCATCGGGGTTGCGCAGTTCGTTCACTGAGTCCCCGGCCCATGGAGTCAGATCGAGCAGCGCGAAGACCTCGATGAGTGCGGACAGCCCGGCGGGCGGGAGGCCTTCGATCTCTGCCTGCGCCTCGGGATAGACCTCGAGCAGGTAGGTCACGGACGTGCGGTCACTCCCCGAGACCGAGCTCGGCCTTGAGCTGGCTCCAGGACACGCTGCCGGCAGGACTGGTCCGCGTCCTCAGTGTCTCCGCGGCCCCGGCAAGCATGCGGCGATAGCCGTCCTGGCCGCGGGCTGCGGTGAGCCAGGCGATCCGGCGCCAGTGCTCGAGGACCTGGTGGACCTCGGCGAGGTCGAGTCGTTCGGTTGCGCGCTGCATCGCGGCGCGCCAATGCTCGTCGAATCGCGCTGCGTCCTCGCTGGTGAGCGCAGCTCGGATGTCGGCGGGCGTGGCGTTGGCGAACGGCGGGCCGCTCGAGCCCGCTCCACCTGCGACTGCTGCCGTCACCTGCAGAACTCTATCGCCTTCGACGGAGGTGGACCTCGCGACGGGGCGGCGGTCGGGCACGACATGTGGTCTGTCGCGTCGCGTGGGCGTCACGCCCCTGTGCGCGGGTCAGCCGTGGGCGAGGGTCGGCGAACCGGCTGTTGCAGTTGGTGGGCGACCGTGATCGTGCCCTGCGGTCCGTTACGGTGCTTGGCCAGGATCAGGTCGGCCTCGCCCGCGCGCGGATCGTCGCGCTCGAACGCGTCCGGCCGGTGCAGCAAGATCACCATGTCGGCGTCCTGTTCGGCTCTGGGTGCGGTGTGGCGGTCATCCTCACCGCACCCGGTCGTAGGTGCGGGTCGAGACGGGGAGCCCCAACGCGACCTCACGGCCTTGGGCCCGACGCTTCTCTCGGAGCTCTTCGAGGTGCTGGCGCAGTGCCTCTCGAGCCAGCTGGCGGACACCGGGCTCGGCGATGAGCACTGGCTCCTGTACCGGCCGCCGCGCAGGCTGCGGCTCGACCGTCATCCGATGCCCGGTCACGTGGGCCGGGAGCTCCCCCAGCCGGCCTTGCCAGGGCCGGAGCCGCGCCCCAAGGACTGCGATCGGGTCCTTCACTCCGGTTGTGATGTCGCCTCGTGAGGTCTCCTGGCGGTCCGGATGGAACTCGACTGCGTACAGCAACCCGGCGACGGACACGCCATCGTCCCACCACTGCTTGAGCAGAGCCCGGGCTCTCCAAATCGTGATCTTGCGACCGTTTCGGCCGTCGAGGCCGAGGGAGTTGATGAGAGTCGAGGTTGCGGCTGATCGGTGTCGTGCTTCGGTGGGTATGGAATGGGCTGGCCATTTCGGCTGGGTAGCGAGTGGTGACCGTGTGCCGCGCAGCAAGGGGTTGGTGTTAACAAGAGATGTGGGGAGGTCGCCACTTTCATCCACAGGCCATTCGACCACATCGGCGGGCTCGGCCTGAGGTTCGGTCGTGACCAGCGCGTAGGTCGGTGCGCGACCGGTCTCGGTACCCAGGAACTCCGCCGACGCACCGCACTCCACCACCACGAGAACCCCGCTCTCCCGGGCCCATGCCAGGGCCCGGGAGACCGTCCGCGGAGCCCGATCCCCTGCTGCAGCAAGGCGATCGACGGTGACACCACTGATGAGCCCGGTCTCCCAGTCCATGTGGCGGACCAGCCGGTGAAGGATCAGCGTCCAGCTGCGGCGCTTGTCCGACCGCCAGTCTTCGTCGTCGATACGCCGCGCGAGGTATCGCTGAGCCTCGGGTTGGGACACCAACACCCGGTAGTTCGAATCGACGAAGTTCCGCCAGCCGGGGTGCGGTTGGAACCGCGCATCCAGCAGCCGTTGACGGGCCCGCTCACGCCCGAGTGCCAGTGCCCGTGCCCGTGCCCGTGCTCGTGCGGTGGGCCTGCTCAGCCGGCCAGGCCTGCTGCTGGGGCCACGGTGGGAGTCGCGATTCGGGTCGCGGAACGCCTTGCCCCGCGGGGAGCGCGGCGGCCGCGTCACATCTGCGGTGGCGAACAAGTGTGTGGGTGGCAGGCCCTGGGCGAGGAGCTCGCCGTGCAGGACACACGTGGAACTGCGGGGACCGGATGCGAGGGTGAACGCGCCGTGCTCATAGCACGGAAGGCACCATCCCGATCCCGAATCAGGTGCCGGCTGATCCGGGCATGCAGGAATAGCCCCGTGTCGCGCTCCCGTGTTGTCCGATCCAGGCTGTAGCCTGGACACGCGAAAACGCCTCTTCTCGACAGGTTGGGGAATCGCCCCGGTTCGCCGGGGCACCGGCGTCAGCTGGGTGCTGGTCCAGATGACGCAAGCTCTTCTAGCGAGGCGGCCCCTGGCCGGGGGCCGCCTCGCTGACGTTTACGAGGCCTTGTTCAGCGGCAGCTCCTGTTGCCCGCGAGGGTTGGTCCCTGCGGGGAGTTCGTCGCGATGGCGTAGGCCAATCCGGATGAGCGCGGCCGCGGTCTCGGAGAACGACCAGTCCCGAGCCTCGGCCAGGTCGCGCAGCTCAGCGCTGTCGTCGGTGGGCACCCGTGTCACGATGACGTCCCGCGGCCCCTTGGAGGGGCGCCCGACACTGCGTGCGGCTGTCCGTTTGGCCATGCGAGTCATCTTGGCCGAATTTCTGAAATGAACACGCGCGACACGCCGGTACCGAGATGTCGACTCCGCGGTCGTCCGACGTGTAGTGGCGGCGCTCCCCGACGACAACTCGACGCGGGAAAGACCGCGCGTCCCGGTCACAGAGCGTAGGAGCCCGACGTCACGGCTGGATCCGGCGATTCGATGTCTGTGGCGCTCTGAGCGGCACAGACGTTCAGAGCACGTGGCCCGCTGAGGTGGTCGCACCGCCGGGCCGGCTCCAGCCGACCCACCCTGCGGCTGCCGTGCTATAGAGGCTGACGGACCCGGTCGGCATGCGAGTGCAGTGAGACCGGGGCCAAGCCGGGCCAAGCCCGGGCTAGACGGCGGGTGGCACGCCCGGACATGGCGCGCTGGGCGTCGGGTGGGATCGCGTGGCCTACGGCGGAGACAAGGTACGAGCTGTCGATCGTCGTCCACGTCCCGGTCGTCGGCGGCGGGTACGGAGCCGCCGCCGAGCAAAACGTGCAGAAGGACTTCGACCCTGGCCCGAGGTGCTGAGGTCCACGACAAGAGTGCACGTCGCTCGGACCTCGGCGGCGCGACTCGCAGATGGGCCTATGCCGAGCGGGCAACGTTGATTCCCTCAGCGCTGCGGAAATCCCCCTGGTGATGATCTCCAGACGGCGCGAGGACGTACTCCGGCCTCCACTCCATCACCCCACGGGAATCGATGGTGTCGGCGTTGCCCCACATGACTGCGAGAAGATCGTCATTGGCGGCATTGCAGATGACGCCAATGAAGACGGGTGACGGTTTATCACCGCCGGAACACTCACGCTGACGCGGCAGTGACAGGCCTGTGTCCCCCAGGTCGAACAACGCGTCCGGTTCCGGAGGACGCGGCACCGTCGTCGCAGCCTCCGCACGAAGCACATCGCTGGTCAGGCGCGCTCGCTGCGGGATCTCGGCGAGCGAGCGTGCAAGGACGAAGGGGATCAGGATCCGGCCGTTGATCTCTACAAGCCGGTAGACAGCCTTCGGGACTTCGACCACCGCCGAGCCCGGGAGGTCCTCGAGGTGTCGGACCAGCAGATCGAACTTGCTGATCCACGTGCTGCCGTACGGGTAGCGGTGCCTCAGCCCGGAAGCCTTCTGGGTGCGGGACCCGATGACCTGGGCCTCGCCGAGGGCCTGAACGACCCGACGCCCGACTTCCGACGCGACCAACCCGAACTGGCTCCTCGCCCATGGCGAGGCCGCAACGAATTCCGACACTTCGCCTCCCTCCGAGCAACTGCGACCATCACCATTATGGCACTGAAATGCAGCGGCCGACAGTACGCAGAGTAGAATTCTGCCGCTCAAGACTCTCCGCGCTTTGTCGTGCCATTCTACCTGATCCTGACGTCTTTTTTAAACTACTCCGAGGGTGAAGCAGGCCTCGGCATTATTCGAGGAAGTACGTCAATCATAGATTGACAGTATGGCCGCAAACCGGGCCGGATCGGGCCGAGGCGTCAGCGCCGATACGAGCGAGGGCGGCGATCCGTCGTCGAGCCCCGGCCGGGTACATGGGGTTCGGTGCGGGTTCGCGTCGATCGCCCGCCCCCGCTCAGCAGCCGTGAACCTGTTGTGGCGAGCCGTGCACCTGATGATCGAAGCCATGAGCCTGCTCTCCGAACAAGCAGGAGAAGCTCAGAGTAAACTATGACGCAACGTCATACTTTGTGGCGGGCCATGAAGTGCCGCGGGGGAGCGAGCGGTGAAGTGCGAATCGGCGAGGTGGCGATGTGGGCGGGAGTGACACCCGCGCCACTACCACCGAATCGGCTTGTTGCCCGAGCCGCCCAGATCCAGCAATGGATACCGCGACTACGGCGTGGGGTCACCAGCCCGGCGAGCGCGGTCGCCGTCGTCGTGGTCGTCGAGGCGCTGCTGGCCGTCGCAGCCCTCAGCCGAGGAGTGGTCGCCGAGGCACAGATGTGGGTGTGCCTGGTGCGGTGGGCGCTACGGCCTCGTCTCGACGTCAACTCCTTCACCTACGGCAAGAACCTGCGGCTACTGATGCGCACCGTCGTGGCACTGCTGGTCGTGGAGGGCATCGTCGTCGAGGCGGTGCTGGTGCTATCGCTCAGCCATGCGAGCCCATGGGTGTGGATTGTGCTGGCGCTGCACGTGTACGGGTTGGTGTGGATCGGCGGCTTCCTGGGCTCGTTGCGGGTACTCCCTCACGAGTTCCACGACGGATCGCTGGTGCTGCGCGACAGCGTCTTCACCGCGGTGGTGATCCCGTTCGAGCAGATCAAGTCGGTCCGGCCTCGACGCCGCGGCTACGCGGGCCGATCAGGTTTTCACGATCGAGGACGGGGGCGCCCTCCTCACCTACGGCGACGCCAATGTGCGGCTCGTCCTCCGCTCCAACGAGGGCGTCCTCGTAGGATCAGAGCCATTGCCGCAGGCCCTGAGCACCCTGGACCTCAGTGTCGACGATCCCGACCGCTTCGTCGCGACGATCGCCGAGCGGATCCAGCAACCCGCACCTCCAGCCTGAGTAGTCAGCAGCATCCCGAGCCTGGGAAGCCCGGGCCAACATCTCGTGTTTCTTGGGTCGGACGTGGCTGCTGGCCAGCGGACCTAGCTGCCGAGCGTGGCCTGTCGGCGGCCGCGGCTGCGAGCAGCGCGCGCTGCTCGTCGCGGTCCAGCCCAGTGCTGGGCGAGTCCTGCTCGACACGGGGTCGGCGCACCCGGGTCACCGGTGACCCCGTGATCAGGCCTTCATCCACAAGAAGCACCGCTCCGGCCTAGCATCAGTCGCTGATGCCCCAGCCGGCGGCGCGCAGTATCTCGATCGCCTCGGTCTCGTCGGCAAGGACGCAGAGGTCGATGGGGGAGAGGTAGACCTGCACGTGGGGATCGCTCTCGCCGGGGTCGGCGTGCCAGACCGTGTGCTCGACGCGCAGCGGTTCGGTGTAGGGCCCCACGTAGATATCCGCGCCCTCCGGCGGGACGGCAGGCATCTCGACCACCCGGGTCAAGTGAACCAGCGGGTCTTCGGCGGCCATCGCCTCCCACCGCGCCGCGGTCGCCATGCCCCGGCGATCGGAGTTCTCCGCAGCGTCGGCAAGTCCCAGCGGCAGCATGTTGAGCGCCATCGCGACGAGCTCGACCCGGACCATGAGCTGCATTCTGCCGCACGCCCTGGTGAAACCAGGGGGCACTCGACTCCGTCTGTGTGGGGATAAACTTCCTCGACCTGATCACGCCGACGTTGCTGAGCTTCCACGTCGGGCACACGGCCTTCATCGTCCGGAGTTCGGCTGCCTCGGGACCCACAAGACTGATGACTTGCTTGAGCCCTGTGGGAGACCTCAACCCGGCGACGAAGCCGCATCGATGATCCGAACTGATGTGCCCTGGCCTCTGTGGAGTCGGTTTGCTGGGTTCACGCTGCGGCCGGGGTGGTGGAGCTTCTCGCACTCGATGGGTGTGAGCATTGCCGGGGCGCTGTGTCGGCGTCGGCGGTTGTGGAAGATCTCGAGGTATTCGAACAGGGCGTTGGCGAGCTCGATGCGGGTGCGCCGGCGTGGCGCAGGGCCCGGGGGGGAGAGACCGGGCGGGAGCGCCACGCGTGGTAGCCGGACTCGGCGACTCCGAGGATCCGGCAGGCGAGCTGGACGGGAAGTCCTTCCGAGGCCATCACCGCGATCGCCTCGAACCGCCTTGCGGGGTGACCACCTGGCCGAGTAGCTCGTTAGCGCGGCGGTGGATCGCGACCTCAGCCTCGAGTTGGGCGATGCGCCGACGGGCTGCGGCGAGCTCGGCTTGTTCAGCGCTCGTTGCGCCGGGACGCTGGCCGGTGCCGATACCCAGCAGCCGCATCCGAGCGACGTCCAAGGCTTGCCGGGCGACGTCGACCGCGCCCACGAAGATCGTGCACTCCCGGCCCAGCAGCGCGGCGGCGGTCGCGGTCGCCACTCCGTGCTGCCCTGCACCGGTCTCCGCGACCACTCGTCGTTTCCCGAGTCGTCTGGTGAGCGGCGCCTGCCCGATCGTATTGTTGATCTTGTGACTTCCGGTGCGGTTGAGGCCCTCGGGCTTGAGCAGCACGCAGATGCCGTTGCTTGCGCACGCCGCGAATCCGGTCGCTTCCGTGAGTGCGAACGGGCGACCTGTGTAGTCGTGCCATAGTCGGACCAGCTCGGCTCGGAACAGCGGGTCGGCCACCGCGTCGGCGTGCGCCCGGGCGAAGTTCTCGACAGCTCCGACCAGCGCTTCGGGCATGAAGCTGCCGCCGTCTGGCCCACAGTCGGGGCCTGCTACATCACGAAGCGACATCATGCATCACCCCAGTGGAAGGGACTGGTATAGCGGGTAGCGGTCGGCGAGGCGGCGTGTGCGGTCCTGCAGGCTCGCGATGTCGGGGTCGGGCATCAGGGCTGCGGCGACGATGTCGGCGACCTCGGTGAAGTCGTCAGTGGTGAACCCGCGGGTGGCCAGGGCAGGCGTGCCGATCCGGACCCCGGAGGTGACCGGCGGTGGGCGGGGGTCGTAGGGGATGCTGTTGCGGTTCGTGGTGATCCCGACATGGTGCAGCACGGTCTCGGCGGTCTTGCCGTCGATCTGGGAGGCACGCAGGTCGGCGAGGACGAGGTGGACGTCGGTACCGCCGGTGAGCACGTCGACGCCGGTGCTGCGGGCGTCGTCGGCCAGGAGTCGGTCGGCGAGGATGCAGGCCCCTTCGAGGGTGCGGCGCTGGCGGTCGGCGAAGTGCTCGCTGGCGGCGACCAGGAACGCCGTGGCCTTGGCGGCGATGATATGCATGAGCGGGCCACCCTGCTGACCGGGGAACACCCGCTGGTTCAGCCGCTTCTCGCAGGTGTCGTCGCGGGACAGGATGAACCCGCCGCGAGGGCCACCGAGGGTCTTGTGGGTGGTAGAGGACACCACGTCGGCATAGGGCACCGGGTTGGGGTGCAGGCCGGCGGCGACGAGCCCGGCGAAGTGAGCCATATCGGCCCACAGCACCGCCCCGACCTCGTCGGCGATCTCGCGAAATGCGGCGAAGTCGAGCTGGCGAGGGTAAGCCGACCAGCCGGCGATGATGACCCGCGGCCGGTGGGCGCGGGCGAGGTCGCGGATCTGGTCCATGTCGACCAGGACGTCTCGGGATGCAGCTGGTAGGCCACTGCGGTGTACAGCTGGCCGGAAAAGTTCAGCTTCATCCCGTGGGTGAGATGTCCGCCGTGGTCAACGCCCATCAGGGCGAGCAGGGGCTGGACCGTGGCGACGAACGAGCGGTGCGGCCAGTCGCAGGATCGTGTACGCGGTCAGCGGTGGCCCACCCATCCCCGCGATCGAGTTGGTCAGGCCCGCCGCGCCCCCAGTGACGGCCACCGCGGCGGGTCCCGACACGTGGGCCCCAGGCACCAGACCACGAAGGAGCCCGCGATCACAGCGACCGAGATGGACCCGATCACGACGAACAGTACGGCCTCGTGCCTGCGCGAGGCGAAGAACGCATCGACCGGAACGGCCACCAGCGCGGCAGGCGCGAGCCACCCGAAGATGGACCAATCGACCGCGCTGCGCACCCGCGCCAGCACCAGCAGCGCCGACGTCGTCGCCAGCGCGTTCATTACGAGCACTCCGGTGGCCGGTCCAAGGATGAGTGCCAGGAACGGGGACACAAGCATGGCAAACCCAGGCCGCGATCCGGTGGTTGACCACACCGATGAGTATCAGCGCGATCGCGAGCGCCTCGGTCACGGGTCAGACTTGCAGAAGGTGATGTTCAGGAGCAGGTAAACGGCACTGCCGGCGACCAGGCCCCAGAATGCGCTCCCGACACTGACCAGGACGACGCCAGACATCGTGATCGCCAGCGTGGTCAGCGCGGCGACCCCGATGGTGCCTTCTCCGCTCATCGCCCCCTTCAGCGCTGTCAGGGTGGAGGCGAGCAGGGCGACCGCAGCAAGCGAGGTGATCGTCTCGACCGGAATCGACTGGAATCCCGCGACAAGGTACCCGCCGAACACGCCGACGAGCAGGTACGCCACCCCTGCCGAGAGTCCGGCGATGTAGCGGCGGCTGCGGTCAGGGTGGGACTCGGGTCCGACCGCGATCGCCGCGGTGATGGCCGCGAGGTTGATGCCGTGGTTCCCGAACGGTGCCAGCAGCGCGGACACGGCCGAGATCGAACCGACCAGCCGCCGGTCGTTCGCCGGATATCCTTCCGAGTGCAGCAGCGCCAGCCCCGGCGCGTTCTGCGAGGCCATGTTCACGATGAACAGCGGCAGGGCGATGCTCACCAGCGCCGCCAGCGTGAAGGTCGGCATCGTGAACACCGGACCACTGATCGTCAGCCCGACGGTCATCTCCTTGAACGAGCCCGTGACCGCAGCTACTGCGACCCCGACGATCAGCGCCGCCAGCACCGCGTAGCGGTCGAAGAACCGCTTGCCGACGAAGTACGCCGCAATCACGCTGCTCGCCAGCACCGGAGCCGCGGAGAACGCGTCCGCCGCCGAGATGACGAACGGCAGCAGGATGCCCGCGAGCAGCGCCTGCAGGATCGGGGCAGGCACACGATTCAGCAGCCACCCGAACCAGCCGGTGAAGCCGAACACCGCGGCGGCGATCGAGGCGACCAGGAACGCACCGACGGCCTCGGAGAAGCTGAACCCACCCAGGCACGCGATCAGCAGCGCCGCCCCTGGGGTCGACCAGGCCACGATGATCGGCATTCGGGTGAACAGGCTCAGTGCGATGCTGCACACACCGTTGCCGATCGACACCGCCCACACCCAGGACGCGGTCTGCGCCTCATCGAGTCCAGCGGCGCGGGTAGCGGCGAGGACGATCAGGAACGGGCCGGAGTAGTTCACCAGCGCTGAGATGACCCCCGCCACCAGCGCCGAGGGCGTCACATCTGCCAGTAGGGCACGGACCCGGCTCACGCAGCCGTCTCCCCGGTAGGAGCGGAGCCAAGACGCTTGAGTAACACTCTTTTCAAATTAGGAGTAACGTTATTGTATAGCCTCATGTCCAAGGATAACAGGTCGGCAGAGGTCGCCGATGCGCTGAGAGAGCGGGCCGCGACGATGCGCCCGGGAGACAGGCTGCCGCCGGTGCGTGATCTCGTCCAGGAGTTCCGCGCCAGCGCAGCGACGATCTCGCATGCCCTCGCGCACCTGCAAGCCGTCGGGGTGCTCAAGGCCGAGCCCGGACGTGGCACCTTCGTCACCGGTCGCAACCGGCTGCCCGAGGCCGACTACTCCTGGCAGTCCCAGGCCCTCGGCCGCGCGCGGGTGGACATCCGCCGCACCACCCGGCTCGGAGCACACGGCGGACCGGACGACATCCAGCTCTCCTGGGGCTACCTCGCCGCGGAGCTCCAGCCGATCGACGATCTGCGTGCGCTGGGCGCCCGGGCAGCGCGCAGCTCGCACGCCTGGAGCATGATGCCCCCGACCGGGCTGCCGGACCTGCGGCGGGCGTTCGCCGCAGAATACCACGCCGAACCGGGCGATGTGCTCGTCGTGCCGGGCGGGCAGCAGGCGCTGGTGTACGCGATGCGTACCCTCGCCGAACCCGGCATGGCCGTGGTGGTGGAGAGCCCCACCTATCCCGGCGCGATGATCGCCGCACAGTCCGCCGGGCTCGAGCTCGTCGCCGTGCCCGCCGATGGCGAGGGGATCCGCACCGACAAGCTCGCCGACGCCCTCGAACGCACCCGCGCCACCCTCCTCTACCTGCAGCCCTGTTACGCCAACCCGACCGGCACGGTGCTCCCGCCCGCGCGCCGCCAGGAGATACTCCGGCTAGCCGCGGAGCACGGCGCGTTCGTCATCGAGGACGACTGGGCCCGGCACCTGGTCATCGACGGGGCACCACCACCGCCGCTGTTAACCGATGACCCCGACGGGCACGTCGTCTCCATCACCACCCTCACCAAGCCTGTCGCACCTGGCATGCGCGTGGCCGCGGTCATCGCCCGCGGCCCGGCCGGGGAGCGTCTGCGCGGCGCGCGTGTCGCCGACGACATGTGCGTCCCCGCCGTGCTGCAGGAGACCGCGCTCGGCCTGCTGACCTCGTCGGCCTGGCCCCGTCACCTCAAACGACTGCGATCCCGGCTCGGGGAACGCCGTGACGCCATGCTGTCCGAGCTCCATGCCACCGGCCTGCGGATGCGCGTCGCACAGGTGCCCACCGGCGGGATCCACCTGTGGGCCCGGCTCCCGGAGGGCACCGACACCGCCGCACTGTCACGCCGGGCGCAGGAGGCGGGGGTGCTGATCGGCGACGGCAGCCAGTTCTTCATCGACGAACCGCCCGCGCCATTCCTCCGGCTCTCCTACGCCACCGCCAGCATCCCTCAGATCGCCGAAGGCATCCGACGCTTCGCCCAGTAACGTATGGCGCACCACATCGTCGGCTTCTGCAGATCGGTCGGCCGTGCCGAGTCGTGGGCGCTCATCCACATAGTCGGGGCCGGCCGGCCAACGGTGCGACCACCAGCAGCACGACCGACACAGCGAGGACACCCAGGAGACCGCGGTGACTCCCGCCAGGCGCCCACCGCGCCGCCAGTCACGACCCTCAGGGCAGCGATCGCATATCCGCCGGACTACGCGAACCCCGGCAGCCTCCCCGTCTGGGCGTGCGAGCGGGTCCGCAGGCCCATCAGTGCCAGGGCGACCACCAATGCCGCTCCGGTCGCCATCACCACCAACGTCATCCAGATAATCATCCTTCCTTCCGGCAGCACCACGATGCCCAAGCCCCCGACCAGCGCGGGGATCGCGCAGCCGACGGCGCCCCATCGCTGGCCCCGGCGCCGGCCCATCACCCCGCTCGCGGCCAGCCCCGCGAGGATGCCCTGCGATCTGCGCGATCGTCAGATACCGGCCGGTAGCCTCCACGAGGCACCGCGAGCACGAGGCCAATCGTCAGGGCGAGTACCCCCACAGCACCGTGTGTTCGGCGCCGGGCCGGCGGGGCATCAGGTGCCCCACTGAGGAGATGACCGCGAACCCGATCAGCGGCAGCGCGCCGAGGACGCCGAGGACGACCTCGCTCAGTCGGTACTCGGTGCCGATTTGGTCGAGCACCGGGCCGACGGCGGTGATCGCGCTGCGTAGGTAGGCCGCCACGAGCAGGATTACCGTGACCGAGATCAGCCACCGTGCATAGCTGGGTTCCGGGACGCCGAGGCGGGGTAGCTGTCATGTGCCGGCGCCCCGGGTGAGTACGTGAAACGTAGACAGCAGGGCACGAGGCCTAAGGTGCGGTGTGAGCGCCGATGCCGTAGGTCTACGTCCCCTCGCTCTGGATGGGCTCGACCACGAGCGCGGCAAGGTCAGCTGCGCCGACCCGCTGCTCCATGTAGGCGATCGTGCGTGCGACACCTGTGGCGCCGGTGAGGACGTCGCCAAACGAGCAGGAGTTCGGCACCCGGTGGATGTCGGGCGCGAACGGGCCGAACCCGACGGCGTTGGGAACGGCTTTGTGGTTCACGGCCAGCGTCAGGTTGGTGCGACCGTGGAAGGCGTGGTCCAGCGATGCGACTGCCGGCGGCCGGTGTGTGCGGCCGATCTTGACAGCGTTCTCGATCGCCTCGGCCCGGGGTTGACAAGCATGGTCTTCTTCGCGTGATCGCCGGGGGTCTTCTCGGCGAGCCGTTCCGCCAGGCGCAGGTACCTCTCGTGGGGGCTGATGCCGAACAGGGTGTGCGTGAACCTGTTCAGCTGTACCGAGGCGGCGTCGATCACGCGCTGGTTGTGGTGGCTGACCATCGTCACGCCGATGCCGCAGCCCAGGTTCAGCAGCCGGTTCCCGTCGACGTCGTACAGCCAGGAGCCCTCGACGTGGTCGATGTAGATGGGTAGCCCGCCGGCCGCACCCGCGCGGGACGATCGCGGTCTCGCGTTCGTGCAGCAGACGGCTGCGCGGGTTGGGAACCTCGGTTACCGGCACCGGCCAGGAGTCGGAAGGGGCTCGTGGAAGCTGTCGTCATGCGTGTGCCTTTAGGGGATGTGCAAGAGTATCGGGGACGACGCCGGTTCGCGGCGTCGTCGTGGTGCATGGCGGCGGCGAGGTGGTTCATCGCAGTGCTCCGGCAGGGAGGGTGGCCGTGATTGAGGCGAGGAGCGCATCGGCGAGGAGGGCGGCGGAGCCGTCGTCGAGCTCGTGCACGGTCAGGCGCAGGCGCTCGGCGCCCGAGGAGGTGCCCAGGGCGAAGCTGTCGCCGGTGCGCACCACCCAGCCACGGTGCATCAGCTGGGCGGCGACCGCGGCGGTGTCGCTACCGGGTCCAGTGTCGACCCAGATATTCACACCGTCGTCGCCGATAGCGGTGATGCCGCGCTCGTGAAGCAGTCGGATGAACCGGGCGTTGCGGTCCCGGTAGTGGACGCCGGCCTTCTCGATGACGGCACGCACGCCCTTATCGCCGAGCATGGCGTGCACAGTGCGCTGCAGGTGGTGGCTGACCCACCTGGTGCCGCCGCTAATCTGGGTGCCGAACCGATCCGCGGTGACCGGGTCGCTGGCCACCACCGCCACGCGCAGGTCCGGGCCGAGGAACTTCGACATCGATCGCACTAGCGCCCACCGCTCATGATCCGCGGGAATGAGCGTGTGGTATCGGCAGGTGGACAGCAGCGAGAAGTGGTCGTCCTCGATCACGAGCACGTGCGGATGGTCAGCGAGCACCTGCCGCAGCTCGGCGGCGCGCTCGGCGCTCAGGCTCACCCCGGTCGGGTTGTGCGCCCTTGGCGTGCACACCACTGCACGCACCCCCGGCTCCAGTGCCTCACGCAGCGCGGCGGCGATCATGCCCTGCTGATCGATCGGCACCGCGATCGGGTGGTATCCGGCCTGCCTGACCGTGTTGATGCTCGTCAGGTAGCACGGATCTTCCAACGCGACCGAATCACCCTGGCTGAGGATCTGGGCCAACAGCTTCTCGATCGCGTCCACCGCGCCGCTGGTGACGGTCAGCCGGAAGGCCCGTGGCTGGTCGGCCTTGAACCACGGCGTCGCCCACTGGGCCAGCCCCGGGTCGATGGTCGACTCGCCATAGAGCACCGGCGCCTGGGGAAGCAGACGGACAGTGGTCGCATCCGGGAGCAGCCCACGGTCAGGGTTGCCGTGGCTGACATCGCGCAGCGCCGTGTCGGGGGCGAAGCCCTCCTCGACCAGACACGCAGGCCGGGTGATCGACGTCCCGCCGCCCCGGTTGGTCACCGCGACACCCGCCCGCGCGAGCTGACGGTAGGCCGATACGACCGTGTTCCGGTTGACTCCGAGCCGGGCGGCGAGGTCCCGCGACGCCGGCAGCCCATCCCCGGCCTCCAGCTCCCCGGTATCGACCAGCGCACGGATGTTCGTGGCGATCTCAGCCGCCGTCCTGCCCCGGATCTCCACGCGCATCTCCCGTCACTTCTCACACTTGGGTGAACCAAGTCTAGACCATGCTAGGTTTGGCCTATGCCAAATTCTTTCCCGAGTCTCCCGGACTTCGTCCGCTATCCGCAAGCGGTCACCGTGGAGGACTTCCGCGCGAACCTGGCTGCGGTACGGGTGCGGATCGCCGCGGCGGCGCAACGTGCCGGGCGCGACGGCGACCGGGTGCGGCTACTGCCGGTGAGCAAGACCGTGCCGGAGGACCGGGTTCGGCTCGCGGTCGCCGCGGGGTGCGCGCAGCTGGGTGAGAACAAGGTGCAGGAGGCCAAGCGCAAGCACGTGAACTTGGCCGACCTGGGCGTCCAATGGTCGGTGATCGGGCATCTGCAGACCAACAAGGCGCGTGACGTCGCGGCGTTCGCCTCCGAGTTCCAGGCACTGGACAGCATCCCGGTCGCCGAAGCACTCGATCGCAGGTTGCAGGCCGCGGGGCGTGGGCTGGACGTCTACGTGCAGGTCAACACCTCCGCCGAGGAGTCCAAGTTCGGGCTCGACCCCACCGACGTCCCCGGGTTCCTGCGACAGCTGCCCGCCTATACCGCGCTGCGCTTGCGTGGGTTCATGACCCTGGCGCTGTTCACCGACGACACCGAACGAGTACGGCAGTGCTTCCGGCTGCTACGCGAGATCCGCGACCGCGCACACGACACCGATCCCGACCTGATCGGGCCGGGTGAGCTGTCGATGGGCATGTCCGGCGACTTCGAGACCGCCATCGAGGAGGGCGCGGACTGCGTCCGCGCCGGTCGGGCCATCTTCGGTGCCCGGGCCACCCCCAACGACATGTACTGGCCCACCCCGGCCTATAAGGAGACCGCGAGATGACCCGCACTGCCATCGCTGTCCGGCACGTCCCTTTCGAGGACCTCGGTCTGCTCGCTCCGCTGCTGAGCGAGCACGGCTACCGCATCGAGTACCTCGACACCGGCATCGACGACCTCACCGACGGCCGGGCCGCCGACTCCGACCTCCACATCGTGCTGGGCGGGCCCATCGGCGTCGGTGACCTGGCCGCCTACCCGTTCCTGCACCAGGAGATCGACCTGCTCGTGCGCCGCCTCGACCAGCAGCGGCCCACGCTGGGCATCTGCCTCGGCGCCCAGCTGATCGCCACCGCCCTCGGCGCGCCCGTGCGACCCAGCGGCAGCGTCGAGATCGGCTACGCCCCTCTCACCCTCACCGAGGAAGGCCGGCGATCACCGCTGGCCGCGATCGAGCACACCTCCGTGCTGCACTGGCACGGCGACAGCTTCGAGACCCCCGCAGGCGCAGTCAACCTCGCAGCCACCGACCACACGCCGAACCAGGCATTCAGCCTCGACGACCACGTCCTCGCGCTGCAGTTCCACCTCGAGGTCGACCACACCCAGATCGAACGCTGGCTCATCGGCCACACCCACGAGCTGGCCAGCAACGGGATCGACCCGCACACCATTCGACACGACGCCGGCGCGCACGGCCCTGCCCTCGCCCAGCGTGCCCGCGCCGTGTTCTCCACCTGGCTCGGCAGGATCGGCGATGCCCGCTGATCCCAGGACCCCCATCGGAGCGACCAGCAAGGATGCCTCTCTGTGTCGGACATCAGCTGACTGTCACATGTTTTGTTACCCTGGATAATGCACGGAATCCCGGGTAATAGCGGTAGCCTCGGCCGATGGCTCCCCGTCCCCCGCTGCCGACCCGAGCGACCCTCGTCGCACCGAACTGGATGGGCGGGGGTCGCCCGGACGAGCTCCTGAATGAGGCGGGACTGCGCGCCCGGCCGGCCGGCACCGGCCGGTGGCAAGTGCAGACCGACGAGTTGTACCTGCGCCAGCGCCCCGACCTGTTCTCGGTCGAACACCTCGCAGGACCCACCGTCCCCGTCTCCCGGCTCGAGCGACTGCTCGACGCCCAGCGGCGGGCAGCGCTCGGCGACTCTGGCGGAACGAGGATCGACGAGGCCGCCGCTCTCCACGAGCGGGCCCAGAACTCCGATCAGCTCGTCGACGGCGTGGTGGCCTGGCAGGCCGCCACGCTCACCGCCCGCACCGAAGACCTCCCTGCGGTCGTCGAGCGAGTACGCGAGGCCCTCCTGTCGATGCGCATGGCCCAGTCCCAGGAAGCGGTGATGGACTCGGCAGGCGTCCATCTCGTCCACCGAGCACCCCAGCTGGTACATCGGGCCAAGCTGTGTCTGCTGCTGCACCAGCACGACCACGACCCCCGCCTGCAAGCCGGTGACGTCGCAGGAATCCAAGCCGTGCTCGCCCACGGAGGCCTCGCCTTCGCCGCCTCGCAAGGTCTCTACCTCGGAATCTTCCTTGGCGAGGTCTATCTCGCGCCCCTTCTGGGAGCGCTGACGCCGGCGGTCTGGGCCTTCTGCGCTCCGCGAGATCTGGGCATCGTGGTGTACACGATCGGCCAGCCGCTGCTCGGCGACATGGGGAACCCGGTCGAGCTTCTACAGACCTTGCCGCGGCAAGGGGCTGACCCCGACCCAGACCGCGAGCGCGAGCGCATCCCGAAGCTGTCACCCACTGCCGGACCCGCCGCCCTGGACTGGTGGATCCGCCGACTCAGCGACATGTTCGGCGTGCTCACCAACCCGGCGCTGGCCACGGACCGCAACGGCGTCTACGTCGCGAGCAAGCAGGCGCACGCCCTGCTCTCCGCCGAGCAGCTCGTCCGCCGGGTCACCTCCATCCAGGCCGCGAGCCGCGACGGCCACGCCCGGCGTGTCTTGCTGTTCACGGTCCTGGACACCCTCCAACGCCTCACCGGCCGGCCCATCACCGACCTCGGCTCCGCGCGGTTCGCACGCCGCCGCCTCGACGAGCTCACCGCTGCCCTCCCTACTGATGCCGCGGAAGTCCTGCTGCCTGGTGCAGAGCGGGCCGTCACCGCACTCGAGGAACTGCAGGCTGGCTTCTTCCTGGCCCACCAGCTCGGCCGCCGCACCGTCGACGTTCCGGATCCGAACGGCGGAACACGCGAGGTGGAGTTCGACCGGGCCGCCGCCGACTACCTCAAGATCCTGCGCGACGCCACGCACGGACATGGTGGCCAACGAGATCGGGTTGGGCTCACCAACGCCCTACTCGTCCAGCACGACGGCAAGATCCCGCACGACCTCGGCCTGCTCGGGTACCTCTACCTTCTGGACCTGCTCTTGCACCCGGAGAACCTCGCGCAGCACATCTTCGCCGGCGGCCAGACGTGACCGATTCGTCGGCACCTCGCCCGGCCCGCCTTCACCTGCACACAGGCGGGACCGGATCCGCTGAGCCTCGCGATGCGGACGCGCTCGATCTCGCGCAGGATCTGCCGTTGTCGGCCGACGAGGCCGCCTACGTGGAGGCCGCGCGGGCACCGAACACCCTGCGCGGCTACCGCTCAGACTGGGCCGAGTTCACCGCCTGGTGCGACCGGAGCGGCCGGCCGGCGCTGCCCGCAGCCGGCGACACGATCTCGCTGTACCTGACCGAGCTGGCCCGCCACGGAGCGAAGGTCGGCACGATGAGCCGGCGGCTGTCCTCGATCAAGTTCGCCCACCAGCTGCGTGACCTTCCCGACCCGACGACCGGGGCGCGCGTGGTCGCGGTGTGGGAGGGCATCCGGCGTACCCACGGCGCCCCGCCGCAACAGGCCCCGCCGCTGATGTTCCCTGAACTCGACGACGTCCTCGCACACTGCGCACAGACCCGGGTCTGGAAGACCCGACCGCCCGAACCTGACCTCGCCGGCGTCCGCGATCGTGCCCTGCTGCTTGTCGGGTTCTGGGGCGCGCTGCGCCGCTCCGAGCTCGCTGCCCTGACCGTCGATCAGATCACCGAACACCGCCGCGGCCTCGTGCTGGCCCTGCCGTGGTCGAAGACCAACCAACGCGGCGAGGAGTCAGAGCTCGTCGTCTTGCCCTACGCCAACCGCCGTACCCGCTGCCCGGTCACCGCGTTGCGAGCCTGGCTCGACGCAGGCGCGATCACCAGCGGCCCGGTGCTGCGCAAGGTCAGTAAGGGTAACCGTGCCCTCGACCGCGCCCTGCACCCCGAGTCGATCAACGATCTGGTGCACGCCGCGACGACACGCGCCGAACTCGCCGGTGGGCCGTACTCGGCGCACTCGCTACGGGCCGGGTTCGTCACCTACGGCCACCTGCGCGGAGCCTCCGACCGCGCGATCGCGCATCAGACGCGGCACCGGTCTCTGGCCACCCTCGGCGCCTACGTGCGGACCCAGACAGCGTGGGAGGACAACGCAGCAACACAGCTCGGTCTGTGAGTCCTCGCTCCGCGCAGCGGTGAGCAGCCCGGAAACTCTCCTCGGCAAGATTCTCGAAAGATTTCCAGCCGCGGTGAGAGGGCCGACAACCACAGGATAAAAGAAGGAAACCAGCTACCGCGACATATCTGAGAGACTCGCCTGGAAAGACCTGTCGGAGCCGGATGACGCGCGTCAGAATGTATTTCCTAGATCACGTGCGCGGGCATGTGCTGCGGCTCTTCCGGTCTCGGCATCGGCGGTGACAAGGTTTGGCCGGAACTCGATTTCCTCGACAGCCTCAACACCTGCCCAGGCGAGCCAGTCACGCAGGTAGGGCGCCTGGAAGTCGTTACCGAACGCTGGTCCGCGATCATGCCCATATACCGCGCTTGTGTAAATGACAACGGCCTTCTTTCCCTGCAGTAGGCCGCTATAACCGTGCTCGGGATCGAAACCGAAGAGCATTCCCGGCTGACTTACGACATCAATGAACTGCTTTAGGATGTAAGGAATCCCCGAATTCCACATCGGCACACTGAACAGGTAGCGATCAGCGGTGTTCAGCCGCCGGAAGGTCGTGTGAGCAGCTTCCCACGCGACCGCACCTTCGCCGCTCGGCGTCTCACCTGCGAAGACCGCCATCTTGGCTCCGGTAGCCGCGGGACCGAACTCAGGAAGGGTGCCATCCCAGAGGTCGAACTCGTCGACCTCCGCGTCGGAGTGCGTGGCAGCAAACGCATCGACGAATGTACGGGCAATTGCGAGTGACTCAGACACGGCGGCGCGCGGTGAAGCAGAGACGTGCAGTAAGCGAGCCATAAGAGCATCCTCGGGTTCCGTCGCGATGCGATCAGCACAGGAAAACTGCGCGACCAACGCATCGCGAGATGAATAGTGTGAATATCGTCCATAAGCCTACAAATGGGACACACTATACGCAAGTGCCGTGATGAAATCGTGACCAACAGGTTGCTTATACTGAATCGCAAGGAAGA
Organism: Pseudonocardia sp. N23; assembly: GCF_002583555.1. GTDB lineage: Bacteria > Actinomycetota > Actinomycetes > Mycobacteriales > Pseudonocardiaceae > Pseudonocardia. The sequence continues at coordinate 21,337 of NZ_BEGX01000058.1, forward strand.
GTTACGACAGAACGCCGGCACGATCCTTATAGTTCTTGCCGACGGAACCAACCACTGGAGTGCTCAAAGTACATTTGGCACTCCAATACGAGTAGCAGCCCAGGCTATCCTTATCTGTAGACCAGCGAATAATTGATGTGCCCATGAGGACTTGACTCTGCGCAATATTGACTTCGGCCTCGTCTCCCTCCACATTGCATGATCGCGTGCGCCGCGCGCACCGGGCGGGTCAGCCCTGGCCGGTGACCGTCAGGTACAGCAGGACGATGTTGAGGGCGACGATCGCCGTGCACACGACGATCCCC
>NZ_BEGX01000059.1 GCF_002583555.1 Pseudonocardia sp. N23
GTCGTCACGACGATGCTGCTCGTCGTCGGCATCGGGTTCGTCGCCAGTCTCTTCGTCGCCCCGCCCTCGGCCGCCGGGATCGTCGGCGGCATCGTCCCGGGCTTCGAGGGCACCAGCAGTGTCCTGCTCGCTGCCGGCATGCTCGGCGCGACCGTGATGCCGCACGCGATCTACGT
>NZ_BEGX01000060.1 GCF_002583555.1 Pseudonocardia sp. N23
CCTGCTCGCTGCCGGCATGCTCGGCGCGACCGTGATGCCGCACGCGATCTACGTCCACTCCTCGCTCTCGCGCGACCGGCACGGCTCGCCCGCCCCGGGCCCCGAACGGCGCAGGCTCCTCTCGGCCACCAAGGCCGACGTCGCCGTCGCCCTCACCGTCGCCGGGGCCGTCAACCTGGGCCTGCTGCTCCTCGGCGCCGCACTGCTCAGCGGCGACGACCGCACCGAGACCCTCGACGGTGTGCACGCCGCCATC
>NZ_BEGX01000061.1:0-47470 GCF_002583555.1 Pseudonocardia sp. N23
GCGCCCGCGCCGCCGCCGAGGCGGCGGAACGGGCGCGTGCCGACGCCGTCGACCGGGCCGCCGCCGACGCTCGGGAATGGGAACGCGAGCGCGACCGGCTCCGCGACGAGGTCCGGAGGGCGACGGAGCGCGCCGACCGGGAGGCGGAGCTGCGCGAGGCCGCGCTCCGCGAGGGTGCGGAGCGGGAGACGGCGCGGGACGCCGTGCTCCGGGACGCCGAGCAGGCCGCGGAGTCGCCTCGCCACCTGCACCCCGACGACCTCGCCGCGCTCGTCGCCGCGGTGCGGTCGACGTCCTGATCGTCGGCCGCCCTCCCGCCGAGGGTGCGTACGCCCGTGCCGCCCCGTCGAGTGTGTGGCGGGAGCATTGGTGCAGCTCTCACGACAGGCTCGCGTGGGTTCGGGGTGGAGCGCGGGTCATCGGCCGCTCGCCCTGCTCGCCCGAGCGCGTCGTGAGCGTTCCCCGATCGCTCCCACCACACGCTCGCGCGCGGGACGTCGCCGACCGTGTCACCAGCGTCGCGGGGCCGCTCTCACGACATGTTCGTCGCCGGACAGCCCGGAGCGGCCCGCCGGGGACCGCTCGGCGGGCGGGTCAGACGCGGGGGCTCGCCGCGAGCACGCGGACGGCCTCGGCGACGGCAGCACGGCGGGCGACGCGGACCGCGGTCTCGATGGGGCGCAACGCGTCCCGGCGCGCGACGGCCGCCGAGGCCGACAGCGCGCCACCCGGTTCGTCGACCGACGCGGCGGCGAGGATGGCGTCGACCTCGTCGGCGTGCTGCAGCACCCGCAGGGAGATGGCGGGCATGCCGTCGGGCCACAGCGAGTGGGGCCGCGACCGCAGCGCCGCGGCGATCTCCTCGCGGACCCCGGGCCGGTGCCGGGCCACCCCGAGCGAGGTGAGCACCGAGGCGGAGCGGCGGACCTGGTCGCGCAGCTCGAACTCCGCGTGGTTGAGCGGGACGTACTCGGCGGGCGGCAGCTGGTCGCGCACGACGTGGACGGTCCAGCGCAGCACCCCGTCGGCGACGATGCCCGGGACCGCGCCGAGCCCGGCGTCAGGGAACAGCACGCCCTCACCCGCGGCGAGCGCAGCCTCGGAGAACGGGCCGGGACCGGGCAGGCCCCGGATGTCCCCGGCGACGGGCAGCGCCAGCCGGGCCTGGCCACGCGGCGCGGCCCGGCGCAGGGCGGCGAGCAGGAACGTCAGCGATGACGGGGGCCGCGAGGGCAGGGGCAGGTCCGTCGCGTCGGCGGCGGTGTCGTCGGCGGCGACCACGTCGTGGGCGTCGGCCCACGGGGCGAGTGCGTCGAGGACGTCGTCGGGTGCCGCGGCGCCGGCCAGCCAGGCCGAGGCCCACACCGTCAGGGTCGCGGAGGGACGAGACACGCGAGACAGGCTAACCAACTCGGGCGGGCGACGGCAGGACCTCCGACCGGGTGAGGATGGCCACGAGGTGTGACCGGCCGGTTTCCGCGGGTCACGACCGGTCGGCTCCGCACGGGTGGCGCCGCACACGGCGTGTCGCCCGTGTCGGGCCGACGGCGCGGGGTACAAACCCTGCCGTGTCAGTGCGCTCCCACGACTACAGCGGCTCGTTCGGCGCGGACGGTGTCCGCCGTCAGGTCCGCCGGTCCGTCCCGGAGGTCCCGGCCGAGGCCGGGCTCGTCGTCGAGGACCCGGCGAGCGGCTTCTGCGGTGCGGTGGTGAAGGCCGACATCCGTGAGGTGACGCTGGAGGACCGCCACGGCAGGCGCCGGGTGTTCCCGCTGCGCCCGGCGGCGTTCCTGTTCGAGGGCGCCCCGGCGACGCTGGTGGTTCCGAAGGCGGCGCCGAGGAGCCCGGGGCGGTCGGCGTCGGGTTCGGTGGCGGTCGCGAACGTGAAGGCGCGGACGGCGCGGGCCAGCCGGATCTGGGTGGAGGGCATCCACGACGCGGCGCTGGTGGAGACGGTGTGGGGTCACGACCTGCGGGTCGAAGGCATCGTCGTCGAGCCGATGCACGGGATGGACGACCTGGCGGCCGCGGTGGCCGACTTCGGGCCGGCTCCGCACCGGCGGCTGGGGATCCTCGTCGACCACCTCGTCACCGGGTCGAAGGAGACCCGGGCCGCGCACGCCGTCGCCGGTCCGGACGTGCTGGTCACCGGGCACCCGTTCGTCGACGTGTGGCAGGCGGTGAAGCCGTCCGTCGTCGGCATCCGGGCGTGGCCGGTGGTCCCGCGCGGGACCGACTGGAAGACGGGGGTGTGCGACGCCCTGCGCTGGGGCGAGCCCGCCGACGGGGCGCGGCGCGTCCTCGGTGCGGTCCGCAGCTTCCGGGATCTGGAGTCCGACCTGATCGGGGCGGTCGAGCAGCTGATCGACTTCGTGACGGTGACCGGCTGAGGTCTGGCAGGATCAGGGCATGGGCGCACTGATCTGGCTGATCGCCGGGGTCGCGCTGATCGCCGCGGAGGTGCTCAGCGGCGAGTTCTTCCTGCTGATGCTGGGCGCGGGCGCGCTCGCCGCCGCCGGTGGCTCCCTGCTGGGGCTGTCGGTGCTGCCGGCCACCCTGGTGTTCGCGGCGGTGTCGGTGCTGCTGATCTTCGCGGTGCGCCCGGCACTGCGGCGCCGCCTCGACCGGGGGATCGAGCACCACGCCACGAACACCGAGGCGCTGGTCGGCAGGCACGGCACCGTCGTCGCGGAGATCCGCGGCGACCACACGGGTGGCCGGGTCAAGATCGGCGGCGACGTCTGGTCGGCGCAGGCCTACGACCATGAGCAGACGATCGGGAACGGCAGCCGCGTGCGGATCATCGAGATCTCCGGCGCGACGGCGATGGTGCTCGCCGAGGACTGATCGGCGGGCGATACGGTGCGGCCCATGGAGGGTCCGCAGGACCCTCGGCAAGGAGGGGATCGGGGTGGACGGCACGGTGACGCTCATCGTCGTTCTGGTGATCGTGGTGCTGGTGGCGGTGACGCTGATCAGGGCTGTTCAGATCATCCCGCAGGCCACGGCGGCCGTGATCGAGCGGCTGGGCCGGTACAAGGGCACCCAGCCGCCCGGGCTGACGTTCCTGGTGCCGTTCGTCGACCGCATCCGCGAGCGGATCGACCTGCGCGAGCAGGTCGTGTCCTTCCCGCCGCAGCCGGTGATCACGCAGGACAACCTGACGGTCAACATCGACACGGTCGTGTACTTCCAGGTCACCGACCCGCGGGCGGCGGTCTACGAGATCTCCGACTACATCGTCGGTGTCGAGCAGATCACCACGACGACGCTGCGCAACGTGGTCGGCGGCATGACGCTGGAGGGGACGCTGACGTCCCGCGACCAGATCAACACCCAGCTGCGCGGTGAGCTCGACGAGGCCACCGGCCGGTGGGGCATCCGCGTCGCCCGCGTCGAGATCAAGGCGATCGACCCGCCCGCGTCCATCCAGGAGTCGATGGAGCGGCAGATGAAGGCCGACCGCGAGAAGCGCGCGACGATCCTCACCGCGGAGGGCCAGCGCGAGTCCGCGATCCGCAGCGCGGAGGGCCAGAAGCAGGCGCAGATCCTCACCGCCGAGGGCGCGAAGCAGGCGGCGATCCTCAACGCGGAGGCCGACCGGCAGTCGCGGATCCTGCGCGCGCAGGGTGACCGCGCGGCCCGCTACCTGCAGGCGCAGGGTCAGGCGAAGGCCATCGAGAAGGTGTTCGCGGCGATCAAGGCGGGCAAGCCGACGCCGGAGCTCCTGGCCTACCAGTACCTGCAGACGTTGCCGCAGATGGCGCAGGGCGACGCCAACAAGGTGTGGCTGGTGCCCAGCGACTTCGGCAAGGCCCTCGAAGGCTTCACCCGGATGCTGGGCGCCCCGGGTGAGGACGGCGTCTTCCGCTACCAGCCGAGCCCGGACGACGGCGCGCCGACGAACCGCCCCGAGGACGACGACCCGGGGATGGACGCCTGGTTCGACACCCGGACGAACCCGGAGATCGCGGCGGTCGTCGCGAACGCCGAGGCGCAGGCCCGCAGGGAGGTCCCGCCGCTGGGCGCGGAGCCCAGCGCGATCCCGTCGGCGGAGGCTCCGCCGCGGCTCGGCCCCGGGGCAGGTCCCCGGCAGCAGCGCCAGGCGCCGTCGCCGGCTCCGCGGCACGAGGCACCCCGGGAGATCGCGCCGGACGACTGGAACGACGAGGGCCATAGCTCGGTGCCGACGCCGCCGCGGGGGACCCCCGCACCGGGCCGCGACGAGAACCAGAGCGGCCGCTCCGGCGACGACGACGGCAGCGGGCTGCCGGGCTACCCGGCACCGCCGCCCCCGCGCTGAGCCGACCCCGCGCTGAGCCGACCCCGCACGTCGACGCCGAGTTCGGCAACAGACCCGTCCGATCATGATCGACACCGGTCCCACGTCGAACTCGGCGTCCGGATGTGCCGCGTCCGGATGTGCAGCGTCCGGCGTGGGCTCAGGCGAGCGTGAAGCCGAACGGCAGTTCGAGGCGGTGCGCCCGCAGCATCCCGTCGTCGGCCAGCAACGCCCGGGTGGGCCCGTCGGCGACGATGCGCCCGCCGTCGACGACCACGCTGCGCGGGCACAGCTGCAGCGCATAGGGCAGGTCGTGGGTGACCATCAGCAGCGTCCGGTCGAGCCCGAGTAGCACCTCGGCGAGCTCGCGCCGGGCCACCGGGTCGAGGTTGGACGACGGTTCGTCGAGCACCAGGATCTCGGGGTCGCACGACAGGACGGTCGCCAGCGCGACGCGGCGGCGCTGCCCACCTGACAGGTGCAGCGGCGAGCGGTCGGCGTGCTCGGCCATCCCCACCGCCTCGAGCGCGGCCTCGACACGGGCGGTGAGCTCGTCGCCGCGGACCCCGAAGTTGGCGGGCCCGAACGCGACGTCCTCGCGGACCGTCGGCATGAACAGCTGGTCGTCGGGGTCCTGGAAGACGATCCCGACGCGGCGGCGGACCTCCTGCAGGTGCGGTTTGCGCACCGGTAGCCCGCCGACGACGACCTCACCCCCGGTCGGGGCGAGGATCCCGTTGAGCTGCAGGACGAGCGTCGTCTTCCCGGCACCGTTGGGGCCCAGCAGGGCGACGCGTTCGCCGGGCTCGATGCGCAGGTCGACGCCGTGCAGGGCGGTAGTGCCGTCGGGGTAGGCGAAGTCGAGGCCGCGGACGTCGAGGGACGCGACCGCCGGGTCGGCGGCGGGCGGCGACGCCGGCTCGGTGTGGGCGCTCACGTCGTCATCATGCCCGTCACGGCCAGCGCGGCGGCGACGAGCGGGAGGGCCAGCGCCACGAGCCACTGGCTGCGGACGGTCGCGGGGGCTCCGGTCGTCGGCATCGTGCCGGTCCAGCCACGGGAGAGCATCGCGAGGTGGACGCGTTCGCCGCGTTCGTAGGAGCGGATGAACAGGCTGCCGATGCCGCGGGCGGTGGCACCGGCCTGCCAGAGGAAGCGGGGGTCGTGGCCGCGGGCGATGCGTGCGAGCCGCATCCGGCGGGCCTCGCCCGCGATGACGTCGGCGTAGCGCAGCATGAGCGTTGCGATGGTGAGGACCAGCGCGGGCACGCGCAGCCGCTGGAGCCCGAGCAGCAGGTCGCGCATCGGTGTGGTGGCGGCGAGGGTGAGCGAGGTGAGGACGCCGAGAGTGCCCTTGGCGAGGATGTTCCAGGCGCCGAGTGTGCCGGCGTGCGACAGTGACAGCCCGGCCCACTCGAACCGCGGGTCCGGGCCGGTGAACGGCAGCAGGACCGCCAGCACGACGAACGGTGCCTCGATCAGGGCGCGCCGCGCCATCCAGCCCGGCGGGATGCGGGCCGCGGCCCACACCGCGGCGAGGAGCAGCAGGTACCCGCCGAAGGCCCAGAACGCCTCGCGTGGCGTCGCGACGACGCAGAGCACGGTGAGGAACGCGGCGACGATCTTCACCTCGGCCGGCAGCCGGTGTACGACCGAGCTGCCTTCCAGGTACAGCGGATGCGAGTGCCCGGCGCCCATCAGCCGTGGTCGTGGGCGCCGTCGTCGCCGGGACCGTCTCCCGCCGCGGGGCCGCGACGGCCGCGCAGCAGCCAGAACAGCCCGCCCGCGGCGAGGACGGTGACGATGACGCCGATGATCCCGGCGAGGCCGACGGAGTGTTCGGCGCCGCCGATCGAGTAGTCGGCGAGCGGGCCCGTCGCCGCGGGGTGCTCGGTGGCGTTCTGGGCGATGCAGGCGCCGTCGAGCTGCTCGCCGGTCGCGGTCTCGGTGACCTGGCAGCCGTGCAGGGTGACGGAGTCGAGGCCGTCGGGGGAGGAGCTGGCGAGGTAGGAGACGCCGCCGGCGATCACGAGCGCGGCGAGCAGGAACCCGATGAGGAACCGCGACCGGCGTCGGGTGTCGGGCGCGGTCATGCCGTGCTCCCCTCGCCGCGGGCGGGGCCGCGGCCGGCGGGCTGCGCGACACGGGGTGCGGTGCGCAGCAGGTGGACGAGGTCGGGGCGGACGGCGGCGACGGCGCCGACGGTGGCGGCGGTGATGATGCCCTCGCCGATGCCGATGAGGGCGTGGAAGCCGACCATGAGGGTGAGGACGGTGCCGGTGGTGGCGCCGGCGGCACCGCCGATCGCGTACTCGAGGACGAACCCGAGGGACGCGACGACGGTGTTGACGAAGGCGGCGACGAACGCGGTGACGATCAGGCCGCGGCGGCTTCGGCGGGCGAGGCCGCGCATGGCGCGGGCGACGGCCCAGCCGACGAACACCCCGATGATCGCCATGTTGAAGACGTTGGTGCCCAGTGCGGTGAGGCCGCCGTCGGCGAACAGCAGCGACTGCACGACGAGGACGATCGTGATGCACAAGGTGCCGACCCACGGCCCGACGAGGATCGCGACGAGCGCGCCGCCGAGCAGGTGACCGCTGGCCCCGGGCAGGATCGGGAAGTTGATCATCTGGACGGCGAAGACGAACGCCGTGACCAGGCCGGCCATGGGGGCGGTGCGGTCGTCGAGGTCGGCGCGGGCACGCACGGCGGCCAGCCCGACGAACAGGATGGAGATCACGCCGAAGATCAGCGACGTCGGCGCGTTCACGATGCCGTCGCTCATGTGCATCGCGACGTCTGTGGTGGACACCTTCGCTCCTCACCGGTCCCGCGGCACGGGACCCTTCGCGAGCGACAGCAGAACACACCCGGCCCTCCTCTTGCCAGAGATGTGCGAGAACCCTCGATCTGCGATTGCGGGTCGATGGTGGTACGGGCCGTGCGACCTGCGGTGACCCGTCCGGGGCCGACTCGGGCCGGTGCCCGGTCGCGTCCCGGTCACGATGGTCAGGTCGCCCCTCCGATCGGAGGGGCGGTGCACGTCACATGCCGATCGGGGCCGTGTCGTCCACGATGGGGCGGTGACGCAGACCCTGTCGCGGCTGCCGGCACTGACGCCGCCCGCCGCCGAGCTCCCCGTGCGAGCCGAGGCGCTGCGCGCCGAGGTCCGGGAGTTCCTCGCCGACGAACGTGCCGCCGGTTCGTGGACCCCCCGATCCGATGTGTGGTTGTCGGGCTGGGACGAGGACTTCACCCGGAGGCTGGCCGCGCGGGGCTGGCTGGGCATGACGATCCCGGCCGAGTACGGCGGGCACGGTGCGTCGCCGCTGGACCGCTACGTCGTCACCGAGGAGCTGCTCGCGGCGGGCGCACCCGTCGCGGCGCACTGGGTCGCCGACCGGCAGATCGGGCCGTCGCTGCTGCGCCACGGCACCGACGCCCAGCGGCGGAAGTACCTGCCGGGCATCGCCGCGGGTGAGGTCTACTTCGGGATCGGCATGTCCGAGCCCGACTCCGGCTCCGATCTCGCGTCGGTCCGCAGCCGCGCGACGAAGGTCGACGGCGGCTGGTCGCTGACCGGTACGAAGGTGTGGACGTCGGGCGGTCACCGTGCGCACGCGTTCTTCGCGCTGGTCCGCACCTCGCCGCCGGAGGAGGGCAAGCGGCACGCCGGGCTGTCGCAGCTGATCGTGGACCTGCACGCCGACGGCGTCACGGTCCGCCCGATCCCGCTGCTCACCGGGGCGCACCACTTCAACGAGGTCGTGTTCGACGAGGTCTTCGTGCCCGACGACATGGTGCTCGGTGACGTCGGCTCCGGGTGGACGCAGGTCACCGGCGAGCTGGCGTTCGAGAGGTCGGGCCCGGAGCGGTTCCTGTCGACGTTCCCGCTGCTGGCTGCGCTCGTCGGGGAGCTGTCGGGTGCCGACCTGGGTGCTGCGGGGCGGCGGCAGCTGGGCTCGCTCGTCGCGCGACTGTGGTCGCTGCGGCGGATGTCGCTCGCGGTGGCCGGGTCGCTGGCGTCCGGGGAGGCGCCGGAGCTGGCCGCGGCCGTGGTGAAGGACCTGGGCACGCGGTTCGAGAACGAGATCATCGACGCGGCGCGGCTGCTGGTGTCGGTACCGCCCGACCCTGGCGCCGAGGGCGGCTACGCCCGTTTGCTCGCCGACGCGGTGCTGCACGCCCCCGGCTTCACGCTGCGCGGGGGGACCAACGAGGTGTTGCGCGGCATCGTCGCGCGGGGACTGGGGCTGCGATGAGCGCGCACACCGACCTGCCCGTCGTCGACCCCGATCTCGTCGAGCTGGCCACATCGGTGTTCGCCGACGCCGACGTCGACGGCACCGGGCTCGACACCGCGCTGTGGGACACCCTGGAACAGACCGGGCTGGCCCGCCTCGCCGTCGCCGAGGACGCCGCCGGCAGCGGCGGATCGCTGCTCGACCTGGCCGCCGTGCTCGTCGAGGCGGGGGCGGGGGCCGCGCGGGTGCCGCTCGCCGAGACCGACGTCGCCTGCCGGCTCGCCGCGGCCGCGGGCCTGGATGTCCCGGTGGGCCCCCTGACGTTCGCGCTGGACCGCGCGGGCGCGTTGACCGTCGACGGCGACACCGTGTCCGGGACGCTGGCGCGGGTGCCGTGGGCGCGGTCGGCCGCGGCGGTCGTGGTGCTCACCGGGGGATCGGTCGTGGTCCTCGACCCGGCGACGGCGACACTCGTCGAGGGCACCAACGTCGCCGAGGAGCCGCGCGACACCCTGACCGTCGACGGCGCGAGTGCGGCCGTCGCCGCGGCACCCGACGGGGCGGAGTCCGAGTTCGCGCTGTGGGCGGCGCTGTCGCGGGCGCTCCTGCTCGCCGGGGCTGCCCGCGGGGCGCTGACCCGCTCGGTCGGCTATGCGGGGGAGCGGGAGCAGTTCGGCCGCCCCATCGGCCGGTTCCAGGCCGTCCAGCAGCAGCTCGCGCTCGCCGCGGCGGAGGTCGCGGCGGGTGGGGCGGCAGCCGGGTCGGCGGCCCGCGTCGTCGTCCGCGACGGTGTCGGCGCCCCGACGGCCGAGCTGGCCGTCGCGTCGGCGAAGGTCCGCACCGGGGAGGCGGCCACGGAGGTGGCCCGCATCGCCCACCAGGTCCACGGCGCCATCGGTTTCACCCGCGAGCACGACCTGCGGCTGACGACGACCCGGCTCTGGGCGTGGCGCGACGAGGACGGCACCGATGGCGAGTGGGCCACCCGCATCGGCGACCTCGTCCTGGCCGCGGGCGCCGACGGACTGTGGCCACTGGTCACGGCCTGAGAGCCCAGCACGCCCACGGCGCCCGTGGGGTGGCGACAGTCGTTGTCGCGACCGTTGCCACTCACGGGCGCCGTGCACACGGTCAGCGCCGGTCGGCGGGCAGCTTCCGGAAGTCCCAGCTGGTGATCTTCTCCGGGCGCAGGCGCAGCCAGGCGTGCCGGCCGTCGTGGCGGACCGTCCCCCCGTGGTAGCGATCGGCCATGAGCTGCTCGGGGCCGTCGAGCTCCGGGCACGGCTCCCCCGTCCGCGGCACCTCGCCGACGACCTCGACGCTCCCGCGCAGTTCCACCCCGCGCAGCTCGTCGTAGTCGTGCCCGGCGTCGACGACGGCGGCGATCCGTGGGTCGGCCATCAGGTCGGTCCAGCGCTGGCTGCGCGACAGCGACGTCAGCCACAGTGCGCCCCCGTGCCAGGCGTACCAGAGGGGGGTGGCGTGCGGCCCGTTGGTGCCGTTGGTGGCGACGCGGCAGGTGCGTTCCTCGGCGAGAAAGGCGTCGATCTCGTCGGCGGTCATGGCGATGGCGCGGGCGCGGCGTTGCGGCTTCACGATCACCGACGTTAACCGGTGGCCGGACGACATGCGGCGCTCGACCAGACTGACGGCGTGCTCTCCGACGCCCTCGAGAACTTCCTCGCCGACCGGGGACGGCCCACACCGTTCCTCGTCCTCGACCCCGCGGTCGTGGTCGACCGGTACGCGGCGCTGGCAGCGGCGTTCCCGGGCGCGGAGATCCTCTACGCGGTCAAGGCGTGCCCGCACCCGGCGGTGCTGCGCGCGCTCGTCGCCGCCGGCGCCGGGTTCGACGCGGCGAGCCCGGCCGAGGTGGCGCTGTGCACCGACGCCGGTGCGGCGCCGGAGCGGATCTGCGCGGGCAACCCGGTCCGCGGAGCCTCGGCGACGGCGGCCTGCCACACGGCGGGGGTGCGCCGGTTCGTCACCGACAGCCCCGAGGATCTCGACGAGATCGCCGCGCACGCGCCCGGGTCGGACGTCCTGGTCCGCGTGCTCGTCGACGACAGCGGCTCGGCGACGCCGTTCTCCGGGAAGTTCGGCGCCACCCCCGCAGCGGCCGTGGACCTGTTGCGCGCGTGCGCTTCCCGAGGTCTCGTCGCTACCGGGGTGACCTTCCACGCCGGGTCCCAGCAGACCCGTCCCGCGACCTACGCCGCCGGGGTCGCGACCGCATTGGAGGTCGCCCGGGAGGCGGGGCTGCACCGTCCGGTGCTCGACATCGGCGGGGGGCTGCCCGTCGCGTACCGGTCCGAGGTGCCCGGGTTCGCGGAGTTCGCCGCCGCGGTCGGGGAACACGACGTGCGGCTCGTCCTGGAGCCAGGTCGTGCTCTCGTCGCCGAGGCCGGGGTGCTGCGCACGAGCGTGCTGCGGGTGTCGCGGCGGCCCGGTGTCGACCACCGGCGCTGGGTGTACCTCGACGCCGGCCGCTACCAGGGCCTCGCCGAGACCGAGAACGAGGCGATCGGCTACCCGCTGCGCACCCCCGGCCGCGACGGCCCCGCCGGGCCGGTCGTGCCGGCCGGCCCGACCTGCGACGGAGACGACGTCCTGTACCGGCGCACCCCCTGCTCGCTGCCGCTGTCGTTGCGCGCGGGCGACCACGTCGACCTGCTGGCTGCAGGCGCCTACACGGCGTCGTACGCGTCGGTGGGGTTCAACGGGTTCGGCCCGCTGCCGGTGCACGTCGTCCCCGCACAGGACTGAGATCCGGCAGCGGCCGTCGCGGGCCGTCGCGGGGCGTCCGGAGGACCGTGAGGCCGCGCCCGGCCTCGCGGCCGCAACGCCACGGTCGTCGCACGGCCGGGCAGGAGCAGTGCGGTTGCGCGCCGACGGGGTGGCGGGGCGCCGGGTGGGCCCGGGCGCTCATCTAGGGTCCGACGCCGTGGAGCACGTGTCCCCCCAGCCCGCCGGCCGCCACGTCCTGGCCGACCTCGACGGCGTCGACGCCGCCGTCCTCGACGACACCGACCGGCTGCGCGCCGCGCTCGCCGGCGCGCTCACCGCGGCGGGTGCGACGGTGCGCCAGGTCGTCGCCGAGGCGTTCGAGCCGCACGGGGTCACCGTCGTCGCGCTGCTGGCGGAGTCCCACGCCTCGATCCACACGTGGCCCGAGCACGGCCGCGCCCTGGTCGACGTGTTCACCTGCGGCGACGCGGCCGACCCGGAACTGGCGGTCGTCCTGCTCGCCGAGACGCTGGGTGCGGGCGTGCGCGAGTCCCGGACCGAGCCGCGCGGCGCGGCCCGCGGCCGGGTCGTCGAGCCGGTCTCGCCGGGGCTGACCCGGACCTGGGAGATCGGCCGCGTCCACCACCGGGAGACGACGCCGTTCCAACACCTGCTGATCGCCGACACCGCGCACGGCGTCACCCTGTTCTGCGACGACGAGCGGCAGAGCGCCGAGTCGACGCAGCTGACCTATCACGAGGCGCTCTACGTCCCGGCCGTGCTGTGGGCCCGCCGCCGTGAGCGCGTACTGGTCGTCGGGTCCAGCGAGGGCGTGGTCAGCGAGCTGGCGATCGCTTGCGGCGCAACGCTCGTCGATCACGTCGACGTCGACACGGCAGCCGTCCGGGCGTGTGCGGCGCACCTGCCCTACGGCTACACCCCGGACGCCCTGGTGGCGGCGGAGCGCGGCGACGGGCCGGTGCGGGTGCACTACGCCGACGGCCGCGAGTGGGTCCGGGGCGAGGGCCCACGCTACGACGTGATCGTCGTCGACCTGCCCGACGAACGCCCCGACGACGCCGGCAACCAGCTCAACCGGCTCTACACCCGTGACTTCCTGGCCGACTGCCGCGACCGGCTCACCGACGGCGGGGTGGTCGTGTCGCAGGCGGGCAGCGCGGCGGTGTGGCGGGACGCGACGCTGCGCGCGGCGTGGGACCGGTTCCACGACGTGTTCGCCCACGTCCGCTACGTCGGCAGCGACGAGCACGAGTGGTCGTTCCTCGTCGGCGGGGCGGACCCGGGTGAGCCGGAGCTCGCGGCGCTGCCGTACCGGCCGGTGACCATCGACGCCGAGTTCCTCCGTTCGCGCACGGTCGCTCCCGTGGGGCTGCGCCGCCGTTGAGCCGCAATCGCCCGTCGGGGTTCTTCCGCCGCGCCGGGCGCGTAGGCCATGCTCGACGAGGTTCGGCCCGTCGGGGGTCGCGAGTCCCGGGAGCGGTCGTGCGGCGTGGTCGGTTGTGGCGGGGCCGGATCCCGAGGGCGGCGTTGATTGTCGTCGCGGCGCTGACGACCGCGGTGGTCGTCGCCGCGCCGGCCTCGGCGCAGGAACCGGCGCCCCCCGGCCGCTACGTCGCGATGGGCGACTCCTACACCGCCGGTCCGCTCGTCCCGATCCAGACCGGCAAGCCGGTCGGCTGCCTGCGGTCGACGAACAACTACCCGGCGCTGGTGGCGAAGGGCCTGGCCTTCACCACCAGCCAGGACGTCAGCTGCAGCGGCGCGACGACGGCGAACCTGGCCGGGCCGCAGGGCACCGGCCTGGGCACCAACGCCCCCCAGCTCGACGCACTGGGCCCCGACGTGTCGCTGGTGACGTTGGGTATCGGCGGCAACGACATCGGGTTCGTCTCGATCATCGTCGACTGCGCCACCCGCTCCCCGGTGCGCCCGAGCGGGGCCGCGTGCCACGACCACTACACCGCGGGCGGCACGGACGAGCTCGCCGCCCGCATCGACGCCACCGCCCCGAAGATCGCCGCCGCGCTCGCCGCGATCACGCAGCGGGCGCCGCAGGCGCGCGTGCTGCTGGTCGGCTACCCGGCGCTGTTGCCCGACACCGGCGCCGGATGCTTCCCGGTGGTGCCGTTCAGCGCGGGCGACGTCGCCTACCTGCGCGGCGTGGAGAAGCAGCTCAACACCATGCTCGCCGACCAGGCCGCCGCCGCGGGCGTCGGCTACGTCGACACCTACACCCCCTCGATCGGTCACGACATGTGCGCCGACCACGGCACCCGCTGGATCGAGGGCCTGATCCCGACCTCACCCGCCGCGCCTGCGCACCCCAACGCCGCCGGGATGCGTGGCATGGCCGACGCGGTGCTCGGGCAGCCGGTGCCGTCGTCGAACGTCGCCTGACGCCCTACTTCTCCGCGTACGACGTCACGACCCGGCCCGGGACCGGGATCCGGACCGGGGTGTCGCCGAACAGCCGCCGGGTCGCGGTGTCCGCGGCGTCCTGCACCATCGCCGCAGCGAGCTCGGCGCCGTCGGCCGGGCCGTGCAGGAGCACCTCGTCGTGCTGGAAGAACACCAGCCTCGCCGGGTCGCCCGCCGCGTGCAGCGCCGCCCGCAGCTCCGCGAGCAGGACGAGCGCCCACTCGGCGGCCGTCGCCTGCACCACGAAGTTGCGGGTGAACCGGCCGCGGGCCCGGGCCCGTGCGGGCACCTCGTCGCCGGGGGCGGCGGGTGGGCTGGTGCGGCCCAGCCACGACCGGACGATCCGGCCGTCCTCCCCGGCCCGTGCGGCCGCCTCGACGACGTCGACCGCCGCGGGGAACCGCCGGCGCAGCAACGCCAGGTGCACGCCCGCGTCGCCGGAGGTCTGCCCGTAGATCGCCGACAGCACGGCGAGCTTGGCCTTGGCCCGCCCGTCGGGGGCGGACCCGCCGAACAGCTCGTGGGCGAGCCCGGCGTAGAGGTCGGAGTCCGGCTCGCGGCCACCGGCGCGGGCGAGCGCGTCGTCGCCCGCCATCGCGGCGAGGATGCGCGGTTCGAGCTGGGCGGCGTCGGCCACGACCAGGCGGTTGCCCGGGTCGGCGCGGACCGCGCCGCGCACGGCCCTCGGGATCTGCAGCGCCCCACCGCCGCGGGTGGCCCAGCGCCCGGACACCACCCCGCCGACGACGTACTCCGGCCGGAACCGTCCGTCGTGCACCCAGGTGCGCAGCCACGCCCAGCCGTGGGCGGTGTGCAGCCGCGCCAGCTCCTTGTAGGCGAGCAGCGGCGCGACGGCCGGGTGGTCGACCTTCTTCAGCACCCAGGACCGGGTGCTGGGCAGCTCGAACCCGGATCTGCCGAACGCGCGCAGCACCTCCGCGGGGGAGTCGGGGTTGACCGGTCGGCCGAACGCGGCGTCGATGTCGGCGGCCAGCTCCGCGAGGCGCCGCGGTCGGGCGTACCCGGCCGGCCGGGGGCCCAGCGCGGTGGTGAGCAGGTCGTCGTGCACGTCGGCGTCCCACGGCAGTCCGTCGGCGCGCATCTCCTCGGCGACGACACCCCCGGCCGACTCGGCCGTCGCGAGCAGTGCCAGCCGCGGGTTCCCGGCGAGGGTGCGGCGCTGCGCGGCGTGCACCGCGACGACCGCCGCGAGTGTCTCGGGTCCGGCGGGGGCGGCGCTGGGGAACAGGCCCGGTGGCTCGTCGTCGGCCTCCGGGGGCGGGTCGGGCTCCTCGGGCAGTCCCGCCAGCCGCGCACTCGCCGCCGCGAGCCCGTGTGGGGCCCCGAACCGGCCTGCGGCGGCCACCAGCAGCCGCTCCACCAGCTCGACGTCGTGCGCGCGCGTCACCCGGACCCCGGCGGCGAGCAGGGCCCGGTAGGTCCGGGGACTGCGCCAGACCCAGCGGGGCGCGTCGTCGTCGAGCAGCGACAGCTGCGCCGGGCCCGCCGCGTTCACCGGGCCGGCCGGGGCGTCCGCGTCGTCGAGGCGCTGGATCAGGAACGGACCGCCGGGATCGGCGTGCACGGCGATGCGCGGCGCGGGGCGGGCGCCGGCCTGCGCCGGTGTCGACGGTTCGATGCGCGGACCCTAACGCCGGCCACCGACATCCCCCGGAGGCCCCGGCTCACAGCCCCGTTCGCGGGGCCGGACGTCCGACGGCGCGGTGCCGGGCCCTCGACGGGAGCCCGGCCAGCAGACCCCGCTGCGGGACGCCGTACACGTCGACGCCGGTGGCGCCGACCTCGGCGAGCACATCGGCCGCCGCCAGCACACCGGTGACGGCCGCGCGTTCCATCAGCCCGCACACCAGCGGCGCCTCGACGAAGTCTCCCGCGACGCGGACGCCGCGGGCGTCGGTGCGCACCCCGGGGCGGGTGCCCGCGCTGCCCGGCGGGAACGCCGGCGCGGTCGCGTCCACCCGGTCGACGCGGTGCACCTGCGCCGGCCCGGCCGTCTCGGGCCACAGCCCGGCGAGCTCGGCGCGCATCCGGTCGGCGGCACCGTCGGGCTCGGTGCACGCGTAGGAGTGCAGCTCCAGGACGCTGCCGCCGCTCCCGCGCGCCCACTGCGCGGACGGCTCCTCCAGCCGCGAGTACACGGTCACGGAGTCGAGGGTGGCCTCGCCGCTGACGGCGTTGAACACCGCCCGGGACGGGTCGACGTCGGCGTCGAGCCACAGCCTGCTGACGACGAACGGCGGCGCCGTCGTCAGGCCCGCGGCCTGCGCGGCGAGCCGCGGTGCGACCGACGCCAGTCCGGGCGAGGCACCGACGACCTCGCGCAGTGCCCCCGGGTCGAGCGCGAGGACGACGTGGCGGCTGGTCAGGGTCGCGCCGTCGTCGAGCTCGAGGGCCCAGTCGGGGCCGTCGGGGCGCAGCGACCGCAGCGCGCAGCCCGTCCGGATCGTCGCGCCCCGGGCCCGCAGGTACTCCGCCAGCGGCGCCCAGATGGCGTGCAGGTGGTCGGTGCGCGGGGCGTCGAAACCGATGCCCTCGGGGTTGCCGAGGAAGTAGAAGTGGAACATCGCGACGAGCTCGGCGGCCGACAGCCCGTCGGGGTCGCAGAAGAACGACCGCGCGAACGCCTCGAACAGCATCTCCCGCGCCCGGTCCGACACCCGTAGCCCGGCAAGGAACTCCCCGGCGCTCATCGTGTCGAGCACCGTGACGGTGCGGTGGCGGTCGAAGGTCAGGAGCTCGGTGCCCAACGCCACGTCGGCCCCGGCGAGGTCCCGCATCGTGAGGCTGGGCGAGCGGGCGAACAGCGCGAGCAGGTTCAGCGGGGGAGCGGCGGGCAGCCCGCCGAGGTCCTCGGGCGGGAACCGTCGCGAGATCACCGGGTAGCCCTCGACCGGCGCCAGGAACCCGAGGCCGGGATCGATGCGGCGCAACACGTCCCGCCACGTGTAGTACTGCCGGAAGAAGGCGTGGAACCCGTGCTCGACAACCTGTTCGGAGCCGTCGGGCAACGTGACCGGCCATGCGCCGAGACGCCCGCCGAGCGTCGCCGCGGCCTCGACGAGCGTCACCGCGACCCCGCGTTCGGCCAGCACCGTGGCCGCGCTCACACCCGCCACCCCCGCCCCGACGACGATCGCCCCGGTGCCCGGAGGGGCGTGGCGTGGCAGGGTGGGATCGGCGGTCACGAGGAGTCGTGGCCGCATCCGCAGAGGAGCGGCGCGACCGCCGGGGGAGCCCACGCGTCGAGCGTAGAGCGAGCCCGTCGGTACCGCTCCTGCAGCCGCCGGCGACGGCCGGTCGAGAGGAACGTCGATGACGGTGCAGGTCGGGCGGTACGGCGTCTGGCGGCGCGAGCGTGAGCTCGACGGCGCCCTGGCGACGCGGATCGAGGAGCTCGGGTACGGCGCGATCTGGATCGGCGGCTCCCCGCCCGCAGGCCTCGGCATCGTCGAGGAGCTGTTGACGGCGACCGACTCGATCGCGGTCGGCACCAGCATCGTGAACATGTGGAACAGCCCGGCCGCCGAGGTCGCAGACTCCTACCACCGCATCGAGAAGGCGTTCCCCGGCCGGTTCCTGCTCGGCGTCGGCATCGGCCACCCCGAGGCCACACAGCAGTACGCGAAGCCGTTCGACACGATCCTGGGCTACCTCGACGCGCTCGACGCCGCCGGCGTCCCCGTCGAGGGTATGGCGCTGGCGGCGTTGGGCCCCAGGGTGTTGAAGGTCTCCGCCGAGCGGACCGCGGGCGCCCTGCCCTACCTGACGACGCCCGAGCACACCCGTGAGGCGCGGGAGATCATCGGCGCCGGCCGGCTGCTCGTGGCCGAGCACAAGGTCGTCCTCGACACCGACCCGCAGCGGGCCCGCGAGCTGGGGCGCCCGGCCGTCATCAGCCCGTACCTGGGCCTGGTCAACTACCGCCGCAACCTGATGCGGCTCGGCTTCACCGAAGCCGAGCTCGACTCGGCGGCCGACGCGGTGATCGACGCCGTCGTCGCCCACGGTGACGCGGCCGCCGTCGCGGCCAGGCTGGACGAGCACCTCGCTGCGGGCGCCGACCACGTGTGCGCGCAGCTGCTCGTCGCCGAGGGCGCCGACCCGGTCCCCGGGCTCACCGAGCTGGCGGCGGCGCTGGGGCTCTAGGGAGTGTCGTCGGCGCGGTCGGCGGGGTGCACCAGCGGGCCGTCGATCCCGCACTGCGGGCAGCGTTCCAGGGCGAACCGGTCGGGGTCGGCCGCGGCGTCGGGAGTCGAGGTGCGGCCCGTCCGGACGAACACGAACGACACGAGGGCGGCGGTCACCAGCAGGGCCGCGCCGATCCACACCGTGACCCGGTAGCCCGCCGCGAACGCCACGGGGTCGGTGTAGGCGTCCCCGGTGATCCCCGCGACACCGGGGATCACCGCGACGGCCAGCAGCCCGGCGGCGCGGGCGACGGCGTTGTTCACCCCGGACGCCGCACCGGCGTGGCGGTCGGAGGCGGCATCGAGAACCGTCGACGTCAGCGGGGCCACCGTCAGCGACAGCCCGGCGCCGAACACGACGACGGCGGGCAGGACGTCGACCAGCCACGACGCGTCCGGCCCGATGCGTCCCATCAGCGCGAGCCCGCCCGCGGACACCAGCGGGCCGACGGTCATGGGGATGCGGGAGCCGATGCGCTGCGCGAGCGCCCCGGCCCGCGCCGAGAACAGCAGCATGATCACCGTGACCGGCAGCAGGGCCGTGCCTGCCTGCAGCGGGCTGAACCCGGACACGACCTGCAGGAACATGACCAGCATCACGAACACCGTGCCGAGCGCGGCGTAGATGAGCAGGGTCGCGACGTTGGCGGCGGTGAACACGCGGTCGGCGAACAGGTCGGGCGGGACGAGGGGATGGCGCGACCGCCGCTCGACGACGACGAACCCGACCAGCGCGAGGACCCCGATCACCAGCCCGACGAGGAGCGCGGGCGTGGTGCCCGACCCCAGCCCGGTCAGCGACCACGTCAGCGCACCGAGCCCCAGCGCGGCGAGGACGGTGCCGATGACGTCGAGATGCGGGGCGGCGGACGGGTCCCGCGTCTCGGGCACGTGCCGGATCGCGACGACGATCACCAGCACCGCGAGCGGCAGGTTGAGCAGGAACACCAGCCGCCAGTCGATGCCGACGAGCCAGCCACCCAGGAACGGCCCGACGGCACCGGCGATGCCGCCCAGCCCGGACCAGGCGCCGACCGCCGCGCCGCGGTCGCGGCCGTGGAACGACGCCGAGATGATCGCCAGGCTGCCCGGGGTGAGCAGGGCGCCGCCGATGCCCTGCAGTGCGCGGGCGGCGATCAGCGTCTCGATGTTCGGCGCGAGCCCGCACATCAGCGACGCCAGCGCGAACCACACCGCGCCGATGAGGAAGACGCGGCGACGACCGAACCGGTCACCCAGCGAGCCGCCCAGCAGGATCAGCGACGCCAGCGTCAGCGTGTAGGCGTTGACGGTCCACTGCAGGCCGGTGAAGCCGGCTCCGAAGTCACGGCCGATCCGTTCGAGGGCCACGTTCACGACGGTGCCGTCGAGCATCGCCATGCCGGAGCCGAGCACGGTCGCGAGGAGCACCCATCGTCCCGCGGGGGTTCGTAGTCGCAGCTCGCCCGCGGCGTCGGCCATGGAGGACGACCCTAGTCCCCGCCGCACGCGCCGGTTCTGCGCCGCGCGGACCGCCACGTGGCGGCGGGACGGCCGGAGGTTGCCTCGTCGGTGATCGGCGAACCGGGTGGCATTGCGCATCCAGTGTCACGTTCCGTGATCGGTTTCCTGCGATGTTCGTGAGGGGGATACCGACTCGCCGGGTGAACGACCCTCTGTGGAACAGTCGGTGACCAGCTCGTCACCGGGTGGCGCGGCGATCGTTGAACCGGGTGGGCCCGGCGGGAGGTAGCGAGGCGATGGGTGCACACAGGTGGCGCAGGGTGAGCGCGCCCGTCCGGACGCGCCGTGCGCTGACGGCCGCTGCACTGGTCGCCGTCGCCGCCCTCGGCGGCGCGGGCGTCGCGCTCGCCGCACCGGCCGGCCCGCCACCCGCCTCCGGCATCGACCCGGTCCGGGCCGGCCTGCCGCTGTTCGGCACCGCGCAGCGCCCCGCCACCGGCGACACGGCCCCGACGACGGTCGCCCCCCGCGCCACGACGACGTCGCGTCCTCCCGCGACGTCCCGGGCGACGTCGCCGCAGACCACGACCCCGCGCACGACGACGACCCCGGGCACGACCACGACCACGGTTCCGCCGGCGACGACCCCCACGGCCCGGCCGGAGGGCATCGCGACGACGCCGTGCACCGCGACGGCGCGGGCGTGCGTCGATCTCGCGTCGCGCACCGCGTGGCTGCTCGACGGCGACCGGATCGTCCGCGGGCCGGTCGCGATGCAGCACGGCGGCTCGGAGTACCCGACGCCGACCGGGACGTTCACGGTGCAGTGGAAGGCCGAGCAGTACACGAGCCGCGAGTTCGGCACCCCGATGCCGTACTCGGTGTTCTTCGCGCCGGGCGGTGTGGCGTTCCACGAGGGCAGGCAGGACACCCCGTCGGCGGGCTGCGTGAAGCTCGTCCTCGACGACGCGAAGGCCTGGTACTCCTACCTCCAGGTCGGCGACGAGGTACAGGTCCACTGAGACCTGCGGACCCGTCGGTGGGGACGGTCGGCGGGACGCGCGCGCGGCCTCGTTCGGACGGACGAGATTTCCGGTGCGAACACTTCGTCCGGACGCACCGAATTCTCTTCTACGCGGGGTAGAATCGGCCTCGTGCCAAGTCTGGGTGAGCTCGAGCGTGCCGTCATGGAGGTGCTGTGGGCCGCCGGCGGGTCGCAGACCGCGAGAGAGGTCCAGGAAGCCCTCGCCCACCGGGACCTGGCGACGACGACCGTGCTGACGGTGCTCGGTAGGCTGGAGCGCAAGCAACTGGTGACCCGCACCCGTGACGGGCGAGCCCACCACTATCAGCCGGTTGCCAGCCGGGAGGACCATGTGGCCGAGCTGATGCGTGACGCGCTCGATGCGGCGCCCGATCGGGGTGCCGCGCTGTCGCGTTTCCTGGGGTCGATCCCCGAGGACGCACGCGCTGCCCTGCGCGACCTGCTGGACTGACGGCTCCGGCCGTCGTCCGTGTCCCGGCGTCATCGGTGGAGCTGACCGCCCTCGGGTTGCTCGTGCTCGGCCTGCTGCTGGCCGAGCCGCTGAGCCGTGCGCTCGCGAGCGCACGGTGGCCGGCCCGTGACCCGGTCGGGGCGCTGCTGGTGTGGCAGGCCGTCGGTCTCGCGGGCGGGTTGTCGCTGCTGGGGGCCGGTGTCGTCTACGGGCTGTCGCCGTTCGGTCAGAGCCTGATCCCGGCCGTCGGCGGGCTGTTCCGCTCGATCCGCGAGGGCCGGCTGCTCGACGATCTCGGCGCCGGGAACCTCGTCGCGCTGGTCGCGACGGTGCTGCTGGGGACCCGGCTGTGCGCCGTGCTCGGCACGGTCACGGTGCGGACGCTGCGGGCCCGGGCGCGGCACCGGGACCTGCTCGACGTGCTGGCCACCCCGTGGCCGGCGGTGCCGGGCACCCGGGTGCTCGACCACCCGATCCCCGTGGCGTACTGCCTGCCGGGCCGCAGCTCGCGGCTGGTCGTGTCGGCCGGGGTGCTCGAGCGGCTGGCACCCGACGGGGTGCGCGCCGTCCTCGCCCATGAGCGCGCGCACCTGACCGAGCGCCACGACCTCGTCGTCCTGCCGTTCGTCGCGTGGGGAGCGACGGCGCCGTTCGTACGGGGGATGGTGTGCGCGCAGCTGGCGGTCGCGGCGCTGATCGAGATGCGCGCCGACGACGTCGCGGCCACCCGCTCGACGCAGCTCGAGCTCGCGGGGGCGCTGCGTACGGTCGGCGGATCGGCGCCCGC
This sequence comes from Pseudonocardia sp. N23, assembly GCF_002583555.1. Lineage (GTDB taxonomy): Bacteria > Actinomycetota > Actinomycetes > Mycobacteriales > Pseudonocardiaceae > Pseudonocardia. Next base: position 21,630 of record NZ_BEGX01000061.1, read on the forward strand.
GGCGGCGCTGTCGTCGTTCACCTCGGCGGTCGACGCGCGGATCGCCCGCATCTCCGCCCCGCCCCCGCCGCCGTCGACGGCGTTCCGGGTGCTGGTCCGGCTGGCCGCCGTGGCGCTGGTGGCCGTCCCGACGGCCCTGCTGCTCCACCCCTGAGAGCGGTCCGGGCCGTCGGGGGAGACCTCAGCCCATCGACTTCGCGCCGTCGATCGCTTCGCGGATGATGTCGGCGTGACCGCAGTGCTGCGCGGTCTCGGCGACGATGTGCAGCAGCACCCGGCGTGCCGACCACCGCGCGCCCGGCTCGAACCAGGGGGCCTCGGGCAGCAGCTGCGAGTGGTCGAGGTCGGGCAGCGTGGTGACGATCTCGGTGGCGCGGGCGGCGACGCGCTCGTACTCGGCGAGGACGCCGGCGACGGTCTCACCGGGCAGCAACCGGAACGAGTTGGCGTGGCCCTCGTAGTCGGGCTCGCCGTGCTGCTTCGAGGCGCCGTTCTCGATGAAGTCCAGCCAGCTGTCCTCGGTCGCGGCGACGTGCTTGACCAGGCCGACCAGGCACAGCTCGGAGACGGTCGGGGTGGAGGTGAGCTGCTCGTCGCTGAGCTCGCGCAGGGTGTTGACCAGGAAGAACCGTTGCTTGGCCAGCGCCTCCAGCAGGTCGGCGCGCTCGCCGGTGGCGGTCCGGGCGCGGTCCTGGGTGTCGATCATCTCGTCCTCCGGGGTTGGTCTGGGCTGTTCGACGAGGAGAACGTTACGGAGGCTTGTGGCCGGATCCTGACCGCAAGCGGCAGGTCGGCGATCCTTCTTCCGGACCTGCCCGCGGCGGCTGCGGCGTAGCGTGGAGAAGTGCCCGTCACACTCCCTCCCGATCTTCCCGACACCCTCGGCGCGCTGCGCGCCTCCGGTCACACGCAGCGCGACGTCAGGTCCGAACTCCGCGCGAACCTCCTCGCCGCGCTGCGCGAGGGCCGCGACCCCTGGCCCGGGATCGTCGGCTTCGAGTCGACCGTCCTGCCCCAGCTCGAACGTGCCGTGCTCGCCGGCCACGACCTCGTCCTGCTGGGCGAGCGTGGCCAGGGCAAGACCCGGCTGCTCCGTTCCCTCGTCGGCCTGCTCGACGAGTGGACCCCCGTCATCGACGGCTCCGAGCTCGGGGAACACCCCTACGAACCCGTCACGCCCGCCTCGATCCGCCGGGCCGCCGAGCTCGGCGACGCGCTGCCCGTGGCGTGGCGGCACCGGTCCGAGCGCTACACCGAGAAGCTCGCCACCCCCGACACGGCGGTCGCCGACCTCATCGGCGACGTCGACCCGGTCAAGGTGGCCGAGGGCCGCTCGCTGGGCGACCCGGAGACGATCCACTTCGGGCTGGTCCCGCGGGCGCACCGCGGCATCGTCGCGATCAACGAGCTGCCCGACCTCGCCGAGCGCATCCAGGTCTCGCTGCTCAACGTCATGGAGGAGCGCGACATCCAGGTCCGCGGCTACACGCTGCGGCTCCCGCTCGACGTGCTGCTCGTCGCCTCGGCCAACCCCGAGGACTACACCAACCGCGGGCGGATCATCACCCCGCTCAAGGACCGTTTCGGCGCCGAGGTCCGCACCCACTACCCGCTCGAGGTGGCCGACGAGGTCGCGCTCGTGCTGCAGGAGGCGGGCCTCGTCGCCGAGGTCCCGCGGCACCTGATTGAGGTCGTCGCCCGGTTCACCCGGCACCTGCGTGAGGCCACCGCGATCGACCAGTCGTCCGGTGTCTCGGCCCGTTTCGCGGTCGCGGCCGCCGAGACCGTCGCCGCGGCCGCACTGCGTCGCGCGGCGATCACGGGGGAGTCCCGGGCCTACGCCCGGCCCGTCGACCTGGACTCGGTGCCCGCGGTCCTGCGCGGCAAGCTGGAGTTCGCCTCCGGCGAGGAGGGGCGCGAGGAGGAGATCCTCGAACACCTGCTGCGCCGGGCCGTCGCCGACACCGCCCGGTTCGCGCTGCGCGGCGTCGACCTCTCGGAGCTGACCGACGCCGTCGGCACCCACCCGGTACGCACCGGCGAGCGGGTCCCGGCCGCGGAGGTCGTGTCGGCGCTACCGAAGGTGGCGGTGCTCACCGAGGTCGCCACCCGCCTCGGTGCTGCCGGTACCGAGGACCCGGGACCGATGGCGTCGGCCGCCGAGCTGGCGCTGGAGTACCTGTTCCTGACCCGGAAGCTGGCCAAGGACGAGTCCGACGACGGTGACACGGTCAGCTATGGCTGACCCGCGCCGGAAGCGGCGCCGCTTCGCCTACGGGCCCTACGCCGGCGGGCCGGACCCGCTGGCGCCGCCGTTCGACATCCGGTCGGCGATGGACCAGATCGGCCGCGACGTCATGGACGGCAGCTCCCCGCGCCAGGCGCTGCAGGAGCTGCTTCGCCGCGGCATGGAGAACCGTCGCGGTCTCGACGAGCTGTCGCGCCAGGTGTGGCAGCGCCGCCGCGACCTGCAGCGCGACAACCGGCTCGACGGGACGTTGCAGCAGGTCCGTGAGCTGCTGGATCGGGCCATGGACGCCGAGCGTGACGCGCTGGGCAACGAGGACTCCGACGACGCCCGGTTCCGGGAGATGCAGCTCGACGCGCTGCCGAACGACACCGGCGGCGCTGTCCGGGAGCTCGGTGAGTACGACTGGCGGTCCTCCGACGCCCGCGAGGCCTACGAAGAGATCCGCGACCTGCTCGGCCGGGAGATGCTCGACCAGCGGTTCCAGGGCATGAAGCAGGCCATGGAGAACGCGACGCCGCAGGACGTCGAGGGCATCCGCGAGATGCTCGACGACCTCAACTCGCTGCTGCAGAACCACGCCGACGGGCAGGACACGACCGAGCAGTTCTCGGAGTTCATGGACTCCCACGGCGAGTTCTTCCCGGAGAACCCGGAGAACACCGACGAGCTGGCCGACCTGCTCGCCGCCCGCGCCGCTGCGGCGCAACGGATGCTGAACTCGATGTCGGCCGAGCAGCAGGCCGAGCTGATGGAGCTGTCCCAACAGGCGTTCGGCGACCCGCGGCTCGCGCAGGCGCTGGCCCAGCTCGATGCCAACCTCCAAGGGCTGCGGCCCGGTGAGGACTGGCAGGGGTCGGGCCGGTTCCGCGGTGACAACCCGATGGGCATGGGTGAGGCCACCCGCGCCATGGAGGAGCTCGGACAGCTCGACGCGCTCGCCGAGCAGCTCGCCCAGAGCTACCCCGGGGCGCGGATGGAGGACATCGACCTCGATGCCGTCGCCGGCCTGCTCGGCGACGAGGCCCGCGTCGACGCCCGCGCGCTGGCCGACCTGGAGCGCGAGCTGCAGCGCCAGGGCCTGTTCGAACGCGCCCCCGACGGGTCGCTGCAGTTGTCGCCCAAGGCGTTGCGCCGCCTCGGGGAGTCGGCGCTGCGCGACGTCGTCGACAAGACGGGGTCGCGGCGCGGGGAACGCGAGACGCGACGCTCCGGCCCGGCGGGGGAGGCCACCGGCGCGACCCGGCCGTGGGAGTTCGGCGACACCGAGGCCTGGTCGGTGCCGCGGACGTTGCTCAACGCCCAGCTCCGGCAGGCCGGCGGCGACACCCGGGCGCTCGACGTCACCGACGTGGAGATCGTCGAGACCGAGCAGCGGACCCGTGCCGCGGTGGCGCTGCTCGTCGACACCTCGTGGTCGATGGTGGCCGAGGGCCGGTGGGTGCCGATGAAGCGCACCGCGCTGGCACTGCACCAGCTGATCTCGACGCGCTTCCGCGGCGACGACCTCGCGCTGGTCACGTTCGGGCGCCACGCCCGCACCGTGGAGCTGGGCGAGCTCGTCGGCCTCGACGGGGTGTACGCCCAGGGCACCAACCTGCACCACGCGATGCTGCTCGCCGGGCAGCACCTGCGTCGCCACCCGGACGCGATGCCGGTCGTCCTCGTCGTCACCGACGGAGAGCCGACCGCGCACCTCGAACCCGACGGCGAGGCGTACTTCGACTACCCGCCGAGCCCGCACACGTTGCGCGCCACCGTGTCCGAGCTCGACCGGCTCACCGGCCTGGGTGCGGCGTTCACGTTCTTCGTGCTCGGTGACGACCCACGGCTGGCGGCGTTCATGGACGACGTCGCGCGCCGCTGCGGTGGCCGGGTCGTCGCGCCGACACTCGACGGGCTGGGCGCCGAGGTCGTGTCGGACTACCTGCGGACCCGGCGCCGCTGACCACGAACGCAGCGGACCGCTGACTGCCTGGTTCGACGTCGGACCGGTTCTCCCACCGAGACCCCGGTCCGATGTCGAGCTCGGCGCGGAGGGAGCCTGGTGGACGCGCGACCTGTCGTGCCACGGCGGGCCCGGCTCGCGGTGGCGCTGACGTTCGCGGCGAACGGGTCGGTGTTCGGGTCGTGGGCGCCGCGGGTGCCCGAGATCAAGGCGGCACTGGGCCTGTCCGACGGCACGCTGGGTCTCGCGCTGCTCGCGCCGGGCGCCGGCTCGCTGCTGACGTTGCCGCTGGCCGGTGGGATCGCCGCCCGCTGGGGGAGCGGGCGCACCACCCGCTGGGCGCTGGTGGCGTTCTTCCTCTCGGCCCTGCCGATCGCGTGGGCGGCGGCCGCCGGTGAGGGCGCCGCGCCGCTGTTCGGGGCGCTGCTGCTGTTCGGCGCCACCACGGGTGCGCTCGACGTGCTGATGAACGCCCAGGGCATCACCGTGGAGCAGTCCTACCGCCGGTCGGTGCTGTCGTCGTTCCACGCCGTGTTCAGCCTCGGCGCGCTGGGCGGCACCCTCGTCGGCAGCGTCGCCGCCGCCCATCAGGTGCCGTTGCTGTGGCAGTTCGTGGTGCTCGGGATGTTCTGGCTGGTCGTGGTGCTGCCGGTGTCGGCGGGGTTCCTGCCCGACCCACCGGTTCCCGACGACGAGCCGCGCCCGCCGGTGTTCGCGGTGCCGCGCGGGCCGCTGATCCCGCTCGCGATCGCGGCCTTCGCGGTGCTGCTGGCGGAGGGTGCGACGGCGGACTGGTCCGCCGTTCTGCTGCGTGACTCGTTCGGCGCCGGCGCGGCCGCCGCGGGGGCGGCGTTCGCCGCGTTCTCGGCGACGATGACGCTCGGCCGGCTCGTCGGCGACCGCGTGCTGACCCGGCTCGGGCGGCGCCGCGCAGTGCGGCTGTTCGCCGGGTTCGGCGCCGGCGGCCTGACGGCGGGCCTGATCGTCGCCGAGCTCACGGACGGGCCGGTGGCGATCGTGGCGGTCGTCGCCGGGTTCATGCTGCTCGGCGCCGGGATCTCGATCACGTTCCCGGCGTTGCTCGCCGAGGCGGGAGTGACCGGCGCCCGGGCCGCTCCTGCGCTCGCGGCGGTGTCGTCGGGCGGGTACTCCGGGTTCCTGGTCGGACCCACGGTGATCGGCGGGCTGGCGGAGCTGACGTCGCTGCGGGTGGCGATCTGGTTCGTGGCATTGACGGCAGTGCTGCCGGTGGTGCTGGTGCGCGCCCGGGCGGTACGGGCAGGCTGAACCGTGTGACCGGGGCGGAGCACGCGACGGGGGAGCAGTGCGCGCGGTGCGACGCCGTCCGCGACGTCGACGACCCGGCGACCGCACTGACCTGGTCGCGGGAGCGGGAACCGGGCGATGCCGGTCCCGGCCGGTCGTTGTGCCCGTCGTGCGTGCGCGCGCACACCCGCGACATCGAGGCCCGGCTCGCCCCGTCCTGGTGGGCCCCGCCCCAGAGATGACACCGCCGTTCCGGCGTGATCGGGATCAGGTCGGGACCGGGACGGCACCGCGTAAGTTGTGGGCATGCAATCCTGGGCTCCGGTCGACATCCCCCGGCTCGAGGGCGGCGGGCCGCCGCTGCGCCTGCACGACACCTCCACCGGCCGGATCCGGCCGACGGCGCCGGGGCCCGAGGCCACGATGTACGTCTGCGGCATCACCCCCTACGACGCCACCCACCTCGGCCACGCCGCCACCTACCTGGCGTTCGACCTGGTCAACCGCTACTGGCGCGATCTCGGCCATGACGTGCACTACGTGCAGAACGTCACCGACATCGACGAGCCCCTGCTCGAGCGGGCCGCCCGCGACCAGGACGACTGGGTCGTCCTCGGGATGCGGGAGACGGCACTGTTCCGCGAGGACATGGAGGCGCTGCGCGTCGTACCGCCGCGGCACTACATCGGCGCGGTCGAGGCGATGACCGAGATCTCGGAGTTCGTCGGCAAGCTGCTCGCAGGCGGCAGCGCCTACCGCATCGACGACCCCGAGTACCCCGACGTGTACTTCGACAGCTCCGCCACCGGACACTTCGGCTACGAGTCGAACTACGACGAGCAGACCATGCTCCGGCTCTCGCGCGAACGCGGCGGCGACCCCGACCGGCCCGGCAAGCGCCACCCCACCGACGCACTGCTGTGGCGGATGGCCCGCGAGGGCGAGCCGTCGTGGGAGTCGGAGCTGGGCGCCGGCCGCCCGGGCTGGCACGTCGAGTGCGCGGCGATCTCGCTCAACCGCCTCGGCGAGCAGATCGACCTCAACGGCGGCGGCTCGGACCTGATCTTCCCGCACCACGAGTTCGGCGCCGCCCACGCCGAGGCCCTCACCGGCGCCCATCCGTTCGCCCGCCACTACGTGCACAGCGGGATGATCGGTCTCGACGGCGAGAAGATGTCGAAGTCGCGCGGGAACCTGGTGTTCGTCTCCAAGCTGCGCTCGGCGGGCGTCGATCCCGGCGCGATCCGGCTGGCCCTGCTGTCCGGGCACTACCGCGAGGACCGGCCGTGGACCGACGAGCTGCTGGCGCAGGCGCAGGAGCGGCTCGCGCGCTGGCGTGAGGCCGTGGCGCTCGACGCCGGGCCCGATGCGGCCGAGGCCGTCGCGAACCTGCGCACCCACCTCGCCGATGACCTCGACACCCCGCGCGCGCTGGCCGCGGTCGACGCCTGGGTGTCGGCGGCCCTGGAGCGCCGGGGCGGCGACGCCGCGGCGCCCGGCGTGGTCCGCGACGCCGTCGACGCCCTGCTGGGGGTCGAGCTCTGACACGGCGCGTGGTTGGGTGTTCCGATGGCACGCAACGTTCTCGGCGGTGAGCTCGCGACCTGCGGCACCGACCCGATGACCGGCTTCTACCGCACCGGCTGCTGCGACACCGGCGCGGAGGACATGGGCGTGCACACGGTGTGCGCCCGGGTCACCGCCGAATTCCTCGAGTTCAGCAAGGAACAGGGCAACGACCTGTCGACGCCGCGGCCCGAGTGGGGCTTCGCCGGCCTGAAGCCCGGCGACCAGTGGTGCCTGTGCGCCGACCGCTGGGCCGAGGCGCTGCGTGCGGGAACGGCCCCGGCGGTCGTGCTGGAGGCCACCCACGCCCGCACGCTGGAGTGGGTGGACCTGGCAGACCTGCAGGCCCACGCCGCCACCTGAGCGTCAGGCCTTCGCGGCGCCCCCGTCGACACCGCTGCCCGGGCGTTCCTCGTCGCGGGGGAGTGTCGGCGGCCCCACGAGCAGCAGCAACGCCGCCGGTGCGACGAACGCCAGCGCCGGCTGGGCGTGGTAGAGCGGCATGATCACGACGGGTGCCAGTGCGGCGAAGGTGAACCGGAACGACTGCACCACCGACGTCGACCCGGCCGGGTTCGCCCGAGACGACCGCAGCACCAGCGCGTTCACCCCGACCAGGACGAGCTGGCTCGCCACCCCGCCGAACGCCCACAGCACCCCGATGGCCCAGACCTCCGGTGACAGGCCGACGCCCGCGATCACCAGGGCGCCCAGCACGACGCCGGCGAGCACGCAGCGGCGTGGCCCGACCCTGTCGACGGCCGACCCGATCAGCCTGGCCGTCAGGATCCCGGCGGCGCCGAGCGCGGTCAGCAGCAGCCCCCGTTGCGCCGCGCCCAGGCCGAACACGTCCTCCAGGCGCAGTGCGACGAGGAAGTTCAGGCCCGCGACACAGCCCCAGCCCAACCCGCCGACGACCCCGATCCGCAGCACGTGCACCCGCCAGGCGCTGCGCAGCTTCGGCCGGGCGCGTGTCGTCGACGGGGCCGACGGCGGCAGACCCACCGCCGCGAGGACCCCTGCGGCGACCGCGACGCCCAGGAACGCGTAGCGCCAGTCGAACTCGGCGGCGAGCCCGCCGATCAGCGGAGCCGACGTCTGGCCCGCCGCCTGCAGCGATCCGAACCAGCCCAGCGAGCGCCCGAGTGCCCCCGCCTTCGCCGACCCGGCGACGACCGCCAGCAGCAGCGGTGTGGTGAAGGCGTTCGCCGCGCCCTGCAGCGCCCGCATGGCCAGGAACAGCGGCAGCCACGTCGCGAAGAACGCGACCAGCGACGCCACCACGTACACCAGGTAGGCGGCGATCACGGCGCGCCGGCGTCCCCAGCGCTCGCCGAGGGTCCCCGACACGAGCATCAGCGCCGCGAACGGCACCAGGTAGGCCGTGACCGACAGCGACGCGGCGCTCGCCGAGATGCCGAAGTCGGCGCCGAGCTCCGGGAGCATCGAAACGGTGATGCCGCCGCCGAACGGGCCCATGAAGGCCCCGGCGAAGATCGCGCCCCGGGTGAGCCGCGACCGGATACCCGGTGGCCGTCCCGCCGGTATCGGTTCCCGGCGGGACTTCGGCTCACACGGCGTGCCCGTCAGGAGCCCGAGCCCCCCGAACCACGACGACGCAGGTAGCGCTCGAAGTCGGCGGCGATCGCGTCGCCGCTGGCCTCCTTGAGCTCGGACGCGGCGGCGCGCTCCTCCTCGACGGCCTGCTCCTCGAGCTGGCGCACGTAGTCGCGGACCTCGTCATCGGCCTCGGCCATCTCCGAGACCGTGCGCTCCCACTCCTCGGCCTGTTCCGGCAGCCCACCGAGCGGCACCTCGACGTCGAGGACCTCCTCGACGCGGTGCAGCAGCGCCACCGCAGCCTTGGGCACCCGGGCCTGCGACACGTAGTGCGGCACCGACGCCCAGAACGACATCGCGGGGACCCCCGCCTCCACGCACGCCTGGTGGAACACCCCGACGATGCCCGTCGGGCCCTGGTAGGAGGACGGCTCCACCTGCAGCTCGCCCGCCGAGTCGCGGTCCCACGAGAAACCCGTCACCGGGGTGGGCCGGGTGTGCGGGGTCTCGGTCTGCATGGCCCCGAGCGAGATGACCTTCGTCACGCCGAGGACGTCGACGTAGTCGAGCAGCTCGCCGCAGAACGATCGCCACCGCAGGTTCGGCTCGATCCCGTTGACGAGGACGACGTGCCGGTCGGTACCCGGCAGCTTCGCCACCGAGAGCCGCGTCGTCTGCCACTCCACACGTCGGCTGACCCCGTCGGCGAGGTGCACCAACGGGCGCGTGACCTGGAAGTCGTAATAGTCCTCGGGGTCGATCGAGTCGAGAGGCGTGGCATCCCAGCTGAGCTCGAGGTGTTCCAGCGCCGTGCTGGCGGCCTCGCCCGCGTCGTTCCACCCCTCGAACGCGACGATCATCACCGGCTCGGAGAGCTCGGGGAGATCGGGCCGTGGCCCGTCGTCCGGCACGCGATCGGTCATCGGGTCAGCCTACGGCGGACCGGGCCGGAGTGACGGCCCGGCTAACCTTGTCGGCGTGCCCGCACAGAACCCGAACCGTCTCCCCGACGGCCACGACACATCTCTGCTCCACACGCTCGCCGAGCGTGTCGTCGTCGCGGACGGTGCCATGGGCACGATGTTGCAGGACGCCGACCTGACGCTCGACGACTTCGCCGGGCTCGAGGGCTGCAACGAGATCCTCAACGACACCCGCCCCGACGTCGTCCGGCACATCCACACGGCCTACCTCGAGGCCGGCGCCGACGCCGTCGAGACGAACACGTTCGGCGCCAACCTGCCCAACCTCGCCGAGTACGACATCCCCGAACGCATCCGGGAGCTCGCCGAGAAGGGCGCCCGGCTGGCCCGGCAGGCCGCCGACGAGGCCTCCACCGCCGACCGGCCGCGCTACGTCCTCGGCTCGGTCGGGCCCGGCACGAAGCTGCCGACGCTGGGCCACGAGTCGTTCGCCCGGCTGCGCGACGCCTACACCGAGTGCGGCATCGGACTGCTCGCCGGCGGGGCCGACGCGTTCGTCGTCGAGACCTGCCAGGACCTGCTGCAGGTCAAGGCCGCCGTGCTGGGCGTGCAGCGGGCCATGGTCGCCGAAGGCCGGCGCATCCCGATCATCACCCAGGTCACCGTCGAGACCACCGGCACGATGCTCCTGGGCAGCGAGATCGGCGCCGCGCTCACGGCCCTCGAACCGCTGGGCATCGACCTCATCGGCCTCAACTGCGCCACCGGCCCCGCCGAGATGAGCGAGCACCTGCGGACGTTGTCCAAGCACGCCCGCATCCCGCTGTCGGTCATGCCCAACGCCGGGCTGCCCCAGCTGGGCCCGAACGGCGCCGTCTACCCGCTGTCGGCCGAGGAGCTGGCCGAGGCGTTGTCGACGTTCGTGCGCGACTACGGTCTGCGCCTCGTCGGCGGCTGCTGCGGCACCACGCCCGCGCACGTCCGTGCGGTGGCCGACGCCGTCGCCGCCGTGACGCCCGCCCAGCGGGACCCGCGGCCCGAGCCCGGCGTCAGCTCGCTCTACGCGCCGGTGCCGTTCCGCCAGGACACCTCGGTGCTCATGGTGGGGGAGCGGACCAACGCCAACGGCTCCAAGGCCTTCCGCGACGCGATGATCGAGGAGCGCTGGGACGACTGCGTCGCCATCGCCCGCGAGCAGACCCGCGACGGCGCCCACATGATCGACCTGAACATCGACTACGTCGGCCGCGACGGCGTCGCCGACATGGCCGAGATGGCCGGGCGGCTGGCGACGGCGTCCACGCTCCCGATCATGATCGACTCGACCGAGCCGGAGGTGCTGCAGGCCGGCCTCGAACGCCTCGGCGGGCGCTGCATCGTCAACTCGGTCAACTACGAGGACGGCGACGGCCCCGAGTCGCGGTTCCAGCGCGCGATGGCGCTGGTGCGCGAGCACGGTGCCGCGGTCGTCGCGCTGTGCATCGACGAGGAGGGCCAGGCCCGCACCGCGGACTGGAAGGTCCGCGTCGCCGACCGGCTGATCACCGACCTCACCACGAACCACGGCATGCACGTCGAGGACATCGTCGTCGACACCCTGACCTTCCCGATCACGACGGGCCAGGAGGAGGTGCGCCGCGACGCCCTGGAGACCATCGAGGCGATCCGGGACCTCAAGCGCCTCCACCCCACCGTGCAGACGACGCTGGGCATCTCCAACGTGTCCTTCGGCCTCAACGCCGCAGCCCGGCAGGTCCTCAACTCGGTGTTCCTGCACGAGTGCGTGAACGCCGGCCTCGACACCGCGATCGTGCACGCCTCGAAGATCCTGCCGATGGCCAAGATCGCCGACGAGCAGCGCTCGGTTGCGCTCGACCTCGTCTACGACCGCCGCCGCGAGGGCTACGACCCGCTGTCGCGGTTCATGGAGCTGTTCGAGGGAGTCACCGCGTCCTCGGCCAAGGCCGGGCGCGCGGAGCAGCTGGCGGCGCTGCCGCTGTTCGAGCGCCTGGAGCGGCGCATCGTCGACGGCGAGCGCGTCGGCCTGGAGGCCGACCTCGACAGCGGGCTCGACGAGCGCCCCGCCCTCGAGATCATCAACGACACACTGCTCGCCGGGATGAAGACCGTCGGCGAGCTGTTCGGGTCGGGGCAGATGCAGCTGCCGTTCGTGCTGCAGAGCGCCGAGGTCATGAAGGCCGCCGTCGCCCACCTCGAACCGCACATGGAGAAGACCGACTCCGACGGCAAGGGCACGATCGTGCTGGCCACGGTCAAGGGCGACGTGCACGACATCGGCAAGAACCTCGTCGACATCATCCTGAGCAACAACGGCTACACGGTGGTCAACCTCGGCATCAAGCAGCCGATCTCGACGATCCTCACCGCCGCCGAGGAGCACCGCGCGCACGCCGTCGGCATGTCCGGGCTGCTGGTCAAGTCGACGGTGATCATGAAGGAGAACCTCCAGGAGATGAACTCCCGGGGGGTCGCGAAGAAGCTGCCCGTGCTCCTCGGCGGCGCCGCCCTGACCCGTTCCTACGTCGAGAACGACCTGTCCGACGTCTACGACGGCCGCGTCTCCTACGCCCGCGACGCTTTCGAGGGTCTGCGTCTGATGGACGCCACGATGGCCCGCGCCCGCGGCGACGCACCCGAGGTCGACCCGGAGGAGGAGGCCAAGGCCGCCGAGCGCAGGGCCCGCCACGAACGCTCCAAGCGGATCGCGGCCAAGCGCAAGGCCGCCGAGGCCGAGGCCGCCGGGCCGCTGCCCGAGCGCTCCGACGTCGCGCTCGACAACCCGCTGCCCACGCCGCCGTTCTGGGGCACCCGCGTCGTCAAGGGCATCGCCGTCTCCGAGTACGCGGGGATGGTCGACGAGCGCGCCCTGTTCCTCGGGCAGTGGGGGCTGCGCGGCGCCAAGGGCGGCTCCGGGCCCAGCTACGAGGAGCTCGTCGAGACCGAGGGCCGTCCGCGCGTGCGGTACTGGCTCGACCGGCTCGCCACCGAGGGCGTCCTCGCCAACGCCGCCGTCGTCTACGGGTACTTCCCGGCGGTGGCGGTGCGCGACGAGCTCGTCGTGCTCACCGAGCCGCGGGCCGATGCCCCCGAGCGGTACCGGTTCGCGTTCCCGCGCCAGCGCCGCGACCGCAACCTGTGCCTCGCCGACTTCTGGCGCCCCCGCGACGTCGCCATCACCAACAGCGAGGTCGACGTGCTGCCGTTGCAGCTGGTGACGATGGGCCGGCCCATCGCCGACTACGCCAACGAGCTGTTCGCCAAGAACGCCTACCGCGACTACCTCGAGGTGCACGGGCTCAGCGTCCAGCTCACGGAGGCGCTCGCGGAGTTCTGGCACAAGCGCGTCCGCGAGGAGCTCACCTGGTCCACCGGCCGCAACCTCGCCGAGGAGGACCCCGAGAACGTCGAGGAGTTCTTCAAGCTCGGCTACCGCGGCGCCCGCTACTCCCTCGGCTACGGCGCCTGCCCGAACCTCGAGGACCGCACCAAGATCGTCGACATGCTCGAGCCGGGCCGGATCGGCGTCGGGCTGTCCGAGGAGCTGCAGCTGCATCCCGAGCAGTCCACCGACGCGCTCGTGGCCCACCACCCGGAGGCGAAGTACTTCAATGCCGGGTGACATGCCGGCCGCGGTCCTGTTCGACATGGACGGCACGCTCGTCGACTCCGAGAAGCTGTGGGACCGCTCGCTCGTCGACACCCTGGGGTGGCTGGGTGGCGGACCGCTTCGCGACGAGGCGCGCCGCGAGACCGTCGGCGGCAACCTCGACTTCAGCGTCCGCACGCTGCTGCGCGAGGCGGGTGTCGAGGCGACCCCGACACGCGTCGCGGACACGGCGGCACACCTGGTCGCGCGCACCGAGGAGCTGTTCCTGCGCGGGCTGCCGTGGCGGCCCGGTGCGCGGGAGCTGCTCGTCGCGATCCACGGCGCCGGCGTCCCCGCGGCCCTCGTCACCAACACCGGACGCCGGCTCACCGACCTCGCGCTGCGCACCATCGGCACCGGGTGGTTCGCGGCGACCGTCTGCGGCGACGAGGTCGCGCACGGCAAACCCGCACCCGACGTCTACCTGCGTGCCGCCGAGCTGCTCGGCGTCGCGCCCGGGGACTGTCTTGCCGTCGAGGACTCCCCGACGGGGGCCGCGGCCGCCGAGGCGGCGGGCGCGGTCGTGCTCGTGGTCCCGTGCGAGGTCCCGGTGCCCGACGGGCCGCTGCGCACCCGCCGCGACACCCTCGCCGGGCTCGGCGTCGACGGCCTCGCCCGGCTGTTCACCGACGTGCGTGCCCCGTCGGCCGGCCCCGCCCGCTGAGCCCCCGCTGCGGGTACCGCTCGGCGCGCACAGGCTGGTGTATACCCTCCTGACCTGGGGGTGTCCGCGCCATCCGGCGCACCACAGCCCCCGGTGAAAGCAACCACACGATGCCGATTTCGTGGCCGCCGGGACGACCGACGACACTGAGCGCGGAAGGAGATACTCCACGTGAAGACTTTCGACGGGCTCTTCGCCGAGCTCAGTGACAAGGCCGTGACGCGGCCCGACGGTTCCGGCACGGTCGCCGCCCTCGATGCCGGCGTCCACGCCCAGGGCAAGAAGCTGCTCGAGGAGGCCGGTGAGGTCTGGCTGGCCGCCGAGCACGAGTCCGACGATGCACTGGCCGAAGAGATCTCGCAGCTGCTCTACCGCGCACAGGTGATCATGATCGGCCGCGGGATCACCCTCGACCACGTCTACAAGTACCTCTGACCGACCGACCCCACGCAGTCCGAAAGTAGGAACCCCGATGCTCCGCGTCGCGCTCCCGAACAAGGGCACCCTCGCCGAGCCCGCCAGCACCATGATGCGGGAGGCCGGGTACCGGCAGCGCTCCGACTCGCGCGATCTCAGCATGATCGACGAGGAGAACCAGATCGAGTTCTTCTACCTGCGACCCAAGGACATCTCCACCTACGTCGGCTCCGGGGACCTGCAGCTCGGCATCACCGGGCACGACCTGATGGAGGAGTCCGGGAGCCAGGTGCAGCCGGTGCTCCCGCTCGGGTTCGGCGCGTCGAAGTTCCGCTTCGCCGTCCCCGCCGACGAGGACTGGACGATCGACGACCTCGACGGCAAGACGATCGCCACGTCCTACCCGCGGCTCGTCCGCTCCCACCTCAGCGGTAAGCGCATCGGCGCGAACATCATCAAGCTCGACGGTGCCGTCGAGATCTCGGTGCAGCTCGGCCTGGCCGATGCCATCGCCGACGTCGTCTCCTCCGGCCGCACGCTGCGCCAGCACGGCCTGAAGGTCATCGGTGACCCGATCGCGGAGTCGGAGGCCACGCTCATCGAGCGCGAGCCCCGCCTCGACCGGCACGAGGCCGACGAGGTCAAGGCGGCCAAGCGGATCTTCACCGAGCGGCTGCGCGGCGTCGTCTTCGCCCGCATGTACCTGATGCTCGACTACGACTGCCCCAAGGACGTGCTGTCCCAGGCCACCGCCATCACGCCCGGCCTGCAGTCGCCGACCATCGCACCGCTCGAGCGTGAGGGCTGGGTCGCCGTCCGGTCGATGGTCACCAAGCGCGAGTCCAACGCCGTCATGGACAAGCTGGCCGCCACCGGCGCCCGCGCGATCCTGACCTCGGAGATCCGCTCCTGCCGCGCGGTCACGTCCTCCGAGGACTGACCGCGGGGTCCGCTGTCAGCGGGGGCCGACCGTGAGGGCCTGTGTGGCGCGGCCGGTGTGCCCGGCCGCGTCGTGCAGCACCGCCGACACCGTCCCCGCTCCCGACGGCCCGATGACCGTCGCCGCGTCGACGCCGATCCACTCGCCGACGGGCGCGCGGTGCACGTGCAGGCTCAGCTCGGTGTTCACGAACAGCCACGACCGCAGGTCCAGTGGTGCCGCGATGCCGTTCGCCGAGTCGGCCGCCACGACCAGCCGCTGCAGCGGCGACGGCTCCTCGCCCGCCACCAGCGGCACCCGCTGGCGCACCCACGCCCGGCCCGGCCCCGGCTCGCCCAACGCGCCCGACAGCCAGCGCCACTCGATCATGTCCATGAACCCGGGCAGCCAGCCCTCCGGACGGGCGTCCTGCAGCACGGCGTCCTCGGGGCCGGCGATCGCCGGCGCCGTCCCGACGACGACCTCCGACGTGTCCGCGGGGGCGAACCGCCAACCCCTGGCCTGCAGCACCATCCGGCCCCCGGCCAGCATCTCCGCCTGCAGCAGCTCGATCCGCCGTCCCGGGCGCAGCACCTGCGCCCGCACCTCGACGTCGCCTGCCGGGATCCTGCCCAGCACCTCCGTCGTGACCCGGGCCAGCGACAGCGGCACCTCCGGGTCCGGCTGCGGCCGCTGCTCCATCGCCCGTACCAGCAACGCCGACGGCGGCCCGGCATGCTGGGCGTCGGCGAACCACGGCCCCGTCGTCGAGTACGTCGCGTGGAACAGGCCCGTGCCGGGGTCACGGGGGTCCGGGTCCAGGGGAAGGTAGAACGGCTCCGCTTCGCTCACGCCCCGATCATGCGCCACCCGCCGATCGTGTCAGGTGTCGCCCGGCGGCGGGGCCGTGACGAGATCCGGGTCGACGTCCGGCCAGCCGGGGTACGGCGGCGGTGTGCCGCCCCACTCCGGGCACACCGCCCGGTGCGCGCAGAACCGGCACGCCGAGCCGCGGCGCGGTGCGAAGTCCCCGGTCCGGCCCGCCGCGCGGATCGCATCCCACAACGCAGCCAGGATGTGGGAGAACCGCTCCAGCTCGCCGCGGTCGGGGGAGTAGCTCAGCCACTCGCCCGAGCGCAGGTACAGCAGCCGCAGCTCGCCCGGAACGACACCGCGCTCGTGCAGCAGGGTCAGCGCGTAGAACTTCAGCTGGAACATCGCCGCGGCCTCGCCGTACTCGCCCGGTGACCGGCCCGTCTTGTAGTCGACGACCCGCAGGCCGCCGTCGGGCAGCGCGTCGACCCGGTCGACGAAGCCGCGCAGCAGCAGCCCGTCGCCGAGGTCGGACTCCACGCGCAGCTCCACCGCGTCGGCGGTGACCTCTCGGGGGTCCTCCAGCGCGAAGTAGGCCTCCACGAGATCGCGGGCGGAACCGAACCAGTCGGCGAACCCGATCCGGTCCTCCCGCGCGGCGGCGTCGGCCCCGGCCGGTCCGTCCCCGTTCGCGGGTCCGCCCGTCGTGCCCGCGTCGGTGCTGCCGGGATCGGGGGACCGGAGCTCGACGGTCCCGGCTTCGACGGGCCGCGGCTCGCCGGGCCCGTGCCGGGGGTTGGCCGTCGCCGGACCGGCTGCGGCCTCGGTGGCGGCCGGGAGCGGCCCGAACAAGGCATCGGAGATGGCGGGCCAGGCGATCACGAGGTCGACCCAAGCCGGGCCGACGAGCGCCGTCGCCGCGGCGGGGGTGCGCTCGGGTGCGGGCAGCGCGAACAGGCGCTCCAGCACGGAGTGCACCAGCGTCCCCCGCAGCTGCGCCGGAGTGGGGTGCTCGGGGAGGCGGTCGATCGCCCGGAACCGGTAGAGCAACGGACAGGCCCGGAAGTCGCTCGCCCGCGACGGCGACAACGCCGGTCGCCGCCGCACCGGCACGGCCTCCCCGGGCGCCGCGGCCCCGGACGGTGGTCCCGACTCCGGCTCGGCGGGCATCGCGGGAGTCGCAGCGGCTGGGCACGGCGCTGCCACGTCGGCGGCGCGCACTCCCGGCTCGGTCACGAGGACAACCGTATGCGGTCGTCCCGACACTCCTGGACGCCGACGCCACCACCCCGGACGCCGCCTGTGACCGGCCGCGCGCGGGGCCCGCACGCAACCCCGTTGCGGTCACCGACCCGTCCGTCCACGACAACGACGTTGCACAGGGCACCCGGCGCAACGTCACTGCTGCCCGGACCGGAGATCGCAAGCGATGCGGTTGCACCCGAGCCCCCGGGCGCAACGTCACTGCTGCCCGGGACCGGAGATCGCAGCGGTGAGGTTGCGGTCGGCCTCGACCTCGCGGATGACGTCCCGGGCCGAGGCAACGAGGCCGCGTCGCTGCCGTCCCGGTCGGCTCCGTGGGCCCGCACACCACAGGCTCGTCGGCGCGCATCGCCGGCACCCCCTACGGAGGCCCGGGGCCTGATCGTTCGGCCGGGGCCGGTCGCCGAACGGGTACCGGATAGCGTTGCGCCCCGTGCCCGACCCCGCTCCGACCGACTCGCCGGTCGATCCGTCCCTCGTCGACCCGGCCCTCCCCGACGCCGTCGACCTCACCCAGGACGGCGACCCTGACCACGACGGCGACCCTGACCACGACGGCGACCCTGATCACGACCGACCGGTCCCGGAAGCGACGGACCTGGGAGCAGCGGGCCCGGCGCGCGGCGGACCGTTCCGCGCCGGCGACCGCGTGCAGCTCACCGACCCCAAGGGTCGCAAGTACACGCTGCTGCTGGAGGACGGCGGGCAGTACCACACGCACCGTGGCGGCCTGGCCCACGACGACCTCATCGGCAAGCCCGAGGGCAGCGTCGTGATCTCGCCGGTCGGCACCCCCTACCTGGCGCTACGGCCGCTGCTGGCCGACTACGTGCTGTCCATGCCGCGCGGCGCGGCGGTCATCTACCCCAAGGATGCCGCGCAGATCCTGATGTGGGGCGACATCTTCCCGGGCGCACGCGTCATGGAGGCGGGCGCCGGGTCCGGGGCGCTGACGTGTTCGCTGCTGCAGGCCGTCGGGCCGCAGGGCAGCGTCATCTCCTACGAGGTCCGCGAGGACCATCTGCAACACGCCGAGAAGAACGTCGACACGTTCTTCGGTTCCCGTCCCACCCACTGGACACTTCGCCTCGGGGACGTCAAGGACCACGATGCCGCCGCGGAGCCCGTGGACCGGGTCGTGCTGGACATGCTCTCCCCGTGGGAGGTGCTCGACACGGTACGGGCGGCGCTCATCCCGGGCGGAGTCCTCGTCGGTTACGTGGCGACGACGACGCAGCTGTCCCGGCTCATGGAGGCGCTGCGCGAGATGCAGTGCTGGACCGAGCCGCAGGCGTGGGAGTCGCTGGTCAGGCCGTGGCACGTGGTGGGGCTGGCGGTGCGGCCGGAGCACCGCATGATCGGTCACACAGCGTTCCTGGTGACGGCGCGGCGGCTGGCGGACGGGGTGGCCCCACCGCGTCCGCAGCGCAGACCGACCAGCCGGTGACGACGGACAGCCCAGTGCCGGGCGACCACCCGGTTACTGGGTCAGGACAACGACGTGTCGTCAAGGTGCCGTCCGGCTGAGTGACGGATCACCGATTCGACGCAACACGCAACTCCCGCATCTCCGGGTACCGTATGGAAACGGAACACGGAGGGAGGATGCCGTGAACCCCTATGACGGTCCCGGCAGCCACGGTGCGGGTGATCCGGGGGGCCTGACCCCCGCAGAGGCCGCCGCGCAGATCCGCTTCCTCGAGGAAGAGATCGCGCTTCTTCGCCGGAAGCTCACCGAATCTCCACGACAGACCCGAGTGCTCGAACAGCGGCTGGCCGAGTCGGCCAGCCGGCTCTCCCAGCTGAGCGCGCGCAACGAGAAGCTGCAGGAGACGCTCCGCGAGGCGCGCACCCAGTTGGTGGCGCTGCGCGAGGAGGTCGAACGGCTGGCGCAGCCACCGAGCGGCTACGGCGTCTTCCTCACCCGCTTCCCCGACGAGACGGTCGACGTCTTCACCTCGGGTCGCCGCATGCGTGTCGCGGTGTCCCCGGCGGTGGAGACGGGCGAGCTCCGCGCGGGGCAGACGGTGCGGCTCAACGAGGCGCTCACGGTCGTCGAAGCGGGCGACTTCGAGCGCATCGGAGAGGTGTGCGCGCTGCGCGAGGTGCTCTCCGGGCCGACCGAGGACGGTCTGGCGGGCCGCGCGTTGATCTCCGGCAACACCGACGAGGAGCGCATCGTCTGGCTCGCGGCGCCGCTCACCCTCGACCCGGGCCACCCGGACTTCGTGCCGTTGAAGCCGGGTGACTCACTGCTGGTCGACACCAAGGCCGGGTACGCCTACGAGCGGGTGCCCAAGGCCGAGGTCGAGGACCTGGTGCTGGAGGAGGTGCCCGACGTCTCCTACGAGGACATCGGTGGCCTGTTCCGCCAGATCGAGATGATCCGCGACGCGGTCGAGCTGCCGTTCCTGCACGCCGACCTGTTCCGCGAGTACGAGCTGCGCCCGCCGAAGGGTGTCCTGCTCTACGGCCCGCCCGGCTGCGGCAAGACGCTCATCGCGAAGGCGGTGGCGAACTCCCTGGCCAAGAAGATCGCGGCGCTGCGCGGCGACGACCCGAACGAGGCCCGGTCGTTCTTCCTGAACATCAAGGGCCCGGAGCTGCTCAACAAGTTCGTCGGCGAGACCGAGCGGCACATCCGGCTGATCTTCCAGCGGGCCCGGGAGAAGGCGTCCGAGGGAACCCCGGTGATCGTGTTCTTCGACGAGATGGACTCGATCTTCCGGACCCGTGGTTCGGGTGTGTCCTCCGACGTCGAGACGACGATCGTGCCGCAGCTGCTGGCGGAGATCGACGGCGTGGAGGGCCTGGAGAACGTCATCGTCATCGGTGCCTCGAACCGTGAGGACATGATCGACCCGGCCATCCTGCGTCCCGGCCGGCTCGACGTGAAGATCAAGGTCGAGCGTCCCGACGCCGAGGCGGCGCAGGACATCTTCTCCAAGTACCTGACCGACACCCTCCCGATCCACGTCGACGACGTGGCGGAGTTCGCCGGGAACCGCAAGGCGACGGTGGACGCGATGATCCAGCGCGTCGTCGAGCGGATGTACGACGAGTCGGAGGAGAACCGCTTCCTGGAGGTCACCTACGCCAACGGTGACAAGGAGACGTTGTACTTCAAGGACTTCAACTCGGGCGCGATGATCCAGAACATCGTGGACCGGTCGAAGAAGTCGGCGATCAAGTCGGTGCTGGAGACGGGCCAGCAGGGCCTGCGGGTCCAGCACCTGCTCGACGCGATCGTCGACGAGTTCGCCGAGAACGAGGACCTGCCCAACACCACCAACCCCGACGACTGGGCCCGGATCTCGGGCAAGAAGGGCGAGCGGATCGTCTACATCCGCACGCTGGTCACGGGGAAGAACACGGAGACGAGCCGGGCGATCGACACGGCGTCGAACACCGGCCAGTACCTGTAGACGCGTACGTCAGGGCGGGCCCGCCGGAGCGCTCCGGCGGGCCCGCCCGTCGTCGGTGCGCGGGAGGTCAGGCCCGCAGCAGGGTGAGCGACACGTCGACCTCGACGGTCCGCCCGACCGCGGCGCGCGCGCCGCGGATCCCGGCGGCGGCGCGGTCGACGGTGAGCCGGGCCGTGACGACGACGGCCCGGCCCGCGTCGACGGACACGACGTCGGCGACGACGGGCGTCTCGGTGTCGCGCACCCGCAGCGTCCCCGTGGCGCGGCCGGCGCCGTCGGCGAGCGCCCCCGTCCAGCTCAGGACGGGGTGGTGGACGGCGTCGAGGAACCGGGGCCCGCGGACGTCGACGTCGCGGCGGCGGGTGCCGGTGGTGAACGATGCCGCGTCGACGTCGACCCGGACCCGGGCGAGGCCCTCGGCGACCTCGACGTCGCCCTCCGCGACGGCCAGGGTGCCGTGGACGACGACCACGCCGAACGACGTCACCCGGAACCCGACGGTGCTGCGGGTCGGCGCGACCCGGTAGTGGCCCGGGGCGACCCCGCGCACCCCGGACCCACCCCGCGCCGCGAGCGGTGCCGGCCGGGTGGTCACGCCGTCACCTCGAAGATCTCGACGTGGTCGGGCTCCGGCAGCAGGGCCGGGTCCTCGCCGGGCAGCAGCTCCATCGACGAGATCCCGTGGAACCCCGCTTCGAGGGACGGTTGGTCGACGGCGGTGACGACGACCAGCTGCCTGCGCTCCTCGGGCTGCCAGAGCCGCAGCACGCGCTGGGTGTCGGTGGCGCGCTCGGCGAAGAAGGGACCGATCCGGTCGCGGTCGGCGCGGTCGACGGCGGTCTTGACCGCGGCGGACAGCGGCCCGGAGAACGTGATGACGGCCGCGACAGCGGCCTTGCCGCCCGGTGGCCCGACGAGGGAGTCGAGCTCGACGGTCCAGCCGCCGGGGCCGGGCTCGCCGTCGTGGAGCCGCACGACGACGTCGCGGGGCCCGGCGATCTGGCGCAGCCGGACCTCCTCGACGACGGCGTCGGGCGGGGTGGTCGTGAACGGCAGGATCGTGGCGTACACGGGCTGACCTCCGGGTGCGGGCGGGGCGTCGGGTTGCCCCGCATCGGTCACCACGGTCGCCTGCAAGGGGTGCCGCCCGGATCCGTGCTGGTACGCATCCGGCTACCGAACAGGTCCGTGCTCGGCCACCCAGCCCGCCACCTGCGCCCGCCGGGCCAGGCCGAGCTTGCCGAGCACGTTGCCGACGTGGGTCTCGACGGTCCGTTCCGACAGCACGAGCCGGGCCGCGATGTCACGGTTGGTGCGTCCCTCGGCGAGCATCGCGGCGATCTCGCGTTCGCGCGGGGTGAGGCCGGTGCGGTCGTGGCGGGCCCGGCCGATGGCGAGCAGGAGCGCATCCGCCCGGCGCAGGGCCGCGGCCATCCCGATCCGGCGGGCGGTGGCGGCGGCTCGTTCGGCGTGGGCGGCGGCTCGTTCGAGGCCTGCGGGGTCGCCCAGCAGCACGTCGGCGAGCGCCAGCTCGGACAGCGTCCGGTAGGCGACGGCGCCGGCACGGTCCTCGGCGGCGACGGCGCCCTCGAGGTGGCGGCGGGCTGCGGTGGGGTCACCGGCCGCGGCCGCGGCGAGGCCGAGGGTGCGGGATACGGAGCCGTCGCAGCGCACGGACCCCGACCCGCCTGCGACGAAGTAGCCGGCGTGGGGGAGCAGCAGCGTGTGGCAGCGGCGGGCGACGTCGGCGTCGCCGAGCCCCGCGGCGAGCTCGGCGGCCGCGGAGATCGTGGGCAGCCAGCGACCGTCCGCCGGGAGGCCTTCGAGGACGGGGCGCAGCCGGTCGAGGTGGGCGTGGGCGGCATCGGGGTCGTCGACGGCCAGGTACATCGTCCCCGCGGCGGCCTGGAAGATCGGCATGTGCCCGGCGTGCCCGGCCGCGGCGGTCAGGGCGGGCAGTGTCTCGGAAGCCCGGCCCTGCAGCCGGCGCAGCTCGGAGCGGAAGGCCGCGTCGATCGCGACGGCGCTGACGTCCTCGGTGCGGCGGGCGTGGTCGAGGGCGACGTCGGCGGCCTCCTCGGCGTCGTCGAACCGGCCGCGGACCAGCGCGAGCGCCGCGGCCATCCGATGCCGGTGCCAGTGCGCGAGCGGCCAGCCGAGCCGGTCGGCGAGGACACCGAGTCGGGCGAGGACGGGGTCGACCACGTCGAAGGTGCCGAGCTGGAACGCGGCGTCGATGCGCCACAGCAGGCCCCACAGCGGCGCGTCGGCGGGGCGGGGCAGCTCCGCCATCCGGCGGGCGATGTCGAGGCGTTCGGCGACGCCGTCGGGGCCGCTGGCGGCGTGCTGGCGGGCGCGGAGGGCGTCGAAGAGCGCCAGCGGGTCCCCGGAGCGCTCGGCCAGCCGGAACGCCTCGGCGGGGTCGTCGCCGAGGTCGTCGAAGCCGTTGACCTCGGCGCCCGCGAGGGCGCGCTGGGCCAGGACGCGGGCGTGGGTGGCGTCGTCGTCGGGGGCGTGCGTGGCGAGCAGGGGCAGGGCGGTGCGGGCGAGGTCGAGGACTGTCGCGTTGACCGGCCCGCCCAGGCCGCGGACGACGAGGCTCGCGCGGGCGAGCACATCGGCGCGCCCGCGGCCGTCGAGTGCGCCGGGGTCCCCGGGAGCACCGTCGAGGGCGTCGGCGGCGGCCGCCGTGCAGCGAGCGACCGCGGCGTCGGCGAGCCCGGCGGCGAACTCGGCCTCGGCGGCGGCGAGCAGCAGCGCGCACCGGTCGGCGCGGGCGACGCCGGGCAGCGCGAGTGCCGCGTCGAGCACGGCGACGGCCTTGTCGGGGGTGGCGCGGGCGACGGCAGCGGCGGCCAGGCAGGCCCGGACGGCGGCAGCCCGGCTCGGGGCGTCGGTCGCGGAGGCGAGCAGATGGGTGACGGCGTCGCCTGCCATCGTCCCGGCGGCGACGGCGGCCCCGGCGGCACGGTGCCCGGCGAGCCTGCGCGCGGCGGGCAGCCCGGTGTAGACGGCGTCGCGCAGCAGCGCGTGGGGGAACGTGTGCCGGTCGGGCGCGGGCCCGCCGACGGCGACGAGCAGCCCCGCGGCGGCGGCCTCGTCGAGGGCGGCGAGTGCGGTGTCGGCGTCGAGGCCGCAGAGGACGGCGAGCTCGGCGCACCCCGCCTCGCCACCGGCGACCGCGGCGGCCTCGACGGCGTCGCGGGCGGCGGGGGAGAGCCGGTCGAGCCGGTCGGCGGTGATGTCACCGATGCTCGCCGGCACCCCGAGCGGCCACCCCGGGTGGGTCGGCGGTCCGGCGGCGATCCCGGCGGCGCGCAGCGTCGTGACCAGTTCGCGGACGTGCAGCGGCACCCCGCCGGACGTCCGGAGCAGGACGGGGTGCCAGCCGGGATGGACGTCGGCGGCGACGGTGGCGACCTCGGCCCCGGTCCAGCCGGCCAGGTCGAGTCGTCGCGCCCCTGCGCGGTCGAGTGCGACGAGTCCCGCGCGCAGCGCCGGGGGCCGTTCGGTGCTGCGGTAGGTCGCGACGGCGAGCACCCCGGGGCGGGCGGTGACGTGGGCGAGCAGCGCGAGGCTCGCCTCGTCGGCCCAGTGCAGGTCCTCCAGCACGACGAGCAGCCCGCCGGGCCGGTCGGCCAGGCCTCGGGCGACGGCCTCGAAGGCCTGCAGGCGATGCCCGAGGAGCGCCGCGGCGGTGCCGTCGACCGTGCCGCCGGCACTGTCGTCAGGGGTGGGCAGCGCGGCGAGGACGTCGTGCTCGGGGCGCCCGTGCAGCGCCTGCCACCACGGCCACAGGGGCGGGACACCGACCCCGGGGACGGAGCGGCCGGTGAGCACGGGCACCGCGGCGTCGCGGGCGATCGTGGTGAGTGCCGCGGCGAGGGTGGTCTTGCCGATCCCGGGCTCGCCCGCGAGCAGCAGGGTGGCTCCGGTGCCCGCGCGGACGTCGTCGAGGGCCGCGGTCAGCGCGGCGAGCTCGGCGACGCGGCCCACGAGCGACATGGCGGGAAGTGTGGCAGGTGTCCGATCCGTTCACGACGATGCAGACCCGGCGGCTCTACCGTCTGCGGTCATGAGCATCTCCGCACGTCTGGACGTCATCGGCAGCATCACCGCGGACATGGCCGCGGCCCTGACCTTCTACCGGACGCTGGGTCTGGCGGTGCCCCTCGACGCAGACGGTGAGCCGCACGTCGAGGTGTCGTTGCCGGGTGGGCTGCGGCTGGCGTTCGACACCGAGGCGACGATCGGCTCGTTCGTGCCGGGTTTCACGCCGCCGCCGCCGGGTGGCCGGATCGGGCTGGCGTTCCTTCTCGACGACCCGGCCGCGGTCGACGCCGCGTACGCGGAGCTGACCGGCGCGGGCCACCACGGCGAGGTGGAGCCGTTCGACGCGTTCTGGGGGCAGCGTTACGCCACGGTCCTCGACCCGGACGGCAACGGCGTCGACCTGTTCGCCCCGCTGCCCGCGGCGGGTGAGGACGCGACGGGCTGACCGGGCCGGGGCCGCAGCGCGGCGGCGGTGAGCCCGGACAGGTCCCGGATCTCGCGGCTGAGGTGTGGCTGGTCGGCGTAGCCGGCGTGCGCGGCGACGTCGGCGGGGGCCCGTCCGGCGGCGAGCAGGGCGACGGCGACCCGGAAGCGCAGCACGCGGCGCAGCGTCGTGGGTCCGTAGCCGAAGGCGGCACCGGCGCGCCGGTGCAGGGTCCGGACGGTCCAGCCGAGGGCGTCGGCGGTGTCGGCGACGCTGCGACCCGCGGCGATGAGCCGGGCGGCGGCGTGGACGGCCGGGTCGGGGGCGCCGTTCCCGGCGCGCAGCTCGTGGGCCAGGCGGGCGAGGGCGGTGAGGGGGTCCCGGCCGGCGTCGACGGCGCGGGCGGTGCGGTCGGCCGCGGCCGGGTCGAGCTCGGTGAGCGGGACCCGCTGGTCGCGCAGCGCGGTGGCGGGGACGCCGAGCAGGGCGGGTGCGGCGCCGGGGTGCAGGCGCAGGCCGTGTGCGGCGGCGCCGGGGGAGCGGCGGACGGTGTGGGCGGCGGTGTCGGGGCCGGCGACGACGACGTGGTCGTCGATCCACATGAGGTCCATGCAGCCGTCGGGCAGCACGTGGGCGTCGGCACCGGGCGTTCCGGCGGGCACGGCGGACCGCCAGCCGCACTCGA
>NZ_BEGX01000061.1:47619-193534 GCF_002583555.1 Pseudonocardia sp. N23
GGTACGGAGCACGGCCTCGATCTCGAGGGTGATCTGGACCTTCTCGCCGACGACCACGCCGCCGCCGTCGAGCGGCATGGCGATGTCGACGCCGAAGTCGTTGCGGTTGATGGTGATCGTGGCGGTGAAGCCGGCGCGCGTGCCGCCGAAGGCGTCGGGGCCGAAGCCGCCGACCTCGACGTCGAGGGCGACGGGCTTGGTGACGCCCTTGATGGTCAGGTCGCCGTCGACGATGAGGCCGTCGCCGCCTGCGCGGACCGCGGTGGAGCGGAAGGTCCACTGGGGGTGGGCCTCGGTCTCGAAGAAGTCCGCGGAGCGGATGTGCGCGTCGCGCTGTTCCTGGTTGGTGTCGATCGAGTTGGCGTCGATGGTGACGTTGACGCTGGAGGCCTCGAGGGTCTCGCCGGTGGTGATGTCGCCGGAGAAGGTGCCGAAGCGGCCCTTCACCTTGCTGACCATCATGTGACGGACACTGAACGAGACGTCCGAGTGTGCGGCGTCGATGTCCCAGACACCGGCGATGTAGCCGGGAATCTGTGTGGTGGCGGCGGTCATGTTCGTCCTCCGTGAAGATTTGTTTGAGCGCTCATCTGTTGAGAGCTACGCTAGACCTGTTCACTTGACGACTCAACCATCAGGAGGGTGACGTGGAGCACACACGGTGGCTGGACGACGACGAGCAACGGACGTGGCGCGCGTTCCTCGCCGCGACCCGGCTCGTGCTCGACCGGGTCGAACGGCAGATGACGCAGGACTCCGGCATCCCGCAGACCTATTACGAGCTGCTGGTCCGGCTGTCCGAGGCGCCGGACCGGACCCTGCGGATGAGCGCGCTGGCCGACACCGCGCTGTCCTCACGCAGCCGGCTCTCCCACGCGGTCGCCCGGCTGGAGGAAGCGGGCTGGGTCCGGCGCAACGCGTGCCTCACCGACCGGCGCGGGGCGTTCGCCCAGCTCACCGACGAGGGCATGGCCGCACTGGAGGCCGCGGCGCCCGGGCACGTCGAGACGGTGCGCGCCGCCGTGTTCGACCCGCTCACCGCCGCGCAGCAGGCCGCCCTGCGTGACGTCGCCGAGACCCTCGTCGCCGCGCTGGCCGACGGGTCCCACCCGCTCGGTGTCGGAGCCCCGCCCGACTCCTGCACGGGCCCGACGACGAGCGCCGACACGGGCACGGAACCGGCACACACGTGATGTCGCACGCCTCTCGTCACCGCACGACGACCCCCGGCCCGGCGCCGTCCTAGGCTGGAGGTCATGGCAGACACCCACGTCGACGTCCTCGTCCTCGGAGCCGGTCCCGGCGGCTACGTGGCCGCGATCCGCGCCGCCCAGCTGGGGCGCAGCGTCGCGGTCGTGGAGGACAGGTACTGGGGAGGGGTCTGTCTCAACGTCGGCTGCATCCCGTCGAAGGCGCTGCTGCGCAACGCGGAGCTGGCCCACATCTTCGCCCACGAGAAGAAGACGTTCGGCATCTCCGGCGACGCCTCGTTCGACTACGGCAGCGCGTTCGACCGCTCCCGCGTCGTCGCCGACGGCCGCGTCAAGGGCGTGCACTTCCTGATGAAGAAGAACAAGATCGCCGAGATCGACGGCCGGGGCACGTTCACCGACGGCCACACCGTCGAGGTCGCGCTGAACGGCGGTGGCACGCAGACCGTCACGTTCGACGACGTGATCATCGCCGCCGGCACCGAGACCCGCCTGCTCCCGGGCACGTCGCTCTCCGATCGCGTCGTGACCTACGAGGAGCACATCATGACGCGCGACCTGCCGCGCAGCGTGATCATCGCCGGTGCCGGCGCGATCGGGGTCGAGTTCGCCTACGTGATGGCCAACTACGGCGTCGACGTGACGATCGTCGAGTACCTCGACCGGCTGCTCCCGCTCGAGGACGCCGAGGTGTCCAAGGAGCTGGCCAAGCACTACCGCAAGCTCGGCGTGACCGTCCTGACCTCGACGAAGGTCGAGTCGATCGACGACAGCGGCGACCAGGTCACCGTCCGCGTCTCCGACGCCGCGGGGGAGCGTGAGCTCACTGCCGACAAGGTCGTGCAGGCCATCGGGTTCGCGCCGCGCACCGAGGGCTACGGCCTCGACACGCTCGGTGTCGAGCTCACCGAGCGCGGCGCCATCGCCGTCGACGACCACATGCGCACCAACGTCGCCCACGTCTACGCGATCGGCGACGTCACCGCCAAGCTGATGCTGGCCCACGTCGCGGAGGCCCAGGGCGTCGTCGCCGCCGAGACCATCGCGGGTGCCGAGACCGTCGAGCTCGAGTACGTGATGATGCCGCGTGCCACCTTCTGCCAGCCCCAGGTCGCGAGCTTCGGCTACACGGAGGCGCAGGCGCGTGAGCTTGCCGACGAGAAGGGCTGGAAGGTCGTCGTCGCCAAGTTCCCGTTCACCGCGAACGGCAAGGCGCAGGGCCTGGGCGACGCGTCCGGGTTCGTCAAGCTGATCGCCGACGAGACGTACGGCGAGCTGCTGGGCGGGCACCTGATCGGCCCGGAGGTCACGGAGCTGCTGCCCGAGCTGACACTGGCCCAGAAGTGGGACCTCACCTCGCACGAGCTGGCGCGCAACGTGCACGCGCACCCGACGCTGTCGGAGGCGCTCCAGGAGGCGATCCACGGCCTCACCGGCCACATGATCAACTTCTAGGACGCCGGCGCTGCCGTGCCGGAGCGACCGGGCGTACACCTCACCGCGCGGCGCGGCCCCCGATCCGGCGGCCGTCGGCGTCGTAGAGGGCGATCACCTCGGCGGCAGGGTCGGGCACACGCGTGAGTCTCGCACCGGCGGGGTTCCGTCTCACCCCACCCGCCCCGGTCACGACCCGGGATAGGCTCGGGCAATGCATTTCCACGTCGCCGCCGGGGCCGGTTCGTGACCGCCCGCCGCATCATGGGCACCGAGGTCGAGTACGGGATCTCCGTCCCGGGCGACCCGGCCGCCAACCCGGTGATCACCTCCACCCAGGTCGTCCTCGCCTACGCCGCCGCGCAGGAGATCCCGCGGTCACGCCGCGCCCGCTGGGACTACGAGGTGGAGTCCCCGCTGCGTGACGCCCGCGGATTCGACCTGTCGGCGCCGACGCTGGCCCCGCAGTCGGACTCCGAGCTCGACGACCTCGGCGCCGCCAACGTCATCCTCACCAACGGCGCCCGGCTCTACGTCGACCACGCGCACCCCGAGTTCTCCACCCCCGAGGTCACCACCCCGCGCGACATCGTCGTGTGGGACAAGGCGGGGGAACGGATCATGGAGGAGGCCGCGATGCGCGCTGCCACCGTCCCCGGGGCGCCGCGGATCCAGCTGTACAAGAACAACATCGACGGCAAGGGAGCCAGCTACGGCACCCACGAGAACTACCTGATGTCGCGGCAGACGACGTTCCCGTCGATCGTCAGCGGCCTCACGCCGTTCTTCGTGTCGCGCCAGGTCGTGACCGGCTCCGGCCGGGTCGGCATCGGCCCGTCGAGCGACGAGGCGGGTTACCAGCTCTCCCAGCGCGCCGACTACATCGAGGTCGAGGTCGGCCTGGAGACGACGCTCAAGCGCGGCATCATCAACACCCGCGACGAGCCGCACGCCGACGCCGACAAGTACCGCAGGCTGCACGTCATCATCGGCGACGCCAACATGAGCGAGTACTCCACGCTGCTCAAGGTCGGCACCACCGCGCTCGTGCTCGACATGATCGAGAACGGCGTCCGCTTCGACGACCTGCGGCTGGCCGAGCCGGTCAAGTCGGTGCACCGCATCAGCCACGACCCGGGCCTGACGACGACGGTCGAGCTGCTCGACGGCCGCAGGATGACCGGTGTCGACCTGCAGCGCATCTACTTCGACAAGGCCCGCGCGCACGTCGAGAACACGCAGGGGGCCGACGTCGACGCGGCCACCGCCGAGGTCCTGCAGCTGTGGGGCGAGATCCTCGACGACCTGGCCCGCGACCCGATGAGCACCGCCGACCGGCTGGACTGGACGGCGAAGCTGCGGCTGCTCGAGGGCTACCGCGAGCGTGACGGCCTGAACTGGAACGCCGGCCGCCTCGCCCTCGTCGACCTGCAGTACTCCGACGTGCGGATGGGCAAGGGCCTCTACAACCGGCTCGCCACCCGCGGCTCGATCAAGCGCCTGATCAGCGAGGACGACGTCGCGGCGGCGATGCAGTCCCCGCCCGACGACACCCGTGCCTACTTCCGGGGCCGCTGCCTCGAGCGCTACCCGGCCGAGGTGGCCGCGGCGTCGTGGGACTCCGTCATCTTCGACCTGGGCCGGGAGTCGCTGGTGCGGATCCCGACACTGGAGCCGCTGCGCGGTACCCGTCGCCATGTCGGCGAGCTGATCGACGGGTCACGCACCGCCGAGGAGCTCGTCGAGGCGCTCACCCGGGGCTGACCCGTCCCGGACCGGACACCGACCGGCGCCGACCGGCCGGCCAGGACCTGTCCGGACGATGGGACGCGCCGACGACGGCGGTGACGATCACGGGCGTGTCGCGGATCCGGTCGATAGACTGGGGAAACCGGACCCCGGTCCGGCGCCTCCGGATGGCGGCGTCGGGCGGGACCCAGGCCCCGGCTTCGGGGTGATCGAGGAGGAGACGGCCATGTCGCAGGAGCAGACCAAGCGTCAGGGCGGTGGCGGGGGAGACGACGAGGACGGCTCCGGCGCCGAGGCGGCGGGACAGGAACGTCGGGAGAAGCTCGGCGAGGACGTCGACACGATCCTCGACGAGATCGACGACGTCCTGGAGGAGAACGCGGAGGAGTTCGTCCGCGCCTACGTCCAGAAGGGCGGCGAGTAGCCGTCCGCCACGGCCGCGGCCGGCGTGCGCCGGCCCGGTCGTCCGCAGTACCGTGCCGCCCGGTGGGCCGGTCCACGAGACCGGCCGGCCGGGCGGTGTGACGCCGACACCGGGTGTCGCGCGTGGCGTCACCCGCGGCGCGCACGAGACGTCACGACAGGGACCGGGCCGCCCAGGGGCGGACCGGCCGCACGAGGGAGAGGTACGCACCCGACCATGGACCACCGGTCGCCGCTCGACGCACGACAGTCCGGTCTCGACCCGTTCTCGGCTCCCGCGACCGCGTCGTTCACCGACTACGTCGCCGCCACCGCGCCCCACCTGCTGCCGGGCCGGGCGACGGCCGTGCAGGCCGCCGCGCACTCCGCCGCGGGCCTCGACGTCCCGCACGGCACGACGATCGTCGCGCTGGTGTGCGCAGACGGCGTCGTCATCGCCGGTGACCGCCGCGCCACGTCCGGCAACGTCATCGCCCAGCGCGACATCGAGAAGGTGTTCGTCACCGACAGCTACTCCGCGGTCGGCATCGCCGGCTCGGCGGGCATCGCGCTGGAGATGGTGCGGCTGTTCACGGTCGACCTCGAGCACTACGAGAAGATCGAGGGCGTCCCGCTGTCCCTCGACGGCAAGGCCAACAAGCTCGCCGGCATGGTCCGGCAGAACCTCGGCGCCGCGATGCAGGGCTTCGTCGTCGTCCCCCTGTTCGTCGGCTACGACACCGACGCCGCCGACGCCTCCAAGGCCGGCCGCATCGTCACCTACGACCCCACCGGCGGCCGCTACGACGAGTGGCTCGGCTACCACTCCGTCGGCTCCGGCTCGGTGTTCGCGAAGTCGTCGATGAAGAAGCTGCACGACCCGGCCAACGACCTGGCCACGACGGTCCGCACCGCCATCGAGGCGCTCTACGACGCCGCCGACGACGACACCGCGACCGGTGGCCCGGACACGATCCGCCGGATCTACCCGGTCGTCGTGAGCATCACGGCCGAGGGTGCGCTGCGCCGCCCCGAGGACGAGATCGCCGCCGTCGTCGACCGGGTGATCGTGGGCCGCACGGAGAAGCCGGGAGGCTGACGTGTCGTCCCCGACCATCCCGCACGTACTCACGACCCTGGAGCGCTCCCCGTGACGATGCCGTTCTACTCCTCCGTCGACCAGCTCCTGCGGGACCGTTCGGAGCTGGCGCGCAAGGGCATCGCCCGTGGGCGCAGCGTCGTCGTGCTCACCTTCGCCGGCGGCGTGCTGTTCGTGGCGGAGAACCACTCGAAGGCCCTGCACAAGGTCTCGGAGATCTACGACCGCATCGGGTTCGCCGCGGTCGGGCGCTACAACGAGTTCGAGAACCTCCGCACCGGCGGCATCCGCGCCGCCGACGTCCGCGGCTACTCCTACGACCGCCGCGACGTCACCGGCCGCTGGCTCGCCAACGTCTACGCCCAGACCCTCGGCTCGATCTTCATCGACCAGCAGAAGCCGTTCGAGGTCGAGGTGTGTGTCGCCGAGGTCGGGGCGAGCGCCGACGCCGACCAGCTCTACCGCATCACCTACGACGGCTCGATCACCGACGAGCCGAAGTTCGTCGTGATGGGCGGGCAGACCGAGCCGATCAGCGCGAAGCTGGGCGAGACGTTCCAGGAGGGCCAGGAGCTGGCCGACGCGATCGCCGTCGCCGTCGGGGGCCTGCAGGCCGTGGCCACGCCCGGCAACGGTGCGGCCGCCGAGGAGCGGGTCCTCGGTGTGGGTGCGCTGGAGGTCGCCGTCCTCGACCGTGGCCGGCCGCGCCGCTCGTTCCGCCGGATCACGGGCAACGTGCTGCGCGAGCTGCTGCCACCCGCCAACCGCGGGACCCAGGACGACGAGCCCGAGGTCGGTGGCGACGACAACCCGGCCGCGAGCGGCGCCGACCCGCAGGACTGACGTTCCTCCGTGCGCCCTTGACCTGAACCCGGGTCGAGGGCGCACGGTGGTGTCATGGCCGTCGAGCTGAACCACACCATCGTCCATTCCGTCGACGCCGACGCCGAGGCGGGTTTCGTCGCCGAGGTGCTGGGGCTACCGGTGCCGACGCGGTTCGGTCCGTTCACCGTGGTCGAGGTCGCCAACGGGGTGAGCCTCGACTTCATGCGTGACCCCGCGCCGACGCCGCAGCACTACGCGTTCCTGATCAGCGAGCCCGAGTTCGACGAGGTCGCGGCGCGGCTCGCGGGCCGCGACACCTGGGCCGACCCGAGCCACCGCACGCCCGGGCACAACACCCACAACGGCGGGCGCGGCCTGTACTTCGACTCACCGAGCGGGCACAACCTCGAGGTCCTGACGACGCCGTACTCCTGAGACACTCACGAGAGCCGGGGGTAGCGGCGCAGCTCCACACCGTTGCCGTCGGGGTCGCGCAGGTAGATGCCCTCGCCCTGGCCGCGGGCACCGAACAGCGACCGCGGCGGGTCGGCTCCCTGCTCGGCGGCGAGCGCCGCCAGGTCGGTGTCCTCGACGACGAGCGCCATGTGCCCCATGTTCACCCCGTCCCGCTCACCCTGCTGGACGTCGACGATCGTGTCGGCGGAGACCCGCAGCGACACGAACGGCACCTCGCCGCGCCGCCACTGCTCCAGCCGCAGCGGCTGAAGCCCGAGGGTGTCGCGGTACCAGGCGACCAGCCGCTCCGGGTCGGCGGAGACGAGGACGACGTGGTCGAGCGCCGTCACCCTCACCGGCGTCACCGGTCGATCCGCTCGGAGTGGGCGTAGACGTTCATCGTCTCCCCACGCAGGAACCCGACGAGCGTCATCCCGGCCTCCGCGGCCAGCTCCACGGCCAGCGATGACGGCGCCGACACCGCCGTCATCATCGGCACACCCGCCATGACGGCCTTCTGCACCAGCTCGAACGACGCCCGCCCCGACACCATCAGCACGGTGCCCACGGCCGGGATGCGCCCGTCGAGCAGGCAGCGCCCCAACACCTTGTCGACGGCGTTGTGCCGGCCCACGTCCTCGCGGGCGACGATCAGCTCCCCGTCCGCGGTGAACAGTGCCGCGCCGTGCAGGCCGCCGGTGGAGGAGAAGACCTGCTGCGCCTCCCGCAGCGCGTCGGGCAGCGTGATGATCGTGCGGTAGTGCACACGGACCGCATCGGTGGCCGGGGTGAAGCGGGACTTGAGCCTGACCGCGTCCAGGGACGCCTTGCCGCACACCCCGCACGACGACGTCGTGTAGAAGTTTCGCTCCAGCGAGGTGTCGGGCGGCTGCACGCCGGGCGCGAGCGTGACGTCGAGGACGTTGTAGGTGTTGCGGCCCTGGTCGTCGAGGGAGTCGCAGTAGCGGGCGGCGAGCAGGTCCTCGGACGAGCCGATCACGCCCTCGGTGAGCAGGAAGCCGTGTGCGAGCTCGACGTCGTTGCCCGGTGTGCGCATCGTGACCGACAGCGGCTTGCCGTCGACACGGATCTCCAGGGGCTCCTCGGCCGCGAGCGCGTCGGGGCGGCGGCGCTCCTGACCGTCGGGACCCAGCCGCAACACCGGTCGCCGCACCGTGACCCGGCCCATGACCACCCCCGTCCGCCGCCCGCACGGGCGGCGAGCTCCAGGGTAGGCCGACCACCGGGGCGGGCGGCCGCGTGGCGGCTCCTCGTCGGCCGCCGCGGCTGCCACCGGTGTCGTCGACGTCGCGGCGCGCCTCGGGCACCGCGCCACGGCTCGCTAGCATCGCGCCCCATGAGGAGCGGGGTGTCGGGGACCGCGCGGACCGCGGGGATCGTCGCGGCCGGGGGCCGGTCGTCGCGGATGGGGACGTCGAAGGCAGCACTGGACTGGTTCGGGACACCGTTGCTGGCCCGGGTGGCCGCGTTGGTGGGCCGGGGTGTGGACGGGCCCGTCGTCGTCGTGCGCGCCCCGGGGCAGCTGCTGCCGCCGCTGCCGGCGCGGGTCGAGGTCGTCGACGACCCCGTCGAAGGGCGGGGACCGCTGCAGGCCGTCGCGATCGGGCTCGCCGCCGTCGCCGACCGGGCCGACACCGCGTTCGTCACGGCCACCGACCTGCCGCTGCTGCACCCCGCGTACGTCCGCCGCGTCCTGCAGCTGCTGGACTCCGCGGACGACGAGGGCCGGGCCGACGTCGTGGTCCCACAGGTCCACGGACACCCGCAGCCGCTCGCGGCCGCCTACCGGACCTCCCTCGCGCCGCTGGTCACGCGCCTGGTCGGCGGCGGTGTGCGGCGCCCGCCGGACCTGTTCGCGCAGGTCCGCGTCGTGCGGCCCGACGAGGCGACGCTGCTGACCGGGACGCTCGCCCGGGTCGACCCCGCGCTGGACTCGCTGCTCAACGTCAACACCCCCGACGAACTGGCCGCGGTGCTCGCCCGCCCCGCACCGCGCATCACCGTGGCGGAGGGCCCGCCCGTGCACGCCCGCACCCTCGGCGAGGCCACCGCGCTGCTCGCCGCCCGGCACGGCCCGGCGGCCCGCGTCGTGCTCGCCGGGGCCGTCGACGTCACCGACCCCACCACCCCGCTCGTGCCCGGCGACGTCCTCGCGGTGCGGGTCACCGCGGGCCCCGCCGGGGTGGTCGCCGGGCACTCCGCGTCGCGCCGGACCTGACGGGGCGCCTCGACCGGCCTATCGTGGACGTCGTCAGCGCAGACGACTCGTGGAGGACACATGCCCCGCCGTCCCCGGCACGTGAGGATCACCGAGCCCCTCGTCCGCGACAACGGCGTGCTCCGGCCCGCCTCGTGGGACGAGGCCCTCGACCGGGCGGCCGCCGGGTTCCGCGGCCGCACGCCCGACGAGTTCGGCATGTTCAGCTGCTCCAAGGCCACGAACGAGATGAACTACACCGCGCAGAAGTTCGCCCGGGTGGTGATGGGGAGCAACAACGTCGACTCCTGCAACAGGACTTGACACGCTCCCAGCGTCGTCGGTCTGACGGCAGTGTTCGGTGCCGGCGGCGGCACCTCCGCCTATGTCGAGGCGGAAGACGCCGACCTGTTGATCCTGTGGGGCTCCAACGCGCGGGAGACCCACCCGATCTTCTTCCACCACGTCCTGCAGGGGCTCCGTAAGGGCACCCGCATGTACTCCGTCGACCCGCGGCGCACCTCCACCGCCCGCTGGGCCGACGGCTGGCTCGGCCTCGACGTCGGCACCGACATCGCGCTGGCCAACGCCATCGCCCGCGAGATCATCCACGCCGACCTCGTCAACCACGCGTTCGTCGACCGGGCCACAACGGGTTTCGACGACTACGCCCGCTCGGTCGAGCCGTACACGCTGGAGCGGGCGTCACAGATCACCGGTGTCGACGCCGTCCTGATCCGCGACCTGGCGCACGCCTACGCCCGCGCCGACCGCGCCCAGATCTGCTGGACGCTGGGCATCACCGAGCACCACAACGCCGCCGACTACGTGTTCGCGCTGATCAACCTGGCGCTGCTGACCGGACACGTCGGCCGCTACGGGTCGGGCCTGGTGCCGCTGCGCGGGCAGAACAACGTGCAGGGCGGCGGCGACATGGGCTCCATCCCCGCCAAGCTGCCCGGCGGCTACGACCTCGGCGACGACGAGGCCCGCGCCCGGTTCGAGACGGTGTGGGGCGCGCCGATCACACCGGAGCCGGGCATGCACCTGTCGCAGATGTTCGAGGCGATGGAGGCCGGCACGCTGAAGACGCTGTACTGCATCGGGGAGAACCCGGCGGAGTCCGAGGCCAACGCCACCCACGCCCGGCACCTGCTCGAAGGCCTCGACCACCTGGTGGTGCAGGACATCTTCCGCACCGCGACCGCCGACCTCGCCGACGTCGTCCTGCCCGCGGCGGCGGACTGGTGCGAGTACGAGGGGACCGTCACCAACAGCGAGCGGCGGGTCCAGCGGGTCCGCAAGGCCATCGACCCGCCCGGCCAGGCCCGGCCCGACACCCACATCATCTGCGCCGTTGCCGACCGGCTCGGGCATGACTGGGGCAGCCCGACCGCCGAGCAGGTGTGGGACGAGCTGCGGTCGCTGTCGCTGAACTGGCACCAGGGCATGACCTACGCCCGGCTGGAGGAGCACGGTGGCATCCAGTGGCCGTGCCCGACACTCGACCATCCGGGCACACCGCTGATGCACGCCCGGCTGTGGGCCGACGACCCCGCCGAGATCGGCACCCCCGCGCCGTTCACACCGGTCGAGCACGTGCCACCGGTCGACGTGCTGACCGAGGACTACCCGATCCGGCTCACGACGGTCCGCCTCCTCGACGCCTACAACTCCGGCGTGCAGACCGGCGGGTACTCCTCGCCGATGCGCCGCCGGGAGGCACTGCGGATGGACCGCGACGACGCACAGCGACTCGGCATCACCGACGGCGAGAAGGTGCGCGTGGTGTCGCGTCGTGGTTCCGTCGTGGCCCCCGTCGCGCTGGACCCGTCGCTGCGGCCCGGGCTGGCGTCGTTCACCCCGCACTTCTCCGAGGAGGTCGACACGAACGTGCTGACCAACGACGCCTGGGACCCGAAGTCGGGCACCTCGGAGTTCAAGGCGACCGCGATCCGGATCGAGAAGCTCGCCGACGACGTGTCCCGGCTGCCGGCGGCCGGGCACTAGAGGAGGCACGTGGACCTGCGACTGTCGGGCGCCGAGGCGACCGCTGAGGAACGGGCTGCCGTCGACGCCCTGCTGGACCCGCTGCTGGGTCCACGCGAAGCCGACGACCGCGCCGGGCCCGACTCGGGCCACGAGGCCCGCGGCCACCGGCACCTGCTGCTGCCCGCCCTGCATGCGGTGTCCGACGCGGTCGGGACACTGACCGAGGGCGCGCTCAACCACGTCGCCACCCGGCTGTCGGTGCCGCCTGCCGACGCCTACGGCGTCGCGACCTTCTACGCGATGTTCACCGTCGAGCCGCGGGCGCCGCGGGTCGTGCACGTGTGCGACGACGTCGCCTGCGGTGCCGCCGGTGGGGAGGCGCTGGCCGGGCGGCTCACCGCCGAGCTGGGCCCCGAGGGAACGGGAGCGGACGCCTGCTGGGTCCGCAGCCCGTGCCTGGGACTGTGCGAGCGGGCGCCGGCGGTGATGTTCCAGCTGGCGGGGGAGCCCGACTTCAGCCACGCCCCGGCCGTTCCCGACGACGTCGTGGCCGCGGCCCGGGCGAGCAGCGTCGTGGCCGGGGCAGCGACCGCGGTCGAGGCCGACGCCGCCTTCGCCGATCCCGGCGTCAGCGTCCCCCAGACACGCGCCCCACGCGGGGAACGGCTGCGACTGCTGCGGCGCATCGGGACCGTCGACCCCGAGAGCCTCGACGACTACCGCGCCCACGGCGGCTACGACGCCCTGCGGCGCGCCGTCGACCTCGGCGCGACCCGGGTCATCGCCGAGCTCAAGGACTCCTCCCTCACCGGACGCGGCGGCGCCGCGTTCCCCACCGGCGTGAAATGGGACGGCGTCGCCGCCGCCCCGGCCCGGCCGCACTACCTCGTGTGCAACGCCGACGAGTCCGAGCCCGGCACCTTCAAGGACCGGGTGCTCATGGAACACGACCCGTTCGGGCTGGTCGAGGCCATGACGATCGCCGGCTGGGTCACCGGCTGCGAACGCGGCTACCTCTACGTCCGCGGCGAGTACCCCCTCGCCACCCGGCGTCTCGCCGGCGCGATCGAGGAGGCGCGGCGCCGCGGCTACCTCGGCGACGACGTGATGGGCGAGGGCTTCACGTTCGACATCGAGCTGCGCCGCGGCGCGGGTGCCTACATCTGCGGCGAGGAGACCGCGCTGCTCAACTCCATCGAGGGGTTCCGCGGCGAGCCGCGCAACAAGCCCCCCTTCCCGAGCGTCTCGGGCCTGTTCGGCAAGCCCACCGTCATCAACAACGTCGAGACGCTCTACAACGTGCTGCAGGTCCTCGACGTCGGCGGGCCCGCGTTCGCCTCCATCGGCGGTGAGCGGTCCACCGGCACCAAGCTGTTCTGCGTCTCCGGCGCGGTCGCCGTCCCCGGCGTCTACGAGGTCGACTTCGGCACCACCCTGCGCGAGCTGCTCACCCTCGCGGGCGGCCTGCGCGGCGAGCTGCGCACGATCCTGCTCGGCGGCGCGGCGGGCGGGTTCGTCATGCCCGACCAGCTCGACGTCGTCCTCACCCTGGAGGGCGCCCGCGAGATCGGCGCAACGCTCGGCTCCGGCGTAGTCCTCGCCTTCGACACCGACGCCGACCTCACCGCGATCCTGCGCCGCATCGCCGCGTTCTTCCGCGACGAGTCGTGCGGGCAGTGCGTCCCGTGCCGGGTCGGGACCGTCCGCCAGGAGGAGGCGCTGGCCCGGCTGGAGCGAGGCGCCCCGCTCGGGTCGCGGGACACCGAGCTGGCCCTGCTCGACGACCTCGCCCGCGTCATGCGCGACGCGTCGATCTGCGGTCTCGGGCAGACCGCGCCCGCCGCGCTGCAGTCGGCGCTGTCGCTGAACCTGCTGTCCACGCCGCCGGACCCGTCCACCAACGGCCACAGGAAGGTCACCACCACATGACGACCACGCCGGTGATGCTCGGGGACATCAAGCGGGTCGTGACGGTGACCGTCGACGGCCGCGAGGTCCGCGTCCCCGAGGGCTCGACGATCCTGCAGGCTCTGCACGCGGAGGGGACACCGCAGCAGGCCGACACCCCGACCCTGTGCTGGGCGCCCAACCTGGACCCGATCAACGCGTGCCGGGCCTGCGTCGTCGAGGTCGAGGGCTCCCGGGTGCTCGTGCCGTCGTGCGCCCGCAAGGTCGAGGACGACATGGAGGTGCGCACCGACACCGACAAGGTGCGGCACTCCCGGCGGATGGTGCTGGAGCTGCTGGCGTCGTCGGTCGACATGAGCCAGGCCAGTGCCGACGTCGCCCGCTGGATGTCGGAGTACGGCGTCGACGCCGACCGCTACGGCCCGCCCGCGCCGCCCGCGCAGGCGGGGGAGCGCGACCGTCGCCACGCCGGGCACCACCACGCCCCGGACGGGTCGCACGCCGAGACCGTCGCCCAGCCCGTGAAGATCGACAACGATCTCTACGTGCGCGACTACTCCCGCTGCATCCTCTGCTACAAGTGCGTGAACGCCTGTGGGACCGACGCCCAGTTCACCTTCGCCATCGCCGCGGCCGGCCGTGGGTTCGACGCCCGCATCGCCACCGAGTTCGACGCGGAGCTGCCCGACTCGGCCTGTGTCTACTGCGGCAACTGCATCGGGGTGTGCCCGACGGGCGCGCTGAAGTCGGTCCGCGAGCACGACCTGCGCGCCGGCGACGACTGGCACCCCGAGGAGGAGACCGTCACGACGACGGTGTGCTCGTTCTGCGGCGTCGGCTGCAACCTCGAGCTGCACGTGCAGCAGGGCTCCATCGTCAACGTCACCTCACCCGCCGACCACTCCGTCACCCACGGGCACCTGTGTGTGAAGGGGCGCTTCGGGTTCCAGCACGTGCAGAACCTGTGAGCTAGCCCAGGAACGGCCGGTCCCGGCCCGACCAGCGTTCCTCGTCACGGCGGTAGACCGGGATCGGCTTCTCGGCGACGCGGAACGTGTACCGCCCGGCCTCCTCGACGACCTCGCCGTCGGTGGCCAGCGACCCGGGCTCGCGCAGCTCGACGTCGAGATGGTCGACCTCGCGCTGCTCGTAGACCTTACTGTGCCCCAACGCCCCCAGCATCAGCGCCACGAACGCCCGCACCCGGGAGAACCGGATGTCGGCCCGGATCCAGCGGACGTCGAGCAGACCGGAGTCCAGGGTCGGCCGCCACGCCGGCACCATGCCGCGCGGATGGTAGGGACCGTTGCCGACGAACAGGAACCAGACCGTGTACCAGCGGTCCCCGATCTTCACCTCGACCCGCTCGGAGCGGTGCAGCACGGTCACCAGCGCCGCGACGAACGCCGGCCACTTGCCCCACCGGGGCTGCCACTTCTCCCGCAGCCGCACCAGGTCCGGGTACGAGCCGATGCTGGAGGTGTTGAGGAAGTACCAGGTCCGGGTGACGTCGTCGTCGACCGGGTCGTCGCCGACACCGGGATGGGCCTCGACCAGCGCGAGGTCGACCGCGACGGCCTCGCCCGCCTGCGAGGCGTCGACGGCCTCCTGCAGGTCGTAGACGCCGACGTCACGGGCGAAGTGGTTGAGCGTCCCCGCCGGGACGAGGACGAGGGGCAGCCCGCGCCGGTTCGCAACGGCCGCGACCGCGCCGACGGTCCCGTCGCCACCCGCGACACCGACCGCGCGGACCCAGCCGTCGGCCTGTGCGAGCGCCGCCTCCAGCTGCTCTCCGACGTCGACGCCCTTCTCCGTGCGCAGCACCTGGGCCTGCGGCAGGGCGGCCTCGATGTCGTCGCCCGGGTCGACACCCTGCTCCCCGGAGGTCGGGTTGACGATCATCACCAGGCCCTCGCCGCCGGGCAGCGGGTCGACGCTGTCGACCGGTCGGGCCCGTGCCTCGTCGGTGCCCCGCACCGGCCACCAGCGCCGCGTGAGCAGCGCGACTCCCGACCCGACGGCCGCACCGGCCAGGACGTCGGACGTCCAGTGCACGCCCACGTGGATCCGCGAGTAGGCCACGGCCGCGGCCAGCGGGGCCACGACGAGGCCGCGCCTGGGGCTCTCCATCGCCACCGCCGTGGCGAACGCCAGCGCCGACGCCGCATGCCCCGACGGGAACGACGACGACGTGGGCGGGTCGTCGATGGTCTGGTAGGCGGGCAACTCACTCGCCGCGGGCCGACGCCGCGGCAGCAACGGCTTGAGCAGACCGTTCGCGGTCGCGCTGGCCAGCCCGATCGCCAGCACCCCGCGGGAGGACGCCTTGCGTCCGGCGCCCTTGCGCGCCCCGAGGACCGCGGCCACCGCGAACCACAGCAGCCCGTGGTTCGCCGCGGGCGACAGCGTCTTCATCGCGGTGTCCAGCGCACCCGGCGGCCGCGCGGCGATCCGGCGCGATATCTCACGGTCCCACACGTCGACCCGCCGCAGCGGCCGAGTACCGGCGACCTTCACCCGCGGGTCGACGCGCCGCAACCTGTCCCACACAGACGTGACCCTAGAGGCGCTTCTCCGCTTACGCTGAAGGGCATGCAGCGTCGGATCTACGGTGTCGAGACCGAGTTCGGGGTCACGTGCACCTTCCACGGCCAGCGGCGGCTGTCCCCGGACGAGGTGGCCCGCTACCTGTTCCGGCGTGTCGTGTCATGGGGAAGATCGTCGAACGTCTTCCTCCGGAACGGGGCGCGCCTCTACCTCGACGTCGGATCCCACCCCGAGTACGCCACCGCCGAGTGCGACTCGCTCACCCAGCTCGTCGCCCACGACAAGGCAGGTGAACGCATCCTCGAGGACCTCCTCGTCGACGCCGAACGCCGGCTCGTCGACGAGGGCATCGGCGGGGACATCTACCTGTTCAAGAACAACACCGACTCCGCGGGCAACTCCTACGGCTGCCACGAGAACTACCTCGTCGCGCGGCAGGGCGAGTTCTCCCGCATCGCCGACGTGCTCCTGCCGTTCCTGGTGACGCGCCAGCTCATCTGCGGCGCGGGCAAGGTGCTGCAGACCCCGCGCGGGGCGGTGTACTGCCTCTCGCAGCGCGCCGAGCACATCTGGGAGGGCGTCTCCAGCGCCACCACCCGCTCGCGGCCCATCATCAACACCCGCGACGAGCCGCACGCCGACGCCGAGCGCTATCGCCGCCTGCACGTCATCGTCGGCGACTCGAACATGTCCGAGGTCACCACCCTGCTCAAGGTGGGCTCGGCGACGCTGGTGCTGGAGATGATCGAGGCGGGCGTCCAGTTCCGCGACTTCACCCTCGACAACCCGATCCGTGCCATCCGCGAGATCAGCCACGACCTCACCGGGCGGCGCACCGTCCGCCTCGCCGGCGGCCGCGAGGCCAGCGCGCTGGACATCCAGCGTGAGTACCACTCCCGCGCCGTCGAGCACATGCGCACCCGCGAGGGCGACGACAAGGCGATGGAGCGGGTCGTCGAGCTGTGGGGGAGGGTGCTCGACGCCGTCGAGTCCCAGAACCTCTCGCTCATCGACCGCGAGATCGACTGGGCCATCAAGCACCGGCTCGTCGAGCGCTACCAGGAGCGCAACAGCCTCGACCTCGCCCACGCCCGCATCGCCCAGCTCGACCTCGCCTACCACGACATCCGGCGCGGCCGCGGCCTGTTCGACCTGTTGCAGCGCAAGGGGATGGTCGACCGGGTCACCGACGACGGCGAGATCGAGGCCGCCAAGGACACCCCACCGCAGACGACGCGGGCCAAGCTCCGGGGTGACTTCATCGCCGCCGCCCAGGCCGCCGGGCGCGACTTCACCGTCGACTGGGTGCACCTCAAGCTCAACGACCAGGCGCAGCGCACCGTGCTGTGCAAGGACCCGTTCCGGGCCGTCGACGAACGCGTCGACCGGCTGATCGCGTCCCTGTAGGGGCTTCGGCGCACCGACGGCGGGCACCCCGACGGTCACCGGCATGATCTGCCGATGGTCGTCGAGGTCCTCGCCGTTGTCGTCGTCGCGCTGGTCGCGCTCCTGCACCTGTACATCCTGGTGCTGGAGATGTTCCTGTGGCGCACCCCGCGCGCCCGGGCCGCGTTCGGCACCACGCCCGAGTTCGCCGAGGCCACCGCGACGCTCGCGGCCAACCAGGGGCTCTACAACGGGTTCCTCGCGGCCGGGCTGATCTGGTCGCTCATCGCGGGCGGCGACCTCGGGCACGCCGTCGCGCTGTTCTTCATGGCATGCGTGCTCGCCGCCGGGATCTACGGCGGGCTGACCGCGTCGCGGCGCATCCTGTTCGTGCAGGCCGCACCCGCGGCGGTCGGGATCGTGCTGCTGCTGCCGGCCTGACCGCCGCGGTGGGCGCGGCTACTCGACGCCGGGCATCATCCTCTTCCGCAGGTCGGCCAGCATGTCCTGCACCGGCGCCGCCGCCGGCCCCGCGCTGTCGGGCGCCGATCCGATACCCATCGACGTCAGCAGCTCCGACGCCGCCTTCGCCGGGTCACCGTGCTCGCCCAGGACCGGGTGCAGGCCCAGGTCGGCGAGGTGGTGGAACACCAGGTTCACGACGCTCCACGGGTTGAAGGTCTCCTGGTCGTCCGCCTCGCTCATGTTCGTGCCTCCGTGAAGTCGTGCCGTGGCGGAAGTCGTGCCGTGCCGCGGGTCACACGGACCCTTTCCCCGCGGACGGCGGCCGTCAAGGCACCCGGGCGTCGCAACATGAGACACCCGGGCCCGCCACCGGTCCGACGTCGCCCGGTCGGACGTCGCCGAGTGCACCCTCACGGTCGCCACGGCACCCCGTCACGGGGCCGTCGGACAGCTGCGAGGTCATGCCAGGGAGCGACGACTTCCCTGTGCCGCATACCCGCCGGGGCGGTTCGTGGATGCGGATGTGACCGTTCCCGCACGTCGCGGCACCGGCCCGGACCGGCGGCCGTACGATGCCGACGTGTCCGCCGCACGTGCAGAGCGACTGGTCAACCTGGTCCTCTGC
Organism: Pseudonocardia sp. N23; assembly: GCF_002583555.1. Lineage (GTDB taxonomy): Bacteria > Actinomycetota > Actinomycetes > Mycobacteriales > Pseudonocardiaceae > Pseudonocardia. Next base: position 65,937 of record NZ_BEGX01000061.1, read on the forward strand.
CTGCTCTCGACCCGGCAGTACCTGTCGGCCGAACGCATCCGCGACACCGTGCCCGGCTACGCCGACGCCCCCAGCGACGAGGCGTTCTTCCGGATGTTCGAGCGCGACAAGACGGAGCTGCGCGAGCTCGGCATCCCACTGGAGACCGGGCGGCGTTCCACGTTCGACACCGCCGACGGCTACCGGATCGCCCGCCAGGACTACGAGCTCGGCGAGATCGACCTCGACACCGAGGAAGCCGCCGCCGTCGCGCTGGCCGCCCGGCTCTGGGACTCCCCGGAGCTCTCCGGCGCCGCGCACGGGGCCCTGGTCAAGCTGCGGGCCGCGGGGATCGACGTCGACGAGTCCGGCGGTCCTGTGCAGCCGAGGGTGCGCGCCACCGACCCCGCGTTCGCCCCGCTCATGGCCGCCGTCCAGGCAGGGCGCGCCGTCACGTTCGACCACCGCCGCGGCGGCCCCACCGGTGAGGTCGTGCGCCGCACCGTCGAACCCTGGGGGATCGTGTCCTGGCGCGGCCGCTGGTACCTCGTCGGGCACGACCGCAGCCGCGACGCCGTCCGCTCCTTCCGCATCTCCCGCATCCTCGAGCCCGTCACCCCGATCGGCCCGGCCGGCGCGGTCACCGTCCCCGACGGTGTCGACCTGCTGGCCCGGGTCAAGGCCGGGTTCGACCACGGCCCCGCCACCGGGACCGCCCGCATCTGGATCCCGTCCGGGCACGCGCACGGCCTGCGCCGCCTCGGCCACGTCGTGGCCACCCGCGAGCACGACGGACGGGCGGGGGAGGAGCTCGAGCTGGAGCTGCGCAGCGTCGACATCGTCGCCCGCTGGCTCGCCGGGCACGGCCCCGACGTCGTCGTCCTCGACCCGCCCGAGCTGGCCGCCGCGGTCCGCGACCGGTGGAAGGCCGCCGCCGCCGTGCACGAGACGCCCGAGTCGGCGCGGACATGAGCGGGATCGCCGAACGCCTGCCACGGCTGTTGTCGCTGGTCCCGTACCTGCTGGCCCGGCCGGGGGTGCGGATCGCCGAGGCCGCCGCCGACTTCGGCACCACCGAGCGCCAGCTGCGCCGCGACCTCGAACTGCTCTGGATGTGCGGGCTGCCCGGGTACGGCCCGGGCGACCTGGTCGACCTCTCGTTCGCAGGCGACACCGTCACCGTCACCGAGGACGCCGGGATGCGCCGCCCGGTGCGGCTCACCACGGCGGAGGCCACCGCCCTGCTCGTCGCGCTGCGGTCGTTGGGCGACGTGCCCGGGATCGTCGACACCGCCGCGGTCCGGCGCGCCACCCTCAAGATCGAGAAGGCGGTCGGCGACGCCGGCCTCACCGGCGTCGCCGTCGAGCTCTCCCCGGAGGAGCAGGCCACCAGCGCCGCGGTGCGCGGCGCCCTCGAACGCGGCCACGCCCTGCGGATCACCTACTACACGGCGGGACGCGACGCGGTGTCACGCCGGACGATCGACCCGATGCGGCTGCTGCTCGTCGAGGGTCGTGGCTACCTCGAGGCGTGGTGTCGCAGCGCCGAGGGTGTGCGGATGTTCCGGCTCGACCGCGTCGAGGACGTCGAGGAGCTCGACGTACCCGCCGCCCCACCACCCGGCGCCGAACCCACCGACGTCTCCGACGGGGTGTTCACCGCCCGCGACGACCACCGCACCGCCGTGCTCGAGCTGCAGCCCGAGGCCCGCTGGCTCGCCGAGTACTACCCGGTCGAGGAGGTCGTCGAGGACCCCTCGGGCGACGGCCGGGCCACCGTCAGCCTGCGCTACGCCGACCCGGGCTGGCTGGTGCGGCTCGTCCTCGGCCTCGGCGGCGGAGCCCGGGTCGTGGAACCGCCCGAGCTCGGCGACGCCGTCGCCGCCCGGGCCGCCGCTGCCCTCGCCACCGCCGATGTCCCCGTGGCTCCCGCACACCGCTCCGCCGGAAGGACTCCATGAACCCCGCCTACTGGGTCGCCGTCGCGCTTGCCGGCGTCGGCCTGTTGACGATGGTCGTGCTCGCACTCTCCCTCGGCGCCCGGCTGCGCCGCCTCGCCCGCGACGCCGGGTCCCTGCGCACCGGCATCGCCGCGGCCACCGGGCCGATCATCGCCGCAGTGCAGGCCACCCGGTCGCGCCCGGGGACGCCGAACCGCTGACCGGCGACGTCGGGTACCGTCGGCCCCGGTAACGCTCTCTGCACCACACCGGAAGGACCACACCCATGGGCAGCCTCGGCGGCTGGGAGATCGTCATCATCATCGGTGTCCTGGTGCTGCTCTTCGGCGCGAAGAAGCTCCCGGACATGGCCCGCTCCGTCGGCCAGTCCGCCCGGGTGTTCAAGGGTGAGATGAAGGGCATGAAGAACGACGACGAGGCCGAGGCGAAGGCGAAGGGCACGACCGTGACCCCGCCGCCCGCGCAGCTGCCCCCGCCGTCGACACCCCCGGCGGGCGACGCCACGCCGGCGCCCGGCACCCAGGGGCGCACCGACACCACCGGCTGACCCCGCAGGTGGCCAGGTTCCTCCCGCGTCGCCGTCGGACGGTCAACCCCGACGGCACGATGACGCTCATCGAGCACCTCTACGAGCTGCGTCGACGCCTCGCGATCTCCATCCTCGCGATCCTCGTGACCACGGTCTTCGGCTACATCTGGTTCGAGGTCGCCATGTTCGGCATCCCGAGCCTCGGTGAGCTCCTCAAGGAGCCCTACTGCTCGCTGCCGGACTCCTCGCGCGCCGTGTTCACCGCCAACGGCTCCTGCACGCTGCTCGGCACCGGCCCGTTCGACCAGTTCATGCTGCGGCTCAAGGTCGGCACCACGGCCGGGATCGTCCTGGCCTGCCCGGTGTGGCTCTACCAGCTGTGGTCGTTCATCACCCCCGGCCTCTACGCGAAGGAGCGCAAGTTCGCGCTGACCTTCGTCTCCGTCGCCGCGGTGCTCTTCGCCGCCGGCGCCGTCCTCGCCTACCTCGTCGTGTCGCAGGGCCTGGCGTTCCTGCTCACCATCGGCAGCGAGGTGCAGACGACCGCGCTGACGGGCGACTCCTACTTCGGGTTCGTCATCTCCCTGCTGCTCATCTTCGGGGTGAGCTTCGAGCTGCCGCTGCTGGTCGTCATGCTCAACCGGGTCGGCATCCTCACCTACGACAAGCTGCGCAGGTGGCGGCGCGGGCTGATCTTCGGCCTGTTCGTGTTCGCCGCGATCGCCACGCCCGGCCAGGACCCCATCTCGATGACGGCACTCGCCGCCGCGCTGACGATCCTGTTCGAGTTCGCCATCCAGCTCGCCCGGATCCACGACCGCGGCAAGGCCCGCAAACGCGCCGCCGAGGGCTGGGACAGCTGGGATCCCGACGAACCGTCGCCCATCGACACCTCGCCCAGCCGGATCGACGCCCCGGCGCCCGTCACCCCCAGCGCGGACCCGGCCGCCACCCCGGAGCCGCGCCCGCAGAGCCTCGACGACGTCACCTGAGCGTCCCGGCGGAGATCGTCGGTGAGATGTGACAGCCTGGGGACGTGTCCAGCAGTCCGGCTGAGGCGTATGCCGCAGCGAAGTCCCGCGTCGCCCGTCCTCGGCTGACCGAGTTCGCCGACAGCCTGCCCTTCGAGCTCGACGGTTTCCAGCGCGCCGCGTGCGATGCGTTGGAAGGGGGGCACGGCGTCCTCGTCTGCGCCCCCACCGGCGCCGGCAAGACCGTCGTCGGCGAGTTCGCCGTCCACCTGGCGCTCGCCCAGGGCCTCAAGTGCTTCTACACCACGCCGATCAAGGCCCTTTCCAACCAGAAGTACGCCGACCTGGTCGCCCGGCACGGCGAGTCCGCCGTCGGGCTGCTCACCGGTGACACCTCGGTCAACGGCGACGCGCAGGTCGTCGTCATGACCACCGAGGTCCTGCGCAACATGATCTATGCCGGGTCGCGCAACCTCGAACAGCTCGGCTACGTCGTCATGGACGAGGTGCACTACCTGGCCGACCGCTTCCGCGGCGCCGTCTGGGAGGAGGTCATCCTCCAGCTCCCCGAGCACGTCGCCCTGGTCAGCCTGTCGGCCACGGTGTCCAACGCCGAGGAGTTCGGCGACTGGCTGGTCACCGTCCGCGGTGACACCACCGTCGTCGTCGACGAGCACCGGCCCGTCCCGCTCTGGCAGCACATGATGGTCGGCAACCGGATGCTCGACCTGTTCACCCAGACCGGCGGCACCGAGACGCCGGGCGCGGAGCTCCGCGTCGACCCCGACCTCCTGCGCCAGACCCGCGAGCTCGACCGGCAGTCCTCCACCGCGGTATGGGACCGGGGCCGGCGCAGCCGCGGGGCGCCGCCGCCCCGCCGCGTCGGGTTCCGGCCGCCGTCGCGCACCACCGTCATCGACCGGCTCGACCGCAACGGTCTGCTGCCCGCCATCACGTTCGTGTTCTCCCGCAACGGCTGCGACGCCGCCGTCGGCCAGTGCGTGCGGTCCGGTCTGCGGCTCACCACCGAGGACGAGGTCCCCGAGATCCGCAGCATCATCGAGCGGCACACCGGCGACCTCCCGCAGGCCGACCTGGGCGTCCTCGGCTACTGGGAGTGGCGCGAGGCCCTCGAACGCGGCATCGCCGCCCACCACGCCGGCATGCTCCCGGCGTTCAAGGAGACCGTCGAGGAACTGTTCGTCAAGGGCCTCGTCCGGTGCGTGTTCGCCACCGAGACCCTCGCGCTGGGCATCAACATGCCGGCCCGCACCGTCGTCCTCGAACGCCTCGTCAAGTACAACGGCGAGGCCCACGTCGAGCTGACGCCGGGGGAGTACACCCAGCTCACGGGACGCGCCGGGCGCCGAGGGATCGACGTCGAGGGCCATGCCGTCGTCGTCTGGCAGCCGGGGGTCGATCCCGAACGGGTCGGAGGCCTCGCCTCGACCCGCACCTATCCGCTGCGCAGCTCCTTCCGGCCCGGTTACAACATGGCCGTCAACCTCGTCGCCCGGCTCGGCGTGCAGCGCGCCCGCGAGCTGCTGGAGATGTCGTTCGGCCAGTTCCAGGCCGACCGGTCCGTCGTCGGGCTGGCCCGGCGCATCGAACGCAACGACGAGGCCCTCGCCGGGTACGCGGCGTCGATGCAGTGCCACCTGGGCGACTTCGCCGGGTACGCCGAGCTGCGCCGCAAGGTGGCCGACCGGGAGAAGTCCCTGTCGCGCCAGGGTGCTGCCGACCGGCGCGACGCCTCCGCCGCAGCGCTGCGCGCACTGCGCCCCGGCGACGTGATCGCCGTCCCCTCCGGCAAGCGGTCCGGCCTGGCGCTCGTCATCGACCCCGGTGCCGACGGCGACGACGACCCGCGCCCGCTGGTGCTGTCGGAGGACCGGTGGGCGGGGCGGCTCTCGACGGCCGACTTCCCGACGCCCGTCGCGGCACTCGGCCACATCCGGCTGCCCCGCAACATCGACTTCCGCTCACCGCGCGGTCGCCGCGACCTGGCGTCGACGCTGCGCAACACCGGCATCCAGGCCCCGGCCCCGTCGCGGCGGCGCAGCGGCAACGCCCACGACGATCCAGAGCTCGCCACGCTGCGCCGCGCTCTGCGCGCCCACCCCTGCCACGGCTGCGACGACCGCGAGGCCCACGCCCGCTGGGGCGAGCGCCACCACCGGCTGGCCCGCGACACCGAGCAGCTGCGCCAGAAGGTGCGGGCCACCACGCACTCGCTGGCCCGCTCGTTCGACCGCATCCGGTCGCTGCTGGCGGAGCGCGACTACATCGTGCCGGACGCCGACGGCGAGTCGGCGGTCACCGAGCACGGCGAGCGGCTCGCCCGGCTGTGGGGCGAGTCGGACCTGCTGGCCGCCGAGTGCCTGCGCCACGGGGTGTGGGAGAACCTCGCCCCGCCCGAGCTGGCTGCGGTCGTGTCCGCGCTGGTGTACGAGTCGCGCCGCGACAACGGCCCCGTCCCGCGGGTGCCCACCGGTCCGGTGTCGGACGCACTGGCCGACACGGTCCGGCTGTGGGCCGACCTGGAGGCCGACGAGCGTCGCCACCACATCGACCGCACCCGCGAGCCCGACCTGGGGTTCGCCTGGCCGGTGCACCGGTGGGCGCGCGGGGAGTCGCTGGCGCAGGTCCTCGCCGCCGCGGAGCAGAACGGCCACGAGCTCTCGGCGGGCGACTTCGTCCGCTGGTGCCGCCAGGTGCTCGACCTCCTCGACCAGATCGCCGGCGTCGTCGGCCGGTCCACGCCGTTCGGGAAGGTCGCCAAGGAGGCGGCGGCCTCGGTCCGGCGCGGTGTCGTGGCGGCCGGGGTGGTGTAGGAGCGGTGGTGGCGCACCCGGTGCGGTGGCGCGGCAGGCCCGGACAGGTGGTCCGGGTCGGCCGGTTCGCCCGGTCCTGCCGGGTCACAGGCCACTGTGCTTTGATCGCCGGGTCACGCCCCGGCGGTACGGGCACGAGGCACGGTCGCGACGAGGAAGGTTCCCCATGAGCAATCCCCCGCACAGCGGCGACGACGCGGAGCGGGGCGGCGCCGACGCGCCGGCCGAGCAGTCCTCCTCGGCGCAGCCGCCCGCGTCGGCCTCGGACGCCACCGCCGGAACCCGTGACCCGTCCGCACCGGCCGACCCCGCGGCGGGGGAGCAGGCCGTGTCCGGGACCGAGTCGACGAACGTCCTGCACGCGCAGACCCCCTCGTTGCGGAAGCAGGACCCCGCGCAGGCACAGGCCGCGGAGCGGGAGACCCCTGCGCAGCAGACGCCGGCCCCACCGCCGGCCGACCAGTCCCCGGCCGACCAGCCGCCTGCCGACCAGCAGGCCGCTCCCCAGTGGGGGCAGCCTGCGCAGGGTGAGGTCGCGCAGGGCGAGGTGCGGGGAGAGACCGCCGAGGGCGGAGCGACCGGGGGCTGGGGCCAGCAGCAGGCGCCGCAGCAGCAGGCCCAGTACGGCCAGCAGCAGTACGGCCAGCAGCAGTACGACCCGCAGGCAGCCCAGTACGGCGCGCAGCAGGCCCCGTACGGCGCGCCGGGGCAGTACGCCCAGCAGGGACAGCAGCAGTGGGCCGGGCAGGCCCAGCCGGTGTGGGACGCGCAGCGCGGCCAGTGGGTGCAGCCGGGCTGGCAGCAGCCGGGCCAGGTCCCGCCACAGGCACCGCCCGGTCAGTGGCCGCAGCAGCCGCCGCAAGGCGCCCCGCAACAGTGGGCGCAGCCCGCCGGCACCGGAGCCTGGGCCCAGCCGGGGACACCGGACCAAACGCAGGGCGAACCCGCGACGGCACCCCAGGCTCCGCCCCAGACGGCACCCCAGTGGGGGGCGGCCGCCGACGCCGGCACCCAGTACGCCGGTACCGGCTCCCCGTGGGCGGCATCGGCCGACCCCGCAGCCGGTGCGGCACAGAGCCAGGCCGGCACCGGTGACACGGCGTCGGGCTTCGACGCCGGCGCGACCCAGCACCTCTCGGGCGGCACGCAGAAGCAGACCGACGAGGCCGCGCCGGCGTGGGGGCAGAGCGGCCAGACGGGCCAGCAGGCACAGCAGTCGACGGCTCAGCTGCCCGGCGCCGAGCAGCAGTGGGGCGGTCAGCAGCAGCCCGCGTGGGGCGCCGCCGGCACCGGAGCCTGGGGCCAGGGCGACCAGCAGGCCCAGCAGCAGCCCTGGACGCCGCAGCCGGAGGGCCAGCAGGCGCCCTGGGGCTCACAGGTCGCAGGCTCCACCGCGGGCTGGGCCCAGCAGCAACAGCAACAGCCTTGGCAGCAGCAGGGTGGCCCGACGGCCGGCACGCCCCGCAAGCGCAGCGCCATGCCGTGGATCATCGTCGGAGTGGTCGTCGTACTGCTCGGCGTCGCGGCGGTCCTGCTGTTCTGGAAGCCGGGTTTCGTCGTGACGCGGGTGTTCGACCAGGCCGGGCTGCAGACCGGTGTCGAACGCGTCCTCACCACCGACTACGGCCATCAGGTCTCCGCCGTGACCTGCCCCGCCGACCGCGCGGTCAAGGAGGGCGACACCTTCACCTGCTCCGCGACCGTCGACGGCGAGCCGAACACCCAGATCCCGGTCCGGGTCACCAGCAGCAGCGGCAACTTCGAGGTCGGCAGGGTCTGACGGTCACACCGTCCGGCCGGCCGAGCTCGGTCCACCGATCCGGCGAGGCCGCCGCTGCTCAGCGCTTCAGCGCGGCCACCAGCCGGTCGACCGAACCCGCGAGCCCCCACGTCGATGCCAGCTCTGTGAGCCGGTCCGGGTCGACCGGCTCCGCGGGCAGCACGTCGTCGTCGCCGAAGAAGTCGACCTGTGCGTCCCGCGCCACCCGCACCACGGGCTCGACGACCGCCAGGTACGGCGCGGCGGCCGCCAGCTTGGCCCGAACCGGTGGCGTGAGCCGCTTGTCGTCGGTGTCGATCACCGCGTCGCGCAGCTCGTGCCACGAGGAGAACCTGCTGACGAGCGTCGCCGCCGTCTTCGCGCCCACCCCGGGAACGCCGGGCAGGCCGTCGGAGGGGTCGCCGCGCAGCATCGCCATCTCCGCGTACGCCTCGCCGGCCCGATCGACGGGCACGCCGTACTTCGCCGCGACCTCGGCCGGGCCCATCGTCTCGGCCTTCGCCAGCCCGCGACCCACGTAGATGAGCCGGACCGGGGTCGGCTCCTCGCGTACGACCTGCATGAGGTCCCGGTCGCCGCTGACCACCGACACCGCGTCCGTGCGCTCCCGCGCCGCCAGCGTGCCGATGACGTCGTCGGCCTCGTACCCCTTCGCCCCGGCGACGGCGATCCCCGCCGCCGCCAGCACCTCCAGCAGGATCGGGACCTGCGGGGCGAGCGTGTCGGGCACCTCCTCGGGGACGCCGTAGGGCGCGGTGTCGGGCTCGCCGCCCGCGATCCGGTGGGCCTTGTACGACGGCAGTGCCTCCACCCGGAACCGGGGCCGCCAGTCGAGGTCGAGGCAGGCGACGAGCCGGGTCGGCTTCCGCTCGGACACCAGCCTGGCGACCATGTCGGTGAACCCGCGGATCGCGTTGACCGGTGTGCCGTCCGGAGCGGTGATCGACTCCGGCACCCCGTAGTAGGCGCGGAAGTACATGCTCGCGGCGTCGAGGAGCATCAGCGTCGGGGGCGGCGGCGTCACGGGGGGCAGCTTGCCAGGTCCGGCGACTCCCCGGCCCCGCGCCTCCATCCGGCGGCACGCTGCCCGGACCGGCCCGCACCGACCACGTCGCGTAGCGGAATAGGCTGGGCCCATGACTCCGGCCGTCCCCACCGAGCTGCTCGCCGACCGGCTCCGCCGCGCGGGCGAGGTCGCCGCCGACCAGGGCGTCGACCTGCTGCTGATCACCCCTGGCACCGACCTGCGGTACCTCGTCGGTGCCGACGGCGAGTCCCACGAGCGGCTGACCTGTCTGGTCGTGCCCGCGGCCGGGCACCGGGCGCCGCCCGCGATCGTCGTGCCCAAGCTCGAGGCGCCCGGGTACGCCGGGCTGCCGCTGGAGGAGCTGGGCATCGACGTCGTCACCTGGACCGACGGTGAGGACCCGTACCTGCTGGTCAGCGACCTCGCGGGCGGACCGACGCGGGTCGCGGTGGCCGACACCATGCCCGCGGTGCACGTGTTCGGGGTGCGCGACGCGCTGCCCGACGTCACCCAGCGCCTCGCCGGTCCGGTGATCCGTGAGCTGCGGATGCGCAAGGACGCCGCCGAGGTCGCGCAGCTGCGCGAGGCCGGTGCGGCGATCGACAGGGTGCACGCCCGCATGGGGCAGTTCCTGCGCCCGGGCCGCACCGAGGCCGAGATCGGGGCCGACATCACGACCGCGATCGTCGAGGAGGGCCACACCAGCGCGGCGTTCGTCATCGTCGGGTCCGGCCCCAACGGCGCGAGCCCGCACCACGACGTGTCCGACCGCGTCGTCGAGCGCGGCGACGTCGTCGTGATCGACATCGGCGGTCCGCTGCCCGGCGGGTACTACTCCGACTCGACGCGCACGTATGCCTGCGGCGCCGCCCCGTCGGCGGAGGTGGCCGAGACCTACGCGGTGCTGCAGGACGCCCAGGAGCGCTCGGTGGCCTCGGTGAAGCCTGGGGTGACGGCCGAGCAGGTCGACGCCGCAGCGCGCGAGCCCATCACCGCCGCCGGGTTCGGGGAGCGGTTCGTGCACCGCACCGGCCACGGCATCGGCCTGGACGTGCACGAGGATCCCTACATCGTCGGCGGGAACGCGTTGGCGCTGGAGCCCGGCATGGCGTTCAGCGTGGAGCCGGGAATCTACCTCGACGGGTCCTGGGGTGCCCGGATCGAGGACATCGTCGTCGTCACGGGGACGGGCTGCGAGCGGCTCAACTCGCGGCCGCGGGATCTGGTCGTCCTGGACTGAGCGTTCCGTCGGCGGTCGGCAGGCACGACGCCGCCGCGGCGCCGCTGCGCACGAACTCGCCGAGGCACCGGCCGATGGCTGCGTGTCCGGCGGCGTTCGGGTGGAACGACTCCTGCACCAGCGGCATCCCGAGGGCACCCAGGTGCCCGTGCCGCAGGGCCCCGGGCTCGACGGTGAGCCGGCGCTGCCACTCCACCGACGGGTCGTCGCGGCTGCAGGCCTCCCGGCCCTCGGTGGCGCGGGAGAGGTCGAGGAACCGGGCGCCGCTGCGGGCGGCGACGCCGGCCAGAGCGGCCGACAGGTCCGGCAGCGCGACGGTGCGGGCCCAGCCGGCGTCGGCCCGGTGGTAGGGGCAGCCGCGGGCACCGTGGAGACGGCCCATCCGCTCGGTGACCGGTGAGGCGTAGGAGAGCAGGACGAGGACGTAGCCGTCGTCGGAGTACCCGGCGTCGCGCAAGACCGAGCGGACGTCGGCGACGGCGGCCTCCACCTTCGGCACGGTCGCCGCCAGCCGGGCGGGCCAGCCGGCGACGACCGCGTCGCGGCACGGGCCCTGCCGCGGGTCGACGAACGCCTGGATGCAGCCGGCCAGGACGGCGGTGAGGGCGACGTCGTCGTTGGAGCCGACCTGCAGGGTCACCGTCGTCACCCGGTGTTCGCGGGCGAGGTCCCCGAGCCGGGCCGTCTGTGAACCGGGGCCGGACCGGACCGCTGCGGTGTCGGCGCCGGAGCAGGCGAGGTTGACCGACACAGGCGCGAGGCCGCTGCGGTGCACGTAGGCGGCGGGGGAGCGGTGACAGAAGTTGCCGCCCTCACCGCGGGTGCCGGCCTCGTAGTCGCCCGCACCCTCGCCGGACGCGGTGCTGTCCCCGAGGGCGACGACGGCCGCGGGCGGGTCGGCCGCGGCGGGTGCGCCCCCGACGGCCGCCGCGACGACCCCCGACACGATGAACACGACGCAGACCCGCAGGCCGGAGCGGAAGTCGATCACCCGGCGGACGCTACGGCCGGGGACGGCCCGGAGCGGCTGCGTCGCGACGACCTGTGGACCGGTCGCACGCATGTGGACAGCTCGGGGTGAAGTCCGGGTCGGTCTCCGGGCCTTCCCCGAGGGAAGTGGCCCTCCGCGACGCGAGAGTGGATGTCAGACGGCGAGACACGCCGCACCGGAAGGAGCACCAGTGACCACCACCGCCACCCTGACCCGCCCGGAGCACGGCCGGATGATCGCGGGCGTGTGTGCAGGGCTCGCCGACCGCTTCGGCTGGAGCGTGGGCACGGTCCGCCTGCTGTTCCTGCTGTCCTGCCTGCTGCCCGGCCCCCAGTTCGTCATCTACCTCGTGCTGTGGGTGCTCATGCCGCGTCGCGGCTGGTGACTACCCCGGCGCCGCCGTCCGCGGGGGGCGGTCGGCGGCGCCGCACGACCCGTCGGGTAGACCTGGGTCCGTGCGCAGCCTGCTCGTCGGTGTCCGGATCCTTGATCCGGCAGGCCCGTCCGTCGACGGGCCGGCCGCCGTCGAGACCGACGGCGACACCATCACCTGGGTGGGTCCGGCGGCCGGCGCGGCCGGTCGGGCCGCGGGGGCGCAGGTCCTCGACGTGCCGGGGACGACCCTGACGCCGACGTTCGTCGACGCCCACGTCCACGCCACGTCGTCGGGCCTGCTGCTCGACGGGCTGGACCTCGGGTCGTGTCGCAGCGCCGCCCAGCTCCTCGACGCACTCGCCGCGCACGCCTCGGTCCAGGCCGGTGACGTCGTGTGGGGGCACGGCTGGGCCGAGGACGACTGGGCCGACCCCACCCTGCCCTCGCGCGCCGCGATCGACCGCGCCGCCGGCGGGCGCCCCACCTACCTCACGCGGGTCGACGTGCACTCCGCGCTGGTGTCCTCGGCGCTGGTCGACCGGGCCCGCGACGCCGTCGACGCCGCGGGCTGGTCGGGATCGGGGCCGTTGTCGGCCGACGCGCACCACCACGTCCGCCGCGCCGCCCTCGCGACTGTCGGGCGCGACCAGCGCGACCAGCGCGACCGGGCACAGCGCTCGTTCCTCGCCGCGGCGGCCCGCGCGGGGATCGGCACCGTCCACGAGTGCGCGGGCCCGCTGGTGTCCGGGCGCGAGGACCTCGCCGCGCTGCTGATGGCCGACGCCGGGGTCGACGTCGTCGGCTACTGGGGTGAGGCCGTGGACAGTGCACGTGACGCGCGGGCACTGCTGGCCGCGACGGGTGCCCACGGGCTGGCCGGGGACCTGTTCGTCGACGGCTCGCTGGGCTCGCGCACCGCGGCGCTGCGTTCCCCGTACGTCGACGCCGACCACTGCGGGCGGACGTTCGTCTCCGCGGACGCCGTGGCCGCACACCTGGTGGCCTGCTCGGCGGCCGGGGTGCAGGCCGGGTTCCACGCCATCGGCGACGCCGCGATCGACCGCGTCCTCGACGGACTCGTCGCCTCGGCCGACGCCGTTCCCGTGCAGATGGTCCGCGACGCCCGCCACCGCATCGAGCACCTCGAGATGCCCGACCCCGACAGGATGGCGCTGCTGGCCGACCTCGGCGTCGTCGCCAGCGTCCAACCGGCCTTCGACGCGGCCTGGGGCGGCACCGACCGCCTGTACGCGGCGCGGCTGGGCGCCGAGCGGGCGGCGGGGATGAACCCGTACGCGGCCCTGCACGCCGCCGGAGTGGTACTGGCGTTCGGGTCGGACTCCCCGGTGACCGCGCTCGACCCGTGGGGTGCGGTGCGCGCCGCCGCGGCGCACCGCACCCCGGGCAGCGGTGTCGACGCCGGCGTGGCGTTCGCCGCGCACGTCACCGGCGGGCACCACGCGGCACGCAGCACCGACCCGTCGGCGGGACGGATCGTCGCAGGCGCACCGGCGGGGCTCGCGCTGTGGGACGGCGACCCGACCGCCGGCGACGCGGCCGACGGTGCCGTCGGTCGCTGTCTGCGGACCGTCCAGCGTGGCCGCACGGTGTTCGACGCGCTCGCCGGCGACGGTCGCGTGCCGCTCGCCGGGGGCTGACCCCACCTGCGGTTTCGTGGGGTGAACCCCACTCCGTCGGTGCCTGGCGCTGTGCCAGAATCTTCCTCGTGAACACGTGGACGAGCACTCGCCCCCAGGGCGCCTGCTGTCCGGGCTGTTGTCGCTGTCTGTAGTTGCAGCTGACCTCCCGGACCAGTCCACCCTGCCGCCGACGCGGTACCTCACACCCTGCGAGCCTCCGATGATCCGCACCCCCGACCTCACCGGTCACACAGTCCTCGCCCTTCACGCCCACCCCGACGACGAGTCGATCTTCACGGGCATCACGCTCCGCCGCCTCGCCGACGCCGGCGCCCGCGTCGTCCTCGTCATGGCCACCAACGGCGACATGGGCGAGTCCCGCGTCGGCCTCGGCACCGGCGAGACCATCGCCCACCGCCGCACCACCGAGCTCGAGCGCTCCGCCGAGCTGCTGGGTGTCGACCGGCTCGTGCTCCTGGGCCGCCGCGACTCCGGCCTCCCGGGCTGGGCCAGCACCCGGCACCCGCTGGCCCTTGCCGGAGCCGAGCCGCTCGCGCTCGCCGGCCGCATCGCCGAGATCGCCGACGCCGAGGGCGCCGACACCCTGATCTACGACGACGAGGCCGGCATCTACGGCCACCCGGACCACCGCATGTCCCACACCATCGGCGCCATCGCCGCCGACCTGGTCGGGGCCACCAGCTACCGCATGACCGTCGACCGCGAGCACCTGCACCTCGCCGCCCCGGACGGCCACCTCGTCCACGGCGCCGCCCGCTCCGCGCAGGTCGCGTTCGGCCGCACCACCGCCGAGATCACCCTCGCCGTCGCCGGCGACGAGCGGCACCTGCAGATCAAGCGCGACGCGATCGCCGCGCACTCGTCGCAGATCGGTCCGGAGCACCTGCCCGCCGACCTCGCGCCCGCCTACGGCTACGAGTGGTTCGTCCGCAACGGCGCCCCGGGCGTGCTCGACGCCCTCGGCAACGCGCACCTGCTCGCCGGTCTGTCCGCGGCGGCGTGAACCCGGCGCCGACCTCATCCTCGCCCCACGTGGCCGGGCCGTAGGCTCACCGCGTGGCCGCACCCACCGTGACCGCCGGGCCGGCGTCCGACCCGCCCGCCCCGTCACGCCGCCGGACCCGCCTCGACTCGCTGGCACGCCTGGTCGTCGCCGCGAGCGCGGGCGTCCTGCTCTACGCGAGCTTCCCGCCCCGGACGCTGTGGTGGCTCGCCCCGCTCGCGTTCGTGCTGCTGGGCGCGGTGCTGCGGGGTCGCCGGGCCTGGGCGGGTTTCCTGCTGGGGTTCGTGTTCGGCCTCGGTTTCCTGCTGCCGCTGCTGCACTGGACGGGCGGTTACGTCGGCGCGCTGCCGTGGATCGCGCTGTCGGTGGCCGAGGCGCTGTTCATGGGCGCCGCCGCCGCAGGTATGGCCCGGGTGTCGACGCTGCCGGCCGGCCCGTTGTGGGCGGCGGCGGTGTGGATCGCGGGGGAGGCCGTCCGCAGCCGGGTCCCGTTCGGCGGGTTCCCGTGGGGACGCATCGGGTTCGGCCAGGCCGACAGCCCACTGCTGCCCGTCGCATCGGTCGGCGGGGTGGAGATCCTCGGCTTCGTGACGGTGCTCGCCGGCCTCGCGATCGCGGAGACGGCGCGCCTGCTCGCGGAGCACCGGCGTTCCGCGGTGTGGTCCGCGGTGCTGCTGGTCGTGGCGATCGCGTCCGGCCCACTGTCAATGCTGGTCCCCGTCTCCAGCTCCGGACCGTCGTCGACGACGGTCGTCGCCGCGATCCAGGGCAACGTGCCGCGCCTGGGACTGGACTTCAACTCCCAGCGCCGCGCTGTCCTCGACAACCACGTCAGCGTGACCGAGCAGCTGGCCGCCGACGTCGCCACGGGCCGTCAGCCGCAGCCCGACATCGTCATCTGGCCGGAGAACTCCTCCGACATCGACCCGCTGCGCAACCCCGACGCCGCCGACCGGATCGACCAGGCCGCCACCGCGATCAAGGCCCCGATCCTCGTCGGCGCCGTCCTGGTCAACCCCGACGGCACGACGACGTCGAACTCGGCGCTGGTCTGGGAGGCGGGCGCGGGCGTCGTGGAACGCACCGACAAGCGCCGCGTCATGCCGTTCGGCGAGTACATGCCCTGGCGGTCGTTCTTCCGGCTGTTCTCCTCCTACGTCGACCGGGCGGGCAACTTCGTGCCCGGCCCGGGCGCGGGCGTCGTCGACATGGCCGGGGTGCAGGTGGGCGTCGCGATCTGCTGGGAGATCGCGTTCGACGACCTCGTCGACGACAGTGTCGACGCCGGCGCGACGATGCTCGCGGTGCCCAGCAACAACGCGACGTTCGGGCTGTCGGAGATGACCTACCAGCAGATGGCGATGTCGCGGGTGCGGGCCGTCGAGCACGACCGCTCGGTGATCGTGGCGACGACGTCGGGGGTCTCGGCCACCATCAGCCCGGACGGCACGGTGACCGCACGTACCGGGCAGTTCGTGCCGGGAGTCCTGGTCGATCGAACCGTGCTGGAGCACACGACTACGCTTGCCACCCGACTGCGGTCGGCTCCCGAGTGGGTGCTGACCGCTGTCGGCGTCCTGGCCATCGCCGCCGCGGTCATCCGCTCGCGGCGCGCCCGGACCGCAACGGGAGGACCGCACGACGTGGCCCCCGCCGCACGAGAGGACGGACATGGCTGAGCCCGCCGGGCCGGTGCTCGTGGTGATCCCCACGTATCAGGAGCGCGAGAACATCGCCCTGATCGTGAAGCGGGTCCACGCCGCGGTACCCGACGCGGACGTCCTGGTCGTCGACGACGGCAGCCCGGACGGCACCGGTGAGATCGCCGACGAGATGGCGGCCGCCGACGAGCGCGTGAAGGTCCTGCACCGCACCGAGAAGGCCGGGCTGGGCGCGGCCTACGTCGCCGGGTTCGGGCTCGCCCTCGCCGGGCCGTACCAGGTGATCGTCGAGATGGACGCCGACGGTTCGCACGCTCCGGAGGACCTGCCGGAGCTGCTCGCGGCCCTGGACTCCGGCGGGGGAGCTGACCTCGTGCTGGGGTCGCGCTACGTGCCGGGCGGGCGCGTCGTGAACTGGCCGGCGCACCGCCAGGTGCTCTCGCGCGGAGCGAACGTCTACGCGCGGCTGGCGCTGGGCGCACCGGTCAAGGACATCACCGGCGGCTACCGGGCGTTCCGCCGTCAGGTGCTGGAGGAACTCGACATCGCGACGGTCGCGTCGACGGGCTACTGCTTCCAGGTCGACATGGCGTGGCGCGCGTTGCAGGCCGGGTTCCGGGTGCGCGAGGTACCGATCACGTTCACCGAGCGTGAGTTGGGCGCGTCGAAGATGAGCACCGCGGTGATGTTCGAGGCGCTGCACCGGATCGCGTCGTGGGGACTGCAGCACCGGTTCCGACGGTTCCGCCGCTCCTCGACACCCGCCTGAGCGCTGCGTCGTCTCGCGAGCACGCGATCCACGGCGGACACGGAAAAGCCGGAGCCGGGCCCCACGGGAGGTGGCCCGGCTCCGGCTTCGTTCCGCTGCGGTCGCCGCACCGGCTCGCCCTGACGGGCGAGCGCGATGTCAGGCGATCTCTGCGCGCCGCTCGCGCAGCAGCTCGAGGCGCTCGGAGAGCAGCTCCTCGAGCTCACCCAGCGAACGACGCTCGAGGAGCATGTCCCAATGGGTGCGCGGCGGCTTGGTCTTCTTCTGCTCCGGCTCGGACCCGTCGACCCGCTTACCGAGGCCACCCTGAGGAGACTCCCAGGTCGCGGGAGCCTCAGCGTCATTCGCGAACGGCACCTCGAACTCGTGGCCGTTCGGGGACACATAGCGGACGATCTGCCGCGGTGCGAGATCGTGGTTGCGGTCGGTCTCGTAGCTGACAGCCCCGAGCCGGCTGCCACGGAGCACGCGGTCGGCCATGCGTCACCCTCCCGTCCTCAAGCCGAGGGAACGGAATCCCTCGACGTTGCGTTCCTGCCACGCGGTGTAACGTCACCGCCACAGGCGTTCATTCCCAATCGACGGGCGCCCGTACAGGTGTCGGTCACTGTTGACCGTCGCCTGATTCCGGACGCCCCGACAGCAGAGTGTCCACTATCCGACGCACTGACACACGCAGTTGTGACGCGTCAGCCAGATGTGACTTAGCTCACCCTCGTTCGGTCACTTGTTCACGTTGCCGAAATGTGCGGTTACCGAGGCTGATCCGGCGGTCACGAGGCCGTGACATCGGGGGCCGGAGCACCGTCCCGGTCCCGCACCGGCGGACGCACCTTCCACATCGCGATCAGCCCCAGCAGGAGCACCGCGAGGATGCCGACGATGCCCGCGCGGTCGGAGCCGAACCAGAACGTGAAGGCCCCGACGAGCGTCGGCGCGAGGAACGAGACCGCCCGGCCGGTCGTCGCGTAGAGACCGAACAGCTGGGCCTCCCGCCCGGGCGGGGCCAGCCAGGCCATGTAGGTCCGGGCCGACGCCTGCGCCGGACCCACGAACAGGCACAGGCCCAGCCCGAAGACCCAGAACGCGGTCGGCCCCGACAGCAGGCCCAGGGTCGTTCCGAACAGCAGCAGCCCGACCAGCGACCCCATCACCACGCCCTTGGGGCCGATCCGGTCGTCGACCCAGCCCGCCGTCAGTGCGCCCAGGGCCGACACGACGTTGGCCGCGACACCGAAGATCAGCACGTCGCCCGGGTCGATGCCGTAGACCGTCACCGCGAGGACGGCGCCGAAGGTGAAGATCGCGGCGAGACCGTCGCGGAACAGCGCGCTCGCGCCCAGGAAGTAGACGGTGTGCGGCGCGTGCCGGTAGAGGTCGCGCAGGTCTGCGAACAACCGCCTGTACGACGCGAGGACGCCCAGGCGCACCTCGCGGGCGCGGGCAGGTGGCTCGGGCACGGTCAGGAACAACGGGATGGCGAACGCCGCGAACCACACCGCGGCCACGAGCCCTACGAGCCGGATGTTCAGGCCGCCCTCGGTGCTGACCCCGAGCGCGCCGCCGTCGCCCGCGATGAGCCCGACGTAGACGACCAGCAGCAGGACGATGCCGCCGAAGTAGCCCATCGACCAGCCGAAACCGGAGACGCGGCCGATCGTCGCGGGAGTCGACACCTGGCGGAGCAGCGCGTTGTAGGACACGGACGCGAGCTCGAAGCAGACCGACCCGATCGCGAGCAGGACCAGGCCGAGCCACAGGTAGTGGTAGTCGTTCCTGACCGCGACCATCGCCGCCATCGCCGCGACCGTCACCGCGGTCCAGATCCCGACCGACAGCTTGCGCCGGCCGCCGTCGGCGCGCTGCCCGATGATCGGCGCGAGCAGGGCGATGAACAGCCCGGAGACGCCCAGCGACCAGCCCAGCCAGCTGTTCGCGCTGACCGACCCCGGCAGGTCCTTGCCGACGGAGTCGGTGAGGTACACCGAGAAGACGAAGGTGAGGATGACCGCGTTGAACGCCGACGATCCCGAGTCCCACAGCCCCCATGCGACCACCTGGCGGCGGGGGACCCGCGCCGGGGCGGACGGCTCGAGCGGGACGGCTGCGGTCACGCGCGCAGCGTAGCGGCGTGCGACCCCTCCGGCGCCGTCCTGGGAGACGGCGCGCGGGTGGTCATCCGGCCCACGCGTCGCGGCTCTGCAGCACGTCGCGGAGCAGGTCGGGGCGGTCGCTGAGCAGGCCGTCGACGCCCATGTCGAGCAGCTCGCCCATCTCGTCGGCGGTGTCGACGGTCCAGACGTGGACCTCACGCTCGGTGGCGTGGGCGATGGCGAGCAGCGCCGCGTCGACGACGGTGAGCGCCCCGAACCGGCGTGGCAGCTGTGCGAGCCCGCCGAGGACGGGTGGCAGCAGCGGCACCCTGGCCAGCAACGACAGCGGCCCGGGCAGCGCGTCCAGCCACGCCCGGCCGCGCAGGCCGAACGCCGAGAGCTGCGCCATCGACGTCATCAGCCGGTCGCCCGCCGCGGCGCGGGCCTGCCGCAGCCAGCGTTCGTCGAACGAGCCGAGGCAGACCCGGTGCCAGGCGTCGGCCCGGTCCAGGGCGGCGAGTGTCGGGAGCACCGCGGCCGCGGACTTGATCTCGATCGTCATCCGGGTGTCGGGCAGCTCGGCGAGGACCCGCTCCAGGCGCGGCACCGGCTCCTTGCCGCCGACGTTCGCGCGCTCGATCTCCACGGCCGGCAGTGCGGCGAGCAGGCCCTGGCCGTCGGTGGTGCGGTCGAGGGAACGGTCGTGGTGGACCATCACGACCCCGTCGACGCTCGCGTGGACGTCCATCTCCAGGTAGCCGAAGCCCTCGTCGGCGGCGCGGTGGAACGCCGCGAGCGTGTTCTCGCAGCCGGCCAGCTCACCGACGTGCCAGCCGCGGTGGGCGTAGGCGCGCGGGTAGGGCCCGTCGAGATAGGGGTGGCGGGACACACCGCCAGCCTGCCAGCCGGGACCCGTCGACCGCGACGAGGCCACGGTGGACGTCCGGTGAACTCGGGTCAGGGGTGTCCTCGCCGCCGCGGCAGGTTCGGACGGTCGTCGGCCAGCAGCGGCGCCATCAGGTCTCCGTGCTCGGCGAGCCGGGCGGGGAGGTCGTCGAGGGTGAAGACGAGGTCGTCGGCCACGCGGCAGGCGCGGACCTCGTCCCACGTCACCGGCGTCGCGACGGTCGGGCGGGCGCGCCCGCGCAGCGAGTAGCTGGCGATCGTCGTCTTCGCGGGGCTGTTCTGGCTCCAGTCGACGAACACCTTGCCCCGCCTGCGCACCTTGGCCATCACGGCGGTGACCCGCCGCGGCATGTCGGCGGCCAGCGCCTCGGCGACGTCGCGCGCGTACTCACCGGTGCGTTCGGCGTCGGACACCGTGACCGGCACGTAGAGCTGCATGCCCTTGCTGCCGCTGGTCCGCGGGTACGCGGTGAGCCCGTCGTCGGCCAGCAGGTCGAGGATGCGCTCGGCGACCCGGCAGCAGTCGACGATCGTCGTCCCCTCGCCGGGGTCGAGGTCGAACACGACGAGATCCGGCACGTTGCGCCCTCCGCGGGGCCCGACCGTCCACTGTCGCACGTGCAGCTCCAGCGCCGCGAGGTTCGCCGCCCAGGCCAGGCCCTCGACGTCGTCGAGCAGCGGGAAGTCGGCCGACTCCGACCGGCCGCCCGGCGTCCCGACCCGCGCGGTGCGCACCCACGACGGTGCGTGCCGCGACACGTCCTTCTCGAAGAACGACGGCTTCTCCACCCCGTCGGGCCAGCGGACCATGGTGACGGGCCGGTCACGCAGGTGCGGCAGCATCACGTCGGCCACCGCGACGTAGTGGCCCATGACCTGCGCCTTCGTCGTCCCGGTGAGCGGGTAGAGGACCTTGTCGGGATTGGTCAGCCGGGCTCTGCCGACGCCCTCACGAAGGGCAGGCGCAGGAGGGGATGCCGGGGGAGCGGCGGTCGTCGCGACCTCCACCCAGTCCTCGCTGTGCTTCCCGGGCCGGTACGGAGAGTCAGCCCGCTTCGCGACGACCACCGGGAGCCCCTGTCCTGCGGCAGCGTCGACGACCTCCTGCCCGGCCCCGGGGTAGGCCGGGGCGAGGCGCCAGGCCGGGCCGGTGAGGTCGAGGTCCTCGAGCAGCTCGCGGCGCCGGGCGAACGGCACGTCGAGGGTGTCGCGGCCGTCGAGGTGCAGCAGGTCCCCGATCCAGAGCCGGGCGTCGCGGCGCGGGTTGCCGACGAGCTCGGCGTCGAGGAGCAGGGGAGTGGCTCCCACCGACGGCCCGAAGGCGCGCAGCGCGGGCGCCTCCAGCTCGGCACCGTCGGCGTCGGTGAACCGGGCCCGGCCGCCGTCGACGCGCACGACCACCCGCCGGCCGCCGAACCCGATCTGCAGCCACCAGCCGTCGCCGTCGGGCAGCGGGCCGGGAGTGGCGAGCATCGGAAGGGCCTCGCGGGGGAGCGGATCGCGCCCGTCGTCCTCCGGGCTCGACGAGCGCCGCAGGATCCAGCCGTCGCGACGCTCGCGGTCGCTGCGCACGAACACGAACCGCCCCCGCGCCCGCTCGCCGCGCAGCACGACGGCGACCTCGCGGGACGACCACTTCTCCGTCTCGTAGGTCCCGGTGTCCCAGATCGTCATGGTCCCGGCGCCGTACTCGCCGGCCGGGATCTCCCCGGAGAAGTCCAGGTACTCCATCGGATGGTCCTCGGTGCGGACCGCGAGCCGCACCGTCCCGGTGTCGACGGGGAGGCCCTTGGGGACCGCCCAGGAGACGAGGACACCGTCGCGTTCGAGGCGGACGTCCCAGTGCAGCGCGCTCGCGTGGTGCTCCTGGACGACGAAGCGGCCGCCGTCGTGGTCGGAGCCGTCGACGACCGGGTCGTCGTGCGGGACGGGTTCGGGCGTCTTCGCCCGGTCGCGCTTGCGCCGGTACTCGTCGAGGGGCACGTGGCCAGGCTAGAGGCGCAGGCCGGTGACACGCCGGGGCAGGGGAGTGGTGGTGGTGGCGTCCGGTGTCGGGGTGTGTCAGGGGTATTGCCCGCGGCCCGTCCAGGTGAGAACATAGCCTTACCTGACCGTCGCGAAGGGTCACCTCATGTACGTGTGTATCTGTGCAGCCGTCACCGAGACGGAGCTGCTCGACTGCATCGACGGTGGCGCGCGCACGGTCGACGACGTCGGCGACGCGTGCGGCGCCGGCACCGGCTGCGGCGGCTGCGTCGAGACGGTCGACGTGTTCCTGGCGGCGGCGGTCTGCCCGTCGGAACTGTCGCAGCTACCCATGACTGCCTAGGTGTTGCCACCCGGGCAGCAAGGTCAGCCTAGGTTCGGGGTAGTCGGTCCTTCACGGACCGTGCGATTTCCGGGTGACTAGCCTGCTCCACATGCGAGGCGACCCCGAGATCATCTCACTGCTCAACGAGCAGCTCACCAGCGAACTCACGGCCATCAACCAGTACTTCCTGCACGCCAAGATGCAGCAGAACTGGGGCCTCACGAAGCTCGCGGCGTACACGCGCGCGGAGTCGATCGACGAGATGCGGCACGCGGAGAAGATCACCGACCGTATCCTCTTCCTCGAAGGCCTGCCCAACTACCAGCGGATCTTCCAGCTGCGGATCGGTCAGACCGTCCGCGAGCAGCTGCAGTCCGACCTGGCCGTCGAGCTGGAGGTCGTCGAGCGGCTGCGCCCCGGCGTAATCATGTGCCGCTCCAAGGGCGACCACACGACGGCGAACCTCTTCGAGGAGATCCTCGCCGACGAGGAGCACCACATCGACTACATCGAGACCAACCTCGAGCTCATCGACAAGCTCGGCGAGCAGCTCTACCTCGCCCAGCTCGTCGACCAGCCGCCGAACCCGGGCTGATCCGCGACCGCGCGGTTCCACCACACCGGGCCCGCCCGCTGGGTCGCCTCAGCGGGCGGGCCCCACTGTTCGAAGAAGTGTTCGAGGCGGCGACACCCACCGTCGTGACGTGGCACGATCGGCGCGTGGCCGAACCAACGGTGCATACCGGATCGTCCCCGGACCGCCTTCGAGACCTCGCACGGCTGCGTCGCGTCCGCGACCGGATCGACCGTGACTACGCCCAGCCGCTCGACGTAGAGGCCCTCGCCCGCGGCGTGCACATGTCGGCGGGCCATCTCAGCCGCGAGTTCCGCCGCGCCTACGGCGAGTCGCCGTACAGCTATCTCATGACGCGGCGCATCGAGCGCGCCATGTCGTTGCTGCGCCGCGACGACATGACCGTCACCGAGGTGTGCTTCGCCGTCGGCTGCGCCTCGCTGGGCACGTTCAGCACCCGGTTCACCGAGCTGGTCGGCATGCCGCCGAGCGTCTACCGCCGTGAACAGGGCGACGCGACGGCCGGGATGGTGCCGTGCGTGTCCAAGCAGGTCACCAGACCGGTCAGGAATCGAGAAGCACCGGCGGCCGGGGCGGCCCTAGCGTGACCGCCATGGACATCAGCATCCACTCCAGCTTCCTCCCGCAGAACGACCCGGAGGCCGCGCTCGCGTTCTACCGCGACGCCCTCGGCTTCGAGGTGCGCCTCGACGTCGGCTACGAAGGCATGCGCTGGATCACCGTCGGGCCCGTCGGCCAGTCGACCTCGATCGTGCTCTACCCGCCGCAGGCCAGCCCGGGCCTGACCGACGAGGAGAAGCGCGCCATCGAGGAGATGATGGCCAAGGGCACCTACGCCAGCGTCCTGCTCGCCACCAAGGACCTCGACGGGACGTTCGACAAGGTCCAGGCCACCGACGCCGAGGTCGTGCAGGAGCCCACCGAGCAGCCCTACGGCGTGCGCGACTGCGCGTTCCGCGACCCCGCTGGCAACATGGTCAGAATCCAGGAACTGCGCTGACACGCCGACCGTTGCGGTGCGGCGGCCGGCCTCCGTGACGTCGGAGCCCGGCCGCCCACGTCGTCACCCACCCCGAACGGTGTCGACCGCTCCACCCCGAGACGAGGAGAGACGATGAGCACGGCCACGAGGACCGAAGCCCCGCCCGCGGCGGGTGCCGAGCACCCCGCGGACAACCACGACCTCATCCGCGTACACGGCGCGCGCGTCAACAACCTCAAGGATGTCAGCGTCGACCTCCCGAAGCGTCGGCTCACCGTGTTCACCGGCGTGTCCGGCTCCGGCAAGAGCTCGCTCGTCTTCCACACCATCGCCGCCGAGTCCCAGCGCCTGATCAACGAGACCTACAGCGCGTTCGTCCAGGGCTTCATGCCCAACCTCGGCCGCCCCGACGTCGACGTGCTCGACGGCCTCACCACCGCGATCATCGTCGACCAGCAGCGGATGGGCACCGACCCGCGCTCCACCGTCGGCACCGCCACCGACGCCAACGCCATGCTGCGCATCCTGTTCAGCCGCCTCGGGCACCCGCACGTCGGTTCGGCGCAGGCCTTCTCCTTCAACGTGGCCTCGATCAGCGGCGCCGGCGCCGTCACCATCGAGAAGGCCGGCCAGAAGGTCAAGGAGCGCCGCGAGTTCAGCATCACCGGCGGCATGTGCCCGCGCTGCGAGGGCCGCGGCTCGGTCAACGACATCAACCTTGCCGCCCTCTACGACGAGACGAAGTCGCTCAACGAGAGCGCCGTCATGATCCCCGGCTACAGCATGGACGGCTGGTACGGGCGCATCTTCCGGGGCTGCGGCTTCTTCGACCCCGACAAGCCGATCGCGAAGTACACCAAGCGTGAGCTGAACGACCTGCTGTACAAGGAGCCCACCAAGATCAAGGTCGAGGGCATCAACCTCACCTTCTCCGGGCTGATCCCGTCGATCCAGAAGTCCTACCTGTCCAAGGACATCGACGCGCTGCAGCCGCACATCCGCGCGTTCGTCGAGCGCGTCGCCACCTTCACGACGTGCCCGGAGTGCGACGGCACCCGGTTGTCGGAGGCCGCGCGGTCATCGAAGATCAAGGGCATCTCGATCGCCGACGCCTGCCGCATGCAGATCAGCGACCTCGCGCAGTGGGCCCGCGACCTCGACGAGCCGTCGGTCGCCCCGTTGCTCACCACGCTGCGCCACACCCTCGACTCGTTCGTCGACATCGGGCTCGGCTACCTGTCGCTGGAGCGCCCGTCCGGCACCCTGTCCGGCGGCGAGGCCCAGCGCACCAAGATGATCCGCCACCTCGGGTCGTCGCTCACCGACGTCACCTACGTCTTCGACGAGCCCACGATCGGCCTGCACCCGCACGACATCGCGCGCATGAACGCCCTGCTGCGGCAGCTGCGCGACAAGGGCAACACCGTCCTCGTCGTCGAGCACAAGCCCGAGGCCATCGCGATCGCCGACCACGTCGTCGACATCGGCCCGCGGGCAGGCAGCGCCGGTGGCGAGATCGTCTTCGAGGGCACCGTCGAGGGACTGCGCGCCAGCGGGACCCTCACCGGCCGCCACCTCGACGACCGCTCCACCCTCAAGGAGACCGTCCGCGAGTCCACCGGCGCGATCGAGATCCGCGGCGCGGCCACGCACAACCTGCAGGGTGTCGACGTCGACATCCCGACCGGGGTGCTCGTCGTCGTCACCGGGGTGGCGGGCTCGGGCAAGAGCTCCCTGATCCACGGCTCGGTCGCAGGCCGCGACGGTGTCGTCGCCATCGACCAGGGCGCCATCCGCGGCTCCCGGCGCAGCAACCCCGCCACCTACACCGGACTGCTGGAACCGATCCGCAAGGCGTTCGCCAAGGCCAACGGCGTCAAGCCCGCCCTGTTCAGCGCCAACTCCGAAGGCGCCTGCCCCAACTGCAACGGCAACGGCGTCATCTACACCGACCTCGCCATGATGGCCGGCGTCGCCACCACCTGCGAGGTGTGCGAGGGCAAGCGGTTCGACTCGGCGGTGCTGGACTACCACCTGGGGGGCAAGGACATCAGCGAGGTCCTGACGATGCCCGTCGCCGAGGCGGCCGAGTTCTTCGCCGCGGGTGAGGGCAAGGTTCCCGCCGCCCACAAGATTCTCGAGCGCCTGGTCGACGTCGGTCTCGGCTATCTCACCATCGGCCAGCCCCTCACCACGCTGTCCGGAGGCGAGCGCCAGCGGCTCAAGCTCGCGACGCACATGGGGGAGAAGGGCGGCGTCTACGTCCTCGACGAGCCCACGACGGGCCTGCACCTCGCCGACGTCGAGCAGCTGCTCGGCCTGCTCGACCGGCTCGTCGACGACGGCAAGACGGTCATCGTCATCGAGCACCACCAGGCCGTGATGGCTCACGCCGACTGGATCGTCGACCTCGGCCCGGGCGCCGGGCACGACGGCGGCAGGATCGTCTTCGAGGGCACCCCGGCCGACCTGGTGGCGGCACGGTCGACGCTCACCGGCGAGCACCTCGCGGACTACGTCGGCGCCTGACTCCGCCTTCGCCGCGCTCGACACCGGTCCGGTCCTACCGAGGGGACGGCATCGGCTCACCTCCGGAGCTTCTGCCGCATGTCGTCAGTCCTCGGCCAATCCGACTTCAACCCGCGTTGAAGGCGTGACGTCCCCCATGGTCGGTAGATGTTATGACAGTCCGGGTGGGTGGACCGCGGCCCCGGAAGAGGGTGGTTGTCGTTGCCCCACAGGGGCTGAGGGCTCGATCGGGCGCACACAGCGCCGTCCGACGCACGTGGCGGAGAACTCTGGTCCGCCGAGCGCGACACCGGACCGGCGCGGAGGCCGGAGAGGTGGTTCTGGATCGAACTCGACCGGGGCTTGCACAACCCCTCTCGCAGCACGTTCCCCACGATCCGATAATCGACGTTATGACATTATGTCAGACCTGCCCACTCGCCTTCGGCCACGACGTCCGCGGATGTACGCAAAGATGTACAGGTTCCAGTACGCTTCCGGGCGTGAGCATCCCCGAGGTCCTCTCGATCAGCGAGCTGCGCGAGCACCTGGCTGACGCGATGACCCAGGTACGCGGCCCTTCCGGGTCGCCCGTGTACGCCGGGCGGCACCGCCGCGCCGAGGTCGTCCTCCTCTCGGCCGACCGCTACGCCCAGCTGTTGGCCGACGAGCGGCGTTCCGCGGTCGCCGGTGCGATCGGGTCGACCCGTGCCGAGGGGCTCGGCCTGAGCGAGCTCGGCGACGCCGTCATGCGCGACGTCGCCGACGGCAACCTCACCTACACCGAGGCCCGAACCCGCCTGCTCGCCCACTACCAGCGCTGATCGTCGACGGTCGTGGCCGCGTGGGACCCGTGTCTGGATCTCGGGTCCGGGGTCCTGCGCAACCGGCTCGGGATCACCGATCCGGCCTTGCTGAGCCAGGCGGAGGCCGACCTCGCGACCAACGCGTTGGCCGAGCTCTCGCGCACTCCCCTGCCCGGACGCTACGACCTCGCGCACCTGCAGGCCGTCCACCGGTTCGTCTTCGGAGACATCTATCCCTGGGCCGGTGAGCTGCGCACCGTCACGTTGGGCAGGAACGGGCAGATGTTCTGCGCGCCCGGTGACATCACTCCGCGGGCCGGGCGGGTGTTCCTCGCCCTCTCCGCCCGCGACCACCTGCGAGGACTCGGCCGGGAGTCGTTCCTCGACGAGCTCACCGAGCTCCTTGCCGCGCTGACCCACCTCCACCCGTTCCGGGAGGGCAACGGCCGCGCCCAGCGGGCGCTGCTCGGACAGCTGGCCCGGGACGCCGGGTACAAGCTCGACTGGGCGCTGCTCGACGCCGACGAGAACACCGCCGCCTCACGCGCGGCGAACGACGGCGATCCGAAGCCGCTGCGGGTCGTGCTCGACCGGCTGACGACGAGCCCGTCCTGAACGGCTGCTGTTCGTCGATCCACTCCCACGGGCCGGGTGCGGTGTCCCTCGCTGCCGGCCCGGCTCAGCGGCCGGGGAGGTCCCGGACGACGGCGACCGGGCAGGCGGCGGTGCGCAGCAGGTCGCGAACCACGGGGGCGGCGGGCCCGTCGAAGCGGCGGCCACGGGTGCCGACCCCGACGACGACCAGCGCGGGACCGGACGAGAGCTCCCGCAGCACGTCGCGGGCGTCCCCGGCCCGGGCGACGTGCTGGACGGGGCGCTCGACGGGCGGGTCGTCGCGGCCGAGGGTCTCGTCGGGCGGCACCTGCGCCGTCCCGGAGTGGACGACGACCAGCGGCGCCTCGCGGGTCGCGGCAGCGGCGGCGGCGAACCTGCGGGCGGCGCTGCCGGCCGCCGATCCGTCGGCGGCGACGACCACGGGCGCGCCGGGCCGTCCGGCGGTGTCGGGGTCACCGCGGACGACGACGACCGGGGACAGCGCGATGGCTGCGGTCACGGCCGCGACGGACCCGGCCAGCGTGGAGCAGAGGCGGCTCCTCCCCCGGGTCCCGATGACGAGCACACCGGCCCATTCGGACTCGGCCATCAGCACGAGCGGTGCCGGCCCGCCGCGGATCTCGGTGAGGATCTCGAGTCCGGGTGCGGCCTCCGCGGCGGCCTCAGCGGCGTCGGCGAGCGCCTCGTGGGCGGCACCCGTGATCGCGTCGCGGCAACGGGCCGACGAAGCCTGTTCGACGCCGATGGGCTGCAGGACGGGCGAGATCGCCGCGGCGACGAGGCGCAGCGCTCCCCCGCGCCGCACCGCCTCCGCGGCCGCCCATCGCGTGGCGCGCAGCGCGGCCGGTGAGCCGTCGACGCCGACCGCCACGGAACGGCGGATGTGGTCGATGATCTCGTTGCCCACGGGCGCCTCCCGGTGAACGTGCAGGCGTCCGGACTACCGCACATCGGGCCCGACCGCCAGCCGCAACGGCCCGTTGACCAGGAGGACGAACCCGAGGCCCAGGACCTCGCAGGGTCCTCCGGTGGTGCCGCTCGTCGACGGCCGGCCCGCCGGTCTGACGGACCTCGACGCCGTCGCGGGCTGACGCCCGTCTCCGGGCAGGCGTGGCTCACAGCACACTAGTCACTAGGAATTTCGAAGCGGTGATTGAGCTTGCAGCGGTCATGACCGCTCTTCAGGACTCCGCCCTGCCCGGCGCGCTCCCCGTCCTCGACGACGACGCCCGCGCGCTGCTGTTCACCGAGGCCCGCACGGCCAACTCGTTCGCGCCCGACCCGGTCCCCGACGAGACCCTCGCCGCGGTCTGGGAGCTCGCGAAGTGGCCGCCGACCGCGGCCAACACCCAGCCGCTGCGCGTGACGTTCGTCCGCAGCCCGGAGGGCAAGGCCCGCCTGCTGCCGCTGATGAACGAGGGCAACCGCGCCAAGACCGAAGCCGCGCCCGTCGTCGCCCTGCTCGCCACCGACGTCGACTTCCACGAGTTCACCGAACAGACCTTCCCGATCCGCCCGGAGCTCAAGGACAACATGGAGGCTGCCGGCACCGCGGGCCGCGAGTCGATGGCCCGCTTCAACGGTGCCCTGCAGGCCGCGTACTTCCTGCTCGCCGCCCGCGCCCACGGCCTGGCCACCGGCCCGATGGCGGGCTTCGACGCCGACGCCGTCACCGCCGAGTTCTTCCCCGGTGAGCGCCACCGCACGCTGCTCGTGGTGAATCTGGGCCTGCCCGGGGAGAACCCGTGGTTCGACCGGCTGCCGCGGCTCCCGCACAGCGACGTCGTCAGCTGGGCCTGATCCGGCCCGGTCCCAGCACAGCCCGCTCAGCAGGGCGAGTCGGGGTCCGCGGGCAGGTGCTCCGCCGCCCACCGCGAGATCTCGGCGAGAGCGGGCATCAAGGCCTCACCGCGCGCGGTGAGGGCGTAGGACACCGACACCGGCGGTCCCTCGCTCACCGTGCGGGCGATCAGCCCGGCGCCGACGAGGTCGCCGAGCCGGTCGGAGAGCACCGAGTCGCTGATCCCGTACACCTCGCGCGCGAGCTCGCGGAACCCCGCGGGCCCGCCGTGCAGGGCCCGTAGCAGGACCGCGTTCCAGCGCTTGCCCAGGAACGCGAACGCCCGGCCGAGCGCGGCGTCGGCGCGCACGCAGGCCGCGTGTGCGACGGGTTCGGCGACGGCCGCTGCAGCCTGCGCGGCGGCGGTGCCCGGTTGGTCGGCCATGTCGCTTCCTACGCTAGCACCGTGACAGCGGCCGCCGCCGGTGTCGACGTCCCAGGTCAGGGCCGTGTCACAGCGGCCGGCCGCGGCCCTGTGAGGTACCTCTCGTACGCGTCGAGCCGGGCGGCGAGCTCGGCCGGACGGCTGAGCGCGACGAGATGACCCCCCGCCATCTCGTCGACCGGGATGCCGAGCCGGTCGGCGACCTGGGCCTGCTGGAACGCCAGCGGGAAGAAACGGTCGTCACGGCCCTGCAGGAAGCGCGTCGGCACGTCCGGCCACGCGTCCAACGGCCATGGCAGCGCGAACGGGGTGTCCGTCTGCCGGGGCTCACCACGCTCCTCCGCCGCGGTGCGCACGTCGGCGGGGACGTCGTGGAAGAACGCGACCATGACGTCCTCGGGGTCGTCGCCGTGGCGCCGGGCCTCCTGCTCCCGGGCCGGCCCGAACCCGGTGTTCTCCCACCACTGCCCGGGGGTCTCCCCCGGCCGCGGCACCATCGCGTTGAGCAGGACCAGCAGGTCGACGGGCACCCGCGAGCAGACGAGCGTCGCCGTGAGCGACCCCATCGACTGTCCGACGACGACCGTCCGCCCGCCGTCCCCGGTGCGCCCACGGTGATCAGCCATCGCGGCGAGCACGACGTCGGCGTACGCGTCGAGGCCTGCCTGCTCGTCACCGGTGGGGAGGTCCATGGTGACGGTGTCGTGCCCCAGCCTGCGCAGCTCCGGCACCAGCAGGTGCCAGAACCACGATTCGCCGCCCGCCCCGGGTACCAGCACGAACGTCGCGCCCGTGCCGTGGTCGTCGCTCATGGTCGAAGCTCCCTCGTCGCCGGTGTCATCGGGTAGGACGACGGGCGGGGCCCGAACTCATCGGTGGGCCGCCGACGACGACCCGGGTTCGACGGAGGCCGGGTCGTCGTCGACGCGGTCCCCCGCCGAGGGCGGCGTGGTTCGTGGTGTGGTCAGGCGGCCGTCATCGTCTGCACCGACAGCTGCGGTCCGGGCGGTGTGCCCGCACAGCCGGTGGCGCCGTCGACCGCCACGAACATCGACGCGGTCTCCCCCGGCGGGTAGACGCGCAGCCCCCGCACCGGTGTCGGCTGACAGACCGCCGCATCGAAGTTCGCGACCTGCACGAACTGCACCTGTGCCTGCGACGACCGGCCGGGCGCCATCGAGATCTCGGGCCCGTGCGCCCCCGACATCACCGCGGCCGGGCCGACCTGGTGCCCGTCGGCGCCCGCGACGTAGGAGACGCCGGGGAACCCCGTCAGCTCGCAGGTGCGGGTGCCCTTGTTGGTGAACACGAGCGGCCGGTGGACCGAGCCTGCGCCCGCGTCGCCCTGTCCGAGCGTGAGCGTGAGCTCCGCCGACGTGCAGCGCGGCACCCCGGAGCCGCCGCCACCGTTCGTCCGGCTGCCGGTCCCGGCGCCGGAGTCGGCCGCCGGTGTCGTGCCGGCCGTTGCGGCCGGCGTCGTCGCCGGTGTCGTGGTGGCCGCAGGCGTGCCGCCGTTGACCTCGTCGGTACCGCCGGAGCAGCCCGCCAGCACGGCCGCGGCCGCACACGCCGCCACGACCGCCCCGATCCGCATGCGTGTGGTGCGCACACCCATGTCGATCACCCCCGTCTGATCGTCCTTCACCGACAACGACGTCTGAAGCGACGAAAGGTTGCTCCGGAACGTCGAACGGTTGCGCCGATCATCGCAGTACATGATCGTCCGACCGGCCCCGGCACCGCACGAGTACCCGATGTGGTGTCGGCCGCGGCGCGGGTCCCCGGCGCGGCCGGCGTCGTAGTGTCGGCGGATGCCGCTCCCCCGATGTCGTGCGGTCGCTCCTTGAGCGTCGGCGACCTGCTGCTGTTGCTCGTCGCCGGGTTCGGGGCGGGGCTCTCGGGGTCGATGGCGGGGCTGGCGTCGCTGTTCTCCTACCCGGCGCTGCTCGCCGTCGGGCTGCCACCGACGACCGCGAACATGACGAACACGGTGGCGCTCATCGCGAGCACGGTGGGATCGGTCGCCGGGTCGCGTCCCGAGCTCGCCGGTCAGGGTCACCGGGTGCGGACGATGGCACCCCTCGCCGTCGGCGGGGGCGCGCTCGGGGCGGCGCTGCTGTTCCTCACCCCGGCGGGCGGGTTCGAGAAGGTGGTGCCGTTCCTGGTCGGCGGGGCGTCGGTGGTGTTGCTGCTGCAGCCGCGCATCAGGGCCGCGGCGACGAGGTCCGAGGACGGACCGTCGCGACGTTCGCGGTTCCTGGTGCTCGCGGGGATCGGCCTCGTCGGTGTCTACGGAGGCTACTTCGGGGCCGCGGCAGGTGTGCTGATCCTCGCGTTGCTGCTGATCGGGCTGCCGGTGTCGCTGCTGCAGGCCAACGGCCTGAAGAACGTCCTGCTGGGCCTCGCGAACGGTACGGCGGCGATCGCGTTCGCGTTCCTCGGTGACGTGCGGTGGGCCGCGGTGGCGCCGCTGGCCGCCGGTGTCCTGGTGGGGGCGTGGCTGGGCCCGGCGATCGCCCGGCGCCTGCCGGGGACGCTGCTGCGGGTCGTGATCGCGCTGGCCGGCATCGGGCTGGCGGTGAAGCTGGGGCTCGACGCGTTCTGACCCGTCCGGGTGCGGCTCAGCGCCGGCCCGTACCCGCGGTGAGTGCGCCGGTGGTGGCGCCGCCGTGGCGGCGCAGCCAGTCGTCGAGGCCGCGCTGGATCGTCGGCAGGTCGGGGCGCTTGGTGGGTTCGTTGCGCATCGCCGACTTGAGCAGCGACAGGTGGGCGCTGCGCCGGGGCAGGTGGCTGAGCTTGGCACCCGCGGCGGCCGCGCGCAGGCCGGACACGACGTCGGGGTGCCCGCCGCGGGGCGGGAACCCGGCGAGGGCGTAGGACACCGTCGCGGCCAGCTGCCAGCAGTCCGACGACGGGCTGGCCTTCTTCCCGCCCGCGACCTCGGGTGCGAGGTAGTCGGGGGTGCCGAGGACGTAGCCGGCCATCGTGAGGGTGGCGTCGCCGGTGCGGCGGGCGATGCCGAAGTCGATGAGATGGGCGACGCCCGCCGGGTCGACGATGACGTTGCCGGGCTTGACGTCGCGGTGCAGGACGCCGCGAGTGTGGGCGGCATGCAGGGCCCCGGCGACGCCGGCCCAGACGCGGGCGGCGGCGACGTCGTCGAGGGGGCCGCGCTGCTGCACGAGCTCGCCCAGCGACATGCCCTGCACGTACTCCATGACGATGACCATGCCGTCGAGCCCGGCCAGGCCGGGGTCGCTGCGGGCGTGGACGAGGTCGAGGATGCGCACGCAGTTGGGGTGGCGCACGGCCGCGAGCGCCGCGGCCTCGCGGCGGATGCGCTCCTCCGTCTCGTCGTCGGGGGCGTGCGCGGCCTTGAGCGCGACGGTCGTGCCGAGCTTCGCGTCGTGCGCGAGGACGACCCGGCCGAACCCGCCGGCGCCGATGCGCCGGATCGGGGCGAACCGGTTGCCACGGACGGGACGGTGCACGGCGGCCGCGGGGAACGCCGGGGGCGGTACGGGCGCGCCTGCGGCGGCGGTGGGCGCGACGAGGGTGCGCGGTGGCGGGACCCTGGTCTGCGTCGACGGCGGCCGGACCGGCGGTGGCACGGGCCGGGGCGGCGGGGCGTCGTAGCGCTGCGCGGGGACCGGCGACGACGGGGCGGGCGGGTCCTGGCGCCACCGGCTGCCGCGGTCGGCGGCGGTCCCGGGGTTGAGCGAGCGGGCCACGACCTCGTGGCGCGGGGCGCCGACCATCGCTGTGAGCACGATGCCGAGGAACGTGCCGACGCCGACTCCGATCCACAGGTGCTCCGACGAGCCGGCGGGGCTGCCGACGGTCACCAGGGCGAGGGCGAGGACGGGGAGCCAGAAGAAGCGGGACGGCCAGGCCGGTCCTCGGCGCAGGGCGGTGCGTATCTGGATGAGCACGAACAGAGTCGACACGATGGGGACGACGACGAGCAGCAGCACCGCGAGGCCCAGCCCGACGGGCTCGGACGGGTCGAACGCGTCGCCGACCGATCCGGCGCCGAGGTACTGCGACTGGGCGCCGGCCACGCACACCTGGGTGCCGAGGTTGCGGACGGCGGCGGTGCTGAGGCCGGGGACGGCTCCGCCCGCCGCGGCGGCGGAGAACACCTGCCCGACCGCGGAGAACGCGAGCAGCGGCAGCAGCCCGCAGGTGACGACGCCGATGGCGGCGAGGGCGGTGCCCTGCGCGGCGTTGTAGCGGGAGCCGATGCGCTTGCGCCACAGAGCGACGCCGACGGTTCCGACGGTCGGCAGCAGGCCGACGGCGATGCCGAGGACGGTGGTGGCCCACGCCCAGGGGCCTGGGCAGACGTCGGGACCGATGCTGCGCAGGTTGTCGAGCAACCCGGCCAGAAGCGCGGCCAGCGTGTCCACGGCTCCCCGCCCTCCCCCGGTCCGTCCCGTCCACTATGTCAGGCGCGGGGTGGGGCGCGGCGCACCGCACGCCGACGCGGGGGCCCACGCACCCGTCAGTAGTCCTGTGAGCTGCGGGGACCGCTCCGGCCGTGCGGGTCGAGGTCGGCGTCGAAGCGGGAGGCGGGTCCTCGCCGTCCGGCCTCCCCGCGCCATGCGCCCCCAGGAGGTGCAGGCTGGGTCCACCCCCACCTGCGAACCACCTCCGAAGGAGCCTCCCGTGGGCCTGACCCGCACCTGCGGACCACTGTCGCCGACCGCGCCGGACACGGTGAACTACGCGATCGACGGTCCGCCGCACAAGCTGCTCGCTCACCCGTTCGAGCGGCGCGTGCGGGCCGAGTTCGCCGGGCGCACCCTGCTCGACACCCGCGACGGGCTGCTCCTGCACGAGACCGCGCTGCTGCCGGTGCTGTACGTGCCGTTCGCCGACATCGACGGCGACCTTCTCGTCGAGTCGGAACACACGACGCACTGCCCGTTCAAGGGCGACGCCGCATACCACTCGCTGCGCGCCGGTGACCGCGTCGTCGAGAACGCGGTGTGGTCCTACCCTCAGCCGCGGCCCGCGACCCCGTGGCTGGCCGGGCGCGCCGCCGTGTACTGGACGGCGGCCGACGCCTGGTTCGACGAGGACGAGCAGGTCCACGCCCACCTCACCGACCCGTACACACGCGTCGA
Organism: Pseudonocardia sp. N23; assembly: GCF_002583555.1. Taxonomy (GTDB): domain Bacteria; phylum Actinomycetota; class Actinomycetes; order Mycobacteriales; family Pseudonocardiaceae; genus Pseudonocardia. The sequence goes on from NZ_BEGX01000061.1 coordinate 100,888, forward strand.
CATCCGCCCGACGAGCCGGCACGTGCAGGTCCGCCACGGCGACGTCGTCGTGGCCGAGTCCCGCAGCGCGACGCTGCTGTGCGAGACCGGCCTGCCGTGGCGCTGGTACCTGCGTGAGCAGGACGTCGTGGCACCGCTGGAGCCGAGCGTGACCCGTACCCGCTGTCCCTACAAGGGCGAGGCCGGCTACCGCGGGGTGCGGCTGCCCGACGGCCGTCTGCTCGCCGACGCGGCCTGGACCTACCCGGACCCGCTGCCGGAGTCGGCGCGGATCGCGGGCCTGCTGTCGTTCGCCCACGACGAGCTCACGGTCGTCGTCGACCCGTAGGCGGTCCCGATGCCGGTCGGGCGGCGGGGTCAGCCCGTCGCGTTGCCGTCCGAGTCGTCGACGAGCAGCGCCTCGAGGGCCGGCAGCGCCTCGGTCAGCGCGGCGACCTGTGCCGGGTCGAGCCGGCGCAACCGGCGCGCGAGCAGCGCGGTGCGGTGGTTGCGCACCTCGGAGAGCACCTCGGCGCCCTTGTCGGACAGCGTGATCAGTACGCCGCGGGCATCGTCGGGGTCGACCGTGCGCACCACGAGACCCTGCTCGTCGAGCGCGGTGAGCACCCGGCTCATCGTCGGCGCGGTGACGGCCTCGCGGCGCGCGAGGTCGGAGAGCCGCAGCGGCCCTTTCTGCTCGACGGTGACGAGCGTCGAGAGCTGCAGCGGGGGAACGGACTGCCGCCCGTCGATGCGGATGCGCCGGTTCAGCCGTCCCACGACCAGCCCGAGCCGGGCGGCCAGGGGCGTCGGGTCCTCGTCGGCCGGGTCGCCGTCCGCCGGTCTCGTCTCGTCCATGCCGCCCGCCACCTCCGGGCTCGCCACGTCGGCACCGCCTCGCATGGCGTTCATGGTGCCAGCACCGTCCACATCCGACGACGGCGGCTCGCTGCCGCACCGCGTGGACGTGCGAGGACCGGGCTCGGGGAGACGACCGCGGCCCGGCGGCCGGCACCGGGTCAGACCTTGCGGAGCCGGATCCCGGTGACGGCGTGGTTGCGGCCCTTGCGCAGCACCAGGCTGGCCCGGCCCCGCGTCGGCAGGATGTTCTCCTCCAGGTTCGGGCCGTTGATCTCCGCCCAGATCGACTGCGCCCGCTCGATGGCGGCGGGCTCGTCCAGGGCGGCGTAGCGGCGGAAGTACGACGCGGGATCGCGGAACGCCGTCTCCCGCAGGCGCAGGAAGCGGTTGACGTACCACTGCCGGATGTCCTCGGTCGCGGCGTCGACGTAGACGGAGAAGTCGATGAAGTCGCTGACCGCGAGCGCCCCGCCCATCGTCAGGCTCGGCTGCGCGGGCTGCAGCACGTTGAGACCCTCGACGATGAGGATGTCGGGCTTGTGCACCACCGTCCGCTCGCCCTCGACGATGTCGTAGACGAGGTGCGAGTAGACCGGGGCATGGACCTCCGGGCGGCCCGCCTTGATCTCGGTGATGAACCGCAGCAGCGCCCGCCGGTCGTAGGACTCGGGAAACCCCTTGCGCTGCATCAGGTCGCGGCGTTCGAGCTCGGCGTTGGGGTACAGGAAGCCGTCGGTGGTGATGAGCTCGACGCGGGGGTGCTGGGGCCAGCGCGCGAGCAGCAGGCGCAGCAGCCGCGCCGTCGTCGACTTGCCCACCGACACCGACCCGGCGATCCCGATCACGAACGGGGTGCGCTCCGTCGTGCCGCCGAGGAAGTTGCGGTAGGCCCGGTAGAGCCGCCCACCCTCCTGCACGTGCAGGGTCAGCAGCCGCGACAGCGGCAGGTACACCTGGCGGACCTCGTCGAGGTCGACGAAGTCGCCGAGGCTCCGGACCTGTTCCAGCTCGTGCGCCGTCAACGGCAGCGGTGTGGCGGTACCCAGGCGCGCCCACGCATCCCGGTCGAAGTCGACGAACGGCGACGACGCGAGTCCGTCGCGGACCCCCGCTGAGCGGGTCACCGCGGCGCCACCATCGGCTGCCGTCGGCTCGTACAGCTCGACATGGTGGTCAAACCTAGACGCCGAGACCTGCGATGGGCGTCGTGAGATCGGTCGCACCGCCCGGGAGGCGGGCGGATCTCGGTGGTGCCCGGCACGATGGCCCGATGACCGTCGCCGAGCTCGACCCCCGGGCCGTCCTCGCCCACCGCGTCGCCGCGCACGGCCTCCCCGACCGCGCGCCGGCGGCGTCGCCGACCTCTCGGTGTGCGGCCTCGGGGTGCAGGACACTCCACCGGGCGCGCTGCGCGCGGCCCTCTCGGCCCGGCTGGCCACGGTCCGCGGCACCGCCGAGGCGGTCGTGACCGTCGGCTGACCGCCGCACGTCACGGTGCTCGCCGGGCCGGGCCGGACCTGCTCCGACGCCCTACACTCGGTCAGCCCGCACCGGTCCGGCTCCGCTCTCGGGGCGCCCGACGAACGAACGCCCAGGAGCTGCAGTGCCCGCCGACCGGCTCCCCTCCCCCGCACGCCGCCCCGGCGGGCCGTGGTGACCGTCCTGTTGTCGGTGCTCGGCCTCGTCGCCGTGCTCGCCCTGACCTTCGGCACCGCCGTGGCGGTCGCGTCGGAGTTCTCCCTCACCGCGCTCGAACGCAGCCAGGTCGAGGGGCACGTCGCCGCGACCGGGGACCGTCGCGCCACCGTCCTGCAGAGCGCGCACCGCGGCCTGTCGTTCCAGCTGTCGGGCGCCCAGCTGCTCATCACCGTGACGACACTGGCCACCGGGTACATCGCCGAACCCGCGATCGCCGAGCTGATCCGCCCTGGCCTGGCGGCCACCGGCATGTCCGAGGGCTGGGCCGCGGGCGGCGCGACGGCGTTGTCACTGGTCCTGGCCACGACGCTGTCGATGGTGTTCGGGGAGCTGGTGCCCAAGAACATCGCGATCGCCCGCCCGCTGGCCACCGCCCGCGCCGTGGTGTGGCTGCTGGCCGGGTTCTCCGGCGCGTTCCGCTGGCTCATCGTCGGGCTCAACCGGGCCGCGAACGGCGTCGTCCGCAAGCTCGGCGTGGAGCCCGCGGAGGAGCTCCGCTCGGCGCGCGCCCCCAACGAGCTCAGCTCGCTGGTCCGCGCCTCCGCCGCGCACGGCACCCTCGACGAGGGCACCGCCACCCTGATGGACCGGTCGCTGCGGTTCACCGACCGCGTCGCCGAGGACCTGATGACCCCGCGGGTCCGGATGGAGGCCCTGGCCGCCGACGACTCCGTCGCCGACCTCGTCCTGCTCTCACGCACCTCCGGGTTCTCCCGCTTCCCCGTCCACGACGGCGACCCCGACTCGGTGCTCGGGCTCGTCCACGTCAAGCAGGCGTTCGCCGTGCCCGCCGCCGACCGCGTCCACACCCCGGTGCGGGAGCTGGTGCAGGTGGCGCCGACGGTCCCGGAGTCCCTCGACGGCGACGCCCTGCTGACCCGCCTGCGCGACTCGGGCCTGCAGATGGCCGTCGTCGTCGACGAGTACGGCGGCACCGCGGGGATCGTGACGCTGGAGGATCTCGTCGAGGAGATCGTCGGCGACGTCCGCGACGAGCACGACCGTGCCGAGGCGCCCACCGTGCGCCCGCTGGGCCGCGACTCCTGGGTGGTGTCGGGGCTGCTGCGGGCCGACGAGGTCGCCGATGCCACCGGCTTCGAGATGCCCGAGGGCGACTACGAGACGCTCGCCGGGCTGGTCCTGTCCCGGCTCGGGCGCATCCCCGACGTGGGTGACGACCTCGTCGTCGGCGGCTGGCGGCTGACCGTGATGCGCCGCGACCGCCACCGGATCGCCGAACTGCGCCTCGCCCGGCTGGCCGACGACCTCGGTCGTGCCGGCAGCGGTCGCGACGGGGAGGCTCCTGATGGGCGGTGACCTGCTCTCCCTGCTCGCCGCGATCCTGCTGCTGCTGGCCAACGCGTTCTTCGTCGGCGCCGAGTTCGCGCTGATCTCGGCCCGCCGCGACCGGCTGGAGGCCATGGCGCACAGCGGGGACGCGGCCGCGCGCACGGTGCTGGCCGCCTCCGCCGACCTGTCGCGGATGCTCGCCGCGTCCCAGCTCGGCATCACGATCGCGTCGCTGCTGCTGGGCCGGCTCGGAGAACCCGCCGTCGCCCACCTCATCGAACGCCCGTTCCAGCTCCTGGGGCTGCCCGAGGGGCTGTTGCACCCGATCGCGTTCGCGATCTCGTTGGCCGTCGTCGTCGTCGCGCACATGGTGCTGGGCGAGATGGTGCCCAAGAACATCGCGATCGCGGGACCCGAGCGCACCGCGGCGCTGCTGGTGCCGCCGTTCCTGGTGTGGACGCGCATCGCCGGCCCGATCGTCTCGATGTTCAACTGGATGGCCAACTCGGTGCTACGGCTGCTGGGCGTCGAGCCGCGCGACGAGCTGGAGTCGGCGTTCACCCGCGGCGAGATCGCCGAGATGATCTCCGACTCACGGCGCGAGGGCCTGCTCGACGACGAGGAGTCCAGCCGGCTCTCGCGCACGCTGGGCTCGGCCGAGGCCACCGTCGCCGACGTCGTCGTCCCGCTCGCAGAGCTGGTGACGCTGTCGCCCGAGCCGACGGTCGGGGAGGTCGCGGCGGCCGTCGCGGAGACCGGGTTCTCCCGGTTCCCGCTGCGGGGCGACGACGGGCGGCTCGTCGGGTACCTGCACGTCAAGGACATCCTCGACGTCGTCGACGACCCGGCGGCGGTCGTCCCGGCGTCCCGGTTCCGGGGGCTGCCCGAGGTCCCGGCCGACGCCCGCCTCGACGAGGCCCTCGCGGCGCTGCGCAGCTCCCGGGCGCACCTGGCCCGGGCGGTCGACCCCGCCGGCCGCACCGTGGGGCTCGTCGCGATGGAGGACCTGCTGGAGGCCTACGTCGGCACGGTCCGCGACTCCACCCACACCCCGCGCCCGGCGGGACGATCCGGGGACTGACTCGACCCGGGTTCAGGGAGCACCCTTCCTGGGTCCTCGCTCTCGGCATCGAGGAGGACGGGCCGGGCAGGCGCCGGGTCCACCGCCCCGGCACCGACGACGCGGCCGGTACCGTCGCCGGGTGACCGCCCCGCCCGAGACATCGACGCCTGCGTCGGAGGTGCTCGACGGTCCCCGGTGGCGGGAGCGGGCGGCGGCGCACCGCGACCGCGTCGCCCGCTGGACCGTTCCGCACCGGGAGCGGCGCCGCCGCGGTGAGGCCCATCCGGTGCTGGACTTCCTGTTCACCTACTACTCGTTGCGCCCCGCGCAGCTCGAACGCTGGGACCCGGGGCCGGGTGTCGTGCTGCGCGACGCGGGCGAGTACGTGGGTCGCCCCGGCTACACCGGGACCGCCGACGGCGTCGCGCTCGACCCGGCGTCGCTGCCACGGCTGGCCGGGACCGCAGGGTTCGTCGGCGGCCTGCTGTCCGCGACCCTGTCGCGGCCGGCGCGGTTCGGCTGCTTCGGGCTCCACGAGTGGGCGATGGTGTACCGGTCCGGGGCCCCCCGCCACGGCGCCGTGCCGCTGCGGCTGGGGCCCGCCGGCACCGACGCCGTCGTCGAGTCCCTGCCGGTGCACTGCACCCACTACGACGCGTTCCGCTTCTTCACCGACGACGCCCGGCCCCGTAACGCGCTCACCCCGACCCGGGAGTCGCAGGTCGAGCTGGAGCAGCCGGGCTGCCTGCACGCGACGATGGACCTCTACAAGTGGGCGTACAAGCTCGCCCCGGCGTGCCCGTCGGAGCTGCTGGCCGACTGCCTGGAGCTGGCCGTCGACGTCCGCGAGCTCGACATGCGGGCCAGCCCCTACGACCTGGCGGCGCACGGCTACGCGCCGGTCCGTATCGAGACGCCGGCGGGACGCGCCGAGTACGCGCGGGCGCAGGCGTGCTTCGCTGAGCGCGCCGCCCCGCTGCGGGCACGGCTGATCACGTTGTGCGAGACCCTGACGCACTCACTCGGTCACGCGTAGGCCGAGACCGGCCGGCGCCGCATCGGGGTGCGTTCGCCGTGGGCTCCGCACCGGCGGCCACACCGAGCGGTCGTGCACGCCCGGCGTCGCGCCGGCGCGGGATCGGCGACCAGCCGCAGAATCCTGGGCCCCGGAGGGTGACGTCCAGGGCTGCTGCGAGGCCGTGACCCGGGTCAGCTGATGGCCCGACGGGCCCGGCGGCGCGAGAGCTCGTCCTCCGGGGAGTCGTCGACGGTGCCGCCGTCGGCGCGTTCGACCGGGAAGTCCTTGATCGAGCCGCTGATCTCGCGCATCGCGCCGGAGACGGCGATCCCGAACACACCCTGGCCACCCTGGAGCAGGTCGACGACCTCTTCGGCCGAGGAGCACTCGTAGACGGTCGTACCGTCGCTGAACAGGGTGATGCCCGCCAGATCTCTTATCCCGCGGCGGCGCAGATGCTCCACCGCGACGCGGATGTTCTGCAGCGAGACGCCTGCGTCGAGCAGCCGCTTCACGACCTTCAGGACGAGGACGTCCTTGAAGGAGTAGAGCCGCTGGCTGCCGGAACCGGCCGCACCCCTTATGGAGGGGACGACGAGACCGGTACGGGCCCAGTAGTCGAGCTGCCGGTAGGTGATGCCGACGACCTGGCACGCGGTGGGACCACGGAAGCCGACCAGCTGGTCGGGCATACCGTCGAGGCCCTCGCCGACGAGCGGGTCGGGAAAGAGTTCGCCCTGCTCGGGCGCGTCGGGCGGCGACGCGTCCACGGCTCTCCTTCCCTCGGGTCGCGGTAGACCGCGAAGCCCCGTGTTTCACCCATCCGAACGATGCTGACCGTAAGCAAGTCCCTGCGCTGGGTCAACGCGCCGCGCCGACCAGGTCACCCGATCATGGGCGTGTCGCCTGGATCGTGACCTGCCCGTCACCCGGGTTGGGCGCCCCTGAAGTCCTCGGGCGAGACGGAGTCGAGGAACTCGCGGAACTTCTCGACCTCGTCCTCCTGCTCGTCGGGGATGACCAGACCCGCCTCGGAGAGCACGCTCTCGTCGGCATGGATGGGCACCCCGATGCGCAGCGCGAGGGCGACCGAGTCGCTCGGCCGCGCCGACACCTTCACGCCGCCGTCGAAGATCAGCTCGGCGTAGAAGGTGCCCTCCTGCAGGTCCGTGATCCGCACCTGCTCGAGCCGCCTGCCCAGCGCGCCGATCACGTCCTTGAGCAGATCATGGGTGAGCGGGCGGGCCGGCTTCACACCCTGCTGCTCCAGCGCGATGGCCGTGGCCTCGACCGACCCGATCCAGATCGGTAGATAGCGGTCGCCGCTCGTCTCCCGCAGCAGGAGGATGGGCTGGTTGGCGGGAAGTTCGACCCTGACTCCCACGACGCGCATCTCGCTCATACGTCGCCTCCTGACCGTCGTGCGTCGCCACTCCGCACGGTGGGAGGACCGGGCCGGGGGAACCGGTTCCGTCGTCCGTCGAACCGCGCGGCGTCTGACCATGATGACGCTACACGGGCCACCTCGCCGCCGCGCGCCTCCGGATGGGCCATCCCCGGACCCGTGCCGGTCGGGTCGCGTCCACCTGCGGATTCCGTGGCTCGTCACCCCCCGCCCCGGCACCGCCGTCCGGGTGCCCCCACCTCCGCAGCGGCCGGACGTGCCGCGCGCGCCGCGGACACGACGAGGGGTGCCGGCCGCGATGGCCGGCACCCCTCGGATGCGTCGAGCTGCGCCGTCAGGCGCGTCCGGGGTCGCTCGACCCCGTGAGGAAGATCAGCCGGAACTTGCCGATCTGGACCTCGTCGCCGTCGGCGAGCACTGCCGTGTCGACCGGCTCGCGGTTGACGTAGGTGCCGTTGAGGCTGCCGACGTCGACCACCACGAACTCGCCGTCACGGCGGAACTCCGCGTGCCGGCGGGAGACCGTGACGTCATCGAGGAAGATGTCGCTGTCGGGGTGGCGGCCCGCGCTCGTCGTCGGCCGGTCGAGCAGGAACCGCGACCCGGCGTTCGGGCCGCGCTTGACCACCAGCAACGCCGAGCCCGGGGGCAGCGCGTCGAGACCGGAGACCGGCTGGTCCGCCACCGGCTGCTCCACGTCGGCGAGGAAGTCGGCACGGAAGACCGAGGTCGTCTCCGGTGCGCGCTCCGGCGGGACACCGGGGCCGTCGTTCGTGGTCACCTCGGGCTCTCCTCCTGCGGTGTGCGGGACGCCGACCGAGGTGGCCTGCGTCGCGGGGAACCTACCGTGCCGGACCGACGCGGGCCGGGCCGAATCGGGTCCCGGTGGCGCCGCCGGCTTCGTTCGGCTCGTGACGGAGCCTAGACCTCAGGCGGGCCCGGCCGGACGCGGGTTCCGGACGCTGCCGGACCCGTCCGCGGCGTCGGCCGGGGCCCCGTCGACGATCTCGGCGCCGGCCCCGTCGCGGATCTCGCCGGGCACGGGTGCCGGAGTGCGCATCGCCGCCACGAACTGGGCCAGGTAGAGCAGCCCGGTCCACAGGTAGAGGGCGACGCCCCAGCCCGCGAACGCGTAGCCGAACGGGCGGGCGAGATCGGCGAACCAGTTGTGCCCCTGCCCCAGCAGGAGCAGCGGGAAGGCGTACAGCAGCTGGAACGTCGCGGCCTTACCCAGGTAGGTGACGACGAACGGCCCGTACCCGCGGCGGCGCAGGATCGCCAGGCACACCCCCAGCACCAGGTCGCGCGCCACCAGGACGATCACCGCCCACCACGGCACCACCTCACGCACCCCGAGCGCGACGAGCGCGGCGAGGATGTAGAGCCGGTCGACCGCCGGGTCGAGCAGCGCGCCGAGGCGCGAGTACTGGTTCAGCAGCCGTGCCAGCTTGCCGTCGAGCCAGTCGGTGAACCCGCCGACGGCGAGCACCACGATCGCCCAGCCGTCGGCGTGCGGGCCCAGCAACAGGTACAGGAACAGCGGTACGCCGAGCAGGCGCAGCAGGCTCAGGGCGTTGGGGACGGTGAGCACCCGGTCCGCGGAGGAGGGGTCGGCCACGCCGGGAGCCTACGTCGCTCCCGACGGGCGGGGCTGCGGACGGTCGGTCCGGCGCGGCACGATGGGCGGCATGGACGCGACGACGCTCCGCCGGACACAGGCCCCCCTCAAGCAGCGCTACCGCGACGACCCCGGTAGCGCGCTGGTCACGTTGCACGCCGACGGCGAGCTCGACGGCTCCGGCGTCGCCTGCCGTGTCCGGACCGCGACCACGCTCGCGGAGGCCGGGCTGCACCCGGCGACCGGCGGCGACGGCACCCAGCTGTGCTCGGGCGACATGCTGCTCGAGGCGCTGGTCGCGTGCGCCGGCGTCACGCTGCGGGCGGTCGCGACGTCGCTGGGGATCGAGGCGACGGGCACCGTGCACGCCGAGGGCGACCTCGACTTCCGCGGGACGCTCGGCGTCGACAAGGAGGCACCCGTCGGATTCCGCGACGTGCGGCTGCGCTTCGAGCTGGTCACCGACGCCGACGCCGAGAAGGTCGCCACCCTGGTGACGTTGACCGAGCGCTACTGCGTCGTGCTGCAGACGCTGCGCTCCTCCCCCACCACGGCCGTCGAGGTCACGACGGAGGGGGCGAGCCGATGAGGGGCGCCCACGCACTGCTGCACACGCTCGTCGACGGCGGCGTCGACGTCTGCTTCGCCAACCCCGGCACGTCGGAGATGCATTTCGTCGCGGCGCTGGACGGGGTGCCCGCGATGCGCCCGGTGCTGACGCTGTTCGAGGGCGTCGCCACCGGCGCCGCCGACGGCTGGGGCCGGATGACCGGGCGGCCGGCGTCGGTGCTGCTGCACCTGGGCCCGGGGCTGGGCAACGGCCTGGCCAACCTGCACAACGCGAGACGCGCGGGCACCCCCGTCGTCACCGTCGTCGGTGACCACTCGACGGCGCACAAGGTGCACGACGCCCCGCTCGACTCCGACATCGACTCGGTCGCAGGCACGGTGTCGCGGTGGGTGCGCCGCAGCGCCACCGCCGCCGACGTCGGGCCCGACACCGCCTCGGCGGTCGCCGCCGCGCTCGGCCCACCCGCCGGCATCGCGACCCTGATCCTGCCCGCCGACGCGTCGTGGGACGACGGCGCCGCACCCGCGAGGGTCGAGCCCACAGCGGCGGCGGGTCGCGGTGCGCTCGACGCCGACACACTCGAGGCCGCGGCCAAGGCGCTCACCGGCGGTGAGCCCTGCGTCCTGCTGATCGGCAGCGACGCCGCCCTCGCCGACGGAGCCCGGGCCGCCGCCCGGATCGCCGCCGCCACCGGGGCGACGCTGCTGGCCGAGACGTTCCCGTCGCGGTCCGAACGCGGTGGCGGGCTGCCCGCGGTCCCCCGGCTCAGCTACGTCGCGGCGGCCGCCCGGCGTCAGCTCGACGGCGCCGCGCACATCGTGCTGGCCGGGGCCCGCAGCCCGGTCGCGTTCTTCGGCTACCCCCGGCAGTCCGGCGACCTGCTGCCCGAGGGCTGCGACGTCGTCACGATCGCCGAGAAGTACGGGCCGGCGTCGACGGCGCTGCAGGCGCTGGCCGACCTGGTCGCCCCCGGCACCCGGGCCCCGGCCGGACCGGCCGGGCGTCCCGCGCTGCCGACGGGTGAGCTGACCGGTGCGTCGGCGTCCGCGGTGATCGGGGCGCTGCTGCCCGACGGCGCGATCGTCGTCGACGAGGCCAACACCTCCGGTGTCGGCCTCGGGCAGGCGACGGCGGGCGGGCCGCGCCACGACTGGCTGACCCTGCCCGGCGGCGCGATCGGCTACGGCATGCCCGCCGCCGCGGGCGCGGCCGTCGCCTGTCCGGACCGCCCGGTGTGGTGCCTGGCAGCCGACGGCGCCGCCATGTACACGATCTCCGCGCTGTGGACCCACGCCCGCGAGGGCCTCGACGTGACGACGGTCGTCTACAACAACGCCGCGTACGCCGTCCTGCGGGCGGAACTCGCCCAGGTGGGTGCCGAGTTCACCGGCGACGGGTCCGGCGCGGTCGCGCGCAGGCTGCTCGACCTCGACGACCCGACGCTCGACTTCGTGCGCATCGCCGAGGGCATGGGTGTGCCGGCGCGGCGGGCCGAAACCGCCGACCAGTTCGCCGACGCACTGCGCGCCGCGGCGGCCGAGCCCGGTCCGCACCTGGTCGAGGCGATGGTTCCGCCGGTCGTGCGCTGACCGGCGGAACCGGAGTTGGGCCGTTCGTCGCGGTCACTGGTACGTCCGGCGGGTACATCCGGGGGCCACTCGACCGGGTGGCTGCCGCCGATCGGCCGCTCACGGTCCGTTCGACGCCCTGGCGTGCCACTTCGGCGCGCGGTAGTCCGTTCGACGGCGGTGACCAGCGGGTAGTCCGCCATACAGTGGAGAGCGGTCACCGAAGGCTTCCGGTTGGGTGCAGATGACGAGATCGACGCGAGACGTGTCGCCCGGCGATCACGTGTGCGCGGTCCCGCTCAGCGAGGAACAGCTCTGGGAGGTGTCGGCCGACTTCGTCGCCGACGGACTCGACCGTCATGAGCGGGTCCTCTACTTCGACGACGGCACAGCCGAGGGCGTCCTGGACCGGCTGGCCGACGACCACGTCGCGTTCGAGCGGCCGCTGCGCACCGGCCAGCTCGCGATCGTGCCGGCCGAGGCCACCCGCGCCGTCTTCCACACGCCTCTGCCCGAGGCCCGGGCGATGATGCTCGAGCACATCGAGGGCTCGAAGGCCGCCGGCTACACGGGTTTCCGGATGACCGGGCAGATGAGCCACGGCGTCGACCGCCGGTGGCCCGCGCCGTTCGCCGAGTACGACCGTGAGCTCGACGCCCTGGTCCGCGAGCGTGGCATCACCGCGTTGTGCCTGTACGACCGGCGCCGCTACTCCGACGAGCAGATCGAGCGGATGCGCGACGTCCACCGGAAGGAGCTCAGCGTGCCGACGGCGTACGACGACGGCTTGCTGCGCGTCGTCCGCACCGGTCCGACCAGCGCGCGGCTGGCCGGCGAGGTCGACCACAGCAACCGGCCCGCGATCGCCAGGCTCCTGGAGACGACGCTCGACGACGCGCTGCGGTCGCACTCCGCCCCCACCGACATCGTGCTGAACCTGGCCTCGCTCCGCTTCATCGACGTGGCCTCCGCCGTCAGCCTCGTGCACGCCGCGGAGGGCTTCCCCGACACCCACCGCCTCGTCCTGTCCGACGTCCGGCCCGGGGTGCTGCGGGTGCTCGACCGGTGCGGCGCGCCGTTCGCGGCGCAGCTGACCGTCCACGAGTTCGACGGCACCACCGATGCGGGCCGCACGGGTCCGGGCCCGGTCGTCGGGCCCGGCCGGCACGGGGGCGGGCCGGGACACGGAAACGGCGGCACCACCGGGAACGGCGGCACCACCGGGAACGGCGGCGGCCCGCCCTGGACCACCGACGGCCACGGCGACGGCTACCCCCATCTGCGGGAGGCACGGTGAGGATCGAGACCACGCGGACCGCTGCGCCGGTCCGGCTGCAGCACGCCTGCGCGATGTACTCCTCGTCGGCCGATCTGGTCACCCAGGCGACGCCGCTGGTCGCCGACGCCTCCCGCCGCGGCGAGGCCGTCGTGCTGTCGGTGCGCCCCGAGTCCGAGGCCCGGCTGCGCGACGCGGCCGGCTCGGCGCGCGTCGTCGCGCTCGGCCCCGACACCCCCGCGCGCAGCTCCGGGCAGACCACCGCCGCCCGGCTGGCCCGCGAGCTCCGTGAGCTGACCTCACAGGCCGGTGCCGTCCTCGCCGTCTCCGAGCACGACAGCGCACTCGACGGGATCGACGGCCGCTACTGGACCGAGCTGGACGCGGCGCTCAACGTCGCGCTCACCGACCTGCCGGTCAGCATGTTCTGCTTCTACCCGGAGCTGCCGCTGCACTCGGAGATCCTCGACGGCGCGATCGCCAACCACCCGCTGCTGTTCGAGCGGGGCAGGCTGCACGTCAACCCCGAGCACCGGGCTCCGCGCGATGTGCTGGCCGGGATGCCCGCGTCCCCGCCGGTGCTGCTGGGCGCGCCCGATCTCGACATGGTGTTCTCCGCCTGGCAGCTGCACGAGGTGCGGGCCGCGGTGTCGGACCTGGCGTCGGCCACGGCGTTCGACGTGTCACGGAGCGAGGACGTCGTGCTGGCGGTCAACGAGATCGCCACCAACGCCGTCGAGCACGGCGCCGGCGAGGCGCGGATCGCGTTGTGGATCGCGGGCGACGGGTTGGTCGCCGAGGTGCACGACACCGGCGAGGCACTCACCGAGCCCCTGCCGGGGCTGCGGGCCCCGCATCCGGCCGATCCGCGGGGCCGGGGCGTGTGGATCGCGCGGCAGCTGTGTGACGTGCTGCACGTGTGGCGTGATCGTTCGGGGACCCACGTGCGGATGCACGCAGCGCCCTGAGCTAACATCGTTATGCGTTGCGGTGCCGGCCGTCCGTCATGAGCCGGAAACTGTGACGAAACGACTGACACAAGCCCCTTGGCAAGTCCGCTGCGCGGGAGAACACTCGGTTCCGCGCCGGGCGCCCTCAGGGCCTGCCATGGTTGACAACATCGACATTCTTCGCGGGGACAGACATGTCTGACGATCAGCGCCGATCTCGTACAACCGGACCCGGGCATCAGGTCTGTGTACTGGGATCCTTCACCCTGACTCATGACGGGGTGGCAGTGGCGCTGCGTGTCGATGCCCGCCGCGTCGTCGCGTACCTGTCGATCCACCACCGCTCGCAGCCGCTGTCGACGCTCGCGACCGACCTGTGGCCCGGCGTCGAGTCCGGTGCGGCCCTGGGGCTGCTCGACGAGGCACTCGCCGACGTCGACGTACCGGGGCTCCTCGTCGTCGACACCCTTGCGGGCACCGTCGTCCTCGACTCCGCCGTGGCTGTCGACCTCGACGAGGCGATGGCGCTGGTCCGCATGATCCCCGAGGTCCCGGCCACCGAGGTCACCGACACCGAGCTCCTGCGGGCCGACGTGCTGCCGTCGTGGACGGCGCCGTGGATCGCGGTCGAGCGCGAGCGCTTCCGCCAGCTGCGCCTCAACGCCCTGGAGGACCTCAGCCTGCGGTTCAGCGCCGCGGGCGACCACGAGCAGGCCGTCGGCCTCGCCTCCGTCGCCGTCAAGGCTGCGCCGAGCCGGGAGAACGCCCGCCGCGCCCTCATCGAGGCCCACCTCGCCCAGGGCGACCTCGCGGCCGCCGTCGCCGAGTACGACGACTACCAGGAGCTGTTGCGCTCCAGCGTCGGCGGGCCGATCGGCTCCAACCTCGACATGCTGTTCCCGCCGTCACCGGCGTGGCCGGTCGTCCGCGGCTTCCGCCCGATGGCGCCGCGCTCGGCCGTCGCGCTGCCGGGCCTGCGTGCCGTGCGCACCCCCGGCTCGCGCCGCCTCGTCGCCGGTGGCTCGATCCCCTCGGGTCGCTGACCGCACCACACACTCCACACACGCCCTCGGCCGAGTCGGCCGGGGGCGCTGTGCTGTCGACGCCGTGTGGTCGACGCCGTGCTGTCGACGCGTGTGGTCGACGCCGTGTGGTCGGCCCGCGGTCAACGCGAGCGCATGTTGCGGCGCAGCACCCAGGTGATGTCGACGGCCGCGAACACCGCCAGGACGACGAGCACGACCCCGAAGAACGGGAAGCCCCGCAGGAACACCAGACCGGCGCCGACGACGAGCACCACCAGCACGATCGTCGACACCCAGGTCCGTGCGGTGAAGGTGCGCTCAGGTGTGGGGCCGCCGGAACCGCCCTCGACGGGCTCGCCGGGCGACCGGTCGGAGGGCTGCGGGACACGCGGATCGGGCGACATCGTTCCGGGGTCTACCCCACCCACGGCGTGCCGAACACCCGGCGCTGTCGGGGATCACCCGGATCGCCCAACGGTCGGTCAGCTCGCCCGGTCGGCAGGCAGGTGGAAGGTGACCTCGGTGCCGGCGGAGCCGGGACTGATCGCGACGTCGTGTGCCACCGCGCGGATCATCTCCAGCCCGCGGCCGCGGTAGCCGGGATCGGCGGGTGGGCGCCGCCAGTGGCCGTGGTCGCACACCCGGACGTCGACGAGCCGGTGCCCACGCCGGCGGCGCAGCCGCAGCGTGATCTCGACGCGCCCGTCGGCGCTCAGGGGGTAGGCGTGCTCGACGCTGTTGGCGGCCGCCTCACCGACGGCGAGTTGCAGGTCGGCGATCATCTCCTCGTCGAGGTCCAGCGCACGCGCCCATGCCACGACGGCGCGGCGCATCGGGGCCAGCCGCGCGGGGTCGGACGGGACCTCGAGCATCAGCTCGGTGGCGCCGGTGCGGGGCCCGGGGTCGGCCAGGGCGCGCAGCCGCACGCTGCGCTCCTGCTCGTCCACCGTGTCCGCCACCGGCAACCGCCCCTTCCCGGAGCACCCGGCCCCGGTTCCGTCGGCACCGCGTGCGGCCGACCGCGTCGCGTCCGTAGGCCGATCCACGCAGTGTTCTTCGTCCGGGGTGGCCAGGATGTGACAGACCCAAACGTCGGCGTCGCCCGACGGGGTGTACGTCACGCCGGGCGGCACCGATCGGTCGGGGCCGGAGGGCCGGGCGTCAGCCGAGCTCGCGCAGCCGCGGCAGGATGTCCTCGGCGAACTGTGACAGGAAGCGTTCCTGGTCGTGACCGGGGCCGTGGAACACCAGGTGGTCGAGCCCGGCATCGACGTAGGGCTTGATCTGGTCGAGCGCCTCGTCGGGTGTCGACGCGACGATCCACCGCTTGGCGACCTGCTCGATGGGCAGCTCGTCGGCGAGGCGTTCCATCTCCGCGGCGGACCCGACGCTGTGCTTCTGCTCGGCCGTCAGCGACAGCGGCGCCCAGAAGCGGCAGTTCTCCAGCGCCTGGTCGGCGTCGCGGTCGTAGGACATCTTGATCTCGATCATGCGGTCGATGCCCGCGGCGTCGCGCTCCGCGGCCGCAGCACCCTCCTCCACCGCCGGGATGAGCTTCTCGGTGTAGAGGTCCATCCCCTTGCCCGACGTGCAGATGAATCCGTCGCCCGCGCGGCCGGCGTACTTGGCGACGACGGGCCCGCCCGCCGCGATGTACACGGGCACGGGGGTGTCGGGCCGGTCGTAGATGCGGGCGTCGACGAGGGTGTAGTAGTCGCCCTCCACGGAGACGGAGTCCTCCGTCCACAGTGCCCGGATGAGCCGGACGGCCTCGCGGAGACGGGCGAAGCGCTCCTTGAACTCCGGCCACTCGCGACCGGACACGGCGATCTCGTTCAGCGCCTCACCGGTGCCGACGCCGAGCGCGACGCGGCCGTCGAACATCAGCCCCATCGACGCGAACGCCTGCGCGATGACGGCCGGGTTGTAGCGGAAGGTGGGGGTGAGGACGCTGGTGCCGATCTGCACCCGCGTCGTCCGCTCCCCCACCGCGGCCATCCAGGTCAGGGCGAACGGGGCGTGCCCGCCGGTGTCGCGCCACGGCAGGAAGTGGTCGGAGGTCCAGACGCTGTCGAGGCCGACCTCCTCCGCGCGTACGGCGTACTCCACCAGGTCCCGCGGCCCGAACTGCTCCGCCGATGCCTTGTAGCCGATCTTCAGGCTCACGTCAGCGTGTCCTTCCCGGCATCCACCCCAGCGGTGACGCCGCGCTCATCGAAATTGATACACCGCCGCGCCTCCCGGCAGGGCGCAGCCGGACGAACGCCATAGTGCGCCGCTGCACGGAGGCGCTGTGCGGGAACTCGCCGCGCAGCCAGAAGTCGCCGGTGATCGGGGCGACGTCGGTGCGCGGGATCTCCCGGACCCGGCCCACGACCTTCTGTTCGTCGTCGGTCAGGTCGTCGAGGCATCCGAAGAGGTCACCGTCGTGCGGGTCCGGTGCCACGTCGCGACGATCGCACCCGTGACCGGTACCGGCAACGCGGGGAACCGGGGACGGGGACGGCTCCTAGGATCGGGGCATGGCTCCCCGGGATCCCGCGCAGGTGCTGCACCAGGTCTTCGGCTACGACGCCTTCCGTGGTGACCAGAGCGAGATCGTCGAGCACGTGTCCGGCGGCGGCGACGCCCTGGTGCTGATGCCGACGGGTGGCGGCAAGTCGCTGTGCTACCAGATTCCCTCGCTGGTCCGCGACGGGACGGGCGTGGTGATCTCGCCGCTGATCGCGCTGATGCAGGACCAGGTCGACGCGCTGCGCGCCGTCGGGGTGCGGGCCGGGTTCCTCAACTCGACGCAGGGCCCGCAGGAGCGCCGCGACACCGAGGCGGCGTTCCTCGACGGCGAGCTCGACATGCTCTACCTGGCCCCGGAGCGGCTGCGGGTGCCGTCGACGGTCGACCTGCTCGGACGCGGCACCGTCGCGCTGTTCGCGATCGACGAGGCGCACTGCGTCTCCCAGTGGGGCCACGACTTCCGGCCCGACTACCTGATGCTCTCTGAGCTGCACCAGCGCTGGCCCGACGTGCCGCGCATCGCACTCACCGCCACCGCGACGCGGGCCACGCACGCCGAGATCGCGGAGCGGCTCGACCTCACCGGCGCGAAGCACTTCGTCGCGAGCTTCGACAGGCCCAACATCCAGTACCGGATCGTGCCGAAGGCCGAGCCGCGCCGTCAGCTGCTGGACCTGCTGCGCGCCGAGCATGCGGGCGACGCCGGGATCGTCTACTGCCTGTCACGGCGGTCGGTGGAGCAGACCGCCGAGTTCCTCACCGCGCAGGGCATCACCGCACTCCCCTACCACGCGGGGCTGGAGGCACCGGTCCGCGCGGCCAACCAGGCCCGGTTCCTGCGCGAGGACGGCATCGTCATGGTCGCGACGATCGCGTTCGGCATGGGCATCGACAAGCCCGACGTGCGGTTCGTCGCGCACCTCGACCTGCCGAAGTCTGTCGAGGGCTACTACCAGGAGACGGGCCGCGCCGGTCGCGACGGGCTCCCGTCGACGGCGTGGCTGGCCTACGGCCTGGGCGACGTCGTGCAGCAGCGCAAGATGATCGACGACTCCGAGGGCGACCTCGCCCATCGCCGCCGGCTCTCCCAGCACCTCGACGCGATGCTCGCGCTGTGCGAGACCGTCGAGTGCCGGCGGGTGAACCTGCTGGCATATTTCGGCCAGGCCGGCGCCGAGGCGTGCGGGAACTGCGACACGTGCCTGACCCCGCCGCAGACGTGGGACGGCACCGTCGCTGCGCAGAAGGTGCTGTCGACGGTGTGGCGCCTGAAGAAGGAGCGCAACCAGAGCTTCGGGGCCGGCCAGATCGTCGACATCCTGGTGGGCAAGCAGACCCCGAAGATCACCCAGCACCGCCACGAGGAGCTGTCGGTGTTCGGCGTCGGCACCGAGCTGCGCGACGTCGAGTGGCGCACCGTCATCCGGCAGCTGCTGGCCCGCGAGCTGCTCACCGTCGGCGGCGCCTACCAGACGCTGTCGCTCACCGAGTCCAGCGGCGAGGTGCTGCGCGGCGACCGGGAGGTGGCGTTGCGCCGCGATCCCGAGCGCCCCGCCCGCGCCTCCCGCAACCGCTCGGCCGCCGCCACCGTGGCGCTGCCCGCCGCGGCCGCCGAGGTGTTCGAGCGGCTGCGCGCCTGGCGCGGCGCCGCCGCGAAGGAACAGGGCGTCCCCGCCTACGTGATCTTCCACGACGCAACGCTGCGCGAGATCGCCACCGGCGCCCCGACGTCGCTCGCCGAGCTCGGGCAGGTCAACGGCGTCGGCGAGGCCAAGCTCGCCCGCTACGGCGAGCAGATCCTGGAGACACTCGCGGCCGGCCCGGCGTGACGTCGGTGCACGGATGCGATCACGGGCGCGCGGATCCCGGTCCGCGGCCGGCCCGCGCACCGGACAACGGGCCCGTCAGCGCTGCTGCAGACGCTTGAGCATCCGCGGCAGCTCGCCCGCGTGCGCGACGCCGAGCCGCTGCGTCGCCCGCGTCAGGGCCACGTAGAGGTCGTTCGCGCCGCGCGGGGACTCCGCGAGCACCTCACCCGGCTCGACGAGCAGCACCGAGTCGAACTCCAGTCCCTTCGAGGCGTTGATCGTCAGCACGACGACGGGGGCGTCGAGGTCGGCCGTCTCGGGGTCGTCCACGGCGGCCTCCACGGCCTGCGGGACGAGCGCCGCGCGCAGTGCCGCCACCCGGGCCGTCGGCACCAGGACCGCGACGCGGCCCTCCCCCACGGCCGCCCGCTCCTGGGCGACGAGGTCGGCGAGCACGCCGTCGAGGCCGTCGAGCGACCCCGCGGCGACCCGCACCGCCCGCGGCGGGACCCCGGTGCTGCGGACCGACCGCGGCGGTGCCAGCGACGGCTCGATCTCGGCGAGCACGTCGTCGGCGATGTCGGCGATCTCGGCCGGCGTCCGGTAGTTGACCGTCAGCTGCTCCAGCCGCCACCGCTTGGCGACGAACGGGCCCAGCACCTCGTCCCACGACCGCGCCCCGGACCTGTCCCCGGTCTGGGCGATGTCACCGACGATCGTCATCGACCGGCTCGGGACGCGACGCATCACCAGCCGCCACGCCATCGCAGACAGCTCCTGCGCCTCGTCGATGATCACGTGCCCGTAGGTCCATTCACGGTCTGCTTCGGCACGGTCGGCCGTCGTGTCGTAGCGGCTCACCTGCTGCCGCTCGGCGAGCCGGTCGGCGTCGACGATGTCGGTGGCGCGCAACAGCTCCGGGTCGAGGTCCTCCTCGAGGTCGAGGACGTCGAGCACCCCCTGGGCGTACTCGACCTCCTCGCGCAGCGCGGCGGCTGCGGCGGCCGCCGCAGCCGCGCCGTCGTCGCCGAGGAGCTCCGCGGCCTCGTCGAGCAGTGGCACGTCGGCGGGTGTCCAGCGTTCGTCGGCGGGCACGTCGTCGGCCGGGACGGGCCGGTACAGCAGCTCCCGGTCGGCCGGGGACAGCCTGCGCGCCACCGAGCCCAGCCGGCGCCGGTCGGCGAACAGATCGGTGAGCAGCTGCTCGGCCGACAGCGTCGGCCACAGCGCGTCGAGCTCGCGCAGCAGCTCCGGGCTCTCGCCCAGCTCCTCCCGGATGTCCTCCAGGTCGGCCCGCCCGAGCAGACCGCGCCCCCCGAGGGTCTGCATGACCTGCTGGGCCAGCAGCCTGATCGCCTCGGACCGGAAGATGCGCTTGGCCTCGTTGTGCGGCTTGCGCGACCGCCGCGCCCGCGTCCGCGCCTGGTTGGCGACGTCGCGGTCGAGCCGCACCTGCTGCTGCTCGACGACGAGGTGCACCGGCCTGCGCGGCACCTGCTGGCGGTCACGCACCGCGGCCGCGACGACGGCCGCCATCTCGACCCCGCCCTTGAGCTCCGCGGCCTCCACCGACTCGGTGCGCCGCGCGTGCAGGCCGGGGAACAGCCGCGCCACCGTGGCCAGCACGACGCTCGTCTCCCCCAGCGACGGCAGGACCTGCCCGATGTAGCGCAGGAACGTCGGGTTGGGGCCGACGACGAGCACGCCGCGGCGGGCCAGCCGGTCGCGGTGGGTGTAGAGCAGGTAGGCGGCGCGGTGCAGCGCCACCGCCGTCTTCCCGGTGCCGGGCCCGCCCTGCACCACCAGCACCCCGGACGGCTTCGACCGGATGATGCGGTCCTGCTCGGCCTGGATCGTCGCGACGATGTCGCCCATCCGCCCGGTCCGTGCCTGCGTCACCGCAGCCATCAGCGCGGCCTCGCTGGTGAGCCCCGACTGGTTCCCCCGGGCCGCGGCGTCGGCCAGGTCGAGCACCTCGTCGTCGATGGCGAGGACCGCGCGGCGCCGCGTCCGCAGGTGCCGGCGCCGCCGCATCCCTTCCGGCGACGCCGCCGTCGCCGTGTAGAACGGCTGCGCCGCGGGGGCCCGCCAGTCCATCAGCAGCGGCTCGTACTCGCGCTCCTCGTCGAGCAGCCCGAGCCGGCCGACGTAGCGGACCTCACCGGAGTCGGTGTCGAGCCGGCCGAACGCGAGTCCGTGCTCGGCGGCGCGCAGCGCGGCCAGCCGGTCGGTGTACATGGCGGCGGCCGCGTCCCGCTCCGTCAGGGCCTGCGGGGTGCCGACGGTCTCGCCGTGCAGCACGTCGTGCAGCCGGCGCGCGGTCTCCGCCCGCCGGGCGTCGAGCCGCCCGTAGAGCATCTCGACGTAGGCCCGCTCGTGCTCCAGCGCGGCGGCGGGGTCGGTGTCGGGCATACCCGGACGGTCGTCCGGGGTGGGATCGCTGTCGTGAGACACGCTGTTGGACACCAGTGCGACTACCTTCGCGGGCGACGTGACGGATCACCCGCCGGTTGACGCGGCCCGGCCGGGCGACTGTCCAACGTACCAGCGCACGGGTTTACCGCGACGGGCGCCGAGGGTAAGCGGCTCCGTGCGCATCCTTGCGACGTCGCGCCGGCGGCCCAGCCCGGGTCCCTGTGCCTGACCGACCGTCGTCCGACGCCCCGGCCCCTCACGGCCCCGGGGCGGCCGCCGAGCCCGCCTCCCGCACCGAGCCCGCCTCCCGCACCGAGCCCGCCTCCCGCACGGAAACGTCGAACGGGGACGGGCCCGCAGGCAGGTCCGAGTGCTACGACCACCTCACCCCGCTGTTCGACCAGCTCGCCGGCCTCGACGACGGCGACCCCCGCCGGCCCGATCTTCGCGAGCAGCTCGTCACCGGGCACCTGCCGGTGGTGCGCCACATCGCGCGCCGATTCGCGGGCCGCGGTGAACCCGTCGACGACCTCGAGCAGGCCGGCACCGTCGGGCTGATCAACGCCGTCGACCGCTTCGACCCCGAGCGCGGCGTCGACTTCCTGTCCTACGCCGTCCCCACGATCACCGGGGAGGTGCGCAGGCACTTCCGCGACCGCACGTGGTCGATGCGGGTACCGCGCCGGCTCAAGGAGCTGCAGAGCGCCATCAACGGGGCCGTGGGGCTGCTCGCCCAGGACCTCGGCCGGGCGCCGCGGCCCACGGAGATCGCCGAGAACCTCGGCTTGTCCGTCGACGAGGTCATCGAGGGCCTCGACGCCCGCCAGGTGTACCGGTCGACGTCGCTCGACGAGCTCGTCGCCGGGTCGGACTCGCAGCTCGGCAACACCCTCGGGGTCGCCGACGCCGAGATGGAGACGGTCGACTACCGCCAGACGCTGGTCCCGCTGCTCGACGAGCTCCCCACCCGGGAGCGCACCATCGTCGTGCTGCGGTTCTTCGCGGGCATGACGCAGACCCAGATCGCCGACGAGGTCGGCATCTCCCAGATGCACGTCTCCCGGCTGCTGTCCCGCACCCTGGCCCGGCTGCGCCGCCGGATGGGCGGCGGCTGACACACCGGCTCCGCCTCCCGCGGCACCGCTGCGGACCGCGGGCCTCAGCCGGGGTGACGGCGCCGCGGGCCGCGGCCGTGGGGCTGCTCGACAGGCTCCACCGGCGGCACCGCCGGCATGTCCCGCACGACCGGGGCGTCGGCGAGCGCGAGCGCCTCGCCGTGGTGGCGCAGCCTCATCGGCGGACCGCTGACCAGCCGGTACTCGACCTCGTCGGAGGTCATCGTGACGCGCAGCGACCGGCCCTGCCACAGCACCCCGAACGAGATGCGCGGCAACGCCGCCGGCAGCCGCGGCGCGAACGAGATGCCGTCGCGGTCGGTGCGCATCCCGCCGAACCCGGACGCGACGGCACTCCACGTCCCCGCCATCGACGCGATGTGCATGCCGTGGTCGGTGTTGCCCGCCAGGTCCCCCAGGTCGACGAGTGCGGCCTCGGCGAAGTAGTCGTAGGCCAGGTCGAGGTGGCCCGTCCAGGCCGCGACGACGGCCTGCGTGGCCGCCGACAGCGACGAGTCGCGCACCGTGATCGCCTCGTAGTAGGCGAAGTTGCGGGCCATCTGCTCGGGGGTGAAGGCATCGGGCTGCAGCTGCATGGCCAGCACCAGGTCGGCCTGCTTGATGACCTGCTTGCGGTACAGGTCGAAGTACGGGAAATGCAGCAGCAGCGGGTACTTCTTCTCCGGCGTGTGCTCGAAGTTCCAGATCTGGTGGTCGGTGAAGCCCTCCGCCTGCGGGTGCACCCCGAGTGTCTCGTCGAACGGGATCCGCATGGACGCCGCCGCGTCGCGCCAGCTGGCCATCTCCTCGGCGTTGACGCCCAGCTTCGCCGCGGCGCGCGGGTTGCGGGCGGCGACGTCGGCGGCGTAGCGCAGGTTCAGCTGCGCCATCAGGTTCGTGTAGACGTTGTTGTCGACGATCGCGGTGTACTCGTCGGGGCCGGTCACCCCGTCGATGCGGAACTGGCCCGCGGAGTCGTGGTGGCCCAGCGACCGCCACAGCCGGGCCGTCTGCACCAGGATGTCCAGCCCGACCTCGCGCTCGAACACGAGGTCGCCGGTCGCCGCGACGTGGCGGCGCACGGCGTCGGCGATGTCGGCGTTGATGTGGAACGCGGCCGTCCCCGCCGGCCAGTAGCCGGAGCACTCGTGGCCGCGGATCGTTCGCCACGGGAACGCCGCACCCGCAAGTCCGAGCTGCTCGGCCCGCTCCATGGCCAGCGGCAGGATCGACTGCCGCCACCGCAGCGCGTCGGCGGCCGCGTCGGGCGCCAGGTGCGACAGGACCGGCAGTGCGAACGTCTCGGTGTCCCAGAACGTGTGCCCGTCGTAACCGTCGCCGGTGAGCCCCTTGGCCCCGATCGCGCGGCGCTCCGCACGGGCACCGGCCTGCAGGACGTGGAACACCGCGAGCCGTACCGCCTGCTGCAGCTCGGCGTCACCGTCGATCTCGACGTCGGCGGTGACCCAGAAGTCGTCGAGGTAGGCGCGCTGCTCGGCGAGCAGGCCCTCCCAGCCGGTGAACCTGGCCGCGGCCAGCCCCGCGCGGACCTGGTCGTGCACCGCGGGCAGCGAGCGGCGCGACGACCAGCCGTAGGACAGGTACTTGACGATCCGCAGCGTCTCCCCCGGCTTGAGCCGGGCGATGACCGTGGTGCGGCCGATGTCCTCGGTGGCCTCCGACGACGTCTTCGTCGACTCCGGCCCGTACACCTCGTGGTCCATCGCCGCGGCGAGGCGCAGACCCGACTGCCGGGTCTGGTGCACCAGCGTCGCGCCGGCGTTCTCGCTGCGGTGCTGCTCGGACACCAGCGGCTCGGCCAGCGCGGCCTCGACGCGGGGGTCGCCGTTGGCGCGTTGCGGGAGCTGCTCGTTGGCGACGAGCTCGGACTGCACGACGAGCGTCGTCGGGGCGTCGACCGCCTCGACCTCGTAGCAGATCGCCGCGATCGCCCGTTGCGTCAGCGACACCAGCCGGGTGCTGCGCACACGGATCGTCCGGTCGGCAGGCGAGGCCCACTCGACCTCCCGGGTGAGCGTCCCGGCCTGCAGGTCCAGGACCCGCTCGTGCCGGTTGAGGGTGCCGTAGCGCAGGTCGAACGGCTCGTCGTCGACCAGCAGCCGGATGAGCTTGCCGTTGGTGACATTGATGATCGTCTGGCCGGACTCGGGATAGCCGTAGCCGCCCTCGGCGTAGGGCAGCGGCCGCCGCTCGTACAGCGAGTTCAGGTAGGTGCCGGGGATGGCGTGCGGCTCGCCCTCGTCGAGGTTGCCTCGCATGCCGATGTGGCCGTTGGACAGCGCGAACACCGACTCGGTCTGCCCCATCGCCTCCAGGTGCAGTGCGGGCTCGCGCACGCACCAGGGCTCGACCGTGAACGGCCGCCCGGTGTCCGACGCGGTCATCGGCCCTCCTCCAGCAGCTCGGCCAGGTCGTCGACGACGACGGTCGCGCCGTGCTCGCGCAGGGCGGCGGCCTGGTCGAGCCGGTTCACCCCGACGACCGCGACGAACCCGCCCGCGCGGCCCGCCTCGACGCCGGCGAGGGCGTCCTCGAAGACGACGGCCTCCTCGGTGCCGACCCCGAGGTCCGCGGCGGCGGCGAGGAACGTGTCGGGGGCGGGCTTGCCCGGCAGCGACCGCTGCTTGGCGACGACACCGTCGACGCGGTGGTCGACGTACTGCGCGAGATCGGAGACCTCCAGCACCTGCTCGGCGTTGGCCGACGACGACACCACCGCCGTCTGCAGCCCGGCCGCGCGCACGGCCTTCAGGTAGCGCACCGAGCCGGGGTAGACGTCGACACCGTTGGTCCGGATCTTCTCCTGGACCATGTCGTTCTTGCGGGTCGACAAGCCCCAGACCGTGTCGGCGGTGGGGTCGTCGTCCGGCCCTCCCTGCGGCAGCTCGATGCCCCGGGAACGCAGGAACCCGTCCGTGCCCTCCATCCGCGGCCGCCCGTCGACGTACGGGCCGTAGTCGGCCGTGAGGTCGAACGGCCGGAACGGCTCACCCGTGCGGTCGGCACGCGCGCGCAGGAAGTCGTCGAACATCTGCTTCCAGGCGGCGGCGTGAACACTGGCGGTGTCGGTGAGGACACCGTCCAGATCGAACAGGCAGGCGCGCGTCGCACCCGGCAGACCCAACATGGCGGCACCGTATCTCTCGATCATCACGGTCGCGCGACGGGCTGTTGAACACTGCACTGCGCGGGGCGCCCCCTCAGAGGGTGGCGCCTGCCGGGCGGACCGTCCAGGTGCGGCCCGTGGCGGTCTCGGTGATCGTGACGACGCAGTGGCCGCCGTCGGCGGCCGCGTCGACCGTGACCTCGCCACCCTCGGGATGCGGCTCGACGACCTCCTGCACGATCGCCCTGACCTGCGCGAGCACCTCCAGCGGGGTGACCGGCAGCTCGTCGAGACCGGGCTCGCACACGATCGAAGCCGTGAGCCGCTTGCCGAACCGGGCCTGCTCGAGCTGCAGGTAGGCCCGCACCGAGTCGAGCTCGTCGCGCAACGTGATCGTGTCGTCGGCGGGGCGGTCGGCCGCACGGGTCAGGTCGGCGAAGCCCAGCAGCAGCTCCCGGGCCCGGCCGGGGTCGGTGCGCACCAGCGACGCGATCGTGTTGAGCGAGTTGTAGACGAAGTGCTGCTCCAGCCGCCGCGCCTGCACGCGCTGCTCCTCGGGAACGACCCGGGGCGCGGGTTCCTGCTCCGGGACGCGCGGCTGCGGCGCCGCGGGCGCCGGAGCCTCCTCCGGGCCGTCGAGGTCGACGGTGCGCACCTCGCTTTCGCCGGAGTCCCAGCGCTCGTCGTCGGCGAAACCGTCGTCCCACAGGCCGTCCTCGACCTCCTCCGGCGCGACCAGGCCCCGCCACACCGGCAGCCGGAGCCGCCCGCCCACGGTCCACTCGGTGAACTCGACCTGCCCCACCAGCCGCGGCACCGCCCACAGGGCGTCGCGCGCCACGCTCGCCGGCACCCCGCCCGCGAACGCCGACTCCGCAGTACCCAGGTCGGGCAGCAGAGCGGTCACCGCCGCCCGCGGCGCACCGGCACCCAGCCCCACCCGGCCGACGTAGCGCAGCCCCGCCGGGCCCGGCACCCCGAGCAGCAGCGCCGCCACCGTGTCCGGCCGGTCGGGCGAGGCGGGCGTCCAGCCGCCGACGACCACCTGCCGTGACTGCCGCAGCGGCACCCGCAGCCAGTTCCGCGACCGCCTGCCCGGTTGGTAGGCGGAGTCGAGCCGCTTCGCGTACACGCCGTCGAGGCCGTACCGCCGCGCCGTGGCCAGCACGTGCCCGGCGTCGCCCGCGGGCCACGACGGCGAGAGCACGACGGGCTGCTCGGCCAGGCCGAGGTCGTCGACCAGCTCCCGGCGCCGCTGGTAGGGCAACGACGTCGTCGACTCCCCGTCGAGCCACATCAGGTCGCTGACGAAGAACCCGACCGGCACGTCGGCGACCAGCCCTGCGCCCGGCCGCTGGGTCGCGGTGCGACGCATCAGCAGCCGCCTGCTCGGGACCCCCGCGTCGTCGAGGGCGACGACGGTCCCGTCGAGGATCACGCCGTTCCGGGGGGCCTTGGCCGCGAGCACGTGCAGCTCCGGGAACGCCGACGTGACCGACCGGTCCCGAGCGGTGAGCAGCCGGACCCGGCCGGGCCTCGCGTAGGCGATGGCGCGCAGCCCGTCCCACGCGAACTCGACGGCCCATCCCGGGCCGCTCGGCATGTCCCCGGTGGCCGCCTGCATGGGCGGCACCAGGTCGGGCATCCCGCCCGTGCCCGCCCGGACCATCACCTCACCAGCGTAGTTCGCGACCCGGCCCGGACGGTCGCGCGTCGGCCGTGCGGGCGACGGAACGGGACGAACGGAGATCAACAGGTGCCCGGCGCGCGCCGAACGGTCGGCCCCGCCGGCCCACGACGACGGTGCGGACCCGACGGATGGCTGTGACCTGCGGCAACCGACCTCGACACCGCCCGGCGCGGCCACCGCTCACCCGCTCGTCGCGCATCGTCGGTCACCGGACACCCCGACGCCACGCCACGACGCTGCGCGGGGGACGATCGACTCATCATGACCAGCACACTCGCCGACCGGCTGCCCTCCCCCGACGACCCCGACGCCCTCGTCGAGACCTTCGCCGAGTGGGCGTTCGACGAGCAGGGCCTGTCGCTGTACCCGGCGCAGGAGGAGGCGCTGCTGGAGCTGGTCACCGGCGCGAACGTCATCCTGTCGACGCCCACGGGCTCCGGGAAGTCGCTCGTGGCCATCGCCGCGCACGCCGTCGCGCTGGCCCGCGGGGAGCGGACGTTCTACACCGCGCCGATCAAGGCGCTGGTCAGTGAGAAGTTCTTCGCGCTGTGCGCGGTGTTCGGGGCCGACAAGGTCGGGATGCTCACCGGCGACGCCGCCGTCAACGAGACCGCGCCGATCATCTGCTGCACCGCGGAGATCCTCGCCAACATCGCGCTGCGCGGCGGCCGCGGCGCCGAGGTGGGCTCGGTCGTCATGGACGAGTTCCACTTCTACGCCGACCCCTCCCGCGGCTGGGCGTGGCAGGTGCCGCTGATCGAGCTGCCGCAGGCGCAGTTCGTGCTGATGAGCGCGACCCTGGGCGACGTCTCGTTCTTCCGCGACGACCTGACCCGCCGCACCGGCCGGCAGACCGCGGTGATCACCTCGGCGGAGCGGCCGGTGCCCCTGCACTACCGCTACGTCCTGACGCCGCTGCACGAGACGATCGACGAGCTGCTCGCGACGCACGAGGCTCCCGTCTACGTCGTGCACTTCACCCAGCAGGCCGCCGTCGAACGGGCGCAGTCGCTGATGAGCGTCAACGTGTCGTCGAAGGAGGACAAGGCCGCGATCGCCGACCTCATCGGCGCGTTCCGCTTCACCGCGGGCTTCGGCCGCACGCTCTCACGTCTTGTCCGCCACGGCATCGGGGTCCACCACGCGGGGATGCTCCCCCGCTACCGCCGGCTCGTCGAGACGCTCGCGCAGGCCGGGCTGCTCAAGGTCATCTGCGGCACCGACACCCTCGGCGTCGGGATCAACGTCCCGATCCGGACCGTGCTGTTCACCGCACTGGCCAAGTACGACGGGGTCCGGGTGCGCGGGCTCAAGGCGCGCGAGTTCCACCAGATCGCGGGCCGGGCCGGCCGGGCGGGGTACGACACCGTCGGGACCGTGGTCGCCGAGGCCCCCGACCACGAGGTCGAGAACGCCCGGCTGCTGGCCCGCGCCGGCGACGACCTCAAGAAGCGCAAGCGGATCGTGCGCAAGCAGGCGCCCGACGGGTTCGTCGGCTGGAGCGACAAGTCGTTCGAACGGCTGCAGACCGCCCAGCCCGAGGCGCTCACCAGCCACTTCACCGTTACCCACGCGATGCTGCTCAACGTGATCTCCCGGCCCGGCGACGCCTTCGCGGCCATGCGCCACCTGCTGGAGGACAACCACGAGCCGCGCGACCGGCAGCGCAAGCACATCCTGCGTGCCATCGCGATCTACCGGGCGTTGCGCGACTCCGGCGTCGTCGAGGAGCTGCCCGAGCCGGATGCCGAGGGCCGCCGGGTACGCGTCGTCGGCGACCTGCAGCTCGACTTCGCGCTCAACCAGCCGTTGTCCCCCTTCGCGTTGGCCGCCGTGGAGCTGCTCGACCGGACGTCGCCGACCTACGCGCTCGACGTGCTCTCGACCATCGAGTCGACCCTCGACGACCCGCGCCAGATCCTGCACGCGCAGGAGAACAAGGCCCGCGGCGAGGCCGTCCAGGCCATGAAGGCCGACGGTATCGAGTACGAGGAGCGGATGGCGCTGCTCGAGGAGGTCAGCTACCCGAAGCCGCTGGCCGAGAACCTCGAGGCCGCGCTGGAGACCTACCGCCGCGGCCACCCGTGGGTCGCCGACGCCCGGCTCTCGCCCAAGTCCGTCGTGCGCGACATGTCCGAGCGGTCGATGACGTTCGTCGAGTACGTCGGGCACTACCAGCTCGCCCGCTCCGAAGGGCTCGTCCTGCGCTACCTCGCCGACGCCTACCGGGCCCTGCGCCAGACCGTGCCCGACGAGGCCAAGACCGAGGAGCTCACCGACATCGTCGAGTGGCTCGGCGAGCTGGTCCGCCAGGTCGACTCGAGCCTGCTCGACGAGTGGGAGGCCCTCGCCGCCGGCGCCGGCACGGGCGACGAGCCCGTTCCCCCGTCGCTGGACCAGGGTCCGGCCGGGGTCACCCGCAACGTGCGGGCGTTCCGCGTGCTGGTCCGCAACGCGATGTTCCGCCGCGTCGAGCTGGCGGCACTGCGCCGCTGGGACCTCCTCGGCGAGCTGGACAAGGACAACGGCTGGGACGCCGCCGCCTGGCGGGAGGCGTTCGACCCGTACTGGGAGCTGCACGACGACATCGGCACCGGTCCCGATGCCCGCGGCCCGCAGCTGGTCACGATCGAGGTCGAGCCGGAACGCTGGCGCGTCCGCCAGGTCCTCGACGACCCGGCGGGCGACCGCGACTGGGCCGTCACCGCCGAGGTCGACCTCGCGGCGTCCGACGAGGCCGGCGAGGCCGTCGTCTGGATCACCGGCGTCTCCGACGCGGCGGACTGGGCCGCGTCGTAGCTGTACTTGTCGGCCGGGACCGCAGCGTGCGGTCCCGGCCGTGGCGTGGCGAGTTTTCGCGTCCGACGTGTCAATGTATGGTTTACCGATGAAGTACGAGGAGGCCCAGCGCTGGCTGGCCAAGGCCGGTCCCTTTCCCGACTCCGGCGCGCCGTCACTGGTCGAGCAGCTCGACCGGCTCAAAGAGCTCGCCGCCGACGACGCGTTGCCGCACAGCGGGATCGCGGTCTGGTACGCGCTGGTGCAGGAGATGCGCCGGCTGGCCGACTACTACGAGCGCGACCTCATCCGCGGCCTGCGCGGAGACGGCATGACCTGGGCGCAGGTCGCGCACGCCGTCGAGGCGCAGCTGTCGAGCCGGCAGGCCGCGCACGCCAAGTGGAAGCGCCTCATCGACCCCGGCCGCCGCACGACGACCGGCGACATGCGCCGCGGCGGCCGCCCCAAGGACCCGCCCGCCCTCTCCCCCGGCGAGTGACCGGGCCCTGCGGGGCGTGTGCGTCCTCAGGGCCCTGCTGGGCTGTCGCGGCCCGCGCGCCGCGCGGGCCGCGTCACCGGGCGTGCGACCAGCACGCGGTGAGGAGCGCGTCGAGGAGGTCGACCCTCGTCACGACTGCCCGTCGACCACTCCCCCGCCGCACCTGTGCCGCAGGTCGACGCGTCGTGTCAATCATACGTTTACAGAATGGGCATGAGCGGTTCCGCCCGAGCTCACAGCCCACCGTCAGCCGATCCCGGAACGCGGCAGCAGCCGGTCCGCGATCATCTTCGCCTGGATCTCGCTGGTGCCCTCGAAGATCGTCGTCAGCCGGGCGTCGCGCCAGTGCCGCTCCACCTGGTGCTCGGTCGTGTAGCCGTTGCCGCCGTGCAGCTGGATGCCGTCGCCGGTGACCTCCGCGGCCATCTCCGTCGCCAGCAGCTTCACCATTGCGGCCTCACGCCCGCACGGCTCACCGAGATCGATCAGGTGGGCCACGTGCTGGTAGAAGGCCCGCGCCTGCTCCACCCGCGCCGCCATCCTGGCGAGGGTGAACCGCACCGCCTGGAAGTCGCCGATCGGGCGCTCGAACTGGCGGCGCTGCTGCAGATAGACGATGCAGTCCTCGACCGCTGCCCGCGCGAGCCCGACGGCGCGCGCCGCGGTGTGCACGCGGGCGATCGTCAGCCACTTCTGCGTCTCCGCGAACCCGCCCGCCGTGATCTCGTTCGCCACCGGGACCCGGAGCCCGTCGAACTCCAGGTCCCACGTGACGAACCCGTGGTAGCCGATCTTGTCGATCGGCGACCCGGTCAGACCGTCCGGGAACTCGCCCGGCTTCTTCTCGACCAGCAACGTGGCCAGCCCGGCCGACCGCTTCTCCCCCGGCTCCGGGTCGGCGGTGCGCACCAGCACCTGGATGAAGTCCGCTGCCTTCGCGTTGCCGATCCAGCGCTTCTGCCCGGTCACCACGAAGTCGTCGCCGTCGCGCTCTGCCCGGGTCGCGACCGCGGCGAGGTCCGACCCGGCGTCGGGCTCCGACAGCGCGATCGCCCCGATCCACTCCCCCCGCGCGCTGCGCGCCAGCAGCTCCGCGCGCCGCTGCGCGTCGTCGACACCGGTGCCCGCCCCCTGCGCGCGGGCGATGATGCTGCCGACGCTCATCCACGCCCGCGCCAGCTCCTCGGCCACCATGCAGTACTCGTAGGCGCCCAGCCCGAGGCCGCCGTACTCGGGGCCGACGGTGATCCCGAAGAACCCCAGCTCCCCCATCTCCGTCAGCAGCGACCGCGGGATCTCGCCCTTCTGCGGGTCGAGCTCGTTCGCGACGGGCAGCACCCGCTCCATCGCGAACCGCCGCGCCGCGGCCTGCAGCTCGACCCGGACGTCGGTCCGGTACTGCGGCGGCACGTCGGGCAACGGGGGCCGGAGCAGATCGTCGTCGTCGGTCGGTGCTGCGCTCATCCGCCGGTTCTGCCACACCCACCCGCCCGGCGCACCCCGGGAGGTCCCCTCACCTGACCGGAGTGACGGCCCGCCTCACAGCTTGCGCAGGCCGTCGAGGACCCGGGCCAGCAACGCCTGGTCGGGCGCTCCCGCCGTCGCCGAGCCGTGGACCTGCACGGCCCCGGTGGCGACGAGGTCCCCGATCAGCACCCGTGCCACCCCCGACGGCACCCCGGCCGTCGCGGCCACCTCGGCGACCGAGCAGGCGACGGCGCACCGGGCGAGGACGGCGCGATGTGCGGGCGAGGAGGTCTCGGCATCGGTACCGGGCCGGGCACTGACCAGGGTCTCCAGGCCCAGGTCGACCGCCGACCGGGTCCGGCCGCCGGTGAGCACGTAGGGCCGAACCGTCAGCTTCGGCTCCGCCGCGGGGAAGGCGGCCGCCGGCGGGGCGGCAATGGGGATCACGTCCGTCACGGATTCGACGGCCGGCTCGTCCCCGCGCTGCGCCGGGGACTCGCGGGCCGGTCTGCGGCGCCGGGGCGCCCCGCCGAACCGTGCGCCGGTGCGCCCGACGACCGGTTCCCCGGCGTCGCCCGGTTCCGCCTCCGCCACAACCCACCTCCTCACGCCATCGGACGTGACGGGTGCTGCGCGGCCGTGACGACGGTGTTCCGCCGCCATGACGATTCCCCCGGCGCGGGCGGGGGGCGGGTGCCGGGCGTGCCGGGAGGTCGGGCGGAGACCGGCTCCGGCGCACCGGGCGCCACACTGTCCGCGACGGCGTGGGCCAAGTAGTTTGCGCGCATGATCCGCACCTCGACCGTCGGACGCCTCTGGTTCGCCGCTACGGCGCTCGTGGTGGTGGTCGCGATCGTCGTGCAGGCGGTCGTGGCGGTCGGGGGCGCGCCGTACTCGGTGTTCGACACTCCCGGTGAGCGGCTCGCCAACATCTTCGCGTTCTTCACGATCCTGTCGAACGTGCTCGTCGGCGTCACGTTCACCGCGTTCGCGGTGCGGCAGGGCCCCCACCCGCGGCTGCTGCGTGTCCTGCACCTCGACGCGGTGCTGGGCATCGCGGTGACGGGCATCGTCTACAACCTCGTGCTCGCCCAGCTCTACTCCCTCACCGGCGCCGCGTGGCTCGCGAACCTGCTGCTGCACGTCGTCGTGCCGATCATGGCGGTGCTGGGCTGGCTGGTGTTCGGGCCGCGCGGTCTCGTCGACACCACGACGGTCCTGCTGTCGACGATCTACCCGGTCGCCTGGCTCGCGTTCACGCTGGTCCGCGGGGCGGTGACCGACTGGAGCCCGAACCCGCCGTGGTATCCGTACCCGTTCGTCGACGTCGCCGCCCTCGGCTACGGCCGCGTCGCGATCAACTGCGTGGTGATCGCGCTGCTGTTCCTCGGGCTCGCGTTCGGGGCACTCGCACTCGACCGGTTCCTGACCCGGCGCTTCCATCCCGACGCCGCTGCCGCACTCCCGGCCGGGAGGACGGGCGGCAGCGCGACGCCGCGCACCGATCCCTCCGCCGCGGCCGGCGTGGGCGAGGCTGCCCGCCCATCCGTGCGGATCGGGGTGCAACTGCAGCCGCAGCACGCCGACTACGCGCGTATCCGCGACGCCGTCGCCGAGGCGGAGGAGGCGGGGGTCGACGTCGTCTTCAACTGGGACCACTTCTTCCCGCTGCGCGGTGAGGCCGACGGCAAGCACTTCGAGTGCTGGACGATGCTGGGCGCCTGGGCGGAGGCGACGTCGCGCGTCGAGATCGGCGCGCTGGTGACGTGCGCCGGGTACCGCAACCCGGAGCTGCTGGCGGACATGGCCCGCACGGTCGACCACATCAGCGGCGGCCGGCTGATCCTGGGCATCGGGGCGGGCTGGTTCCGCCGCGACTACGACGAGTACGGCTACGACTTCGGCACCCCGGGGTCGCGGCTGGCGACCCTGGCCGATGCGCTGCCACGCATCCAGGCCCGCTGGGAACAGCTCAACCCGCCGCCGACCCGGACGATCCCGATCCTCGTCGGTGGCGGCGGCGAGCGGAAGACGCTGCGCTACACCGCCGAGCACGCCGACATCTGGCACGGGTTCGGCGACGCCGAGACCATCGCGCACAAGGGCCGGGTCCTCGACGGGCACTGCGCCGACGTGGGCCGGGACCCGGCCGCGATCCAGCGGTCGGCGGGGGTGCAGTCGGCACCGGAGAAGGTCGCCGACGACCTGCTCGCCGCGGGGGTCACCCTGTTCACGATCGGCGTCGGCGGCCCGGACTACGACCTCACGCTGTTGCGCGACTGGATCGCCTGGCGCGACACCCTGCCCCGGTCCTGAGTCCGCGGGGTGGGACCAGGGCCGGCGTCAGGGCGTTGGGCGTCAGGGCGTTCGGCGTCAGGGCGTTCGGGCCTGCGCCAGGAGATCGGCCAGCGCACCCAGGGCGGTGGCACCGGCCGCGTCGGCGGCGTCGACGAGCCCGATGAACGCCGCGTACCCGTGGATCAGGCCCGGACCGGGGACGTGCGTGACCGTGACGCCGGCCGCACGCAGCCGGTCGGCGTAGGCGTCGCCCTCGTCGCGCAACGGGTCGAACTCCGCGGTGGCGACGACGGCCGGCGCGACCCCCGCGACGTCGGCGTGCTGCAGGTCGACCAGCGGGTCGGTGGACCCATCGGGCAGGTACTGCTCGTAGAACCAGCGCATGTCCGACGCGGTCAGGAAGTAGCCCTCGGCGTTGTCGCGCACCGACTGCGAGCTCTGCGTCGGGTCGGTCGAGGGGTACCACAGGAGCTGCGCGGTGAGCGGGACGGCGTCGTCGCGGGCCACGATCGCCGCTCCGGCGGCGAGGCTTGCCCCGGCACTGTCCCCGGCGACGGCGAGCGGCCGGTCGGGGAAGGCGTCGTGGGTCCAGCGCAGCCCCGCCATGGCGTCGCCCAGCGGGACGGGGTGCGGGTGCTCGGGCGCGAGCCTGTAGTCGACGGCGACGACGACCGCACCGGTCTCCCCCGCGACCTTGCGGCACACCGGGTCGTGGGTGTCGAGGTCACCGAGGACCCAGCCGCCACCGTGCAGGTAGGTGACCGCGCCGCCGCGGTCCTCGAGCGGCCGGTAGACGCGGATGCGGATCGGCCCGGCGGGGCCGTCGATCTCGTCGTCCTCCACGCCGGCGACGGGGAACGGCACGTAGTCGGCTCCGCGGCGGGCCAGCGACAGGGTCCGGTAGTGCTCCCGGGTGTCGACGGCCGAGCCACGCACGAGCGGCACCGCGCCGTTCGTGGCGAGGGTGTCCAGCAGGGTCCGGAACTGAGGGTCCAGCGGCATGCTCAGCACCCCTCCCCTCGGTGCGCGCCGGTTCGGGGACGGGGTGCGGGCACGTCGTGGGTCACTGCCGCACCGTATGCCGCCGATCCCCGGCGGTCACGTCCTGATCCACTCCCCCCGGCGCTGGGCAGGCCGGCGCCCGGCGGGGATGATCGGGCTCCCCGATGCCCCCTCGACCTCTGGTGAGGTGCCCATGCACGTGACCCGTGGATTCACCGGACGCGGCCGCGCGGGCCGCGACCCACGGCTGCCGCCCGGTCAGTACGACGCCCGCGACGACTGGCCGGTGCTCAACGCCGAGCCGACACCGAGGCTGGGCACCGACCGCTGGACGTTCACCGTCGAGGGGCTCGTCGCTCGCGAGACGACGTGGACGTGGGACGAGATCCGCTCGCTGCCGACGTCGCGCTACGAGGGCGACATCCACTGCGTGACGAGCTGGTCGAAGCTGGGCATGACCTTCACCGGGGTGTCGGTGGACGTGCTGCTGGAGGCGGCGGTGCCGGATCCGGCGGCGGCCTTCGTGACGGCGGTGTCGCACACCGGCTACACGACGAACCTGCCGCTGGCCGACGTCCGCTACGGCAAGGCGTGGGTGGTGTGGGAGGCGCAGGGCAGCGCGCTGACGCCTGAGCACGGCGGGCCGGCACGGCTGCTGGTGCCGCACCTGTACTTCTGGAAGAGCGCCAAGTGGGTGTCGGGGCTGCGCCTGTCCGCGGAGGACGAGCAGGGGTTCTGGGAGCGCAACGGCTACCACGACCGCGGCGACCCGTGGCGGGAGCAGCGCTACCAGGGCGACGACTGATGCCGGGGCAGGGCGCGTCGGTGCCCGTCGGGGTGGGCCGGCCCGGGCGGTGGCGGATCGCGACCGTCGTCGACACGCGGTGGGAGACGCCGCGGGCGCGGACGCTGCGCCTCGACGTCGGCGACCTCGGTGGCGGCGTCGCGTTCCTCGCCGGGCAACACGTGCTGCTGCGACTCACCGCGCCCGACGGCTACACCGCCCAGCGGTCGTACTCGATCGCATCGGCCCCCTCCCCTGCGCCGGCCCCGTCGTCCCCGCCGGCCACGGCGGTGCCCGGTGGCTCGCGGGTCGTCGAGCTGACCGTCGAGCGGCTGCCGGGTGGGGAGGTCTCGGAGTTCCTCTGCGACGAGGTGCGGGTCGGTGACGAGCTGGAGGTCCGGGGCCCGATCGGGCGCTGGTTCGTGTGGCAGGGCGACGAGCCGGTCGTGTGCGTCGGCGGGGGTTCGGGCACGGTGCCGCTGATGGCGATGCTGCGCCAGGCCCGGGCAGCGGGTCGTCCGGAGCTGGTGCGGCTGCTGGTGTCGGCGCGCCGGCCCGAGGACCTGTACTACGCGGGCGAGCTGCCCGGCCCGGAGGTGACGGTCGTCTGGACCCGGGAGGCGCCGCCGGGCACCACCCGGGAGCCGGGGCGGCTGCGCGCCACCGACCTGGCGGCGGTGCTCGGCGGACAGGGCGACGAGGGCCGGACGGTGTTCGTGTGCGGGTCGCCGCCGTTCTGCGACGCGGTCACCGATCTGCTGGCCGGCCTCGGGGTCCCCGCGACCCGGGTGCGGGTGGAGCGGTTCGGCCCGTCCGGCTGACGCCGAGCCCCCAGCCCACGTGAGCACAGCCCACACTTTCGGGTGAGTTCCGCGCGCCGGACGCGACTCCGGCGGGCGATGTGGCCACGCTGGGCACATGCGCTTGCGGACGCGTCGGGCCGACGATCACCCGGACGGAGAACACTCGGACGGGCAGGAACGGCGCCGGCCGGATCCCCGGCGGGCGACGTCGGCGGTCGCGATGGGTGCCCTGGTGGCGACGCTCGCGGCCGGCTGGGTCGCGTCCACGGACCCGGCGGCGGCGAACCGTGGCTGGGACGCCGGGCACGCCTTCGAGACGTCCCGGATGAGCGCGGACGGCTAGCCGAGCTCCAGGCTGCCGTCGGCGAGCCGGCGGTAGACCTCCGCCGCCGCGCGCGACATCCCGTCGGGCAGGCCCTGCGCGGCGATCGTGTCGGCGGCCTCGTCCATCTCCCCCGCCCACCGCCACGCGCGGTCGCCCGACTTCCCGGCCAGCGCCGCCAGGGACGCGTCGAGGTCACCTCCCATCCGCGACACCTCGGCACGCAGGTCGTCGAGCACGCCGTAGCCGCGAGCGGCGGCCGTCATCACCGCCCAGATCGTCGGCAACGCCTTGGTGTGCAGCGCGAAGCACGCCTTGAGGGCGCTCGCCGCGCCGAGCTCGCCGTCGAGGACCTTCGCCGCGAACGGCGACCCGTCGAACAGCGAGGCGACCGCGGGCGCGGCCGTCCCGGAGAGCCACAGCACTGTCCGGCCGGCCTCCCACGCCGCGGGACCGATGACGGCCCCGTCGACGACCCGGTCCTGGTCGAACAGCGTCGCGATCTTCTCCACGGTCGCGGGCGAGACCGCGTTGGCGTCGACGTAGAGGGGTGCCTGGTCGCGGCCCCGGACGGCGTCGGCGACCTGGCCGGCGACGTCGAGCGCCGCGTGCGGCGGGCAGATCGAGATGACGACGTCGCTGCGCCGGGCGAGCTCGGCGACGTCGGGCACCCCGACGAGGTCGGCGATCTCGGCACGCTTGGAGGTGACGTCGCTGCGGCCGGCGGCCGCCCACACCACTGCGCTCGCGCGGGGCTTGAGCGCCGAGCCGAGGGCGGAGCCCATGGCGCCGGGATGCAGGATGCCGACGACGGGCCGGTCGGGCAGAGCGGCTGCGTTGCTCACCCCGGCATCATCACCCATGCCCGGTGTCGCCGTCAGCCCGGCTCGCGGACCGCCAGGAGGTCACCGACCCGGTCCCGCAGGTCCAGCACCACGGCGCCCGCCCCGGGCACGACGAGCAGCACCAGCACGACGACCGCGACGGCCAGCGCGGGCGCGACCAGCAGGGTCTCGACCCGCCCGCCGGTGCGCATCCGCAGCGGCCGCGGCCCGCCGACGGGATACCAGCGCCGTCGCCTGATGGGCAGTGGCCACAGCAGCGGCGCCCCGGACTCGGTCACCGCGTCGCCGACCGAGTGCACGAGCACCCCGAGGGTGACGGCGGTCCCCAGCCAGCCGGCGGTGCCGTCGACCCCACCGGGCATCCAGGCGTCGATCGCGTAGGTCAGGCCCGCGGCGATCAGCAGCGACGGCGGGCCGGGAACGAGCGCGTCGAGGCCCTTGATGGCCAGCGCGATGCAGACGAACAGGGTGGCGAGCAGCACCGGTGCGCCCCAGGCCACCGAGGCGGCGTTGAGCGCGACGCCCAGGCCGGCGGCGAACAGCGCGGTGTGGGTGAGCCCGCGGTGAGTGCCGCGGCCGGTGTCGCGCGGTGCGCGGGTGAGCCGGTACACCAGCCCGGACAGCGGGCGCACGACCTTCGAGGCCACCGCCGACGCCCAGGAGAACCGGGTCGTCGCCATGGACGACGGATGGTCGAGGTCGGGCAGCAGCGCCGCGCCCGCGCAGACCGCGGCGAACGTGAGCACTCCGCCGGCGTCGAGCGGCGCCCCCGACCATCCCGCCGCGAACCCGGCGACGGCGAGTCCCAACGCCGCCCCGGAGAGGGCATGACTGACCCCAAGCACCTTGCGCCCCACCACTTCCCACCGCGCCCGGCCTTGCGCGCGGACGGTCGGGGAAACTCTATTCGGGCAGCTGTGCACGGATCGTCAGGCGCGCCGGGACGGGCGTGCGGCAGGGTGGGGATCATGAGCGACAGCGGATTGGTGGACGTGCTGCGCGGCGACGCCGTCGGGGGTTGGCTGCAGCTTCCCGGGTCGGCCACGGCCGAGGTGATCGGCTCGGTGGGGTTCGACGTCGTGTGCGTCGACACCCAGCACGGCCTGATCGGTGACGACGCGCTGCTCCCGATGCTGCAGGCCCTCGCCGCGACCGGCACCCCGTCGATGGTGCGGGTCCCGTGGAACACCCCCACCCCGATCACGGCGGCGCTCGACCGTGGCGCGGCCGGTGTCGTCGTCCCCATGGTGAACTCCGCCGAGGAGGCCGCCGCGGCGGCGGCGGCGTGCCGGTGGCCCCCGAACGGCACCCGCAGCTACGGGCCGACGCGGCACGGGTTCATGTCGTCGCCGCCCGGCGACCCGGTGTGTGCGGTCATGGTGGAGACGGTCGCCGCCGTCGACGCGGTGGCCGACATCGTGGCGGTCGACGGGGTGGACGCGGTCTTCGTCGGCCCGTCGGACCTGGCGCTGAGCATGGGCAGGCCGACATCGGCGCAGGACGGCGACGACGAGTACGACGCGCTGCTCGCCACCGTGCTCGGGGCGTGCAAGGCCCGCGAGATGCCCGTCGGCATCTTCTGCGCGTCGGCGGGGCACGTGCAGCGGTTCCGGGAGCTGGGGTTCACGTACTTCTTCGTGCGTGGCGACGGGGCGCTGCTCGCCGAGATGGCGGCGGCGGAGCTGGCGGCGAGCCGGCCCGGCGGCGCGGAGCCGCTCAGGCGCGGATGACCGCTCCCCCGCCCTTCCCGGGCTCGGGATCCTCGGTCGGGCCGTCGGGGCCGTCGGGGCCGTCGGGGCCGTCGGGGCCGTCGGGGCCGTCGATGGGCTCCCGCGTCGTCAGCGCGCCCCGGCGGTCGTTGAGCCGGGCCGGCCACAGCTCCTGGATGGCGGCGTTGAGGTGCGCGCCGAGCACGATCGCGAAGCCGATGAAGAACGCGGCGAGCAGGAACGCGATCGGCGCGGCCAGCGCGCCGTAGGTGTAGCCGGTGCCGGTCAGCCAGTCGATGTAGACGCGCAGCCCGGTCACCCCGACCAGGAACACGACGGCGGCGAGCAGCGCCCCGGGCAGCCCCCGCCACCAGGGCGGTTTGGCCGGCAGCGCGACCTTGTAGAGCGTCGTGAGCGCGAACACGAGGATGATCCCGATGACCGGGTAGTACAGGTTGGAGATCAGCGTCATCGCCGTCGGCCGCCACGACTCGGGCAGGATGCCGGGCAGCCGGTCGGGGCCGAGCGCGAGCAGTGGCAGCGAGATGATGCCGCCGACGAGGCCCACCAGGTACAGCAGCAGCGCGAGGATGCGCTGCCACACCGGGTTGCGGATGCCGTACTGGCCGTGGGCGCGGGTGATGGCGTCGACGAACGACGACATCGCCGACGACCCCGACCACAGCGAGATGACGAAGCCGAGCGAGATCAGCTCGCTGCGGCCGGTCGTGAGGATCTGGGAGACGGTCGGGGCGATGATCTCGTCGACGGCGTTGCGGCTGAAGATGCCGCTGGTGGCGGTGACGATCCGGTTCTCGACGACCTCGGCGGTGTCGGGGCCGAACCAGCCGCCGATGTAGCCGAGGGCGCCGAGCAGCCCCAGCAGCAGCGGGGGCAGCGACAGCGTCTGCCAGAACGCCGCCGACGCGGACTCGGAGAAGATGTTGTCGTCCCAGGCGCCGCCGACGGTGCGGGTGAGCAGCCGTCGCGCCCCGGGCTCGCGGCGGCGTCTCCCGTCCTCCACCTCGGCGCCGGGCGGGAGATCCTCGGTCGCGTCGACGTCCTGCCCGACCGGTGCCGTCGACGGCTCGGGCGGGGTCGTGGCCCCGTCCTTCCCCGGATGCAGCTCGGTCACGGGTCCAGGATGCTCTCCCGCAGCGGGTCGCGCCGGTTCCGTGGCCGGGCCGTGACCGGCCGGAACGGGTGAACCGCCCGTACCGCGGGGCTCAGCCGAGGAGATCGAGGACCGTCCGGGCGGCGACGCTGGGCGGCACCTCGCCGTCGCGGACCTCGCGTTCCAGGGCCGGGAGCTTCTCCCGCACGCCGGGGTCGGACCGCAGCCGGTCCATGAGCTGGTCGCGCACCATCGCCCACATCCACTCGACCTGCTGGGTCGCGCGCCGACCGGCGAGCTCACCGGTCCCGTCGAGGGTGGCCCGGTGCTTCTCGACGGCATCCCAGACGTCGTCGAGCCCCGCACCGGTCTGCGCGGAGCACGGCAGGACGGGCGGGCGCCACGCCTCGCTGGCCGGGGTCATGAGTCGCAGCGCGGACCGCAGCTCGGCGGCGGCGGCGCGGGCCTCCTTCTCGTGCGGGCCGTCGGCCTTGTTGACGGCGACGACGTCGGCGATCTCGAGGATGCCCTTCTTGATGCCCTGCAACGAGTCGCCGGTGCGCGCGATCGTGAGGAACAGGAAGGTGTCGACCATCTCCGAGACGGCGACCTCGGACTGCCCCACCCCGACGGTCTCGACGAGGACGACGTCGAAGCCCGCCGCCTCCATCAGCACGATGGTCTCGCGGGTGGCGCGGGCGACGCCGCCGAGCGTGCCGGCGCTCGGCGAGGGCCGGACGAACGCGTGGTCGTCGGTGGCGAGGCGGGCCATGCGCGTCTTGTCGCCCAGGATGGAACCCTTGGTGCGGGTCGAGGACGGGTCCACGGCGAGGACGGCGACCCGGTGCCCGTCGCCGGTGAGCCGGGTGCCGAGCGCCTCGATGAACGTCGACTTGCCGACACCGGGGACCCCGCTGATGCCGACCCGCACGGCGGCGCCCGCGTGCGGCTGCAGCCGTGAGAGCAGGTCCTGGGCCGCGACGCGGTGGTCGGGCCGGGTCGACTCGACGAGGGTGATCGCCCGGGCCAGCAGTGAGCGTGAGCCGCCGAGCACGCCGTCGGTGAGCGCGTCGACGTCGATCCGCCGGGCCACGTGCGTTCCTCCCCTGTCGACGCGGGATCCGCGCCGGGCTCGACGTCGGACTGTTTCGATCATGCTCCCCGGCGGTCTCAGGTCGAGCTCGGCGGGGTCCCCGGCTCGTCGGTGGGCTCCCCGTGCAGGGCGGCCGTCAGCTTCCCGACGAGGTCGATCGCCGCCTCCGCGATGACGGTGCCGGGCCCGAACACCGCAGCGGCGCCCATCTCCAGCAGCTCGGGGACGTCGGCGGGCGGGATGACGCCGCCGACGACGACCATGATGTCCTCGCGGTCGAGCTCGGCCAGCGCCGAGCGCAGCTCCGGCACCAGCGTGAGGTGCCCCGCGGCGAGGGAGCTGACGCCGACGACGTGCACGTCGGCCTCGACGGCCTGGCGGGCGACCTCGCCGGGGGTCTGGAACAGCGGGCCCACGTCGACGTCGAACCCGAGGTCGGCGAACGCGGTCGCGATGACCTTCTGGCCGCGGTCGTGGCCGTCCTGGCCCATCTTGGCGACCAGGATGCGGGGCCGGCGGCCCTCCTCCTCGGCGAACTCGTCGACGAGCTCGCGGGCACGGGCGATCGCCGGGTTGCGCCCGGCTTCCTCGGAGTACACGCCGGAGATGATCCTGATCTGGCCGGAGTGCCGCCCGAACACCTTCTCCAACGCGTCGGAGATCTCCCCGACGGTGGCCTTCGCGCGGGCGGCGTCGACGGCGAGGGCCAGCAGGTTCTGCGACGCGTCGCGGGCGGTGCCCTCCGCGATGGCGGCGGCGGCGCCGGTGAGCCTGTCCAGCGCGGCGTCGACCTCGCGGGAGTCGCGCTCGCGGCGCAGCCGCTCCAGCTTCTCCAGCTGCTCGCGGCGGACGTCGGCGTTGTCGACCTTGAGCACGTCGATCTGCTCGTCGGTCTCGGTGAGGTACTTGTTGACGCCGATGACGGGCTGGCGGCCGGAGTCGATGCGCGCCTGGGTGCGGGCGGCGGCCTCCTCGACGCGCAGCTTCGGGATGCCGGCGTCGATGGCCTGGGCCATGCCGCCGGCCTTCTCGACCTCGCTGATGTGTGCCCAGGCGCGGCGGGCGAGGTCGTAGGTGAGGCGTTCGACGTAGTAGCTGCCGCCCCAGGGGTCGATGACGTTCGTCGTGCCCGACTCCTGCTGCAGCAGGAGCTGGGTGTTGCGGGCGATCCGGGCGGAGAAGTCCGTCGGCAGCGCGAGGGCCTCGTCCAGGGCGTTGGTGTGCAGGCTCTGGGTGTGGCCCTGGGTGGCGGCCATCGCCTCCACGCAGGTGCGGACGACGTTGTTGTAGACGTCCTGGGCCGTCAGCGACCAGCCCGAGGTCTGGGAGTGCGTCCGCAGCGACAGCGACTTGGTGTTCGTCGGGTCGAACTGCGACACCAGCTTCGCCCAGAGCAGGCGCGCGGCCCGCATCTTGGCGACCTCCATGAAGAAGTTCATGCCGATCGCCCAGAAGAAGCTCAGCCGCGGCGCGAACCTGTCGACGTCGAGACCCGCGTCGATCCCGGCCCGCAGGTACTCCACACCGTCCGCGAGCGTGTAGGCCAGCTCGAGGTCGTTGGTGGCCCCGGCCTCCTGGATGTGGTAGCCGGAGATCGAGATCGAGTTGAACTTCGGCATCTTCTCCGACGTGAAGCGGAAGATGTCGGAGATGATCTGCATCGACGGCTGCGGCGGGTAGATGTAGGTGTTGCGGACCATGAACTCCTTGAGGATGTCGTTCTGGATCGTCCCCGTGAGCTGCTCCGGCGCCACCCCCTGCTCCTCCGCCGCCACGATGAAGAGGGCGAGTACGGGCAGAACGGCGCCGTTCATGGTCATCGACACCGACATCTTGTCCAGCGGGATGCCGTCGAAGAGCTGGCGCATGTCGTAGATCGAGTCGATCGCGACGCCCGCCATGCCGACGTCACCGGAGACGCGCGGGTGGTCGGAGTCGTAGCCGCGGTGGGTGGCCAGGTCGAACGCGATCGACAGGCCCTTCTGGCCGGCGGCGAGGTTGCGGCGGTAGAAGGCGTTGGACGCCGCGGCGGTGGAGAACCCGGCGTACTGACGCACCGTCCAGGGCTGGGTGACGTACATCGTCGGGTAGGGGCCGCGCAGGTAGGGCGCGATGCCCGGGTAGGTGCCGAGGAAGTCGACGTCGTCGAGGTCGCCCGCGGTGTAGAGCGCCTTGACCGGGATGCCCTCGGGCGACTCCCACGGCTCCGGCGCGGCCCCGCCGAGGGCGGCGGACCAGTCGGTCGACGGGGCGGCGCCGCCGTCCAGGTCGATCCGGGTGAAGTCGGGA
Organism: Pseudonocardia sp. N23; assembly: GCF_002583555.1. Lineage (GTDB taxonomy): Bacteria > Actinomycetota > Actinomycetes > Mycobacteriales > Pseudonocardiaceae > Pseudonocardia. The sequence continues at coordinate 144,882 of NZ_BEGX01000061.1, forward strand.
ACGGTCATCGGGCGTCCTGTCCCTTCGCGGCGTCGAGCGCGGCGTACACGTCGTCGATGACGGCCAGCGCGTCGCAGCCGGCGTGGAGCGTCGCGTCGACGCCGTCGACCTCGGCGCGGCCCGCGAGCAGGACGCGGGTGGCGCCGGCGGCGCGCAGGGCGGCGACGGTCTCGGCGGCGCGGTCGGCGTAGGCCTTGTCGGTGCCGCACAGCACCGCGACCGGGGTGCCGGTCTCGGCGAAGGCGGCGGCGACGTCGGCCGCGGACTCCGTCGGCCCGGCCTCGGGGGTCGCGATGCCGCCCGCGCCGAGCAGGTTGCGCGCGAACCCGGCACGGGCGCTGTGCGCGGCGACGGGGCCCAGCGTGGCCAGGAACGCCGCGGGCCGGGCACCGGTCTCGGCGAGGAGCACGTCGGAGCGGTCGCGGCGGTCCTCGAAGGGCGCCGCGGCGCGGTACACCGGTAGCCCGCCCGCAGCCGTCGGGGCGGGGTGCGGTGCGCGCTCGACGGGCTTCTCGTCGAGGTCGGGGAACTCGCTCACCCCGGTGAGCGGGGTGCGGCGGGTCGCGACATCGCGTTCGCGGCGCTCCCGCACCGCGGCGGTGGCGTCGGCGACGAAGCCGGAGTCGAGTGCGGCGACGGCGCCGCCGGCGGCCTCGATCCCCTGGAAGAACGTCCACGCGGCGTGGGCGAGGGCGTCGGTGCGGTTCTCGACGTACCAGGACCCGCCCGCGGGGTCGACGACCCGTGCGAGGTGGGACTCCATGATCAGCAGCGACTGGGTGTTGCGGGCGATGCGCCGTGAGAACGGCTCGGCGATGCCGACGGCCTCGTCGAACGGGGCGATCGTGACCGCGTCGGCGCCACCGACGCCGGCGGCGAATCCGGCGACGGTGCCGCGCAGCATGTTCACCCAGGGGTCGCGCCGCGTGGCGGTGACCGGTGAGCTGACGGCGTGCTGGGCCTGCCCGGGGGCGTCGGCGGCGCCGCAGGCCTCCATGACCCGCGACCACAGCCGCCGCGCCGAACGCAGCAGCGCGATCGTCGCGAACTGGTCGCCGGTGGCGGCGTAGCGGAACTCGAGCAGCCGGGCAGCGGTGGCGATGTCGAGGCCGCCGTCGGTGAGCGCGCGCAGGTAGGCGACCCCCGCGGCGAGCGACCAGCCGAGCTGCTGGGCGTCGGAGGCGCCGGCGCCGTGCACGGGCAGCGCGTCGACGACGATCGCGCGCATGCCCGGGTAGTCCTGGGCGACGCGGCGGGCCAGCGGCAGGACCGAGTCGGCGGGCGGGCCGTCGCCGGTGGCGGCGCGCAGGCCGATCGGGTCGAGCCCGAGGTTGGCGCGGACCTCGGAGGCGGCGACGTCGGATGCGTCGACGTGGGCGAGGAACGCCTCGGCGGCGGCCTCGGCGTCGACACCGGCGTCGAGGACGACGGGGGCGAGGTCGAGCAGCACGCCGTCGAGGGCGGCGGGCAGGTCGGCGACGGCGACCCCGTTCACGCCGGCCCCGAGCCACAGCGAGGTCACCCCGTTGTCGAGGTCCTCGGCGGCGGCAGCCGCGACCGCGGCCGGGTCGGCGGCGGTGTGCCGGGCGCGGACGTCCCAGCCGTCGGGCACGTGACCGGCGGCGCGGCTGCCGCGGACGAAGGGGGCGGCGCCGGGGACACCGGCCTGGGCGGCGGGGGCGTCGTCGGCGGTGTAGAGCGGGTGGACACCGATGCCGTCGAGGGTGTCACGGACGAGCGTGTCGACGCCCGACCCGGTGGGGGCGTCCTCGGCGAGGCGGCGCGCCTTGCGCAGCACCCCGTCGACGAGTGCGGCCCACTCCTCGCGGGAGGCCTGCGGGAACTCCCCCGCCAGCACGAGCTCGTCGGGTTCCTCGGGGGCGTCCCGATCCAGAACATCGGGGTCCACCTGCGGCGAACTCATCAGCTCTCCTCACCGGCCGCCAATGGCCGTGTCCGCGATGGGCGGAGTCTAGGTCGGTTCGCGTGACCCCGGCACGGTGTGTGTCACCGGGCTCACGCGCCGGACCCGGTGTCGCACAGCACAACGTCCACTCGCGACTTTCTACGTGGTGTAGAACTACTACAGAACGTAGAAGATCCGGCCGGAGGCCCACATGGACGCGCTCGACCTCGCCCGTTGGCAGTTCGGGATCACCACCGTCTACCACTTCCTGTTCGTCCCGTTGACGATCGGACTGTCCGCGATCGTCGCGATCCTGCAGACGGCGTGGCACCGCACCGGCAAGGTCGAGTACCTGCGCGCCACCCGGTTCCTCGGCAAGCTCTTCCTGATCAACTTCGCCATGGGCGTCGTCACCGGGATCGTCCAGGAGTTCCAGTTCGGCATGAACTGGAGCAGCTACTCGACGTTCGTCGGTGACGTCTTCGGCGCCCCGCTGGCGATGGAGGCGCTGCTCGCGTTCTTCCTGGAATCGACGTTCATCGGCCTGTGGATCTTCGGCTGGGACCGGCTCCCCCGCCGCATCCACCTGGCCTGCATCTGGATCGTCGCGATCGGCACCAACTTCTCGGCCTACTTCATCATCGCCGCGAACGCCTGGATGCGCCATCCCGTCGGCTTCACCGTCGACGAGTCCACGGGCCGCGCCCGGCTCACCGACATCTGGGCCGTGCTGACCAACTCGCAGGCATGGTCCACCTACCTGCACGTCGTGTCGGGAGCGTTCATCGCCGCCGGACTGTTCGTCGTCGCCGTGAGCGCCTTCAAGCTCATGCGCGCCCGATGGCCGAAGCGGGCCGACGCCGTCGCACCGCATCCGTCGGAGGACGGGCTGTTCCGCAAGACGCTGCGGCTCGGCCTCGCCGTCACGGCGATCGCCGGCGCGCTCGTCGTCTTCTCCGGCGACCACCAGGCCAAGCTCATGGCCCAGTACGAGCCGATGAAGCTCGCGGGCGCCGAGGCGCTGTGGACCGACGAGCACGGCGCCGGGTTCTCGCTGTTCGCCGTCGGTGACATCCGCGAGGGCCGCAACCACATCAACGTCCAGGTCCCGAACGTGCTGTCCTTCCTCGCCACCGGTGACTTCTCCGGCGACGTCCAGGGCATCAACAACGTCCAGCAGCGGCTCGAGCAGCAGTTCGGCCCCGGCGACTACCGGCCGGACATCGCCGTCCTCTACTGGTCGTTCCGGCTGATGATGGGCCTCGGGATGGCTGGGGTCGGGATCGGCGTCCTCGGGCTCTGGCTCACCCGCCGCGGCCGGCTGCCCGGCAAGCGCTGGATGTACCGCGTCGCGATCCTCGGACTGCCCGCGGCGCTGGCCGCCAACGTCTTCGGCTGGATCCTGACCGAGATGGGCCGCCAGCCCTGGACCGTCGTCGGCGAGCTGCTCACCGCCGCCAGCGTCTCGCCCGGGGTCAGCCTCACCGAGGTCGCGATCTCGCTGACCGCGTTCACCCTGCTCTACGCTGCGCTGGCCGTCGTCGAGGCGAAGCTCCTGTTCCGCTACGTCCTCGCCGGTCCCGCCGCGGTCATGCCGTACCCGCCCGACGAGCCGGACACCGACGACACCGGTGCCGCCACACCCGAACCGGCCGACGAGCGCGTCCCCGCGTTCGTCTACTGAGGAGCGCGACATGGACCTGCAGACCATCTGGTTCCTCGCCATCGCCGTGCTGTGGACCGGCTACTTCGTCCTGGAGGGTTTCGACTTCGGCGTCGGCATGCTGCTGCCCGTCGTCGGCCGCGACGACACCGACCGCCGCGTCATGATCAACTCCATCGGCCCGGTCTGGGACGGCAACGAGGTCTGGCTGATCACCGCGATCGGCGCGACGTTCGCCGCGTTCCCCGCCTGGTACGGGTCGATGCTCTCAGGCTTCTACCTTCCCGTCCTCGCGATCGTGCTCGCGCTGATCGTGCGCGGCGTCGCGTTCGAGTACCGCGGCAAGGTCGACGACGACCGCTGGCGGCGACGCTGGGACGTCGCGATCGTCGTCGGCAGCACCGTGCCCGCACTGATGTGGGGGCTGATCTTCGCGAACCTGCTGCGCGGGCTGCCGATGGGTGCCGGACACGTCGTCGACGCCGGGATCGGCGACCTGCTCAACCCCTTCGCCCTGCTCGGCGCGCTCGTCACCGGCAGCCTGTTCCTACTGCACGGCGCTGTGTTCCTCTCACTCAAGACCGACGGCCCCGTCCGGGTGCTGGCCCGCGCGGTCGCGCTGCGCACCGCACTCGTCGCCGTCCCCGCGCTCGTCGGCTTCCTCGGCTGGACGCTCGTTCACCGCCCGACCGGCTGGACCCTGCCGGTCGCGGTCCTCACCGTCGTCGCACTCGTCGCCGGGGCCGGGCTCGCCGGGCGCGGGCGCGAGGGCTGGGCGTTCGCGGCGACGGCGGTGTCGGTGCTGGGCACCTCGGTGACGATCTTCGGGTCGATGTTCCCGGTGCTCATCCCGTCGACGACCGACGCCGCGCTCTCGCTGACCGTCGCCGGTGCGGCCTCCGGCGCCTACACCCTCGAGGTCATGAGCTGGATCGCGCTGGTGCTGCTGCCGCTGGTCATCAGCTACCAGGCCTGGTCGTACTGGGTGTTCCGGCGCCGCGTCACCCGCGCACACATCGCACCGGCACACTGAGCACGGGACCATCGGAAGCACCGTGAAACCCCTCGACCCGCGGCTGCTGCGGGCGGCGCGCGCCGTGCGGACGCACCTCGCCGTCACCGTGGCCTGCGGGTTCGCGCTCACCGGGCTGATCCTCACCCAGGCCTGGCTCGTCGCGCACATCGTCGGCGGCGCCACCGACGGACAGGGGCTCGACGAGCTCGGCCCACTCGTCGCCGCCGTCGCGGGGGTGGCGATCGGCCGGGCCGTGCTGGCCTACGGCGCCGAGGCCGCGGCCCTGCGCAGTGCCGCTGCGGCCAAGTCGCAGCTGCGGCGCCGCATCGTCGCGCACGTGAGTGACGGTCCCGGCCGCGGCCCCGCCACCGCCGGTGAGCTCGCCACCCTCACCACCCGCGGGCTCGACGCCCTCGACGACTACCTCGCCCGCTACCTGCCCCAGCTCGTCCTCGCCGCGCTCGTGCCGATCGCGGTGCTGGTCGTCGTCGCCTCCGCCGACTGGGTCTCCGCCGTCGTCATCGCCGTGACCCTGCCGCTGATCCCGCTGTTCATGGCGCTCGTCGGGATGCACACCCAGGCCCGCACCCGCCGGCAGTGGACGCTGCTGCAGCGCCTCGGCGGACACTTCCTCGACGTCGTCGAAGGCCTGCCGACGCTCGCGCTGTTCCGCCGGGCCAAGGCCGAGGCCGCACTGGTCCGCCGGGTCACCGACGAGCACCGCGACGCGACGATGGGCACCCTGCGGGTCGCGTTCCTCTCGGCGTTCGTGCTGGAGCTGCTCGCCACCCTCGCCGTGGCGCTCGTCGCCGTCGAGGTCGGGTTCCGGCTGCTCTACGGACAGCTCGACCTGACGACGGCGCTGCTCGTGCTCGTCCTCGCCCCCGAGGCCTACCTGCCGCTGCGCGAGGTGGGCGCCCGTTTCCACGCGAGCATGGAAGGCATCGCCGCGGCCGAGTCGGCGTTCGCGGTGCTGGAGGCTCCCCGGCCACAGGTGCCCGGCACCGGCGCCACGGCCCGCCGCGGCAGCGTCTCGCTCGAGGTCGACGACGTGCGGTTCACCTGGCCGGGTCGCGACGTCCCGGTCCTCGACGGCCTCACCGTCACCGTGTCCGACGGCCGCAGTGTGCTGCTGACCGGGCGCAGCGGCGCGGGCAAGTCGACGCTGCTGGCACTGCTGCTGCGCTTCGCCGAACCGCAGGCCGGGTCGATCCGTGCCGACGGCGTGCCCCTGCACGAGCTCGACGCCGACGCCTGGCGCGCCCGCGTCGCTTGGGTGCCGCAGCACCCGCACCTGTTCGACGACACCGTCGCCGCCAACATCGCGCTCGGTGCCCCCGACGCCGACGCCGTGCAGATCGCCGCCGCCGTCGCGGCCGCGGAGCTGACCGACGTGGTCGAGGCCCTGCCCGACGGCCTGGCCACGCGGGTCGGTGAGCGCGGCGCCCGGCTCTCGGCCGGGCAGCGCCAGCGCGTCGCCCTGGCCAGGGCGTTCCTGCGCGACCCCGACCTCGTCCTGCTCGACGAGCCGACCGCCCATCTCGACCCCGACAACGCCCGCGCCGTCCGCGCCTCGACGGCACGGCTCCTGCAGGGCCGCACCGGGATCGTCGTCGCCCACGACAGGGGCTGGTCCGACGTGGTCGACGAGACGGTCGTTCTCACCGACGGCTGCGCCGGCGCGTCTCCGGCCGGGACCACGAAGGGCACGCCTGCGGCGCTCGTGGGTCGCGATTGCCGCCCCAGCGACCATCGCCGCTCACAGGGGGTGGCGACGTGAGGGGGCCGCTGCGCCGCATGGTCGGGCTGGCACGGCCGCGAGGCGCGCGGTTCGCACTGGGGGTGCTCGCCGGGGCCGCTGCCACCGCGTCCGGGGCCGGCCTGCTCAGCCTCGCGGCCTGGCTCATCGCCACCGCGGCGACCCACCCGTCGGTGACCGCGCTGTCGGTCGCGGTCGTGCTCACCCGCGCCCTCGGCGTCACCCGCGGCGTGACCCGCTACCTCGAACGGCTCGTCACCCACGACGCCGCTCTGCGCACGCTCGCCGACGTGCGCGTCCGCGTCTACGAGCGGCTCGCCCGGACCGAACCCGTCCGCCGGTTCCGCTCCCCCGACCTCGTCACGCGCCTCGTCAGCGACACCGACGCCACCCAGGACCTGCTCGTGCGCGGGCTGACCCCGCCGCTCGCCGCGGTCGTCGCCGGCGCGGGCGCGGTCACCCTGGCGACGGCGCTGCTCGTGCCGGGCGGGCTGCTGCTCGCGGCGGGGCTGCTCGTCGGCGGGCTCGTCGTCCCGGTCGTGGCAGCGGCACTGAGCCGGGCCTCGGGGTCGCGGCAGGCCGAGGCGCGGGCCGAGCTGAGCACCGCGCTGGTCGATGCGCTGCACGGCGCCCAGGACCTCGCCGCCTACGGCGCGACCGGGCGGGCGGTGGCCCGCGTCGAGGCCGCCGACGCGGTGCTGACCGCGACGGCCCGTCGCGACGCCGGGCTGCTCGGGCTCGGCGCGGGCGCATCGGCGCTGGTCGCCGGCCTGACGCTGTGGGGCACGCTGCTGCTGGGCGTGGCCGCGGTGACCGACGGCAGCCTCGGCACCGTGCCGCTCGCGGTGCTCGTGCTGACCGCGCTCGCCTCGTTCGAGATCGTCGCCCCGCTGCCCGCCGCGGCCGCCCGGCTCGGCGCGGTGCGGGCGTCGGGCGAGCGGCTCTTCGACGTCCTGGACACCCCACCCGCGGTGCGCGACCCCGGGGGTGCGGGGGTGCTCGCGCCGGGGGCGTTGCAGGTCCGCGACCTGCGGGTCCGCTACGCCCCCGGCGAGCCGTGGGCGCTCGACGGCCTCGACCTCGACGTCGCACCGGGGACGAGGGTCGCCGTCGTCGGCCCCAGCGGGTCGGGCAAGAGCACACTCGCCGCGGTGCTGTTCCGGTTCCTCGACGCCGACTCCGGGACCGTCGCCATCGGCGGCACCGCGCTCACCGAGGTGTCGGCCGACACGGCCCGCGGCGTCGTGAGCGGGGTGCCGCAGCAGCCGCACATGTTCACCGGCTCGGTCGCGGCGAACCTGCGGCTGGCCCGCCCCGACGCCACCGACGACGCGCTGTGGGACGTGCTGGGCCGGGTCCGGCTCGCCGACGACGTCGCTGCCATGCCCGGGAGGCTCGACGCCGACGTCGGCGAGCACGGGATACGACTGTCGGGTGGGATGCGCCAACGGCTCGCGCTGGCCCGGGCGCTGCTCACCGACGCGTCGCTGCTGGTCCTCGACGAGCCGACGACGCACCTGGACCCCGACACCCGCGACGCGGTGCTCGCCGACCTGCTGGCCGCCGCAGGCGGGCGGGCGGTGCTGCTGGTGACCCACGACCTCGACCGGCTCGAGACGATGGACGCGATCCACGTCGTCGTCGGCGGGCGGGTCGTGCAGCACGGCACGCACGCGGATCTGCTCGCCCGCGACGGCTGGTACCGGTCGGCGCACCGGCTCGCCCCGCTCGCGGCCACGGTGCCCGGCAGCTAGGAACCGCGGCGTTCGGCCCGCAGGGCGCGGGTGCGGGTGGACACCCGCGAGCCGAGCAGGCCCGCGGCGGCGTCGACGAGCTGGCTGACGAACAACCGCTGGTCGTCGCGGCCCGACCGGGCCCGCTGCGCCATCTCGACGGCGACGAACCGGACCGTGAGGAACCGGCGGTGCAGCTCCACCGCGTCGGGCTCCAGCAGGGGTTCGAGCAGCGCGCGCCAGCGGGTGATGCTGCCGTCGGGCCGGTCCAGGGCGAGCGGGGCCATCGACGGCACGGGCCGGGTGAGCAGGTCGGCGACCGTGCGCAGGTAGCCGGCGCCCGCCGCGCCCTGACCGAGCTTCACCGCGAGCGGCTCGACCAGGGCGGCGGCCAGCTCGTGCACCGCCTCACCGGCATCCGGCCCACCGACGACCGCGCCGGCCAGCTCGCCCGCGGCGAACGCGTCGAGCAGCCGGTGGCGGTGCGCCTCGACCTCCGGGGCGTGCCGGTCGAGCAGCGCCTGCACGAGCCCGTCGCGGTCGGTGAACCAGTACTGGGCGGCGATGACGTTGCGCGCGCCCGCGGCCCGGCCGATCTCGCGCAGCGACACCGCGTCGCTGCCACGCTCGGCGAACAGCTCCTCGGCCGCGGTGAGCAGCCGCGACCGGGTGTCGCGCCCGTCGGCCGCGCCCCCGTCGGGCCTCGCTGCGGAGGTCATCGGCGCAGGTTACCCGGCACCCCCGCGGCGGCGGTCACGCCTTGGGGCCGCCGGCGACGTAGATGACCTGCCCGGACACGAACCCGGCACCCTCGCTGACGAGGAACGACACCGTGTGGGCGATGTCCTCGACCTGCCCGGCGCGGGCGACGGGGATGGCAGCGGCGCGGGCCGCGACGTAGGACTCCCAGTCCTCGCCGATGCGCTCGGCGGTCGCCTTCGTCATGTCGGAGACGATGAACCCGGGCGCGATGCAGTTGGCGGTGACGCCGAACTTGCCGAGCTCGATCGCGAGGGTCTTGGTGAAGCCCTGCAGCCCGGCCTTCGCGGTGGAGTAGTTGGACTGGCCGCGGTTGCCCAGCGCCGAGGTGCTCGACAGGTTGACGATGCGCCCGTACCTCGCGTCGACCATGTGCTTCTGCACGGCGCGGGCCATCAGGAACGAGCCACGCAGGTGCACGTTCATGACGGTGTCCCAGTCGAGCTCGCTCATCTTGAACAGCAGGTTGTCGCGGGTGACACCGGCGTTGTTGACCAGGACGGTCGGGGCGCCGAGCTCGGCGGCGACCCGCTCGACCGCGGCGGTCACGGCGTCGGCGTCGGACACGTCGGCGCCGACGGCGATCGCCCGGCCGCCGGCGGCGTCGATGGCGTCGACGGTGGCCTTGCACGCGGCCTCGTCGAGGTCGAGGACCGCGACGGCGAACCCGTCGGCCGCGAGCCGGGTGGCGGTGGCCGCCCCGATCCCCCGTGCCGATCCCGTGACGATCGCGACGCGCGCCTCAGCCATGCCAGATGTCCCTTCGCTGCTGTCACCACTTCGTGCCACGGGGATCGTCGCATCCGGGCGGCGTACCGGTCTCCCGGGGCGGCGTGACGTCACAACGACCCGGCGGTCGGACGGGCACCCGGACGCGGCACGGCGCCGCCGGCTCACGAGTGAGCCGACGGCGCCGGATGGGTGACGAAGACGGTGGCGAGCGCCGGTGCGCGCCCTGCTCGGGAAGCTCTGTCCCGGAGCTTGTCGGGCCCGAACGCTACCCGGTGACCCATGTCACGTCAACGGTTCGCCGGAGCCACTTCCACCGCGCTGACCTGCAAGATCAGTCGAGGAGGACCGTACGCAGATCGAGCCGGTGCAGCACCCGGTCGGCCGCCTCCGGGTCGACGCCGGGTTCGCGGCGGGCGGTGAGGATCTCCGCACGGGCCGCCGCCAGGGCCTCTGCCTGCACCGCACCGAGCGTGGCACGGCTGGCACGCAGCGTGGCGAACCGGTCGCGCTCCTCGTCGGTGAAGGTGTCACCGGCGAGGACCGCCTCGAGCCGCCCGATGCTCTGGTGCAGCATCGCGGACACCTCGTCGGGAAGGTCGTCGGCACGCTCGCGTTCGACGAGCCGGGTCAGCGCCGCGTGCCACGCGCGCCGGGCCAGCACCCGCTCGGCGGCGCGCTCGGCGTCGGCGTCCTCGGACACCCCCAGCATCCGCACGACGATCGGCAGGGTGAACCCCGGGAGCAGCAGGGTCACGACCAGCACCGAGCAGGCGATGACGACGAGCTCGGTCCGCCCCGGGAACGCCGCACCCGTCGAGGTGACCGTGGGCAGCGCCAGTGCGAGCGCGAGGGTCGCGAGGCCGCGCATACCGCACCACGCCAGGACGACCGCCTCGCGCCCGGTGCGCGGGGCACCGGCCGGGTCGTCGCGGCGGCGCACGGCCAGCAGCGCCCCGCTCATCCAGAGGACCCGCAACGCGATCACGACGCCGCAGACGATCGTCGCGTGCACGAGCATCCCGGGCAGCTCGGCCCCGGCGTCGGTGACGACCTGGCGCAGGTCCAGCCCGATCAGCCCGAACGCCACACCGGTGACGAGCAGCTCGACCACGTCCCAGAACGACCGCTGCACGAGGCGCTCGGCGGCCTCGTCGGCGTCGGCGTGCGCGCGCAGCTGCAGCGCCACCACCACGACGGCGACGACACCGGAGGCGTGCACCTCCTCGGCCAGCAGGTACACCGCGAACGGCAGCACGACCGTCAGCGCGCTGCGGCCGGTGGTGTCGGTGACCTTCGTCGACACCCAGCGGGCGATCTTCGCGACGACGATCCCGATCACGACGGCCAGCACCGCACCCAGCAGGAACCGCCCCGCGACGAGGGGAAGGCTCAGGTCGTCGCCGCTGACCGTCGCGAACACCGCCGCCTGGAACACGACGAGCGCGGTGGCGTCGTTGAACAGGCCCTCGCTCTGCAGCACCGCCAGCAGCCGCCGCGGCATCCGCACCGGGCCGGCGACGGCCTCGACCGCGACCGGGTCGGGCGGGGCGACCATCGCGCCCAGCGCCACCGCCGCCGACAGCCCGATGCCCGGGACCAGCGCCATCGCGGTCCCGGCGACGACCGCGATCGTGACCCCGACCAGCGCGATCGCGAGGGCCAGGATGCTGCGCCACCGCGCCCGGAACAACGCCCAGGAGGTGCGCTGCGCCGTCGCGAACAGCAGCGGTGGCAGGAACAGCGGCAGGATCAGGTCCGGTTCGAGCTCGAACCTGTCGGGCAGCCCCGGGACGAACGCGACGCCCGCGCCCAGCACGACCATGAGCGCCGGCCACGGCAGGTGCAGCCGGTCGCCGATGCCGACGAGCACGACCGCGGCCAGCATGAGACCGACGACGAGCAGCAGCAGCTCCACGGCGACAGCCTGCCGCGCGGGTGCACGCTGCGGACGACCGGCCCGGGTGGTTACGGTGGCCGGAGATCCTCAGGCGTCGCCCGGACCGGTCCCGCCGGCCCCGGGGCGCCGACCGTCCATGACTGCGCCCGCGACGCGGCGGGCGTCGACCCGGAGGAGCAGCGATGGCGCACGACCCTTATGCCGATCTTCCCCAGGTGCCGTCGTTCGACGTCACCAGCACCGACTTCACCGACGGCGGTACGCTGGCGACGCCGCAGGTCAGCGGCATCTTCGGCGCCGGCGGTGAGGACCGCTCGCCGCAGCTGTCGTGGAGCGGCGCGCCCGAGGGCACCCGGTCCTACGTGGTCACCTGCTTCGACCCCGACGCCCCCACGGGCTCGGGCTTCTGGCACTGGGCGGTCGTCGACCTCCCCGCGTCGGTGACCTCGCTCGACGCCGGGGCCGGCGACGGGCCGCTGCCCGGGGGCGCGTTCACCCTGGCCAACGACGCCGGCCTGAAGAACTACCTCGGCGCCGCCCCGCCGGCCGGGCACGGCCCGCACCGCTACATCTTCGTCGTGCACGCCGTCGACGTGCCGTCGCTGGAGATCCCCGCCGAGGCGACCAACGCCTTCCTCGGCTTCACCCTGTTCTCCCACACCCTGGCCCGGGCGACAACCACCCCGGTCTACGAGATCAAGGGGTAGGCAGGGCCCTACGCGGTGGCCAGGGCGAGTGCGTTGAGCGCCGCCCAGCCGCCCGCGACGGCGATCGTCCTGCGGGCGGCGTCGCGGTCCGACAGTGCGACGCCGAGTGTGACGGCGTCGCCGATGTCGGCCGCGACCCGCACCGCCAGCGCCACCTGCATCGCCGCGCCCCGCGGCGCGAACGCCACCGCGAGCCCTGACACCGCGTCGCGGACACCGACGGCCCTGGCCAGCGTCGCGACCGGAGGTGACGGGTCGCCGTGACGCGGACCGAGCCCGGTCGGGCCGGTGAGGACGGACGGGCGGACGACCACCGCCACCCCGTAGGCGGTGGTCAGCGCGCCGAGCACACGGGCGAAGACGGACATCGGGCTCCTCTCGGGGCCTGCGGTCATGCCGCGACCCTGCGGGTGTGGACGGTGAGCCCGCCGACCGGACGCCCACCGGCGAGCGTGGTGATCCGCAGCAGCACCTCGGTCCACAGGTTGAACTGGATCTCCTTGGCCGCGCGGAGCCTGTCGTAGAGCAGATGGGAGAACGCGTCTCCCGGGCGCGCCCACGACTCGATGCTCATCACGAGCCCACCGTCGACGTCGTGGGCGCGGAACTCGATCTGGCCGGCCTCGAGGTGCCCGCGCAGCGTCGCGAACCGGAACCCGGTGTCGTCGACGTGCACGACCCGGACCGGGCCGTCCCACGGCCCCGGCAGCCGGATCAGGAACTCGTCGCCCTCGCGGACGCCGCCGGTCCGTCCCCTGGTGCGCAGGAACACCGCCACCCCGGTCGGGAACCAGCCGTTGAGGTCGTCGACCAGCGACGCGACGAGCCGGCGCGCGTCGAGCCCGGACCCGCCGATACGCACACTGTAGTTTCGGTGCAGCAGGTCGCCGTGCCCGTCCGCGGCCTCCTGGACGCGGTCGTCGCGGAACTGCCCGGCCAGCGCCGGGGGCTCGTCGGAGGCGTCGCCTGCGACCTCGTCACGGTGCACCGGGATCGTCCGCCACATGTACCGCCACGACACGGCCGCCAGCCCGATCGGCCAGCGCACCAGGGCCGCGACCCGACGATGGCTGTACGCCCCGGTGGCGGCCTTACGACTGAGCTGGGCCATGACGCATGAGAACACGTCCACCGGGGAACGTGCTCGTCGTGACCATCGGACGTCTGCTCCACCGCATCGGACTTCAGGCCCTGCACCTGCAGATCGCGTCGCTCGGCTCGATCGTGCTGTGCATCGCGCTGTGGCTGCGCGCGAAGACCGTCGACCAGGAGGAACGCGGCAACGCCGAGCGGCGTGCCCTGTTCGTCGGACTCTGGCCGCCCATGTTCTGGCTCATCGGGGAGTCGGTGCGTCAGAACGAGGACCGCTCGTTGCTGCGGGGGCCCCGGGCATGAGAGCCCGGGGGCTCGTCGCAGAGCTCGACCGGCTGCCCGCGCTGGGCGTGAACTACGACGAGTCCGAGGCCCCGAACGGCCCCGAGCACCCGGGCTGGCACGTCGACGTCGCCGCTGCCGAGCTCGGCGCCGAGCCGCCCGGCGACCCCGTCCCCGGAGGGATCTTCGAGTCGGCGTGCACGCTCGTACGCGACTACGAGTTCTCCGACCACCGGCTCGTCCGGGGGGTGTTCCGCCCCGCCGACGAGCTGCTGGGCCGGAACATGCTCCTCGAGGGGCGGTTCCTGTTCCTGCGTTTCTACCTCGGCGTGCGGATCACCTCCGTCGTCGAGGGCACCCGGGAGGGCCCCGGTGGGCCGGAACGGGTCTGGGGCTGGACCTACCAGACCCTCGACGGCCACCTGGAGCAGGGAAAACTCACCTACGAGGTGGCGAAGGACGTCACGACGGGCGTCGTCACCTTCTGCATCGACGCCTACTCCCGGCGCGCCCCGATCGGCAACCCGCTGCTGCGCACCGGGTTCCGGGTGTTCGGGCGCCGTACCCAGCTCGACTTCTACCGGCGCGTGGGCCGGCGCATGCACGACGTCCTCGCCGCACACCGCACGGGTGAGCCGCTGCCGCACCCGTCCCGGCTCGCCGGCGACGTCGTGCTGGCCCCGTCGACGAGCCGGATGCGGCCGTGGGACCCGATCGCGCTGCCCCTGCGCCACCCGGGGGTACACGTGCACCACCGCCGGCGGGCGCTGCACCGGGCCACGGGTGGATGACGGCCGACCGCGGGACCGCGACCGACCACAGTGGTGTCCCGGCGCGACCGCGGCGCCGATCCGGCGTAGCGTCGCGGGCCGTGCCCGACATCACCGAACTGATACTCGACGACCACGATTGGTTCCGTCGCCAGTTCGCTGCTCTCGACGAGCTGCGCAGGTCGACACCCGTCGACTCCACCGCACTGCGCGACGTGTGGCAGCCGCTGGCCGACCACCTCGACGTCCATGCCGTGGCCGAGGAGGAGATCTTCTACCCGCAGCTGCTGCGCCGCGGCGGCGGCGAGGCCGAGGACGAGACCCTCGATGCCATCGGCGACCACAACGACATCCGCGACGGTGTGCACGCCGCCGCCCGCCACCCGATCGGCACCGACGCCTGGTGGGAGGCCGTGCAGACGGCACGCGACGCCAACGACGAGCACATGTCCGAGGAGGAGAACGAGGGCCTGCCCGACTTCCGGCTGCACTCGGCCTTCGGGCTGCGCGAGTCGCTGGGGCGGCAGTTCACCGCGTTCATGGCCCGCCACAAGGGCGCGCGCGGGGTCGACGTCGCCGACAAGGACCCCGAGACCTACGTCGCGCAGGTCGAGGAACGCAACAAGGACACCCCGGGCGACGTCGACGAGGCCGGGCGCCTCGACGGGTCGCTCGGCATCGGCAGCCTGAAGGGGAAGTGAGCACGCCCATGACCACACCCGCCGACCACCTCCTGCGGGGACTCGCTCCCGTCCCCGCCGAGGCCTGGACCCGGATCGACGACGAGGCCCGCGAGCGCCTCACGCCGCTGCTGGCCGGACGTCGCATCGCCGACTTCGACGGCCCCGGCGGCTGGTTCCACTCCGCCACCAGCCTGGGCCGCACCGAGGACCTCCTCGGCCCGCCCGAGGGTGTCTCCGCCGACGGTGTCCGGACCCGCCGCCGCCGTGTCCTGCCCCTGGCCGAGGTGCGGGTGCCGTTCACGGTCGCGCGTGCCGAGATCGACGACATCCAGCGTGGTGCCGCCGACCCCGAGTTCGACGACCTCGCCCGCGCCGCCCGTGCCGCCGCCGAGATCGAGAACCGTGCGATCCTGCACGGCTGGGCCGCGGCCGGCATCGAGGGGATCGGCGCCGTGTCGCCGTACCCGTCGATCGCGTTGGGTGTGGACTGCAACACCTACCCGGGCACCGTCGCCCGCGCCGTCGACACCTTGCGCCGCAACGGCATCGAGGGCCCTTACTCGCTGGTGATCGGCCCCGAGGGCTACACGCGGATCATCGAGACCACCGAGCACGGCGGCTACCTGCTGTTCGACCATCTCGCCCGCATCCTGGGCGGCTCGATCATCTGGGCACCGGGCGCCGAGGGCGCGATCGTCGTCAGCACCCGGGGTGGGGACTTCCGCCTCGACATGGGGCAGGACCTGTCGATCGGCTACTCCCACCACGACGCCGACACCGTCCACCTCTACCTGGAGGAGAGCTTCTCCTTCCGGGTCGTCGAGCCCGACGCGGCCTACGCCCTGACCTGACCGGCGCCCTGACCTGACCGGCGCCCTGACCTGACCGGTAGGCACGAAGAACTCCGCCGAGCTCGACGTGAGCCTGCCTCCCGTGTGATCGGGAGCAGTCCCTCGTCGAGCTCGGCGGAGTCGTCGTACGGGGTCAGCCGCCCGTCAGTAGCTCAGCAGCCGGTCGAAGAAGCTGCGGTAGCGACCGAGCGCGAGCCGCAGGTCCTCGGTGGACGCCGCGTCGTCGTGCAGGTCGCGTTCGAGCTCGCCGCGCTGCTGGTGGAACATCGCCTCGATGTCGTCGAGGACCTGGCCGACGAGCTCGTCGGCACCGCGCACCGCGGTCCGCGGCTCGTCGACGAAGTGAGCCTTCAGCGACTCCCACCGCTGCTGGTAGTCCGCCGCCCGCTGCGCAGGCACGAGCGCGGCAGGGCTGCCGCCGTCGGCCTCCCGGCGCGGCGCCGTGCCCGCACCCGGTCCGGCGGCAGGATCGCCCGCAGGGGCCGGGTCGTGCTCCGGCCCGGCGGCCACCGGCGGCGCGCCGGCGTCGGGACCGGGGTGCCGCGGCTCGGCCGGAGCCCGCAGGTGGGCGTCGCCGCCCGCGCGGGGGTCGGCGTCGTACACGTCGGCGTCCCCGGGCTCACCGTGACGGGCGCCCCCGTCGTGGCGTGGCACGTCGTCGTAGCGGGTCTCCGCCGACCGGGTCCCGGTCCGCATGTCGTCGGCAGGGGTGTCGGCGGCCGTCGTGGCGGTCGGGTCGGCGGCGGGCGGCGCGCCCCAGCCGTCACGTCCCGCGGAGGCGTCCGTGCCGCGCTCGGTGCCGGGGTCGGTGACGGTGTCCTGCGGGCCCGCACTCATCCGGGCGGCCCGGCTGCCCCCGGCCGGAGCGTCACCCCAGCCGGCACCGGAGCGCTCGTCGACCTGGTCGTCGAGCCGGTCGTCGATGCGGTCGCCGTGTCGGTCGCTCACGTGGTTCTCCCGATCTGCGTCGTTGTCGGTGGTGTCCTCGGTCTTGTCCCTGCTCAACCAACTCATCGCGTGGTCTCCTCGGTCCGCGAACCGCGCTCCCGGCCATTGCCGTTGCGGCGGTCGTCGCTCTCGTCCAACAGGGCTTCCACCAGCGACCGGTAGGACGTCACGGCGCGGCGGAGCTCCTCGGTGTCGACGCCGTCACTCGCGTTGCGCTGCGAGATCGCCCGCGCCTCGCGGTAGCGCTGCACGACGACGGGGTGGTCGACGGACACGTCCTCGGCCTGGCGTTCGAAGTCGGCGACCGGGTACCCGCGGGCCGCCATCACCTCGTCGACGAACGAGTCGGCGCGCTCCACCGCACGGTCCGGATCGTCGACGAAACCGCTCTGGACCCCGAGCCAGCGGTCCTGGAACTCGGCCCGCTCGCGGTCGTCGAGGTGACGCAGCTCCAGCGAACGGTGCCGCTTCTCGCGCTCGGCGAGGTGCCGCTCGGTCTCCTTGGGGTCGTCGGTCTCGGCGAGCGTGCGGTCGTACTCCGGTCCGAAGTGCTCGCGCAGCCGGGCGCTGCGGCGTCGGTTGCCGACCAGGTAAGCCGCCACGCCGATACCGATGAGGACCACCACGATGACGATGATCACTACGATGAGGGTCGTGTCCATGAGTCCGGGTGCCCGGACGATGTTCGTCACAACCTGTCCAAGCGGTTCGAGAATGTGACACCCGTCACGTTCTTTCGAGCTCGGAGGAGCGCGATGGGCCACGTGGGTGCACGACGATGAGTGAGTCTGCCACCGAGAACGACACCGACGGCGACGCCGATCGGGTGGAGGCTGCGGCCGAGGAGCTGTACGGCGTGGCCCCGGACGACTTCGTCCCCGTCCGCGACGAGCTCGTCGCCGCGGCGCGGGAGGCCGGCGACCGGGACGCGGCCCGCGCGATCGGGAAGCTGCGCCGTCCCACCCAGGCCGCGTGGCTTGCCAACCTGCTCGCCCGCGAGCGTGCCACCCAGCTCGACGGGCTGCTGTCGCTGGCCGCTGACCTCAACGATGCGCAGCGCACCCTCGACGGGACGGCGCTGCGCGCGTTGTCGGCCCAGCGCGGCAAGCTGGTCGCGGCGATGGCCCGGGAGGCGCGGGCGCTTGCGGGCCGCGACGGGCACCGGGTCGCCGAGAGCACCGAACGCGACCTGCGCGGGATCCTCGACGCCGCGCTCGCCGACGCCGACATCGCCGGGCAGGTCCGGTCGGGGCGGCTGCACCGCACCGTCAGCTACTCGGGCTTCGGCCCGGACGCACTCGCCGGCGCAGAGCCACGTCCGGCGTCACGGCGGCTCCCCGAGCCGGCGGACCGGCCCGCCCACGACGACACGGCCGACGACGGGCAACCCGACGACGAGGCCGCGCGCGCCGAGCGGGAGCGCCGGGCCCGCGAGCTCGCCGAGGCCCGTCGCGTCCTCGACGACGCCCGCGCCACCGCCGGCGAGGCCCGCGACCGCGAGGAGTCCGAGCGGCGCGCCCACGAGGAGGCCGCGCGGCGGCTCGCCGAGGCAAAGGAGCGCGTCGCCGACCTCGCGGCGGAGCTGGAGGAGGCCCGGGGCGCACAGCGCGACGCCACGGAGTCCGAACGCTCGGCGTCGGCCGGGCTGCGCGAGGCCGCGGCTCGCACCCGGGCGGCCGCCGCCGACGTGGAACGTGCGCAGACGGCGGTCCAGGACCTGTCCTGACCGGGCCGGCGGGCCGGGGTCACGCGGCCGTGGGCGGGTCCCGGTGGGAGGCGACGAGCGCGTGACCGTCGCGGAACAGCACACCGTTGCGGCACCGGGCCTCGACCTTCCCGTCGGCGAACTGCTCGGTGTAGAGCCGGGTGTAGAGCCCGCCCTGCGCCAGCAGCTCGGCGTGGGTGCCGCGCTCGACGATCTCCCCGTCCTCGACGGCCAGGATCTGGTCGGCGCCCAGGATCGTCGACAGCCGGTGGGCGATCGCGATCGTCGTCCGGGACTGCGTCGCGGTCTCCAGCGCCTGCTGGACGAGCCGCTCGCTCGCGGTGTCCAGGGCGCTCGTGGCCTCGTCGAGGATCAGCACCGGCGGGTCCTTGAGCAGCACCCGGGCGATGGCCAGCCGCTGCTGCTCACCGCCGGAGAGCCGGTAGCCGCGCTCCCCCACGATCGTGTCGTAGCCGTCCGGGAAGCTCGCGATCCGGTCGTGGATGTTCGCCGCCCGCGCGGCGGCCTCGAGCTCCTCGTCGGTCGCGTCGGGCTTGGCGTAGCGCAGGTTGGCGCCGATGGTCGCGTGCAGCAGGTGGGTGTCCTGGGTGACCATGCCGACGGCGGCGCGCAGCGAGGCCTGGGTGAGGTCGCGGACGTCGTGGCCGTCGAGCGCCACGGCGCCGCGGTCGGCGTCGTAGAGCCGCGGGATCAGGTAGGACAGCGTCGTCTTGCCCGAGCCGCTCGGCCCGACGATCGCGGTGAGCGTGCCGGGTGCCATCTCCGCACTCACCCCGCGCAGCGCCCACGGCCGCACCGGTGTGCCGGGCGCGGCCGGGTCGTCGCGGTCGGCGAGCGGGTAGGAGAACCAGACGTCGCGCAACGTGACCGCGCCGCGCACGGTCGCGGGCTCCAGGTCGTGCGCGGACGGGGCGTCGACGATCCGGGGCCGCAGGTCGAGATAGGAGAAGATGCGACCGAACAGGGCGAGCGAGGTCTGCACGTCCAGCGAGACCCGCAGCAGGTTGACCGTCGGGAACAGCAGCCGGGTCTGCAGCGTCGTGAACGCGACCACGGTGCCCGCGCTCAGCCCCGTGCCCGCGCCGACGAGCAGGCCCGTCACCAGGTAGACGAGCGCGGGTGTGACGCCGAGGAACGTCTGCACGACGGCGAAGAACGTCTGGCCCGTCATGGCCTGGCGGACCTGCAGCCCCACCTGGGTGGCGTTCTCCTCGCGGTAGCGGCGCACCTCGTCGGCCTGCCGGTTGAACACCTTGGCCAGCAGCACGCCCGAGACCGACAGCGCCTCCTCGGTGATGGCGGTCATGTCCGACAGGGACTCCTGGGTGCGACCGGCGATCTTGCGGCGCACCCGCCCGACCCGGACCTGCAACAGCACGAACAGCGGGACCAGCGCGACGGCGATCAACGTCAGCTGCCAGCTCAGCAGCAGCATCGCGATCAGCGCCGCCACGACGGTGACGACGTTGCCCAGGATCGACGTCGCCGTCTCGGTCAGGACGTTCTGCACGCCGCCGACGTCGTTGGCCAGCCGCGACTGGATCGCGCCCGTCCGGGTCGCGGTGAAGAACGACAGGTCCATCCGCTGCAGGTGCTCGAACAGCCGCCCGCGCAGGTCGGCCATGACCCGGTTGCCCAGCAGCGTCGTCTGCCACGTCTGCCAGACCCCGATCAGCGCGGACACGACGGGGATCGCGATCATCCCGGCGACGAGCCACACCAGGAGCTCCATGTCCACTCGCCCATCCGGCGGGAACAGCGCCCTGTCGAACGTCGCCTGGGTCAGGAACGGCGTGATGATTCCCAGCCCGCTGGAGACGAGCACGGCCGCGAGGATCCCGGACAGCGCGACCCGGTGGGGGCCGAACAGCGCCCACACCCGCCGGCCGATGCGATCACCTGCCGGCCGCGTCCCTGCCGGACCCGTGTCCGCCGGTCTCGTCCCCGCCGTCACGCTCGCGTCGTTCGCCCTGGTCACCAGCGCCCCCTCGGTGAGTCCGGCCACACACCGACCGGCCGGCCCAGCCTGCCAGGCGCGGCCACGCCGGGCGCGTGACAGGGTCGGGGCGTGGGTTCGGCGTTTCCGGAGACGACGCCGGCGGCGCCGGGCGGACCTCCCGAGCCGTCGTGGCGCTACCGCGCGCGCGAGCGGCTGCGCGGGGTCTCGTGGGGCCGGTGGGTGTTGCTCGTCGTCCTCACCGTCCCGCTGACGGTCGGGTTGGGGGCCCTCGGCGTGCCGTCGCCCGCGCTGTTCGCGGGGCTGCTCGTCGGGACGGTGCTGGCCCTGCTGGGCAGGGCCCCGCGGGCCGTGCCGGCACCGGCGACGACGGGCGCGCAGGCGGTCATCGGTGTCGTCATCGGGCTGATCGCGCAGAGCGACACCCTCGCCGCGGTCGCCAGGGACTGGCTGCCGGTGCTGGCCATCGGGCTGGCGACGTTGCTGGCCAGCATGGGGGCCGGTCTGCTGATGGGGGTGCAGCGGGGGGTGTCCCCGCTGACCGGGATGCTCGCGCTCACCGCCGGTGGGGCGTCCGGGCTGGTCGCGATCAGCCGTGAGCTGGGCGGCGACGAGCGGGTCGTGGCCGTCGTGCAGTACCTGAGGGTCGGGCTGGTCACCGCGACGATGCCGGTGGTCGCCGCGCTCGCGTTCGGGGCTCAGCACAGCCCGCCCGGCGGGACGGCCTCGGCGTCGGCGCCCTGGTACGTCGGGCTCGGCGTGCTCGCGTTCTGCTGCGCGGTCGGCGTCCCGCTCGGCGTGCTCACCCGGGTCCCCGCAGGCGCCCTGCTCGGCCCGATGGTCGTCGCGCTCGCCCTCGCGCTGACGGGGTGGTCGTTCGCGTCGACGCCGCCGTCGCTGGTCGTCGACGTCGCCTACGCCGTCATCGGCTGGCAGGCCGGGGTGCGGTTCACCCGGGAGAGCCTGCGGACCGTCGCCCGGGTACTGCCGCTGGCGGTCGGGTTGATCGTCGTGATCATCGGGGCGTGCGCGGCGCTGGGCGTCGCCCTCTCGCACTTCACCGGCGCGACCCTGCTGGAGGGCTACCTCGCGACGACGCCCGGCGGCATCTACGCCGTTCTCGCGACGGCCATCTCCGCGGGCACCGACGTCACGTTCGTGGTGGCGATGCAGGTGCTCCGCGTGGTGCTGATGCTGCTCATCGCGCCGTTCCTCGCCCGGCTCGCCGGCCGCTGGGGCACTACCGGAGCCGACTGACCCGTCCGGGGCGGCGGCTCGGGCACGGGGGTGCAGCACCCCCGCGAGCGCCTCCACCCAGTCGACCAGGCGGAACCCGCCGCGCACCACGGAGGAACGCGGGGTCGATCGCGACGACGGGGCCCCGCGTGAGCGGGCCGAGGACGGCGTGGGCCTGGGCCATCTCGTCGTCGAGGCCGAACCCGCACGGGGCTACCGCACCATCCGGAAGAACGCGCGGATGTCGTCGACGAGCACCTCCGGCTGCTCCAGCGACGCGAAGTGACCACCCACCTCGGGACGGTTGAGCATCCGCAGGTCGGTGAAGCGACGCTCCAGCCAGTGCCGCGGCAGCCTGCGCATCTCGTGGGGGAACACCGTCGCCCCCGTCGGCACCTCGACGGTGTCGTAACGGGTCTTGCCGTAGCTCTCCCAGTACAGCCGCGCCGACGACGCCGCACTGCCAGTCAGCCAGTACGTCATGACGTTGTCGAGCAGCCGGTCACGCGAGACCGTGTTCTCCGGGTAGCCCGCGCAGTCGGTCCAGTCCCAGAACTTCTCGACGATCCACGCGCACTGCCCGACAGGTGAGTCGGTGAGGCCGTAACCGACCGTCTGCGGACGGGTGGACTGCTCGGCGGAGTAGCCCGTGCCGAAACGGCGGAACCTCTTCGCGTCGAGCATCCCCTTCTTCTCCTCCCGCGACAGCGGGAGGCGCTCCTCGTCCGGCGGGACCTCGGCCAGGGGCATCGTCAGGTGGATGCCGACGACGTTCTCCGGCGCCCCCGTCCCCAGCATCGCGGTGATCATCGAGCCCCAGTCGCCGCCCTGGGCGCCGTAGCGGTCGTAGCCGAGGCGGTCCATGAGCTGCGCCCACGCCGTCGCGATCCGCTCGATGCCCCAGCCCGCCATCCGGGGCTTGCCGCTGAACCCGAACCCGGGCAGCGACGGCACGACGACATGGAACGCGTCGGCCGGGTCGGGCGGGTCGACCAGGTCGTCGATGATCCCGAGGTACTCCACGACCGATCCCGGCCAGCCGTGGGTGAGGATCAGCGGCAGGGCGTTCTCGTGGCGCGACCGCACGTGCAGGGCGTGCACGTCGACGGTGTCGTCGGCGCCGCCGTCGAGCACCGTGCGGATCTGCGGCCGGGAGTTGATCTCGGCCTCGCAGCGCCGCCAGTCGTACCCGTCCGCCCAGTAGGCGCACAGCTCCTGCAGGTAGTCCAGGGGGACGCCCTGGGTCCAGCCGTCGACGGTCGCCGGCTCGGGCCACCGCGTCCGGCGCAGCCGGTCGCGGAGGTCGTCGAGGTCGGCCTGGGGAGTCTCGATGCGGAACTCGCGCACGTGCCTACAGTTGCACGCCGCGGGTCAGTGCGCCGTCGGCGACCAGGTTCGCGCCGCTGATCCGGCTCGCCAGCGGGCTCGCGAGCATGACGACGGCGTACGCCGTCTCCTCCGGGGTGCCCATCCGGCCGGTGGGGTTGAGGCCGAGCGCGAGGTTCCACAGGTCCGGGTTGCCGCTCTCGATGCCCTGCCACACCCCGCCGTCGAAGTAGACGTTGCCCGGCGACACCGCGTTCGCGCGGATGCCCTTGGGCGCCAGGTCGAGCGCCAGCCCGGACACGTAGTGCACGAGCGCGCCCTTCATGACGCCGTAGGAACCGTTCGCGAAGTCGATCTCGCGGCCCGACACGCTCGACACTGCGATGATGCTCGCCGCGTCGCTGCGCTCCAGGTGCGGCAGCGCCGCCTCGACCAGCCGCACGGTGTGCATGAGGTCGACCTCGAAGCTCGCCTTCCAGTTCTCCTCACCCGGGCCGATCGCCAGCGCACTGACGTTGGCGATCACGATGTCGATGCCACCGGCCTCGGTGGCCTCGTCGGCGACCCAGGCGGCGAGTGCCTCGCCGTCGGCGACGTCGAGCGACCGGCCCGCGACCTCGTAGCCCTTGCCGCCCAACAGGTCCACCCGGGCGAGGACCTCGTCCTCGCTGCGCGCGCAGAACGCCACCCGGGCGCCCTCCGCGGCGAGCATCTCGACGATCGCGGCGCCGATGCCGCGGGTGCCACCGGTGACGAGGGCCCGGCGGCCGGCAAGTTGCAGGTCCATGTGGAGGTCTCCTAGAGGGTGGCGGACTGCTCGCGCAGGTGGGAGTGCATTCCGCCGTAGGCCCGCGCCGGCGGCAGCAGCGCCTTGGCGACCTTGGTGACGGCGGAGTAGTTGGTGTCGACGACGTTGGCCAGCGGCGACTCGCTGATCTGCGTGAGCAGCTGGTACGCGTCGAGCCGGTCGAGGCCGTAGAGCTCGCCGAGCCAGCCGATCATGCCCATCTGGCTGGCCCGCCAGGCGTCCTCCAGCGGCCGCGACGACCCGACCGTGACGTAGTGGGTGTCGGACTCGATGCGCGGCCACACCGGACCCGCGCCGCCCTTGATCAGCTCGACGAGCAGGGTCACGTCCATCGCGCCCTCGACGGCGGTGCCACAGCTCTCGCCCTCACCCTGCCGGTAGTGCCCGTCGCCGACCGAGAACAGCGCGCCCTCGACATTGACCTGCAGGTAGCAGGTGACGCCCGCCCGCATCTCCGGGGTGTCCATGTTGCCGCCGAACATGTCGGGCACCAGGCTCGACCGCACCTCCCGGCCCGCGGGCGCGACACCGACCGTGCCGAGCATCGGGTTGCACGGCAGCTCGAGTCGCATGTCGACGCTGGTCGCCTCGAACAGCACCGTGTTCGCGGCCCGGTCCAGCTGGTAGATCCAGGTCCGCTCGGTCAGCGCGTCGTGCAGCATCGCGGTGCGGTCCGTCGCGGTCAGCGCGCCGAAGAACGGGACCGTCGTCGACGCGCCCCACTCCCGTGCCGGGGCCAGGTCCACGAGGTGCAGGGCCAGGGTGTCCCCCGGCTCGGCACCCTCGACGAAGAACGGCCCCGTCTGCGGGTTCAGCTCGGCCAGGTTCAACACGCCGCCGGCCCGGTCGGTCGTGCTCGTGATCCGCCCCGAGAAGGCGTCCTCGGTCCACAGCTTGAGCAGGGTGCCGGGGGCGATGCGATGGCTCGGCGCGGCACCGCCGAAGGTCCAGGCGTACTGGTCGGGTTGCGGTCGGTACTCGACGACGTCCACCCGGCCGATCGTCGACCGTGGACGGTGGGTACCGCAAGTGATCGCGTGCGATCAGTCCCGGCGGTGCACCGACACCGCGTAGTCGCCGCCGCTCACGTACGGCGCGCGGTCCCAGGTGGCGAACCGGTCGTCGAGGACCAGCCCGGCGTCCGCGCACCAGGTGTCGTACTCGGGCAGACCCGGCCAGCCCGGCTGCAACGAGAACCCGGCGACGAGCAGCCCACCGCGACGCAGGGCCCGCGCGCAGCCCGCGACGGCGGCCGGCCGCTGCGGCGCCACGACGTAGGGCACGACGTTGCCCGCCAGCACGACGAGATCGAACCGCGCGTCGTCGTCGATCTCCTGGAGGCCGCCGTGGCGCCACGTCAGCTCCGGCGCCTTGGCACGGGCCACACCGATCATGTCCGCGTCCGGGTCGAGGCCCTCGACCCCGACACCGCGGCGCGCCAGCTCGATCCCGACCCGGCCCGTGCCGCAGCCCCCGTCGAGCACCAACGGGCCGTCCACCCCGGTGAGCAGCGCCGTCACCAGGTCGGCCTCGCCGTGCGGGTTGCCCCCACGTGCGGCGATGCGGTCCCAGCGGTCGTCATAGGTACCGACGTCGACGCTGCGCCGCCAGCGGTCCCAGTCGTCGGGCAGCGTCTCGGGCATGACCATGAGGCTACTGCTGGGGCAGGATCGGCCGATGGTCTCTCCCGGCCCCGTGCACGACTCGCTCACCGACGGCATCGGGGCGACCCCCCTGGTCCGGCTCGACCGGGTCACCGTGGGCGTCGCGGCCGCCGTGTACGTCAAGGCCGAGTACGCGAACCCGGGCGGCAGCGTCAAGGACCGGGCAGCGTCCGCCATGGTCACCGCGGCCGAACACGACGGCAGCCTGCGGCCCGGCGGCACCGTGTTCGAGGGGACGTCGGGCAACACCGGGATCGGCCTGGCGATGGTGGCCGCGCGGCGCGGGTACCGGTGCGTGCTCGTCGTGCCCGACCGCACCGCCGTCGAGAAGATCGCGCTGCTGCGCGCGTACGGCGCCGAGGTCGTCCTCACCCCGGGCACCGTGGCGCAGCACGACCCGCGGCACGTGCGCCGCCTCGCCGGACGCCTCGCCGCCGAGACCCCCGGCGGCTGGCTCGCCGACCAGTACACCAACCCCGCGAACCCGCTCGTCCACGAACACACGACCGGCCCCGAGATCTGGGCGCAGACGCGCGGCCGCATCACCCATCTCGTCGCCGGCGTCGGCACCGGCGGGACCATCAGCGGCACCGCCCGGCACCTGCGCGCCGTCTCGGACGGGCGGGTGCGGATCGTCGCGGCGGACCCGGCCACGTCGCGCTACTCCGGCGGCGACGGCAGCCCGTACACCGTCGAGGCCGTCGGGCACTACCTGCACCCCGACACGGCCGTCGACGAATGGCCGCAGACATACGACCCGTCGGTCGTCGACGAGTTCGTCACGGTCCCCGACGGCGACGCCGTCCGTCTCGTGCGCCGCGTCGCGCGCGAGGAGGGCCTCCTGCTCGGCGGCTCGTCGGGCACCGCCCTCGCCGCGGGCCTGCGGGTCGCCGCGGGTCTGGGAGAAGGCGACGTCGTCGTCGTGATCGCCCCCGACTCCGGCCGGGCCTACCTCAGCAAGTACTTCGACGACGAGTGGTGTGTTCGGCTCGGGTTCGTCGACGCTGCCGAGGGACCCCTCGTGCGGGACGTGCTCCCCGTCGCCCCGCCCGGCCCGCTGCGCGTCGTCCCGGCCGGGCGCCGGGTCGGCGATGTCCTCGCGAACGTCCCGGACACGGGCGGGCCCGACGTCGTGCCGGTGGTCGCCGACCGCGACGGCGCCACGGCCGGCCGGGCGACGGGCGATGTCGTCGGCTCCGTCTCGCTGGCCGGGCTGCGCCGCGCGGCCGCCGACGACCCCGATGCCTGTGTCACCGCGCACCTGCAGCCCCCGCTCGCGACGGTCGGGCTCGGCGAGTCCGTCGCCGCCGCTCTCGCCCGCGTCCCCGGCGACGGGCGGCCGGTGCTCGTCGTCGCCGACGGCCGGATCGTCCGCGCCGTCCACCGCACCGACCTGCCCTGACCGGCCCCGGGCGCCGACCTCACGGTCCGGTTCTGCACCCGCACGCCCACAGTCGTCCGGGGCGCCCGATCCGGGGTTCGCCGCGTCCGGGGCCGACTCCGGTTCCGGTGACCTTGCCGCCGGGCCGGGGACCGGGCACGCTGCGAGCCGGGACGATCGGCCGGTGCCGGCTCCGGACGGACGGCGGCACGACCGGGTACGACGAGGGGGCAGGGCATGTCCGAGGCCGCGGTGCAGGAACCCGACACGACGGGCGATCCGGCACCGGAACCGACTCCGGCCGGTGTGGTCGCAATGCTCCGGCGGGTGCCGTTCACCGCCGTCTGCGCGGTGATCATGATCGTGGTCGGCCTCGCGACGGGGTCGTTCTGGTCGGCCCTGGAGGACCGCTCCTGGTACGGCCAGGTCGGCTACGGACTCCCCAGCCTGCTCGACGGGCACGTCTGGACGCTGGTCACCGGGCCGTTCTTCGCCGTCGGCCCCGTCTTCTACGTCCCGATGCTGCTGTCGTTCGTGCTGTTCACCGGCTGGGCGGAGTGGCGGCTCGGCACCGCCCGGGCCGCCGCCGTGACCATCGGCGGTCACCTCGTCGGCATCGTCGGCTCGGCGCTGATCCTGCTCGCCACCCGGCCCACCGGGTGGCCCTGGGCCGTGACGCTGGGCTCCCAGCTCGACGCCGGCTTCTCGGCGGGCGCGTTCGCCGCCCTCGCCGTGACCGCCGCCGTCCTGCGCTCACCGTGGCGGCTGCGGCTGCGCCTGGGCATCGGCATCTACCTGCTCGTCGCCCTCGTCTACGGCGGCAACCTCGCCGATCTCGAACACGTCGTCGCCGGCGGCGCCGGCCTGCTCGCCGGGCACGCCCTCACCCGTGGCCTCGGCGCCGCCCGCACCGGCCGCCCCAGCCGCCGCGAGTGGCGGCTCCTCGCCGTCGCGGGCGTGCTGGTCATCCTGCTCGGCACGGTCCTGTCCTGGCTCATCCCCTCCGACGGCCCGCTCGGCCCGACCGGTGACACCGACAGCGACTGGGTCGACGTCCTCATCACGCTCGTGCTCGCACTGCTGCTGCTCAACGGGCTGCGCAAGGGCAAGCGCGTCGCGTGGCGGTGGGCCGTCGGCATCGGGATCCTCAACGTCGTCCTCGGCCTGGCCGTCGCGGTGATCGTGATCGTCGCGATCGTCCTCGACGAGCCCTGGGAGATCATCGGTGGACCGCTGTTCATCGCCGACCGGCTGCTGTGGCTGCTCCTGCTGCTCGTCCTGATCATCGGACGGCACGCGTTCCGGACGCCGTCGAAACGGCGGATCCGCAAGGGCAAGGAGTCGGTGGCCGACCGCGACGACGCCGTGACCGCACTGCACCGCCACGGCGGGGGCACGATCTCCTGGATGGCGACGTGGCCGGCCAACAGCTGGTTCGGCACCGGCCCGCTGCCGGGGACCGGGCCCGGCGGGACCGCTGCCGCTCCGGTGGCCGACCCGGAGGACGCCCCCGTCGAGGAGCCGCGGACGCTGGTCGCCGCCGCGGAGGCCGTCCCGACCGAGGCGACGCCGACGGCGCCCACTCCGACGGAGCCCACGCCGACCGAGGTCGCCGCTCCGGACACCACGGCCACGGCTGCCGAGCCGGGTCCCGACGGACCCGTGGCCACCACCGGGGACGCCGAGCGCGACCCCGGGATCGTCATCGCCTACCAGTCCCACGCCGGAGTCGCGATCGGACTCGGCGACCCCATCGGCCCCGCCGGGTCACACGACGAGGCCGTCGCCGCGTTCTCCCGCATGGCCGACCGCGCCGGGCTCGTCCCCTGCATGTTCTCCGTCGGTGACGCCACCGCCGCCGCCGCCGAAGCCATCGGCTGGCAGCACGTCCAGGTCGCCGAGGACACCCTCATCGACCTGCCGGGCCTCGCCTTCACCGGCAAGCCGTGGCAGAACGTCCGCTCCGCCATCAACCGGGCCAAGAAGGAACAGATCGAGTTCCGGATGGTCACCCTCGCCGACGAGCCGTGGTCGGTGGTCGAACGAGTCCGCGGCATGAGCGAGGAGTGGGTCGGCGACAAGAGCCTGCCCGAGATGGGCTTCACCCTCGGTGGTGTCGACGAGGCCCTCGACCGCGCCGTCCGTGTCGGCATCGCCCAGGACTCCCACGGTGTCCTGCACGGCGTCACGTCGTGGCTGCCGGTCTACGGACCCGACGGCCGGGTCCGGGGCCGCACGCTCGACGTCATGCTGCGCCGCCCCGACGGGTTCCGGCCCGTCGTGGAGTTCCTGATCGCGCAGAGCTGCGCCTCGTTCCGCGACGACGGCGTCGAGATCGTGTCGCTGTCGGGCGCCCCGCTGGCCCGCGCCGAGGGCGAGGGTCCGGTGCACGGCCTGGCCAAGGTCCTCGACCAGATCGGCGACGTCCTCGAGCCGCTCTACGGCTTCCGGTCGCTGCACGCGTTCAAGGCCAAGTTCCAGCCGCGCTACGAGGCCATGCACCTCGTGTACCGCGACGAGGCCGACCTGGCCCGCATCGGCATCGCCATCACCCGCGCCTACCTGCCCGACACCCCGGTGCACGAGCTGGTGAAGCTCACCCGCACCTGACGGACGCCCCGGGCCGGTCCTGCCCGCCGCCCCGTCGCACCGAGCGTGTCGTGAGCGCTCGTGACACGGGTCCCTCGCTGCTGTAACCGTCCGAGCTCAGCCCGCCGCCGCACCCGCCGCGAGCCAGAGCAACGCCGTCACCGTCGACGCCGTGGCGTCCGCGACGGGGATGCCGATCGCTTCACGGGCCTGCGCGGCGATGTCGGGACCCAGGTGCGCGGCGACCCACCCGAGCGCGGCACCCTCGGCGGACGCGGCCGGGGTGGGCTCGGCGAGACGCTCCCCCAGCACCTCGGCGGCGAGCCGGACCGCCCGCCCGGTGCGCCCACCGTCGGCAGCCACCAGGATCGCGACCTCCTCGCGCGCCGGCTCCGCCGACCGCGTCGCGACCGTGGCCGCGACCGCCGCGGCCAGCCGGTGCTCGACGAGGTCGGCGACGCAGGCGTGCTCGTCGAGGTCGGCGGCGAGGATCGCGGTCTGGTGGCGGCCCACCGTCGCCGTCCACTCGACGATCCGCTCCTGCGGATGGGCGGCGGGGTCGGCGACGGGCGGGATCCGGTAGCCCAGCTCCTGCTCCGCGCGGGCCTGCGCGAGCGCGAGCCGCAGCTCGGGGACGCCGTCGGTGCGTTCGACGTCGGGCAGGTCGTCGGGGCCGTAGCCGTCGAGCCCGGGCAGGGTGAGGATCGGGCGCAGCCCGGTGACCGGCTTCGACACCCCGCCTCCACGCCGGCGCCGCGCCGCGAGCTTCTCCGCGCGGCGTTGGCCGGCCGGACGCCTCCGGACCACTGTCTTCGTCTCCCCGCTCAGCCGCAGACCGCGCCGGTGGCCGCGGAGCCGACGAGCTTCATGTACTTGCCCAGCACCCCGGTGCGCAACGCGGTCTCCCGCGGGGTCCATCCGGCGCGGCGACGCTCGAGCTCGGCGTCGTCGACACCGATGTCGAGGGTGCGGGCGGTCATGTCCAGGGTGATCTGGTCACCGTCGTGGACCAGGGCGATCGGGCCGCCGTCGGTGGCCTCCGGAGCGATGTGGCCGACGCACAGCCCCGTGGTGGCGCCGGAGAAGCGGCCGTCGGTGATCAACAGGACGTCCTTGCCCAGCCCGGCGCCCTTGATCATGCCGGTGACGGCGAGCATCTCGCGCATGCCCGGGCCGCCGCGGGGGCCCTCGTAGCGGATGACGACGACGTCGCCCGCGACGACCGTGCCGTCGGCGACGGCGTCGAGCGCGCCCTGCTCACCGTCGAACACCCGGGCAGTGCCGGTGAAGGTGGCCGAGTCGAACCCGGCGCTCTTCACGACGGCGCCGTCGGGGGCGAGCGAGCCGCGCAGGATCGTCAGGCCGCCCGTGGGGTGGATGGGGTCGGACAGGGCGTGGACGATCGTGCCGTCGAGGTCGGGCGGGTCGATCTCGGCGAGGTTCTCCGCGACGGTGCGCCCGGTGACGGTGAGCGCATCGCCGTGGAGCAGGCCGGCGTCGAGCAGCGCCCGCATGACGACGGGCACGCCGCCGACCTGGTCGACCGACGACATGACGTAGCGCCCGAACGGCTTCACGTCGGCGAGGTGCGGGACGCGGTCGCCGATGCGGTTGAAGTCGTCCAGCGACAGCTCCACCTGGGCCTCGTGCGCGATGGCCAGCAGGTGCAGCACGGCGTTGGTGGAACCGCCGAACGCCATCACGACGGCGATCGCGTTCTCGAACGCCTCGCGGGTGAGGATGTCGCGCGCGGTGATGCCCTTCGCCAGCATCCCGATCACCGCCTCCCCCGACGCACGGGCCGAACCGTCACGACGCCGGTCCACCGCGGGCGGGCTCGCCGACCCCGGCAACGCCATCCCGAGCGCCTCGGCCGCGCTGGCCATGGTGTTGGCGGTGTACATGCCGCCGCAGGCGCCCTCACCGGGACAGATGTTGCGCTCGATCTCGACGAGCTCCTCGCGGGTGATGAGGCCCTTGATGCAGGCGCCGACGGCCTCGAACGCGTCGGAGATGTTGACCTCGCGGCCGTCGACGTGGCCGGGCAGGATCGACCCGGCGTAGACGAACACCGACGCGAGGTCGAGCCGCGCCGCGGCCATCAGCATGCCGGGCAGCGACTTGTCGCAACCCGCGAGCAGCACCGTGCCGTCGAGTCGCTCGGCCTGCACCACCGTCTCCACCGAGTCGGCGATGATCTCCCGGCTGACCAGCGAGTAGTGCATGCCGACGTGGCCCATCGAGATGCCGTCGGACACCGAGATCGTGCCGAACTCCATCGGGAACCCGCCCGCCGCGTGCACACCCTCCTTCGCCGCCCGCGCGAGACGCTGCAACGACAGGTTGCACGGGGTGATCTCGTTCCAGCTCGACGCGATCCCGATCTGCGGCTTCGCGAAGTCGTCGTCACGCATCCCGACGGCGCGCAGCATGCCGCGCGCGGCGGTGCGCTCGATGCCGTCGGTGACGTCGCGACTGCGCGGCTTGAGATCGGCGGCCTGGGACGTGGGCCGGTCCGCGAGTTCGGTCATTCGACGCTCCGTCGAGTAGTGGTCGAGTTGGTGGGGCTACCGGGTGTGGGGACGCGTGGTGGGGGCTCGTCCCGCTCGGACGCTCCCAACCTAGCCGGGGCCCCGTCGCGCACCGACCGCCGGATCGCGACGACCACGACCGCCGACAGCGTCATGAAGCCTGCGACGCACCACATGCCGGCCCGCAGTGAGCCGGTGAGGTCCTCCAGCCAGCCGGTGAGGTACGGGCCGACGAAGCCCGACAGGTTGCCGAAGGAGTTGATCAGGGCGATGCCGGCGGCGGCACCGACACCGGTGAGGAACGTCGGCGGCAGCTGCCAGATCACCGGGATCGCCGCGAACACACCGCACGCGCACACGGTGACCGCGGCGATGACCAGCCACGGCGAGTCCAGGTACAAGGCGACCGCCACCGCTGCCGCACCGATGAGCACCGGCACGGCGACGTGCCCGACCCGCTCCCCCGTCCGGTCGGAGTGCCGCGCCACCAGCACCATCACCACCGACGCCACCGCGTACGGGATCGCCGTCACCAGCCCGATCTGCGTGCCCGACAGCGAGCCCTCCAGCTCGTCGACCACCTGCGGCAGGAAGAACGCCAGCACGTAGAGGCCGAACACCACCCCGAAGTAGACGACCGACAGCGCCACGACCCGGCCGTCGCGCAGCGCCGCCTTCAGTCCGGGCCCGTGCGGCACCTCGGACTCGTCCTCGCGCGCGATGGCCTCCTCCAGCGCGGTCGCCTCGTTCTTCGACAGCCAGCGCGCGTTGCGCGGCCGGTTGGGCAGCACGAACAGCACGACGATCCCGAGGAGGAACGCCGGGATGCCCTCGACGAAGAACATGAACCGCCAGCCGGCCGCGAAGCCGAGGACCCCCTCGCCGTGATCGATCAGCAGGCCCGACAGCGGCCCCCCGAACACCGACGACAACGGCACGGCCAGGAAGAACAGCGCCACGACGCGGGCCCGCTGCACCCGTGGGAACCAGTACGTCAGGTACAGGATGATCCCGGGGAAGAAGCCGGCCTCGGCGAAGCCGAGCAGGAACCGCACCACGTAGAAGCTGTTCGGGCCCTGCACGAACGCCGTGGCCGACGCGATGATCCCCCAGGTGATCATGATGCGGGCGATCCAGATCCGGGCGCCGACCCGGTGCAGGATGACGTTGCTCGGCACCTCGAAGAAGAAGTAGCCGACGAAGAACAGGCCCGCGCCGAGCCCGTAGGCGGTCGCCGAGAGCCCCAGG
This sequence comes from Pseudonocardia sp. N23, assembly GCF_002583555.1. GTDB lineage: Bacteria > Actinomycetota > Actinomycetes > Mycobacteriales > Pseudonocardiaceae > Pseudonocardia. Next base: position 178,145 of record NZ_BEGX01000061.1, read on the forward strand.
TCCGGCCGCATCGTCACCGACGCGAAGCCGACGTTGACCCGGTCGACGTAGTTGAGCAGGTAGCACAGCCCCAGGAACGGCAGCAGCCGCCACATCGCCTTGCGGACGGCACCGGCGACAGGCGCGGGAACCGTTCCGGACTCGGGCAGCGACATCGGGACCTCCTCCCGCCCACGCGGCCCCGCGCGGCGCCCTGAGGTACTACCTCCCACGGCCGGACCCCACAACTCGGGACGGACCGCCCGAACCCCCCTCCGGGGATTGTCGACGGGTACCGGACGGTCCCGGCGCGTCGTCGTCACCTCGGCCTGCAGCGCTCGTTGGCCGTCGCGGACGACACGTCGGGAAAGGACGTACATGGGCGAGCACAGCACACGGCGCGCCCCGCGGCTGCGGGGTCCGGCACGCGCCGGTGCACTGGTCGGAGCGACGGTTCTGGTCGCGGGAGCGGCGGTCGGGGTGCTCTCGGGCACCGCGCTGGCCGCCGGCCACAGCGGTGGCGGGAGCTCCGGCGCGATGGTCGAGGGCACGCCGTGCACGGTGACGGCGCGGGCCTGCGTCGACCTGGCCACGAACAGGGCCTGGCTGATCGACGACGGCGCGATCGCCACCGGCCCCGTCGGCATCAGCCACGGCGGCCAGGGAAAGGAGACCCCCACCGGCACCTTCGACGTCCAGTGGAAGGACGAGCACCACAGGAGCGCGGAGTTCGACAACGCGCCCATGCCCTACTCGGTGTTCTTCGCCCCCGGCGGGATCGCGTTCCACGAGGGCAACCCGAAGAACCCGTCGGCAGGGTGCGTGCACCTGTCCCACGACGACGCCGTCACGTTCTACGGCGCCCTCGAGGTCGGCGACGAGGTCCAGGTGCACTGAGGCACCGGCACCGCGCCCGCCACAGGCACGGACACGGCGACGGCCGGCCCCGGGGTTCCGGGACCGGCCGTCGCCGTTCGTGCGATGGAGCCTTACGTCGCCGAGGAGGCCCGGTCGCGACGCACGTTGGCGCGGCGGCCCTTCAGCGTCGTGACGCCGCGCAGGGAGCGCAGCACGTCGTCGGCGGCGTGCTCGGGCACCTCCACCAGCGCGTGACGCTCGTGGATCTGGATGGCGCCGATGTCGCGGCCCGAGAGCCGCGACTCGTTGGCCAGCGCACCCACGATGTCCTGCGGGCGCACCCCCGCGGCGCGGCCGGCCGAGACGAACAGCCGGGTCGTGCCCGCCTTGGGCGGACGCGGACCCTGGCCACGGGCGCCGCCGAACTCGCGGCGACCCGCCGTGCCACCGCGGCTGTCACGGTCGCGGTCACGGCGACCCTCGCGGGGCGCCGACACCACGGGGATGTCGAGCTCGTCCTCGGGGGCGCCGGAGACGTCGCGGGCGATCCGGACCGCGGCCGCGGCGACCTCGATCGGGTCGAACTCGTCGGACAGCGACGCGATCATCGCGGCGACGCCGTCGTCGGCACCGCGGCCGGCGACCGCGCGGTCGGCCAGCAGCTTCTCGCGCAGCGCCACCTTGGTCCGCTCGACACGCGCGCGGGCGAGGTCGGTGACCGTCGGCACCGGGGAGACCGGCACCGGGGTGCCGGTGAGGCGCTCGATGTTGCGCAGGTGGCGCACCGTCGCGGGCATGACGAGCGTGATCGCCACGCCCTCGCGACCCGCGCGGCCGACCCGGCCGATGCGGTGCACGTAGGACTCGGGCGACTTCGGCACGTCGTGGTTCACCACGTGGGTGAGCGAGTCGATGTCGAGACCGCGGGCGGCGACGTCGGTGGCGACGAGCAGGTCGGTCCGCCCGCTGCGCAGCCGGTCGACGACGCGGGTGCGGTGCTCCTGGTCCATGCCGCCGTGCAGCGCCTCGGCACGCAGGCCGCGGCCGGTGAGTGCCTCGGTGACGGCGTCGACGTCGGCGCGGGTGCGGCAGAACACGATCGCCGCGGTCGGCCGCTCCAGCTCCAGGATGCGGCCCAGCGCCGCGGTGGTGTGGGTGCGCGGCACCATGTACGCGGTCTGGCGGACCCGGGGCGCCTCGCCCTCGGGGACCTCCTCGCGCTGGATGCGCACCATCACCGGGTCGGTCAGGTAGGTGCGGGCCAGCACCTCGATACGGCGCGGCATGGTGGCCGAGAACAGCACGGCCTGCCGGGTGTCGGGGGTGGACTGCAGGATCGTCTCGATGTCCTCGACGAAGCCCATGTCGAGCATCTCGTCGGCCTCGTCGAGAACGACGACCTCGATCTGGTCGAGGCTCAGCGCGCCCCTGTTGATCAGGTCGATCGCGCGGCCCGGGGTGGCGACGACGATGTCGACGCCACGCTTGAGCGCACCGAGCTGCGGGCCGATCGGGGCGCCGCCGTACACGGCGAGCACCCGCGCCCGGACGCCCTTGCCGTAGCGGGCGACGGCCTCGGTGACCTGCATCGCGAGCTCACGGGTCGGCGCCAGCACCAGGCCCATCGGCGCCGTGCGACGCACGTCGGCCGGCGCGGTCGCCAGCTTCTGCAGCATCGGTAGCGCGAACGCCGCCGTCTTGCCGGTGCCGGTGGCGGCCTGACCGATGAGGTCGCGGCCCTCGACCAGCGGCGGGATCGCCTCGGCCTGGATCGGGCTGGGGCTCTCGTAGCCGAGCTCCTCGATCGCGCGCTGGAGCGCGGGGACGAGGTCGAGGTCGGCGAAGCGGACGCCGTCCTCGTCGTCGGTGTCGTCCTCGTCGACGATGTCGCTGTCGTCGTCGGAGTCGTCGTCGGAGCCGCCGTCGGAGTCCTCGGACTCGTCGGCGATGCCGCTGTCGGCGACATCGGGGTCGGCGACGTCGCTGATGTCAGCGGAGTCACTGATGTCAGCGGAGTCGCTGATGTCAGCGGAGTCGGAGTCGGACCCGGTGAGGTCTGTCGCGTCGGTCGACGCGAGGTCCTCCACGGAGTCGATCTCGGCCGCGAGTGCGGCGTCGTCGAACTCGGGGGTCTCGGAGTTGTTCTCGGGCAGGTCGAGCAGGGTACTCACACACGTCCTCTGTTGCGGCAGGGAGAGCGCGTCCGTCACTGGACGCGGGCACTCACGGAGATCACTCACGGAAGCCCGCGGGGCCCTGCGGCGTGCAAAGACGTGGACCATCTGGGGCTCTCGGTCCGGCGCATCGCGACGGACCGACACACCAGTGTCCCATGCCTCGCCCCGACGATCACGCCCGGGGCCGGGTCGCGCCGGTCACGTGGTGTTCCGCCCTGCACAACGCCTCGCCGGCATGTGCTGTTCCCCTGGGCCGCCGCGGGCGTCGGCCGCGGTGGCCGACGCCCGCGGACGAAGGGCTACTTGCCGCCGAAGCCGGCGCGGCGCAGCGCGTCGGCCATCGCGTTGTTGGCCGGCTCCGGACGCGGCCGGGACTGGCCCGAGCGGCCGCCCTGGTCTCCCCCGCGCCGATCGCCGCCCTTGCCACCACCGCCGCCGCCACCGCGCCGGTCGCCGCCCTGCTTGTCCGAGCCTCGCCGGTCGCCACCGCGCCGGTCACCCGTAGGCCGGTCACCCGTAGGCCGGTCACCCGTAGGCCGGTCACCACCCGGGCGGGGCCCGCGCTCACCGGCACCACGACCGCCACCCTCGCGGCGCCCGCCGCCGCGGCCGGTGCCGGGCTCGTCGTCGAGACGCAGGGTCAGCGAGATGCGCTTGCGGGCCTCGTCGACCTCGAGCACCTTCACCCGCACCACGTCGCCCGACTTCACGACCTCCCGCGGGTCGGACACGAAGCTCGTCGACATCGCGGACACGTGAACCAGTCCGTCCTGGTGCACGCCCACATCGACGAACGCTCCGAACGCCGCCACGTTGGTGACCACGCCCTCCAGCAGCATCCCCGGCCGCAGGTCGGAGATCTTGTGGACGCCCTCGGCGAACGTCGCGGTCCGGAACGCCGGCCGCGGGTCACGGCCGGGCTTCTCCAGCTCCGTGATGATGTCGGTGACCGTCGGCAGGCCGAACGTGTCGTCGACGAACCGCTTGGGCGCCAAGGTCTTCAGCGCTCCGGAGTTGCCGATCAGCTCACCGATGGAGACCTTCGCGGCCTCTACCATCCGGCGCACCACCGGGTAGGCCTCGGGGTGCACCCCGGAGACGTCGAGGGGCTCGTCGCCGCCACGGATGCGCAGGAAGCCCGCGCACTGCTCGAACGCCTTGGGGCCCAGACGCGGCACGTCGGCCAGCGCGGTGCGGGTGCGGAACGGGCCGTTGGCGTCGCGGTGCGCGACGATCGCGGTGGCCAGCGACTCGCTGATCCCCGACACCCGGCGCAGCAGGGGCGCCGACGCCGAGTTGACGTCGACCCCGACGGCGTTCACACAGTCCTCGACGACGGCGTCGAGCGACCGCGACAACGACGACTCGGGCAGGTCGTGCTGGTACTGGCCGACCCCGATCGACTTCGGCTCGATCTTCACCAGCTCGGCCAACGGATCCTGCAGACGGCGCGCGATCGACACCGCGCCGCGGATCGACACGTCGAGATCGGGCAGCTCCGCCGACGCGTAGGCCGACGCCGAGTACACCGACGCACCCGCCTCGCTGACCATGACCTTCGTCAACGTGAGCGCCGGGTTCGCGGCGATGAGCTCGGCGGCCAGGGCGTCGGTCTCGCGGGAGGCGGTGCCGTTGCCGATGGCGATCAGCTCGACGTCGTGCGCGGCCGCGAGGCGGGTCAGCGTCGCGAGCGAACCCTTCGTGTCGTTGCGGGGGGCGTGCGGGTAGATCGTGTCGGTGGCGACGACCTTGCCCGTCGCGTCGACGACGGCGACCTTCACGCCGGTGCGCAGCCCCGGGTCGAGACCCATCGTGGAGCGTGTGCCGGCCGGTGCGGCCAGCAGCAGGTCGCGCAGGTTGGCGGCGAACACGCCGATGGCACCCTCCTCGGCGGCCGTGCGCAGCCGCACCCGGATGTCGATGCCCAGGTGCAGCAGGATGCGGGTGCGCCACGCCCAGCGGACGACGTCGAGGAGCCAGCGGTCGCCCGGGCGGCCCTCGTCGGCGATGCCGAAGTTGGCGGCGATGCGCCGCTCGAACTCCGTGGGCACGCCCGGCTCGGCGGGTTCGGCCGCGGGCTCCAGGGTGACGTCGAGCGCCTCCTCCTTCTCCCCACGGAACACGGCGAGGATCCGGTGGCTGGGCAGCGTGGTGAAGTTCTCGGAGAACGCGAAGTAGTCGGAGAACTTGGCCGCGGCGGTGTCGTTCTCCTTACCGTCGCGGACCGTCGTGACGAGCCGGCCCTGGTTCCACATCCGCTCGCGCAGGCCACCGATGAGGTCGGCGTCCTCGGCGAAGCGCTCCACCAGGATCGAGCGGGCGCCCTCGAGCGCGGCTGCGGCGTCGGCGACCTCGCCGGTGACGTAGACCTGGGCGGTGGCGGTCGGGTCGAGCGACGGGTCACCCAGCAGCGCGTCGGCGAGCGGTTCGAGGCCCTGCTCCCGCGCGATCATCGCCTTGGTGCGGCGCTTGGGCTTGTAGGGCAGGTAGATGTCCTCGAGCCGGGCCTTGGAGTCCGCGGCGAGGATGCGGGCCTCGAGGGCCTCGTCGAGCTTGCCCTGCCCGCGGATGGAGTCCAGGACCGCCTCGCGCCGCTCCTCCAGCTCCCGCAGGTAGCGCAGCCGCTCCTCGAGGGTGCGCAGCTGGGCGTCGTCGAGGGCGCCGGTGGCCTCCTTGCGGTACCGGGCGATGAACGGGACGGTCGAACCGCCGTCGAGGAGGTCCACCGCCGCGGTGACCTGGTGCGGGCGCACGCCGAGCTCGTCGGCGATCCGCTGCTGAACCGAAGCTGCCTTGTCCGTCACGTGACCATCGTCGCGAACCGGGCCGGGCCCGCCGTCGCCGGGGGACCCGATGGGGCGACGCACCGATCCGCTAGTGGCACCCGAGAACCGCACCCCGCCGCCGGGTTCGGCCGGAGAACGGTCCGGCGGGCCGGCGGGACCGGGCCGGGGTCGAGCTCGGTGGACCACGATCCGGCGGCGAGCCCGTCGACGCGCGTCAGGCGAATCCGACGGTGCCGGTGATCGACGGCGGGCCGTCGGCGGTGCCTGCGGCGAGGTCGGCGGTGTCCTCGGCGGTGCCCGCGGAGTCCGCCGCGGAGGGTCCGCCCGCGGCGAGGATCGGCGTGCCGGCGAACGCGGGGGCCCGCAGCCGGTACTCGAACGACCGCACGGTCCGGTCCGGGGCGTGTCGGCGCGGCAGCTCCAGCAGCAGCAACGCCAGCAGCGGGCCGTGCACCACCAGCCCGGGGAAGCCCTCGACCCCGGTGGTGTACGGGAGGTCGTGGTGGATGCGGTGGGCGTTGTAGGTCAGCGCGCTGAACCGGAACAGCATCACCTCGTCGGGCTCCAGGCGGGCGGTCCACGGCCCACCGGCGGTGTGCGGCCCGGCCTCGGCCGCCACGGGCGCGGTGACGCGGCGGCCCTCTCCCGGCTTCTGCTGCCGGTAGACGAGGTCCTCCTCCTCGGACAGCAGGAGCCGGCCGTCGCACCGGAACTCGTGGCGCAACGTCACGAACAGCATCTCGCCGCTGCGACCGGACTTGGGGGTCATCGAGCCGATCGCGGTGCGCCGCACAACATCGTCACCGATCCGCACCGGGGCGTGCCACTCCAGGCGCCCGCCCGCGAACATCCGCCGCCGGTCCGGGATCGGCGGCAGGAAGTGCGACTCGCGGACGTGGCCGTCCTCACCGAGCTCGTGCTGGGCGGCACGTTCCAGGAACGCGAAGCGGTGCCACAGCGGCGGCAGGACCCCGGCGGCGTCGACGGGTGAGGGCTGGTCGAGCAGGTCGGCGAACGCGTGCGCGGACCACGCGCCGATCCGGTCGGTCTCCTCGACGGGCCCGGGGGCCCAGTCCGCGACGTGCTCCGCGAGTCCCATGTCCCGGTTCTAGCAGCTGTCCCGGTTCTCGCAACGCAGCGCCCTCATCGCTCGAGCCGGGCCACGCACTCCATGTGGTGGGTCATCGGGAAGGCGTCGAAGGCGCGCAGCGCGGTGAGCCGGTAGCCCGCCGCGGCGAACAGGCCCACGTCACGGCCGAGCGCCGCCGGGTCGCAGGCGACGTGCACGATCCGCCGCGGGGCCCGCTCGCAGATGCTCGCGACCAGCGCCTTCCCCAGCCCGGTGCGGGGCGGGTCGGCGACGACGACGTCCGGGTCGGCCAGCGAGCCCAGCGCGTGCTCGACCCGTCCGACCCGCCACGTGATCTGCGGGAGATCGGCCAGCGCGAGCTCACCGTCGGCGACCGCACCCGCCGACGACTCGACGACCGTCACCTCCCCGTCGGTGCCGACCTGCTCGGCGAGCACCGACGCGAACAGCCCGGCGCCGCCGTAGAGGTCCCACGCGGACTCGCCCGCCCGGGCCTGCGCCCACTCCCCGACGACGCCCGCGAGGGTTCCCGCCAGCTCGGGGTGGACCTGCCAGAACGCGCCCGGCCGCAGCAGCCACTCGCGGCCGGCGGCGCGCTGGACGACGGGGGCGCCGTCGCGCTCGTCGTGCACAGTGGCGTCGGCGTCGACGACGATCTCGAACTCCGAGCCGGGAGTGTGCGGGCGGGCGAGGATCGCCGGCAGCGCACCCTCGGGTGCGATCGGGCAGTCGGCGACGGGCAGCACGTCGTGGCTGCGGTGCGCGCGCAGCCCGGCCCGCCCCTCGGAGTCGACGGCGAGACGGACCCGGCTGCGCCAGCCGAGCGGGCCGCCCGGGAGCTCCTCGACCTCGACGTCGCTGTCGATCCCGGCCAGCCGCGACAGCTGCTCGCGGACGACGACCGTCTTCAGCTCGCGCTGCAGCCCGGGCGTGGCGTGCTGCCAGTCGCAGCCGCCGCAGCCACCGGCGCGTGCCCACGTGCAGGCGGGAGCCACCCGGCCGGCGTGAGGGTCGCGGACCGAGATGGCGTCGGCCCGGCAGAACGAGCCGCCCGTGTCCTCGGTGACGACGGCGAGGACCCGCTCCCCCGGCAGCGCATGCCGGACGAACACGACCCGGCCCTCGTGGCGGGCGACGCAGTGCCCGCCGTGTGCGACGGGCCCGACCTCGACGTCGAGGACGCGGTCGGTCCAGCCGCCCGTGGCGGCCCGGGGACGGGTGTGGGTATCGGAGCGCATGTCACTGCTTCCCGTTGAGGTCCCGGCGGCCGTTGCGGCCGTCGGTGCTGCGCTCGGCGCGGTCGGTGTCGCGACGCTCCGGGGCGACGATCGGGCGCTGCTCGCCGGGCAGCTGCTCCATCGACGGGTACCCGCGTCGTGACGCGCCGGGCGCGAACTGCTGGCGGCGGACCGCCGCCCGCTGCGACGACTCCAGCTGCCACGGCACGCTCGTCACCATGATCCCGGGCTGGAACAGCAGCCTGCCCTTGAGCCGCAGCGCGCTCTGGTTGTGCAGGATCTGCTCCCACCAGTGTCCGACGACGTACTCCGGGATGAACACCGTCACCACGTCGCGGGGGTTGTCGCCGCGGATGCGCTTGACGTAGTCGAGGACCGGTTTCGTGATCTCCCGGTACGGCGACTCGACGACCTTGAGCGGCACCGGCAGCTTGCGGCTCGCCCAGTCGTCCATGAGCCGCTTCGTGTCGGCGTCGTCGACGTTGACCGTCACCGCCTCCAGCACGTCCGGGCGGGTGGCACGGGCGTAGGCGACGGCCCGCAGCGTCGGCTTGTGCAGCGTCGACACCAGCACGATCGCATGGTTGCGCGAGGGCAGCACGGTGTCGGCCTCGCCCGCGACGAGCTCCGCGGTCACCCGCGTGTAGTGCTTCTGGATCGCGAGCATCAGTGCGAAGAAGCCCGCCATCGCCGCGATCGCGATCCAGGCACCGAGCGTGAACTTCGTGATCAGGACGGTGACGAGCACCACGCCCGTCATGCCCGCGCCGAAGCCGTTGATCGCCTGGGAGCGGCGCATCCGGCGGCGCTCCGGCTCTCCGGTCTCCGTGGCGAGCTTGCGGTTCCAGTGCCGCACCATGCCGGTCTGGCTCAGCGTGAACGAGACGAACACACCGACGGTGTAGAGCGGGATCAGCCGCGTGACCTCCGCCTGGAAGCCCACGACCAGCAGGATCGCGAACGCCGCGAGGACCAGGATGCCGTTGGAGAACGCCAGCCGGTCGCCGCGGGTGTGCAGCTGGCGGGGCAGGAACCGGTCCTGCGACAGGATCGACCCCAGGACCGGGAAGCCGTTGAACGCCGTGTTGGCGGCGAGCACGAGGATGAGCGCCGTGGTGACCACGACGAAGAAGAAGCCGACCCGGAAGTCGTGGAAGACGGCGTCGGCGAGCTGGGCGACCAGGGTCTGCTGCACGTAGCCCGGTGGCGCGTCCGGGAACTGGTGCGCCGGATCGGCGGCCATCTTGGCGCCCGTGAGCTCCGCGAGCGCGATCAGCCCGAGGAACATCGTGACCGACAGCAGCCCGAGCATCAGCAACGTGGTCGCGGCGTTGCGGGACTTCGGCTTGCGGAACGCCGGGACCCCGTTGCTGATCGCCTCGACACCGGTCAGCGCCGCGGCGCCCTGGGTGAAGGAGCGCAGGATCAGCAGGACCAGCGCCAGCCCGGTGAAGGCGTCGCCCTCCGCCAGCAGGTGCAGGTCCGCGCTCGCCGCCTTGACCTCGTCGCCCAGCAGCAGGACCCGCACCAGGCCCCAGATGATCATCGTGCCGATGCCGAACATGAAGGCGTACACCGGGATCGCGAACGCGGCGCCCGACTCACGGATGCCGCGCAGGTTGACCGCCGTGAGCAGGGCGATGGCGACGACGGCGAAGATCACCTTGTGCTCGGCGACGAACGGGATCAGCGCGCCGATGTTGGCCGCGGCGGCGGAGATCGACACCGCGACGGTGAGCGTGTAGTCGACGAGCAGCGCGCTCGCCACGGTCAGGCCCGCCCGGCGGCCCAGGTTGACCGTCGCCACCTCGTAGTCGCCGCCGCCCGACGGGTAGGCGTGCACGTTCTGCCGGTAGCTCGTGACGACGGTGAGCAGCACGATCGCCACCGCGACGCCGATCCACGGCGCCAGCGTGAACGACGTCACCCCGGCCACGGACAGGGTCAGGAAGATCTCCTCGGGGGCGTACGCCACCGACGACATCGCGTCGGAGGCGAACACCGGGAGGGCGATCCGCTTGGGGAGGAGGTTCTGGGCAAGACGGTCGCTCCGCTGGGGCCGGCCGACCAGGATGCGCTTCACCGCGACGGCGAGCTTGGGCACGAGCGGCAGCCTATGCCGTGCTTCCGGGCCCGACGCGATAGCGTCTCGCCGACACCGGCCGAACGGTCCGCGTGAGCGGACGAGGAGGACCACCGCGATGTACGTGGTGATCATGGGATGCGGCCGCGTCGGGTCGTCACTGGCGGCCGGGCTCGAGCGTCTCGGACACGAGGTCGCCGTCGTCGACCGCGACCCGCAGTCGTTCCGACGGCTGGGCCCGGAGTTCCGGGGCAGACAGGTCGTGGGCGAGGGCTACCACCGCGAGGTGCTCACGGAGGCGGGGATCGGCAAGGCCGACGCCTTCACCGCCGTGTCCTCGGGTGACAACTCGAACATCATCGCCGCCCGGGTGGCGCGCGAGACGTTCGGCGTCGAGCGCGTCGTCGCCCGCATCTACGACCCCAAGCGGGCCGCGGTCTACGAGCGCCTCGGTATCCCGACGGTCGCGACGGTGCCCTGGAGCACCGACCGGCTGATGCGGATGCTGCTGCCCGACGGCGTGGCCACCGCCTGGCGCGAGCCGTCCGGCACCGTCGCCGTGCTGCCGCTGCCGGTGCACGAGGACTGGATCGGACGGCCGATCCGTGAGCTGGAGGAGGCCACCGGGTCGCGGGTGGCGTTCATCGTCCGCTTCGGTACCGGTGTACTCCCCCGCTCCGACACCGCCGTGCAGGCCGAGGACACGGTCTACGTCGCCGCGGTCTCGGGCACGGTCAGCGACGTGACGGCGGCCGCTGCGGCGCCGCCGCAGGAGGGATGAGTCCCATGCGGGTCGCCATCGCGGGAGCGGGCGCCGTCGGGCGGTCCATCGCGCTCGAGCTCGTGGAGAACTCCCACCAGGTCATGCTGATCGAGCGTGACCTGTCAAACGTCATGCCCGAGGCGGTCGAGGCCGCCGAGTGGGTGCACGCCGACGCGTGCGAGCTGTCCTCGCTCGAGGAGGCCGGGCTGGAGCGCTGCGACGTCGTCATCGCCGCGACCGGCGACGACAAGGTCAACCTCGTCGTGTCGCTGCTGGCCAAGACGGAGTTCGCGGTGCGCCGCGTCGTCGCCCGCGTCAACGACCCCCGCAACGAGTGGCTCTTCGGCGAGAACTGGGGCGTCGACGTCGCGGTGTCGACGCCGCGCCTGCTCGCCGCCCTCGTCGAGGAGGCCGTCGCCGTCGGCGACCTGGTACGGCTGCTCACCTTCCGCCAGGGTCAGGCCAACCTCGTCGAGGTCACCCTCCCGGCGACGACCCCGCTCGCGGGCAGGCCCGTACGCGCGCTGCGGCTGCCACCCGACTCTGCGCTGGTGGCGATCCTGCGGGGCGGGCGCGTCATCGTGCCGCAGTCCGACGACGGCCTGGAGCCCGGCGACGAGCTGCTGTTCGTGGCGACGACCGCCGTCGAGGAGGAGATCCGGGCGGCGCTCGGCTCCTGAGGTCCCGGCGACACCGGCCCGCTCGGCCCGTCCCGGCCGCGCCGATGCACTCGGCCCGTCCCGGCCACGCCGACCCGCTCGGCCCAGCGGGTCCGCGGCGATCAGGAGGGCTCGGTGGCCGGGGTCCCGCGACGGGCCCAGCGGACGGCGAGGACGGTGCCCAGCAGGGCGACGCCCATCAGCGGGTAGCCCATGAGCAGCCGGGCGATGCCGAGCCAGTTGGCCTCGTCGACGTTGTAGAGCCAGCCCTGGACGACGACGCGTGCCGCGAACACGAGCGCCCACAGCCCCGTCGCGAGCATGTAGGCGCGCAGCATCCGGCGGTCGGACCGCCAGCCCTGCCCGTCTCCGTTGATGCCGTGCCAGATGACCCCGGCCAGCGGCCACCGGGCGATGACCGAGACCAGGCAGGCCAGGCCCAGCGCGGCGCTGAGCAGGAGGCCGGGGAGGTAGAAGTCGCGGGCCTGGCCGGAGCGGTTGGCGATGAACGCACACACCGCGACGCCGATCAGCGCCGACACGACGGGCTGCAGCTTCTCCTTGCGGACGATCCGCACGATCGCGATCGCGACGCCCGCCCCGACCGCCGCGAACAGAGCCGGCTTCAGCGAGGCGAGGATGTTGACGACGATGAACACCGCGACCGGCACCGACGAGTAGACGACGCCGCTCACGCCGCCCATCTGTTCGAGCATCGTCGGCATCTCCCGCTCGGGGCGGGCCTCGCCGTCCCGGCCGGCGCCGCCGTCGCCGCCCTCGCCGTCCTCGTCGCGAGCATCCGCCGCCGCGTCCGGGCGACCCGGGCGGTCGGAGGGCTCTGCGTCGAGGACGCGGGGGACGCGGGCGGTCGGCCGGTCGTCCCCGACGATCGGGAACACGTCGGTCGGCGGGTCGGCGGGTCCCTGCTGCCCGGGCCGGGCGTACGGGTCCTGCTGCGCGTCGGGATACGGCCGTGCGTCGTGGGACGGGCCGAACCCGTCCGGGGCCGCGCCGTCCGGCTGGACAGCGCCTCGGCCGTGGTTCCGGGGGGAACCCGTCACGAGCCCTGACAGATCTCGTAGTACGGGTTGTAGAGGACCTTGCGGCCGTCGCGGATGGACAGCCGGCCGCGCACACGCATCGTGCGACCCGGGACGACACCGGGGATCCGGCGACGCCCCATCCACACCAACGTCACCCCGTCGGTGCCGTCGAACAGCTCGGCCGTGAACGAGGCCGCCGCGTCCTGCGGGCAGAACTCCACGGACCGCAGCCTACCCAGCATCGTGACCTCCTGGCCGCAGGCACACTCGCTGGCGCGCTGCGCGCCGGAGCGCTCGGAGTCCTCCGACAGGTCGTCGGCGTCGAGCACCTCGACGTCGCTGGTCAGACGTTTGAGCATGCGGCGGAATGGCCCACCGTCCGTGCTGCCCATGATTCTCCTCGGCTGCTCGGGCGCGGGCCGCTCCCGACGGACTCTCCGGCGGATCCGGCCGCTACCCTGCAGATCGTAACGCGCTGGAAACAGCATTGGTGCCCGGAAGCGGTTCACCGTGCGGCGAACGGGAGCGATTCCCCCGAATGTGTGATCTGCGCCGATGCTCTCCGTGACACCTCTCCCCTTCGGCGACCGCGTCGCCGTCGTTCTGCCGGGTTCGGGGTCCGACGCGCGGTTCGTCCGGTCCGCGTTCAGCGAGCCTCTCGCCGCGGTGGGCGCACACCTGATCGCGCCGGAGCCGGATGTGGGGCGTGGGATCGTCGCCGGTTACCGGTCGGCGCTCGACGAGGCCCTTCGGGCCGTCCGGGACATGGCGTCGGACACAGACGCGCGGCTGCTCGTCGGAGGCGTGTCGCTGGGCGCCCACGTCGCCGCCGGCTGGGCCGTCGACCGGCAGGAGCATCTCGCGGGGCTGCTGCTGGTACTCCCGGGCTGGACCGGTGACCCCGGCGCCGCACCCGCCGCCCTCACCGCCCGGGCCACGGCACGGCAGGTCCGCGACACGGGTCTCGACGCGACCGTCGCCGCCCTGCGCGCCTCCGCGCCCGGGTGGCTGGCCGACGACCTCGCCCGCTCGTGGGCGGCGCACGGCGAGGGGCTCGCGGCCGCGCTCGACGAGGCGGCCGCCACGCCTGCACCCGACGACGACGTCCTGCGCGGGCTCGCGGTCCCCGCTGGTGTCGTCGGCGCGGTCGACGACCCGGTGCACCCCACCGTCATCGCCCACCACTGGGCGGATCTGCTCCCCCGGGCGCGGGTGGTTGCGACGGACCTCGTCGCGGTGGGCGCCGACCACGCCGCGCTGGGCCGGGCCGCCGTCCTGGGCTGGCTCCGGGCCGCAGCAGGCTGACCCGTCCAGGGCTCACACCTGCGCGTGGCCCACCGACCCTGGCCGGGCCGCTTCGGCCCCTGCTCGTCGGACCGTCCTGACGTCGCTCCGGACCGTGGCCCGACGGGCCTGCCCGGGCTCGGAGAGCGCCGGGCAGGCCCGTCGTCGGGTCAGCGCGGACGGTGGTGGCGACCGGCCGGGTAGGGCTCCGCGTCGCCGTCGAACATCCGGTTCGGGTCGCCGTTGAGGAACGCCAGTGCGGGCCGCCCCTCCATGTCCTCGGCGCTGTGCCGGCGCGGACGGCCGTGCCGGCCGGACGACTCCTGGTCGTGGCCGTCGCCCCCGGCATAGGGGTCACCGGCGTACGCGTCACCGGAGTAGGCGCCACCTGCGTAGGGGTCGCGACCGTAGGAGTCGCGGCCGTAGGAGTCGCGGCCGTAGGAGTCGCGGCCGTAGCCGTCCCGGCCGTACTCGTTGCGGCCTTCCTCGTTCCGGCCGTACGAGTCGCTGCCGCGGGAGTCGCGGCTGTAAGAGTCGCTGTGGTACGAGTCGCTGCCGTACGTGTCGTTCCGGTAGGTGCCGCCGAGAGGATCACGGTCGCGAGGCTCACGGCCGTATCCGTTGTCGCCGCGGTCGGCGTAGCGGCCGTCGCGCTCGTCGCGGTACGGGCCGCTGTAGGGCGAGTCGTAGCCGGCCGACCCGTACTCGGACCCGTACGCCACTCCGGCAGTGCGCGGCGGCTCGTACGAGGTCGGCTCGTACGGCGATCCCCCGTGGGGCGCGCTCGCGGGGGCACCGTGGCGCGAACCGTGGTCCGCATCCCGGTGGTCGGGAACGGGCCGGTCGGGAACGGGGCGGCCCGGGTCGGTGGGGGCGCGGTGGCCTCCGCCGGCGCGCGGGACCCGGTCGGCGCGGGCGGCTGCCGGTTCCTGCGAGCCGTGGGCGCCGTTGCCGAAGTCGCCGACTGCCGAGCCGTGACGGCCCCCGCCCTCGGGGCCGGTGCGACGCCCACCGGTGGCCGGCCGTGCACCTGCCGGGGGTCCGGACAGACCGGGCTGCGGGTCGACGCCGCGCTCGTCGCGGTCCTCGGCCCGGCGACGCCCACCCGGCCGTGCACCGGCAGGCGGTCGGAACGCGGTGCGGCCGTCGTCGGCGGCACGACGCCCGGTGCGCGGCGGACCGTCGACCGGCCGGCCGGCGATGGGATCGGCGCCGCGGTTGTCGTAGGCCCGGCTGCGGTAGGAGCCGCTGTCGTGGGCTGCGTCGTCGTAGGGGGCGCCGTCCGACGGCGCGCGCTCGTACGGGCTCCGCGGCGGCGTCGGGATGCCGTCGCGACCCGCGTCGTCGGCGCGGTGGCCGCTGGTGGGCGGCACGGCCCGGTACCCGCCGGTCGGGTCGGGCGCACGATGCCCGCCGGTGCCGGCCGGGGC